>NZ_NFLI01000001.1 GCF_002160825.1 Lachnoclostridium sp. An131
CATTTCATGAATTTACATTACAGGCAGCATAAAAATACCGCCAGCCGTGTATCGGCTGACGGAGAAAAATTTATTGTTTTTCATTGTCCTCTTGACGGGTAGCACACCATTCGGGAGGATGCCTCCTGCTACTTTTTTATTATAAGTCTGCCCTTGATTTTCCGCTGCGCCAGCTCTGTGCTTGGCGCGGCGCTTCGTGCTGTCCAGAATACAAAGACACCCATGCTGATCAGCCTGGTGGCAAATGCAGTGAATATTGTGCTGAATTATCTGCTGATTTACACGGCAGATCTGGGAGTGGCCGGGGCGGCGGCTTCTTCTGCGGTCTCCTATGTATTGTCCGGTGTGCTGATGTACAGAGCCTGCCGGAAAAACAGGCTTCTGACCTGGAAATGGAAGGAGTTTTCGCTGGAAAAGGGATTGCTGAGGGAATGTGCTGTGACAGGGCTTCCGGTGCTGGGAGTGAGCATAGTCTCCTGTCTGGGATATGTAGTATTTGCAGGGCTCGTATCCGGAATGGGAACAACCGTCTTTGCGGCTCATTCCATTGCAGTGACTGCAGAAACGATTTTCTACGTGCCCGGCTATGGCCTGCGCTCTGCGGCGTCTACGCTTATCAGCAGCGCCCGCGGAGAGGGCAATATGGAGAAGCTGAAAAGGACTGGGCTAATCGGTATTTTTCTTACGATAGGGATGATGTGCGTAAGCGGCGTGCTGCTGTATTTGAGCGCGCGTTTTTTGATGCGTATTTTTTCTCCTGCGGAGGAAGTGGTGAGCCTCGGGGCAGAAATGCTGCGTCTTGTAGCCCTGTCCGAGCCCTTCTTTGGCTTTATGGTAGTGCTGGAAGGAATTTTTTACGGACTGGGGCGGACCCGCTACGCTTTCTTTGTAGAGACTGCAGGCATGTGGGGAGTGCGGATCCTGTTTACCTTCCTGTGTGTGCGGGTTTGGGATCTGGGACTTCGCGCAGTCTGGTATTGCATGATTGCAGACAACGTATGTAAGGCTCTGCTGTTTGCGGTTCCCGCTCTGCGTATTTTACTTTCGGGGAGAAATCATGCGGCGGCTTCCGAGAGGACGGGGAAGCCGGAGAGGCGGCTCAGCAGCTTGTGATATACAGCGATATTGCGGGGAATTATCGGTTTCCTGTCTTGTGCCTTTTCCTCTGACATAGTAAAATAAGGATGTATTTGGAATTTACCTTATACCATAAGTATTGTGTGGTAAAACTATGATAAAAGGTTAGAGGAGGTAACTGCAATGAAAGAAATCAAGTATGTCGTATCGAATCCGAATGGCGTTCACGCCCGGCCCTGCGCGCTGCTGGCACAGTGCTGCATGAATTTCAAGAGCCAGATCACGGTGAGCGTGGAGGAGGAGACTGCTTCGGCCCAGAACGTTCTGGAGCTGATGGCGCTGCATGCAAAGAAGGGCGACACGCTGGAGATCCGGATTGAGGGAGCGGATGAGGAGCAGGCTTATGTGGCGGTACAGCAGGTTCTCGATCACAGCTTTAATGAAAAGAGAGCGGGCCAGATCTTAAAGATCGCGTTCTTCGGCACAAAGGATTATGACAGAATTTTTTTCAGCGAGCTTTCCAGAGATAAAGGAGAAGGAACCTACAATTGTGAGATTAAATATTTCAGCTCCAACCTGGGGCCGGAGACAGCCGGAATGTCCAAAGGGTACGATGCTGTATGCGTGTTTGTAAATGACAACGTATCCAGGCCGGTGGTAGAGCAGCTGCATGACAATGGCGTCCGCCTGATTCTGCTCCGCTGCGCCGGCTTCAATAACGTAGATTTGGAAGCAGCGAAGGAATACGGAATCACTGTGCTGCGCGTACCCGCTTATTCTCCCTATGCGGTAGCGGAGCATGCCATGGCGATTCTTCAGGAGGCTAACCGCCGTCTGCACAAGGCCTACAATAAAGTGAGAGACAACAACTTTGCCCTCAGCGGCCTGCTGGGAATGGATCTGCACAATAAGGTGGCAGGCATTGTAGGAACCGGAAAGATCGGTATCTGCATGGCAAAGATTTGCAAGGGATACGGAATGACTGTGCTTGGATGGGACGCATATCCGAATAAGGCTCTGGAAGAAGAGGGCCTGCTGACCTATGTGGAGAAGGAAGAGCTGTTCCGCAGAGCGGATCTGATTTCTCTTCACGCGCCGCTGTTTCCTTCTACCCACCATATTATCAACGAGACGAGTATCGCCCTGATGAAGAATTCGGCCATGCTGGTCAACACCGCACGCGGCGGACTTGTAGATACGGAGGCGCTGATTGCCGCGCTGAAGCAGGGCAAGTTCCATGCGGTGGCGCTGGACGTCTATGAGGGCGAGGATGATAATGTCTATACAGACAGGAGCGATCAGGCGATTGCGGAAGATGTCACAGCCCGGCTGATGATGTTCCCGCAGGTAGTGATGACCAGCCATCAGGCATTTTTTACCCGGGAAGCCATGCAGGCGATTGCAGTGGTGACCATGGAAAATGCCCGCAACTTTAACGAAGGAAACGATTACGGAGACGCGGAGGTAAAGGCCTGACAGACAGGCGGAGAGGTTATGAAGATTACAGTACTGGACGGCGGTGTGGAGAATCCCGGGGATTTGAGCTGGGAAGAGCTTGGAAGGCTGGGAGAGCTCACCGTATATGAGCGGACAGCTGCGGCAGACGAGACGGAAATCGCAGAGCGGATTGCAGACGCCTCCGTGGTGATTACAAACAAAACGCCGATCAGCCGCAGAGTGCTGGAGCTCTGCCCATCGGTGAAATTTATCAGCGTACTGGCTACAGGGTATAATGTGGTTGACTGTGAGGCGGCAAAGGAAAAGGGAATTCCGGTGTCGAATGTTCCGGCCTACGGGACGGACGCGGTAGGACAGTTTGCCATAGCGCTGCTTTTGGAGATCTGCCATCATATAGGGGCTCATTCGGAGGCGGTGCACCAGGAGCGCTGGGAGAAGAGCACAGACTGGTGCTTCTGGGATTATCCGCTGATCGAGCTGGCAGGAAAGACGATGGGAATCATCGGCTTCGGAAGAATCGGGCAGAAGACCGGGACGATTGCGAAGGCACTGGGGATGAAGGTGCTTGCGTACAGTCCTCATGAGAGGGAAAGCGGGAAAAGCATAGCAGACTATACAGACCTGGACACGCTGCTTGCGGAGTCGGACGTCATTTCTCTGCATTGTCCGCTCTTTCCGGAGACAAAAGGAATCATCAACCGCGATACGATAGCAAAGATGAAGGATGGCGTCATCATCCTGAACAACAGCAGAGGGCCGCTGATAGAAGAACAGGATTTGGCGGACGCTCTGAACTGCGGCAAGGTATATGCGGCCGGGCTGGATGTGATGAGCGAAGAGCCTGTCCGGGGAGACAATCCGCTGCTGAAGGCGAAAAACTGTATCATTACTCCTCATATTTCCTGGGCTTCCAGGGAGAGCCGCCAGAGGATTATGGACAGCACGGTGGAGAACGTAAGGGCTTTTCTGGCCGGGGCTCCCATCAATGTGGTAAACAGATAGGCAGGCCAGGCAGGAGACAGCAGCCGGGTAAAAGCCTCCCGCAAGCCGCGCAGAGGACGGCTTGCGGGAGACTTTCCGTAAGGCGGGCGGGGCAGCCGGCAGAAAAACAGTACCGCAGAGTGTTGCCCGGAAGCTGCTGAAAAAAATGAAAAAAGTGCTTGCAAAATATATGGAAGTATGATAATATAATCGGGCACGGCATGAGTGATGCCGCTGCGATAAAGCCCAAAGGGGCAGTATATATGGCTCCTTGGTCAAGCGGTTAAGACATCGCCCTTTCACGGCGGTAACACGGGTTCGATTCCCGTAGGAGTCATTTTTAATCTTGACGCATATGTACGTCTTTGATAAAATATAATAGGTATATGGCGCAGTAGCCAAGTGGTAAGGCGTGGGTCTGCAACACCCTGATGCACCGGTTCAAATCCGGTCTGCGCCTCTAAGTGAGGAAGAGCTGAAGGTCTTGTATATACAGGGATTCAGCTCTTTTTCTGTGCAAAATCCGGAGCGCGCCATATTTTGCAGGGAGCGCTGTGGTTCGGAGCTTCTGGAAGATTGACGGAAAATCAGCAGAAATAAGAGAAGAAAAGGCTGCTATTTTCTGATTGCGAAGCTGTATTCCTCAGGGTACAATGAGATCGGAAGGGGACAGGGGGGCATTTTGTATTTTAATATTTTAAATAGAAAAGATGTATAATTTCGGGAAGGAACAGGAGAAATATAGTAATGAAACAGAAAATTTGGCTTTTTGTTCTCTGCGGCATCCTGCTTCTGGCGGGGATCGTGGGAAGCATTCTGGTTCTTCAAAGGCCGGATACCAGCCAGGTAGAGATTGTACAGGATGGAACTGTGCTTTACAGCTTTGACCTGGACAGTGAAGAGGATCAGGTTATCGAGGTGGAATATAACGGGCAGGTAAACCGGATTGAGATTCGTGATCACCAGATTCATGTGCTGGAAGCGGACTGTCCGGATCAGGTCTGTGTAAATATGGGATGGCTCCGTTCGGCGGCTCCGATTGTCTGCCTGCCGAATCATCTTGTAATTCAGTTTACGGAAGGGTCAGACAGCCTGGACGCGGTGGCGGGCTAGTGACGGCAGGACAAAGGAGGAGATGCGGTTGAAGACGAAGAGGCTGACGGAGCTGGCGATGCTGACGGCGGTCGCGCTGATTATTTTTGTGATCGAGCTGCAGATCCCGAATCCATTTCCGATTCCGGGCGTAAAGCTGGGGCTGGCAAATATTATCACTGTCTATGCGGTGTATCATTACCGGCCCGGGGAGGTTATGCTGATTGTATTCGTGCGCGTTTTTCTCGGTGCCCTGTTTGGCGGCGTCATGTCTGCGCTGATTTACAGCCTGGCGGGGAGCGTGTTCTGCCTGGCCGGCATGCTTCTGCTGCGGAAGGTCATAGAAGAGAAATACATCTGGCTTTCCAGCGTTTTTGGCGCGGTGCTGCATAACATCGGGCAGATCACGGCGGCGGTGCTGGTTACGCAGACAGCCGGCGTGCTGGCATACCTTCCGTTTCTTCTGGTGTCAGGCTGCCTGGCAGGGGCTTTTACGGGGATCTGTGCGCAGCTGATTCTCCGCAGGCTTTCAGGGAAGCGGATTGTATAAAATAAAATCCTTGCCAGAATGGCAGGGTGTATGGTAAGATACTGAGCGTGTGAATATTTTAACAAGCAAAGAAGCAGATAAGGAAGTAAAGAAAGAGGTTAAAGGAGAAACAGGATATGCAGAAAAAAAGAAAATCTGTATTTCCGGGCGGCGTGCACCCCACAGACGGGTCTGACAAGGCTTTGTCTATGGACGCAGCCGTACAGCAGTACTGGCCCAAGACAGTTACGATTCTCTCAGAGCAGTCCTTCGGCGGAAGGTGCCGGATCCTGGTACAGCCGGGAGACACTGTGGAAGAAGGCCAGCTGATCGGAGAGCCGGAGGCTTTTATGGCAGCTCCGCTCCATGCCAGTGTAAGCGGGAAGGTTCTGGATGTGAAGGAAGTCGCAAGCCAGGGGCGCAGCGTGCTGGCGTGCATAGTGCAGAAGGAAAAGGAGCATGAGGAAAGCAAGGCCGCTTACAGGACAGAGGCCGCGGATATCAGCGGGATATCGCGGGAGGAGATCCTGGCGGGCATCCGCGACGGCGGTCTGACCGGTATGGGAGGAGCGGGATTTCCGACTCATAAAAAATACGAGACGGACAAGCCCATTGACGCGCTTTTGATTAACGGTGCGGAGTGCGAGCCGTATCTGACCTGTGATTACCGCCTGATGCTGGAGGAAGGGTATGCGCTGGTAAACGGCGTGCGTCTCCTGCTGAAGGGATCCGGAGCGAAGCATGCATATATCTGCCTGGAGGATAATAAGCCCCAGGCGGCGGAAAACCTGAGCCGCATCCTGGAAGAGGCGCGGAAGTCAGGCGTCATGAAGGCAGAGGAGCAGGTAGAGATAAGAGTGCTTCCCACGAAGTATCCCCAGGGAGGCGAGCGCCAGCTCATCCAGGCGGTTACAGGGCGGGAGGTTCCCATGGGAGGCCTTCCTGCGGACGCGGGAGCGATCGTTTCCAATGTGGGAACGGCCCGGGCGGCTGCCGATATGATTCTGGGCGGAATGCCGCTGTACCGGCGTATTGTGACGGTGACAGGCTGTGTGGAGAAGCCCGGCAACTATCTGGTTCCGATAGGGACGTCCGCGAAGGAGCTGCTGAAGCTTGCCGGCGGCGTCACGGTGCCACAGAACCGTGTGATTGCGGGCGGTCCGATGACAGGCCCCTGTGTGGCGTCAGACTGGAACGGGGAAGATGAGCTTTTTTATGTGACAAAGAATACATCCGGAATTCTTGTTCTTCCGGATTCCGCTTACGAGGAGCAGCCCTGCATCCGCTGCGGCGGCTGTGAGAACGCCTGTCCGGCGGGGCTTTCCCCATGGCAGATTGATTTCGCTTTTCAGGAGGAGGACTATGACCTCTGCGAAAAGCTGTATGCCAGCGAATGCATCGCCTGCGGCTGCTGTTCCTATATCTGTCCGGCAAAGCGCGAGCTGACTGTACGGACACGGATGGCGCGTGACGCCGTGAAGCAGAGAATGAGAGAAAGGGCGGTGAAGAAGGCATGAATCAGGCAGAAGCAGTGACAAAGCCTGCAAGGGTAATCAACGGACCTCATGTGCGCACAGAGCGGACAACCAGATGGGTCATGCTCCATGTGGCCATTTCTCTGGTTCCGGCTCTTCTGGGAGCTGTGTATTTCTTCGGAATCCGTGCCCTGTATCTGACGGCCCTTTCTGTGGCCGTGTGCGTGCTGACGGAATATCTGTGGCAGAAGCTGACGAAAAAGCAGGTGACGGCAGGAGATTTCAGCGCGGTGGTGACCGGAATGCTTCTGGCCTTCAATATGCCGGCAACAGCTCCGGGCTGGGTCGTGGTACTGACGTCCATATTCAGTATTCTGGTAGTGAAGCAGATGTTCGGCGGCATCGGCAATAACTTCGCGAATCCGGCGCTTATGGGCCGTCTTTTGGCCATGGTGGTATGGCCGGGCGCGGTTATGCAGTATATCGCGCCTGTGACCCTGAACGCGGACGCGGTATCCTCCGCGACCGTCCTGGGAGCGGTGAAGACCGGAGGAGAGGCCGGATACAGCTATCTGCAGATGTTCCTGGGTGAGATTCCCGGGGCGCTGGGAGAGACCAGCAAGCTTCTTCTGCTGGTGGGCTTCGCGTATATGTGCTATATGGGCATCGTCAACGCAGAAGCAGCTGTCGTATATATTGTAACTGTGCTTGTTCTGACCTTTGTGTTCGGACCGGCAGGACTTTTTACCGGAGATATTCTGCTGAATCTCTTCGGAGGCGGACTGATCATGGGCGCCTGCTACATGCTGACAGATTACGCCTTCGTGACCAGGAGGGGAAGACTTCTATATGCGGTCACGGCGGGAGTCATCACAGCGGCGATCCGTATCTTCAGTATTTATCCGGAAGGAATCTGTTTCGGAATCCTGACGGCCAACTGTCTCGCAGGAGGGCTTTCCCTGCTGAATAAGAGACATGTATATGGAACCAGGAAAGGGTAAGGTGAATTCCGGCGGAGCCGGAAGAGAGAACCCCCTGGGGGGTAAGGTGAATTCCGGCGGAGCCGGAAGAGAGAATCCCCTGGGGGATAAGGTGAATTCCGGCGGAGCCGGAAGAGAAGACCCCCTAGGGGGTAGGGAGGAATAACAGAATATGAAAAATAAAGAATTAAGAGGTATTCTTGCACTGATAGTAGTAACAGCTCTGTCCTTCGGCGTGATCGCCGGATCGAGAGCCCTGTCTCAGGACATGGCAGGCGGAATCGCCCAGTCTGGCGAGGCAGCTGCTGCAGAGGAATATGACGTAAGCGGCGCGGAAAAGATTGAGGAGGCTGTGCGTCTGGAGGACGGCGCCTACAGGGTGACGGTCCGCGAGGCAGGCTACGTGGGAGATATCGTTCTGCGCGTGACCTTTGAGGACGATGCGGAAACGATCCGCCAGGTGGAAGTGCTGGAGCAGAACGAGACAGAGACTCTGGGCTCCAGAATCACAGAGCCGGAGTTCCTGGATCAGTTTGCGGGCGCGAAGGCTCCCGTCTATCTGCCGGGAATGTCTGTGGAAGCAGAGGGAAGCGCGGATGCTTCCGGTGAGGACAGTACAGCAGAAGCCGCAGAAGATACAGCGGCAGATCTGGCTGCGCTGGAAGGAGCAGTCCTGAATGACGGAACCTACGAGGCAGCAGGGGAGCCCGCGGACGGCTACACCGATCAGGTGACCATTACAGTCGCAGGCGGAAAGATCACAGAGGTGAACTGGGATTCCGTGGGAGAGGACGGCTCTTCAAAGAGTGTGATGTCCGAGAACGGCGAGTATGTGATGACAGAGGACGGACTGACCTGGGCGGAGCAGTCAGCAGCCCTTGCAGATGCCCTGATTGAGAACCAGTCTCTCACGTTCCTGAACCCGAATGCAGAAGGAAAGACGGATGCGGTATCGGGCGTAAGTATTTCTGTGAACGGCTTTATCAGTCTGGCGCAGCAGTGCCTGGAGCAGGCAGCCGGAATCGCAGAGAAGCCGGAAGCTTCTGAGATGACTCTTGCGGACGGAACCTATCAGGCAGTAGCTTCCGAGGCGTCCAATGGCTATACGGATCAGGTGACGATTACAGTGGCTGACGGAAAGATTACAGAGGTAAACTGGGAAGCAGTCGCAGAAGACGGTTCCTTAAAGAGCGTGATGTCTGAGAACGGCGAGTATGTGATGACAGAGGACGGCCCGACCTGGGCGGAGCAGTCAAAGGCTCTGGCAGAGGCGCTGATTGAGAATCAATCCTTAAGCTTCCTGAATCCGGATGCGGAAGGAAAGACAGATGCGGTATCAGGCGTGAGCATTTCTGTAAACGGCTTTATCAGCCTGGCGCAGCAGTGTATTGATCAGGCGGCAGGAATCGAGAGCACGGCAGATACAGAGACAGAAGCTGCAGAGGAGACCACAGAGGCTGCCGGCGGAGATACCGCAGCGCAGAACGGCACTCAGGTGGACGGCGTATCCGGAGCAACCAGATCCTCCACAGCAGCCGTGACAGCCATCAATGAAGCTTATAGCTTTCTGCAGACAGTGAAATAAGGAAACGGAGGGTTCGGTATGAAACTAAAGTATCCGGCAGAAGCCTTTGCTCTGGGAGTTATACTGTTTTCCGCGGGCATGAGGGAAGCCTTTGCAGCCGGAATCCTTGTGATTTTGTCTGCAGTGTTTGCGGAATTATTAAAGAATCTTCTGGAAAAGGCCCTTCCTGCATGGAGTCTCCGGCTCTGCGTCTATATCGCGTCCGGAGCGGTGTGCGCCTCTGTATTCCTGCTTGGTTTTGCGGCGCTTGGAAGCCTGCTTGATACCGGCATGTGGGCGCTGACCTTTGTGATCGGCCTTCTGTGCGCGCATCAGGCGCTGCGCGGTGACGCCGAGGCAGATTACGGGGATCTTCTGTGGGAATCTGCAGTTGCCTGGGGCTTTTGGATTTTGCTTGCCATCGTCCGGGAATTTGCGGCGGGCGGACAGATATTCGGAAATACCGTGCTGGAGCTTTCCTTCCAGTCAGCGGCCTTTGGGGAAGCCTGCTTTGCCTTTATCGCGGCAGGCCTTGTCCTGGCATTTACAAACGGAGTCCTGAAAAAAGACTGCAGAGGGCAGAACAGCTTTCTGGCAGCGGTTCCCGCCATGCTGCTTCTGCATCCCTTTACCACAAGGATCTTCGGAGAGGCGGCGGGCCTTGTCCTGACAATTCTGATACCTGTGGCTCTGTTCTTCTCTGTAAAGCAGACGCTGAAGTTTTCACGGGTGAGCAGATCCTACCGCGGGCTTCCGGCGGATATGCTGGCGGCAGGGATTATCTATATGATATTGAGCATTTATTGATATAAATAACTGCTGGCATGGAAGAAAGGCCGGCGGAATGGAGAGCCTGGGTTTACCGGAATGCAGGAAACAGAGGTCTCCGTTCCGCCGGTTTTTTTTAGCAGGCTGTCTCTTGCCGGCAGGGGCCGCGCCTGGTATAGTATAGACAGATAAGGCTGTAAGAGAACGGAAATTGCTTTCCTTTGTTCTCAGCCAGGGTTTGAGTGGGTGCAAAGGAAGTTTTTAAAGCAGTAATGTAAATCAGGAGGGGAACAAAAATGATCAAAGAGGCAGCGGTAGGAAATTTAAGAGAAGCGCTTCAGGCACAGGAAAGAGGCGCGGATCGTATTGAGCTCTGCGAAAATCTGGCGGAGGAAGGAACGACGCCTTCTTACGGCACGATCAAAGTATGTAAGGAGCTGCTGCGGATCCCGATTGTGGTGATGATACGGCCCAGAGGAGGGAATTTTGTGTATGACGACGCGGAGCTTCAGGTAATGCTGGAGGATATTCGAATCTGCCGGGAGCTGGGCGTGGATGGGATTTCGACCGGAATCCTGCGGGAAGATCATACGGTGGATTTTGAAAAAATGAAACGGATCGCAGAGTGTAAGGGCGATCTGAAGGTGACCTTCCACAAGGCGATAGACGAGACGCCGGATTATGCGGAGGCGGTTCGGAGCTTAAGCGCGCAGGGGCTCATTGACCGTGTTCTGACCTCGGGGCAGCAGGAGACAGCCCTGAAGGGGCTCTCAAGGCTTCGTGAAATTCAGGACATTCCGAATTTGGAGGTGGTTGCCGCAGGAAGGATCACAAAGGATAAGCTGGCGGAGCTTGCCAGGCAGCTTAAGGTAACCTCGTTCCATGGAAAACGGATTGTGTAGTTTCCCCCGTGTACTCCTTGACGTAGAAAATGATTTATGGTCAGGATTCGGTATATTCCACAGCAAACGCGTCCTCAAAGCCCTCGCTGAAGTGCAGCTCTCCGTCCTCTGTGATGAAAGCTGCGTATACATCCGGAAGGCTGTCGACAAGCTTCATACCCTTTTCCAGGCCAAGGGCGAAGCAGGAGGTGCTTAAGCCGTCCCCGTCTACAGAGTTATCCGAGATAATAGTGACGGAAACCAGGCCATTGTCATAGGGATATCCGGTATCCGGATTCAGAATGTGGTGATAAAGTACGCCGTCCTTTTCAAAATACCGTTCATAGATTCCGGAGGAAACGACAGATTTTCCGTCTATCTCCACGATGGCAGCCGTCTCGCTCCGCTCCGCGAAGGGGCGCTGGATTCCGATGCGGAAGGGTTCGCCGTCAGGGCGTTTCCCGACACAGAGAATGTTTCCGCCCAGATCGATGATCGCGCTTTCCACGCCCTGAGATATGAGATAATCCTTGATACGGTCTGCGATATAGCCCTTTGCGATGGCGCCCAGGTCAAGCTCCATGCCTTCCATTCCAAAGCGCAGGCTGGCGCCGTCCAGAAAGACCTGTTCATAGTCCACGAGCGCCAGAGCTTCGGAGAGCTCCCGGGCATCGGGCAGGATGGCTTCACCGGAAGTGAAGTCCCAGAGAGAGGATACGGGAGCGATGGAAATGTCAAAGGCTCCGCCGGAAAGACCGCTGTAATACAGGCCCTGGGAAATCAGGTCTGACAGAGGCTCCGACAGGACAAAAGCGCCGTCCTCCCGGGGGAGCGTACCTGCATTGAGCTGGTATAGCTCGCTTGCTTCCATGGTGCGGCTGAAGATTTGTTCATATTCATCGCAAAGCGCCATGGCGCCGTCCAGGATGGACGTATCCTGTGAATCGTAGATGGTGATGGTTACGACGGTATTTAATTTAAAGGCTGTGGCTGTAATCGGGTTCTGCTGTTCCTGCTGCTGCCTGGCGTAAAAAAAAGCGAATATGGCCAGAACAGCCGCAGCCAGCGGAATGATAACAAATGCCAGTTTCTTTTTATCTGTCATGAAAATCCTCCTGAAGTAAATCTAAGACTGTATTTGAATAATGAGGGTTATAGACGCTTCGGTGTTACAGGAGATATGTTACCACAGACATGCGGCTGTTTACAAGATAACGGTAGTGAAAAGCTCTGAAATCCATTAGAGTATTTACAGAATCGGAGCATACAAAACACCGGGAATACATGATACAGGAAGGGAGAAAAATCAAAATGAAAAGAAACAAATGGACTGTGGCTGCGGGAACAACGCTGTTTTTCCTTATTCTGACAGGCTGCGGCACCGCCGAAGGAGATCGGCAGGCAGCGCCGGAAGCAGAGAACCAGGGTCCCGGAGCTGAGTCAGCTATGCCTGAGGCGCCATCCGGTGAGACAGACAGAGACAGTGCGTTTGCGCTGGCGTTGGAGAACGCGGGAGTATCGGAAGGCGACGCTTACAATGTAAAGGTCGAACAGGATAAAGAGCATGAAATTTCCATCTGGCAGGTGGAATTCGAGACAGATTATGGTGACTATGATTATGAGATAGCTGTCGCAGATGGCAGAATCGTCGGCGCCGATTATGAGGTAGACGAAGAGTGGCTGGCTTCGCTGGGCGGTTCGCCGGCAGACGAAGATGAGGCAAAAACCATTGTGGCCGGAAAAGCAGGCGGAGCCGCTGCAGAAGAGGTGCAGATCTGGCAGGAAAGCGATGACGGTCAGGCTCGATTTGAAGGCGAGCTGTACTGGGATGGGATGAAGTATGAGTTTGAGATGGATGCCCAGACCGGGATTATTTTTGACTGGAATGCAGATATGAGGGAGTGAGAAGGGGGACTGTGTCGGAAGTGACGGAAAAATCAGAATGAGTGGAGGCAGCTGAAGTGGTTCGGCTGCCTTTTTTATCGGGTTTTGGCTTTGGCAGTTTTAAATGGATTCGTTTCTTGGGCACCACAAGTTATTTTGAACCAGAATAAAATGAGCAAAATGAATGCTTATTTTGCAAAAAATGAGAGTATTATCCGTATTTTTTGTGAAAATGATATAATAAACAAAACATTTATCTTGATTTAGTATTGGCAAAACAGATGTGTCGGGCTAAATAATCCGATGAATTTGAAAAGGAAGCGTATTTTCTTTTCGAAAGATATCAGGGCTGGCATTTGTGATTAGCATATGAATGTCTGAGGCGGCGCAGATCTTGTAGGTTGAAGTATGCTCAATTTTTGAAGCGTCAGCCAGATAAAATACTTGCCGGGCATGACGGACCATTTGTCGCTTTAGCTCTGTTTCTGTTTCGCTGTTATCAGTAACACCATGGGAGATGGAAAAGGAGTTGCTGGAAAAAAACAGTTTATCAGCAAAATAGTATTCAAAAAAACGCTGAGCATGGGCGCCCACAAAAGAATGAGAGGCGGAGACAAGCTGTCCGCCGGTACAGATGGTTTTTATTTTGGGGCAGTGAAGAAGCTGGCTGGCTAATTGGAAACCATTGGTAAAGACAGTAAGTTGAGAATGGTCTTTCAGAAAATCAGCCATTAGAAGAGCAGTGGAAGAGCTGTCAATAAAGAGGTGATCTCCATCGTTGATATAGCTTGCCGCTGCTTGTGCGATCTGCATTTTAGAAGCGGTTTCCTGATTTTCTCGGATTAGCGCAGGTACTCCTTCATCCCATCTGGTTTTGATGACTGCTCCTCCATGGGTGCGGCGGATCAATTCGTACTGCTGCAGGATTTCCAGTTCGCGGCGTATAGTGGACGGACTGAAAAATAGCAGCTCAGAAAGCTCGTCAACGGTAATCTGGCCTTTTTCCTGGAGTAATGCAATAATTTTCTGCTGTCTCTGTGTCAGATGCATGAGAATACCTCCTGTTTGCGACAATATGATAAAGGAGAAAGTGTTATGAAATTAAAAAATCAGCTTTTAATCAGTCATGTGCTGTTGTCGGTTGTTCCACTGCTTATTATAACCGTTTTCTTTTATGTCAAGCTGCTGGATACATTCTCGGTCACTATGGCGGAATCGGCGGATGTTCTGGTAGATCAGTCTGCCAATAACTTTGATATCCTGATAGAAGAAGCAGAAAAAGCAGCCAGCACCCTTTCGCATGAAATTGTACTGCTTCAAGCCTTACGGGAGCGTCCGGAGCTTTCTTCCTACGATGCATATCGTATCAGAATAAACCGATGGATGAAAAATCTTCATAATTATTCCACGCCGCGTCTGGATGCGTTTTACGTATTGGGAGAATATCAGGTGTTTTCTTCCAATGACGCGGAGATCACAGAAAATGTATGGAAAGAGAAGGAATGGTACAGACAGACGGTGGAACAGGACGGACCAGTGTGGTTCTCATCACATGCAGGTTCGTTTGTAGGGCAGGAGACGGAGCCGGTCATTTCCATGGCGACTACGATTCATGACAGTCTGAATGACGAACTGCTGGGGGTGATTCTGATTGATATCGGCGAAGAGGAATTCCGCCAGATTGCAAACAGCAGTATGGCAGACAATCTGATGATTCAGGTGTTGGATGAAGCCGGGCAGCAGGTATATCAGACGGGGAAGGATCAGAATTATTCTAAAGGCGAGAACAGTTTTTTGTCAAGCAACAATCTGCAGTTTACTGAGAATTTGATAAACGGATGGAGTATTCAGGTGGAAGTGCCGGTGGGAAAACTGGCTTTTGACAGAGCGTTTTCAATGATGGGAATTCTCATGGTTCTTATTATATTAATGATTCTGGTAGCGTTGGCGGTATCCTTTCGGCTGGCAGATACGATTTCACGACCGGTTGTAGCACTGCGAAATGCATTTCACAAAGTGGAAAACGGAGATTTCGATGTGGTGGCTGATGAGAGGACCAGCTCTCAGGAAATGCTTGCGCTGAACAAAAGCTTTAACAGAATGACTGGAAATCTGAAGGAGCTGATGGATGAGGCGGTGTTGAATGAAAAACGGCTTCGCGAGGCACAGATCGCAGCGTTGAATGCACAGATTAATCCCCATTTTCTCTACAATACCTTAGATACGATTGCCTGGAACGTGCGTCTGAATCATAACCAGGATGCGCTGGACGCTCTGTATGCGTTGACAAAGCTTTTCCGCATATCCATCAGTAAGGGGCAGGATGTCATCCCGCTTGAGCAGGAATTTGAACATGCCAGAATGTATTTGCTACTTCAATCCATGAGATACAGTGATATTCTTGATTACAAAATTGAGCTTCCTGATGAGCTGCGCGGTTGTAGCACGATTAAGCTTCTGTTGCAGCCCCTGGTGGAAAATTCTATTTATCATGGAATTAAAGAAGCAGAAAGAAAAGGGATGATAGAGGTTTCGGCATATGAAGAGGAAGAACAGATTGTTTTAAAGGTTTATGATGACGGAGCGGGAATGAAACGGACGACACTGCAGCATCTTAATTCACTGCTAATGCAGGGTGTAAAGACAGACAGGGAGGTGTTTGGGGTTTTAAATGTGAATTTAAGATTGAAGATGGCTTATGGTGAGAATTATGGGATCTTTTATGAAAGCGTGGAAAATAAATTTACGTGTGCATATGTCAGAATTCCCAGGTATGTGTATGAAGAAAGTGAAAATGCAGATAAGCGGAAAGCAGATTAGTCTGTTAAGTGAAATCAGGAGGAGCGCGTATGTGGGGTGTTGTAATTGCGGATGATGAGCCGATCATTCGGAGTGGGATAGCAAAAATTATTCCATGGAATAAATATGATTGTCAGGTGGCTGGAATTGCACGAAATGGGGAGGAAGCTCTGGAACTGATAAAAAAGACAGGAGCGAAAATTGTAATCAGTGATATTAAAATGCCGAAAATGAATGGGCTGAAGCTCCTTGACGAGCTCAGAAAAGCGGAGCTGGACGTATACTTTATTATTGTGAGCGGCTATGATGAGTTCCAGTATGTGCAGAAAGCGCTGAATAATGGAGCGTTCGGTTATCTCTTGAAGCCAATTATACCGGAGGAACTGGAAGAAATGATCCGGCGTGCGGCAGAAAAGGCAGGAGAGGTGTGGAATGAGGAAGAAGCTGAGGGGGCAGGGAACGAAAAGCTTTTTGAGAGCGAGACTTTGCACTCAAGGCTGGAATGGCTTCCTGCCTGGCTGTCAGGAGATATCAGCCGGGAAAGAAAGGAGAAGCTGCAAAGAGAATTGACAGAGGAAAATGCAAGATGGCATATAATGGCTCTGATACATCCGCTCAGGGCGGAGGCTTCAGGGGAGGCACTGGTGGAAGAACGGCTTTTCCTGGCTGAAACAGTTTTTGAAGAAGCCTTTGAGAATATGGAGTATATACAGTTTGTAAAGGACAGACAGCTTGTCTATGCTGTATTAAGCGTACCGGAGAGAGGAAGTATAGACTGGTGTGCGAAACAGCTTAAATATGCTTGGAACAAATACGGAAAGAGTGGAAATACAGCGTTGGCGGTCAGCAAGGCAGGGGAGAGCTTAAGAGCCTTGCTTGATATGCAGGCACAGGTGCAGAAAATCGCACGGTACCAGCTTTTTGGCGGAGATTACTTTTTTACTGAAAGGCAGTACAGGGAGGAATATGATAACTGGGAAAAATGTGCAGGTTTTACCTGCAGAGAACTTGAAAATATGGTTTTGGCAGGAGAAAAAGAGCTTCTTTTGAAAAAGCTTCGCGAAACTACGGAAGGGAAGCTTTTAGAGGAATGCAGATATATTTTAAGGGCAGCATTGTTCCGGGGACATGAAAGCTCCGTGCCGCCATCACAGAGGAGCTTGGACTACAGGCCAGGATGGCTGGCGATTAAGAAGGAAATGACGGAAAGGGCGGGAAAAAGTAATGAGCTGCGGCAGGTTGTGGAAGAAGCCTTCTGTGAAATTTTCGAACGTTTGGATCTGTTGTGTTCGAAAAATATGCAGATGATGGTAGAACGGGCAAAAGCAATTGCAAGGCTGGAATATGCGGATGCAGATCTGTCCCTGTCTCTTGTGGCGCAGCGTCTGGGCTTCAACGCAGCGTATTTTTCTCATGCTTTTTCTGCCGTACAGCAGCAGGGATTTGCAGAATTTCTAACGAACATCAGGATTCAGAGAGCAAAAGAGCTGCTGCTGACGGATATGAAAATTCAGAATATCGCTCAAAGCGTGGGCTATAGCAGTCAGCCCTATTTCAGTACCAGATTCCGCGCGGAGACGGGGCTGACTCCGTCTCAATACAGGGAAAAATATGCAATAGAGACAGAGTAAAAACGCAAAAAACTGAATGAAGAACAAAAGATATGCAATATTCCCGCTGGGCCGAAACTGCTATATTTTGATCAACAAAAGGATTTTATCAAAAGGCAGGAGGTTTGAAATGAGCAGCGTGGATAAAAGCACAGCTTTGGAGTTGTATCAGACGATGCTGATGATTCGGCGGTTTGAAGAAAAACTGTTTTATCTGTTTTCTACACGGGCGATGCCGGGGTCGATGCATCAGTATAATGGTGAGGAGGCGGTAGCAGCAGGTGTGTGTTCCTGCCTGAACAGGTCAGATTATATTACAAGCACGCACAGAGGGCACGGACATTGTATCGCCAAGGGAGCAGATGTGCGCAATATTATGGCGGAAATGTTTGCAAAATCTACAGGGTGCTGCAAGGGTATGGGAGGCTCCATGCACATTGCAGATTTTGGTGTGGGAATGCTGGGAGCAAACGGAATTGTCGGAGGCGGGCTGCCTCATGCGGTGGGAGCTGCATGGAGCAGCCAGTACAGAGGCACGCAGCAGGTGGCTGTTGCCTTTTTTGGCGATGGCGCAAGCAATGAGGGTTCATTTCATGAGTCCTTGAATTTGGCAGCGGTCTGGAAGCTTCCGGCAATCTTTGTGTGCGAAAATAATCTTTATGGTTTTTCTACCTACTACCGCCGTTCTACACCGATAGAAAATATTGCAGACAGAGCAGCAGCTTACGGAATACCGGGAATCGTAGTAGACGGTATGGACGTCTTGGCAGTCCGGGGGGCAGCCAGGGAAGCTGTGGAACGTGCCAGAAGAGGCGGAGGACCGACTCTGATAGAATGTAAAACCTATCGTTATATGGGACATTCCCGCTTTGAAAAGCCTTGCTATCGTACAGAGGAAGAGGTACGGCAATGGAAGGAGAGAGATCCGATTATCTGCTTCCCTGAGGTGTTAAAGGAACAGTTTTCGGTTACGGAGGAGGAGTTGAAGCAGACAGAGATATTTGTTGAGAAAGAAATCGAGGATGCGGTCAGGTTTGCAGAGCAGAGTCCGGATCCAAAACCGGAGGATTATAAGAAATATATTTTTGCCGAATAAGGGAGGTGGCTTTTGTGGAGAGTACGAGAATTGTTCAGGCTTTGCGGCAAGCACTTATTGAGGAGATGGACAGAGACGAAAATGTGGTGCTGCTGGGAGAAGATATCGGGGTATTTAACGGTTCTTACCGGGTTACAGAAGGATTGCTGGATAAATACGGGGAAAAAAGGGTAAAGGATACGCCTATTTCAGAAATTTCCATTACAGGAGCAGCGATAGGAGCGGCCATGACCGGACTTCGTCCCGTTGCGGAGATCCAGTTTAATGATTTTATGGGATGCGCAATGGATCAGATTTGTAATCAGGCGGCAAAGATACGTTTGATGATGGGAGGACAGGTGTCGGTTCCCATGGTGATACGAGCCCCTTATGGTGCTACAGGGAGAGCCGCTCAGCATTCTCAGTCTCTGGAGGCGTGGTTTGCGCATATACCGGGTCTTAAGGTAGTAATGCCCAGCACACCCTATGATGCAAAGGGACTCCTGAAAATGTCAATCAGGGATAATAACCCTGTTATTTTTCTGGAACATAAGCTTTTATATGGAGCGACCTCTCCGGGGGGAAAAGCAAAATCGGTGGTCGATGATTTAGATCAGACCTTCCGCCCGGCTCCAGAAGAGGAATATATGATTGAGCTGGGAAAAGGAGACGTCAAAAGGCAAGGAGAGGATGTGACGGTCGTAGCGGTGGGCTATATGGTGCACAGAGCAGTACAGGCTGCCAAAATTGTTGCGGAAGAAGGGATTGAGTGTGAAATTATAGATCCCAGAACGATTGTACCGCTGGATAAAGAAATCATTTTAAATTCGGTGAAAAAGACGGGACGCCTTGTGATTGTGACAGAATCTGCAGGCTGCTGTGGTTTTGCGGCAGAGGTGGCGGCAGTGGCTGTAGAGGAAGGGCTTTTTGATTTGGACGCTCCTGTAAAAAGAGTGTGTGCTAAGGAATCGCCAATTCCATTTGCACCCTGCTGCGAAGCAGACGTTCTGCCGGATACAGAAAAAATTGTGAAGGCTGTGAAAGAAATCTGCAGAAAATAAACGAGGAGTGAGAAAATGGCGACAAAGGTAATCGTACCGAGTGAAGGCGGGGATCTCTGTGTAATATCGGAATGTGTGGTAGCGGTGGGGGATCGTGTATGTATGGGAGATCTGATCTGCTCTGTGGAAACGGATAAGGCGATGGTGGACGTGTCAGCTCCCTGCGACGGCGTTGTACTTGCGATCTTGTATCAGGAGGGGGACGAGGTGAAAGCCTTTGAACCCATTGCGGTGATTGGAGAGGAAGGAGAGAAGATAGAGAAGGAGGACACAGGAAAAGAAGAGCCGGTAGAAGAAATGGTGCAGATACAAAGGCAGGCTTCAGAGAAGGAAAAAATGAAAGAGGAAAAGCCGGGAGATAAAAGAGAGGAGGTTCTGGTTTCTCCCAGAGCGCGCAGGTATGCGGAGAAGCATCAGGTTAGTCTGAAAGAAATAGTGGGAACAGGCATCTTTGGAAGTATAACGGAGAAGGATGTGGCGGAACAGGCAGCGCATACAGAAGAGAGCGAAGAAAAAGGATATCGGGTAAGAATGTTAAGTAGGATGGAACAGGCGTCTGGACGCCATGTGATGGAGTCTCTGCAGCAGAGCGCACAGTTTACTCTTACAATGCGGGTGTGTGCGGACAGGCTTTTGGAACTGCGCACACAGCTTAAAGAGAATCGGCAGATGCCGGAGCTGGCTTCTGTAACGGTAAATGATTTGTTCTGCTTTGCAGCAGCCAGGACACTCCTACAGTTTCCGCGGCTCAATGCAGTGTGGAATGGAGAAGAACTGCGGGAATATGATGTGGTTAATCTTGGAATTGCTGTGGATTCAGGAGAAGGGCTTGTGGTTCCTGTGGTTTCAAACGCGGATAGGCTTTCGTTGTATGAACTGTCCCGGAGAAGCCATGAATTGGCGGAAAGATGCAGGGCACATATACAGAGCGCAGAGGATCTGAAAGGAGCTACATTTTCAATCACGAATCTTGGAAAATACGGCATAGAGGTCTTTACTCCCATTTTAAATGTGCCTCAGACAGCGATTTTGGGAATCGGGGCGCCTGTAGGCCGGCTGGTACTGGATCACGGGCAGATTCGCGAGACAAAAGAGATTATGTTGTCTCTGACGCTGGATCACAGGGCAGTTGACGGCGCACTCGGAGCAGCGTTTATGCAGGCGTTGAAGATGAATGTGGAATGCATGGATATTCTTCTTGTCAGATAGGGGGATGATAATGTGAAATATTCTCTGGGAATCGATATTGGCACGGGCTCAGCGAAAGGTGTTCTGTTTTCAGCCGGTATACGGCCGGCAGCACAGGCGTCGGCAGAATATCCGACCTGTTTCCCGCGGGCAGGCTGGGCTCAGCAAAAGCCCGAGGATTGGTGGGATGCGGTGATTAAGGTTGTCCGCAGGATTTTGAAGGAAAGCGCTGTTTCTGCCAAGGACATCGGAGTAATCTCAGTCAGCTGCCAGGCGCCTACTGTATTGCTGTTGGATGAAAATGGCGAGCCGGTCTATGATGCCCTGATTTGGATGGACAGGCGAAGCGAAGCAGAGTGCAGCTGGCTGGAGCAGAAAGTGGGACGCGAACGAATTTTTGAAATCACTGGAACCCGGCTGGATCCTTACTACGTATATCCGGAGCTTCTCTGGATGAAAAAGAATGAACCGGAGGCTTTTCGAAAGGCTGAGATTCTGTTGCAGGTAAATGGGTATATTAACTATAAGCTGACAGGAAGATATTCCCTGGATCCGGTGCATGCTTCCCATACACAGATGTACGATGTGAGAAAGCGTTGCTGGAGCCAGGAACTCTTTGATGCGATAGGGGTAGATATAGAGCTGTTTCCGCCTGTGCATGAGTGTACGCAGAAAATAGGCGAGGTCAATGAAGAGGCTGCGTTTCTAACCGGTTTGGCGGAGGGTACACCAGTACTATGCGGTACCGTAGACGGCGCGGCAGCTGTGCTGGAGGCGGGCGTGACTGGAGGCGGAAACGCTGTGGAAATGACAGGCACTTCTTCCGGGCTTATGATAGCGTTTGAAGATCTTAAGACGGCGCCTAATATGGCCCATCAGTACAGCATTGTTCCGGGAGGCCATATTTTGTACGGAGCCATGAGTACGACAGGAGCAAGCTATAAGTGGTTCCGGGATCAGCTGTACGATCATGAAAGGCTCTTGAAGGATCCTTATGGGCAGATGGAGAAAGAGATACTACGGGAAGCGCCTGACCCGACAGAGCTTATTTTCCTGCCTTATATGCAGGGAGAGCGTTGTCCGGTCTGGGATACGAATGCCAGAGGTGTCTTTCTGGGAATGAATTTGGGAACTACGAGGACACAGATGATGCGTTCAGTCCTGGAAGGAGTCGCCTTTGCTCTCCGTGATAATGTGGAAGAGGCAAAAAAGGCAGGAGTCTCAGTTTCATCTCTTAGAAGTGTAGGAGGATGCACGGGAAGCCTGCTTTGGACCAAAATCAAAGCGTCAGTTTTGAATATGCCGATTGCTGTTCCCAAGCAGACAATGGGTGCGCCAGGAGGACTCGGAATTATGAATGCGGTCTGGCTGGGAGAACATGCGACGATTCAGGAGGCGGCGGCTGGTATCCAGACAGAGATGCAGATTATCCAACCGGAGGAAGAATGGATAGAGCATTATCAGAAGATGTATGAAATCTACCATTCGTGCTATGGTGATCTGAAGGAATGCTTTTCGGCAATTTCACGGTTAAACAGATAATAGAAGTTGAATTCCTGTATGGAATACACAAAAAAATGAACATTCACCTAAAGACAGTAAATTTACTCGAGGCAAGCAGAATGTTAGCATAAATACAGACGAAAGGTCGTCGGATAAAAAAAGAAAAGGAGAGTGAAACATGAAAAAGGTAATTGCAATGCTTCTTTCCCTGGTTATGGTATTGGGCATGGCTGCATGCGGCGGAACAAATACTCAGGAAGAAAGCCAAACGACAGCGGAGGATACTGCTGAGGAGGAGACAGAGGAAACCGAGCCGGCAGAATCGGAAGCAGAAGCAGAGACAGAGACGGGAAGCTACAAGATTGGATTTAGTGTAAAGACGCTGACGAATGAGCCGTTTCAGGCATTTATTGCTGACATGATCCAGACGAAGGTGGAAGAAGCGGGCTGCGAATTCGTGTTGGCTACGACGGACAGTGCGGAGGATGTGGCGCAGCAGGTCAGCCAGATTGAGGATATGCTGGTATCCGGTATTGACGCCCTGATCGTCAATCCTCTTGACAGCAACGCGATTATTCCGGCATTGGAAAGATGTAAGGAGGAGAATGTTCCTGTCATTATGGTAGACTCGGGACCTGCAGAAGGAACAGATGAAAGCCTTTATGTGACTTATATTGGAACGGATAATTATGCAGGTTCAGTGACAGCCGGTGAAAAAATGGCAGAAGAGCTGGGCGGTGAAGGAAAGGTCGTTATCGTCCGGGGCGTGAGTGGTAATACGGCAGGTGAAGCGAGGGCCAATGGTTTCAAAGCAGGATTGGAAGGGACGAATGTGGAAGTGGTGGCAGAGCAGCCGGGTAATTGGAGTAATGACGATGCACTGCAGGCGATGGAGAATATGCTGATTGCAAATCCTGACATAGACGGAGTATATTCCTGTTCAGACGTGATGCTGGATGGAATCCTGGAGGCTATCGACAGTGCTGGGGCGGACGATATTCTGATTTATAGCTTTGACGGACTGACAAATGGCTGCCAGCTTGTTCTGGATGGAAGAGTACAGGCTACCATGCAGCAGTATCCTTCCGTGATGGGTGAGCTTGCCGTAGAATATCTTCTTCAGATTCTGAACGGAGAAAAGACAGCAGATGATTTTGAAAAATTTGTTGACAGCGGCGTTGCCTATGTAACTCAGGAAAATGCGGAAGAAGCATTGCAAAATGCTCCGTAGAAAAAGCTGTGACGGGCAGATAACGGATAGCAGCTTCTGAATACAGATAGGAAAAAACATGAAACAGGCTGCATGGAGCATTCGACCTATGGCGAGGACATGCAGCCATTTTTATCTCTGCGGGAGGTTTGACCAGGAAGGAGAATGATATGCAAAAAAATGTGACAAGAAGAAAAAATCCTTTTCGGAAAGTGTCAGGGCGTCCGTTTGTTCGTACTCTCGTGATAATAGCGGTCATTCTGATGATGGCGGCTCTGATCCCAAACTTTTTGAAATTTTCGAATTTAATGAATGTGCTCCGACAGGCAAGCATTATAGCGATTCCGGCGATTGGCGTCACGATGGCTATGATTACAAAGGGAATCGATTTGTCTACCAGTGGTGTCATCGCGTTTGCGCCAATGTGTGTGATTGTGATGTACCATGCGGGCATTCCGTTTGCGTTGTGTGTACTGTGCGGGATTCTTACAGGCGTTCTTGCAGGGCTTTTGAATGGTCTTTTGATCGCCCGGGTTGGCGTACTGCCTTTTATAGCGACCTATGTATCAGGGACGATTATGCTGGGCCTTACAATGGTGATTGGAAATGGTGGTTCTGTGACGGGTTTTCCCAAAGGCTACACACAAATCGGGAATGGTTCTGTTCTTGGAATTCCATGGTCTAACATAATTATGCTGCTGTGTGTGGCGGCAGGTGCGTTGTTCCTTGGAAAGACCAAATATGGAAACAGAATCTATGCCTTGGGAAATAATGAGTCCGTAATACGAATGGAGGGGCTAAGCCCGGAGAAACTGTTGATTGCTATCTATGGAATTGGAGGCTTTTTCTCCGCAGTAGCAGGCCTCCTGCTCAGCTCCCAGCTTTCTACCGTTCATCCCACACAGGGAAACAGCTATCAGCTTGACTGCATTGCAGCATGTATCCTCGGAGGAACCAGTATGTTGGGTGGCTCGGGGACTGTGATAAACTCAGCTTTAGGAGCAATCGGCATCGCCGCCATGCGTAATGCGCTGAATCTTCTCGGTCTGCATCCTTATGTACAGAATCTGCTTCTTGGAACGTTGATTATTTTAATTGTGGCCGTCAATGTACTGCTCAAGCAGCGTGAGAAGAGACAACAGGAAGGCTTTAATATCAGGAGGGCAGATACATAATGAGTGCGAGGAAAAGCAAAAATACAGTTTTAACAGTTGTAAAGCAGAATGCTCCCATTTTTTATCTTGTAATTTTTGTGTTGATAGGCTGTTTGTTTATTCCTAATTTTGGATCCAGAGCAAATTTTCTTAATATTCTGAGGCAGTCGGCGGCGCCGATTATTTCCTGTATTGCTATGACCTTTATTTTGATCACGGGAAACATTGATCTGTCCACGGGATATATTGTCAGTCTTGTTTCAATTTCGTGCGGAATTATGGTGAAAACCCTGGAGCTTTCTCCGGGTCTGGTAATTCTTTTATGTCTTTTGATAGGATGTGCAGCTGGCGCGGTAAACGGCCTACTGGTAACCGTATTCCAGATTCCCTCATTTATCGTAACTTTAGGCACAGGAATGATTCTTACAGGGTTGGCGCAGCTGGTCAGTCAGAATACCTCCTATCATGATCTGCCGGATGGATTCCGGGCGTTTGCTAAAGCAGAACCGTTTTCGCTTCCTATTACCATTTTCTATGCGATTATCATCGCCTTTATTGTGTGGGTTGTCCTGCATAAATCCGTTTTCGGTCGAGAACTGCGGGCTTTGGGGCTTAATGCCCAGGCCAGTCGTATAGCAGGAATAAATGAGAAGAAATCGGTTTTTATTACCTTTGTGATTTCCGGCTGCTTAACGGCTTTTTGCAGTATTCTTATGACGATTCGTGTAAATTGTGCCCAGCCAGATCTGGGAGGGAGTAATTTTTCCTTTGAAGCAATAACAGCGGCTGTGATAGGAGGAACGAGCCTCCTGGGAGGCCAGGTAAATGTGCCCTGCTGTGTGGCCGGAGCTCTGATTATCAAATGCATCGAAAGCTGGATTAATATTCTGAATCTGAATTATTACCTGTATCAGGCGATTTTGGGCATTGCGATTTTGGTTGCGCTTGTGGCAGATGCTTTGAAAAACAGGGCGAGATAGGAGGAGCGGCATTGAAAAATAAAATTCTGGAATTGAACCATATCACGAAATATATATTCAATGTGAGCACAGGAAAACCGATCCGTGGAACAGAGATAAAAATTTTGGATGACGTTCACTTTGATCTCTATGAAGGAGAAGTGCACGCGCTTCTAGGGGAAAACGGAGCGGGCAAGTCGACGCTGATGAAAATTATAGGCGGTATCATTCCGTATGATGAGGGAAGCATGACACTGAACGGAAAAGAGGTGCAGTTTCATAATTCCCGGGAGGCGAGAGCAAGAGGAATCGCCTTTGTACATCAGGAACTGAATCTGTGCACGAATATTGATGTGGCTCATAATTTTTATCTGGCAAATGAACCTACAGGAAAGCTGGGGTTAATGAAAGAAAAAGAGATGTACCGGAAAAGCGCGGAGGCAATCCGGGCGTTGGGATTTGAATTAGATACGCATACAAAGCTCGGGAAACTTTCTACGGCACAGCAGCAGATTGTAGAAATATCAAAGGCATTATCCTTTGATTCCAAAATTATTATCATGGATGAGCCTACAGCCAGCCTGACCAGAAAAGAAATTGATATGCTCTTTTCGTTGATTCATGATTTGAAAAACCGAGGGATTAGCATCATCTATATTTCCCATCGATTGGATGAGATTCAGCAGATAGGGGATCGGATGACGGTGATGCGTGACGGCTGCTATATCGGAACTATGGAGAGGGTAAATTACAGTGACGAACAGGCAGTCAATATGATGGCAGGCCGTATTACAAAAAATATATTTGAAAAAGAACATGTACCGGGAGAGGAGACTGTGCTGGAGGCCAAGGGACTGAAGATAGGAGAAGCTACTGAGCCGTTGGACTTCACAGTTAAAAGAGGAGAAGTGGTGGGGCTTTGTGGTCTTGTGGGAGCTGGGCGGACGGAACTGGCTAGAACGATTTATGGTGAGCGCCCAGACGCTGGCGGCGAAGTCTGGTATGAAGAAGCCTTATATCAAAAACGCTCTCCGGGATTATCCATTAAGAAAGGCATTATTTACTTATCCGAGGACAGAAAAATAGACGGACTGATCACAGCGGCAGATGTGTCAGAGAATCTCGTTCTTTCTGCACTTCATAAGCTGTTCCCAAAAGGAATCATAGACAGAAAAAGACAAAAGCAGGAGGTGCAGCGACTAATAGAAGAGTTCAATATTAAATGTATGGACGGCGGACAAATTGTATCCACATTGTCAGGGGGCAATCAGCAGAAGGTGTCCTTGGGAAAATGCTTTGCAGTAGAGCCGAAGGTTTTGATTCTTGATGAGCCTACCCGCGGGATTGACGTTAATACAAAATTTGAAATCTATCATCTGATAGATCAAGCTGCGAAAAACGGACTTTCTGTTCTCGTAATTTCATCTGAAATGGCGGAATTAATTGGCATGAGCGATCGGATATATATTATGCGGGGAGGTACGATTACAGGAATGGTATCAGAAAAGGAGGAGATGACTCAGGAAAATCTGGTCGCGAAAATTATTGGGGTGTAAGAAAGAAATTTTTTAGATAATGTATAGGACAATGTGAACGAGAAAAAGTGCACATTGTCCTTTTTGCGGTATATGGAGCTTAATTCGTCAGAACCTTAATAAACAGAATTGCCAGCACCACCAGGATCACCGGCTTTACAATCCGCGTCCCGTTTTTTACGACCATACCTGCGCCCAGGTAATGTCCCGCGATGCAGAAAAGAGCGGCGGGCAGCCCGAGGGGGAAGAGAACCTGTCCGTTTAAAATGAAAACGGCAAGGGCTCCGATATTAGAAGCCAGGTTGACCGCCTTTGTGTTTGCAGAGGCTGTCAGAAGATCGAGCTTAGCCAGGCTGGTGTACAGGAGAATCAGAAAGGTTCCCGTACCGGGGCCGTAGAAGCCGTCGTAAGTACCTATCACAAAAGAGACCGGCATGCAGATCAGAAATGTCTTCCGGCGGGACAGCTTTTCCTGCCCGGCCTGTTCCAGATCCTTTTTGCGGAGCACATAGTAGGCTGCGACAGGCAGTACGGGCAGCAGCATGTACTGGATCAGCTTTTCGCTGGCGAGAAGAGCCAGCGATGAGCCGGCGCCGGAACCGATCAGAGAGCAGGCGACGCAGGCGCCGGCCAGCGGAAGATCCATGTATTTGAAAAGCCGGGCGGCTGAGATGGTGGTTCCAAGCGAGGATGAAAGCTTATTGGTGGCAATTGCCATATGAGGAGGAATTCCGGCAAAGAGGTAAGCGGGCAGAGAGATCAGGCCGCCGCCTCCCCCAATAGAATCTACAAGCCCTGCAAGGAACACCAGAGGGCATACAATCAAAAGCATATGCAGTGAGACTTCCATTCGTGATTTCTTCTTTCATTATATTTCTGCAGGATGGCTCATGCTCCTGGCTGGCAGGGACAGGCACGGCCCTGCCTTTTGCTATTTTAGTAAAAGGACGCGGCGCTGTCAATAAAAATGCTTTGTGGGGCGGCTGGGGATGTGCTATAATGTCAGGGAGAATCTGGATTTCCCGGATTCTGATGCAAAGACTCTATGGAGGAACATTATGAAGTTTAAGGAAAGATATCTGGCGGGTGAAATTCCTTTTGAAGAGATCGACCGGTACATTGAAGAATGGGGGAACAGCGACGAGACCTGTACGCTTCGGGAGTACCTGGGTCTGAATGCGGAGGAAGAGGACGTCTGGATTTCCGACAGCGACGAAGCGCTTCAGGAGCTCCTGGACAGCCAGAAAGGGCGCGCCTGATATTATGGTCCGGGTTTATCTTACGGAAATCACAGAAATTTCCGAGGCAGAAGGAAAAGGCGCGGCGTATGCCCGTGAAAGGCAGTCGGCGGCGGCCCGCCGCCTTCTTATGCTGGCGCTGGAAAAGGAGTATCCGGAGTCTGCAGGGGCCTTTCGGACAGAGCAGGTGGTCAAGGATGAGCGTGGAAAGCCTTATCTGGCCGGGTATCCAGATATCCACATCAGCCTTTCCCACAGCGGCAGGCTGGCGGCCTGCGCGGTTGGGAAAAAGCCGGTAGGCGTGGATGTAGAGCTGCGGAAAATGCGGCAGAACAGAGAACGTGTCGCCCGGAAGCTCCACGCGGCAGAGCAAGAATGGCTGGCGGCAAGGGCGGAAGAAGAACAGGAAAAGGCTTTTTATGATCTCTGGGTCCGGAAGGAGAGCTTTTTGAAGGCGACCGGAGAAGGGCTGCGCCTTGCGCTGGATTCCTTCTGTACAGTAGGAGATGAACTGTGGACCTGTGGGTTATATTCCGGGACGGCAGAGAGAGTACGGCAGAATTCCGGGGACAGTGCGTATTTTATCCGGCAGTATGAGCTGGCGGGCGGGAGGTACAGCCTGGCGGTCTGCTCGGAGGAAACGGATTTTGTGGAAGAGCCGGTCTGGCTTTCTGCTGAACGTGAATTTTGATCTGGCTTTTTACAGGCCAGTCTGATAGAATGAGGGAGAGGTGAGGAGTATATTATGGCCAAGAGAAAAAAAAAGAAAAAAATGCCGGTGCCTTTGATTGTTGTGCTGTGCGTCTGCGTAGTGGCGCTGGGAGTGAGCATCTGGCAGCTTTCCGATATATTTTTGGAATATAAGGCGGGAACAGATGAATACGAGGATCTGCAGCAGTATGTGATGGCTGAGATTCCGGAGGACGGGGAGACGCCGGCAGCTGAGGACGCCGCAGAAGAGGGCGAAGACGGTGTGGAAGAGGAACGCGTACAGCGTGTGGCGTTAAGCGAGCTGCAGGCGCAGAATCCCGATACGGTGGGCTGGATCGAGATCCCGGGTACGGGAATCAGCTATCCTCTGATGCAGGCGGACGACGACGCCTATTATCTGAACCATACCTTCAGCAACAAGGTGAACAGTGCGGGCAGTATTTTTGTCGAGGCGCTGAACAGTCCGGATTTTACAGATCTGCATACAATCATTTACGGGCATAATATGAAAAACGGTTCCATGTTTGCGGGACTGAAGAATTACGCGTCCCCGTCCTATCTGGTGGCACATCCGAACGTGTACATCGATCTGGCGGATGGAACACACTGTTATCAGATTTTTTCCGTCTATGAGGTGGAGGCTGAGAGCGACAGCTACACGATAGGCTTTGCGCCGGACGAGCAGTATGAGACGTTTCTGCAGACGCTGAAGAGCCGTTCGGAATATGATACGGGAGTGACTGTGGCAAAGGAGGATTCTATTGTCACCCTTTCTACCTGTACCAGAAACGGGGAACACAGATATCTGGTTCATGCCAAAAAAATATATTAGCGCCTGAGACAGAGCAGGGAGAAAGACTGACGGAGCAGATCGGTTCACGGGAAAGAAGGGATGATTGTGGGCGGAAATGCAGCGGTAGATGAAGAAAAAGTGAAGCTTTTGAAGGAATATGTGCAGGAATGCGGTTCCATTGTGTTTTTTGGTGGGGCAGGCGTGTCCACGGAAAGCGGGATTCCTGATTTTCGCAGCACAGACGGCCTTTACCATCAGGAGTGGAGGTATCCGCCGGAGACGATCTTAAGCCACAGCTTTTTTGTGAGCCATACGGAGGAATTTTTCCGTTTTTACAGAAAGAAAATGCTGTGTCTGGACGCGGAGCCGAACGCGGCCCACAGAAAGCTGGCTCAGCTGGAGCAGCAGGGAAAGCTGTCTGCGGTGGTGACGCAGAATATCGACGGCCTTCACCAGGCGGCCGGGAGTCAATGTGTCTATGAGCTTCACGGCTCTGTGCACAGAAATTACTGCCAGCGCTGCGGCGCATTTTATGATGCCCGCTATATTCTGGAGTCCGAGGGAATTCCCCGGTGCAGCTGCGGCGGCGTCATCAAGCCGGATGTGGTGCTGTATGAGGAGGGACTGGACAGCCAGGTGCTCCGGGGTGCGGTCAGCGCGATTTCCAGGGCGGATATGCTGATAATCGGCGGGACGTCTCTGGCGGTCTACCCCGCAGCCGGGCTCATCGATTATTTTTCCGGCAGGCATCTGGTGCTTATCAACCGCGACGCTACGCCCAGGGACAGAGAGGCAGATCTGCTGATTCAGGGTAATATAGGAGAGGTGCTCAGTGGAATATAAGGTAGGAGATATCGTAAAGCTGAAAAAGCCCCACCCCTGCGGAAGCTCTGAGTGGGAGATCTTGAGAGTAGGCGCTGATTTCCGTCTGAAATGTCTGGGCTGTGGACACCAGGTTATGATTGCAAGACGGCTGGTGGAAAAGAATACCAGGGGCTTAAGAACGCCGGGAGAGGCGTGAGAACGAATAAGAATCAATAAGAATCCTGCGTGCCTGCAAAAACGGCGCGCAGGATATATTTTTATAATGAGTTAGTTAATGCTAATTATCAAGAGCCCTTGTATAAGCGGCTTCCAGGCTTCCGCTCAATGCTACTCCAAGCTTTGCCATCACGCCGTCCAGCGCCTTCATAACCGCGAGAACCTTTTCCTCCCTTGCATTTTCGCCCATATGCCCAATGCGGATGACCTGACCTTCCAGCACGTCGAAGGAGCCGGCAAGCATCAGGTTATAGTCTGTGCGCAGGGCAGCCAGAATGGCAGAGGCGGTGGTTCCTTCCGGCACATCAAAGACAGAGACGGTATTGGACCAGCCGTCACGGGTGTGAAGCGTAAGGCCGCACCCGGTAAGAGCGCTGCGCACAGCTTCGGCAATGCGTGCGTGGCGGCCGAGAATGTCCGGATCTGCCTGGATGTTTTCAAAGGCAGTGCGCAGGCCCCGGATATCGCTGATGGGCATGGTATAGGGGAACCATTGCTTTTCAAAATAGCCGTCAAAGGCCATAAGATTTGCGTAGAAGGAGGCGATGGGGGTCTTGCGCTCCTTCATGGCCTTCCAGGCGGCTGGGCTTATCGTGACAAAGGTCAGTCCCGGAGGCGCGGACACAGCCTTCTGGGAACCGCCGCAGAGTAGATCGATCTGGAAGTCGTCTGCGCGGACCTCTTCGCCGAACATGGCTGAGACGGAGTCCACGACTGTCAGGATGCCATAGGACTTCAGCAGAGGGCAGATGCGGGAAATATCGTTGAGCACGCCGCTGGGGGTGTCGCAGTGAACTACGGTGGCGTATTTGAAATCGTGATCCTTTTTCAGATATTCAGCCAAGGCGTCCACCTCAAGTGTATGAAGGTAGTCTGCAGTGTAAAGCACGGGAATGCCGCCGTACATGCTTACGAAATCCGCGAAGCCCTTTCCGAAGACTCCGTTGTCCAGAACCAGAACCCGGTCTCCCGGTTCGGTCAGACTGGCGCAGGCGGCCTCCAGGCCGAGAATGCCCTCTCCGCCCAGGATCAGAGTCTCGTTTTTGGTATGGAGCAGGGAACTGATAAGCTCACAGGTTTCTTTATAATAGGTGAAAAAATCCGGATCGAGGTCGGGATTGGTACAGGGCAGAGCCCTTGCCGCCAGTACATTTTCCCGCACATGCGTGGGGCCGGGCGTCATGATTTCATACATAATGTTCTTCCTTTCTGTCATTTCCTTACTGTCGTGCTGTATCAAAAACAGGCCTGTTACAGCTGTTTGTATATGTTACAGCGTACTATAGCGGGAAAGTGGCTTTTTTAAAATAGCCAGTTTTTTATAAAATGACCAGGCCAGTTTGCGGAGAGAGAGTGAAATCCGTTTTTTCAGCAGCCGGACAGGCTGAAGAATGCTGTGTTCTGTATTGTGAATAGTGCAAAAGGAGAATAAAGGTTGCAAAAAGAGGGATTACAGGGTATGATGAAAAAAACGCAGTCTGCCCGAAGGGGCGGGCGGTCAGGGGGAAGACTGGACATGGAAATGCAGGAAAAAGAAAAGCAGGATGCGGTGGAATACACGCCGCTGGAGGTTCCGGAGGTAGTGCCGGGAGTGACGGCTGTAGATTATCCGGAGATCAGTGATTTCCTGAAAAATATGAAGCTGAAGGGCAGTCTGTTTGGCTTTCAGAAAGAGGACGTATATGAAAAAATGCAGAAGCTGAACGGAATGTACCAGGCCAGGGCCCAGCAGATGCGGGATCAGGCGCGCGGACAGCTGAAGCAGATGAAAAAACAGAATCAGGAAGAGGCGGAAGAGCTGAGGCAGCGGCTGGAGAAGGAAAAGCTGGAATTTCAGGCAGGGCTTGAGGAGGAGCAGAAGCAGCTGCGGGAAGCCCTTGAGAAGGAGCGCAGCGAGGCGAAGGAGCAGCTTGAGAAGGAGCGCAGCGAAATGAAAGCGCAGCTTGAGAAGGAACGTGAGGAAGCGGCTCGCCAGCTTGAGCAGGCCAGAGTGGAGATACGCCGGGAGATGGAAGCGCAGCTTCACGCGGAGGCAGAGAAGCGCGACCGGGAGCTCGCAATGGTCCGCGAAGAGATGGACAGGCTGATCGAGCGCCTTCATATGCTGAAAAATAAAGTGAAAGCGGCAGCGGGAGAAGAACAGGCAGGATAGGATAGCACAGATGAAAAAAGATGAAAAGCAGTCAGTGGATGAAATTCTGGAGGAGAAGATAGAGAAGGTTCAGAGAAGGCGGGAATGGAAGCGTTTCCTGATAGAATGCGTCGTGGTGGTGACGGCAGTCTACCTGATTTTTCACTATTGTATCGGCCTGGCTTTTGTCAGCGGACATTCCATGGAGCCTGCTCTGAAGGACGGCGAGCTGGTGGTATTTTACCGGCTGGATCAGGCGTACCAGACAGATGATATCGTGATTATCCATCGGGAAGAGAACGTCGAGTATGTCAAGCGGATCGTGGCGGAGCCTGGAGATGTCGTGGAGCTGTCGGAGGACGGCGTCCTGCTGGTCAATGGATCTCCGGAGGACAGGGATGTACTGGGAGAGACGCTGACGGTTTCGGGCGGTGTGGAATTCCCCTACACGGTGCCGGAGGGCAGCTATTTTGTCCTGGGGGATAACCGGGGAAATTCGAGAGATTCCAGGGTGTTCGGCGCGGTGCCGCAGGAGGAGATTACAGGCCGTGTATTTTTCCATCTTGGGATGACGCAGTAGTGCTTCAAAAAAAGGAAAAGCGGCAGGAAGCGGTTAGGGCTTCCTGCCTGTAAAATGAGGAGTGCCCCGACATATCATTGCTGATATGCCGAGGCTATTATGAAAAAATTTATCTATATGTGTAGTGAAAGCGTTTTAATTGAGCTTCTATTCTTTAGAGCTCTTCTTTTGGAGTGACTTTAGTATAGCAATTGATTATGAATAAAGTGTGAACAAAATATGAATTTATTGTGAAAATACACAAAATATAGAGCGGTCAAAAGAAAAAATAGGGCAAATTACCTAAAACAAGCGAGGAGAAGCAGCCCTTGCCCAAGGCAGAGTGCTCTTGCCAAGCCTGTCCGGGTGATGGTAAAATAGAAGAAACACAGGCTCTTTCCGGAGAGGGGCCCTTATTTTGAAAGACGAGGAGAAGGAATGGAGAAGGATTTGACAAGGCCGGTGTATATCATCGGACACAAAAACCCCGATACAGATTCAATCTGTTCGGCGCTTGCTTACGCGTACCTGAAAAACCATCTGGAGGGAGGCGGCTATATTGCGGCCAGAGCGGGACAGCTGAACCAGGAGACCCAGTATGTGCTGAATTTCTTTCAGGCGGAAGCGCCCGTTTATGTGGCGGATGTGATGACGCAGGTAAAGGATATTGAGATCCGTAAGACGGAAGGCGTCAAAGGGAACCTTTCCCTTAAGCAGGCATGGAACCTGATGCGGCGGCTGGGCGTCGTGACGCTTCCGATTACGCGGGAACAGAAGCTGGAGGGCCTGATCACGATCGGCGATATCACCACCTCCTACATGGACGTATATGACAGCAAGATTCTGGCCCAGGCGAATACCCAGTACAGCAACATCATCGACACACTGGAGGGCAAGATCCTGGTGGGATCGCCCGACGACTACTACAATAAGGGCAAGGTTCTGATAGCTGCGGCCAATCCGGATCTGATGGAGGATTATATTGAAGAGGGAGATCTGGTGATTCTGGGGAACCGCTATGAATCCCAGCTCTGCGCTATTGAAATGAATGCCGGCTGCATCATCGTATGCGAGGGCGCGAAGGTATCCATGACGATTACGAAGCTGGCTCAGGAGCATGGCTGTGTGGTGATCAGCACGCCGCTTGATACATTCACCGCAGCCAGGCTGATCAACCAGAGCATGCCGATCCGGTATTTTATGAAGTCGGATAATCTGACCATTTTCAATGTCAATGAGAAAACCGAGGACATCCGGGAGGTCATGGGACAGAAGCGCTACCGTGATTTCCCGATTGTGGACAAGGACGATAATTATGTGGGCATGATTTCCAGGCGGAACCTGCTGAATCTGAAACGCAAGCAGGTCATCATGGTAGACCACAATGAGGAGTCTCAGGCAGTGGACGGAATCGAGCACGCAGAGATCCTGGAGATTATAGACCATCACCGCCTGGGCTCTCTGGAGACGATGGCTCCTGTGTTCTTCCGGAACCAGCCTCTGGGATGTACGGCTACCATCATGTATCAGATGTACCAGGAAAAGGGCGTGGAGATTCCCAGGAAGATTGCGGGGCTGCTCTGTGCGGCGATTATCTCGGACACGCTGATGTTCCGTTCGCCCACCTGTACGGCGGTAGATAAGGCGGCAGCCGAGTACCTGGCGCAGATTGCCGAGGTAGATATCGAGGATCTTGCAGTGGACATGTTCTCGGCCGGCAGCAATTTAAGCGCCCGGACTGCGGATGAAATCTTTTTCCAGGATTTCAAGCGGTTCAGCGTAGGAAATGTGGAGTTTGGCGTAGGCCAGATCAATTCCATGAACGCCATCGAGCTGGGAGAGATCCGGGAGAAGATCGTGCCCTATATTTCGACAGCTCTGAAGGAGAGCGGCCTGAACATGATTTTCTTCATGCTGACAAACATTATCCGGGAGTCTACGGAGCTGCTCTGCTGCGGAGCCAATGCGGATGTTCTGGTGAAGGAAGCCTTTCAGCTGCCTGAGGACACCGATGCCTACGAGCTGAAGGGGCTGGTATCCAGAAAGAAGCAGCTGATTCCGGCCCTGGTCGGCATGATCCAGCAGATGGAAGAGATGAGGTGAATTCCGCCGAAGGCGGAAGAGAGGATCCCCTGGGGGGGACGAGGTGAATATGAAAAAACAGCACTGGAGAGCAGGAAATATGCTCTATCCCCTTCCGGCAGTCATGGTAAGCTGCGCCAGGGAGGGAGAAAAACCGAATATTATCACAGCAGCATGGGTCGGAACAATCTGTTCCGACCCTGCTATGGTATCCGTCTCCATCCGTCCGGAACGGTATTCCTACCAGATCATCCGGGAGACAGGAGAGTTTGTCATCAACCTGACGACGAAAGAGCTGGCGTATGCCACGGATTACTGCGGCGTGCGTTCCGGGAGGGATGTGGACAAGTTTCTGGAAACCGGGCTGACGGCGGAAAAGGCGCAGCATCTGAAGTATGCGCCTGTCATCGGAGAGAGCCCGGTCAATATTGAATGCCGGGTGACAGAGGTGAAGGAGCTGGGGTCCCACCATATGTTTCTGGCTGAGGTGCTGGGCGTATCCGTGGATGAGGCTTATCTGAATGAGAAGGGGCGTTTTGAGCTGAACAGGACAGGCCTTATCGCCTATTCGCACGGCGCCTATCTGACCCTGGGAGATTCCTGCGGGAGCTTCGGATACAGCGTAAGAAAAAAACGTCCGGGAAATGCGGAAGCGCCCCGGAGTACGGAAAAGGAAAGCAGAAAAAGAAATGAAAAGGAACGTAATTTTGATCGGGATGCCCGGCGCGGGCAAGAGCACAATCGGCGTCATTCTGGCAAAGGTGCTGGGAAAGGACTTCATCGACGCGGATCTGGTAATCCAAAAGGAAGAAGGACGTCTTCTCAGTGAAATCATAGAGCAGGAAGGGCCGGATGGCTTTCTTGCCATAGAGGAGCGGGTCAATGCGGAGATCCAGCCTGAGAGCGCAGTGATCGCCACCGGCGGGAGCGTGGTGTATGGGGCGAAGGCCATGGAACACCTGAGCGGAATCGGCGCTGTCGTCTATCTGAAGCTTTCCTATGATGCGGTGGAGGCGCGTCTCCGGGACATCCGGGGGCGGGGCGTAGTGCTGCGCAGCGGGCAGACTCTGAAGGATCTGTACGAAGAGCGAGCGGGACTCTATGAACGTTATGCGGAGGCAGTTGTGGAAGAGGACGGCCTGAATGTGGAGGAAACATTAGAAAAAACTTTACAAGCGCTGAAAATGCTGGTAGAATAAGAAATGTTACAAAAGTATTACGAAGAAATGAAGTCTTCCGCAGACCTGCAGGCTGCGGAAAAGAAGAACGAATGAGCAGGAAAAAATTATTTTTTAATAAAAGATCAAAACTGACGTTTATTGAGGCTATGGTGATCACCTGCGGATGCATGCTGGTGGGGGTGCCTCTTCTGGGAAGCGGCTTTGGCAGCGGAAACAGCTATTACGAGGTGACGCTGGAAGGCAAGGTCGTCGGCTCGGTGCGTAATCCGGACGTCGTAGAGAATGCGTTCCTGGAGGCCAGGGCCCGGATTTCCCGTGAGACAGAGGGGCTGGTGCTGGCCGATGTGGAATACAGCCTCGATAAGGTGCCGAGAATCTTCGGAAGCACAATGGATCCGGAGACGCTGACGGAAGCCATCTATCAGGAGCTTAAGGATGTGGTGGCGACTGCCAAGAAAAAGGCATACCAGCTGAAAATCAATGAATTTACAGTGACGCTTGGCGGATATCAGGACGTCATGGATGTGCTCTATGCCGCAAAGAACCGGTATGACGCCGAAAATGAGTTTCAGATCAGTGTCGTTTCCGACGCGGAGCGTGAGCTGAACGTCTATACGGTGGAGGTGTCCCCGCAGGAGACGGAGGAACTTCTGGAGCAGACGGAGCCCACAGGCATCGCGGGCGTTCCCGGCACAAGCGCCGGTATCGGCGAATTCGACGTCAGCTATGCAGTGGAGGACGTCATCACAGAGACGGTCACCCAGGAGGATGTCCAGAATGCCGGCGAAGAGCAGGACGAGCTTCAGGAGGTGGCTGGAGACGGACTGAGGGACGTGGATTTCAGCGAAAAGGTAGAGATTGCAGAGGCATATGTATCGGAAGACCAGATTACGCCCACAGACGAAGCGATAGAGATGGTTACCAAGGAGACGGCCAAGAATACGGTCTATGAGGTACAGTCAGGCGACACCCTTTCTGTGATTGCGAACAGCAACGGGCTGCTTGTGGCGGAGGTTCTGGCGCTGAATGAAGGCCTGTCAGAGGATACGGTTCTCCATCCCGGGGATCAGATTATCATTACGGTGCCTGAGCCTGAGCTCACCGTGACCACGGTAGAAGAGTCCACCTATGAAGAGGATTATTATGCGGAAGTGCAGTATATAGACAATGACGAGTGGTACACGACAGAGACCGTCGTGCGCCAGGAGCCGGTGGCGGGCCACCATGAGGTGACGGCCCTGATCACAAAGGAAAACGGCACGGAGACAGGCAGGGAGATTATCGCTGAGACCGTCATGACGGAGCCTGTGCCGGAGATCATCGAGCGGGGCACTCAGACGCCGCCGACCTATATCAAGCCGCTGTCAGGCGGAATCTTCACCTCTGGATTCAAATGGAGATGGGGAAGACAGCACAAGGGATTGGACTGGTCCACCCCGGTCGGAACCTCTATTTTTGCATCCTGCGGCGGAACGGTGATCCAGGCAGGCTGGTTCAGCAGCTATGGAAACTGCGTTACGATACGGCATCCGGACGGCAACCAGACACGCTACGCGCACTTAAGCCGTGTGCTGGTGTCTGTGGGAGAGACCGTGGAGCAGGGAGAGCGGATTGCCTTAAGCGGAAATACCGGACGAAGCACAGGACCGCATCTGCATTTTGAGATCATTGTAAATGGTTCTCAGGTCGATCCGCTGACTATGCTGGAATAGACAGAATAAAACAGAGAGTAACAGAAGCCCCGTACTGAGGAATCAGCCCGGGGCTTTTTTCGGTATATATGTTCCGCCTGAAGGAAAAAGCTTTCCCATGGTTTGCTTTACATTTTACAAAACCAGGATAGAAAACTTTACAAACTGTTTCCTATAATAAAAGCAGAAAACAAAAGCTTATCTGTTTTGAAAGAAGGAAAAATGATGCAGGCGGGAAATGGAATAGACCTGATATTGTTTGTGCAGGTGCTGTGGGTTTCTGTATGCTGTCTGGGGACGGTTGTCTGTATGATTCGCAGCAGAAAAGAAAATTGAAAAAGACGTGACAGGCAAAAGGCGCCCGGGTCTCTCAAGACCTGAGCGCCTTTTCCTATCGATTGAGCTGCTTATACAACAGAAAACTATACAACGGAAAAGCCCTTATTCTTGATGCAGCTTTCCACCTCAGGCACATCCTCTGTCTGAAAGATCAGTACCGGGAGCCCGGAATCGCGGTTAAAGGAAAGGTAGATATAGTTGATGTTGATATTGCTTTCTGCCAGAGCCTTCAGAAGACGGTTCAGGTTTCCGACCTCGTCTGCCAGCTCCACGCCGATGACGCTGGTCAGGCGGCAGAGATAGCCGGCTCTTTCCAGGGCGTCCATGGCCTTTTCCGGATCTGATACAACCATACGGTTGATGCCATATTCCGCTCCGTCGTTTGTACAGGACCCCCAGATATTGATGTTCTCGTCCGCCAGTATCTGCGTGATGCTCTGCATGGTTCCCTTTTTGTTTTCTGCGTATATGGATAATTGTCTGAGCATAATGCTACCTCTCCTTTGTTCGAAACTTCTCTTACCTTAGGCTAACTGTAAACATGATACCACAGGGCTTTGTATTTTACAATGGTAATCAGAAAGACTTTGTGCTATACTAACCGTTATGGAAGAATTAAGAAGATTGCTGGAAAAATATATAGATCAGGATCTGGAGCAGCTTATTTTAAGCGCTCCCCGAAAAGGGCAGGAGGAACAGAAGGTTCGGATCCGGCCAGTGCTTTTAAAGGGACAGCTGAAATTTCAGGCAGAGATTTTCCGGGGAGTTCAGGCGTTTCATGAAAATATGGAGAAGGAGGAGCTCCTGAACCGTATCTTAAGCTGGATGGAGCATACCTTCTGCCAGCTGCAGCTGACAGGTCCATCTGGAAGCGTGACTGCGCTGGTCAGCAAAAAGGGCCGTGTGACCGTGAAGGAAAAGCGGCAGTCCGGCGGCGGAAGAGCCGGGAATGGAACGCAGGAGGCTTCCGGTGTAAAGAGGCCGAATCTGGAACATAATAGAAAGAAGGCCTATCTGCTGGAAGAAGGGAAACCGGTGCCCTTTCTGGTGGATCTGGGTGTCATGACTGCGGAGGGCCGGGTTGTGCACGCACGCTATGACAAGTTCCGCCAGATCAACCGCTTTCTGGAATTTATTGAGGACATTCTCCCGGCGCTTCCCAGAGACAGGGAGCTGACGATCCTGGATTTCGGCTGCGGAAAGTCCTATCTGACCTTTGCGGTTTACTATTATCTCAGGGAGTGCCGGGGACTGGATGTGCGGATTATCGGCCTTGATTTGAAACGAGATGTGATTCGCAGATGCAGCGAGCTTGGCCGGAAGTATGGATACGAAAAGCTGACCTTCCTGGAAGGCGATATCGCCGGGTATGAGGGCTGCAGTCAGGTGGATATGGTGGTGACCCTTCATGCCTGCGATACGGCTACGGACCATGCGCTTTATAAGGCGGTAAAATGGAACGCGAAGGTCATTCTGTCGGTGCCCTGCTGCCAGCATGAGCTGAATGCGCAGATTCAGAATGACGTCCTGGCTCCCGTGCTGAAATACGGCCTTTTGAAGGAAAGGATAGCGGCGCTGGTGACAGACGGACTGCGGGCGGAGCTTTTGGAGCAGCAGGGCTACGACACGCAGATCCTGGAATTTATCGATATGGAGCATACGCCGAAGAACATCCTGATTCGGGCAGTGAAGCGTAAGGACGCAGAAAACGCAGGCAGCGTGTCTGAAGGTCCGGGGAAAAGGGCAGAAGAGAAAAGGCGCAGGGAATGCGGGCAGGAATACTGGCGCTGCGCAGAGGCGCTGCACGCAGATCTGACTCTTGCGAGGCTTCTCGGCGCGGGAGCGTCCCCGGCAGAGGCTTACCGGAGAAGGCGGGAAGGAGGAGAAGGCCAATGAAAAAGACTGTTTTGAAAATCGTATCTGTCCTGGCGGCCTTTTTTCTCGGCGTTCTGGGAATGGGCTATTATCTGATGGCCGGAAATACAGATTCTACGGCGCATATGGCTTCGGCTTCGCTGCCTCTGATCTACCTGGAACAGAATGGCCGCTCTCTGAATCTGATGCACGGCTATACCAAGAGCATGGACGCATCCTATATCCGGGACGCAGTTCTTCCGCTTCCGGAAAGCCGGGAGATTTCTGTGCGCATAGAGAGCCCGGATACGGCAGTGCGGGGCGTTCATTATGAAGTGAGGAGCACGGATACGGAACGCCTGATAGAGGATGGAGAACTGACGGAGCTGGAACGGGACGGCAGCGAGATTCGCGCCACATTCCAGCTGATGGATCTTCTGGAGGATGGCGGAGAATATCTTCTTGTGATCCGGCTGGAGCTGGAACAGGGACAGGAGGCATATTATTATACACATATTGCAAACGTGGGCAGCACGCATCTGGAAGAATGTCTGGAGCTGGTTGATACGATTCACAACGCGCTGTTTGACAAAAACAATACGGTCAGTATCGCCCAGTATATGGAGACGGATTCTACAGCGGACAACAATACGCTGGATCATGTGACGATCCATTCCCGCTACAATCAGATGATCTGGGCGGATATGGAGGTACAGGCGCCTGAGGGAGAGGTCAGAACCTATATTACCGAGATAGAGGATTCTGTCGCTTCGGTCCGCCTGGAGTATGAGGTAGAGTATGAGAATGAAGAGGCGCAGACAGAGCGCTATGAGGTGACGGAGTCCTTCCGTGTCCGGTACACGGAGCAGAGAATGTATCTCCTGAATTACGATCGGAAGGTAAACCGCATCTTTGATCCGGAGCTTGATATTTTCTCCGATGATTCTGTCATGCTTGGCATACTGAATGAGGATGTGGAATACCGGAAGAACCAGGAGGAGAATATTGTAGGCTTTGTGCAGAACGGACAGCTGTGGAGCTACGACGCGGCGCAGAATAAGCTGTCGCTTGTCTTCGGCTTCCGCGAGGGGGACGATCTGCGGGGCAGCTACGGAGAGCATGCAATCCGGATTCTGGATGTGGACGAATCCGGAAGCATGAATTTCCTGGTATATGGATATATGAACCGGGGCCCTCACGAGGGAGAGACTGGTGTGGCCCTGTATACGTATGACGCTCTGGCAAATTCCGTGGAGGAGAGAGTATTTCTGGAGAGCAGCCGCTCCTTTGAGGCGCTGCAGGCGGAGCTGAACGATCTGGCCTATGTGAATAACAGACAGCAGTTTTACCTGTACCTGGATGGAAGCATTTTCCGGATCGATCTGAATACGCTGGAATATGAGACAGCGGCCACGGAGGTCGGCGCAGAGAGCTGCGTGGTGTCGTCGGACGGACGTTTTGCCGCCTGGCAGCAGGAAAATTCCCTGTATGAATCCGGTTCTGTCTCTGTGATGGATCTGGAGACCGGATCGAGAAGAAGCATTTCTACCCAGGAGGGCTGCTATATTCAGGCGCTGGGCTTCATGGGAACGGATTTTATCTATGGTGAAGCCAGACAGAGTGATGTGCAGCAGGACATTGCGGGGAACTGGCAGTTCCCCATGGGCCGTGTAGTGATTCAGGACCAGTACGGTGAGGAGCTTCGCGTCTCTGACTATGAAGCGCTGGGTAAATTTGTAGTTTCGATTTCGATTGAGGATAACCGGATTTCGCTCGAATGTGTGCAGCGTTCGGCTGACGGCGGCTTTGAGGAAGCGGTGCCGGAGACGATTACAAACAGGGATGTGGAAAATGTGGAAAAAATATCTCTGGAAACGCAGAATTCCGGGGATAAGAAACGGGAATATTATTTCTCACTGGCAGAGGGACACGGCACAGGACGCCTCCGGCAGCTTGCGCCGGAGCAGGTGCTTTTTGAGGGAAGCCGGACGCTCTCCCTGGAGACAGATACGGCAGATGAGAGGTATTATGCCTATGGCTTTGACGGCTCCTTCCTGGGAGCTTATCAGAAGGCGAACGAAGCGATTCTGGAGGCCTATGACGCTATGGGCTGCGTGGTGGACAGCAGCCAGGAGTATATCTGGAAAAGAGGCGGACGGAGAACCCGGGCAGAGCTGTCTGGCATGGAGAATCCCCAGCAGAACGCAGGTGAGTCAAGTCTGCAGGCGGCTCTTGAGATTCTTCTGGGCACGCAGCAGATTTACAGCGATGTGGAGGCCTACCTGGCGGAAGGCTACACGCCCTATGAGATTCTTGCGGAACAGATGAATGGGCGCGTGCTTGATTTGTCAGGATGCTCTGTGAGCATGATACAGTATTATATCAGTCAGGGATATCCGGTTCTGGCGATGCAGGGAGGAAATGCGGCAGAGCTGATTACAGGCTACGATCAGCAGAACATCATCGTCACGGACCCGCTTACCGGTGAAAGCAGCCGCCGGGGTATCAATGACAGCACGCAGATGTATGAGGAGCTGGGCAACCTGTTCCTGGTCTGTCTCCCGGCTGAGGAGGCATAAAGCAGGGCGGAGGAATTGCGGCGTCTGCCGCTTCTGCCCTGCAAAAGCAGCACACGGCAGTGGCAGCGATAGAAGAAGGAGGAATATGCAGACATGGATGAGAGAATCAAGACGCTGGCGAAAAACCTGGTGAACTATTCCTGCAGGGTGAAAGCAGGAGACAAGGTATATATCAATTACACCGGGCCTTCTACAGAGGATTTGACGAGGCAGCTTGTGAAGGAAGTGTACGCTGCAGGCGGACTTCCCTTTGTGCACTATATCAATCCGAAGGTGCAAAGAGAGGTGCTTCTGAACTGTACAGAGGAGCAGCTTAAGATGATGGCAGAGCTGGCGTCCCGGGAGATGTCCCAGATGGACTGCTATATCGGTGTGCGCGGCAGCGACAACGTGTCAGAGCTGTCTGACGTACCTGCAGACAAAATGAATCTGTATGAGACCCTGTATTCGACGCCGGTACATCATGGTATCCGCGTCCCGAAGACCCGCTGGGTGGTTCTGCGTTATCCGAACGCGTCGATGGCCCAGCTGTCCGGCACAAGCACAGAAGCCTTTGAGGATTTCTACTTCCAGGTGTGCAACCTGGATTACTCCAAGATGGGGCGCGCCATGAAGGCGCTCGTGGAGCTCATGAACCGCACAGACAAGGTGCGGCTGACCGGAAAGGGAACAGATCTTACCTTTTCTATCAAGGATATCCCGGCCATCGCCTGCGACGGACAGCTGAATATTCCGGACGGAGAGGTCTACACGGCTCCGGTTCGTGATTCCATAAACGGCGTCATCACCTACAATACGCCGTCCCTCTATCAGGGCTTTACCTTCGAGGATGTGCGTCTGGAATTCCAGAACGGAAGGATTGTAAAGGCTGCGGCAAATAACACCGAGCGCCTGAACCAGATTCTGGATACGGACGAGGGCGCGCGCTATGTGGGCGAATTCGCCATCGGAGTGAATCCCTATATTCTGAAGCCGATGAAGGATATTCTTTTCGATGAGAAGATTATGGGCTCTATTCATTTTACGCCGGGCAACTGCTACGACGACGCATACAATGGCAACGTAAGCGCGATTCACTGGGATTTGGTCATGATTCAGAGAGAGGAGTACGGCGGGGGCGAGATATACTTTGACGACAGGCTGATCCGGAAAAACGGACGCTTTGTGCTTCCGGAGCTGGACTGCCTGAACCCCGAGAATCTGGTATAACTGGTATAACAGGAAAGGGCTGCCGCTGTCTTTGGCGCAGCCCTTTAGTCTTCTTCGATCACCTGAAGCTCCAGGTAGTCAAATTCAATCTGGTCGATAAAGCTGTCCTGGTAAAACCGTACCTTTGCGTGCCGCTGAAACTCCCGGATATTGGAATCCAGCCATACAGGCTGGCTTAAATCAAATTCATGGCAGACCTGGTCCAGCGCATGAAAAACCTTGTGCGTCCTTGTGTCCTCTGTGCCGTCGCAGACGACGGTATCCCGCAGCATGCGGTTGTCTTTAAATTCCTTTGCCCAGAGACGGAACATGATTTCCCTCCATAAATAAAATTGAAAATAAAGCCAGGATAACGTGAAGCGCAGCTGTTCCCGCGCGGTTTAATGATTTTCAGTATAGAGGATTCCGCCGGGTTTGTAAAGAAGGTGTTTTCGGGCTTGTTATTTTCCCTGCGATCCGATATAATGTCGCTCATATCAATTTAACGAGAAAGATGTAATGCAAAAGAGGAGGAGACATGAATCCGATACTGTATGAGCTTCTGTGGTTCTTTTTCCTATATGCCTTCGCGGGCTGGGTCATCGGCACTGCGGCGGCAGCGGTCCGGGAGAAAAAATTCGTGGATGTAGGGTTTCTTTACGGCCCTGTCTGCCCGGCCTATGGTTTTGGCGGCGTGATATATGCGATATTCCTGACAGAGCTGAAGGATCACCTGTTTTTCCTGTTCCTGGGCGGCGCGATCCTGTGCTTTCTGCTGACTCTGCTTACAGGCTTTGTACTGGAGCGGATTTTTCACCGAAGATGGTGGGATTATTCAAGAAAGAAATTCCAGTTCGGGGGCTATGTGAATCTGCCCTATGCTGTGATCTGGGGTGTTCTGGGTGTTTTATCGGTTCTTTTTGTAAATCCGTTCCTTCGGGGAACGCTGAAGCTGATTCCCCGGACGGCGGGAGAAGTGATCCTGATTGTGCTTGTCGTTTTAACGGCCCTTGATCTGGCGGGAACTCTGACTGGAATTCTGAAGGTTAAATCTCATGTGAAGAAGCAGTCTCTGCTTTACGGAGTGTCGGAAAATCTCCAGAAGACTGCGGATACGATGGGCAAGGGCCTGACCCGGCTTGTGCTCCGGCGTATGGAGCGGGCCTATCCGTCCCTGAATGCAGGAGAGCTCCTGAAAGCCAGAAGGGAGCAGGAGCAGAAAAGGAAGGAGGCCAGAGAGGGGGCGGGCGTGTTTGCCCGGGGCTGCTCCTTCTATAAGCTGGTCAGCCTGTTTTTCCTGGGAGCCTTTCTGGGGGATATTACGGAAACCATCTTTGTCTTTGTGACGGCCGGAAAGCTCATGAGCCGGAGCAGCGTGGTGTATGGCCCCTTCAGTATCGTCTGGGGACTGGGCTGCATGCTTCTGACTGCCATCCTTTATCAGTACCGGGACCGCAGCGACAGCTTTATCTTTGTCTTCGGCACGGTTATGGGCGGAGCCTATGAATATATCTGCAGTGTGTTTACAGAAATCGTCTTCGGCACGGTTTTCTGGGATTACAGCAATATCCCCTTCAACCTGGGAGGCCGGATCAATCTGCTGTTCTGCTTTTTCTGGGGGATTGCGGCAGTGGTCTGGATGAAGCTCCTTTATCCGTTTATCTCAAAGTGGATTGAGAAGATACCGAAGAAAACCGGAACCTGGGTTACCTGGATTCTGATCGTGTTTATGGTGTTTGACATCGGCGTGACAGCCCTGGCCATGAACCGGTACACGGTTCGGCAGACAGGGGAGGGGCTTCACACGCCGGCAGACGCGTTCATGGATAAGCATTTTCCGGACGAACGGATAGAGAAGCGGTTCCCGAATCTGAGAATCGTGGAAAAGCCGAAGGGGCCGGAAGCGGTGCAGAGCGGGGAGAATGATGCGGAAAACCCGTAAATCCCTGCGATTTTCCTGCGAAAAGAGCTTGAATTTCCAGAAAATCTATGGTATAGTATTACCTCGTGATATATTATTAATTTCCTTGTTTCCCCCAGAGTGAGGAAGCCAGAGACCAAAAGGAGGTAAAGCATGAACAAGTATGAATTAGCATTAGTTGTGAATGCAAAGGCAGAGGATGATGTCAGAACCGCTACCGTGGAGAAGGCAAAAGAGTACATTGCCCGTTACGGCGGCGTTGTGACAGAGGTTGAAGATTGGGGCAAGAAGCGTCTTGCTTACGAGATTCAGCACATGAGAGAAGGATTCTACTACTTCATCCAGTTCGACGCTGAGGCTGACTGCCCGGCTGAGGTAGAGAAGCATGTTCGCATCATGGAGAATGTCATCCGCTATCTGTGTGTTCGCAAAGACGCATAGACGTAAGGTTTTTGACCGGAAAAGTGGAGGATTGTTGGTATGAATAAGGTCATTTTAATGGGACGTTTGACAAGAGATCCGGATGTGCGCTATTCGCAGGGCGAGAGCGCCACAGCGGTAGCAAGATATACGCTGGCAGTAGACCGCAGATTCAGAAGAGACGGCGACGCGACGGCTGATTTTATCGGCTGCGTGGCTTTTGGCCGGCAGGCTGAGTTTGCAGAGAAGTATCTGCGCCAGGGAACGAAGATAGCGATCACCGGCCGTATCCAGACCGGAAGCTATACGAACCGTGACGGACAGAAGGTTTATACCACAGACGTGGTAGTGGAGGAGCAGGAATTTGCGGAGAGCAAGGCAGCCGCAGGCGAGCGCGGCACAGGCTTCCAGCCCCAGCAGAGCTCCAATCCGTTCCAGTCTGCACCGGCTCCTTCCGCAGCGGCGGGAGATGGCTTTATGAACATCCCGGATGGAATTGACGAGGAGCTTCCGTTCAACTGACAATCGTGGAACAGTTTATAGAATTATAGAAGGAGGAAACAGCCATGGCTTACACAAAATCCGATAAAGGCGACGCTCCGATGAGACGGAGAGGCATGGGACGCAGAAGAAAGAAAGTCTGCGTATTCTGCGGCAAAGAGAATAACGAGATCAGCTACAAGGATGTAGCAAAGTTAAAGAGATACGTATCTGAGAGAGGAAAGATCCTTCCCAGAAGAATCACAGGAAACTGTGCAAAGCACCAGAGAGCGCTGACTGTAGCGATCAAGAGAGCACGTCACGTAGCTCTCATGCCGTATGTGATGGACTAAAACCTGATAAATACGGGCTTTCCGGGGTTCCGGGCAGAAAATTTGACTCAATTTTGACTCAACTTTGACGCAGGAAATCTGGGGGCTGACTCAGGAAAAAGGACGGGCCGGAAGGCGAGAGGGAAGGAATGGATACATGATTTTCCCTTGCTTTCCGGCCCGGATTATGTTATATTAACAGTAGAAAAGGGAAAGCCAGAGACACACGGCCTACCCGTATAGTTTTAAGCTAATTTTATCATTAGCCGTCACTACTGCGAATAGTGGCGGCTATTTTCTGCCCCGGAAGATTGTGTAACACAATCCCACCAAGGCCACAATGAATGTACAAAACTGAAGCAATTCAGAATATGTAATCATTGGCTTCGCCCCCTTCCTCTTTGGTCGGAGGGTTCAGCCCCTCCGTAAAAATGGAGGGTAGGCCGCCTAATGCGCTCTGACTTTCCGTGAAGTCAGTATATCATATATCTAAGGGATTGTAAATTTGGAGTTTGCAGTCAACTTTATGTAAACCGGCTAGCTATTGATAGCAGTGGTCGGCTATTCTTTTTTATCAAGGGTTTTTCAAAATTCGTTTATCTTTCCCATTTTCCCCTATAAGCAGTAAGAAAAAAATAGTCAGCAGTTCAGGAAAAAATCCTGCGTTTTATATGAGTATGAAAGGATGAAAAAAGAGCGGAAACTCTGGATTGTCGGTTGTGTTTCAAAAAAGGATTGGACTTATATGAGTGCCTCAAAATGATAAAGGGTATTAAATGAGATATGTTTCAAAAGGTGTATAAAAAGTGGAAAATATGCTCTATTGGGACAGATTTCAGTGGAAAAAATGTCGCTTTAGTAGAGTATACCCAAATGGGACAGTCTCAAAAATGTGTATCAAAAATAAAATGTGCAGGAGGAAAGAGGCATGAAGGTAGGTTATGTGCGTGTCAGCACGGCAGAACAAAACACGGCGAGACAGGAAGAACTAATGGAGCGTTTAGGGGTGGATAAGGTGTACATTGACAAAGTAAGCGGCAAGAACACAGACCGCCCGGAACTCCAAAAAATGATGAACTTTGTGAGAACCGGGGACATGGTAATTGTAGAGAGTATATCCAGATTTGCAAGGAACACAAAAGATCTGCTTGAATTGGTGGAGAAATTAAACCAGAAGAATGTGCAGTTTATCAGCCAGAAGGAGAGCATTGACACAAAGACATCCGCTGGAAAGTTTATGCTTACGGTTTTTGGCGCTATAGCCGAGTTGGAGCGGGGCTATATTCTTGAGCGTCAGAGAGAGGGTATAGAGGTAGCAAAAGAACAAGGGAAATATAAGGGACGGCCTGCTAAAAAGCTGGATAACTTTGATGAGGTTTATTGGGAATGGTACGATAAGAAGATAACAGCAACAGAAGCTTGCCGGAGACTTGGAATCAGCAGGAGTACCTTTTACAGGAAGGTGAACGAGTGGAATGAGGAAAAGCTGGAGTTTTAAGAGGTTATCTCTGCTACTAGTGTTACCAGTGTTACCAGAATTACGGAGCCTGCAAAATTGCTGGGAGACAAAAATATAAAAAATAAATGCTTTAAGGAGGAAAATACATGAGTAATGATATTTGCAGAATCATCTGGAGGAATGCTGAGAGCAGTACATATCGGTTATACAACTTTACCAAGTCAGTGTATGCCGACATAAACGAACACCAGATAGGGCAGTATGGGCTTAGGGATGAAGTGGAGGCGTTTGAGGGGTATTTGAGAAACGCAGAGCAGTTCAGAAGAATGCTCGGAGAAGCTGAAAATCTGTTTAAATGGGATTTAGTCATTCCAGTATCAAAAGTTCTTGCAAGCAAAAATCTGGCAGTAGCGATTGTGCGTGAAGGCATAGTGAAGCGTATATGTAGCGCAGGGTATTCATACAAGGATACAGCCCAGATTTTTGGTGCCAAGTATGGAAATCTTATCTGTAGCCAGGATGTGAAAGCAGTAGATACAAACTGGAAAAATAGATATGGCTTAGCGTATGTGATTCGGTACGGGTGCGTTGTGGCTGGTATAGTAAGCAATGAGTATTTTGATAAAAGCGTGCTTGATGAAAAGCAAAGAAACTTTATTAATAATATTATACAGACGATTGGAAAGCCGGGAGATCTTTGTCTGAGGGATGAACAGGACAAAATAAACGGTGCATTATGTAGCATGTATAAGAATCTGGACAGCCTTAGAGAAACGCTCAATCAGTGTATGGATAAGCTGCGGGCTGGTGAGAGTTTTGAGCCATTACAAATAATGGAGATGAATTACTGTATAAGTGATATTTGCAGACTTACAAGGCAGGCGCATAAAGAACTTAGAGCGTTTGCTGAGAAGAAAATGGAGCCTGAGGCTGTAGAGGATATGTTTCTGTTTGAAGATGAGGTGCTGAATACCGGGAGTATAAGACTTAATCTGTGAATATGGTTTAACTGGTGGATTGAGTCTGCTACCAGTGCTACCAAAAAACAGCGGGTGCATAATAGGAAAAAGACTGGCCGATTCGTATATATACCACGGAAATTTCTGTGAAAAAACACCATTGAATTTCCAAAATGTCAGCGTTATGATTCTGGTACCAATAAGGAAGGAGGCTGACATGGTGGAGAGCAGTGAACTAAGGGAACGGAGAATCGGGAACCTGATTGCAGATATAACAGACCGTTGTTATGCGCTGGAGCAATCTTTTGAGAAATTAATAGGACTGCTGGAGTATGTGAACATAGAACAGGTATCCTATAGCAGTTCCCAGAAAGAAGGAGCCATAGCCTGTCTTTATGTTACAAAGGAACTCTTGGAAATGATTTATTACCGGGACGTGATAAAACTGCTTGAACTTGCAGAGGAATGCTACAGGCGGGAACATGAGATGAACCCTGCGGAAGAAGAAAAGGACATAGAGGAATAAACAGGCAGTTTATGTATAATGCCTGTTTATTCCATAGTTGCGACTAGGGAACGGAGAATAGAAGCCTGTTCCTCCGTAAGATGAGAAACGTCAATGAATTTGCCTGGTTCGGATTTTTCCAGTCCCAGCAGATAATCGACAGATACGTGGTAGAGTTTAGCAAGGGCAATGAGCTTCTCCACGCTGGGCGTACGTTCCCCTGTTTCATAGGCGGCTATGGCAGAGGGGACAACGTGGATAAGGTCAGAGACAGCTTTTTGGGAAAATCCACGTTGCCTGCGTAATTCTTTTAATCGTTCAGATAAGCCTTGTATCATAAGAGTGTACCTCCTATGAGCATTGTATAATGCCGGGCGAACTCAAATGGAGATTGAAACACTCTCTTAAAGTGATTGACATTGACTATAGGTGTGGTAAACTGTATGTGATAGGGGATAAACCTTGACAATAAGTATAAGAATCAGGTTTAATTAAGGGTGTACTGGCAGAGTGCTTTAGAAAAGGATTACCATACTAAGAGTAAAGGGTAATAGCTGAGCAATAGCTAATGAAAAAATCGCAGTAGCATGGCTGTGCTGGCAGTGTGCTTTATGAAAAAACTGTACTAAGGGTAAAGGGTAATAGCTGAGCAATAGCTGGTAAAAAAATCATAGAGGCACGGCTGTATCGGGAAGATACTCTATGAAGAAAAACTGTACTACGAGTAGAGGGTAGTAGCTAAGTAAAAGGGGGTAGTAGCTGAACAACAGCTAATATAAAAATCGTAGAAGCATGGCTGTGCTGGTAGTGTGCTTTATGAAAAATCACCTTGCTAAGAGTAGAGAGTAGTGGCTAGGACACAAAAAAGATTAGCCAGACAAAAAATCCGGTAATCAGGTTTAATCAGGGTAATCTTGATAGTAAGAAAGTAGTGGCTATATTGTTCGCTTTTTAAAGGGGTGTTCGCTTTCGTGTTTTCGGGGGAACTGTCGCAGTGCTTTCCCTGAACCGCATGAAACTAGGTTCGTGTTACCATGTTACCAGAAAAGCGTGTGAATTTAAAAATTTTATACATCGGCACTGATAGAACAGTTAGTGTATCGGCTGAATCTCCACACTTTCGCTATAGCATTATGGTAAATTTTGGTTAGCGCACTACCCAACTTGGTTTTGATATATCAATGTCTCCGCAAAGGGTTAAGCTGGAGCGAACTGATGTTCTCTGAACTTTGCTGAACTCTGAATAAGCTGAACTAAGCTAACTGAAAGCTAATGGTAGTTGTATGAACATCTGTAAGCTGATCTGATTGAGCAGAGCTAAATGGACTGACTGCTATTGATTTCGTTGCGACAGGCAGTTGAAATTGTGTATATGGCTTATGTTGTAATGTTGTATCTGGTTGTTTAATCTCGCATAAGCAGAACCAGCATAGTCTGTTGTCACAGGTACTTTGTATCAGCTTAGTTGCAAACACAGGATACTTTGTAATTTTAATATTAATCTTACGATATAAGGGGAGGTAACATCATGAACAAAAGAATCAACATATCAAAGAAAGGAGCCAAGCCTAACATAGCCAAAGCGTTATCATGCCTTATGGCGTTATTGCTGTTATTGAGTTTATATGGCTGTAGTAAACAGGAAACAGGCTCCGCAGTCACATCAAGCAACGTAATAGCAGAAGTGGAGATACCTGAACCCGATGAAAGTTTATCTTCCGGTGACAGTGAGAACATCGGCGAAAGCGGCACGGTCAATCTTCCTTCAGGCATGGAAGATATTGAGAGTGGTTCCGATGTAGAGGTAGACGGTGAAACAGTAGGTGAGACAGCCCTTACCCAGGAAGAAATTGACGCCCTACGAGCCAGTACCAGCGACGACATATTCTTAAGAAACCTTGAAAGATATGAGGAAATTATGGAAAATGGAAGTTGTGACAATGGCCAAGGAGGCACACTCACCAACGTAGTCGGAACCCCTGGTGATGAATCCTGGCGTAATATGACTAAAGCCGAAGCAGAGGCAATCTTAGCAGAGCGCCCCTATGACATAGTAGCTTTAGCCGAAGCCTCCGACGAACCCTTCGCTCGTGTCGGTGGGGACACCATTTATTTCGACCCTTACGCATACAATGACTACATGGAAGAATCAGCTGCAGAGATAAGCGTTAACGGTGGAGATAACCCAGCCGACCCTGAATTAGTGAAACGTCTCGAAGAAGCTTCTGGAATCCATGACGGCAGGTACTCAGGTATCCCTGACTAGCATAAAGATCTTAGGAAATGTTATAAAGAGCAGTAGACAATTACAAGTCTACTGCTCACAGTATTTTAAGAGTTTAATATGAGCTTGTAGGGAAGGAATTGGAGCACATGGAATTAAAATTTGAATATGAAAGAATACAAGTAGAGTTAAATTTAAAAAGTCGTGTAACAATTCTAAGCGGAGACAGTGGAACAGGTAAATCTTATCTATACAATACAGTTAAAAACTTTTCTGTCGAAAATGACATGGGAGATAATATATTGTGCATAGATATTGGAAACTATCAGCTTGTTGGTTTATCGGATTTAAGAAATAGAAAAAATAGTATAATCTTCATAGATCAAGCTGACGACATATTGGAAGGAGAATTGTACGATTTTTATTACAATGACCATGATAATTATTATGTCATAATAGGAAGAAGTTTTGCTAATGATGTAGATCAATTAGCAAGGCCAGTAATAAAAGGAAAACATATAGGAATTAAATATTTAACAGAGGATTACAGGGTGTGAAAGTATGATACATATTCTAGTACTGCTCACGGATTAATCATTATAGATTAATCTAATATAGCATGGGGACACCTAATTAAAGGTGTCCTCTAATCATGTACAATATATAGTTTAATCCCTATATGTGTTACCAGCGTTACCATAAACCAGTAGTATTTTTTGATTAAGCCATAGGGGTGATTGCAACAAATGCAGCAACATCAAGATTTCATATAAATAGCAAATATTTCGATAATTGCAACCAACACTCTAACTTATGAGTAAATAATAGTAAAAATAAATAAAAAATAAAAGCAATTTTTGCAAGGAGGTTTAAGCTATGAGAAAGAACAATACACAATTAAGATTTTGGTTACTGACAATTTTAACAATGCTGTTGCTGTTTAGTTTAACCGGATGTGCCGCTTGTGGTCAGAAGAACACAGAAACCACAGACACGGAGACCACAGAAACCATTACAGAGCCGGAGACCAGCATAGAAACCGACATTACTGATGAAGTTGAAGCTACTGATGAGGGTTTATCTTCCAGCGACACCAATACATCTGATGAACCGGAAACTGCTGAACCTGAACTTACTGTTGAAGGCAACGGAACAGGCGTTGACGGTGTATCTGATGAAGAAGTACAGGCTGAAATAGATGAGGCTCCTGTGACAGAGGGACAGAGACGGGAAGATTTGGACGAGGAAACTCTTGAAATGACAAACAACTTAACGTTTAATGGTGTGCAGTACGATACATGGGAAGAATACTGGCAGGCCGTAAACGAATATGAAGCGGCTAATGATCCGGATGTATATACACCCGATGAATTTGATGAAATACTGAACTGGTAAACCATAACCAGCCTTAAAACAGAACTAAGGAAACATAATTGAGCAGTAGGCACACAATGTCTACTGCTCACAGCATTTTTAGAGACTATTTTAGAGAAAGGAGATACAGGTAGATAAATGAATAAGATATTATATTTTTTCAAGTGTACATTGATTATTTTGTTCATGGCATTATTAGTATTCCAGTTACCTGTAGTTTATGCTTCTGAGGCTGGTGGAAACGTAAACATAGGTGGAGAAGGAACAGGTAATGCAAGTTTAAACGGTATCGTAGGAGGCTGGAGCGAAGTGCGGCAGGGATTCCGGCTGTATATTGTCAATGAGAGTAACACCTCCAAAAGCCCTGTGCTTGACATTTGGTTTTGTTCACCAGATGAATTTTTTACAGGCAATCAGTTTAAATATGGCAGAACAACCCGTGGAGGAACGCGACTTGCTTCTTTATGGGAGCAGGAGATCGCTTCTAATCTGTTAGAGGGTGACATGCCTAAGCCTTGGATAGGAGAAGCAACTAACTATCAGGCAGTAGAGAACTGGTTGCTTGAAGTCAAAGAAGGCTATGACATGAATAATGCTGAAAGAGCCATAGAGCAGGTCTTTGGTGAAGGTGTACTTGATGAGTTCCGGGAGAATGCTGGAGAGGATCCATATTTTCTGTTTATTGAAGGTTTAGCTAACTTTGGAGTTTATGCTCCAATCAATGAAACCAAAAACCCCAGCGGAGGTTGGAATAATTATACCGGGAAAGCATTTGCAGGAACCTTCTATAATTGGTGTGACTGGTGTTATAGTGGATGTGGTTCCGGTGATTATTGGGAAACTGGTGGAGTTCCTCTTAAGAGCCGTACTAATACTATCTTTGCAATAGGCATACAGGTTGTAGAAAGAGAAGGCTGGTCTATGGATAGGTTTGACAAGTTAGCAGTACCAGAGCAGACAGGGGGAACCATAACTACAGAAATGGGTTTACAGTATGGATATGACGTAGCGATTTATCGAATCAGTGATATTACGATGAACGGCCTGATAAGAACCTATGATACAGTGTTAGGGGACTCCAAAGGCCCGGCCGAACAGCCTAAGACCAAAGGACAAGAGGGTATATACTCAATAGTCAAGATATATGCCCTTGAAAAGAATGACGGTAGTCGGGAGTATGAAGGCTGCTATACCCGTTTAAAGGTTTGTAAGAACATAGAAATCATGGATGAGCCTCTATATAATGTGAAAGAGTGGCATACAAGTTCCATGGTAATCTTGAGACCATATCCTTCCAATACAACATGGGAGCAGGTCAATAAGTGCTGGAAACCCCAAAGCGGCAGTTCACCCGGAACCGTGAGCCTAGATTATGATACAGGAGAGAGAACATTATTTGTATTGCTTGTTCGTGAGGAAGAAGAAACCGTAGAACAGGATTTAATCCTGAGAGAAAGTGAAATCAGCAGATATTTCAAACTTTCCGATGTGGCTGAGTTTAGTGGTTTAGACAGGCGGATCACATGGACTAGCCCCAGCTTAGGTTTAAGTGTATGTGGATTTGGCCCCTTGCATGATAACCATGACGGCATTGTGAATAATGAGGTCGTACATAGGCCGTGTAATCACTACTGCGGAAACACAGAAGTCATACTTGGCGACAATACATTAAATTTAAAAGTGAGAAACGAGTATGAAAGTTCCTATAGCCATATATTGGCTATAGCTGGTGAGTTTAGTCCAAAGGTACACCCGGAAAATGGAGTACAGTACACCAGAACCTATGCAGGGGAGGTTAAGCTCACCAAAGCATGGGATTATACTTTCACTGTGTGGAGGGCACAGGATGAATTGACGCTTGCTGACTATAGTTTTTCGGATTCATCTGGAGTAAGCTGGGAGACATCCCCAATAGACAGTTTAGTTGGGCGTTTAGCTAACATTCCACAGTCCGAACGCTGGACAGCTAGAGAAACAGACGTGCCATTAACCATTTTGCTGAAAGAGGATTCCTCTGGAGATTATGTAACGAGCGGTCGATTTTCCTGTGGACATAGGGAGAGCGTTGAGAGCATAGCCACACCAGACCGTGAAGTAAATGCTACTGGCAATGTGAAGGTTTATAGCTATTCCGGTCAGCCCTCAGGCTCCGTCAGCACATCAGCCCCTAAAAACCTATCCTCCATGGGTGGAGTGACAAGGGGAAATGGTATAGGCATAGCTGGGGACACGGTACTTTCTTTTTATCCTTATATTAGAATGACATACGAAGTAGATTCTTCTGAAAAGCATGACGTGAATGTGCTGTCACAGCATAAGCGGAGTTTAACGGTCAATGAGTACTTTGAAGCCGGGTACAAAAAACAGCAAGATGAAAACCTTAACATTATGAGCCAGCAATGGAGTGTACATCAGCTTGCCACCAATCCGTCAGCAGGTAATCCTTGGGCTGACAGAAACAAGGTACTCCCGGGCGGAGCCTTGTATAGTGTTAGTAGCGACGGGCTGAACGGGGCGAGCATTGTATTGAGAAGTTGGCAGTTTGTCTCCGAGGGTGAGAACCGTCAGCGTCTCGTAGAAGCCGGAACAAGTTTCGGAAGTGATCCGCATACCATAGCGTCAGCCCAGCAGGCACATCAGGAGTTTGTGGAGAGTGCTATTGAAAGTTTCAATAATGGCTACTATATCGAACAGAGCGTCAATAAAAACCCGGAGACCACTAATGTATTTGGTGGTGACTATACTACAGTTCAGAGAGGCGGTTATGGTTTAAATGGTAGCCTGTCTGATGAGGATAAGTATTACATGACTTCATCAGCGGATAGCGTAGGTGATATTCAAAGTGCTTTAGTACAGGCTGGTGAAGCCTCCCTAAGTACAATCTTCTACAGGATTTATTCCGATACCTCAGGTAATGTTTATCTGGCTAAGGCGAAAAGTTATGACGGTGTCATAGGAACCGCTGGTTCCAGAATATTAGCCAAAGACCAGAGTGCAAGCAGTTTAAGCGGAGTAGCGAAAGAATTAGACAGCCGTATGGGAGTGATTTCTAACTTCGTATCTACAATAGAACGTAACACTGGTGATGATGAAACAGCTTCTTGGGCTCCTGATGCTAAGTGGTACAATGAAGCTTTTGAGTTAGTTATCATGGTACAGACGAGCCAGTTTGGTGTAGGTTTACAGAACCCCGCCAGACGAGAGACAGTCCTCGATCCGGCATTATGCCCCAGTAATAGCGGCAGAGCAGACCTGTTTAGTTCCGCATACAGTAGCGCATATCGTTTAAGCAGTTATAGCATTAAATATCCAGATAAAGGTTCAGGATATGCTGGTAGCTTTAAAGGGCAGGACATTCATATCAGCGGAATACAGGACATGTATAAATCGAAGGTCTTTGTAATTCCGAACGTGAACGTACAGGATTTGGATTAACTAATTAAAATAATCAGGGAGGCTCCTCTATATGGGGAACCTCCTGATTTTTAAAAATTAGCTATAGGTATAGAGGAAAAAGCCTTTCCTGTGAAGCAGGGAATGATTTCAAAGGATACAGTTTAATGAAGCGTAGGTGTTATCAACAGAAATAAAAAATTTCAAGTCAGATGATTAATTATCTATCGGGTGTGAAATTCAGGTGTTCTTATGATGAAAAACGTCAGCAGTACCCTGTAAGCAGGGGGTAAAAATTGATATACAGTCAAAGCGGTTTCATTTAGTGGTAAAAAAGTAAAAATTTCCGAAGGAATGTTTATCCTCCATGAAAGAGGTCAACATAGGGTTGAAAAGGGTATGCTTATGACAGCAAGCATGGAAATTTTCCTATGGTTCAGCGTATCAATGGGAAAATGGGAGCTATGGAGCCGGGAGACCGTTTCATCTGGTGTAAGCGTATGGTATGAGGTTTAATGCAAGCTGGTAGCAAAGGATTCCTGTATAAAGTCCGGCAACCCCCCTAATTTCTATATGTAACTTCTGGCTATTTCGTCAGCAGACACCGGGTAAAATCAGCGTTAGTATAAGGATGTAAAGAAAAAGAAACCATTCTAAAAGAAAAGGAGACTAGAATATGTGTAAGATTATTATTAATCAGGTGAAGCAGTTTGGTTGTAGGATTCAGGGTTATGAGATACTTGATACCTTAAAAGGAGAAATCCTTGGAATGACTGAGACAGACATTAAGAAGTCGATTGAGAAAGGTGAATTAATATATGGCCTGAAGATGAACCATGACGCAGAGGAGTTGGTGCTTGATGAAGAAGGCTTCTGTCAGACAGACATTATGGTGAAAACGACTTTAAAGAGCATGAAACCTTTGAATAATGAAGAAGCGGCGGCAAATGTATTCTTTACCTTGATTGGAGTGAAGGACAGCAAGGACGGAAGATACGAGCTTATGAACAGCAGGTTCGGGCGGTCAGAAGTATCCATTGATAAACTCATGACACTTTTGGAAATGGGTTTAATCCAGGGAGGCTGTAAGCTGGACGGAAACGGGAATCTGAAGCTGGCAAAGGTATTCGAGGACAGCATTGCTAAGAAAGAGAGCAAGCCGAGAAAAGAAATTCCAGCAGATAAGAAGGAGGCGCAGGCTTCATGACAGAGTTTAATGTACTGATAATTCTTTCAATTCTGGACTTGCAGTTAAGGGCGATAGCGGTAGCTGGATTGTTATTCCTAGGATATAAAGCATATAAACTGTTAAAAGTCTGTGCGGCTATGGAGGAAGAAAAAGCCTGAATCGGGCAGAGGAAGTAAGAGAGGGTACATGTCAGGGAAAAGAGCTGGCATGTACCTTTTCCAATTTCAGCTATGCTAAGGGTTGCTGGTGGAGTAGGGAGAAATTTAAAAATAATTTCAAGGAGGTTTATACTTTGGGAGATACTTGTTACGTTGTTCAGGATACACAGCAATCAAACATATACCGTGTTTTTCATCCTCTGCATTTTTTGGTGGCAATAGTGCAAATGCCAACTGATAGTCAATACATGTTGGATAGTAAATTGCTGTCGGCACTTGTAAAGGCAATGAACAGTAGATACAGAATTAAATGAAAAGAACTCCTTAAATGAAGCAGGCAGGCCAGAGCAGAAATGTGAGGCCTGCCATTTTTTGTGCTCTTTGATAAAAAGACTGTAAAGTTTAATTTGACAAGCTAAAGAGAAAAATTTGAGATACAACAGAAAGGAAATAAATGTAAATTCTCTTAAAATTAACCAGAATAGAGTGGAAAATTTTTGGATGAATTAAGTTACTGCAAACCAAAATTTCCGTTTTTAATTGTCTTAGGTTCTGGAAAAACGAAAAAAGGGTGGATTTATGGGCGAAAATGAGGAAATTTCAAAAAAGAAAATGAGGACAAAGAAAAATATAAAATTTGGTTTATTTTAACTTTTGGGGGATTGGTTAGTTTTAACCAAAAAAGACTTTAGATGAAAAAGCAGTGATACTGCCCTGCCGGATGAAGCCGTGAAAAACGGGGGAACAGTCAAGCTATATAGGAAAATGAGAAAAAAGATTTTTTTCATAGACTTATCGGCGGCAAGTGAGTAGGGCTGAGGCAGTCACATTCTATAGTAGGAAAATGAAAAATAGGATTTTATTTCTGTCCCCATGGCGGCAGGTGAGTAGGGTAGAAGCAGTCATGTCCTGTAGTGGATAAGAGGAAAAAAGGATTCTATTTCCGGCTCCATAGTGGCAAGTGAAGTGATATGCAGACAGTGACAGGTATAGAGGGAAAATGGAAAGCAGGGATTTCCTTTCTGCATAATGGAGACAAGTTAAGTGATTCATCAGCTTTCAATTATTATAGGAAAATGGAAAAGAAATAAAAGATTTCCGCTTGAGGCTGACAGGTTGAGAGAAAGAGAGCCGGACAGGGTGCCAAAGGATTTCCTGCAGGCCTTTCCTGCATTAAATACCGGGTGATTTTTCTAAGGTTCCATGGTATGATGAAAAGCAGGGAGGTTGATGTTATGGCAGGGAAAAATGGGAAAGAGCAGACAAAAGAAAGGTCGGACTTATACGAAGAAGGAAAACAATTATGGGTAAGAGTGAATCTGTATCTTATCAGGAGTATGTACAAGTATATAAAAAAAGCTCCAAATCTTCCGAGGACTACTTTTGCGGTTGAGGGCGTGAACATGTCAAGGCAGAAGATATCCAGAATAAATAACGGTTCTGGTTTTCAATTAACTCAGGATGATACAGAGCGCATTGTAAAGACTTTTAAGATTGATAGAAAATACTTTGAAAAAAACAGTCAAGAGCATTTTGAGATTCCCGACGTTAGTGATGATGATTGGAAAAAGTTCTTTTTTGGTAAGTATGGTGCTAGTTTTAATGATGAGGTCATAGATGAGAGCAAAGTAGTGCTGTATAAAGGAGCAGAGAGGATCTTTGAAGAACTGGAACGCTATCAAAAAATTAAATTGAACAAACAAAAAAAAGCGGAAAAAGAAGGTAAGAAGGCTGATACGACAAGAGAAGATAAACAAATAAGTTTTTACAAAGGTGAAATAACATATAAAATGACAGAGAAGCTAAAACAAGTGGCAAAAAACTGGGATGAAATTTTGGACATGAACGATCCATTATATAAAATTTGTCACTATTTCTATTATGGGGAACCCTTGAGAGGGGTAGATGAGATAAGTTTATTGATGAAATGCCTGGAAGAAACTAATTGTAAAGATTGGAAAGGGGAAAATATTAATACATTAAGGAAGTATCAAACACTATTAAAAAAGCATTATGAGTATGTAAATGCCTTGATAATAGTCCATTGAGAGGGAAAAGGCATATAAAAAGCAAGTAAAAATAGAAAAAAAGAGAAGGCGAATATGACGGTATGAACATCATATTCGCCTTCTCTTTTTATGGTATATACAGGGGAAAATAAAGGCGTGACATTTTAAAAACAATAGCATTACAAAAATACAATAAAGTGTGACAAAATATATAAAATTTGGAATCGGAATATGCAATATATCGGAAAAAATGTATCATAAGTACATCAAGAGGAACAAAACCGAAAGACAACCGAATGTGCACATAGGAGCGTCTCAGGCATATATGAGACGCGAAGGTCTGAAATCGAACCTCTTTGCAAAAAGGTAGATACAGGAGGATTAAGTGATGAGTAACATTAATGAGGGAGTGACTTTAAAGACTGACACTATGTTTGGAGTTGAACTGGGGATAAGCAAGAAAGGCTATGGAGTTTATGCACGTCTTAAAGAGGAAAAAGCTGGGCTGAAGTGGACATATATTATACATGTAAAAACGCCTGAAGGAAATTTCTATTATGTGAATGCATTTCAGTACAACAGCAATCGAGATTATGACTGCTTGGAGTTTTTATTAGGAGTAGCTGGAGGATTTGAAGTAGAAGATTTAGAGAACATGTGGAATGTTCTTAAAGAGGCAACACCAGTGTTGCAGGAGAATCTGGTTGTATTGGACAATATTCCTCCTGCTCAGGAGGTTCCAAAGAGGGTAATTCAATATATTCGTGAGAATAACGAAAAGCCCTACGGCGAGGACGGGGTGAGCATATTAATTAGCAAGGGATACGGTTATATTAGGTCAACGTACATTGACGAAATGATAAAGGATCTGGGCTGGAAGTGCACAAAGGATGAGCTTCAAGATAATTTATTAATGGCTGGCATATTTGAATTTAGTAAGAGCAAGAGTGAGGATGAGAAAAAAAAGCGACCTTCTCATGTAAAGCGTATGCCTTCCAAGGGTTTTCGGTGTTGGAAAATCCGCCTGTCATAATCTTTAATCTTATATACGGACGAAGAAAAGGAGAACTAGAAATGAGATCATTAATATCAAAACTTTTTATTATTGTATTTGCTTGGTATGGTGGAAAGATTAGGTTTGCTATGAGACTGCTTGGTTTGGTGCCGAAGTGCCATGTATGGTGTGAGCCATACATGGGCTCAGCGGCTTTGACCTTGAATCATATCAGATGTAACAGAGAAATACTGAACGATACCGATTATGGGCTTGTATGCTTCTTTAAGACATTACAGGACAAAAGAGCAGGGAAAGAACTGATTGAACAAATCAAGTCAATGAACTGCTCGGAGGAAGAATTTGAGGCTGCAAAAAGTTTTAAGGAGTCTTGGGACAAGAATCAGGAAGGAAAAAAGCCGCAGTACATCAGCGTAGAACGTGCCCTGTGTGAGTTTATCCTGATAACACAAAGCTTTAATAATACGAGAAACAGCTACAGCAAGAAGAACCTCAAGAATGTTCAGGGGTTCAGGAAAAGGAGTGTCAGAAATCTGACAAGGGCACAAGAACGGCTGGAGAATGTTGAGATACGGCATGGAAATGCTCTGGACGTGATAAGAGAACTGAAGGACAATGAGGACGCTTTTCTGTTTCTGGATCCGCCTTATGAGCATGATAAGCGGAATGCCAGTGCAATAAGGGCTTATGGAGAAGGCAATGAAATGAGCCAGAAAGCTCATAGGGAACTTGTAGAACTTATTAAGGACGCTAAGTGCAAGATTATCCTCTCCGGCTATCGATTTGATGATGTAACAGAACAAACCTTGTATGACCGATACCTCCTGCCCTATGGCTGGAAGTGCTATAAGCTGGCTGACACAAAAAAGACTGCGGCCCCTTCCAAAAACGGGAAGAAGCCACCAGCAAAAGAGTTTATCTGGGTGAACTACACGATGTCGGATTTTGCGGGGCGTTGTATCAGTTTGAGAGAGTATGGAGCAGTAAAGGGGGACTAAGAAATGGAAATCAGGCTATTGATAACGACAGAGGAACTCATGGAGGCATTGGGCTGTGGGAGGCGGCGGGCAGTATCATTCGGAGAGAGGGCAGGAGCTAAGGTCAGGATAGGACATGCCCTGAGGTGGAATGTGGAAAAGCTCCGCAAGCTGATTGAGGAGGAATCCGAGTAAATTTGTCTTGCAACGAATGGGAAACGGCGTTACAATCGCTTCCAGAAAAAGGAAACGGCCCGGAATTGATACCGGGCCGCATTGATTCATAAGAGCAGAGCAGAACGGAGGATAAAACGATGGTGAAAAGAAAAGACCGCAATGGAAGGGTACTGCCGCAGGGCGTGACGCAGAGGGCAGACGGAAGGTATTTGTACAGGGAGCAGATCAATGGGAAATCCATATATTTGTATGCAAAGACTTTGAATGAGATGAAGGAGAGGATTTCCAAGCATAAGCTGGACGCGGCTAAGGGCGTGGATGTGGATCTGAAAAAGCTGACACTGAACGAGTGGTATTTTCAGTACTTGGAAATCTATAAGAAGAACAATATAAAGGAAATGAGCTACCGGAACATGATTAACTATTATACTTGGTATGTGAAGAATTTTGGGATGTTGGGGAGCCTGTGCCTGGAAGATATTACTCATGCAAAGGTGGTAAGTCATTTTCAGGAGTTGGCGCAGAAAAAGAAATTAGCTCATAAGACGCTTGCTTCTCTGGCTTCTATGCTGTTTAATTGTTTTCAGCAGGCTGTTTACGATCAGGCGATTACCTATAATCCAGCGGGTGACATTATGAAGTTTGTGAAAGGCCAGCCGCCGGAGACCAGGGACAGCCTGACAAAGGAAGAAGTGAGCCGCCTTGTGAATTTCCTGAAGAAGGATGAAGAATACCACATCTATCTTCCGGCGATTGTGACAGGGCTTGGAACAGGTCTCCGGTGCGGGGAGCTTCTGGGGCTGACATGGGACAATGTGGACTTCAAGCGGCATGTGATACGGGTGGATCACACAATAAGCTATAAAAACAAGGGAAACGGGCATGAGTTCTTTATCACAACGCCGAAAACAAAGGCGGCTAACAGGGAAATCCCAATGACCTCAGAAGTAGAAGAAATGCTGAAGGAACAGAAGAAGTACCAGAAGGAACTGCGCATACGGGACGACATTTGCATAGACGGCTGGAAACACTTTGTGTTTACAACAAAGCTGGGGAATCCGTTCACCCATGAAGGGTTTAGGACTTCCCTGAAAAGGCTAATTAAAAAGGCCAATGCAGAGGAAAGGGAGCAGGCAAAGGAGGAAGGGCGGGAGCCTGTGCTGATCCCAGACCATACGCCGCACTGGTGGCGGCATACCTTCTGTACAAGACTTGTAGAGGCAAATGTGGACTATGTAACCCTGAAGAATCTGCTGGGGCATACAAAGGTGGAAACGAGCATAGATATATATACCCACATTTCAGAACAGCTTAAGAAAACCAGTAAGGAGACCTTGGAGGGGATTATAAAAATCCTTTGAAATCTGACTCAAAACGTGATAAAATCGGAGAGAAAAACGAGGTAAAAAAGGCCGTTTTGACACAACTTTTACGCAGAACTGGGGTAAAAAAGGGTGCAGGAACGGCTATATAGGGTTCCATAGGCTGACGGAAAAACCGGGCAAAATGGGGAAAATGTAAGCAGGGTGCGGGAACGGTAATGGGCGCGATTGGTCTAGCTCTGATGCCCTACGTAATGGACTAAGAGCAGACAGAATAAAGTTAAATTTCAGCCGTCACTATTGGGAGTAGTGGCGGCTATTTTCTGCCCCTGAAGATCTTTTCCTAATGGTCCGGAGGGTTCAGCCCCTCCGAAGTGGAGGGCAGGCCGCCTAAATGTGCTCTGACTTTCCGTGAGGTCAGTATAGCATATGGCGAATGGTTTGTAAATTTGGAGTTTACAGATGGCTTAAAACGTAGTAAAGTGGGGAGAAAACGTAAGAAAAAAGAAGAGGAAAACCAGATGATTCAAAAGAAAAAGCTGAATCAGTTTTATATAGAGGAATATGAGCAGGCTGCGCGGAAGAAGAGCAAAAGCTCCGTAAAGGATTCGGTGATCCAGTCCAGAGTGAAGAACCTGCAGCGGGCATTCCGCAGGGCCAGGCCCTATCAGACCAACAGCCAGGTTCTGGAGGATCTGCACAGGCAGCTGAAAAATGTGGCGGCGTACGCCTACCGGAGAAACCGGACGGAGCTCATAGAGCAAATCAATACCGAGATGATACCGAAGCTGGCAGCCCTTGATCTGGGAATGCTTCTGGAGGACCAGAGGGAGGGAGTGAACGGCGAGTTCCTGGCCTGGCTCAGAAGGACCATGCCGGGGGCGATCTGTTCAGAAACCCTGTTTGCCCTGTATCCGAGGTTCCGCCGTTACAAGGTAAAAAATAAAATTCTGGAGCTGGTTCCGGCCCGGCCGGAAATGGAGTTTGCCGAGGTCCGGGAGCTGCGCCGCCATTTTATCCTGCATATCGGGCCGACGAACAGCGGAAAGACCTTTCATGCGCTGGAACGCCTGAAGGAGGCCTCCTGCGGCGTTTACCTGGGGCCCTTGAGGCTTCTGGCACTGGAGGTTTACGAGCGGATGAACGAGATGGGCGTCCCCTGCACGATGCGCACCGGCCAGGAGTGTATCGAGGAAGAGAACAGCCGGGTGACGGCTTCTACGATCGAGATGGCAGATTTTGATGAAAATTATGATATCGCAGTCATTGACGAGGCTCAGCTGGTGGCAGATACGGACAGGGGCCATTCCTGGACCAAGGCGATCCTGGGTCTGCGGGCGAAGGAAATCCATATCTGTATGAGTCCGGCCGCTGAACAGGTTGTCTGTCATCTGATTGGCCTTTGCAAGGACAGCTGTGAGATCAGCCGTTACGAGCGCAAGACGGAGCTGATCTGCGAGGACAGGCCTTTTGTGTTCCCGGATGATGTGCAGGAGGGAGACGCTCTCATCGCATTTTCCAAGAAATCTGTGCTGGATGTGGCAGGCCGCCTGGAGGAGGCGGGCGTCAGCTCCAGCGTCATCTATGGAAGCCTGCCGCCGGAAATCCGGAGACGGCAGACCCGCCTGTTTAACAGGGGGAAGACAAAGGTGGCGGTGGCTACGGACGCCATCGGCATGGGACTGAACCTGCCGGTGCGCAGGATTGTCTTTCTGCAGGCGGACAAGTTTGACGGAACCAGCAGGCGTCTCTTAAAGACCTCGGAGATCAAGCAGATCGCAGGCCGTGCAGGCCGCTTCGGTATCTATGACAAGGGCTATGTGAATGCCATGGGAGAAGAGGAGCTGGAGTATATCCGGGAGAATTTTGACGCTCCGGAGGAGCCCCTGACCCAAGTGAACTTAGGCTTCCCGCAGGTGCTGCTGGATATCAACGCGCCTCTGGACGAGCTGATGAAGGTCTGGTATTCCGTAACGCCCTCAGAGCCGTTTGTGAAGGAAAATATTGATGAGGCCCTGTACCTTTATGAGCAGGCGAAGAAGTGCCGGAACAGGATTGACGGCTTTGAGAACAAGCATCTTCTGTACCGGATGATTACCTGCCCCATCGATATCAAGGACCGCAGGGTTGTGTCTCTGTGGCTTGACTACTGCAAGACCTGGTCGGCAGACGTCTCTCTGGAACGCCCGGCACTCCACCGGGAGAAAAAGGGCGGGATTCTTCAGTATGAGACCTACTATAAGCAGCTTGACCTTTATTATCAGTTTTCCCACCGGATGCAGAAGGAAATTGATGAGGAATGGCTGGCTGCCGAGCGGGAAAAGACAGAGATGAGGATTATGAGCTACCTGGCGAAGGGAAAGCAGAACTATATCGCCCGCTGCCGCTACTGCGGAAAGCGGCTGCCCCTGGGATCGCCGTTTCAGGTATGCGACCGGTGCTATGAAAAGAAATAGACGGAGTACGGGATAAAAAGTTGCAAATGCGGCAAACATTTCTTTTTTCTGTGGTTATAATAAAAATATCGGAAAGGAACAGTCAATATGATATGCGGTATGCGGCGCTTCCGGCAGAACTGCTCCGGATGGAAAGGCGGCGTACTGCTGTGAAGAACAGGAGGAAGAGAGATGCAGAGCAAAGCGCTGAAGCTTCGCGAGAATTTTTACTGGGCCGGAATTCTGGATGATACGCTCCGTGTGTTTGACATTATCATGTACACGGAATTCGGTACGACCTACAATTCCTATATTTACAAGGCCGGAGATAAGACCATCCTTTTTGAGACGGTCAAGGAAAGGTTTTTTGACGATTATCTGAAGGAACTGAAAGAGATTGTGGATGTGACGAAGATTGATTATCTCGTCGTAAACCATACAGAGCCGGATCACGCGGGCAGCGTACAGAGGCTGCTGGAGCTGAATCCGCAGCTTAAAATTATTGCCACCCCCACTGCCGTCTCTTTCCTGCAGAATATTGTAAATGGTGACTTCTGCAGCATCGCTGTGAAGGATGAGCAGGAAATGAAAATCGGAAATATTACGCTCCGTTTCCTGCATGTGCCGAACCTGCACTGGCCGGACACCATGTACACCTATATCGAGGAAGAGCAGGCGCTGGTGACCTGTGACTCCTTCGGATCCCATTATTCCTTTGAGGATATCCTGGTGAGCAGGGTGACGAATCAGGAGGATTACTGGAAAGCGACGAAATATTATTTCGACTGCATTATCGGACCCTTCAAGCCCTTTATGCTGCAGGCCCTGGCCCGGGTGAGGGAGCTGGATGTCTCCATGATCTGTACGGGGCACGGCCCGGTGCTGGACGCTGATATCGACAAGATGTACAACACCTATGAGGAGTGGTGCACGGTCGTAAATCCGAATCAGAAGAAGACCGTGGTGATTCCTTATGTAAGCGCGTACGGCTATACCGGCCAGCTGGCAGAGCAGATCGCGAAGGGTATCGAGGACAGCGGCGACGTCGATGTGCGCGCCTATGACATGGTGACGGCAGATCAGGCGAAGGTTCTCGAGGAGCTGGGCTTTGCAGACGGCATCCTGCTTGGTACGCCTACGATTGTGGGAGAGGCACTGAAGCCGATCTGGGATCTGACGACCTCCATTTTTGCGGCTACCCATGGGGGCAAGCTGGCCAGCGCGTTCGGAAGCTACGGCTGGTCCGGGGAGGGCGTGCCCCATATGATCGAGCGTCTGAAGCAGCTGCGGATGCGCGTGCCGGACGAGGGCTTCCGGGTGCGCTTCAAGCCCGGTGAGGTAGATCTGCTGAATGCTTATGACTACGGCTATAATTTCGGATGCCTGCTTCAGGATAAGGAAAATCCGAAGAAGAAATCTGCAAAATCCACGCTGGTAAAATGCCTCGTATGCGGCGCGGTTTTCGATTCCTCCATGGAGATCTGTCCGGTCTGCGGCGTAGGAAAGGAGAACTTTGTGCCGGTGGAGGCAGAGAATACCACATACCGTAAGGATACGGAAAACATGTATGCCATCATTGGAAACGGAGCCGCAGGAATAAGCGCCGCCCAGGCGATCAGGGAGCGGGACAAGACAGGCTCCATCTATATGATTTCCAATGAGGAGTACCCGGCCTACAACCGCCCGATGCTGACCAAGTCTTTGGTGGCCGGACTGGACGCAGCTCAGATTGCAGTACAGGAGCCCTCCTGGTATGAGGAAAATCATGTATTTCAGATGCTTGGAAAAAATGTGGTCTCCATCGATACGCAGAAGAAGGAGATCCACACGGCTGACGGCGCGAAATTCAAATACACGAAGCTGATTTACGCTCTTGGTTCCGAGTGCTTTATCCCGCCGATTGCCGGCGCAGACCAGCCGGAGGTCATTGCGATCCGCCGTCTGGCCGATACGCAGAAGGTGGCGGAGCTTCTGCCGCAGACGAAGGAGGCAGTCGTCATCGGCGGCGGCGTGCTGGGACTCGAGGCCGCCTGGGAGCTTAAGAAGGCCCATTGTAAGGTGACGGTTCTGGAGCTGGCTCCGAGGCTGATGGGACGCCAGCTGGATGAGAACGCCGGCGAGATGATTAAGGCCATCAGCGAGGCCCAGGGGATTACGATTCACACGGGCGTGCAGATTGAAGCGATTGAGGGCGGCGGCCATGTGACAGGCGTGCGTCTCGGCGACGGCCGGGTATTTCCGGCGCAGCTTGTCATCGTATCCTGCGGCGTGCGCGCCAATGCGGCGATAGCAAAAGAGGCCGGGATCGAGACGGAGCGTGCGGTTGTGGTAAACAGCCGTATGGAGACCAGCGCGGAGGATGTATATGCCTGCGGAGACTGCGCCCAGTACCAGGGCGTCAACTATGCGATCTGGCCCCAGGCTGTGGAAGAGGGCAGGGTAGCCGGAGCGAATGCAGCCGGTGAGGCCTTGGAGTACACGACCGTTCCGGCGGCGCTGTCGTTCCATGGCATGAACACAGCCCTGTATTCCATCGGAGATAATGGCTCCAACCCGGATCTGGTCTACAAGACAGTGGAGTTCAAGGATACGGCGAGAAAGCAGTATGAGAAATACTATTTCCGCAACAACCGTCTCTGCGGCGTGATTCTGATCGGAGACGTGAGCCGGATGGCGGAGCTGACGGAGGCAGTCGAGAAAAAGGCCTCCTTTGGCGAGCTGTTTGGAAAGTAAGAAAATCTGACATGATAAAGGAAAGATACCTTCGGCTGTATGGAATCGGGGAATACGCTATCCGGCTGAAGGTATCTTTTTCGCTTTTGTTTTCCGGCTGCAGCCGGCAGCCTGCTTTTTCGTTTCCTATCATCGATTCGCCGCCTTGTAAACCGCAGGTAAACTGTGGTATAATAGGGGATATTGAGTAACAGGCCGCGCATAAGCAGCCGGAACGGGGAAGCGTCCGGCACAGAACGTACGCTGTATATGCGCCGGAATATAGGAGTTTTGAAAACATGAAAAGAAAGGTTCAACTGAAAGGCCAGCTGAAGCGCTATGTTCAGTGGCCGCTCATATTGAGCGCACTGCTTCTGGTGATGAATCTTGCCATGTATTTTGTGTCTGTGCGGGCAGGCTGTCTCATGAGCATATTTCTCATCATTTATATCGTAGTTGTGCTTCTTCTGTATGTAAAGAACCGTCCTCAGATTTATGGCGAACTGGTTTCCTTTGCAGCCCAGTATGGACAGGTGCAGCGCAAGCTTCTCAAGGAGCTTGCGATTCCGTATGCGCTTCTTGACGAGGATGGCCGTGTGCTGTGGGGAAATACGGCTTTTTTTGAGGCCAGCGGAAAGGGAAAAAAGAATCTGCGGAAATCCGTTACCTGGTTTTTCCCGGAATTTACGCTGGACATGCTGCCGGAGGATGATTTTGAGGACAGCAGAATTGTACACTTCTCTTACGCTGACAAGGACTTCCGGGCAGATCTGCGCCGTGTTTACATGGATCATGTCATGGACAGCAGCAGCTTTGTGGAGGTCGGGGAGGATGACGGCTATCTGATCGCCATGTACCTGTTCGACGAGACAGAGATGAACCGGTATATCCGTATGATCCGGGAACAGAGGCTGGTAGCGGGCCTTCTCTATCTGGATAATTACGACGAGGCGCTGGATACGGTGGAAGAGGTGCGCCGCTCCCTGCTGGTAGCGCTGGTGGATCGGAAGATCAACAAATACATCGGGGCGTTTGGCGGAATCGTCAAGAAGATGGAGAAGGACAAGTATTTTATCGCGGTTCAGGAAAAGGATCTTCCTGTCATGCGGGAAAATAAGTTTGAACTGCTTCAGGACGTCAAGACGGTCAATATCGGAAACGAGATGGCGGTGACCTTAAGCATCGGCCTTGGCTACAGCGGAAAAACCTTTGCGGAAAATTATGATTACGCCCGCATCGCGATCGATCTGGCGCTGGCAAGAGGCGGCGATCAGGTGGTAATCAAGGAAGGGGAAAATATCTCCTATTTCGGCGGGAAGACGCAGCAGGTGGAGAAGACGACCCGCGTGAAGGCCCGTGTAAAGGCTCACGCGCTGCGGGAGTTTATTGAGAGCCGCGATAAGGTCATGGTCATGGGGCACAAGCAGTCCGACACGGATTCCTTTGGAGCGGCTGTGGGCATCTACCGGGCGGCCAGAGTGCTGGGGAAACGGGCGTATATCGTGATCAATGAGGTTACCACCTCTGTCCGGCCTATGAAGCGCTGCTTTGAGGACAATCCGGCTTATGAGACGGATATGTTCCTGACCAGCGAGCAGGCGCTCGAGATGATAGACCAGAATACGGTGCTGGTCGTGGTGGACACGAACCGGCCCAGCTATACAGAGTGTCCGGAGCTTCTGTCACGGACATCCACCATTGTCGTGCTTGACCATCACAGGCAGACCAACGAGCAGATCAGCAATGCAATCCTTTCCTATATTGAGCCCTATGCGTCCTCTGCCTGCGAGATGGTAGCGGAGATTCTTCAGTACTTCGACGAGGGCCTGAAGATTAAGGCTGTGGAGGCAGACTGCCTGTATGCCGGAATTATCATTGACACGAACAATTTCACGAGCAAGACGGGCGTCCGTACCTTTGAGGCGGCGGCGTTCCTGCGGCGCTGCGGCGCTGACGTAACCCGTGTGCGCAAAATGTTCCGCAGTGATATGTCTGAATACAAGGCGAAGGCGGAGACGGTGCGCCATGCGCAGCTTTATCATGGCTTTGCTATTTCTGTCTGCCCGGCTGAAAGCATTGAGAGTCCTACGATTGTGGGCGCGCAGGCAGCCAACGAGCTTCTGAATATCAACGGTGTAAAGGCGTCGGTTGTCCTGACGGATTATCAGCATAAGACGTATGTCAGCGCCCGTTCCATCGATGAGGTGAATGTGCAGGTTCTGATGGAGCGCCTGGGCGGCGGCGGTCATATGAATATGGCGGGCGCCCAGCTGGAGTGCGGGGTTGAGGAAGCCATTGAGATCGTGAAGCATACGATTGATAAACTGCATGAGGAAGGAGAATTTTAAATGAAGGTTATTTTGATAGAGGATGTAAAGTCTCTGGGAAAGAAGGGACAGATTGTAGATGTCAACGACGGCTATGCGCGCAACTATATTCTTGCGAAGAAGCTGGGACTGGAAGCGACGCCGAAGAACCTGAATGATTTGAAGCTGAAAAAGGCGAATGAGGAAAAGCTTGCCAAGGAAGCCTACGAAGAGGCAAAGGCCTTCGGAGAGCGCCTGAAGGAGATGGAGGTCAACGTGACGATTAAGACCGGAGAGGGCGGAAAGATTTTCGGCTCCGTATCCTCCAAGGAAATAGCCCAGGCAGCTTTAGAGCAGCTGGGAATTGAGCTGGACAAGAAGAAGATGCAGCTTCCCAGCCCGATCAAGACGCTGGGAACCACGATGGTTCCGATTCGGCTGCACCCGAAGGTAACCGCAGAGCTGAAAGTGAATGTAAGAGAAGCATAAGATGGAAGAAGCAATCATCAAGCGTGTCATGCCTCACAGCCTGGAGGCGGAGCAGTCGGTCATCGGTTCCATGATTATGGACCGGGAGGCAGTGCTGGTAGCGTCTGAGATTCTGACCGGGGAGGATTTCTATCAGCGCCAGTATGGAATCGTGTTTGAGGCTATGGTGGAGCTGTTCAACAGGGATGAGCCGGTGGATCTGATTACGCTGCAGAATGAGCTCCGGGCCAGGGATGTGCCGGAGGAGGTCAGCAGCATGGAGTTTGTGCGGGATATCCTGAATCAGGTGCCGACCTCCGCAAACGTAAAGTATTATGCGAATATTGTGGCGGAAAAGTCTACTCTCCGGAAGCTGATCCGCCTGAACGACGAGATTAACAATCTCTGCTACGCAGGCACGGAGCCCATGGAAGCAATTCTCGAACAGACGGAAAAGAAGGTGTTCGATCTGGTCCAGAGGCGGAACGCGGGAGATTTTGTTCCGATCCGCCAGGTGGTGCTGAATGCGATTCAGAAGATTGAGGCGGCTTCCCGCACAAAGGGAAATGTGACGGGGATCGCCACAGGGTTTAAGGATCTGGATTACCAGACTTCCGGCTTTCAGCCTTCAGACCTGATTCTGATTGCGGCCCGTCCCTCTATGGGAAAGACGGCTTTTGTGCTGAATATCGCGCAGTATATGGCTTTCCGCAGCAATGTGACGGTGGCGATCTTCAGTCTGGAGATGTCCAAGGAGCAGCTGGTGAACCGTCTGCTCTCGATGGAGTCAGGCGTGGATGCGCAGAAGCTCCGAAATGGAAACCTGACAGATTCCGACTGGGAGCGGCTGGTGGAGGGCGCCGAGGGGGTAGCCTCCTCGAACCTGATTATCGACGATACGCCAGGCATCACGCTGGCGGAGCTGCGCTCCAAATGCCGGAAATACAAGCTGGAAAATCATCTGGGGATTGTCATGATCGACTACCTGCAGCTGATGTCAGGCGGTGGAAGAGGATCCGAATCGAGGCAGCAGGAGATCTCGGACATTTCCCGCGGCCTGAAGAGTCTTGCCAGAGAGCTGAATGTGCCTGTGGTGGCGTTGTCGCAGCTGAGCCGTGCCGTGGAGCAGCGTCCCGAGCACAGGCCGATGCTTTCAGACCTGCGTGAATCGGGAGCCATCGAGCAGGATGCCGACATGGTGATGTTCCTGTACCGGGATTCCTATTATAATAAAGATACGGAGCTGAAGAATCTTGCGGAGGTCATCGTGGCGAAGCAGAGAAACGGCCCTATCGGAACGATCAATCTGCTCTGGATGCCGGAGTACACCACATTTAAAAACTTTAAGCCGGGCCCTCCGGTGTAGACAAGGCCGGGGCAGGTTAAGGCCTCTGGAAAAAGCGGTCAGAAGCGGAATATCAGGCGCTGTCCTTCACAGGAATTGTGAGGGGCAGCGTAAAATTTTATGTAAAATCTTTTTCAAACCTATTGTAAATAATTGTAAACCTGTTATAATAACGATATGGAAATAATATACATAATTTGGAGGAGATATGGATGAGTGACGTACGGTATATGATTTCCGACGCATCGAAGCTGGTGGATGTAGAAGCGCATGTACTCCGCTATTGGGAGGAAGAGCTGGAGCTTCCCATCGGGCGCAATGAGATGGGCCACCGTTATTATACAGAAGAGGATATCCGGCTGTTCCGGCATATCAAGGAGCTGAAGGACCGGGGCGTGCAGCTGAAGGCTGTGAAGATGCTGCTTCCGGACCTGGAAAAGGGAGATTCGGAGATCACGCACCTCCTTGCCCGTGTGGACAAGCTGCCGCTGCCGGCGGAAAGCCAGAGTGCCGCCCGGGAGGAAAAGATGCACCAGTTCCAGTGTATCATGAGCCGGCTGATTTCGGAAGCGCTTGAGGATCATACGGAGAAGATGGGGGCAGAGATAGGAACCCAGGTCAGCGGCCAGGTGATCAAGGAGATGGATTACCTGCTCCGGATGAAGGAGGAACGGGAGGATGAACGCTTCCGCCGCCTGGACGAGGCGATCCGAAGCTCCCAGAAGGCCCGGAAGGAACGGGCTCTCCTGGGCGGAGAGGAGAAGAAAAAGCGAGGCTTTTTCAGACAGAAAAAAGGACAGACCATATAGGCCTGTCCTTTTTGTCTGCACTTTTGGTGTAAACGCCGTTTTCGCTGATTACTCTGCGCTGATCGCGTTGTTCGGACATTCTGCCTCGCAGGTTCCGCAGTCAAGGCATGCGTCTGCATCGATTACGTACTTGCCGTCGCCTTCGCTGATAGCCTCTGCCGGGCATACCTCTGCGCATGCGCCGCAGCTTACACAGTCGTCATTGATTACATAAGCCATGATGTAAAATCCTCCTTTTTTATTCTCCTGCCGGAAGCTATCCTTCGATATCTTCGTCCCGCAGGTAATTTTATGTGTTATGATACTTCCTTCTGCCGGCACGGGTGAACGCTTTTGTCGGCTAAAGGGATGTTTACAGGTGTATTTTATAATAAATGTGAGAATTATACAAGTGAAAAATATGTAAACAGGGGATTGTACGTGAAGATGTACAAAGCGCCGGGCAGCTTTTTCTATTATCAGAGATCAGGCTCCCGGGAACAGGCAGCGGAACGAAAGCCGGAGTATTGATGAGTTCTGAGGAGCAGAAAGGAAATGCAGACAGGAAAATGCACAGATCCTGTATGAATTCCTTGCAAATTACTCGGAATTAGATTATAATAAACCATGCGAATATGCAGATACTATTCCATACCGGAGGCATAGCGCCGGTCCCGCGGAGTGATTGGCTCTCTGCGCGCGGACGCGAAGCAAAGATAGATAAAGGAGGAGTTTCAAATGGCACAGGTAACAAAGGATATGCTGATTGCAGACGTTCTTAAGGTCAATGAAAATATGGCGAATATCCTGATGCGGGAAGGTATGCACTGCATCGGCTGCCCTGCGCATCAGTTTGAGAGTCTGGGCGAGGCGGCCATGGTTCATGGCATCGATCCGGATACGCTGGTAGCGAGACTGAACGCGTTCCTGGAGGCAGTATAGGCTTTCAGCGCGAATGGGAATAGAGGGCAGGCCTTAAGAAAAGGCATGGCAGAAAAGATAAAAAAGAGTTCCGTGGCCGGAACTCTTTTTTTGTACGCTGTATCTATTCTTTGCCGATCTCTGCTGCTGAGCGCTGCCGCTTACAGAAGTGCGAGCTTCTGCAGCGCTTCCTTTCTGACCATGGCTTCTTCATGCTCATCCAGATAAGCCTCGCCGGCGGAAGAGTACTTTCCGCTGGTGCCATATTCAGAAAGAATATTTGCAATCTTATTGAATTCCTCAGGACTGTGCCCGCTTTTGCGAATCACCAGGCAGTAGCTGCCGTCCCTGGAGAGACGGTACAGGGAATTGTATCCCTTGTAGTAGCCCCGAAGCACATGGGCGGCCGAGATGACCGTGTCCAGGTTCGGGAAGAAATACATGCGGGTCAGGTCCAGCTCCGACGCCAGGGAGGCGGCCTCCTCGGCCTGCTCCTCCTTGCTGCTGCCTTCCTTCAGATGGCGGTCGATCAAACGGCGGAACATATCCAGCACATTGTCGGCGCCCTCAGGAAGAAGGCCATTCAAATCGCCTGCCTCGTCACCGGAGGCTTCTCCGCCCGGGGCGAACTTGGAAAATCTCGTATCCAGCTCCTCGGGATCCTCTACCTTGGTGATAATCAGAACGATGCATTCATTGGGAAGCGGTATCGCCTCTATCATCAACGGGATATTATCAGCTTCAAAACCGAATTCAATGGCTGCCTGCTGCATCATATCCCGAAACAGCTCTTTTGCCTTTTCCGTGCCATAGGCCAGCTCACTCAGCTTGATCTGGCGGTTGGCCAGGTCGTCCCTGGTCAGGGTACAGCGTATTTGGTTGTCATTCAGTTTTTCTATTCTCATAATCCTCACATCCAAATCTGCAAATCAACTGGTTCTTTTCTATTATATACATTTTTGAAAGTATATACAATATTTAAACGGAAGTCAATACGTGAAAAATGCCAATTTTTTATAAAGATTTTATAAACAAAAAATGAAATTTCAGGAAGGCTTGCAATTTTCTTCCAGCCTGTTCTATAATAAAAAAGAAGAAGCCGCCGAAGGAAAGGAGGCGGATCCAGATCTGTTTTCCGGCCATGCCGGATGTTTCACGCCTGTGTAAGCCAGGCTGTTCTTAAGCTTCATTCACCATATCGGTGGGATTTCCACAATTGCCACGATTGTCAGAGAAAATATTTTAAAAAGAATAAGGCGGCTTTTTCGGATAATATATCACGCGCTCCTTTTGGAGGAAACGGACAGGCTGCGGCTTTTGACTTTATGTAACCGGGTGAGGCCCCTCCGAGCCGGGCAGAGCAAAAAGCCGCGGCCCTCCTATGGAAGGCTGGTGTGTAAAAATGTCGAAAACAGGGGTGACGTACCGCGGAAATTCTGTTATGATAATGGAAACAGGAGGATTCTGCAATGACAGCAAAAAAACGAAGGAAAAAGAGAAGAACGCAGGTAAACAGACGGATAGCGCCTGTTCTGGCAGCAGTGCTGCTGATCATTGCCGTGCTGGCTTGTATGTTTATCAGCTATCTGATAGAAAAATACAGCCCGTCCAAGGAGCGCATGGCGTGGACGGAATATTATTCTGTGTCAGGAGAAGATGAAGTAGCAGTGATCCTGAACAATGAGCTGACAGATATCAAGGGACGGATGATTGACGGGGAAGTGTACGTAACGACGGATACGCTGTATGATTATCTGAATGAGAGATTCTACTGGGATCAGGCGGAGAATCTGCTGCTGTACACGACGCCTACGGAGGTGATCACAGCTGCTGTGGGAAGCGCTGCCTATTCCGTGGGAAGCCAGAGCTACACAGAGGATTACGTTCCGGTGAAGGTGGACGGAGACACGGCATATGTGGCGCTGGCGTATATTCAGAAGTACACGGGCCTTCAGTACGAGGTGATGACGGATGAGGTGAACCGTGTCAATCTTACGACCGAGTTCGGCACAGTGGATACGGTTACGGTAAAGAGAAATGCCCAGGTCCGTTACCGTGCGGGCATCAAGAGCCCGATTCTGACGGATGTGGCGAAGGGGGATGTGCTCTACGTGCTTCCGGAGGAGGAGGATGTGGGAGAATGGACGAAGGTGCGTACGTCCAATGGCTTTATTGGCTACATCCGCAACAGGTTTCTGGGGGAGGCAGGACAGGAGACGCTGACCTCCAACTATGAAGAGCCGGTTTATACGAACATCTCAAAGGATTACACGATCAACATGGCCTGGCACCAGGTGACAAACTCTGACGCCAACAGCAATGTGCTGGAGATGATAGCAAACACAAAGGGCCTGACGACGATTTCGCCCACCTGGTTTTTCCTGAGCGATAACGAAGGAAATATCGAGTCCCTGGCGAGCCAGACCTATGTGAATTACTGCCATCAGAACAATATTGAGGTCTGGGCCCTGGTAGAAGACATCAAATACAAGGATACGATACTGGACTATGAGATTCTCTCCAGGACGTCTTCGCGCCAGCGGCTGGTGAACAATCTGATTGCCAGAGCGATTGAATTTGATTTGGACGGGCTTAATATTGATTTTGAATATATCAATCAGGATTCCGCGAAGGCTTATCTGCAGTTCCTGCGCGAGCTGTCCATCAAGTGCCGCCAGAATGGGATTGTGCTTTCCGTGGACAATTACCGCCCGGCAGATCACAATGCGTTTTATGACCTGGAGGAGCAGGGCACGGTGGTAGACTATGTGATTCTCATGGGCTATGATGAGCATTATGCCGGTTCTGAGACGGCAGGAAGCGTGGCCAGCATCAACTGGGTGCGCGAGGGCATTGAGCTGGCGCTGGAGCAGGTTCCGGCTGAAAAGCTCATCAACGCGGTGCCCTTCTATACGCGGCTCTGGGAGGAACGGCCTCTGACGGAGGAGGAGCTGGCAGAGCTGTCAGCCACGGATACAAGCACTCAGGTCAAGGTGTCCAGCAAAGCGTACGGCATGGATGCTATTGATGAGGTTCTGGCGGCGAACGGAGCAGAGAAGACCTGGGATGAGACCTCAGGCCAGTATTACGCTGAGTACACAGCGGACGGAAATACCTACAAGGTATGGCTGGAAGAGGAGGAGTCCATAGCGCTGAAGGCGTCTCTGATCAAGGAATACAATCTGGCAGGCATCTCGGCATGGAAGCTGGGCTTCGAGCGTCAGGATATCTGGGATGTGATTCTGCGGTATGTCAATTAAATACGGTTCTGCATTGGAACTGCAGTAAACAGGCTGAATCCAGACAGAATGAAATGGGAAAATCCGCCATATATTTTCAGTAAGGAAGATATGGCGGATTTTTTATGGAAATTTTGCGCAGAATAAAAGAAAGGCTGGGGAAGGGGAGCAGGGGGCTTGGGATTGGCATGGCGCTGCTGGTGCTTGCGTCCGCCTTTTATTTTTCCAGGGAAAGCTTCTGGGAAGAGGCGTGGACGGGAGAGAAAAGGGAGGAGTCCAGGCTGATTATGATAGACGCGGGGCACGGAGGAAACGATCCTGGCAAGGTAGGCGTGGACGGTGTGTTTGAAAAGGATCTGAACCTTGCGCTTGCGAAAAAGCTGAAGACGCTGCTGGAGCAGCAGGACATGGAAGTGATGCTGATAAGGGAAGAGGATAAAGGGCTTTACGATGAAGGAGCTTCGAATAAGAAGGTTCAGGATATGAAGAGGCGCTGTGAGCTGATCAACAGCGAACAGCCTGCCTGCGTTATCAGCATCCATCAGAACAGCTATCATGAGGAAAGCGTTCAGGGGGCGCAGGTGTTCTATTACGGCACGTCGAAGGAAAGCGAGCGGCTGGCCGGTGTCCTGCAGTCCGAGCTTGTCCGGGTGGCGGAGCCGGAAAATACCAGGCAGGCCAAGGCGAACGATACGTATTATCTTCTGAAAAAGACAGAGGTTCCGGTGGTGATTGTAGAGTGCGGGTTCTTAAGCAACTGGGAAGACTGCGCAAAGCTGCAGGATGAAAATTATCAGGATAAGCTGGTCTGGGCGATTCACATGGGGGTTCTGAAGTATATGAACGGGGCCTAATTTCATTGCCAAGCTTCAGAAAAAATGCTATAATTTCAAAAAGATAAGGAGAGCGGTTCAGCGGCGTTTGAAACTGAACTGCCGCGAAAACACATCATTAGGAGGACAAAAGCATGATAGCATTGGGATGTGATCATGGCGGCTATGATCTGATGCAGGAGGTAATCGCGTACCTGGATAAGAATGGAATCGCTTATAAAAATTTTGGCTGCTTCAGCAGCCAGGAAGCGGTAGATTATCCGGAGTATGGGAGAGCGGTCGCGAAAGCGATCTTGAGCGGCGAATGTGAGAAAGGGATCCTGATTTGCGGAACAGGAATTGGAATTTCCATTGCGGCAAACCGGTATGAGGGAATCCGCGCGGCGCTTTGCAGCGACTGCTTCAGCGCGGAAGCGACAAGGCTTCACAATGACGCCAATATCCTGGCTATGGGAGGCCGCGTGCTGGGCCCGGGACTGGCAGTGAAGATCGTGGACACCTTCCTGAATACGGAATTTTCCGGGGATGAGAGACATAAGAGAAGAATCAGCAAAATTGAGGAACGCTAGAGAGGGGAAAAAGAAATGTCAAAGGTAGTAGTGATGGATCATCCGTTAATTCAGCATAAGATCGGAGTGATCCGGCGCAGGGAGACGGGCTCAAGAGATTTTCGGGCGATGATTGGCGAGATTGCGAGCCTGATCACCTATGAGGCGACAAAGGATCTGAAGCTTCAGGATGTGGAGATTGAGACGCCGATCTGCAAGACGACGGTAAAGGAGCTGGCCGGGAAGAAAATGGCGATTGTACCGATCCTGCGCGCCGGGCTCGGCATGGTGGACGGCATGCTGGCTATGATTCCTTCCGCAAAGGTGGGGCATATCGGTCTGTACCGCAATGAAGAGACGCTGGAGCCGGTGGAATATTACTGCAAGCTGCCTGCAGACTGCAGCGAGCGTGATGTGTTCGTGGTTGATCCCATGCTTGCCACGGGAGGATCCGCGGTGGCTGCGATTCAGATGCTGAAGGAGCGCGGCGTAAAGAATATCCGCCTGCTCTGCATCATCGGAGCTCCGGAAGGTGTGAAGAGAATGCAGGAGGAGCATCCGGACGTGGATATCTATATCGGGGCCCTGGACGATCATCTGAATGAGCACGGCTATATCGTGCCCGGACTGGGAGACGCGGGAGATCGTATTTTCGGAACGAAATAACAGGGCGCCCGAAAACAAAGAGGAGAGATTCATGGGAGAAAAAAGACAGGACTATATCAGCTGGGACGAATATTTCATGGGCGTGGCCATGCTTTCCGGAATGCGTTCCAAGGATCCGAATACCCAGGTGGGCGCCTGCATTGTGAGCCAGGATAATAAAATATTGTCCATGGGCTACAACGGCTTTCCGAAGGGCTGCGATGACGATGAATTTCCCTGGGCCAGAACCGGAGAAAGCAACGAGACGAAATATCCCTTTGTCACACATGCAGAGCTGAATGCGATTCTGAACTACCGGGGAGGAAGCCTGGAAGGAGCCAAGATCTATGTAGCGCTTTTTCCCTGCAACGAATGCGCGAAGGCTATTATCCAGGCCGGGCTGAAAACGGTGGTCTACGCCTCGGACAAGTATGCGGATACAGCCGCGACGCTTGCTTCCAAGCGGATGTTCCGGGCAGCCGGCGTGGAGCTGGTGCCTTATGCGCATACCGGGCGGAAGATCGAGCTTGAGGTGTAGAAACGGTACCGGAAAGAATGAAGAGAAAGCCGGCATGCTGTGTTTTGGAATCCATGAGGCCGGAACAGGCGCCGGAATGTTAAAAGATGAGGAGGAAACGTAAAATATGTCATTTGTTACATCGGAAAAAATGCTTCTGGACGCGCAGAAGGGCGGATACGCGGTAGGCGCGTTCAATGTGGAGAACATGGAAATGGTGATGGCGGTGATCGCGGCTGCGGAGGAGCTCCGTGCGCCGCTGATGATGCAGACGACCCCGTCCACGATCAAGTATGCCGGCCTGGATATGTATCTGGCAAATGTGAAGGCTGCTGCCGAGAAGGCCAGTGTTCCGGTGTGCCTGCACCTGGATCACGGCGACAGCTTTGATCTGGCGATGAGGGCTCTGCGTGTGGGCTACACCTCTATCATGATTGATGGATCTCACAATGTGTTTGAGGAAAATATCGCTGTGACGAAGGCTGTAGCGGATGCCTGCCGTCCCTCCGGCATTCCGGTGGAGGCCGAGCTTGGCAAGGTGGGCGGGAAAGAGGATGACCTGGACGGCGGAAACGGAGGATACACCGATCCTCAGGAAGCAAAGGAATTCGTGGAGCGCACAGGCGTGACCTCTCTGGCAGTGGCTATCGGAACGGCGCACGGCGTGTATAAGGGAGAGCCGAAGCTGGATCTGGACCGTCTGGCAGAGATCCGCAAGGTGGTTTCCATTCCGCTGGTACTGCACGGCGCGAGCGGCCTGTCTGAGGAGGCGGTTGTGGAGAGCATTAAGCGCGGAATCTGCAAGGTGAATTTTGCTACAGAGCTGCGTATTGCCTATACGGATGGCGTGAAGGAGTTCCTGGCAGCAAATCCGGACGCCTTTGACCCGAAGAAATATGGCAAGGCAGCTATGGAAAAGGTGAAAGAGATCGTGAAGCTGCGCATGGGAATGTGCGGCTGCGTTGGAAAGGTCTGATTCAGGCAGGGCGCGCTGTCTGTCAGACAGCGCGCGGACAGAGAAAAAGGGGGAGAGCTATGAAGGTTTCACAGCTGGAGCGGCTTTATAAGGACGGAATGGGCCGGCTGAAGGAACAGAAGAAGAGGCAGGAACAGGAGCGCCTGGAGCAGTCTGTGAGGCGGGCTGTGCAGGAGCAGAGGACGCTCTACGAGAAGAAGCTCCAGGATGTGGAGACAGAACGGGAAAAGGAGCTTCAGGAAACGAAAGCGGCTTATGAGAGAAAGCTTCAGGCTGCCAGGGAAGTGAGCGAGAAAGGACAGGCAGAGGCCAGGGAGGCCCAGAGCCGGGAGCTGCGTCTCGTGGAGGAGGAGCTGGAACGGATCACCGATCAGGCGGTCTCCCTGCGGAGGCATATGCAGGAACTGCTTGGGCAGGAGAAGGAGTAAAGAGAGCAGCAGCTATGACAGAAAGACAGACAGGAGTACAAAAGCACAGCATGGGAATGGAGACAGGACGATGGATGACAGGGCGCAGAAAGCAGCACCTGATTTTTATCGGCCTGTTTCTGGTTCTTGAACTTATTTTTATCTGGAGAAGCTTTTACGGTTTCAATACGGCGGATGAGATGTATTTCATCGGGACCTCGGAGAGGGTGTTCCGGGGGGAAAAGATACTCATTGACGAATGGAATCCGACTCAGCAGCTCTGTACCTTTCTTCTCCACCCGATTTACTGCCTGATCCGTCTGGCGCTGGGGTCTACGGAAGGGATTGTGATGGCCAGCCGCTTCCTGTATCTGGCTTATTCCGCCGTGCTGACGGTGTTTTTCTATCTCCGGTTTCAGAGAAGAGGCTACGCCTCCTTTGGGCCGGTGTTCCTGTTTCTGATTTTCGCGCCCTTCAGTATCTGCGCGATGTCCTATAACTCTATAGAATTCGGAATTCTTCCGGTTCTGCTGGCGGTATTGTCAGCCAGGATGGAGCATTCTATCCCGGAATATATCCTCTGCGGCATTCTGGCAGCGATTGTCGTGCTGGCGAACCCGTTTGCAATTCTCATGTATTTTGCCTACGGCCTTATCTGTCTGGGGGCTGAGATCTGCGGGAAACGGTGGGGCGTGCGCCCGGAAGGAGCGCTGCGCTTTACAAGCTTTCTGTGGATGACGCTGGGAGCGGGTATCCTGCTTGTGCTGTTTCTGGCCTTCGTATTCCAGAGAGGAACGCTGGCTGAGGTGCTGGCAAACCTGCCTCATATCCTGGGAGATTCTGAACACCAGCAGGGCTACTGGTACAAGACCTGGAGATATTTTGAGCTTTGCTTCAAAAATTACAAATACATGTTTCTGGCGCTTTTTGTGATTTATGCGGCGACTCTGGCAGACAAAAAGAGGTATCAGCATGGGCTGATCTATATGCTGCTGGCTTCGGCGGCTGTCCTGCCCTATCTGATTTATTATGGCTTTATATTTGAACATATTACAGTGAATTATCAGATGCTTCCTCTGGCCTTCTGGTGCCTGGAGGCTTATCTGGTGACGGAGAAAAGGGACAGGCGGCTGTTTTACGGGTGGTATCTTCCGGCTATGATATTTACCCTGATTGTGCAGTATGCTACGAATACCGGAATCGTAACCATAAGTGTGGCCTATGGGATGTGCTCCATTGTGGGACTGATCTTTGCAGCCGACTGGCTGAAGGAGCAGAAGGAAAGGAGGGCGCGGCTTTACGGAAAAGCGGCAGTTCTCTGCATGGCTGTGGTAGTGCTTGTGCAGTTCGCAGGAACCTTTTTCCTCAGGATGACCTATGCATGGGGAGATGAGCGGACCTGGGTGCTTACGCAGCAGATGGAACGGGGGCCGCTGAAAGGCGTCTATACGACGCCCGGGACGGCGGACTGGTATGCGAAGGTGCTGGACGAGCTGGACACGCTGGAGCTGACGGAGGAGGACGAGCTCATGGTCGTGGGAGTGGCTCCGTGGATTTATCTGTATGTGGACGCGGGCTGCGGCAATTATTCCACCTGGCAGGTTCACGAGAACAGCACACAGCTTTATGATTATTATGCGCTTCATCCGGAGAAATTCCCGGATGTGATTTATATGGCCCACTGGGCGGACAGATTTCTGGAGTCGGAGCTGTCGAACCAGTTCCTGGAAAAAGGATATACCGTGGTGTACCAGGGAACCGGAACCGTGATGATGTCGCCGGAACGGGCCGCAGCCTGGCAGAATGGACAGGAGGCGGAAGCGGCAGCTGCGTTTCCGGGTTCCGGGGAAATTGAGGGCATTTTAGAAAAAATTTAGATTTTTCATCATCTTTTATTCGCAGGAGTTCCGGCTCCTATGGTATAATGTCGTTAGACATTATACCGCGCCGGATGGCATCCCCCGAAGGGGCCATGTCTGAAAGACATGGTATAATGTCGTTAGACATTATACCGCGCCGGATGGCATCCCCCGGAGGGGCCATGTCTGAAAGACATGGTATAATGTCGTTAGACATTATACCATAGGAGCTGGAGACGATCATGAAACTTCGTTCAAAATTAATCATCACCTTTTTGATCCTGATTCTGGTTCCGGTACTGTTTACTGCAGTAGCCTTTCTGGGATTTGGACACTATCAGATTAATTCGATAAAAAAGCTGTACGGTGTGGAGAACGTCACCTATGAGACGCTTTCCAACACCACGGCGATGCTGAGCCGCATTACCCGGGAGGCCTATGGAGAACTGCAGAAAAAGGCAGAGGCGGATCCGGATGCGTTTCAGGATCCGGAATATCTGGATACAGTAAATTTGGATCTGGAGACGAGATATTCTTTTCTGGCGGTGCGCAAGGGCGACAGCTTTATCTATATAGGGAATGAAGAGGATCAGACGGAGCTGCTGGACAGCCTTCCGGAGTATGGAGCCCATGACGCAGAGCAGGAAGAGGATATGGGCATTTATATCGGTGGAAATCTGCAGGCGCTGGTGAGGCAGCTGGATTTTCGGTTCTTGGACGGTTCGGAGGGCAGCGCTTTTATCGTAACCTCTATAAGCGGGATGATCCCGGAGATGGAGTCCCTGCTCATGGATGTGGTTATGGTTCTCGCCATGATCCTGATTTTTACCAGTATGATCCTGACGGCCTGGATCTATAAAAGCATCGTGACCCCCATTCATCATCTTCAGGTGGCTACGAAAAAGATTACCGATGGCAATCTGGATTTTGAAATGCCGGCCGGAGGCGAGGACGAGATAGGAGAGCTGTGTACAGACTTTGAGGAAATGCGCCGCAGGCTCAAGGAGACGGCGGAGGAAAAGCTGGAGGCAGAAAAGCAGAGTAAAGAGCTGATCAGCAATATTTCCCACGATCTGAAGACTCCGATCACGGCAGTTAAGGGGTATGTGGAAGGTCTGATGGATGGCGTGGCGGATACGCCGGAGAAGCAGGAAAAATATATCAAAACCATTTACAATAAAGCCAATGATATGGAACGGCTGATTAATGAGCTGACCTTTTATTCCAAAATTGACACAAACCGGATCCCGTACCACTTTGACCGGATCAATGTAAACGATTATTTCGCGGACTGCGTGGAGGAGCTGTCCATTGAGCTGGAAGAGAAAAATATTGATTTGGCCTATTTTAATTACGTGGACGAAGATGTGCAGGTGATTGCTGACGCGGAGCAGATCAAGCGGGTCATCAATAATATCGTAAGCAATTCGATCAAATACATTGATAAGCCCAAGGGATACATCAATATCCGCGTGAAGGATGTGGGAGATTTTATCCAGGTGGAGATTGAGGACAACGGCAAGGGAATTGCCACGAAGGATCTGCCGCTGATCTTCAACCGTTTTTACCGGACGGACGCATCACGCAATTCATCCAAGGGCGGAAGCGGAATCGGTCTTTCCATTGTGAAAAAGATTATTGAGGACCACGGTGGAAAGGTGTGGGCCACAAGTAAGGAGAATACGGGAACAGTGATGTACTTTGTTCTTAGAAAATATCAGGAGGTACCGGCATCATGAGTAAGATACTGATTGTAGAGGATGAGGAAGCGATTGCCGATCTGGAGAAGGATTATCTGGAGCTTTCCGGCTTTGAGGTGGAGATCGCCTCTGACGGAGAGGCTGGCCTTAAGCGCGCGATGGAAGAAGATTTCCAGCTGGTGATTCTCGATCTGATGCTGCCTGGCGTGGACGGATTTGAGATTTGCCGCCAGGTAAGGGAAAAGAAAAATATTCCGATTATCATGGTTTCTGCAAAGAAGGATGACATAGACAAAATCCGGGGCCTGGGGCTTGGAGCGGACGATTACATGACGAAGCCGTTCAGTCCCAGTGAGCTGGTAGCGCGCGTGAAGGCGCATTTGAACCGGTATGAGCGCCTGGTGAACAGCAATGTGAAGGAAAATACGGTAATTGAGATCCGGGGCCTGAAAATCGACAAGACGGCCCGCCGTGTCTGGGTCAATGGGGTAGAGAAGAATTTTACCTCCCGTGAATTTGATCTGCTGACGTTCCTGGCAGAAAACCCGAATCATGTCTTTACGAAGGAGGAGCTGTTCCGGAAAATCTGGGATATGGATTCTGTGGGGGATATCGCCACGGTTACCGTGCATATCAAAAAGATCCGGGAAAAGATCGAGCAGAATTCTGCGAAGCCTCAGTATATTGAGACGATCTGGGGCGTCGGCTACCGTTTTAAGGTATAAATCAGAAAGAAAATCAGATGGCCTGTCAGGCGGCCCCCCAAAATCCTTGTAAACTTTTTTGTGCCTCTGTATCTTTGCTCGTAATTGTGCTATAATAATGTACAAAAAAGGGAGGTGGTAATATGCCGCAAATCAGACCAATTACAGACCTACGCAACACGAACGAGATTTCGGACATCTGCCATGCCAGCCGGGAGCCAGTCTTCATTACGAAGAACGGATATGGAGATTTGGTAGTGATGAGTATCGAGACCTACGAGGCGATGGTGGAGAATACAGCAATAGACGCAGCGATTTCAGAAGCAGAGGCTGAATTTGGACAGGACGGACAGCTTCATGACGCAAGGGAGGCGCTGGCTTCTTTAAGGAGAAAGCATTTTGGATAAATACAGTGTCAAACTGATGAGCCGGGCGTTACGGGATTTGGATGGCATCTACGCTTACATCGCACATACACTGCTGGAGCCAGGGACAGCTCTGAATCTAGTGGGCCGGATTGAAGAGGCTATCCTGTGTTTTTCGGATTGACGAAGCGAAAAAGACAGTACTCGTGGTGACGATCCGTTATTCTCCCAGTAAATTTTGAATTGAAGCATAGATTATGAAAAAAGCAGCCTGTTTTCACAGACTGCTTTTCTACATTTTTACAGCTCTCCGTTCCGGTATCTTGTCACCAGGGCCTGAATCCTGTCGTAGGGATCCAGGAGATCGCTGATGGAGACATCGTGGTTCAGCGTGTCTACAAGAAGGGCGATGTACTTGCTCATGTTGCAGCTGATGTAATAGGGACGGCTCAAAAGCTCCGGAGTCTGATAGATCAGGTTCGTGGTCAGAAGCTTGGTGAAGAGTCCTTCCTCATAGGCTTTGTCAAATTTATCGAGGCCGTTGGTGAACAGGCCGAAGGTAGAGAAAATATAAATATTGCGGGCTTTGCGTTTTTTCAGCTCGCGGATTACCTCCAGCATGCTGTCTCCGGAGGAGATCATGTCGTCTACGACGATCATGTCCTTTCCTTCGATGTCTGTGCCGAGAAACTCATGGGCCAGAATCGGATTGCGGCCGTTTATAATGCGGGTATAATCGCGGCGCTTGTAAAACATGCCCATGTCCAGTCCGAGGACGTTGGCCAGATAGACGGCGCGTGACATGCCGCCCTCGTCCGGGCTGATAACCAGCATATGGTCGCTGTCGATCTGAAGTCCCGGCGTATTTTCCAGGAGTCCCTTGATCAGCTGGTAGGCCGGTGTGACGGTCTCAAAGCCGTGGAGCGGAATCGCGTTCTGTACGCGGGGATCGTGGGCCTCAAAGGTAAGGATATTTTCGACTCCCATGTTGACCAGCTCCTGCAGGGCCATGGCGCAGTCGAGGGATTCCCGGGCGCTTCGCTTGTGCTGGCGGCTCTCGTACAGGTAGGGCATGATGACCGTCAGGCGTCGGGCCTTTCCGCCGATGGCTGCAATGACGCGCTTCAAATCCTGAAAATGGTCATCAGGAGACATGTGGTTGGTATAATTGTAGATTTTGTAGGTCAGGCTGTAATTGCAGACGTCTACCATCAGATAGAGGTCGTTTCCGCGGACGGAATCATCGATGGTTCCTTTGGCTTCGCCGGAGCCAAATCGGGGCGTATGGGCAGGGATGAGGTAGGAATCCCGCTCATAGCCTGTGAATGCGATGTTGGATTTGTGTTCAAGCCCGCTGCTGTGCCGCCATTGTACCAGGTAATCGTTGACCTGGCGCCCAAGCTCCTCACAGCTCTTCAGGGGGATCAGCCCGAGGGATCCGACGGGGATAGTTTCAAGTACACGCTGGCTGCGTTGCAGTAACATAACAGTATTCCTCCATGGTTTGTGTATTGATTGCGCCGGCGCGGCATGGCAATGCGCGCTCAGCTGAGTTTCTTTTTGATTCGGATATCATTTCCGGGCAGCTGGCGGATCGTGTAGCAGCTGATGATCCGGGACAGTGTCCGCTCGGAATAAATGTTCCGCAGAGCTTCCATATCCAGATTCGAAGAAATCAGAGTGGATTTCTTCCGCAGAATCCTTTCGTTGACGCAGAGAAAGAACTGCGACACGGTGAAAGAATTGGGCAGCTCAGTTCCCAGGTCGTCTATAATCAAAAGATCACAGTCGAAAATATACGGGTAGGTCTGCTGATAGCTCTGCGCCTGCCTCTCGCCGCCGAAGGCGGCCCTGGAAAGCAGCTCGAACAGCTGAAACGCCGTCAGATAGACGACAGAGTGGCAGGAGTTCATCAGCTCCTTTGCGATGCAGTTGGAAAGAAAGGTCTTTCCGGTTCCGACAGCGCCCAGAAACAGCAGGTTCTGAAAGCTTGTATCAAAGCTTTCGATGAACAGGCGGGCATCCATCACATTGCGCCGCATGATCTCCCGGTCCTCTCCCTCGTACCAGGCATAGGAAAAGGTGTGAAAATTCTCCTTTTCCAGCACTTCCTTCAGGTGGGACTGGTGGTAGAGAAGATCGATTTCTGCCTGAAGAAAGCAGTGGCATTTCCGATCTCCGATGTAGCCGGTATCCTGGCAGTCCGGGCAGGTATAAATGGGCTCCAGATCCGAGGGCGAAAGCCCGTGCTCCGAAAGCAGGGCTTCCCGGTTTTTCAGAAGCTCCTGGAGCCTGTTCTCAAGAGCATTCCGCTGCATGGTATCCTGAGATACGGCAGCCCGCACCTTTCCGGCCTGGCAGGCCGTGATGGCTTCCTCCAGGGAAAGCAGCTGCGGAATCTCCCGGTGAATCCGCGCGAGGCGTTCCTCCAGCTCCTGCCGGGACTGTGCCTGCCTGCGGGCGTATTCACGCATGATAGAATCGTATTGTGTATTGATCAAAGGCATGAGCCGCTCCTTTGCTTACTGGTTGATGAGCTGCTTCTGCAGCTTTTCAAAGTCATAATCCCGCTCCTTAAAATTATGGAAACGGTTCTGGGAAGACGGTCTGCGGGCAGAAGGAGCTCCCTTTTCCCGGTTTTCCCGGGCACCCTGGCCCGCAGTCTGCCGCTCCCGATCCAGAGTCTCCAGATCGGAGAGAGAGGCCACGTTCTTTTCCTTCCATCCGGTCAGGATCCTGTCCGCGTATTCAAAGCTGGGCTGATGGATAGCTGCCATGGTCCGGCTGCAGGCCTCTGTGATAAGCTCCAGGGAGAAGCCGTAGGTCTTCAGCCATTTGTCCATCCAGGCGATCTCCACATCCACCGGATTCCGGCTGGAGATTCCAAAAGCCTTCAGGATTTTATAATAGGCCCGGTTGTATGTAGTGGTCTGCTGCCTGGCCTGGGATACGGTCCGGATGCCGGCCTTATGCCAGCCAAGAGCAGTCGCCTCTATATAATGCAGGCTCTTGTGCCCTCCTGACACGCAGTACTCTACGAGATATTCGATGAGATCTGCGCTGAAGCCCAGGGAATCGTGAAAATCCAGAATACGGGCGACCTCCCTGGAGCTCAAGGTTTTTCCAAGATATTGTTCACAGATAAACAGCAGCTGCTGCGCCTCCTGGGGAGAAAAAAGATCCGCAGGGATACGTTCCGGAGCAGCCTTGCTTTCGGACTGTACAGCCTTCGGCTGGCTGAAAAGGGCCTCCGGGGCTTCCGGCTCCTTGGGCGCCTCTGCTGCGGTGCCGGAAGAGACACCCTCCAGAATGTGGACACCTGTCAGATTCCTGGAGCCGTCGTAATCCAGCTTCAGAAGCTTCATTTTTTCCCAGTATTTAAGCGCACGGCAGACATCGTTCTCCGTGTGATCAAATTTGTCGGCAATAAGAGAAATGGAGAGCTCCTGGGGCTCTGATTTCAGGCAGCGCAGAAGATACAGGTAGATCTTCACGTATTCGCCGTTCGCGCCGGGCATGTAGTTGTCCAGAAAAAAATCAGGTACCAGCGTATGACCGCAGTCCTTGTCTTTGCACAGGATAAATCCGCTCATTTTCAACACCTCTCCAGTACCCCTCCGGCGGCAGAATAGGCCTGTCCATCGGAAGGTACCTGTATTGTAGCACATTTCCAGACAAAAAAAAACAGAATTTTGAGGAAGGTTTCTGCTCTTCATTGAGGATGTGAATTACAATTCTGCGGACCAAAAATGTGGATAATGTGGATAACTTTGTGGAGAAGTATTATCTGCAACCTGCGTCCAGCATGGTTTCAGGCTGAAACTGGGCGGATCAAAGGGAAATGGGAGGCCTTGGAGCAAAAACAGAAGAAATAATTATGTCAACAGGTTGTCCACAATAAAATCCACATGCTTTTTGCCGCCAAAAGGTGCATAAGCATGTGGATAATGTGGATAACTATCCGCGAAGCAGGTCTTCGCCTATATTTATCACGTCTCCGGCGCCCATAGTTATACACAGGTCGCCGTGTATACATTTTTCCAGCAGAAAGGCTTCGATTTCTCCGAAGGAGGAAAAATAGGATACGTCTGTTCCGAGAGCCGCAAGCTCCCGTTCCAGGTCCCGGGAGCTGATTCCCAGAGTGTCTGTCTCGCGGGCCGGGTAGATGTCAGCCAGCACGACGTGATCCGCAAGCGAGAGCGCCTGGGCGAATTCCTTCAGGAAGGCCTTCGTGCGGGAATAGGTGTGGGGCTGGAAGACACACCAGATCTTCCGGTGGGGATAATGGGCGGCCGCCTGGAGGGTAGCACGGATTTCCGTGGGGTGATGGGCGTAATCATCGATGATGGTTATGCCGTTCACCTGTCCCTTGTACTGGAAGCGGCGGTCGGTTCCGGTGAAGGACAAAAGTCCTTTTTCCACAGCCTCATCAGGAATCTGAAGGGCTTCGGCAGCCGCAATGGAGGCCAGTGCGTTGAACACGTTGTGTTCTCCGGGAACCTGAAGGCGGATACGGGTGCCTTTGCCGTTCTTCCGCACCAGCCGGAAGGAGGGGTGGCCGAGCTCGTCATAGGTGATATCGGCTGCCCGGTAGTCCGCAGCTTCCGCCGAGCCGAAGGTGACGACGCGGCAGGCAAGCCCTTCCGTAATCTCCTCGTAATCCTCGATATCACTGTTGATAATCAGAAGGCCCTGGATCGGCAGCAGCTCTGCAAACCGGCGGAAGGAACGGCGGATGTCATTCAGATCCTTGAAGAAGTCCATATGGTCTTCTTCTATATTTAATATAATCCCTACAGTCGGGAAAAAATGCAGAAAGCTGTTCGTATATTCACAGGCCTCGGTCAGAAAGACATTGGAACCGCCGACCCGGATGTTTCCTCCGATGGAAGGCAGAATGCCGCCGACCGAGATTGTCGGATCAGCGTCTCCGGCCAGAAGGACGGAGGCAATCATGGATGTGGTTGTGGTCTTTCCGTGGGTTCCAGCCACCGCGACAGAGGTCTTGTAGTTGCGCATCAGCTGTCCCAGAAGTTCAGCCCGGGAAAGCATGGGGAGCTTCCGCCTTTTCGCTTCCGCGTATTCAGGATTGTCCGGGTGGATAGCTGCTGTGTAGACCACAAGCTGGCAGTCCTCGGGAATGTTGGAGGCAGCCTGACCGATCAGGACCCGGGCGCCTAAGCTCTCCAGATGCTCCGTCAGCGCAGAAGCGTGGCTGTCAGAGCCGGATACGGAAAAGCCTTCCTTCAGAAGAATCTCAGCGAGGCCGCTCATACTGATGCCGCCGATGCCGATGAAATGAATGGGGATCGGAGTATGAAAATGAAGCTGATACATGTTATACACTTCCTGTTCGTCAATTTTTCACAAGCGGTATAAGAGAAGGGTGTCCCGTATACGCCTGTCATATTCAGTATAGCATTAGTATATGAAAAGAGACAAGCCCCGGGAATGAAAAACGGGGGAAAACCGGCCCGGCAGGCCCGCCGGTGTCATTGTCCTGAAGGCTGTGTTCACAGACAGTCGCATGGAAACGCTTCCACATGCTGCCCGTGATTTCTTCAAATGGTATGAATAATTAACAAGAAATTCATTAAAAATTAATGTAAAATAGATATTGTGCTTATAATCATGCAAAAAAACTGTCGCAAAATGTTTAAAATAAAATGATGAATCAACAAAAAAATGTTCACTATTTACAAAAGGTGTGATATAATGTCTGCAAAGACAGCGGAGGCTGTCATGACAGAACATCGAGACAGAAGGAAATACACGTGCAAGAGGTGATTAGGTGATTAAGAAAGAGATGATAGCCATGCTTCTGGCCGGCGGGCAGGGAAGCCGCCTGGGAGTGCTGACAGCAAAGGTTGCAAAACCGGCCGTGTCTTTCGGAGGAAAGTACCGGATTATTGATTTCCCTTTAAGTAACTGCATTAACTCAGGCGTCGATACTGTCGGCGTGCTGACTCAGTACCAGCCGCTGCGCCTGAATACGCATATCGGCATTGGAATGCCCTGGGATCTGGATCGCAATGTGGGAGGCGTTACGGTTCTGCCGCCCTATGAGAAGAGCACGAACAGCGAATGGTACACAGGAACAGCGAACGCTGTCTACCAGAATCTGGATTACATAGATACCTACAATCCGGATTATGTTCTGATCCTTTCAGGCGACCATATATATAAGATGGATTACGAGGTCATGCTCGATTTCCACAAAGAAAACAATGCTGATGTGACTATCGCGGTCATGCCTGTTCCGATGGAGGAGGCCAGCCGTTTCGGCATCATGATCACCGATGAAAATAACCGTATCACAGAGTTTGAGGAGAAGCCGGAGCATCCCCGCAGCAACCTGGCTTCCATGGGAATTTACATTTTCAGCTGGCCCATATTGAGAAACGCGCTGATTCAGCTTTCCAGCCAGCCAAGCTGTGATTTTGGAAAGCATATCATTCCCTACTGTCAGGAGAACGGCAACCGGCTGTTTGCCTTTGAGTTCAACGGCTACTGGAAGGACGTGGGAACTCTGGGCTCCTACTGGGAAGCCAATATGGAGCTGATTGACATTATCCCGGAGTTCAACCTTTATGAGGAATTCTGGAAGATCTATACGAAGAGCGACGCGGTTCCGCCGCAGTATATTTCGGCGGAGTCCAAGATTGAGAGAAGCATCATCAGCGGCGGCTCTGAGATTTACGGGGATGTATTTAACTCCGTGATTGGTTCCGGGGTCACGATTGGAAAGGGCACGGTGGTGCGCGATTCCATTATCATGAAGAATACGAGGATTGGCGGGAACTGTACGATAGACAAGTCTATCATCGCGGAGGAGGCGGAGATCTCTGACGGCGTGGTTCTCGGTATCGGCGAAGATATTCCGAATAAGGTTCAGCCGAAGATCTACTCCTTTGGCCTGGTCACTGTCGGTGAGAACTCCTACATACCGCCGAATGTGCAGATTGGAAAAAATACAGCCATATCCGGCGCTACCACACCGGATGACTATCCGGACGGCGTGCTGGAGAGCGGAGAGACATTGATAAAGGCAGGTGAGAGATAATGAGAGCGATAGGAATTGTACTGGCAGGCGGAAATAATCACAGAATGAGAGAGCTGTCTGACAAGCGCGCTGTTGCGGCTATGCCTGTGGCAGGAAGCTATCGGGCCATCGATTTCGCGCTCAGCAATATGTCAAACTCTCATATTCAGAGGGTAGCGGTGCTGACGCAGTATAACGCCCGTTCTCTGAATGAGCACCTGAGCTCCTCCAAGTGGTGGGATTTTGGAAGGAAGCAGGGAGGCCTCTATATCTTTACGCCGACGATTACCGCAGCGAACAGCTCCTGGTACCGCGGAACCGCGGATGCGATTTATCAGAATCTGGACTGGCTGAAGAAGAGCCATGAGCCCTATGTGGTGATCGCCTCCGGAGACGCGGTTTACAAGATGGATTACAACAAGGTCCTGGAATATCATATTGACAAGAAGGCGGACATCACGGTTGTCTGCAAGGACATGCCGAAGGGCACGGACGTCTCCCGCTTTGGAGTGCTTTCGACCGACGAGGATGGAAGGATCCTGGATTTTGAGGAGAAGCCTGTGGAATCGCAGGAGAGCACGATTTCCTGCGGAATCTATGTAATCCGCAGAAGGCAGCTGATCGAGCTGATCGAGAAATGCGCCCAGGAGGATCGCTATGATTTTGTCCGCGATATCCTGATCCGTTATAAGAATCTGAAAAGAATTTTTGCGTACCGCATTTCAGAATACTGGAACAGCGTTTCCTCTGTGGAATCCTATTATGAGACAAACATGGATTTTCTGAAGGCAGACGTCCGCAAATATTTCTTTAAGACGTATCCCGATGTGTATTCCAAGGTGCTGGATCTTCCTCCGGCCAAATACAATCCGGGAGCAGACGTCCGGAATTCTCTGGTATCCAGCGGCTGCATCATCAACGGAGCCGTGGAGAATTCCATACTTTTTAAGAAAGTGTTCGTGGGGAATAACTGTGTGATCAAAAACTCCATTATTCTCAACGAAGTGTATATCGGCGATAATACTTACATAGAGAACTGCATCGTTGAAAGCCGCGATACAATTCGTGCCAACTCCCGTTACGTAGGGGAGCATGGAGTTAAGATAGTCGTCGAGAAAAACGAGCGTTACGTCCTGTAGCGAAGCCCACGCGAAGCACTATTACGATAAACTGACCTGAAAAGGGCAGAAAAAAGGGGGCAAGAAGTATGCATATTACAGATGTACGCGTACGGAAGGTATCAAAGGAAGGTAAAATGAAAGCCGTCGTATCCATCACCATTGACGATGAATTTGTAGTTCATGACATCAAAGTGATTGAAGGCGAGAAGGGGCTGTTTATCGCAATGCCCAGCAGAAAAGCTTCTGACGGTGAATACCGGGATATCGCACATCCGATCAATTCCGGTACACGGGATCATATCCAGTCAGTGATTCTGGATAAGTATGAGGCGGCTCTGCTGGAGTCGGAAGAAGAGGCTTAAGCTTTTAGGGGTAATGATAAAAATTTAAATACAGGTATTGGGGTGGAACGCCGTCCGGAAGGACGGCGTTCTTTTTGCGTACAGGACCTTTTTGCCAGACACTCGGGAGAGAAAAATTTTGACTGTAAATCATATAGATTTACGTGATTTTAACAGATATTTTACGCAAATGCCCTCGAATCACTCAGAATTCGAGAGTATAATCACATAGCGAAACGAGTGAGGTAGAACATGGAGATAATACTGAAGAATATTACAAAAGCATTTGGAGAAAAGACAGTGATCACGCCCACGAGCCTGACGGTGGAAAGCGGAAGCTTTACGACCCTTCTTGGCCCTTCGGGCTGCGGCAAGACCACACTGCTGCGCATGATTGCCGGCCTGGAAAATCCGGACACAGGAGAAATCTGGCTGGATGATCAGTGTGTATTCTCTGCGGAAAAGAAAATCAACGTTCCTCCGGAAAAGCGGAATCTGGGCTTTGTGTTTCAGGACTTCGCCCTGTGGCCCCATATGACGGTGTTCGAGAATGTGGCCTTCGGCCTGCGGGCCCGCAAGGATACGGAGGGACTTCAGGAAAGGGTAATGGAAGCGCTTCGGGCGGTACGCCTGGAGGATTACGCAAAGCGCTATCCCCATCAGCTGTCCGGCGGACAGCAGCAGCGGGTGGCCTTCGCCCGTTCTATCGTGATTCGGTCGGGCTGCATTCTGTTTGATGAGCCGCTGTCTGCGCTGGACGCGCTCCTTCGGGAGGAGATGCGCCATGAGCTGAAGGATCTGGTATCCAGACTTGGCATCACAGCGGTCTTTGTCACTCATGACCAGACCGAGGCCATGAGCATGAGCGACCGTATCGCGGTACTCAATGGCGGCGTCATGGAACAGTACGATACGCCGGAGCAGATTTATCATCATCCGGCTACGGTCTTTGTCGCCCGGTTTGTGGGAAAATCCAACTGGCTGGATGACGCGGAGTTTTTCCGGCCGGAAGCCATGACACTGGAGGCCCGGGAAGGATACCGGCACTATGAGCTGCCGGTGGAGAGCATACAGTACCTGGGCGATACCTACGAGCTTACCCTGGGCTATCAGGGAAAGACCTGGATGCTTCACTGCAGCCGGAGAACAGCTCCCGGCGAGAAGCTTTCCGTTTACATAAATCCAGAACAAATCATTTCATGTGGGAAGGAGAACTAAGAAAATGAAAAGACGTGTTTTTGCTTTACTGCTTGCAGGCTGCCTCTGCCTTGGACTTGCTGCCTGCGGACAGAGTACACAGGAGGACAGCGCTGCAGCTGACACAGAGGCCGCAGCGGAGACAGAGACAGAAGATGCAGCCGCAGCTGCTGACACAGAGGAGGCTGCCGGGGAAGAAACCGCAGAGACTGCAGGTTCCGGAAAAGTCACCGTGTATATGCCGAGCCCCGCAGGACTGGCTGACAAGCTGGCTGCCGCCTTTACGGAGCAGACCGGCATCGAAGTAGAGCAGTTCCAGGGAACGACAGGAGAGATCCTGGCCCGTCTGGAGACAGAGCAGGCAAATCCGGTTGCCGATGTGGTGATTCTGGCTTCCTGGTCTGACGGTCTTTCCATGAAAGAAGACGGACAGATTATGAGCTATACGCCGGCCAATGCCGACCTGGTAAATGAAGGCTGGATTGACGAGGACAGCATGCTGTTTGGCTACAGCGCTTCGGCAGTCGGCGTGATTTACAATACAACCATTTATCCGGAGCTTTCCGCTGACTGGCCGGAGCTGGCCGGAGCTGATTATACGGACGATATCGCAATTCCGGACCCGGAGAAATCCGGCGCCTGCAAGGACTTTCTGGCTGGTCTGGTGACAGGTCTTGACAACGGAGAAGAGATCATGCAGTCCTGGGCTGACAACGGCCTGACCGTTCCGGGCGCGAACTCTGCCGCTCTGGAATCTGTGACCACCGGTGAAAAGGGCATTCTGATTGCCGGTGTGGACTACAACGCATATTCTTCCATCGCAGACGGCGAGCCGCTGAACATTTACTATCCGGCCAGCGGTACGGTGGTGAATCCACGTCCGGCCATGATTATGAATACGGCGCCCAACGTGGACAATGCGAAAGCCTTTATCGATTTCCTGTTCAGCGACGAGGCGCAGCAGATGGTAGCTGAGGCATATCTGCTTCCGGGACGTAGCGACATTCAGTGCGAGGGACGCACCAATCTGGCAGAGATTCCTCAGATTCCGACAGACTGGAATGCTATGATGGATGTGGCGGATGATACGGCGGCCAGACTGAACGAGATTTGCCAGTAAGGGCTGACCGGAGGAATTATGAGACAATCAGCGACCTGGAAAAACAAAGGTATTTTATGGATACTTCTTGTGATTCTGGCGGGTCTGATCGTCTGTCCCCTGATTATGGTATTTGCCGAGGCGGTTATCATTGATGGCCGCCTCGATTTGCATCAGGCATGGTCTATCATAGCGGACAGCGAAAACCTTCAGACCATCTGGAATTCACTTCTGCTGGGCGTGTGCGTGGTTCTGTGTTCCACGGTGTTTGCGGCGCCTACGGCCTATCTGCTTGCCCGCACCCAGCTTGCCCGGCATAAATGGCTGGACATAGTGTTTATGGTGCCCTTTATGACGCCGCCCTATATCGCGTCCATGGGCTGGATTCTGTTCATGCAGAAACGGGGGCTGTTTCAGCAGCTCTTTCCGTTTACAGGCTCCTTCTCGGAGGGCTTTTTCTCCTTCGGCGGCCTGGTGCTTGTCATGAGCCTGCATGTGTTCCCGTTTATGATGACGATTCTGAAGAACGCGATTCTCAACATTCCGGCCAGCCTGGAGGAGGGCGGGGCAGTCTTCGGAGCGGGCTTCGGCCTGCGTCTGCGGAAGATTTTTGCACCGCTTCTGACCGGAAACTTTGCCATCGGAGCGCTGCTGGTCTTTGTGAAGACGCTTTCCGAGTACGGCACTCCTTACACGCTGGGACGCCGCATCGGCTTCTACGTCTTTACGACGGACATTCACCGCTATTCCACCACGGCGCCGGTGGATTTCGGACGCTCGGCCAGCCTGTCGTCCGTTCTGATCTGTATCTGTATGGCGCTCTGGCTGCTTCAGAACTATATTACGAACCGGAACAGTTACCGGCTGGTAAGCGGCAAGGGCAGCCGCCCGGCCCGCACCACGCTTTCCGGAGCAGGTCTTGCAGCAGCCTGGATATGGGTGGTTCTGGTGATTCTTGTGGCGATTGGCATCCCCTATTTTTCCATTATTGCCACTTCTCTGATTAAGCTGCGTGGCTATGGCCTGGCAGCAGGGAATTTTACGCTGGAGCATTATGTGGAGCTGTTCACCACAAGCCGGAGTCTGGAAGCCATCGGAAACAGCATCTTTCTGGCGGTCTCCTCGGCTACCATCTGTTCGGTGCTCGGCACGATCGTTGTGTCGGCAGTACGGCGCGGCAAAGGCCTCCTGAAGAAACTGGTGGAGGGCATCAGCCTTCTCCCGGAGATGCTTCCCGGCATCGTGCTGATCATCGGTATCATGCTGTTCTGGAACGCCATTTACCAAGTGATTCCCCTCTACAATACCATGGGAATCATGGTGCTGGCCTATGTGGTGCTGTATCTGCCCTATACGGTTCAGTATGTGACTTCGTCCTTTACGCAGATCAACGACAGCCTGCTTCAGGCGGGCCGCACCTTCGGCGGAAGTCCGTTCTATGTATTCCGCCGGGTGACCCTGCCCATGATATCAAAGGGCATCCTGACCGGATGGATGATGATCTTTATCATCGCCTTCCGGGAGCTGGTTACGGCGAGCCTGATTGCGCCTCCCAATGTGTTGGTGGTATCCACCTATATCAACCGGGAATTTGAACAGGGAAGCGTATCCCTGGGCATGGCGATGGCTGTACTCTGCGTGCTGATTACGACCACAGCGCTGCTGATTATGAATGCGGTGACGGAAAGAGAAAAGAAATAAGACATCGGAAAACAGGAAACCGGAGACCGTGAAAATCACCCCTCTGAATGATTTTCACGGTCTCCGGTTTTCATTTTCCATTCTCGTTTTCGTTGGTGTACAGGGACAATCCATCTCAGCTCTGTTAAATTTGCCTGCTCTTTGCCGGTCCGGCCTTACAGCACTGGTTTATGCGGTTAAAAGCAGAACGAAGTAAAACAGCACAATGACAGCTGCGATAATTCCAAGCAGCATAAGAAGTTTCTGCTTCATAAAAGATTCCTCCCGGTTTTATTTGTCTGTAAACTTAATTTGATATTGGTTCAAATCGTAGACGTTGGCAAAAAAGCCTTTTAAGATCGTCTCTGCGTTTTACGAGGCGCAGCTTCTGTTCTTTTCTGGTGGTTCGAAAAGCCGGATGCTGTATCAAAACAGGGGTGGAACCGCAGGGTATAACAGAAATTTTTTTCAGGTGTTTTCGTGATACAGGAACACATGATTTGATTCGAGATGCGAAAGAGAAGCTGTAAAATGACTTTGAAGGATAATCTCCTTGTGGTAGAATGATTTTGTATTCAGAAAGATTTCTGGAAGACGATAATGGAAATGGTTATTAAATAATACAGGGGGTTCTGCTTTGGACAGAAAAAAATTTATAAAAATTCTGCTCGCTGTAAATGCAGTGCTTCTGTGCGGCATTTTTATTCTGATTGCAGGCGTGTTCCGGGATATTCCGGAGAATGTGACAGAGTCAGTGGAACATGTACTGGACCGGGACGTGGAGCTTACAGACCGGGAAAATGGGCTCTACACCTATCAAACGGCGGTGTCTGTCCCTATAGAAGGAACAATCAGCTTTCAGGCCAGGGATGACGAGGGCATCCGGACCAACTATGCACAGCAGGCATTCCGCTATATTGCGGATGCCTATTTTCAGGAGGGAGAGATTAGCTGGGAAGAGACAGAGGCCTGGGGACTTCCGGCCTGGAGGCTTGCAGTGAATTATCCGGTGCAGGAAGGGCAGAGCATGATGGATTTCTGCGGGTATATGGGGGAATTTGCGGAGCTCTGCATGAAAAGCGACGCCTTTATGCGAAATGGGCATATGGTAAATCCTTTTCCGGCAGTCAGCATTCAGCCTGTGAACGGCCGCAGAGTGTTGGAATTTTCTTATAATTCCTACGGCTATCCCGGCTACACGCAGGAGGACTTTGAGCAGGAGCTGTATATTTTTCTGAATGCAAGCCTGGCGGACGGATCTGGGGAGGAAACCGGCGTCCAAGGGCAGGAGGCTCCTTTGAGCGGCGGACAGGCGGAAGAAGCAGCATCAGGAATGGAAGGGGAACATTCGGACAGGCAGGAGGAGAGAGGAAGCTATGTAGGAGAAAATCTGGATCGTTATCTGGGGATGGAGGCGGACGCGGTTCTGAAGCTGGAGAACGGGCGGGAGTACCGGTTGATCGCTACGGATTACACAATGGGCAGCAACTACTATATCCTGCTTGGCGTCGAAGCCGGCGGGACAGACTGCTTTCTGTTCAATCCGGATCCCTTCAATCAGGGTGGCGGGCAGGCAGAGTGGATCTGGTTCCTGGATGACACGACAGGCTTTATCTGCAAGAGCGGCAGGGGTCGGGAGACGGGACAGCTGTACCGTACAGAAGACGGAGGAGAGTCCTTTGAGAACGTTTCCTGGCCGGAGATAGAAAGGCCTCTGGAGGACGGAAGCCCCTATGCGCCTTACAAGCTTCCGGAAGCAATCTATGAGGAGGACGGAAAACTGTACCTGATTGTAAATCAGGGCTCCATGAAGAGCTTCCACAATCAGGAAGGAATTTATCCCAGGGCGGTATTTGTCTCGGAAGATCAGGGAGAAAGCTGGGAGCTTGCGGAAGAGATCGAGTGATTCCCATCCCGTTTCTTTTATTTCCGCCTTTCATAAATCAAGTCTGTAATACCGTTATAGCTCTGTGTTTTTATAAGCTGCAGCTTCCGCTCTGCGGCCAGCTCCCCAAAAAGACGGATTCCGCTGCCAAGCAGCGTCGGGATGACAGAAATATGCCAGCGATCGATCAGATCTTCTTTCATGAGCTGCTGAATGATGTCTGCCCCTCCGCAGATCCAGATACCATCCCCTTCTTCCTTCTTGAGACTCCTTACGAGAGCACACGGATTTTCAGCAGTGAATACGATAGCTTCGGTGGAGGGAATTTCCCGGTGTGTAATGACATAGCTTTTCTGCTCCGGATATACCCACTCATCCGGAGAAAGCTCCGTGACTACCTGGTGATAGGTGTTCCATCCCATAATTACCGTATCGATACCGCTGATGAATTCGGAATAGGAGCCAAAATTGTCTCCGTTTTCTTCCTGGCCGTTCAGCCAGTTGACATCCCCGTTTCTGTCTGCGATATAACCGTCCAGGCTGACAGCGATAAATAAAGTGACTTTCCGCATAGCACATTTCCTCTCTGCAAATACTCATTTCTATCATTTCTCAGGTTCCCCGTCCCTCTGAATCATACAGAAGTATTCGCGGAATCCTGCCTGTTAATTCAGCTGAATTATACTATATACTATGAAGGTGTTTTTATTCAAGGCATTTTAAGGGAAAAGAAGCAGCCTCTCCTTCTGCTGGAAGTCCGCTCCGCAGAGGAAATTTCCTGCCTCAGGCAGAGTACGGCCCTTGCTGATTTTCTCCCTTGCAAAACCGCCAAAACTCCTGTACTATAGAAAAAGACAAAATACCTTCAGACAGCAAAGACACCTTTATTTTTGCCGTCTGAAGGCTAAAGCTGTGCGCTCCGCCGCCATTTTGAAATCTCAACGAATGGCATATTCAGGAGTCAGCCATCCGGTTTCTGATATCTCAATGTACGGCCTCTTCGTGGACTCCTGTATGATTACGGCGGACTTTTTGTCCGTCCGGAAGCATACAGGAGTCCACGAAGGGACGGACATGAGATACAGAAATCCGGATGGCGTCCCCCAATAGGCCACCCATGAGAAAGAGAAATCCGGATGGCGTCCCCCAATAAGCCACCCATGAGAAAGAGAAACCCGGCCGGCGTCCCTTAACAAGCCACCCACAAAGTATATAAGAAAAAGGAGCATCCACATGTACTTGATAGCAGGTCTTGGAAACCCCACAAAGCAATACGAGCACACCCGTCATAATATCGGCTTCGACGCCGTCACATATCTGGCGGATCGATATCATATAAGTATGAATACAAAGAAGTTTCAGGGCGTCTGCGGAAGCGGAGTGATAGAAGGGCAGAAGGTCCTTCTTTTGATGCCTCAGACCTATATGAACCTGAGCGGGCGCAGCGTCGGGGAGGCGGCCGCCTTCTATAAGCTGGATCCGGCCTCGGAGGTGATCATCATCTACGATGATATCGCATTGGAGCCGGGCAGTATCCGCGTCCGCAAAAAGGGAAGCGCGGGAGGGCACAACGGAATCAAGGATATCATTGCCCATCTGGGAACCCAGGAGTTTCAGCGGATCCGCGTAGGCGTTGGAGAAAAGCCGAAGGAGTATGATCTGGCAGATTATGTGCTGGGGCGGTTCTCGGCGGAGGATCGGAAGAGGGTCGATGAGGCCTTCGGCCATGCGGCTGACGCCGTGAGCCTGATGGTACAGGGAGAGACAGATGAGGCCATGAACCGGTACAACCGGAAGCAGAAGCAGGAGCAGAAACAGAAGCCGGAGAAAAAAGAGTAAGATGAAAGCATTTCTGGAACCATTTCGACAATTAGGGATATACGAAGAGCTGGAGAAGCGCCTGAAGAAGAACAGGGGACTTCTTTTGCTGTCCGGCTGCGTGGATTCCCAGAAGGTTCATGCGGCCAGCAGCCTGTGGCAGGGCTATCCCTACCGGATGATCCTGACCTACAGCGAGCAGAAGGCCAGGGAAATCTACGAGGACTGCCGGTATTTTGACCGGGAGACGGTGCTGTATCAGGCCAAGGATTTTCTGTTTTTTCATGCAGACATTCAGGGAAATCTGCTGGTGCAGCAGAGGGTGCGGGCGCTGCAGGCCCTGCTGGAGAAAAAGGAGGTCACAATCGTCACGACCTTCGACGGCCTGATGGACCGGCTGCGCCCATTGGAGCAGGTGAAAAAAGAGATTCTGACCATCGGGCAGGACAGTATCATAGAGCTGAAGGCTCTCACGGAAAAGCTGGTGCGCTTAGGCTACGAGCGGACAGGACAGGTAGAGGCGCCGGGACAGTTTGCAGTCCGCGGAGGCATCGTGGACATCTATGCCCTGACGGAGGACGCGCCCTGGCGGATCGAGCTGTGGGACGACGAGGTGGATTCCATCCGCAGCTTTGATGTGGAGAGCCAGCGCTCCATGGAAAATGTCAGCGAAATTGTACTTTACCCGGCGGCGGAGCCGGTTCCCGGAGAAAAGGAGGAGGCCGTCAGCTTCCTGGATTATTTTGATCCCGGACAGACCCTTTTCTTCCTGGATGAACCTGCGAGGCTTCTGGAAAAGGGAAGAACGGTAGAAAAGGAATTTCAGGAGAGCATGGCCAACCGGGCGGAGCGCGGGGAGGCGCTGCCGGAGGAGGCCAGGCTCCTGTACGGCAGTGATGAGATTACAGCCCGGCTGAATCAGAAGAACTGCGTGGGCCTGTGCCTGATGGACCAGAAGGCGTCCGAGTGGGAGGTAAACGGGAGATACCAGGTAGAAGCCCGCTCTGTCAATCCCTACAACAACAGCTTTGAGATGCTGGTGAAGGATTTGAAGCGCTGGAAGCGGGAAAAATATTCCGTGATCCTGATGTGCGCCTCCGGAACCAGGGCGAAAAGGCTGGCGGCGGATCTGCAGGAGCAGGAGCTGAACAGCTTTTACAGCGAGGATCCGGAGCGGGTGGTGCAGCCCTCCGAGATTATGGTGGTGCACGGCAGCCTGCACAGGGGCTACGAGTATCCGCTGATCCGTTTTGCCGTTTTGTCTGAGACGGACATTTTCGGACGGGAAAGGAAAAAGCGAAGGAAGCAGAAGGTCTACGAGGGCCAGAAAATCCAGAGCTTTTCCGAGCTGAAGCCCGGAGATTATGTGGTGCATGAAAATCATGGCCTTGGTATCTACCGCGGTATCGAGAAGGTGGAAGTAGACAAGGTCATGAAGGACTATATCAAGATTGAGTACGCCAAGGGCGGGAATCTCTATATTCTGGCGACTCAGCTTGAGATGATACAGAAGTACGCGGGCTCCGACGCCAGAAAGCCGAAGCTGAACCGGCTGGGAGGCAGCGAATGGACCCGGACCAAATCACGGGTCCGGGGAGCGGTCCAGGAGGTGGCGAAGGATCTGGTGGAGCTTTATGCGGCCCGCCAGCAGAAGGACGGCTACGCTTACGGGCCCGATACCGTCTGGCAGACAGAATTTGAAGAGCTGTTTCCCTTTGAGGAGACGGCAGATCAGCAGCTGGCGATTGAGGCGACCAAAAAGGATATGGAGAGCACAAAGATCATGGACCGGCTGATCTGCGGGGATGTGGGCTACGGAAAGACGGAGATTGCTATCCGGGCAGCCTTCAAGGCAGTTCAGGAGAATAAGCAGGTAGTCTATCTGGTGCCGACGACGATCCTCGCCCAGCAGCATTACAATACCTTTGTGCAGCGCATGAAGGATTTCCCGGTCCGAGTGGATCTGCTGTGCCGTTTCCGGACACCCACGGAACAGAAAAGGACGGTGGCGGATCTGAAAAAGGGACTGGTGGATATCGTGATCGGAACACACCGGGTTCTGTCTGCCGATGTGGAGTTTAAGGATCTGGGGCTGCTGATCATTGATGAGGAGCAGCGCTTCGGCGTGGCTCATAAGGAAAAAATCAAAAAGCTTAAGGAAAACATTGATGTGCTGACATTGACGGCCACACCGATTCCAAGGACGCTCCATATGAGCCTGATCGGAATCCGTGATATGAGCGTACTGGAGGAAGCGCCCCAGGATAGGCTTCCGATCCAGACCTACGTCATGGAGTATGACAGCGAGATGGTGCGGGCCGCCATCAGCAGGGAGCTGGGACGCGGCGGACAGGTCTACTATGTTTACAACCGCGTCAACAATATCGCTGAGGTGACGGCTCAGATCGCTGAGCTTGTCCCTGAGGCGAACGTAGCCTTCGCGCATGGACAGATGAGGGAGCATGAGCTGGAGAAAATCATGTATGATTTCATCGCGGGGGAGATCGACGTGCTGGTATCCACGACAATTATTGAGACAGGGCTGGATATCTCGAATGTGAACACCATGATTATTCACGATGCGGATAATATGGGGCTTTCTCAGCTCTATCAGCTGAGGGGGCGCGTGGGGCGCTCCAGCAGAACCGCATACGCCTTCCTGATGTACCGGAAGGATAAGATGCTCAAGGAGGTAGCCGAAAAGAGGCTGGGAGCGATCCGGGAATTCACGGAGCTGGGAAGCGGCTTTAAGATTGCCATGCGCGATCTGGAAATCCGGGGAGCAGGCAATCTGCTGGGCGAGCAGCAGCATGGACACATGCAGGCGGTCGGCTATGATCTCTACTGCAAGATGCTCAATGAGGCGGTGAAGAAGCAGAAGGGGACAGCTCTTCCGGAGGAAGAGTTTGAAACCATGGTGGATATGGAGCTGGATGCTTATATTCCCGACACCTATATTCGAAATGAGAGCCAAAAGCTGGATATCTATAAGCGGATTGCGGGAATCGAGTCCGCGGAGGAATGCGAGGATATGCAGGATGAGCTCCTTGACCGGTTCGGCGATCTGCCCCGTCCGGTGCAGAATCTGCTGAAGGTGGCGGATCTGAAGGTAAAGGCGCATCATGTCTATGTAAAGGAGCTGGTGGAGCGTCCGGACGAAATCCGGCTGATGCTCTACGAGAGAGCCAGGCTGAACCCGGCGGCGCTGCCGGAGTTCCTTGCAGGCTTCGGGGACAGAATGAAGTTTACGGCTGGAGAGAAGCCGGCTCTTTATTACCGCAGGAAGAAAAACAGCCGGGGAGAGGAGACAGACGCCCTGAAGCTTCTGGGAGAAATCCTGGACAAAATGGAGGCTCTTCTGTAACAGGCAGGGCTTTGGCTGCGGCAGGCAGACAGGAACCGCTGGAGGTGGCAAAGGATGAAGCAAAGGAAAAGAAAACAGGAAGTATTTTCGAACATTTCAATCAGAGGGCTGCTGCTTGCGGCTCTGTTGGGAATCTCCGCAGCAGCGCTGTCAGGCTGCGGCGGCGCACAGAGTGGAAGGAATGCAGGAAACGTGCAGGACGGCAGCACGGCGCGGGAAGCGGCAGAAGAGGAAGGGACTCCCGTAGCGTATCTGGGGGACGAGGCGGTTTATCTTGACGAAGCGCTGTTTTACACCAGGATGCTGCAGGAGCAGTGGGAGTACGCTTACTACCAGGATTTCGGAAGTGAAATGTGGCAGCAGGAGGCGGCGGAAAGCGGGCAGACGCTGGAAGAGACGCTAAAAGGGGACGTCATGTCCCTGCTCACAGAGCTCCATTTGCTCTGCGCGCATGCGGAAGAGTATGGAGCAGCGCTGACAGAGCAGGCTCAGGCAGAGATTGCCCAGCGCGCGCGGAATTTTATGGAAAGCAATACGCCTGAGGTTCTGGAGGCAGCTGGCGCAACGGTAGAAAGCGTGGAGCGGTATCTGACCCGGAACGAGCTGGCGGCTCTGACAGCAGAGCTGATTCAGAACGGATACGAGCCGGAGATAGACGAGGACGAGGCAAGGGTCGGGAAGCTGACGTACTGTCTGTTTTCCGCGACAGGAACCTATGACACGGAGGGAAATTATACTCCGTTTACAGAGGAAGAGAAGGAGGAGATCCGGAAGCAGTCGGAGGAATTTGCGGCCAGGGCACAGGAGCTGGGAGATATCGCGGCGGCAGGCGAGGAGGCGTCCCGTACAGTGATAGACGCTTATTTCAATGACAGTACGAACGGCGGCACACACCCGGATGTGGCAGACGCGGTACGCGGCATGGAGACGGGGCAGGTGTCCGGGCCGATTGAGACAGAGGATGGCTGGTATGTGGTTCAGAGGGTATCTGATTATGATGAAAGCGCCACGGAGGATAACCTGGAGGCCATGAAGGCGCAGGCGAAGGAAGAATATCTGATGAGCCTGGAGGCGGAGTGGGAAGCGGAGACGCCGCTGGAGATAGAGGAAGAGGTCTGGGAGACCGTCCGTGTGGACAAAATGCTGACAGCAGTTTGAGAGCAGTGCCGGTCCGGGCGGGAGACAAAAGCTTTTCTGCGGCTGAACTGTGAAAAGTTTATGACTGGGGCAAGAAAGCCTTGCCGGACAGAGAAAAAGCGTCTATAATAGACAATAAATGTTTTACAGATAGGAAGGATTTACAGATATGATGAGAAAAGGAATAGCTGTACTGGTATCTGCGCTGGTGCTTTCCACTGCCATGAGCGGCTGCGGAAAGGAAACAGTGCTGGACGGAACCGAGACAGCGGCAACTCTTGACGACACGGTAAATATGACTCTGGGAGAGTTTAATCTGATGCTCCGTTATCAGCAGGCTCAGATGGAAAGCACCTACGCTTCTCTGTTTGGGACTACAAACTTTTACGGACAGGATTCCGGCACAGGAACGACCTATGGAGAGACAGCGAAGGAAAGCCTTCTGGAGCAGTTTCAGGAGCTCTATGTGCTGGAGGCAGAGGCACCGAACTATGGCGTAGAACTGACGGACGAAGAAAAGGCGGCTATCACAGAGGCGGCAGTTCAGTTTGTCGAGGATAATACCGAGAAGACTAGGAACGCCCTTGGGGCTGATCAGGCATCGGTAGAGCGCCTTCTGACGCTTGCGACGATTCAGGACAAGATGTATGATGTGCTGACGGCGGATGTGGACACAGAGGTGTCTGATGAAGAGGCGGCCCAGAAACGGATTTCCTATGTTTTTGTATCTACACAGGGAACAGAGGTAGATGAGGAGGGAAATACGGTAGAGCTGACGGAGGAAGAGAAGCAGGCGGTAAGAGACCGTCTTCAGGCGGTACTTGACGATGCCGCCGAGAGCGGCGATCTGGCGGCTGCCATAGAAGCGGCGAACGAGGAGGCCGGGGAGGATGAGCAGATTTCTTCTGCCACGGAGATTACCTATGGCGCAGACACCACGACAGTGGCGGATGTAGTCAAGGAAGCGGCGGATCAGCTCTCCGACGGCGAGATTGCCCCCATTGTGGAGACGGACACCGGATATTACGGAGTACAGATGCTCAGCACCTACGATGAAGAAGCAACAGCGGCAGAGAAGGAAAATATCATTCAGGAGCGCCGGAATACCCTGTATCAGGAGCAGTGCGCTGCGCTGGAAGAGAACCACACGTTTACGACGGTGGACAGCGCTCTGGACAAGCTGACCTTCGACAGAGTGTACTATGTGGATACAACTGCCACAGGTACGGATACCGGTACGGAATCTGAGACGGAGACAGATACAGGCACAGAGTCTGAGACAGACGCAGCTGCAGAGTAACATGCGGAAGGACAAAAACGAGGCTGGCGGCTGACAGCAGTTTGCAGCCTCTGATGAATAAGAAGGAGACAGTTCCGTGAAATTCAGGTCGTTGAGATCCTGAATTTCACGGAACTGTCTCCTTTTTTCATAATATCCTGCCGCAAGGAAATGGTTGCCATCAGGCAGAAGCGGTGCTATAATGATTTCAGCGGATTTATCTGAAAATTGAATGAAAAACAGTTGGTGCCGCAAAAGACTGCGGAGAATAGGGAAACAGGTGAAAGGCCTGTGCGATCTCGTCACTGTATGCAGGAGCAGATTGCCAATATGTCACTGAGTAATCGGGAAGACGGCAATGTGCGCCAGACTGCGAGCCAGGAGACCTGCCAGCTGTGGTACGGGGATGACAGATTCCAGATCACGAGGTTTGATTGTACCGAAATACGCTTCCGGCCAGCAGGAGCATGTACCTGCCGGTGGAAGGCAGTTTCCTGCAATCCAGCTGCTTTATGCGTTGGATTTTTGTTTTTCGTCCCTTTTTATACCTGTATCTGGTATTGAAAGGGTATTTTTTTGTCCATTTGAGAGCAGATACAGAGGAGCTCAGAAAATCCGCAAGTAAATTTCCAGGGAGGAAAAAGGAATGAAGAAAAAAATCGTAGCTTTAGTGTGTATGGCAGCGTTTACATGCGCGCTGCTGGCAGGCTGCGGCTCAGGCGCCGCAGATACTGCGGATACCGCGGCTGAGACGACGGAAGAGACAGCGGACGCGGCAGAAGAGGCAGATTCAGCGGACGAGACGGAAGCGGTTTCGGATCAGGAAGCGGCAGACAATGTGGCGGCGTTGATTGACGCGATCTATGTCCAGCAGAGGACGGATGAGACGGACGCACAGTGCGCTGCGGCAAAGGAGGCCTGGGACACTCTGACGGACGCTCAGAAGGAGCTGGTGGCAGGTGAGAATGCAGATCCGGATTATTTCGGCAGAGATACCGGCGACGCGTCGCTGGACGATCCCCGCAATCAGGATGAGATTGGCGAGAATGAGCTTCTGGTCGTAAGCTTCGGCACATCCTTCAACGACAGCCGTGTGGAAGACATCAAGGCGATTGAGGATGCGCTGCAGGAGGCTTATCCGGATTGGTCAGTGAGAAGGGCTTTCACAGCTCAGATCATCATCAACCATGTGCAGGCCCGGGATGGAGAAGCCATTGACAATATGGAACAGGCGCTGGAGCGCGCGGTGGCAAACGGCGTACAGAATCTGATTATACAGCCCACCCATCTGATGCACGGCGCAGAATATGATGAGCTGGTGGAAGCTGTGGAAGCTTATCAGGATCAGTTTACATCCGTGGCAGTGGCTGAACCCCTTCTGGGTGAGGTTGGTTCTGACGCGACTGTGATCAATGAGGACAAGCAGGCTGTGGCAGAGGCTCTGACTGCCGAGGCCGTGGCAGGAGCAGGATATGACAGCGCGGAGGCAGCGGCAGAAGACGGAACAGCCTTTGTATTTCTGGGACATGGAACCTCTCACACGGCGAACGTATCCTACAGCCAGATGCAGACACAGATGACAGAGCTTGGATATGACAATGTGTTTATCGGAACTGTTGAGGGCGAGCCGGAGGGAACAGACTGCGAATCCATTATCAGCGCAGTGGCCGAGGCCGGATATACGAAAGTGGTTCTCCGCCCGCTGATGGTAGTGGCAGGTGATCATGCGAACAACGATATGGCAGGGGAGGACGCTGATTCCTGGCTGAGCATGTTCAACGCTTCCGGAAGCTTTGAAAGTGTAGACGCGCAGATTGAAGGACTGGGACGGATTGAGGCCATCCAGGATCTCTATGTGGCCCATACGGCGGCAGCAATGAGCGAGTAAGGAAGCAGGAAAAATGAAGAAAAAAATGATAACAATCCTGTGTGCGGCCATGCTCGGCTGCGCTCTGCTGGCAGGCTGCGGCTCGGGCGGTTCAGCCCCCGCAGGCACTGAGACAGAGACAGAAACAGAAACAGCAGCGGAGACAGAAAGTCCGGTCTCTCTGGAGGACGGCGTATATACGGCTGATTTTGACACGGACAGCGGCATGTTCCACGTGAGCGAGGCCTGCGGCGGAAAAGGCACTCTGACGGTGGAAGACGGAAAGATGACGATCCACATCTCTCTGGCATCAAAGAATATTGTGAACCTGTACCCGGGCCTGGCGGAGGACGCGCAGAAGGAAGGCGCGGTTCTGCTGGAGCCTACGACGGACAGCGTCACCTACAGCGATGGAATCACAGAAGAGGTATATGGATTTGATGTTCCGGTGCCTGCGCTGGATGAGGAGTTTGACCTGGCGCTGGTGGGAACGAAGGGAACCTGGTACGATCATAAGGTTTCCGTGTCGAACCCGGAGCCTGCCGGTGAAGAGCAGGCAGCGCAGTAACGGCGGAAGGCTGCAGGAGGGGCTGCCGCGGACCTGAGGTCCGCGGCGGCTTCCGGCTTTCATAAAGCCGGCGCATGGCATACGGGGCGCCAGAATCAGCTCCGCGGTTTCTGTGAGAGCGGCAGCCTCTGCGTATGGCGCTGAAAAGGATGGAGAAACAGATTATGGAAACAATGGAAAACCAAAAGGAAAATGTCATTCTGCCGGAGGATGGAGCATATACCGTGGAGGTAACGCTGGAAGGCGGCTCCGGGAGAGCGCAGATCACTTCTCCGGCGGAGTTGGTCATAGAGGGTGGAGAGGCATATGCACGGATTGAATGGAGCAGCTCCCACTACGATTATATGAAGGTAGATGAGGAGATGTATCTGCCGGTCAATGAGGAAGGAAACTCCGTGTTTGAGATTCTGGTTACGGTGTTTGACGAGCCGGTCGAAATTCTCGCAGAGACTACGGCCATGAGCAGGCCACATGAGGTGGAATATACTCTGACCTTTTCGTCAGAGTCGATCTCTTCTGCAGAGGGGACAGACCTTCCGAATGGAATTATCTGGGCGGCAGTGGTGATTCTGGCTGCAGCCGCAGCGATATGTCTTGTAAAGAAGAGGAAGAAGGAAAGCTGAATGAGGAAAAGAGGGATGGCTCTGTTCTTGAGTCTGCTGCTGCTTCTTGCGCCGGCCTGCAGCCCTGCGGAAGGCGGAGCAGACTGGGAGCGGGATACGGATATCAGCTCAGAGCTGGAATATGAGGACAGCATGGAACTGCTGTATGCAGAGAAATTTTCGGTGGATTATTATACGGGCGGCTTTGCCCTCATCACAATCAATAGCAGCGAACGTTACCTTGTAGTTCCGGAAGGGGAAAGCAGTCCAGAAGATCTGGAGAAAGATATCACAGTGCTTTATCAGCCTCTGGACCGCATTTACCTGGTAGCTTCTGCTGTGATGGATATGTTTATCTCCATGGATTCTCTGGATGTGATTCGGTTTACGGGAACAAAGGCGGAAGGCTGGTATCTGGAAGAGGCCCGGCAGGCTGTAGAATCAGGAGATATTCTCTATGCGGGAAATTATTCCGCTCCGGATTATGAGCAGATTCTGGCAGAGGGCTGCGATCTGGCCATTGAAAATACGATGATCTATCATACGCCCGAGGTCAAGGAGCAGCTGGAAAGGTTCGGAATTCCTGTGATGGTGGATTATTCCAGCTATGAGACAGAGCCTCTTGGAAGAACAGAATGGGTGAAGCTGTACGGCCTTCTGGCGGGCCGTGAGGAAGAGGCGGCAGGGGCCTTCGCCGGGCAGCAGGAAGCCTTTGCGTCCATTGGGAATGCAGAAGATACCGGTAAGACGGTGGCCTTTTTCTATATTACGAACAGCGGCGAGGTCAATGTGCGTAAGGCTTCCGATTACCTGCCGAAAATGATTGAGCTTGCAGGAGGACGTTATGTTTTTTCGGATCTGGGGGCAGAGGATGACACGGCCTCTTCCACGGTCAGCCTGCAGATGGAGGAATTTTATGCGGCGGCCAGAGAAGCTGATTATCTCATTTACAACAGCACCATTGACGGGGAGCTTTCTTCGGTGGAGGAGCTGTTTGGAAAAAGTGAGCTTCTGGAGAATTTTAAGGCGGTTGGGGAGGGCAATGTGTACTGCACGACGAGAGATTTGTATCAGTCGTCCATGGAGCTCGGCACGATGATCGCGGATATTCATGGAATGCTGAACGGAGAGGAGGACAGCCTGACCTATCTGTACAGGCTGGATTAAGAGATGAAGCAAAAACGGTATGTCCTGATCTTTCTTTGTCTGGCAGCGGCAATGCTCCTTCTGATGGCCGCAAACGTGTGTATTGGCAGCGTCAATATCCCGTTTGCGGAGGTCCTGCGGATTCTGGGAGGAGAACGGGGAGCGGATGTGTCGGCGGATATTGTACTGCAGATCCGCCTTCCGCGTGCCCTGGCGGCTGCCATTCTGGGAGGCGCTCTTGCGCTGTCGGGCTATCTACTGCAGACCTTTTTCCACAATCCGATCGCAGGCCCCTTTACTTTGGGAATCTCTTCAGGAGCAAAGCTGACAGTAGCTCTTGTGATGGTATTTTTCCTGGAAAGAGCCCTTCGGGTCAGCTCTCTGATCCTGATTCTGGCGGCCTTTGCGGGAGCGATGATTTCCATGAGCTTTGTACTTCTGATGTCCAAGGCGCTGAACCATATGTCTACGCTGATTGTGAGCGGCGTTATGATTGGCTATATCTGCTCGGCTGTCACAGACTTTGTCGTGACCTTTGCGGATGATTCTGATATCGTAAACCTCCACAACTGGTCTCAGGGAAGCTTTTCGGGTGTGAGCTGGAACAATGTGGCGGTGATGACGGTGGTGATATTTCTGACCTCTGCTTTTGTATTTCTGCTGTCCAAGCCGATCAGCGCTTACCAGCTGGGGGAGGCCTATGCGCAGAATATGGGGCTGAATATCCGGCTGTTCCGGGCTCTGCTGGTGCTGCTTTCCAGTCTGCTCTCAGCCTGCGTGACCGCCTTTGCAGGGCCGGTATCCTTTGTGGGAACGGCAGTGCCGCAGATTGTAAAGAACGTTTTTCGGACGGCACGTCCGATTTTGATGATTCCGGCCTGCTTCCTGGGCGGAGCCGTATTCTGCCTGTTCTGCGATCTGCTGGCCCGCACACTGTTCTCTCCTACAGAATTGAGCATCAGCACGGTGACGGCGGTTTTCGGGGCTCCCGTAGTTATCGTAATTCTGCTGCGGAGCAAAAGGGAAGGAGCGTGACGGGCTGTGGATGAATTCTATTTTTATACGAAGGGAATGACAGTAGGCTATCATGGAATGCCGCTTATCAGAAATATTGAGCTGAAGGTCAGGCGCGGAGAAATCCTGACGCTGATCGGGCCAAACGGAGCGGGAAAAACGACAATTCTCAAAAGCATTATCAGGCAGCTGTCCCTCCTTGGGGGAACGGCGTATCTGGACGGGACGGATATGAGCCGGTTTACCGGAAACGAGCTGGCCCGCAGGCTTTCCGTTGTGCTCACAGAGCGGGTGCGCCCGGAGCTTATGACCTGCGGGGATGTGGTTGCAGCGGGGCGGTATCCATATACCGGACGCTTTGGAGTGCTGAATGACAGGGACCGGGAAATCGTGAGGGAGGCTATGGAGCTGGTGAGCATTCAGGAGCTGAAGGACCGGGATTTCAGGCAGATCAGCGATGGGCAGAAGCAGAGAGTGATGCTGGCACGGGCCCTCTGCCAGCAGCCTGAAATCCTGGTGCTGGATGAGCCCACATCCTTTCTTGATATCCGTTATAAGCTGGAGTTTCTCTCGGTGATACAGAAAATGTCCAGAGAACGGAGACTGACGGTCATTCTGTCTCTCCATGAGCTGGATCTGGCAGAAAGGATTTCTGACCGGATTGCCTGCGTGCGCGGCGACTGCATCGACCGCTTCGGCCCGCCTGAGGAAATTTTTTCGGGAGGATATATTACAGAGCTTTATGGGATGACGGAGGGGGCTTATGATGAGCTCACCGGGAGCCTGGAGCTGGAAAGGCCTCCCGGTCCGCCTGAGGTTTTCATTATCGCGGGCTGCGGCACGGGGACGCCCCTCTTCCGCAAGCTCCAGAGAGAGGGCGTTCCCTTTGCAGCCGGCATTTTATGGGAAAATGATCTGGATTATCCGGCGGCCAGAGCTCTGGCCGCCGGCCTGGTCACAGAGAAGCCCTTTCACCCGTTTTCAGAAGAAAAGCTTTTGCAGGCCAAAAAGCTGCTTGACAGCTGCAGCCGGGTGCTCTGTGCTCCCGGGCTGGACCTGGAAGGGAAAATGACAGAGAAGCTGCGGAGCCTGGCAGGCTATGCGCAGGAGCAGGGAAAGCTGGGATAAGGCTTCCATTTCTGGAAACACTTTTCTCCCTCCTTATGTCAACTTTTTTCCTTGAAAAGGTTGAAAATACGGCAAAAGAATGCTATACTACTGTGGAAAATGACTGTAATACAGCCACAGAATGTGGATAAATGAAATAACTGCCAAAATGACAGGATGAGGAGTGAGAGAATGAAAGGAAAACGAGTGGGAGCTCTGCTGCTCTCAGTAGTTCTGACGATGTCCCTGCTGGGCGGCTGCGGGTCCCGCAGCCAGATCACGGAAGACATGATTCCCACCGTGACGGATCTGCAGTCTGATACGGGTGCGCAGGCCAATGTGATCGGGCTTGCGATGAACAAGTCCTATGTGGCCGAGCTGACCCGTCTGGATGGAGACAATACACAGACAGTCGTGGTGGATGAGAAGGAAGTGCCGATTGTTCTGAAGGCCACCTCCATGGACAAGGATCTGAAGGTCAAGATTGTCAATGAGAGAAACGGCAAGGTTGTCACCGGAACGGCCTTTGAGGTGTCCGTGACAGACTCGGCAAATAAGACAAAGGACTACACCGACAGCGACAAGGACGGAATTATCTATATCAAGTCGATGGAGCCCGGAAAATGCACGATTTCCATGAAATCTGCAGGAGGGTATGCCGCTCCGAAGGACATCACCGCCCAGGTAAAGGCGAATATCGAATATTCGGTTGTAGATGTTTCGGATGAGATTAAGAGTGAAAGTGAAATCAATGTAGCGGCAGAGGATTCCAATACGAATGGAAACGCTGATGCGGGAACAGCCCAGGTTCTGAAAGATACGGTAGAGTATGTGGAGTCTTCGAAAACTGAGATTACCGAAGAGGTAAAGACTCAGAAGAAAGATACCTGGGGACAGCTGGTGTACTCCAAGCTGCAGAAGGATAAATTTGGCACAGATATGTATGAGGTGATCATTTCCGAGCCGACTCATGATGATGCGGACGGAGATGGCAAATGCGATCGCTGCGGTACGGATGTGAAGCCGGCGCATACGCATGTATATGACAAGAAGGTCACCGCGAAGGCAGCGACCTGTACAGAGCCGGGTACATATAAGATGGTGTGCTCCGTCGATGGGGCAGTGGATCCGAATCAGACAGAAGTCGTGGATCCGGATGCTCCTGCGCTGGGCCATGTGGATAAAAAGGCAGAGAATGGAAGCACTGGAGCAGACGGAGTGTGTGACCGCTGCCACAAACCGATGCCAGGCGTTACGCCTCCGGATTCTTCTGATGGAAATGGCGGTTCTGAGAACGGAGGAGGCTCCGGAGATACGAATACCGGAACCGGAGAGGGCTCTGGAGATCAGAGCACCGGAAGTGAAGAGAATACGCAGACACAGAGTACGGATACAGAGGGCGCGGTTCCCACGGCCAGCGTATTTATGGCTGGACTGCAGCTTCTGAAGGCCGGTACGACGGACAAGATCGTCTACGATACGACCAGCCGCCCGATATATGATACGACCAGCGAGCCGGTTTATGATATCACCCAGAAGGTGACAGGCTACAAATACACGGGATGGCAGACTCTTGACGGCGCCACCTACTACTTTGATAAAGACGGAAACAAGGTGACAGGGACCCAGGTAATCCAGGGAATCCAGTATACATTCAGCGATGAGGGCGTGCGTTCCGGAACGATTGGAATCGATGTGTCCAAGTTCCAGAGCAGCATCAACTGGCAGAAGGTTAAGAATGCGGGAATCAATTTCGTCATCATCCGCTGCGGCTACCGTGGTTACGGTTCCGGCGTGCTTGTCCAGGATCCGATGTTCGCGTCCCATATCACCGGAGCAAAGGCAGCAGGCCTGCGCGTTGGCATCTACTTCTTCAGCCAGGCGATTACCGAGGCCGAAGCTGTGGAAGAGGCAAGTATGGCGGTTAAGCTGGCGAACCAGTATGGCATCAATATGCCGATTGCCATTGACAGCGAGTATGCGAACGGCGGCAGAGGACGCGCGGACGGGCTTTCCAAGTCGGAGAGAACGAAGATTACGATCGCGTTCTGCAATACGGTGGCAAATGCGGGCTATAAGCCGATGGTATATGCGAGCAAGAACTGGTTCTCAGAGCATCTGAGCGTGTCCCAGTTCCCGAGCAGCTACCGCATCTGGGTGGCGCATTATGCGACAACCTGCGGATACACCGGGCGCTATGATATCTGGCAGAATACTTCCAAGGGTTCTGTAGACGGTGTAAAGGGAAATGTAGATATGAATATCAGCTCGATCTAAGAGCCGGGCGGAAAAGAGCTTTCGAAAACAGATAAACAGATGCACATGAAAAACATGAAAAGGCGTTTCACCTTCGGGTGAAACGCCTTTTTGGCGTGCGCCTGGCGGCGCACGTTTCTGTTTTTATGCCCTCTGGTATCCGTAGGTCTTCCTTGCCACGCCCAGCTCTTCGTTGGCCGGAATTACGTGGATTTTTACCGGAGATTCATCGCGGGAGATCAAGGCGTTCCCGCCGGGGCAGTTTCTGTTCTTTTCCGGATCCAGCAGGATGCCCATATGCTCCAGCTGGCCGCATACCTTTTCCCGGATGCTGGCGCCGTGCTCGCCGATGCCTGCGGTGAAAACCAGATGATCGAGGCCGCCGAGCTCTGCGTAATAGGAGCCGATGTAGCGGACAATTCCGTTGCAGAAGATGTCGATGGCAAGCTGCGCCCGCTCATTTCCTGCATGTGCCGCTTCCTCCACATCCCGCAGATCGTTGCTGACTCCGGAGATGCCCAGAAGGCCGCCGTGTCTGGTAAGGCCGTCGAGAACGTCGTCCAGGCTCATTCCCTCCTTCTGAAGGAAGGGTACGATAAAGGGATCAATGTCGCCGCAGCGGTTTGACTGAATGATTCCTACCTGGAGAGAGATGCCGAAGCTGGTATCTACGCTCTTTCCATCGTCGATGGCGCAAAGGGAGCCGCTGCCGCCCAGATGGCAGGAGATGGCTTTTCCGGTGGAGCCGTACAGATCTGCCAGCGTCTCAGCCACATAGCTGTGGGAGGCTCCGTGGTAGCCAAGGCGCTCGATGCCGTATTTTTCATACCATTCATAGGGAATGCCATAAATTTTCCGCTCCATGGGAATCGTCTGGTGAAAGGCTGTCTCGAACGCGCCTACGAGCATCGCGTCCGGCGTCAGCTTCTGGAACTGGCGGATCGCTTCCAGGTAAGGCCTGTTGTGGGCGGGAGCCACCACCATGTAATCCTCCATGCCCTGAAGAACCTCCGGCGTCAGCTCATGGATTCCGTAATGGCCCTTGGAGAGAACCGTTTTGAAGCCAACCCGCTCCAGCTCGCCAAGTGTGGAAAGCTCTCCATGCTCCTTGCTCAGAAGCTCGTCCAGAAACAGCTGGATTCCTTCTGTGTAAGTGGGGATAGAAAGGTTTTCCCGGAAAATACGGAAGCCGGAGGGCTTTGAAAAGTGGTAGATGGCGCGGTCTGTGCCTACGCGCTCGACCTTGCCTTCCGCGAGGACCTGCTCCTTTGGCATTTCAAACAGCTTGAATTTCAGAGAGGTGCTCCCTGCATTGCATACTAATAATTTCATGTACAACCTCCAATATTCAGCAGCGGCGCCAGGGACCGTACAGAAAGAAGTTCTGGCGCCGTTTTTTATTTCACGTCTTAAGTATAGCAAAAATGGGAATCTGGCACAATAGCGTCAGCGCACAAGGGTGCCATAGAATGCGCCCTGGCATGAAAGCGCGGAATGCGCTTCAGGACAGGGAAGGCCGGGAATTATTCCCGGCGTCCCATGCAGGCCCAGGCCATGATGAGCCCGGGGACAGAAAGACCCAGAGACAGAAGCAGTGGAACTGTGGCGGGCAGCAGAAGAAATTGTACCGCAAGAAGAATAAAAGCGGCGGCAAGGCCGATGAGAGTCTGCTTCATCCGGGTCAGGGCGCGGAGAGCTGCAGCCTTTGGCAGGGAAGTCTCCCCGGCTTCCATTCCTCCTTCTGCCAGCAGAAGGAACAGATGGGAAAGGATCCCGAGAAAAAAGATAAGTCCCAGCAGAGAAAGAGCGGTAAACGGCACGTAGAGCCAGGACCCGGACGCAAGGCTTCCGTACCAGAAAAGGGCGAAGCCCAGGACAAAGCTTCCGGCCAGCAGAGCCAGTCCCCAGGGCAGAGCAGCCAGAAAACGGGAACGAAACGCTGCAAAATAGCGGGGCAGGATGGGCTCATCTCTTCTCTGCTTCTGCAGAATATCGGAAAAGCAGGCGTCCAGAGCTGTGAGCGCTGGCCCGATCGTGACGAGCGGGACGCAGGTCAGCAAAAACAGGAGATTGAGCTGAACCAGTTCCCAGAGGTTTTCAGTTATGACAGACAGAATGAAGGCGGTCCGGCCAGGTGTGCGGGGCTGTTTGTCCAATTCGAAGGTGCCTCCTTTTTAAAGTTTTTCAATGCTACTATTGTAACAATGGGTTCTGTTGTCCGTCAAGTGCGGCTGCAGCCAGATAGCAGAAGTAAAAGTGCACAAAATTTGAGATAGAAAATTTGCAGTTTCGACGAAATTGTCAGCAAGTACAAAATAACACTTGCATTTTTTGGGAAAAAGGACTAAGATTATTATATAAGAACTGGAAACGTTTCCATGGAACGTTTCCAAAACGGTTTCAAGCCGTGATTTCCGGCGCATTTGCGCAGATGCGCCGGAAGGGCGGCAGCCATCATGTTTCATCAAAACAGGAGGAAAACAGTATGAAAAAGAAACTTTTGGCCCTGACGCTTACAGGCGCTCTGGCAATGTCTCTGCTGGCAGGCTGCGGCGGTTCATCAGACGACACGACGACTACGGATACTACGGCAACCGAAGATACAGCAGCGACAGAGGATACGGACGCAGCTGAGACTGAGACATCCAGCGCGGAAGGCTCTGTATATTATCTGAACTTCAAACCGGAGCAGGATCAGCAGTGGCAGGATCTGGCAGCAGTTTACACGGAGCAGACAGGAGTTCCTGTTACCGTCGTAACAGCAGCATCCGGAAACTATGAGACAACTCTGATGAGTGAGATGGGAAAGAGCGGCGCGCCGACTCTGTTCCAGGTAAACGGTCCGGTAGGTCTGGCAAACTGGAAGGATTACTGCTATGACTTATCCGGCAGCGATATTTACGGCGAGCTGACCAGCGACACCTATGCGCTGAAAGACGGCGACAAGGTAGCAGGTATCGGATACGTAATCGAGTCCTACGGACTGATTGTAAATACGGATCTTCTTGAGCAGGCCGGCTACACAGTAGACGACATCCAGTCCTTCGAGGATCTGAAGGCTGTAGCAGAGGACATTACCGCACGTTCTGACGAACTTGGATTCGCGGCATTCACCTCCGCAGGTATGGACAGCTCCTCCGACTGGAGATTCAAGACACACCTTGCAAACCTTCCGATTTACTTCGAGTATCAGGATAAGGGAATCAACAGTACAGACGCTATCGAGGGAACCTACCTTGACAACTACCGCGCGATGTGGGATCTGTACATCAACAACAGCACCTGCGATCCGGCAGAGCTTTCCGCCAAGACAGCAGACGACGCTACCAGCGAATTCCTGAACGGAGAAGCAGTATTCTACCAGAATGGTTCCTGGGAGTACGGAAATGTATCCGGTGAGGGCAAATTCTCCGACGACCAGCTGGCGATGATTCCGATTTACTTCGGCGCAGGCGATGAGGCAAATCAGGGACTCTGCACAGGTACAGAGAACTACTGGTGCGTAAACAATCAGGCAGACGAAGCTGACATCCAGGCAACTCTTGATTTCATCTACTGGTGCGTGACTTCTGAAGAGGGAACCACGGCAATGGCTACCGACATGGGCTTTGTCATTCCGTTCAAGTCTGCGCAGGAGCCGACCAATCTGTTCGTAAAGACAGACCAGGAAATGTTAGCAGCAGGCAAGACTCCGATCTCCTGGAACTTCACGACGATGCCGTCTGAAGAGTGGAAGAATGGCGTAGGCCAGGCACTGACCGCATATGCGGCAGATCAGACTGACGCAAACTGGGACGGCGTTGTATCCGCGTTCGTAGACGGCTGGGCTACCGAGTACGCTCTGGCGAACGGACAGTAAAACAAGCTGGCATACTGTTCCATTCAAATGTAAAATGTAAAATGAAAAGCAAGGGGCGGGCAAGTGACTTGCCTGCCCCTTTCCTATGCAAGTGGAGAATCCTGTCTGGGGGATTCTTGTATTAAAAGAGGTGAGGAACTATGGAAAAAGCGATCAAACGCTATTCTCCGATTTTTGTACTGCCGACGCTTCTGGCCTTCACCATCGGATTTATCATTCCCTTTCTCGAAGGACTGTACCTGGCCTTCTGTCAGTTTACGACGGTCCGGGACGCGACCTTCATAGGCATCGGAAATTTCCAGCGGATCTTTTCCGATACCACATTTCTGCATTCCTTTAAATTTACTGTGCTGTTTGCGGTGGCGGCTATCGTTTTTATCAATGTGATCGCTTTTGGGCTGGCGCTGCTGCTGACACGGAATCTGAAGGGAACAAACATCTTCCGTACCGTATTCTTCATGCCAAACCTGATCGGCGGTATCGTGTTGGGATATATTTGGAATATCCTGATTAACTGCGTGCTTTCCCTGGCGGGAAAACCGCTTCTGGCGCTGAATACGGCAGCCGGATACTGGGGACTGATTATCCTGATGTGCTGGCAGCAGATTGGATATATGATGATTATTTATATCGCCGGACTTCAGAATGTATCCGACGATCTTCTGGAAGCGGCTCAGATCGACGGAGCTTCCGCATGGAAGACGCTCTGGAGAGTGAAGCTTCCCATGGTAATGCCGTCCATTACGATCTGCGTTTTCCTGACACTGACCAACTCCTTCAAGCTGTTCGACCAGAACCTGGCTCTGACCGGAGGAGACCCAAATCACATGACAGAGATGCTGGCCATGAACATCTATCAGACCTTCTATGCAAGGGCAGGAGCCCAGTGGAAGGGACTTGGCCAGGCGAAGGCAGTGATTTTCTGTCTTCTGGTCATCGTGATTTCCCTTCTGCAGCTGAAGGCGACACGTTCCAAGGAGGTGCAGCAGTAAGATGGCGAAAAGAAAAAAAATCGACAATACAATCTGGACGGGTCTGCTGACTATTCTGGCCCTGCTGTATGTGTATCCGGTTGTCATGATCTTCTTTAACTCCCTGAAGCAGGAGACGGCGATCACGACAGACAGCGCGTTTGCGCTGCCTACGCCGGAAATCTTTGCGGGGCTGGCAAACTACGTTAACGCGATTGAATCCAAAGGCTTTCTGCAGAGTCTGGGCTACAGCCTTCTGATTACCATTACCTCGGTAGCGGCGATTCTTATCTGCTGCTCCATGTGCGCATGGTTTATCACGAGGGTAAAGAGTAAAATCTCACAGGCACTGTATTTCCTGTTTGTATTCTCCATGGTAGTGCCCTTCCAGATGGTGATGTTCACCCTGTCTCAGACGGCAGATGCCCTGAAGCTGAACACGCCCTACAATATCTGGGTGATTTATCTGGGCTTCGGCGCCGGGCTTGCGGTGTTCATGTTCGCGGGCTTTATGAAATCCGTTCCTCTGGAAGTGGAGGAAGCGTCCATGATCGACGGCTGCAATCCGCTGCAGACCTTTTTCCGGATTGTTCTGCCGATGCTGAAACCCACGCTGGTATCCGTGGGAATTCTGGAGGCCATGTGGGTGTGGAACGATTACCTTCTGCCTACGCTGGTTCTGGATATTAAGAAATACAAGACGATTCCCATGCTGATCCAGTATTTCCGGGGAAGCTACGGAAGAGTGGAAATGGGACCAATGATGGCCTGTATCATGCTGACGGTCATTCCGATAGTCATTGTTTATCTTGCAGGACAGAAGCATATCATCAAGGGAGTGGCAGCAGGAGCCGTGAAGGGGTAAACCATATGACGATTAAAGACATTGCAAGGGAATCCGGTTATGCCGTGGGAACTGTTTCCCGGGTGCTGAATAACAAGCCGGACGTCTCGGAGAAGGCCCGGAAAAGGGTGATGGAAGTGGTGAAGAAATATAACTTCCGTCTGAATAATAACGCCAAGCACTTAAAGCAGCAGGTGAGCAGCGGAATCGTGATCATTGTAAAGGGTTCCCAGAATATGCTGTTTGCGGCGATCGTGGAAAGACTGCAGAAGCTTATTGAGGAACGGGATTACGCGTTTCTGATTTACTATATCGGAGAGCAGGATAACGAGGTGGAGCAGGCCTGGCAGATCTGCCGGGAACGCCATCCCAGCGGAATTCTCTTTCTCGGAAGCGACCTGGAATTTTTCCGGGAGCGTTTCGCCCAGATACAGGTGCCCTGTGTGCTGGTGACGAACTCCGCGCAGGAGCTTGGGTTTGAAAATCTCTCCAGCGTCAGTACGGATGACGAAGCGGCGGCTCAGGCGGCTGTGGAGCATCTGATTGCTCTGGGACACAGGAAAATCGGGGTGCTGGGCGGTTTTATGGAGAAATCACGGGCGGCCCATACCCGGTACGCAGGATGCGTCAGAGCGTTTGCGGAGCATGGAATCCCATTTTCCATGGAAGAGCAGTATATGCCGGCCCTGTTTGCAATGTCGGAAGGCTATGAAGCGATGGGACGCCTGCTTGACAGGATGCCGAATCTGACGGCTGTGTTTGCCATGGCAGATGTACTGGCTGTGGGAGCGATCCGGGCGGTCCGGGACAGAGGACTGCGTGTCCCGGAGGATGTGTCTGTGGTGGGCTTCGACGGAATCGAGCTGGGAAGCTATCTGACCCCCAGCCTCACGACGATCCGCCAGGATCGGGAGCAAATCGCGGACCGGAGCGTGGAGCTTCTGCTCTCTCAGATAGAAAACCGGGTGAGCCCGGAGCATGAGCTGGTGCCTTTCCGGATTATTTCCGGGGAAAGTGTCCGGAAAATATAAAAGAAAGACAGTTACTGTTTTCTGTACGTCTGTGGCGCACAGAATAAGGAGGAAGAAACAATGGCAAGTATCACCTTTAAAAATGTGGTTAAAACATATGGAAATCATAATACGGTGATTCCTGATCTGAATCTGGAAATCAAGGATAAGGAATTTATCGTGCTGGTAGGCCCTTCCGGCTGCGGAAAGTCTACGACTCTCCGGATGATCGCGGGGCTGGAGGAGGTTACGGCCGGAGACCTGTATATCGGAGACAGACGGGTTAACGATGTCCCGCCCAAGGACAGAGATATCGCGATGGTATTCCAGAGCTACGCTCTGTATCCTCATATGACCGTTTATAAAAATATGGCTTTCGCGCTGGAGCTCAGAAAAACTCCGAAGGATGAAATAGACAGAAAGGTCCGTGAGGCAGCTCATATTCTGGAGCTTGACGAGTACCTGAGCCGGAAGCCCAAGGAGCTGTCCGGCGGACAGAGACAGCGTGTGGCCCTGGGCCGTGCGATGGTACGCGATCCTGCCGTATTCCTGCTGGATGAGCCGCTGTCCAACCTGGACGCAAAGCTGCGTACCGAGATGAGAAGTCAGATTTCGGCTCTTCACAAGAGGCTTCAGACCACCTTCGTCTACGTCACTCATGACCAGACAGAGGCCATGACTATGGGAGACCGGATTGTGGTCATGAAGGATGGCGTGATTCAGCAGGTGGATACGCCCCAGAATCTGTACAACTATCCCTGCAATAAGTTCGTGGCAGGCTTCATCGGCTCGCCGCAGATGAACTTCCTGGAGGCGGTTGTGGAAAAAGAGGGAGACGGCTATGCGCTGGTATTCGGCCAGAACCGGATTCCGCTTGTGAAGCCGGAGCTTGCGCCCTATGTGGGCAAGAGGGTGATCTTTGGCATCCGTCCGGAGGATATTCACGCAGAGGAGTCCTTCCTGGCTATTTCTGCCGGCTCCAATGTGGAAGCCAGGGTAGATCTGGCGGAAATGATGGGCTCTGAGATTTATCTGTATTTCACCTGCAGCGGCCAGAAGCTGGTGGCCCGCGTGCCCTCGCGCACCGGAATCCGGGCGGACGACGAGGTAAAGCTGGCTCTGGACGCCAATAAGATCCATGTATTTGACAGCGAGACAGAAGAAATTATCTGCCATTAACAGGAGGAACGGTTATGATAAAGCGTATGATTCTGCTTGACAGCGTTACACAAATTAAAGATTTTGTAAACATGATCTGCAAGTATCCGAATGATTTCGATCTGGTTTCGGGACGCTTTACAATTGATGCAAAATCCATTATGGGCATCTTTTCCCTCGATCTGACGCATCCTCTGGAGCTTTGCATTTACGGAGACGCGTCTCCTGAGCTTTTGGAGGCGCTGACTCCTTATCTGGCAGATAAGGGAAGGGCGTGATAAGCTTTGAGAAGCAGTGGAATACTGATGCATCTCTCCTCGCTTCCCTCTCCTCATGGAATCGGAAGCATGGGAGAGCCTGCCCGGCGGTTTGCTGATTTTCTGCAGCAGGCCGGGCAGACCTACTGGCAGCTGCTTCCGGTCTGCCCTACCAGCTACGGGGATTCCCCCTACCAGTCCTTTTCCAGCTACGCCGGCAATCCGTATTTTATCGATTTGGATGAGCTGGCAGAGAGAGGACTTCTGAGCTGGGAGGAATACGCACATACAGACTGGGAGGCTGCGCCGGATAAAATCAACTATGGGGCGCTTTATGAAAAGCGTTATCCGATTCTCGTGAAAGCGGCAGAGCGCTTCCGGAAGAATCCGCCCGGGGATTACGAGGCATTCTGCCGGGAAAATGCCCGGTGGCTGGACGATTACGCCTGCTTTATGGCGCTTAAAGGCGCCCATGGCGGAGCGCCCTGGTTTGACTGGGAGGAGCCTCTGCGGAACCGGGAGGAGCAGGCGATCACAGAAGCGCGCCTGCTTCACGCGGAGGAAATAGAGTTCTGGAAAATCTGCCAGTATCTGTTCTTTGAACAGTGGAAGGCGCTGCGAAGCTATGTAAACGAGCGGGGAATCCGCATTATCGGGGATCTTCCCATCTATGTGTCTTTAGACAGCGTGGACGTGTGGGCGCATCCGGAGCTGTTCCAGCTGGACGAAAATAAGGTGCCAAGAGAGGTGTCCGGCTGTCCGCCAGATGGATTTTCTGCTGACGGCCAGCTCTGGGGCAATCCGCTTTTTAATTGGGAGTACATGGCCAGAGACGGCTATGCCTGGTGGGCGGACCGGATCGGCTATCTCTGCCAGGTCTATGACGTCCTGCGGATCGACCATTTCCGGGGGTTTGACTCCTATTATGCCATCCCCTATGGGCGCAAAGACGCCCGGGAAGGCAGATGGAAGCAGGGACCGGGCATTGCCCTGTTCCGCGCCGTGGAAGAAAGGATCGGGCGTCAGCCCATTATTGCAGAGGATTTGGGATATCTCACAGACTCTGTGCGGAAGCTTTTGGCGGACAGCGGCTTTCCGGGCATGAAGGTCATGGAGTTTGCTTTTGACAGCAGAGACGGAAGCGGCTCGGAATATCTGCCGCACAATTTTATCCGTCACTGTGTGGCCTATACGGGCACTCACGACAACGATACCATTGCGGGCTGGATGTCTTCCGCGGGCCTGGCGGACGTGGCCCACGCTGTGGAATATCTGCGGCTGTCGAAGGAGGAAGGCTATCACTGGGGAATGATGCGGGCCCTCTGGGGAAGCGTCGCAGATCTGACGATTATCCAGGCCCAGGACATTCTCGGACTCGGAAGCGAGGCGAGGATGAATACGCCGTCCACCGTAGGCAGCAACTGGCAGTGGCGGGCCCTGCCCGGAAGCTTTACAGAGGAGCTGGCTGCGAGGCTGCGCCATGAGATGGAGCTGTATGGAAGGCTGAGAAAATAAGCAGCTAATATCCTATATAAAAAATAAGGAAAAGCAGGAGGGATGACCTATTTCGATTTGGAATGGGTTGTCCCTCTTTTAAGCCTCAGCTTTTCGCATTTTTCAAAGGATCTTGTTTCCAGTCAGGATATGGCGGAAGGATATGGCGGAAGCGGCAGGCTGCCATGTGAATCAGAAAGCCTCCCAGCAGAATCAGGCACAGATACAGGACGATCTCAGGCCCTCTGCCGATCCACGCAGCGGCGTCTCGCAGAATTACCTGAGACGCAGGCTCCCAGGGGCTGATGTAGAACATGTCGATGTGGCCCTTTGTGTGCAGAAGGAAATTCAGAAGCTCCGCAATTGCGGCCAGCAGAAGGAAGAGCGCCGCTGCGGGGAGAAAGCTGCGGAGACAGGGGAGCTTTTTTTCTGTTCCGCATAGACGGGAATACCTGCCGCGCCGTTCGGACAGAATCAGAAAAAGGCCCAAAAAAATCATAATAAAATGCCAGAGATAGCTGTGCAGAGTCAGGACAGAGAGGCTGTAATGCATGCCGGTCTGGTCCGCAAAAGCAAAGATCCCTGCCAGCAGGCCGAAGTCCGCAAGAAAATCGGTGAGGGTCTGAACCGTCCTGCGGTGTGTCAGCGTCTTGCGGGATGTCAGCGCCCTGCGGCGTGTCTGCGTCCTGCAGCGCGCCGAAAGAAGCTGCCGGAGCGGCAGCAGATAGAGGGGCATGCTGCAGAGCTGAAAGGGAAAATACCAGAGCTGGTATGTCCCTTCATGAATATAGGTCAGCAAGAGCTGCTTCCAGACCTCGGAGAGGGGGAGCAGGACAGCCAGGATATTCAGAAGAGATTCCTGTTTTTTGTATGGCAGGCGGCTGCAGAATACTGCAGCCAGGACAGACAGGGCAAAGCCAGGCAGGAAGATGAGCATAAGGTTTCCTCTTTTGTAATTGTGAGGGCACGGAACAGTTCCCCTTTTTTCTGCATTCAGCATACCATAAAGCCGGGAGAAAATAAATCGGGAAACTTTGAAAGGGGCAGATCTGGATTCCGAAGCCTGGGAACAGACCGGCGGCTGAGGCTGTCTCCAGACAATAAAGCAGAATAAGTATAAATTCCCCCATTTGACAGATAATACATTTATCGGCAGTAATAAGGATAAATATCAGAATGTAAAATGGAGGAATTTTTTCATGAAAGCTACAGGAATCGTGCGAAGAATCGACGACTTAGGCCGTGTCGTGATCCCAAAGGAAATCCGCAGGACGCTCCGTATCCGGGAGGGAGATCCGCTGGAGATCTTTACTGACAGGGAGGGCGAAATCATATTGAAGAAATACTCTCCGATCGGAGAGCTGGGGACCTTTGCGAAGCAGTACGCCGAGAGCCTGGCGCAGGTGTCGGGACTTATGGTCTGCATTACGGACCGCGACGCGGTGATCGCAGCCGCAGGCGGAGCGAAAAAGGACTATATGGGAAAGCCTGTCAGCCAGGAGCTGGAGGACATGATCCAGGACCGCGAAAACGTTCAGGCAGCCGCAGGGGACAGAAAGTATGTGCGTCTCATCGAGGAAGAACTGGAGGACTGCTTTGCGGAGACGATTTGCCCGATCATCTGCGAGGGGGACGCGATAGGAGCGGTGGCTCTGTTCAGCCGGGATCCGAAGGCGCGGATGGGCGAGGTGGAACAGAAGCTGGCGCTGGCTGCCGCGAATTTTTTAGGCCGTCAGATGGAGCAATGAGGAAAAAACACCACAGAAGCAGGATCTGTTCCAAAATCCTGTTCCGTGGTGTTTTTTCCTGCCTATATGTCTTGGCTGTCAGGCATTTATTTTCCCTTCTGTTTGTGGTATATTTACCCTATAGTTGACGGGGATGTCAGGAACAGAAATACAGGAGATACAGGTATGTACACATGGGAAGAGATCGAGCGGCATGTAAACAGCTGCACGGCCTGTTCTCTCTGCCGGACCAGAAAGCATCCGGTCATGGGACAGGGCGACCATAAGGGAAAATTGATGCTGGTGGCGGAAGCGCCGGGAGGGCAGGAGGATCTGGCAGGCGTGCCCTTTGTAGGGCCGGCCGGGAAGGTGCTGGACGAGCTGCTGGCTTCGGTGGAGATCAGACGGGAGGACATCTACATCACGAATATTCTGAAATGCCATCCTCCGGGCAACCGGGATCCTCTGGAGGAGGAGAAGGAAGCCTGCATGCCCCATCTGAAATATGAAACTTATCTGATGAAGCCGCGGATTATCGTCTGTCTGGGAAGGGTAGCGGCTCAGAGGCTGATAGATCCGAATTACCGGATTACAAGGCAGCACGGAACCTGGATTGAACGGAAGGGATGCTTTTTGACAGCGACGTATCATCCGTCGGCGCTGCTCCGCGATCCTTCCAAGATGGAGGATGGAAAACGGGATTTTCGGGCTATAAAGGAGAAGCTGCAGGAAGTATAGTGACGCGCGATATTCCTTTCGGCATGCTGGCAGAAAACCAAATGAACAGAAGGCATTGATTTAGCCTGGTGGCGATACGACAATGCGGAAGAAGGTCCCGCCCCGGCATGATTTTGGAACAGATCATGTCCGGGGCGGGACCTTTTTCTCTAAAGCTCCCGGTTCATCTGATCGAGCAGTCCGGACTTGATCCGGAACAGCTTGTCCGAAAGGTCCACATAGACCTCGTGGGGATTAGTAAGACGTCTGGTCTCTTCCCAGAGCGTATCCTGCTCCTGGGCGCAGTAATCCCGAATCTCCATGACGCTGGGAGAGGTGTAGACGCATTCACCTTTCTGGAAAATGGGCGCAAGCAGCTCCCGCATGTGATAGGTGCCGCCTTTGAGCTTCGTCTTCTTCCAGGTTTCGATGGAATCGAAGATCAGGAGATCCTGAGAGCAGTCAAAGCTTTCGTCTGCCAGGGCAATCAGGTCTGCCCGGATTTTGCCGGTCTCATTGTCATAGATTCGGAAAATGGTCTTGTTGCCCGGGTTCGTGATCTTTTCCGTGTTCTCGGAAAGCTTGATCTTCGGAACGAATTCCCCTTCCTCATCCAGGACAGCCGCCAGCTTGTAGACGCCGCCGAAGGCCGGACAGTCGCTGGAGGTAATCATGTTTGTGCCGACGCCCCAGGAGGTGATAGCTGCTCCCTGGTCCTTCAGGCTTGTGATCAGATACTCATCCAGATCGCTGGAGGCAGAGATGACAGCGTCCGGGAAACCGGCCTCGTCCAGCATCTTCCGGGCTTTCTTTGACATGTATGCCAGGTCGCCGCTGTCCAGGCGGATGCCGTAGAAGGTCAGCGGGATGCCGGCCTCCCGCATCTCAGTGAAGACGCGGATGGCGTTCGGAACGCCGGATTTCAGCGTGTCGTAGGTATCCACAAGGAGAATGCAGGCGTCCGGATAGAGCTCGGAATATTTCTTAAAGGCCGTGTATTCGTCCGGAAAGCTCATGATCCAGCTGTGGGCGTGGGTTCCCTTGACAGGCACGTCAAAAAGCTGTCCGGCCAGCACGTTCGAGGTGCCGATGCAGCCGCCGATCATGGCGGCGCGGGCGCCGTAGATGCCGGCGTCCGGGCCCTGGGCCCGGCGAAGGCCGAATTCCATAATGCCGTCGCCCTTAGCCGCGTGGACCACGCGGGCCGCCTTTGTGGCAATCAGGCTCTGATGGTTTACTATGGTCAGGATGGCCGTCTCCACCAGCTGGGCTTCCATAATCGGAGCAATGACCTTGAGAAGGGGCTCCCGCGGAAAGACCACTGTGCCTTCCGGAATCGCGTAGATATCGCCTGAGAACCGGAAATTCTCCAGATATTCCAGAAAGTCTTCATCAAACAGCTTCAGGCTTCTCAGATATTCAACGTCTTCCTTCTGAAAGGTCAGATTCTTAATGTAATCAATGACCTGTTCCAGGCCGGCCGCAATGGCGAAGCCGCTGCCGGAAGGGTTTTTCCGGTAGAAGACGTCGAAGACAACAGTCTCGTTGGTGTGGTTTTTAAAATAGCCCTGCATCATGGTCAGCTCGTAGAGGTCTGTCAGCAGGGTCAGTCTCATAGTGCTCATAGTAATATTCACGTTCTCCTTTGCAAAGGCAATGGGCGGGAACAGGAATTCTCGCGCTCCCGTCAGCTGTCTTGACAGTTATGTTTCTTTAAAAGATAGCATATTTACATAAAAATAACAAGCAGAAGAGCTGGTTTTTCGCTTTTTTCATAGCATGCCTCCGGTTTAGTATCTGGAAAAGCCTTCATTTTATGAGTGCTTTGCTGAAAATCTTTCCATATTTCCGCCGCTCTTGGGAAATCTGCGCAAAAATCCGGTGCAAAAGAGCGGTGTGGAGCCGGCTGCAGAATCATCAAAAAAGTTGTTGACAAATCAACATATTGGTGCTATTATCCAGCTTGTTGATAAGTCAACAATAAAACACGAGCGGCCGCCTGGAAGACGGCCCTTCACGAAAATCTGGAGGATTTTATCATGGTATTTGAGACGATTGCAAAGCTGCTGGCTGACAGACTGGACTGCGAGGTATCTGAGATTAAGGCAGAGGATACCTTTCATGATCTGGGAATTGACTCTCTGGACACAGTAGATCTTCTGATGAATCTGGAGGATGAGCTGGGAATCAGCATCGAGCTGGACGAGAAGGTTGAGACAGTAGGAGAGCTGACAGAGCTGATCGAGAAGAAGCAGCAGGAGCAGGCTTAAGAGCCCGCGGAAGAGGAAAGGGAAATTGATATGTTAAAGACGCCGATTTGTGAGATGCTGGGAATTCAATATCCGGTATTTCAGGGCGGAATGGCATGGATTGCGGACGGCCGTCTCGTGGCCGCAGTGTCAAATGGCGGAGGCCTTGGCATTGTAGCTGCGGGAAATGCGCCGGCTGACGTGGTAAGGGAAGAGATTCGGACTGCCAAGTCTCTGACAGATAAACCCTTCGGCGTCAACATCATGCTGATGAGCCCGTTTGCAGACGAGATCGCAGCGCTTGTATGCGAGGAAAAGGTTGCCGTTGTGACCACAGGAGCCGGCAATCCTTCTAAATATATGAAGGCCTGGAAGGAGGCGGGGATCCATGTGATTCCGGTAGTGCCTTCTGTAGCCATGGCGAAGCTGATGACGAGACTGGGAGCCAGCGCGGTCATCGCCGAGGGCGGTGAGAGCGGCGGCCATGTGGGTGAGCTGACTACGATGGTACTGGTTCCTCTGGTATGTGACGCGACGGATCTGCCCGTCATTGCGGCAGGCGGAATTGCGGACGGCCGCGGTGTAGCGGCAGCCTTTATGCTGGGAGCCTGCGGCGTTCAGATGGGAACCCGGTTCTTAAGCGCTGAGGAATGCTCCATCCACCCGACCTATAAGGACAGAATCCTGCATGCTACGGATCTTTGCACGACTGTGACAGGAAAGCGCCTGGGCCATCCGGTGCGCAGCCTGCGGACACAGTTTGCGAGAGAATATACAAAGGCAGAGTACGGCGGAATGGCAGACGACGATCTGGAGCAGCTTGGCGTGGGAGCTCTCCGCAAGGCTGTCAAGGAAGGCGATATGGAAAAGGGATGCTTCCTGGCAGGTCAGGCGGCGGCTTTCGTGAAGAAGGAGCAGCCGGCGGCTGAGATTGTCCGCGAAGTGATTGAGGAAGCGGAACCGATTCTGAAGGGAGCCTGCAAATGGGTAAAATAGCGTTTGTATTTTCCGGGCAGGGCGCCCAGCACACCGGCATGGGACGGGAGCTCTTTGAAACAGTCCCTGCGTCTGCAGAGATTTTCCGGAGAGCGGATGCCGTCCGGCCGGGAACCTCAGAGCAGTGCTTTAGCGGAAGCGATGAGCTTTTAAGCGTGACAAAAAATACGCAGCCCTGCCTGTTTGCCATGGAAATGGCGGCGGCAGCGGCTCTGACGGAAGCCGGGATTCAGGCGGAAATGGCAGCAGGCTTTTCTCTGGGAGAGCTTGGCGCGCTGGCCTTTGCGGAGACGGCGGATTTTGAGACGATGTTTTCCCTTGTCTGCAGACGGGGAGAGCTGATGCAGGAGGCTGCGGAGGCAAATCCGGCTTCCATGGCTGCCGTGGTAAAGCTGACGGCAGACCAGGTGAAGGAGGTCTGCGGCGGCTTTTCTAAGGTTTATCCGGTAAACTTTAACTGCCCGGGCCAGGTTTCCGTATCCGGAAAAGCAGAAGAGATGAAGGCCTTTGGCGAGGCGGTAAAGGCGGCAGGCGGACGCATGATTCCCCTGAAGGTAAAGGGCGGCTTCCATTCTCCGTTTATGGAGACAGCGGCAGCAGCCTTCCGCGAGGAGCTTTCCAGAACATCCATAAAGGCGCCGGAGCTTCCCGTGTACGCGAACCGCACGGCGGAGCCCTATCCCGGAGAGGGGCATGAGGCAGAGGTGAGGGAGCTTCTTGGAGAGCAGATTGTATCTCCGGTGCAGTGGGAGCAGACCATCCGCAATATGATTGCAGCCGGAGCCGATACCTTTGTGGAAATCGGGCCGGGAGAGACCCTCTGCGGTATGATTAAGAGAATTGACAAAAATGTGAGAACCTTCGCAGTGGAGGATAGGAAAGGTCTTGAGGCCGTAAAGGCCGGACTGCTGTCCTAGAGCGCAGCAGACAGGCGGATTTACAAAGCTGAGGCTGATTGTCCCCTGTGTATGCTGACGATGAAAATATCGGGACAAAAAAACAATGGAGGTAGCTGTATGTTAAAGGGAAAGATCGCAATCGTGACGGGCGGTTCCCGCGGAATCGGCGCCGCAGTCGTGCGGGAGCTGGCTGCGCAGGGAGCAGATGTGGCTGTCATTTATGCGGGAAACCAGGAGCTGGCGGATAAGATCTGCCAGGAATGCCGGGACAGATACGGAGTGAGAGCCGGAAGCTACTGCTGCAACGTGGCAGACTTCGAAGCGGCGAAGGAGACAGTCGCCAGGATTAAAGAAGATTTCGGCAGAGTGGATATCCTGATCAACAATGCGGGAATTACAAGAGATAAGCTGATCCTTATGATGAAGGAAGAGGATTTCGACGCCGTTCTGAATACGAACCTGAAGGGGGCGTTCAATATGATCCGGCACTGCAGCAGCCTCTTTGTCCGCAATAAGGGCGGAAGAATTGTCAATGTGTCTTCCGTAGTGGGACTTCACGGGAACGCAGGCCAGTCCAATTACTCTGCGTCCAAGGCAGGCGTCATCGGCCTGACTAAATCTGTGGCGAAGGAGCTTGCGTCGAAGAACATTCTCTGCAACGCGGTTGCGCCCGGTTTTATTGAGACGGATATGACAAAGGAGCTGTCTGGGGCAGAAAGCGCCTGGATGAGCATGATACCGCTGGGACGGGCCGGAGCGGCAGAGGAAGTGGCAAAGGCGGTCGTCTTTCTGGCGGACGCAGACTATATCACAGGTGAAGTGCTGCGCGTAGACGGCGGCATGGGTATGTAAGAGGAGTATAAGTTATGAATCAGATAAATCGCAGGGTAGTGGTTACCGGGCTTGGAGCGGTATCTCCGGTGGGAAATGATGTGAAAACAAGCTGGGATAACCTGATCTCCGGCGTGCACGGAATCGGACCGATTACCCGTTTTGATACGACAGAATATAAGGCAAAGCTGGCGGCTGAGGTACGGGGCTTTGACGCCAGACAGTATATGGAAAAGGCAGAGACCTTAAGAAGCGATCTCTATGCCCAGTATGCCCTTGCTTCTGCCTGCCAGGCAGTGGAGGAGAGCGGCATTATGGGAACGGTGGATCCGGAGCGCTTCGCCGTTTATTTTGGCTCCGGAATCGGCGGAATCAATACGTTTACCAGAGAGCACAAGAAGCTTCTGGACCGGGGACCGTCCAGGGTTTCTCCGTACTTTATTCCGATGATGATTGCAAATATGGGAGCGGGCATGATCGCGATCCGCTTCAACTGCCAGGGAGCAGCCCTTCCGGCTGTGACGGCCTGCGCCTCCGGCTCCAACGCCATCGGTGAGGCTGTCCGTGCCATCCGCCACGGCTATGCGGATGCAGTGATTTCCGGAGGAGCAGAGGCTTCCATCAATGAGTGCGGCGTGGCGGGTTTTATCAATATGCAGGCCCTTTCCGTATCAGACAATATCGACGCGGCTTCTCTGCCCTTTGATAAGCGGCGCGCAGGCTTTATCATCGGTGAGGGAGCAGCGGCCCTGGTGCTGGAGGAGTATGAGCATGCAGTAAACCGCGGAGCCAGGATCTATGGAGAGATCAGCGGCTATGGTTCTACCTGCGACGCTTACCATATCACAGCGCCCCTTCCGGACGCGGCAGGCGGAGCAAGAGCCATGAAGCAGGCTCTGGAGGAGTCCGGCTATACGGGTGAAGAGAAGCTTTATATCAATGCCCATGGCACAGGAACGCCGCTGAACGATTCCGGCGAAACCATTGCCATCAAGACGGCGCTGGGAGAGGAAAAGGCTTATCAGTCTTATGTAAGCTCAACCAAGTCCATGACAGGCCATATGCTGGGCGCAGCCGGCGCCATGGAGGCGATCGTCTGCCTGAAGGTTCTGGAGACAGGCATCATTCCGCCGACTCTGAACCTGCTGGAAGCAGATCCGGCCTGTGATCTGAATTATGTGCCGAACCAGGCGGTAAAGGCTGATATTGATCTGTGTCTTTCCAATTCTCTGGGTTTTGGCGGACACAATGCATGTCTTGCGTTTAGAAAGGTGTAAGAGCTATGAATGAAGCTGAGATCAGAAAGTATGCGTCCCTGATGAGGGAGCTGGATCTGACGGGGATCGAGATTGATGAGAGAAACGGAGTCATCCGTCTGGAGAGAGAAAAAGGGTCTGCGGAGAGCGGATCCTTCCTCTCCGGCGCGGGAGCTGTTTCGGAAAGCGGAATGGCTTTCGGAGCGCCGGCGGCTGCAGGCTCCATGGCGGCGCCGGAGACCGTAGGCCCGGCGGTATCTGCTGCCGCGGCCGGGGAGCATCCGGGCATGGGAATTCTGGACAGCGTGAAGTCCCCCACGGTGGGCGTCTTTTACGCCGCTCCGGCCGAGAATGCAGATCCCTTTGTAAAGGTGGGAGACGTGGTGCATAAAGGAAGCGTGCTCTGCATCATTGAGGCCATGAAGCTGATGAACGAGGTGCTGGCTGAGAAGGACGGCGTGATTGAGGAAATCTGCGCCCGGAACGGCCAGCTTGTGGAATACGGAACAGAGCTTTTCCGGATAAAGGAGCTGAGCGCATGAACAGAGAAGAGATAAAGACGATTCTGCCACACAGAGACGCCATGCTGCTTCTGGACGAGGTGGTTCAGGCGGAAGATACCGCCGTGGGAACGCTCCATATCAGGGGAGACGAGTGGTTCCTTCAGGGGCATTTTCCGGGAAATTCGGTAGTGCCGGGCGTGATTCTCTGTGAGATTCTGGCCCAGTCCTCCTGCATCCTTCTGAAGGGTGAGATGACAGAAGGAAAGCTTCCGTTCTATACCGGAATGAATCAGGTAAGATTTCGTTCTCCCGTGAAGCCGGGAGATACGTTTACGACGCGCTGCCGCATCAAGAGGTCCAAAGGCCCCTTCTATTTCGCGGAGGGCAGCGGATACGTAGACGGAAAGCTCTGTGTTCAGGGCGAATTCTCCTTTGCGATTATCGACCAGGAGAAGGAACAGAATAAGAGCGTTTGAGAGGAGTCACCCGGAATGTTTACAAAGATATTAATTGCCAACAGAGGCGAGATTGCCGTCCGGATTATCCGGGCCTGCAAGGAGATGGGAGCAGCGTCGGTGGCGGTCTATTCCGAGGCCGACCGGGAGACCCTTCATACGGCCCTTGCGGATGAAAGCATCTGTATCGGCCCGGCTTCTGCGTCGGACAGTTACCTGAACGCGGAACGGATCATCAGCGCGGCTCTGGCGACAGGGGCGGCAGCCATTCATCCGGGCTATGGATTTCTGTCAGAAAACAGGGATTTCGCAGAGCTGTGTGAGAAGAACGGCATTGCTTTTATCGGCCCTTCCGCAGCGACCATGAAGAGCTTAAGCGACAAGGCGGAGAGCAAGAAGCTGATGAAGGAGGCCGGGCTGCCGGTGATTCCGGGAACGGAAGCATTAAGCGGCGTGGAAGAGGCCCTGAAGGAAGCCGAAGATATCGGCTATCCGGTGATGCTGAAGGCCCGCTCCGGAGGAGGTGGAAGAGGCATCCGCGTCATTCATGACAGGGAAGAGCTTCAGAAGGCCTACGCCACGGCGGAAGCCGAGAGCAAGGCGGCCTTTGGAGACGGCGCCCTGTATCTGGAGAAATATATCTATCCGGCCCGTCATATTGAGGTGCAGATTCTGGCGGACGAATCCGGCCAGGTGCTCTGCCTGGGCGAACGTGACTGCTCTGTGCAGAGACGCCACCAGAAGCTCATTGAGGAGTCTCCGTCTCCGGCGGTAAGCGACGCCCAGAGAGAGGGGCTGATTGCCCTGGTGCGGGAGGCTGTGCCGAAGATCGGGTATGTGGGAGCGGGAACGCTGGAGTTTCTGCTGGATCCCCAGGGAAATTTCTGGTTCATGGAAATGAATCTCCGCCTTCAGGTGGAGCATGGCGTCACCGAGATGCTCACCGGCGTGGATCTGGTAAAATGGCAGATCCGGACGGCGGCCGGGATTGCCCTGAAGCAGAAGCAGGAGGAAATCTCCATGACAGGCTCCTGCATCGAGTGCCGCATCAACGCCCGGTCGACAGGAAAAATCACAGCGCTTCACATTCCGGGCGGACCCTTCGTGCGTTTTGACACGTACCTGGTCCAGGGAGTGGAAATCACGCCCTTTTACGATTCTCTTCTGGGAAAACTGATTGTCTATGCGGGTACCCGTGAGGAGGCAGTGCGGAAGATGAAAGCGGCTCTCTGCGAACTGGTGATTGAGGGAGTGGAGACGAATCTGGAGGAACAGCTGGCCCTTGTGGGCGAGGCAGAATTCTCCGATGGAACCTATGATTTACGCTTTATGGAAAGCAGGTGAGTCTTATTATGCCTATCTTGAATTTCAGACGGCGTCCTCAGAATGAGCTGGAGAGGGGAGGACGCTCCAGAGCGCGGGCCGATCAGACGGATCCGGAAATTTCCTGTCCGAACTGTCACAGGTCCTGGCCTGTCAGCAGCGTATGGGCCAACTATAATACCTGCCCCGGCTGCGGCTGGCATTACCGGACAGGAGCCAGGCAGAGAATCAGCTTTACGGCGGATGAGGACTCCTTTGAGGAGATGTTCTCGGATATTGTGTCCACCGATCCGTTGAAATTCCCGGGGTACACGAAGAAGCTGTCGGTGGTGCGGGCCGCCAGCAATGAAAAGGAAGCGGTTGTCTGTGGTACAGCCTCCATAGGAGGACAGAAATGTGCTCTTTTTGTGATGGAACCCCAGTTTATGATGGGAAGCATGGGCGCTGCCGTGGGCGAGCGGATTGTGCGGCTTTTTGAGTACGCTGCAGAGCAGGAGCTCCCGGTGGTAGGCTTTACCGTATCCGGAGGAGCCCGGATGCAGGAGGGACTCTTTTCGCTGATGCAGATGGCGAAGACCAGCGGAGCGGTTTTGAAGCACAGTGAAAAAGGTCTGTTTTATCTGCCCGTGATTACAGGTCCCACCACAGGAGGCGTGACGGCCAGCTTTGCCATGGAGGGAGACATTATTCTGGCAGAGCCGGGAGCTACGATTGGATTTGCAGGCGCGAGAGTCGTGGAGCAGACAACGCGGAAACCCCTTCCGAAGGGCTTCCAGACTGCGGAATCCATGCTGGAGCACGGGTTTGTAGACGCCATAGTGCCCAGAAACAGGCAGCGCAAGGTGATTGCCCAGCTTTTGAGGCTCCATACAGGAGGCGTGAAATGAACAAGACAGCCTATGACAGTGTAAAGCTTGCCCGGGGCAACGGCCGTCCCACAGGGCTTGACTATATCAAAGAGATTTTCACGGAATTTTTTGAACTGCACGGGGACCGGCGCTTTGCGGATGATCCGGCTGTGGTCGGAGGCGTAGCCCGTCTTTCGGGCCGCCCGGTGACAGTCATCGCTATCGAGAAGGGCCATACCGCGAAAGAGCGGGCGGCGCGTTTCTTTGGGGCGCCGGGGCCGGAGGGCTACCGGAAGGCTCTGCGCCTGATGAAGCAGGCAGAAAAGTTCAACCGCCCGGTAATTTGCTTTGTAGACACCTCGGGAGCCTACTGCGGTGTGGGAGCGGAAGAGCGGGGACAGGGCCAGGCTATCGCGGAGAACCTGATGACCATGATGGGCCTTTCTGTTCCGGTGATTTCCATTCTGATCGGAGAAGGCGGAAGCGGCGGAGCGCTGGCTCTGGCCGTGGCGGACCGTGTGTGGATGCTGGAAAATGCCATCTATTCTGTAATTTCCCCGGAGGGCTGCGCAAGCATACTCTGGAAGGATGCAGCAAAAGCAGGGGAGGCGGCGGCCTGCCTGAAGCTGACGGCCCAGGATGCAAAGGAATTTGGATTTGTGGAAGAGGTTATTTCAGAGGAACAGCTTGGACAGCCAGGCTTTTATGCAGAGCTTCGCCGGAAGCTGGAAGGGGAGCTGAAAGCGTTGTCCGGAACACCTGACTTGAAAGAACAGCGCTATGAGAGATTCCGGGCTTTTGGAAGGAGCAGCTTATGAGTATCATTCAGAATTTTTTTGACGAAACAGTAGATCAGAACGGACGCCTGACAGACATTCAGGCACACTGGCCGGATAATTTCAATTTCGGCTATGATGTGGTAGATGCGATTGCCCAGGAGACGCCGGATAAGCGCGCCCTGGTATGGTGCAACACGGAGAATGAGGAGCATATTTTCACCTTCGGAGACATCCGGGAGCAGAGCAATCGGGCGGCCAACGCGCTTCTGGAAGCTGGAATCAAAAAGGGCGACCGGGTCATGCTGGCACTGAAGCGCCACTATGAATACTGGTTTATTTCCATAGCGCTTCACAAGATTGGAGCCGTAATGATTCCGGTGACCCATATGCTGACGACGGAGGATTTTATCTACCGGATTCGCAGCGCAAAGGCAAGCGCCGTGATCTGCACGCCCATGGACGAGGTGCCGGAAAAGGTAAAAGCGGCTGTGGAAGAATTAAACGCTGCCTGCCGGCTGTGGACAGTAAAAGAGACGGTGGACGGATTTGAGAATTTCACAGAAGCGTGCGCTCAGGCGTCGTCGGAACTGGAGCGTCAGGAGACAAGGGCCACGGACCATATGGTGATGTATTTCACCTCCGGAACCTCCGGATATCCCAAGGGAGTCATTCATGACTTCACCTACCCTCTGGCCCACTATGTGACTGCAAGGTACTGGCAGCAGGCGGAAGACGGCGGACTTCATTTTACGATTTCCGAGACCGGCTGGGCAAAGGCCTCCTGGGGTAAGCTCTATGGACAGTGGCTTGTGGGCGCTGCGGTTATGGTATATGATTTTGATAATTTTGAGCCGAAGCAGCTGGCTGCCGTGATCAACCGGTATGGCGTGACCTCTTTCTGCGCTCCGCCTACGGTTTACCGTTATCTGACAAGAAAAGACGCGCCTGCCGTGCCTTCGGTGAAGCATGCCGTCACTGCGGGCGAATATCTCAGCGAGGAAGTGTTTGAGCGCTTTCAGAAGCAGTCCGGACTGACGCTCTGCGAAGGCTACGGACAGACAGAGACGACGCTGCTCCTGGCTAATTTCAGGGGAATGGCCTCCAAAGACGGCTCCCTGGGACAGCCGTCGCCCATGTACCAGATTGAGCTGCTGGGCAGGGACGGAAAGCCTGTTCCGGACGGAGAGCTCGGAGAGGTGTGCGTCATCCCCAAGGACGGAAAACGGCCTCTGGGCATCTTCTGTGCTTACCTTGACAACGAGGAAAAATATCAGGAGGTCTGGAGAGGCGGCGTATATCACACCGGTGATGCGGTCTGGCGTGATGAGGACGGCTATTACTGGTTCCACGGACGTTTTGACGATATCATCAAAAGCGGCGGCTTCCGCATCGGACCCTATGAGGTGGAGAATGTGCTGATGAAGCATCCGGCCGTGGCTGAGTGCAGCGTCATCGGTGTGCCCGACAAGCTCCGCGGCCAGGCCATTAAGGCGATTATTGTGCCTGCCCCCGGCTATACGCCGTCCAGGCAGCTGGATAAGGAAATCCGGGAGTTCTGCAACTCGGAGCTGGCAGAGTACAAGTGGGTGCGGCTCATTGAATTCGTGGAGGAGATGCCAAAAACCATTAGCGGCAAGATCCGGAAAGCGAAGCTTCGCGAAGACAGCGCCAGAGCAGCAGGTTGAAGAGACGGGAAAAGGATGTTATAATAAAACTGCTTCCTGCCGCTGTCTGTGCGGATCGGGAGCAGTTTTTTACAGGGCTGAGGTGTATTGCCCCTTGCATACCGACGCTATGAAGGGTTCTGCGGCTCCGGACAGAATGGAAAGGACCGCTTTGTGAAAACAGGAAGGTGCATTTGCAGTATGAGAGACAGGTTTGAGCTTTTTACGATGGCAGTCACACGTGCTTACAAATATGTTCAGCAGATCAAAAAGCATGAAAGCGCTACCTTTGGGATCAAGGGAATCCATGTGATGTGCATGGTAGCTCTGGGAAAGAGTGAAGAAGGGCTCACTGTGACGGAGCTTTCTGCCAGGTGCTGTGAGGATAAGGCTGCTATTTCCAGGACAGTGGACAATCTTGCGGAAAAAGGATACGTCGCCTACGAGGAGACAGAGGCGAAACGCCGGTGGCGCACCAAGGTCATGCTTACAGACAAAGGCAGAGAGATTGCCAAAGGAGTAGATGAGCTCATAGAGGATATTGTAACAAAAATAAGAGGCGATCTCACAACAGAACAGGAGGCAGCCTTTTACAGAGTGTTTTCTGCCATCAATGACAGACTGGCAGAATATTGTGAGATGCTGGAAGCGAGGTGAAGACAGCCCTGACTACAATACGGGAAGAAAATACTGGAACAAGCTAAAACAGAGGTTGAAAGAAAAAAATAAAAAAATTAAAAAAAGTACTTGCATTTGAGAAAAACCTGTGCTACAATAACATTCGCTGAAAACAAAGGGCTATCGCCAAATGGTAAGGCAACGGACTCTGACTCCGTCATTTCAAGGTTCGAATCCTTGTAGCCCTGCTTCTGGGACCCGGTGAGAGATCACCGGGTTATTTTTAACTGTGATATTTTGCAGGCCATGCAGTTGCGGTCTGTATGAGCTTTGGACAGGGAGGAAGCGTATGTATTCGTTTGACAGCTGTGTCCGCTACAGCGAGGTGGGCGAGGATAAGAAGCTGACGCTGAACGGAATGATTAACTATTTTCAGGACTGCAGCACCTTTCATTCAGAGGAGCTTCAGGTGGGCGTGGGAAAGCTGGAAGCCCTGCAGAGGGTGTGGGTTCTGTCCTCCTGGCAGATTGTGATTGACCGGTATCCGTCTCTCTGCGAAAGGATACGCATCTCCACCTGGCCGTATCAGTTTCAGGGATTCTTAGGCTGGCGTAATTTTACGATGACAGACGGGGACGGAAGGATGCTGGCCTGGGCCAACAGCCTGTGGACCTTTCTGGATACGCAGACAGGACGGCCTGCGCGGGTGCCGGAGGAGATTGAGAATGCCTATGAGCTGGAAGAAAGGCTGGATATGAATTATGCATCCAGAAAGCTTCCGATGCCGAAGGGGGGAGAGACGGGAGATCCCTTTGCCGTGCAGAAGCATCATCTGGATACGAATCATCATGTGAACAACGGGCAGTACATTCAGATGGCCCGGGAATATGTGCCGGAGGATTTCCGTATCCGCCAGATGCGTGCGGAATATAAGAAATCAGCGCTTCTGGGGGATATGATTTATCCGGTAACCGCTTTTGAAGACGGGAGATATACGATTGGCCTGTGCGATGAGCTTGGAAAGCCCTATGCAGTGGTAGAGCTTTCATAAGGGAAGGCGAGGGCTGGAAAATGGATGCACCGGCAGAGCCGGAGAGAGAAGAAACGTAGAGAAAACAGCAGAGAGGAATATAGAAATGATTGAGCTTGGGAAAACGCAGGAACTGACAGTCATAAAGAAAGCGGATTTTGGCGTCTATCTGGCAGAGGAGCCGGGGGCTTCAGAGAAGGTGCTGCTGCCGAAAAAGCAGGTTCCGGAAGGGACCGGACTCGGCGGCCGGCTGAAGGTCTTTGTATACCGTGATTCCCAGGACCGGCTGATTTCCACGACCCGTGAGCCGAAGCTGGAGCTGGGCGGACTGGCGGTGCTTAAGGTGGTTCAGGCAGGAAAGATCGGCGCGTTTCTGGACTGGGGGCTGGAAAAGGATCTTCTGCTTCCATTCCGGCAGCAGACCCGGCGTGTCAAGGAAGGGGAAGAGGTTCTGACTGCCCTGTACATTGACAAGAGCGGCAGGCTCTGCGCCACGATGAATGTCTATGAATACCTGGAGACTAGATCGCCCTACAGGAAGGACGACCGGGTGAGGGGAACGGTCTATGAGATTAGTCGGGAGTTTGGCGCATTTGTGGCGGTAGATAACCGCTATTCCGGCCTGATTCCCCGAAAGGATTTTCATGGAGGCGCTCAGATAGGAGATGTGATCGAGGCCCGTGTGACAGCGGTGCATGAGGATGGAAAGCTGGACCTGAGCATGAGGGAAAAGGCGTATCTTCAGCTGGATCAGGACGCGGAAGCTGTGATGAAGGTCATTGATGAGTTTGACGGCGTGCTGCCCTTCACTGATAAAGCTTCACCAGAGATCATTGAGCGGGAGCTGAAGCTCAGTAAAAATGCGTTCAAACGGGCCGTGGGAAGGCTTCTGAAGGAGGGCAAAATAGAAATAACAGAGAAGAGCATCCGCCGCAAATCATAAAAAAGTACCAAATTTTGAAAAAATAAAAAAAATCTCTTTCCAAAGGCGCGCTTAGCGGTTATAATGATGGAGAAGAAAGGGGTGAATAAGATGAAGGTTCAGAATATTACTGACATCGATAAGTTTTTCAAGGTAGTTGACAGCTGCAAAGGGAAGGTAGAGCTGGTTACAGGAGAGGGAGACAGACTGAATCTGAAGTCAAAGCTTTCTCAGTACGTTTCCATGGCGAACATCTTTTCCAACGGTGAGATTCCGGAGCTTGAGATTATCGCTTACGAGAAGGAAGACATCGACAAATTAGTTTCATTTATGATTAATGGTTAAGTAAAATGAGGTAATGGTTCCCGGAGGGGACAGTTACCTCATTTTTCGATCAATGGTTTTTTTCGTAAAGAATGAGCAGGCCCTTCAGCAGCAAATCATCCTCGAGAATCATCTCGTGCCGGCACAGAGGGGCGACGACTCCTGCAAGGCCTCCTGTGGCGACGACCGTGCATGCTTCTCCCAGCTCTTCGTTGATCCGGTCAATCAGACCGTCCAGCGCTCCGGCGCTTCCGTAGAGAATCCCGCTTTTCATGGAATCGACTGTATTGCTGCCAATCAGCTTTTTCGGCGGATCTAGAGAGATCCGGGGCAGCTGCGCTGTCCGGCTGGACAGCGCAGACAGAGAGATGGCAAGCCCGGGAAGAATCATTTTTCCAATGTACGTTTTTGTCCGGTCAATCACAGAGACAGTCGTAGCCGTTCCCATATCGATGATAATCTGAGGGACGGGATGGCAGTGTACGCCTGCCACGGCGCCGACAATCAGATCGCTGCCCTGGGCAGCCGGATCGTCCACGTTCATCTTCAGGCCTGTTTTGATGCCGGGGCTTACGACAAGGATGCGGGCTCCGGTATATTTTTCCGCAGCTTCCTTTACGGTTCCGGTCACAGAGGGCACGACGGAAGAGAGAATCCCGCCCTGGATCTGAGAGGGCAGGATTTCGTGAAGCTCCAGGGTTTCCTTGAAAATAGTGGCATACTCCAGGCTGGTCGCCTCCTGCTCTGTGGAAAAGCGCTCGTGAAAGAGAAGCCGGGCTTTTCCCGGGCCCTCCTGTTCAAAGCAGCCTATGACAATATTTGTGTTTCCGATATCTATCGTGAGAATCATGTGCCATTCCTCCGGGGGCAAAATTTGACGCTCGCTGGGTGGGCGGATGACCGGGAAACCAGGCCTTTTGCCCACCCGCGTTTAAGCCGGCGCGCTTTTCATAAGCGAGTTACTTCTGCGAGGCAAACAGGCGGGAGCGGTACAGCGCATATCCGACGGCTCCTGTGAGAATCGTGGAAGCGACCATCTCGCAGACGGCGTTGATGCCCACGAAGGAGCAGACGAACAGAAGAATATTCCGGCCGCCGATAAGCCCTTGCACATAGTCCGTGTTTCCGTAAAGCGCTATCAGGGCTGTCATGAAAAAGAGCGTGTTCAGAAAGGCGGAAAAGAAGCCTGTGACAAAGCAGCCCAGGCGGGCGCCCTTCGTTTTCTGTACGAAACGGAAAATATAGCCCAGCAGAAAGCCGTCCAGAACCCGGGGAACGAACCGCTGGATAAAAGCCAGAACGGGATTGATGTCGAAAAGAATGGCTCCCATGGCGCTCAAACCGCCGACGCCGATGCACTGAAGAAAGCTTGTCAGCCCGAATACGGCTCCCGCGGCGGCTCCGCCTGCAGGTCCCAGGGTGACGGCTGCCAGCGCGACAGGGATGACATTAAACGAGATGGCCAGCGGGCCGATGTTCAGATATCCCAGAGGCGTGTAAGCCATGAGAAGCAGAATGCCGGTCAGCAGCCCGAGAATGGTTAGCTGCCGGGTGTTGAAAGAGTTTTTCATTTGGTTTTCCTCCTTGTTATTATTCTTCACATGAAGATACAATACATTCCAGTTATACCATAGAAGCGGAAAAAAAGATATAAAAACTTTTGTCTTTTTGTGTTATACTAAGACATATCTATGCAGTGATAAAAGAAAGGAAATCAATCATGCAGTTAAAGGGAAAGACTGTGGTGCTTGCCGTCTCGGGAAGCATCGCTGCATATAAAATCGTAAACCTGGCCCGGATGCTGAAGAAGCTGGGGGCAGACGTACAGGTGCTGATGACGAAAAACGCGGCAGAATTCATCACGCCCCTGACCTTCGAGGAGCTGACGGCAAATAAATGCCTGGTAGATACCTTTGACCGGAATTTTCAGTATAATGTGGAGCATGTGGCCCTGGCGAAGCGGGCAGACGTGGTGCTCGTGGCGCCGGCTTCCGCCAATGTCATCGGAAAAATTGCGAACGGCATTGCGGATGATATGCTGACGACAACTGTCATGGCCTGCCCCTGCAGAAAAATCATTTCCCCGGCTATGAACCATAATATGTACCACAATCCGATCGTGCAGGACAACCTTCAGAAGCTTGCGCGTTTCGGCTATGAGATTATCCCGCCGGAGCGCGGCATGCTGGCCAATGGAGACAGCGGGGACGGGCGGATGCCGGAGGAGGGCGTGCTGCTGGAATATGTGCTGAAGGAGATTGCTTTCCCGAAGGATCTGGAAGGGAAGAGGGTGCTGGTGACGGCGGGAGCCACTCAGGAAGCCATCGATCCGGTGCGTTTCATCACGAACCACTCCTCGGGCAGGATGGGCTTCGCCCTGGCCCGCGCCGCGAGCCTGCGCGGCGCGGCTGTCACAGTCGTTGCGGCTCACACGGATGTGGAGCCGCCGCTGTTCGCAGACGTGGTGCAGACGCAGTCAGCGGAAGACATGTTCCAGGCAGTGGCAGCTCGGGCGGAAGAAGCGGATATTATTATCAAGGCCGCGGCTGTAGCGGATTATACGCCGGTGGAGACGGCGGAGAATAAGATTAAAAAGGCAGACGGAGAGCTGACACTGACCCTGAAAAGGACGAAGGATATTCTTAAGTATCTTGGGGAGCACAAGCGGGAAGGGCAGATTCTCTGCGGCTTTGCGATGGAGACGGAGGAGCTTTTGGCGAATGCACGGAAGAAGCTGGAGAGTAAGCATTGCGACCTGATCTGTGCCAACAGCCTGCGGGCAGAGGGCGCAGGCTTCGGGACGGATACGAACCGGGTAACCGTGCTCACAAAGGAGAAGGAGATCGATCTGGAGCTTCTGACAAAGGAAGAGACGGCCCACCGGATACTGGATATCATCTGTGGAATGCAGAGGAGCTGAAGGAACAGAAGGACTGGAAGCGCAGAAGGCTCTGGGAGCGCGGCGTCAGGCTTCGGGCACAAGAAAATACGAAGTGCAGCCGTGTTCTCGGAAAAGAGGAGCGCTGTGCCGCATACTGGCCGGATAAAGGAGACAGATAAGAATGCCATTTACACATCTGCATACACATACGGAATACAGCCTGCTGGACGGCTCCAATAAAATCAAGGAGTACGTAGCGCGGGTAAAGGAGCTGGGCATGACGGCTGCGGCCATTACAGACCATGGGGCCATGTTCGGCGTGATAGATTTTTACAAAGAGGCAAAGGCGCAGGGAGTCAGGCCCATCCTTGGCTGCGAGGTCTATGTGGCGCCCAATTCCCGCTTTGACAAGGAGCTGACGGGCGGCGAGGACCGGTATTATCATCTGGTGCTTCTGGCTGAGAATAACCAGGGCTATGCAAACCTGATGAAGATTGTCTCCAGAGGCTACGTGGAGGGCTTCTATTACCGCCCCAGAGTCGACATGGAGGTTTTAAATCAGTTCCATGAGGGAATCATAGCCTTAAGCGCCTGCCTGGCAGGCGAGGTACAGCGCTATATTGTAAAGGGCCTCTATGAGGAGGCGAAAAAGTCTGCGCTGAAATATGAAAATACCTTCGGAAAGGGCAATTATTTTCTGGAGCTGCAGGATCACGGCCTCCCCGATCAGAAGATCGTGAATCAGGCGCTGATGCGCATGAGCCAGGAGCTTGATATCCCTCTTGTGGCGACCAACGATATTCACTATACCTACGCCCAGGATGTGAAGCCCCATGACATTCTGCTCTGCATCCAGACTGGCAAGAAGCTGGCGGACGAGGACAGGATGCGTTATGAAGGCGGCCAGTACTATGTAAAGTCTCCCGAGGAGATGGCGGAGCTTTTTCCCTATGCGCCGGAAGCCATTGAAAATACGGAGAAGATCGCGGAGCGCTGCAATGTAGAGATCGAATTCGGTGTGACGAAACTGCCAAAATATGACGTGCCGGATGGCTATACTTCCTGGGAATACCTGAATAAGATCTGCTTTGAGGGATTGAAGGAGCGCTATCCGGAGGATGACGGCAGCCTGAAGGGAAGGCTGGAATATGAGCTCGGCGTCATCAAAAGCATGGGCTATGTGGATTATTTCCTGATTGTGTGGGACTTCATCAAATACGCCAGGGATCACGGCATCGCCGTGGGACCCGGCCGCGGTTCCGCGGCCGGCAGCATTGTGGCCTACACGATGGGGATCACAAATATCGATCCCATCCGGTATCAGCTGCTGTTTGAGCGTTTCCTGAATCCGGAGCGCGTGTCCATGCCCGATATCGATATCGATTTCTGCTTTGAGCGGCGCCAGGAGGTCATCGACTACGTGGTGCGCAAATACGGCAAGGACCGGGTCGTGCAGATTGTGACCTTCGGTACGATGGCAGCCCGGGGTGTCTTAAGGGATGTGGGACGGGTCATGGATCTTCCCTACAATTTTGTGGATTCTATTGCAAAAATGGTGCCCCAGGAGCTGAATATCACCCTTGAGAAGGCCCTGAAGATGAATCCGGAGCTCCGCAAAAGCTACGAGGAGGATACGCAGGTTCATGAGCTCATTGACATGTCCATGCGTCTGGAAGGACTTCCGAGGCATACCTCCATGCATGCGGCAGGCGTCGTAATCAGCCAGAAGGAGGTGGACGAATACGTGCCTCTCTCCAGAGCTTCTGACGGCACGATCACGACACAGTTTACGATGACGACGCTGGAGGAGCTGGGACTGCTGAAAATGGATTTCCTGGGGCTTCGGACCCTGACCGTGATACAGGACGCGGCCCGGATGGCCTCAGAGCGTACGGGAAAGACGATCGATATGGACAAGATCGATTACGATGACGCGGACGTCTACGCTTCCATCGGCACGGGAAGGACAGACGGCGTGTTCCAGCTGGAAAGCAGCGGTATGAAGAATTTCATGAAGGAGCTGCAGCCAAGGAGCCTGGAGGACGTCATCGCCGGCATTTCCCTGTACCGTCCCGGCCCCATGGACTTTATTCCCCAGTATATCCGGGGCAAGGATCATCCCGAGACGATTTCCTATGACTGTCCGCAGCTGGAGGAGATTCTGGAACCCACCTACGGCTGTATCGTCTATCAGGAGCAGGTGATGCAGATCGTGCAGAGGCTGGCCGGCTATACGCTGGGGCGGAGCGATCTGGTGCGGCGCGCCATGTCAAAGAAGAAAGCGGCGGTCATGGAGAAGGAGCGCCAGAATTTCGTCTATGGAAACAGGGAAGAGGGCGTGCCCGGCTGCATCGCCAATGGGATTCCGGAGGCTACCGCACAGAAGATCTATGACGAGATGATTGATTTCGCCAAGTATGCCTTCAATAAGTCCCACGCCGCTGCCTATGCTGTGGTGGCCTACCAGACAGCCTGGCTGAAATATTATTACCCTGTGGAATTTATGGCGGCCCTGATGACCTCGGTTATCGATAATCCGGGCAAGGTGTCTGAGTATATCCTGACCTGCCGGCAGATGGGCATCGGCATTCTTCCGCCGGATATCAACGAGGGCGAGGCGCGGTTCTCCGTGTCAAACGGTTCCATCCGCTACGCCCTGTCTGCCATCAAGAGCATCGGGCGCCCTGTGGTGGATGCGATTTCGGAGGAACGGAAGCTCGGCGGGCCTTTCAAGAGTCTGTCAGATTTTCTGGAACGGATGACCGGAAAAGAGGTCAACAAGCGTGTGGTCGAGAACCTGATCAAGGCGGGAGCGCTGGACAGCCTGGGAGGAACGAGGCAGCAGTATATTCTTGCGTACGCAGGAATCATGGACAGCGTAGCCCAGAGCCAGAAAACCATGATGACAGGGCAGATGAGCCTGTTTGATCTGGTGGACGAGGATCAGAAGGCCAGCTTCCAGTCGAAGCTTCCGGATGTGGGAGAGTACCCGAAGGAGCTTCTTCTGTCATTTGAAAAAGAGGTGCTGGGAATCTATATCAGCGGGCATCCGCTGGAGGAATACGAGGAGCGCTGGAGAAAAAACATTACGGCGGTGACGACAGATTTTCAGCTTGACGAGGAGACGAACCGGACCAAGGTGCGGGACGGGCAGCAGGTGGTGCTTGGCGGCATGATTACCGGAAAGACGGTCAAATATACCAAGAACAACCGCGTTATGGCATTTCTGCAGCTGGAGGATCTGCTGGGCTCTGTGGAAGTGGTAGTCTTTCCCAACGTCTATGAGAAGAACATGGCGGCGCTGTCTGAGGAGGCCAAAATCTTTGTGAGCGGCCATGTAGATGCCGGAGACGATCGGGCGGCAAAGCTGATCTGTGACCGGATCGTTCCCTTTGAGGCGGGAAAACGGGAGCTGTGGATTCAGTTCCCGGACCAGGAGGAGTGCCTGAAACGGGAGCCGGAGCTTTTGGCCATGCTGGCAGACAGCGACGGGCAGGACAGAGTAGTCCTCTACGCCGCAGCGGAAAAGTCCGTAAAACGGCTTCCGGCGGGGCAGACGGTGGATGCGGACCGGGACCTGATTGTGAAGCTTGAGAAAAGCTTTGGTGAAGGGAATGTAAAAGTTGTAGAGAAACGTATTGAAAATATAAGACGGATGCAGTAAAATCACACAGAAAGGCCTTTGCACGGACGGGAGAGCCTCGTGTGCAGCAGGCGCAGGCGTTCAGGACAGATGATGTGAGGAGGATAAATATGGCGACGAAAGAAATAAAAACCATCGGAGTATTGACAAGCGGCGGCGACGCGCCGGGCATGAACGCGGCGATTCGCGCCGTAGTGCGCAAGGCCCTGGTGAATGGAAAGCAGGTAAAGGGTATCTTAAAGGGATATTCCGGACTTTTGAACGAAGAAATCATAGATTTGTCTGCAAATGACGTGTCCAATACCATTGAGCGGGGCGGAACGATTCTTTTCACAGCCCGCTGCAAGGAATTTATGACAGAGGAAGGACAGCAGAGAGGAGCAGAGATCTGCCGGAAGCATGGCATCGACGGGATTGTAGTCATCGGAGGAGACGGTTCCTTCCGGGGAGCCCAGAAGCTGGCAAACCTGGGGATCAATACGATCGGCGTTCCCGGAACGATCGATCTGGATATATCCTGTACAGAGTACACGATCGGCTTTGATACGGCAGTCAATACGGCGATGGAGGCCATCGACAAGGTGCGCGACACCTCTACCTCCCACGAGCGCTGCAGCATCATTGAGGTAATGGGCCGCAATGCGGGCTACATCGCGCTCTGGTGCGGCATTGCCAACGGAGCAGAGGACATCCTTCTGCCGGAGAACTATGATTATGATGAGCAGAAGATTATCAATAACATCATTGAGAACCGTAAGCGGGGAAAGAAGCACCATATCATTGTAAATGCCGAGGGTGTAGGCCATTCTGCCAGCATGGCGCGCCGGATCGAGGCAGCCACAGGCATTGAGACGCGCGCTACGATTCTGGGCCATATGCAGCGCGGCGGAAGCCCGACCTGCAAGGACCGTGTGTATGCGTCTATGATGGGGGCTATGGCGGCAGATCTGCTCTGTGACGGCAAGACGAACCGCGTGGTGGGATACCAGCATGGCCGGTTCCAGGATTTCGATATCAACGAGGCATTGAATATGGTGAAGGGCATCGATCCTTACCAGTATCAGGTGGCAAAGGATCTGTCGAAGCACTGTTAGGGGGAACTATGATTACCAGCACGGCCAATCAGCAGGTAAAGCAGCTGATACAGCTGAATAAAAAAAGAAGGCTCCGGGATGAGAAGGGAGTCTTTGTGGCCGAAGGCCTGAAGATGTTCCAGGAGGCGCCGAAGGAGCGGATAGAGAAGGTCTATTTCTCAGAAGGCTTCCTTGCAGCTCACCGGCAGGAACTGGATCTGGAGGGACTCTCCTGGGAGGTGATGCAGGATACGGTTTTCCGGGCAGCCAGCGATACGCAGACGCCCCAGGGCGTACTCTGCATCGTGAGGCGCCGGGAATATGAGCTGGAGGAGCTTTTGCAGGAAGAAAATCCGCTGCTGCTTCTGCTGGAGAATCTTCAGGATCCTGGAAACCTGGGAACGATTCTTCGGACCGCCGAGGGCGCCGGCGTCACAGGCGTCATTTTGAGCAAAGGGTCTGTGGATCTCTATAATCCAAAGACAATCCGCTCCACGATGGGTTCCGTCTACCGGGTCCCTGCGCTGTACACAGAGGATCTGGGAGAGATCGCGGAGCTTTTGCGGGACAGAGGAATCCGCACCTTTGCGGCCCACCTGAGGGGAAAGCATTTCTACGATCAGGAGGATTACAGAGGGGGGACCGCCTTTTTTATCGGAAATGAGGGAGCCGGCCTGACGGAGGAGCTTTCCTCAAAGGCAGATACGCTGATCCGGATTCCGATGGAAGGGAAGGTGGAATCTCTGAACGCGGGCGTGGCGGCTTCGCTCCTGGCATATGAGGCCTATAGACAGAGAAGGCGCTAGGCGCCTTCTCCGAATACTTTCAGTAGTACTTTTCCTTTTCTGAACAAAGTTCTGTTTTTCAACTCTTCAGCCATTTCCTCCATATTCAATACGCCGCTTATCAGCGGCTCCACTTCTATGACTCCTGTTTCCAGGAGAGCCAGGGCTCTACCCATGGAAGAAGGATTGATGAAAGAAGTTTTGACTGTAAGCTCCTTCTGAAAGGCCGCATATTGGTCGAAGGGCATCGGATCGCCGGCCTCTCCGAGTCCGAAAAGCAGGACAGCAGCACCTTTTCCAGCGATTTCCAGGGCGGAAGCCATGGTAGATTTCAGGCCCACACATTCGATGACACGGTCTACGTTGGGAATACCGGCCCTGCGGATCTCTTCTGCCACATGGACCTTTTCAGGATTGAGAAACAGGGAGGCTCCAAGCCTCATAGCCAGATCGCGTTTCTGCTCCTGCGGTTCGACGACGATGCAGCGGGCGGCTCCAGCGCGGCGGCAGAGCTGCAGGAAGATCGAGCCGATGGAGCCAAGACCGATGATGACGACAGTCTGGCCTGTTTTCAGATCGAGCAAATCCATGCCATGGAGACAGCAGGACAGCGGCTCTGCCAGAGCAGCGTCCCGAAGAGACAGGGAGTCCGGCAGCTTATAGACATTTTCCCGGGGAGGGCAGATATATTCTGCAAAGCCCTTTACAACACCTCTGGAATTCTCGCAGAAATGGGTGAGGCCATTCTGACAGAACCAGCAGGATTTACAGTACCAATTCGGATCTACGGCGACGCGGTCGCCGGCTTTCAGATCCCGTACCTGTTTTCCGGTCTCTACAACGATTCCGGAAGCCTCGTGTCCCAGCGGCACAGGGTATACGACGGGGCGTGAACCGCCCTTTCCCTCATATTTATGAATATCTGTTCCACAGAGGCCGCAGTAGGAGACGGCGATTTTGACGCAGTCCGGCCCCAGCGGCGGCTCTGGGAAATCATGTTCAATCTGAATCTGATGTTTTCCATGCAGTACAAGAGCTTTCATTTCCTATTCCTCCCGAGCTGAAAAAATCTGAAGGGCTTCTTCCGCGTTTTTCGTCATTGCCTCGACAGCGGCGCACGCCAGATCATGAAACAGGGGCGTTTCCGCTGCTGCTGCGGCTTTCTCTGCGGCTTCCCCGCCCGCTTTTGCCATATAGGTGTAATAATTGATTTTCCGGACACCGGCCCGGATTACCCTGCGGTAGTCTTCCCGGCTGATACCAGAGCCCCCATGCATCACAATGGGAACAGGAAGGGTGCGGTACAGCTCCTCCACCAGCTCGAAATTCAGCCGGGGCGCAGATTTGTAGAAACCGTGGACCGTGCCGAAGGTGCAGGCCAGACAGTCGATACCGGTGCTTTCTGCGAACTGTCTGGCGGCTTTTGGATCTGTGTACATCTTTTCTTCCAGGGAACGGTCTTCTGCGATTTTCTGATTGTTCAGCGTGATTCCGGCCATCACTCCGATCTCGGCTTCCACGGAAGCTCCGTATTTTCTTGCCAGCTCCACGGCCCTCCGGGTGAGAAGAATATTTTCATCATAGGGAAGGTCGGAGCCGTCGAACATCACAGAAGTGAAACCCAGTTCCAGGGCTTTTCTGATATAATCCAGTTCTACGGCATGGTCGAGGTGCACGCCGACGGGCACGGACGCCCGTCGCGCGGCGTCCATCATGACAGGGCCTATGACGTCCAAGGTCATAAGATGTTCTTCCTCATGCGCCTGGGCAAACTGGATCATGACGGGGGTATGCAGCTTTTCGGCTGCGGCGATGACAGCCAGAATGTTTTCGAGCCCGGTGGCGTTGAAACAGCCGATAGCAGTTCCTCTGGAATCAGCCTCTTTTAAAAGATTTCTCATATTCGCAAGCATTTCATAATTCTCCTCTGTTTTCTGTTATGGAAAGGTATCGTCCAGCGGCAGGCCGCCTAAGATTCCCACCTGAAATTCCGGTTAAAAAGTAATGATATTGCGGAAGGTCTTCCCTGTACAAGAAGAGATCAGGGCTTCCTTTGCCTGTTCAGCCGGATAAATGCCGGAAATGAACGGCTTCATATCCACGAGTCCGTAAGAGATCATGGCTGCGGCCCGGACGAAATCCCGGTCATTGGAATTGGCGCTCCCTAGAAGCTGGATGGAATCAGAATGGATCCGGTGCGGATTGATCTGAATGGGCTGGTTTGGGTAAATACCGCTGTAGATCATGATTTTTCCCAGTTTTCCAATGTAGTCAAAGGCAGTTTCCACTGTCTTGGCGGCGGGTGTGGTATCAAATACCAGATCGGCTCCTTCCCCGTGCGTAATCCTGCGGATTTCAGCAGCGGCGTCCGCCTTGCCTGGGTTCAGGGTATAGCAAGCGCCCAGCTTTTTTGCAAGCTCCAGGCGCTCTTCGTTGAAATCCATGGCAATGACGCAGGCGCCCCGCCGGACGCACAGCAGCGTATGAAGAAGTCCCATAAAGCCGGCGCCGATGACGACGGCGGTCTGGCCAAACTGGGGATCGGCGGTTTCCACACTGTGGATGACGCAGGAGAGAGGCTCGGCCAGGCAGGCTTCCACAGGAGACACATGATAGTATTTAAAAACGCTCTGAGGGAGTACCATCATATATTCGCTGAAGCCGCCGGAGCCGATACAGGGCTGTCCCGGGAGCTGTTTCAAGGCAGAGAAATGTCTGCAGCTCTGCTGGTTTCCGGTTCTGCATGGGTAACAGGTACGGCAGGGAAGTGTGACTCCGACGATGACACGGTCTCCAACCTTCAATTCCTCAGAGTGGACGTCCTTTCCTATCGCTTCGATATACCCCGCAGTCTCATGGCCGGAAACGACAGGGTAATCTGTCTTGTGAATTCCCTGGAAAATCCTCTGTTCATAGGTGCAGATTCCGCAGGCTTCGATTCTCACGAGAATCATACCGTCCGCGCATACGGGTTTGGATACGGATCGAACCTCGGCTTCTCCTGTTCCAGTGATCAAAATACTTCTCATCATGCTGCCTTTCATCAGGTTAGTTTTCTCGTTCATAGGCGTGATGCTCCTTTTATGATTTGTGGGGTTTCCTGTTGTCGTAATCAGTATAAATCCCGGGAAAATGACTGTAAAATATTATCTTTGTATTTTATTTACTGAGCAATATGCACAAAAACCTTTATGGATTGAATATATGACCAATGCTATCATAAACGGGTAAGAGGTGATTATGACAGCAGATAAAGGAAGTGGGATGTTGCGGTTCTTTGTAGACAGAAGATGTATTAAGATCCTGCAGATCTTAAGTGAACGTCAGGACTATATATCAATCGGACAGCTTGCTGATCTGCTGGAACAGACCAGAAGACAGACTCAGTATGATATCTACAAAATCAATATGATTTTTGACACAGTGGGGCTGCCTCCTGTGGAGACGAAAAAGAAAAAGGGAGTCTGTCTCCTGGAGGCCCATAAAACCTGGTGGAGGGAGTTTAACGGAGCAAAAGAAAATTCGTACAATTATATTTTTACGCAGGAAGAACGATGCGCAGTCATTATCGCGGAGGGCATATTAAGCAGCCGGATACAGAATTTTGACAGCTTAAGCGAGCGGTTTCAGGTGAGCAGAAATACCATTTTTCTGGATATGAAGCTGGTTCAGAAGAAACTGAAAGATTTCGATATCATTCTGGAATACAACCAGGCAGCGGGATATCAGATTCTTGGAGCAGAGATGAATAAACGCTCCATCTTTTTATATTATCTGTCTATCTTGTGGCCGCTGGTGGAAGAAGGAATTCTGGATTATCTGAGCTGGGATACTGTCAGAGGGCATCTTTGTAAGCTGCACAGCATAGAAAATGCCCTGGAGGTCCACTATCGGGGTGGAATTCTGGAGAAGCTGGCGGTTCTTTTAAGCTTTAGTGAGAATGTGCTTACCTGGGATGAGGTCAGGCACACAGATGAATCCCTGTTTGTCCTGGACACAGAATATATACGGAAAACCAGAGTATATGAGGAAATCTGCGCCCAGTATCCCGAGCGGACGGAAGGAGAGAAGATATATATAGGAATTCAGCTTCTCGGAGCCCGGCTGGATATGGGAAGTGCGATACAGGAAGGAAACCTGGAATTTTTCGAAAAACTGGCAGAAAAGCTGATTGTCCGCTTCGAAACGCTCGCCGGCATCAATATCGAAGAACGCGAGCGGCTGAAGCATAATCTGGCGCTGCACCTGCAGCATTCCATCTACCGGTATGCTTACAGCATTACAGAGGAGGAAGGCATCGGGGAAGAGATAAAAAAGCAGGCGGAAGAACTGTTCGTGGTGGTCCGCAAAGCGGCGGACGAATTTTCCAAGGAGATTCATCACCCCATCAACGATACGGAGGCGGCATATCTGACGGTATATTTCAGCCAGCACATGCAGCAGACTACATCGAGGGCCAGCAGGGTCCGGGTACTCCTCGTTGTATCAGAGATGAAGGAGGAAGAGAGAGAAAGCCTGAAGTACCAGCTGGAGGATTCTATGCCGATGTTTGTGGCAGCGGCAGTGTGCACAAAGCGGGAGTATCCGGCAGTAAACCGGGACAGTTACGATATCATTGTCTCCACTGTCCTGCTGGATTGCCCGGACAGCTACGCGCTGGTGTCGGAGTATATGGGCGCTTCCGACAGAAGAGCAGTTCTGCAGGAATATATGCGTTACCGGCAGCATTCCATGGGCAGCCTGGGAGCGGAGCTCCTGGAAGAAATACTGCCTTATATACCAAAGGAGAATCATGAGAAGGTACAGAACATAGTGGAGCGGTATCTGTTTCCCAAAACATCCAATCTGTTTCAGCTGCTGCGCAGAGAGAATCTTCAGATTGTGTCCAGCCTGGAAGAAAACATGGACTGGCGCGACGCGATCTTTCAGGCTGCGTTTCCGCTGCTGTCCGGCAGATATATAGACAGAAGCTATATAGACGCCATGATTATGAATGTGGAAATGTTCGGGATGTACACCTGGTTTGGAAACGGGGTATATCTGGCCCACGCGAAGGCGGAAAACAATGTGTACCGTTCCGGCGTAGCGCTGATGACAATACGGAAAGGAATCATGTTCCGGGAACAGAAGAAGGTTTTTCTGCTTATAGTCTTTGCTTCCATTGACCAAAAGGAGCATTTGAGCGTGCTGAAGGAAGTCGTGAAATTATGCAATAACGTAGATAAGATACAAGCCCTTCTGGAATGCCAGGATGAGGAAGCGCTGTATCAGACGATAGGAGTTATTTCGGGAGATGTTTAGCTTATGCTGACAGAAGAGTTTGTGATTTCAAATCCCCTGGGGCTTCATGCAAAGCCGGCAGTAGATTTTTCAAATCTGGCGAAGCGTTTTGAGAGCAGGATTTCTATTGTGAAAGAAGGAGCTGTCATTGACGCGAAGGATGTATTTACCCTTATGGGGAGTGAGCTCTGGTGCGGGACCGCTATCCGCCTTGTGGCAGAAGGGAGGGATGAGTTGGAGGCAATGCGGGTATTGGGTGATTTCATCCGCGCACTGAAAGATTGAAATAATTATTTTTTAAAATAATTAAAAAATCAAAGAAAAGGAAGGTGTTATGTTATGTTACTACAAGCAATTCTTTTGGCGCTTCTGGCAACCGGAAGCCAGTGGTGGTTCAGCCATCTGATTACCAGAACATGGCTGTATCCCATCTGGTCAGGCTTTCTGGCCGGCGTAGTTCTCGGAGAGCCGCTGGTGGGCATGCAGGCCGCTGCTTATATTCAGCTGACATATCTGGGCTGGATCACAGCGGGAGGCTCCATGCCGGGCAACCTGATGGTAGCCGGTATCTTCGGAACAGCCCTGACCGTGCTGTCCGGGGCAGAGCCGACGCTTGCGCCGACGTTTGCTGCCGTCCTGTCCCTGATTGGAATTTTGATCAATCAGGCGTACATGACACTGAATGCGTTCTGGGTACACAGAGCAGACAAATACCTGGAGGAAGGCAATTTGAGAGGCGTCCGCCTGATGAACTATGTCCCCTCCGGAATCCTGTCGCTGATTCTCTACGGCGTTCCCGCGTTCCTGCTGGTGATGTTGGGAAGCAATTGGGCGACCAGCGCCCTTCAGATGATCCCTCAGTGGCTCGTAGACGCCCTGAATCTGGTCGGCTCGATTATGCCTGCTTTAGGTATCGCGATGCTGCTCAATTATCTTGGCAAGAAGAAGTTGATTGCGTTCTTCTTCCTGGGATATTTTGCAACTGTATATCTTGGTCTTGACACCATGTCCGTCTTTATTTTCTCCGGAATCATTGCAGTTGTGATCTATCTTTTCGGTTCAGAAAGGAGTGAGGCGTAATGGCAGAGAAGATGAAGAAGGAATTAACCAAAAAAGATCTGGTCAAGGCGTGGGCGCTTACATACTCCAGCGAGACCTGTTACAACTATGAACGTCTCCAGGCCCTCGGAAATACGAACCAGATGATTACGATTGTGCGCAAGCTGTATGACACCAAGGAGGAGCAGGTAGAAGCTCTGAAAAAGTACATGGTGTTCTTCAACACAGAGCCCTCCTGGATCGGTACGGTTATCCACGGAATCACAATCTCCATGGAGGAGCAGAAGGCAAACGGAGCGGATATCACAGCGGAAGATATCAACGCGCTGAGAACCGGACTGATGGGTCCCATGGCAGGTATCGGCGACACAGTTTCCCAGTCTGTGGCGTATCCGATTCTGGCAGGTATCTGCTGCAGCTTTGCTCTGGATGGAAACTACCTTGGGCCCTTCCTGTTTGAGGTGATGTACAAGTTTCTTATGATTTTCTGCGGGTACAACTGCTTTATGCTGGGCTACAAGCAGGGCCGCAGCGCTATCGTATCTCTGCTTCAGAGCGGTACCCTGAACCGCATCACGGAGGCTTTCAGTATCATCGGTCTGGCGGTAGTCGGAAATATGGCTTATTCGCGGGTGACGGTAAGCTGCCCGCTGGCCTTTACGGTAGGACAGGTTGACGTAGTTGTGCAGGATATGTTTGACACCCTGCTTCCGGGCATTATCCCGCTTCTGATTACGCTGGCCGTATGGTGGATGATCTCAAAGAAGAAGATGAATCCGACAGCAGTCATTGCAGTAATCTTTGTATTTGGTATCGTATGCTCTCTGCTTGGCATTCTGGCGCAGACTGCATAAACAAGAAAACAGACATTGCGTTGTCCCGGAGACAGACAGGTCTCCGGGATATCCTCCAAAGAGAAAGAGGTTTCTTATGGAAATAAAGATTTCACCGTCTGTCATGTGCTGCAGGGTCGAGGAGTATAAGCCTTATCTGGAATTGTTTGAGAAGGTGGGCCTGGACAGCGTTCATTTTGATGTGATGGATGGAAAATATGTGAAGAATGTAATGTTGGGTACAACTATATATAAAGATATCAAAAGGCTTTCGAGCCTCCCGGTGGACGTGCATATCATGGCCTGGGCTCCGGAGGAGTTCATTCCATATTACGACGTACAGCCGGGCGATCGAATCAGCTTTCACCCGGAGACGACAGCCCAGCCCTATAAGCTGCTGCAGTCAATCAAAGAGCGCGGCTGCCGCGCAGGGCTTGTGCTGAATCCGGGAACTCCTCTGGGGTATCTGGAGGAATGCGTTCATCTGGTGGACTATGTCATGCTGATGACGGTCAATCCGGGCTTTGCAGGACAGAAAATGGTTCCTGACGCTCTGGAAAAAATTGTGCGCATCAGGCGTCTTCTGGACGATTATGGGAGGACCGAAACCGATCTCCTGACAGATGGGAACACGACGCCGGAAAACGCAAAGCTGATGAAACAGGCTGGAGCAAACGCCTTTGTAGTGGGTACCTCAAGCATTATAAAAGGCCTCGATGTGTTTGAGGACCTGTACTATGGGTACAAAAAAATGCTGGAAGAGGCTTAAAGGAAAAGGCTCTGGAAGAAAACCGGGGCAGAAAGGGAAATGAAACGTATGGTTGGTCTGATAATTGCAAGCCACGGTGAATTCTGTGAGGGCCTGAAGAAGACAGCAGAGATGTTTACGGGTCCTATCGCCCAGTGTAGGGCTCTGCCCCTTCAGCCTGGCATGACCGGGGAAGCTTATGACGTGATTCTGGAGGAGGCTATCGATGCGCTGGATGAAGGCCAGGGCGTCGTGGTTATGACAGATTTGAAAGGCGGGACGCCTTTCAACCGCTGTGCGGGCATGGTGTTCCGGGGAAAGAGGATCCGGGTTCTCACCGGAATGAACCTGCCGATGGTGATGAGCGTAGGGCTGATGCTGGATCGGAATATACCGATGGAGGAGATTGCAAAGGAAGCTCTGGAAGCGGCTGCATCCGGCATCTCAGCGATTAATAAGGATTAGGGGGTTTTAAGTATGGAAAATTTACTGCTGGTAAGAATCGACGACAGACTGATTCACGGACAGGTTATGACAGCCTGGATGAAGACGCTGCCGGCCCAGGAGATCATCGTGGTGGATGACCGGGTCGCGAAAGATGAATTTATGCTGTTTGTACTGCAGAATGCGGCGCCGAAAGGAGTCAAGGTAGTGGCCTTAAGCGAGGAGGATGCTGTAAAAAGGCTTCAGGAAGGACTAAAGGTTCCTTCTTATATTCTTGCAAAATCGCCTGTCAGCCTGAAACGCCTGGTGGAAGCCGGAATCGATATCAAAGCTGTCAATATAGGCGGAATGGGGATGCGCCAGGGCAGAACCGTGATTTATAAAAACGTGTCCGCTGACGAAGAGGAGCGGGCCTGCATCCGGGAGTTTCTGGAAAAGGGAATCGATGTGGCTATCCAGATTATTCCGTCAGAAAAGCGGTTTGAACTGAAAAACATTTAAGAGATAAGAAAGAGGGTCAAAAAAGATGAAAGCAATGCGTCTTCATGCGGTGAACGACTTCCGGCTGGACGAGATCGAGAAGCCGGTTCCCAGAGGGGAAGAAATCCTTGTAAAAATAGGAGCTTGTGGAATCTGCGGCTCAGATATTCCCCGCGTGTTTGAGCTGGGAACCCGTGTGTATCCGGTGGCGCTCGGTCACGAGTTTTCGGGGACGGTCGTAGAAGTAGGAGATGAAAAGAACCGGGATCTGATAGGGAAAAGAGCCGCGGTATTTCCGTTGATCCCGTGCCGGCAGTGTCCGCCGTGTAAGATCGGAAGCTACTGCCAGTGTGAGAACTATGATTATCTCGGCTCCAGAAGCAACGGCGGCTTCGCGGAATACTGCCTGGTACCGTCCAGGTGGCACCTGGTCTTTTCCGAAAATCCGGATGTGGATCTGGAGGAGCTCTGCATGGTGGAGCCCATCTGTGTGGCCCAGCACGCCATCCGGCGGGGAGATCTCCATGCAGGAGAAAATATCGTCATCTTAGGCGCGGGTCCTATCGGAATCCTCACAGCCAGATGGGCCCGGATCTTCGGGGCAGGACAGGTGATTCTGACAGATATTGATGAGGTAAAGGCAGAGTTCGCCAGGGAACGGGGCTTTACAGTCATCAACAGCATGAAGGAAGACTGTGTGGCAAGGATTCATGAGATGACCGGAGGAAGAGGAGCGGACGTGGTGATCGAGGGGACAGGAACCTCTTCCGGAATTAATACAGCTATTGAATGCGTGAGAGTCGGCGGCCGGGTCGTCATGCTTGGAAATCCTCACAAAGATACGACCATCGCGCTGAATAACCACAGCTTGCTTCTGCGGAAGGAGCTCGTGCTTTCCGGAGTATGGAACTCTTATTATGAGGAATTTCCGATCAATGAGTGGAAGTACACGGTACATATGCTGGATACAGGCAGACTGCAGGCGGCGGATCTGATCACGCACCGCTCGGGTCTGGATGACCTTGGACATTTGTTTGAACAGATTCACAGCAGAGAGATTACGATCTGCAAGGCTGTCTACAGCGCGAGGCTGGATGAAAAATAGCCGCACAGGGTGAGAAGCATGGCTGGAAGAAAGAAGAAACGGATTAATTTTATACAGTTTTTTGTCTCCCATCAAGAGGAAATATTTGGGAAAGTTCATACGGCATCCGGGAAAAGCTGCCTGAGCGCATATGAAAAGCAGATTGTGGCGCTGGATATCAAAATGAATGAATTGATCCGGCAGAACGGAGAGCTTACAAAAGATCCGCTTCTGCTTCTGGGACTTTTTGAGATGGCGGTATCACAGTTTGGTGCGACAGTAAAGACGGACAGCAGCCGCTACCGGGATGATTTTCTGCTTCTGGTAGCCTCTGAGTCTGAAAAAGAGAAAGGATAGAGAAGAGCATGGAAGGAAAGATGTGGGCGGCAGTGCTGCACGCCCCTGGCGATCTTGTGTATGAACAGGTAGATATTCCTGTTCCCGGTGAGAACGACGTGCTGATCCGGGTGAAGGCCTGCGGAGTGTGCGGTTCGGATATTCCCCGCGTGCTGACGACAGGAACCTATCATTTTCCGACGATACCCGGACATGAATTCGGGGGAACTGTCGTCGAGACAGGAAAAAATGTGGATCCGGCGTGGAAGGGAAGGCATGCGGCGGTGATTCCGCTGATCCCCTGCCGGACCTGCCGGGCCTGTGAACGCGGAGCTTTCGCCCAGTGCGAGCATTATGATTTTCTTGGCTCTCGCAGCGATGGAGGATTTGCCGAATATGTGAAGGTTCCAAAGGACAATCTGGTGTTTCTTCCGGAAGGAATGAATCCGGAGACGGCGGCATTTTTGGAGCCGGTTTCCGTAGCCCTTCATGTGATTCAGAATAACCAGGTTCACTTTGGAGATGATGTGGCAGTATTCGGGCTTGGAGCTATCGGAATCTTTGTGGCCCAGTGGGCAAAGGCCTTTGGGGCGCGTCATGTCTTTGCGGTGGACCTGGATCCGCAGAAAACAGAGATTGCGAAGAAAATCGGGCTTACGGACGCCATTTGCGGTTCGAAGGAGGACGCTCTCAGAGTCATCCTGGAAAAAACAGGGCAGGAGGGTGTAGACGCGGCATTCGAGGCGTCCGGTTCCGGGGCGGCCTTTAACCAGGCGCTTGCCATCCTGAAAGCAGAAGGAAGGCTGGGACTGGTGGGACGGCCTGCCGGCTCCCTGGAGATACGCAACGAGGGCTTCGAGAAAATCTTGAGGAAGCAGCTGACGATCCGTGGAACCTGGAGCTTTGAGTTTAAAAGATTTCCCCATCACGCATGGGAACTGGCGCTGTCTGCATTGAATGAGGGGAAAATTTTGACGGAGCCGCTGATCTCCCACCGTCTTCCGCTGGAAAAAACCATGGACGCGGTGCGTATTATGGCGGACAAATCAGAGTTTTTCCATAAAATTCTGATAGAGCCCTAGAGTCTAAGCCGGGATTATTCTCCTTTCCGGTTAGAGATAAACATACAAATCAGTTAAAGCTTAGAGAGACGCCTTGGCAGTGGCGTCTCTCTGGCTTTTTGCTGTGTGAAAACCACCTGGGATATACGTTTAAAACATATATATACCATCCGTAGAGAAGGAACAATTCTCTTTACATTTAACGGAAATTCTTTTATACTTGAATACATAGAGACAGGCACAGTGAGTTCGCATAAGATGAGGACCTGCTGTGCTTTTGTGTTATATCCATTTGTGTGTTTTGAGTGAATAGAAGGTATGGCGGGAGGAAACTTCTATTATGGACAGAAGCAGGGCGGAGGAATATCCGGAAAAGGAAGATGGAAAGGTGACAGCTGCTGATTTCTACCTTGAAAATATGCCGGTTGCATTTTGCGCGGTGGAGATCCTGACGAATGGAAATGGAGATCCTGTAGACTATAAATATATATATCACAACAAAGCCTATGCCAGGCTGGCAGGGAAGCCTTATGGGGCTTTGAATGGAAAACGGGGGCTCGCGGTAAGAGGGAAGATAGAGAGGGAGCTTCTCCTGTGCTGTTATGATGCTGCCTTTCATGGAACATCCCATACTCTGAAGGATTACAGCCCGGATCAGGAGAGGCATTTTCTGATCTACATCTATCCTCTGCGAAGGGGAAGCTGCGGCTGTGTACTCCAGGATGTGACCGAAAACCGGCGGATGGAGCAGGAGCTTCTGCGTGAGCATGAAAAACGGAAATCCTTTCTGAAGGCCACTACAGAGATTGATTTTGAATATGATTTTGCGACGAATACCCTGACCTTTGGAGCCGGAGATGGGATAGGCGGAAAAAGCAGGGTGATAAGCGGCGGACTGGAGGGCCTGATCAGAAGCGGTGTGATCCGGGAGCAGGATAAGGAACGGATCGAGGACGCCTTTGAAGAGCTGCGCAGAGGGAAAAGGGCTGTGGAGTTCCATATCCAGGCGTGCCTGGACGGACATGATGTCTACCGCTGGTATGCGGTCAGCAGCTCTGCTTATAAGGAGCAGCAGACGGGGCGCCTGCGTGTAGTGGGGTATTTCAGGAATGCGGAACGTCTGATCCGCGATCAGGCGGCCCTGAAGAAGGAAGCTATGTACGATCCCTTGGTGGAGCTCTATAATGTAAAGACTGGAAGAGCACTTGTAAGGGAAGCTTTGGAGAAGCTGAAGGAGCAGGAAAATGCAGTGATGTTTTTGATTGACATTGACAACTTCAAGCGGATCAACGATACCTATGGCCACCTGAAGGGGGACGAGGTCCTGAAGCAGTTTGCGCTGACCCTGAAGAGTGTATTTCGGAAAAGCGATATTGTCTACCGTATGGGCGGCGATGAGTTTATCGGATTTGCCGGAAATTCTTCCCAGCCCGAGCTGGCGGCGGAAAGGATTATGGAAAGGCTGTATGGGAGGCTGAGAGAGCAGCAGGAAAGGGGAATTCAGATCCAGTGCAGCGCAGGCATTTTTATAGGGAGTAAAAAGAGCAGCTATTCCGATTTTTACAGTATGGCAGATCGGGCCTTGTATGCGGCAAAGAGATCCGGAAAAAATAAGTATCAGATTATTAAGGAGAAGGATTATGGACAGCACGATGGGATATGACAGGACAGAAAATATGCCGGATACGCTTCTGATTGTGGATGACGATGAATTGAACAGAGTGATTCTGAAGGAGATTTTTAAAGATGCTTATCAGATAGAGGAGGCGGAAAACGGGCAGGAGGGTCTGAAGATGCTGTTGGAGCATGGAGACAGAATCTGCGGAATTCTTCTGGATGTGGTTATGCCTGTGATGGATGGGATGGAGCTTCTGGAGGAGCTGAAAAGGAGAGCGCTTCTCCCGGCAGCTCCGGTATTTCTGATTACGGCGGATGCCAGTGGAGCAACGCTGAAAAGGGGCTATGATCTGGGTGTCATGGATGTGATCAGTAAGCCTGTAATTCCTTATCTGGTCCGCAGGAGGGTAGATTCGGTGGTAGAGCTGTTTCTGTCCAGAAGGAAAATGGCGGATCTGGTTCAGCTTCAGCAGAAGAAGCTGACAGAGAGGGAGATGGAGATTCTGAAGCTGAATAAGGGCATGGTGGAGGCGCTTGCCACAGCGATCGAATTCCGCAGCGGGGAATCTGGAGATCATGTCCGGAGAATCAGCGGTATCACGCAGTATATGCTGGGAAGGACGCCTCTGGGCAAAGGAATTCCGGAGGATTTGACAGAGCTGATTGCTCTGGCGGCCGTCATGCATGACGTGGGGAAAATTGCCATTACAGATTCTATTTTAAATAAGCCTGGCAGGCTGACAAAGGATGAATTTGAGATTATGAAGCATCACACGATCCTGGGAGCAGCTCTGCTGCAAAAGATACCGCAGCTGAAGAACCACAGGGTCTACCCTTATGCCTGTGATATTGCCCGCCACCACCATGAGCGCTGGGACGGGAAGGGCTATCCGGACGGACTGAAGGGAAACGAGATTTCTATCTGGTCCCAGGTGGTGGCGCTGGCGGATGTGTACGATGCGCTTGTGAGCGAGCGCGTATATAAGAAGGCCTTTGATCCAGATACAGCAGTGCGGATGATTGCAGACGGGGAATGCGGAGCCTTCAATCCCGAGCTTCTGTATTATTTTATGGAGGCGGAGAGGAATTTGCGGTCATTCTACCTGACAGCCAGGGAAGAGGCCGTGAGAGACTAAAGAGGCCGGCGCGGCAGAATGGAGGAACAGGAGATGAACGAAGCATTACGGAAGAAGCTGCTCGGTGCAGGTGTGGATCTGGACAGCGCCCTGGAACGGTTTATGGGAAATGAGGGCCTGTATCTGAGATTTGCTGGCAGATTTCTGGAGGACAGGAACTATGAGGAGCTTTTAAAGGCCATGGAAAAAGGGGATACAAAGGCGGCCTTTGCGGCTGCCCATACACTGAAGGGCGTATCTGGGAATCTGTCCTTCAACTGCCTGTATGGCAGGGTGGCGGCTGTGGTGGAGCCGCTGCGCTGTGGAGATCTGGAGGCTGCCCGGAAGCTGCTGCCTGAGCTTTCGGGAGCCTTTGAAGAGATACGGGCTGTGCTGGAGGAGCTGAAAATATGACGCCGGAAAAGAGGCAGGAGAGAGCGTCAGCCTATGGAATCCGAAGAAGGGCGGCGGTCTGGATCGCCCTGGTGGTTATGGGGATCTGCAGTCTTGTGGTGATACGGGGGATTCTTCTGGATAATGCGGGCCGTATGGGACGGGAGATGGCCTACAGCTACTCTGTGGAGGGGGCCAGAAATCTGATCGTCTATGAAACCATGATGCGCCAGTGTACCAGATACATCGATCAGCAGCTGGCTCAAAGCAATGATCCGGAAGCCTGGATCAGGGCGTATCTGGAAAATGTCAGCACCACTCTGGGAGAGGACGTCATTGACCCTTACGCGGTCATCGATGGGGAGATTGTGGCGGCAAATCCATGGGAGGGGGACCGGAGCTTTGGCATCGAGGGCGCAGTCTGGTATCAGAAGGCTCTGGAGGCGGACGGAGAGATTATTTTCACGGACGGATACCGGGACTCCATTTCCGGAAGAATTGTGGTGACGCTGGCACAGGAGACGCAGGAGCCGGGCAATGTGGTTGCCTTTGATATTTTTCCGGAAAACCTCTCCGGGGAGGCGCTGCGCGGACGGCTGCCGGAGGGGTATTATTATTATCTGTGTGATTCCTCCGGGACACTGCTTTATAAGGATACCGGGCTGGACGTGCCGGATGAAGTGCTTCAGGGCTATCTGGATGACATTATTTCTGATATTTCTCCGGGAAGAGAGGCCCGTTACCAGACCTATACCTATGAAAATACAGGGGAAAAGAGAGCGGCCTATTATGATGTGGCGGACAATGGCTGGATCTCTATTATCACCATGCCCTACCGTTCGCTGATCGGAGGAGTCCGGACCATCTCCTTGTGGTATGCGGGCATTCTCCTGGTCTTTCTCGCATTTCTGATTGTCATGGGAATGAGAGAGTATGCCATGGATCGCAATTTCCGCAGGACGAACGATACCGTGCGCGCGCTGGGAAATTCCTATTATGCCATTTACCGGGTGGACTTTGCGGGAGCTGCCTATGATATGATCAAGGGCTCTGCCTATGTGAGGCAGAGGATTCCTGCCCAGGGCCCTTACGAGCTTCTGATGCAGACCATGGGCGAGGTGATGCAGCCGGAGGTGTTCGAGGATTTCCGCCGCAGCTTTTCCATCAATAATATACGCAGCCTGGTAAAGACGAGAACCAGAGATTACGGAGGCGATTTTCAGAGGCTGTTCGGAACAGAATACCGCTGGGTGAATGTGAGGCTGCTCTTTGACGAATCCCTGAATCCGGATGAGGCGGTGCTCTGCTTCCGGGAGGTGGACGAGGAAAAGCGGGAGCAGCTGCAGCATATGGAGCTTTTGAAGGAGGCGCTTAAGACAGCCAGAAAGAGCGGAGAGGATAGAAATGCCTTCTTCTCCCATATGTCTCATGATATGCGTACGCCTCTGAACGCCATCATAGGACTTTCAGAGCTCGCGGGCAGACATGTGGATGCTCCGGAGAAAATGCAGGAGTATATGGGAAAAATCAATTATTCCAGCCGCCAGCTTCTGGGGCTTATCAATGATATCCTGGAGATGTCCCGGCTGGAGAGCGGAAAGGTGACGCTGGAGAACAGCCACTTTAATCTGAGAGCCTGCATTACAGACTGCGCGGAGCTGTTCCGTTCTCAGGCGGAGCAGGAGGGAAAACATTTTTCAGAGGAAATTGAGCTGGAGACGGAGGAGGTGTACGGAGATTCCTCCCGCCTTACTCAGATACTGAACAATATTCTGTCCAATGCGGTGAAATTTACCCCGTCAGGCGGCAGTATCCGCCTTGCTGTCTGTGAGATCGAGCATCAGGAATATACAAAGTACCGGATTACGGTGTCTGACACAGGAGCCGGTATGTCGGAGGAATTTCTGGAGCGGATTTTTGTCCCTTATGAGAGAGAGGTGCGGTTCGGCGCCAGAAATGTGTCCGGAACGGGGCTTGGAATGCCGATTGTAAAAAATCTGATTACGCAGATGGATGGCGAGATCTCGGTAGAGAGCCAGCTGGGAAAGGGGACTGTGTTTACGGTGACTCTGCCCTTTCTGGGAATGGAGCAGGGGGACGCAGCCCGGCAGAGAGCGGGAACAGCGGCAGAGGAAGAGCCCGGTACGGAGACGGATCCTGGCAGCTGCCTGCTTACAGGGAAAAGGATTCTGATTGCGGAGGATAATGAGATCAATATGGAAATAGCCTGTGAGCTTTTGGATATGTATGGGGCAGAGACGATACAGGCCTGGAATGGGCAGCAGGCGGTGGAGCTTTTTCGCTCGTCTGCAGAGGGAGAATTTGATGTAATTTTGATGGACATGCAGATGCCGGTGATGGATGGCTGCGAGGCAGCCCGGGCTATCCGGCGGCTGCACCGTAAGGATGCGGCCACGGTGCCGATCATTGCGGTTACGGCAAATGCCTTTGCAGAGGATCTGGCAGCTACTGCCGCAGCGGGAATGAATGCTCATATTTCAAAGCCTATAGATTTCAGGCTGCTGTGCAGGACGCTGGCAGAGCTTCCGGACGGAAGGCAGACGGGAGGCGGAGGTCATGAGTGAGCGAAGGAAGAAACGATATCACATCCTGGAGAAGCTGAAGCTGCCATTTCTGCTGACTGCAATCCTGCTGGTGAGCGCGGGCGTTTTTTATGTATTTCTCCGGGAAAATCTGCTGCAAAGCTATCAGAGAATGGGAACCAGCGCCACCCGGCTTTACACCTCGGATGTGGAGACGGAGATGAATGCCTATACGGCGTTGATGAGGTACGGGACAGAAAGCATTGACGTGCATGTGCAGGACGGGGAAACCAGTGAAGAAATCCGCGGCTGGATCAGCAAATACTGTGAACGGCTTCAGAGAATTTTCGGGGAGAACGCCATCGATCCCTATGTGGTATATCAGGGAGATATTTTGGCTGCCAATCCGTGGGAGGGAGACGAAAGCTACAGCTATCAGGATACGGAGTGGTATCAGAAGGCTCTGAGCTCAGATGGAGAGGTTATTTTTACGGACGTGTATGTAGATGCGATTTACAGGCGGCCTGTGATTACCATGGCGCAGAAATGTCAGAACAGCGACACGGTCTTTGCCTTTGACATCTTTCCTGAGAATATTCAGTTTCATCATGAACGGGCGGAGCTTTCTCCAAATGATTCCATTTATATCTGTGACAGAAAGGGCCGCCTGATCTATGCAGATACTGCCATGCACGGTACGGGAGAAGAGGTACAGCAGTATGTGAACCGGCTCTGCGAGGGAATCAGGACTGGCGAGCTGGAGGCCTACGACGCTTATGTGACGGATCTGGAGGGCAGCAGGCGCGGGGTCTATTATGATGAAATGAATACGGGCTGGCTTGTAATCATTACGGTGCCCTTTGAATCTATCCTGGCCCAGCTGAACCGTTTTGTCGCGCTGTTCGGCCTGGTGATGCTGGTAGGGATTGTCAGCCTTGTGCTGTTTACCCTGCGGAATCTGCGGATGGACTATGAGGTAGAGCGTACAGGCGAGACGATCCGGGCGCTGAGCAATTCCTATTATGCCCTGTACCGTATCAACTATGAGGATGACACATATGAGATGATTAAGGGCTCAGACTATGTGCGCAGCCATCTGCCCCTGAAGGGATCCTATCCGGAGCTTCTGAAGGTGGCTGGAGCGGTGATTGAGCCTGCGGCCTTCCGGGAATTTCGGGAGAGCTTTTCCTCTGAGAGCATCCGGAATCTGGTCTCCAATGACATCCGGGATTTCGGAGGCGATTTTCAGAGACTCTTCGGAGACGAATACCGCTGGGTGAATGTACGGGTGCTCTTTGACGAGATGCTATCCTCCGATGAGGCTGTGCTGAGCTTCCGGGAGGTAGAGCAGGAAAAGAGGGGACAGCTTCAGGAGAGAAAGCTCCTGGAGGACGCTTTGGCCAGCTCGCGCCAGAGTGAGAAATCCAAGCAGGCCTTCTTTAACAACATGTCCCACGATATGCGTACGCCTCTGAATGCGATTCTGGGCCTTTCGGATCTGCTCCTTCAGAATGCAGGGGACGAAGAGAAGGTACGCAGCTATGTGGAAAGGATTTCCTACTCCAGCAGGCAGCTTCTGGACCTGGTGAATGATATTCTGGAAATGTCCCGCCTGCAGCGGGGGAAGGTTGTCCTGAACAACCAGTCCTTTGACCTCAGGGAGTGCGTCTGCTCCTGCGCGGACTCCTTTCGCCTGCAGGCGGAGGCAGAAAAGAAGCAGCTTCGTATTATCTGCGGCCTGCGGGATACCCATGTCATGGGAGACGCCGGACGAATGGGACAGATTCTGAACAATCTTTTGTCAAATGCTTTTAAATTTACGTCAGAGGGCGACTCGGTTACGGTAGAGGTACGGCAGCTGGGAGATCAGGAACGTACTCAGTATCAGATTGTAGTGCGGGATACGGGAATGGGAATGTCGCAAGAGTTCCTGCCTCATCTCTTTGAGCCTTATGCCAGAGAGACCCGGTTTTCCTCCCGCCAGATTAACGGCACGGGCCTGGGCATGCCGATTGTGAAAAGCCTCGTAACCCAGATGAGCGGGCAGATCTATGTTGACAGCAGGCTGGGAGAAGGCACTGCCTTCACCCTGACCATTCCCTTCCTGGTGGCAAAGGACGAAGAGGGAGAGGCCGGGAAGATGGAGGAGAAGCGGGTGCTTTTCAACAGACTTTCTCTGGAGGGCAGAAAGATTCTTCTGGCTGAGGACAATCTGCTCAATATGGAGATTGCCACAGAGATTCTGAAAATGAACGGACTGGAGCTTCTGCAGGCGTGGAATGGCGCGGAAGCGGTCGAAATATTCCGGGCCTCCGCTCCCTTTGAGATCGACGCGATTCTTATGGATATGCAGATGCCGGTGATGGATGGCTGTGAGGCGGCCCGCCGGATCCGCGCCCTGAACCGGCCCGATGCCGGCCGGGTGCCGATTGTGGCGGTCACTGCCAATGCCTTTGCGGAGGATATCGCCGCCACTACGGCAGCAGGCATGGATGCCCATATTTCCAAGCCCATTGATTTCGAGGCTCTCTGCAAGACGCTGGCGGAGCTGGTCGGGCGTACCGGAGAGCCGGTTAACTGATAGTTAAAAAAAATTCCTATAAGTTAAATCCGCTTCAATTGTGCCGGGCCGCCGCCTGTGTTATGCTGAGTACAGCAAGGGATCCTGAGCAGAGACAGAAGAACGCGCAGCAGGAGGAAGGAGGAGGAGGCGCCGCCCCTCCTTTCCTCCGGACAGGAGGCTTATATGAAGACAGGAGAAGTGATAAGAAGGTACAGGAAGCAGAAAAATCTGACCCAGGAGGAGATGGCGGCCAGGCTTGGCGTGACAGCCCCGGCGGTGAATAAGTGGGAAAATGGAAATTCCCTGCCGGACATCACCCTTCTGGCGCCTATCGCCCGGCTTCTCGGGGTATCGCTGGAGGAGCTTTTGTCCTTCCGTGAGGATTTGACGGAGGAAGAGCTCCGCGCCCTGATACTGGAGCTTGGGGAGCGCTTAAAAAAGGAGGGCTACGAGGCGGCCTTCCGGTGGGCAAAGGAAAGGACGCAGGAGTATCCGGGCAGCGAATGGCTTATACTGTATATGGGCCAGCTGCTGAACGCATACCGGATCACGGAGAAGCCGGAAAATCCGGAGCAGTACGACGCGGATATCTGCGGCTGGCTGGAACAGTCGCTGAAAAGCGGGCAGGAGGAGATTCGGCGCTCCGCGGCCACGTCGCTGTTCCAGCTGTATTTTCAGAAGAAGGAGTATGAAAGGGCAGAGACATACCTGGATTATCTCTCGGATCAGAATCCGGAGTATAAGAGGCTGAGAGCCACAGTCTACGAAAAAACAGGACGGACAGAGGAGGCGTACAGGGCTTATGAAGAGCTTCTGTATTCCTACTATACGATGGTGAGCCTGGCGCTCCACAATCTGTACAGCCTGTCGCTGTCCCAGGGCGACAGGGAGAGGGCTCTCTACCTGGCGGATAAGCAGGCGCAGAACGCCCGGCTCTTTGATATGGGAGAATACTGCGCCGCCGCTCCGGAGCTGGAGCTGGCGGTTCTGGAAAAGGATGAGGACGCCTGCCTGAAAGTTTTGAAGCGTCTTCTTGGCAGCATTGACGGGGCGGACGCCAGCTTCCGGAATTCTCCCCTCTACATGCATATGAAATTCAAGTCTGCAGCCGCAGAAGGAGAGAAGGCGGATATGCGGGAGCTTCTGAAGAAAAGCCTGCGGGAGGATGAAAGCCTGGATTTCCTGAAGGGATCGCCCGGGTGGCAGCAGCTGATGGAGCTGTAAGTATTGTGCGCAGCGCTGGTGTATCAGAAGGGGATATAGATGAGCAGTTTAAGGATTTGCTGCATTTATCTGCAGAAGAGGCCGAATATATACGAAATACGCTTAACAAATAAGAGTGCAGTATAAAAGGAACGGCCAGGCAAATAAGGAGCATAAAAAGAGACCATTTCATAAAAATCCGGAGCTTTATAAATGCCTGGATTTTACAGGATGGTCTCTTTCGTATATCTCAGGGATCAAAAAACCGGTATGAACCGGCTGCCCCTGCATGTGCAGAAGGTACAGGCCGGATACGCTTTATTCCGCCATATCCCGCTCAAATCTCTTTACATTTTCCACCTTTCCGATGACTACGACGATGTCTCCGTCACGGAACCGGTAATCGGGCGATACTTCGATATCAGTAGAGCGGTCATGCTCGATGGCAATGATGTTCAGGTTATACTTCCGGCGGATATTGAAATCCTGGACACTGACGCCTGTCATGCGCGCCCCTATGGGGACCTGCTGGATCTCTACCTGGTTATCCAGGAAGATAAAATCCAGGAAATTGTTGGAGACGAGGCGCTTCCCGAGACGGACCGCCATATCATGCTCGGGATACACAACATTGGCGCCTATTTTCTCCAGCACGGCTCCCTGCTCCTGGCTGATAGCCTTTGCATAGACATGCGGTACGCCCAGGCTTACTACATTCAGGGTAGTCAGGATGCTGGTATCAATTCTCTCGCCAATGCAGATAATGACAGTATCACAATTCTGGATGCCGACCTCCGTCAGCGCTTCCTTGGTCAAATTATCTGTTACGAAGGCATATTCTGTATATTGCCGCAGCTCCCGTACCTTTTCCTCGCTGCGGTCAACCACGATGACATCCTTTCCGGCTTCTGCCAGGCTGATAGCCAGGGCTGTTCCGAAGCGTCCCAGTCCGATTACACCAAATAAATTAGATTTTGTCTTTTTCATTGCTTTCTTCTCCTATTTTCTATCCGATTGTTATAGATTCTTCCGTATAACGGGCCTGCTGTTCCGGCCGGTTAATCCACATTGTGATGATAGTCAGCGCTCCGAGACGGCCGATAAACATGATCAGCGTTATGATCAGCTTGCTGGCGTCGCAGAGATTCGGCGTGATGCCGGTGGAAAGGCCGACTGTACCAAAAGCGGAAGTTACCTCAAATAAAATCTGCATCAGCGAAAGATGCGGTTCCAGGACACTGACTGCAAAAGTGCCTGTGCAGACAACGCACAGGGAAAGCAGCGTAATCAGGTAGGCCTTGGAAAGCGTCTCCCGCGGCAGGCTCCTGTGGAAGGCTCCAAAATTTTTCTTGGTCAGAGCGCTTCTCATAGACTGCACCAGAGTAAAGAAGGTGCTTGTCTTGATACCGCCTCCGGTGGAGCCCGGTGACGCTCCAATGAACATCAGAAGCGTCAGCGCAAACAGGCCTGCGTTTGAAAAGGTGCCCAGAGGGTAGGTAGAAAAGCCTGCCGTACGGGCCGATACGCTGTGGAAAAAGGCGCCCAGCCAGGTTACGTCATCGGTACACTTGAGAATTACGGTTCCTGCAATGATCAGAAAGATACTGGTGGTAATGACTACCTTGGAGTGCAGCGCCAGCTTTCTGAAACGGAAGCGGTTCTTCAGCACATCCAGGATAACCAGGAAACCGATACCGCCGAAAATAATAAGGCCGCAGGTAGTGAGGTTCAGCAGAACGTCATCCCGGTAAGGAATCAGATTCTGCAGTCCGCCCAGCACATCAAAGCCGGAGTTATTGAAGGCTGCAATAGAATGGAAAATACTGTTTCCCAGAGCATGCAGCGGAGGATAGTCCTGTACAAATACAAGAAAGCTCAAAACAGTTCCTGCCAGCTCAAAGCAGAAGGTCATCAGCAGAACGGACTTGACCAGCCGGACAACGCCCTTGAAGCTGTCTACATTCAAGCCTTCCTTAATCATCAAACGTCCCTTGAAGCTGAATTTCTTTCCGGCGGCCAGAATCAGGCCTGCACCTACGGAGGTCACTCCCAGTCCGCCCACCTGAATCAGAAGGGCGACGACAGCGCGTCCGAAGACGGAAAAGGTATCATAGGTATCGATGGCAATCAATCCTGTCACGCAGACAGCGCTGGTAGACGTGAAAAGCGCGTCTACAAAGCTGACGCTGACCCCAGGCCGTCTAGACATGGGCGTAAGCAGAAGAAAGGTTCCTGCCATAATGACCAGAAAAAAGCCCAGGGTGATCAGACGCCCTGGTGGCTGGTTTTTGAAAAATTCAATAATGCGTTTCATAAGCCTCTCTTTTCTCCTCTCCCTAGTAATTATTCAGGATATAAAACGACATTGTCATTACATTATAGTAGGGAAGGAGGAAAGGGACAAGGGTTTTACAAAGAATTTAACAAAAACTTAATTCTTTCAAATGTTTTTGGTATTTATGGGATTGTTTTCCGAAAAGGGTTCCGGTTCTTACTTGCGCCGGAGGGGAAAGCATGGTATATTTATCGAAGGAAGAGGGCGGAAGCACGGGAACGGCAGCCCCGCCTTCCGACGGAAAACGGAAAATCAGGAGGAAGTGCAAGATGGCAATTTTGGTGACAGGCGGTGCGGGCTTTATCGGAAGCCACACCTGTGTGGAGCTTTTGGATGCGGGTTACGATGTCGTGGTAGTGGACAATCTGTATAATTCCAGCAGAAAAGCCATTGATCGTGTGGAGCAGATCACAGGAAAGCATATAAGCTTTTATGAGGCGGATATTCTTGACAGGGAGGCGCTGAACGAAGTTTTTGATAAGGAACCGATTGATTCTGTGATTCACTTTGCCGGCCTGAAGGCTGTGGGCGAGTCTGTGGCCAAGCCTATCGAGTATTATTATAACAATATTGCAGGAACGCTGGTGCTTTGCGATGTGATGAGAAAGCACGGAGTGAAGAACATCGTGTTCAGCTCTTCCGCTACTGTCTACGGAGATCCGGCGTTCGTGCCGATTACAGAGGAGTGCCCCAAGGGAAAATGCACGAATCCTTACGGACAGACAAAGAGCATGCTGGAGCAGGTTCTGGAGGACATCTACGTATCTGACCATGACTGGAAGGTAATTCTGCTCCGCTACTTTAACCCCATAGGAGCGCATAAGAGCGGACTGATCGGTGAGGATCCCAAGGGCATCCCCAACAATCTGGTTCCTTATGTGGCTCAGGTAGCGATCGGAAAGCTGGAGTGCGTGGGTGTCTTCGGCAATGACTATGATACACCGGACGGCACAGGCGTGCGTGATTATATTCATGTCGTTGATCTGGCAAAAGGACATGTGGCGGCTATTCAGAAGATGGAGAAATCTGAAGGCGGCGTACAGATTTACAATCTGGGTACAGGCAAGGGCTACAGCGTGCTGGATGTCATCCATGCCTTTTCCAAGGCCTGCGGCAAGGAGCTGCCCTATGTGATTAAGCCCCGCCGGCCGGGCGATATCGCGACCTGCTATGCAGATCCCGCGAAGGCAAAGGCTGAGCTTGGCTGGGAAGCACAGTATGGCATCGAAGAAATGTGCGCGGATTCCTGGAGATGGCAGTCCATGAATCCCAATGGTTATGAGGATTGAGAATGAAAGAAAAAGCCGGCGCTCTGGCGCGTGATTTTGCGCCGGAGGCGGCTACGCTTGCTGTCCTGGCAGCGGTGTTCTGGTTTTTTATGAAGACGGGGATGCTGAATGACCGGGAGCTGGTACAGCCGCTTTTGTGGCATCTGATGATTCTGATATGCATAGGAACTCTGATCTTGGCCTTTTGTAAGAAGCTCACTTACGAAAGGCTGATTTCTGTGATTCTTTTGGCCGGTCTTATTATGCGGATAGGCTTCGTACTGTATAAGAACACAGATGCAGCGTATCATGATCTGGGTGAGATTACGACTGAAAATGCGTATGGGCACGCAGCCTATGTCCTGACTATTTTTGAGACGGGCCGTCTGCCGACGATAAACAGAGGCCAGTTTTACCATCCTCCGTTTTTTCATATCCTGGCAGCCTGCGCCATGAAGGTGACAGGAAAGGTGCTGAATATTACGGATGAGGTCTGGCTGTTTGAAGCGACGAAAATCGTTTCCTGCGCGGCCACCTGCTTTACGCTGATTGCCTTCTGGAAAATCCTGAAGGAGCTGAAGCTGGGTAAGACATCCAAAGTCATCGCCCTGTCCATAGGAGCCTTTCTTCCTGTCTTTTATATGCTGGGCGGGTGGATCAACAATGACGCTCTTGTGACGATGTTTATGACCTGGATTATTCTTTATACGATCCGCTGGTATAAGAAGCCGGGATATTTCCATATCGTCATGCTGGCTCTGAGCTTTGGCCTTGGAATCTTCACGAAGATATCCTGCGCCCTGCTGGCGTTTTATACCGGCTTTTTTATGCTTTTGAAGCTGGTGCGGTCTGTCCGGGAAGGTACCTGGAAGGGCCTGATCGGGCAGTTTGCAGTGTTTGCCTGCATCGCGTTTCCGATTGGCCTGTATTTTCCGATCCGAAATTACCTCCTGTTTGGCCAGGGGCTGAATTATGTTCTGCCGCCTGGAGATAATATATACTGCGGCGATCACGGATTTATAGAGCGGTTTGTGACCTTTCCGATCTCGCGGCTGCTTTCGCCGGTGTATCTGGATCCGTTTTCGGAGTACAATCTGAACTTTTATCTGATTAAGTCGGCCGTTGTGGGAGAGTTTGAATACCATCATGTGGAGGAATGGCCTGCGGCTGTTCTGATCGTCTGCAATCTGATCCTGGTGGTTCAGTCGGTATTTGCTGCTGCCTGCGTGGCGGCAGGGCACCGGAAGGGCAGCGTGCATGAGCTTTTCCGGGAATCAGGGCTTCATCTGTGGGGGATTCTGGGACTCTGGATTTGGCTTTATCTGAATCATGTGGTTCTGAATATCCGTCTGCCGTACGGCTGTACGATGGACTTTCGATATATTGTGCCCACGGCTTTGATTGGAGCGGTATTTCTGGGAATTTATGTGGAGAAATGCGTCAGAGAGCCAAATTTGTTCCGCCGGGTGTTTGCGGGGGTCTGCGCTGCCGCCCTGATATGTATGACTGTGTCGGGCATGTACATGTTTTCAAATATGTTTAAATTTTAGCTGAGGGAGAGACGAAAGATATGAATAAGGGATTTGACAATGAAAAGTATTTGAAGATGCAGTCGGAGCATATCCGGGAACGCATCAGCCAGTTTGACAACAAGCTGTATCTGGAATTCGGCGGAAAGCTGTATGACGATTATCATGCTTCCCGGGTTCTCCCCGGTTTTGAGCCGGACAGTAAGCTGCGGATGCTGATGCAGCTGGCCGATCAGGTGGAGATCGTGATCGTTATCAGCGCGGAGGATATCGAGAAGAACAAGGTGCGCGGTGATTTGGGAATCACCTATGATTCGGATCTGCTGCGCCTGAAGGCGATTTTTGAATCCAAGAACCTTTATGTGGGAAGCGTATGCATTACGCATTTTGCGGGCCAGTACAGCGCGCAGATGTTCCAGAGCCGTCTGGAAAAGATGGGCGTGAAGGTATACCGCCATTACCTGATCCCGGGCTATCCGAATAATATTCCACTGATCGTCAGCGAGGAAGGCTACGGACACAATGAATATATCGAGACGACGAAGCCGCTGGTGGTGGTGACGGCCCCGGGGCCGGGAAGCGGAAAGATGGCCACCTGCCTGTCCCAGCTCTACCATGAGCATAAGAGGGGAATCCGGGCCGGATACGCGAAGTATGAGACCTTCCCGATCTGGAACCTGCCCTTAAGCCATCCTGTCAACCTGGCTTACGAGGCGGCGACGGCCGATCTGAATGATGTAAATATGATTGATCCGTATCATCTGGAGGCTTACGGAGAAACCACGGTAAATTATAATCGTGATGTGGAGATTTTTCCGGTGCTGAAAGCCATCTTCATGCAGATTTACGGCGACTGCCCCTATCAGTCTCCGACGGACATGGGCGTCAATATGGCCGGAAAATGCATTGTGGACGACGAGGTATGCCGGAAGGCGTCCTGCCAGGAGATTATCCGCCGGTACTACCATACGCTGGTCAATATCGCACGGGGAAAGGCCAAGGAAGAGGAGGCCTATAAGATTGAGCTTCTGATGAATAAGGCGGGAGTCACGACAAAGGACAGGAAGGTTGTGGAGGCTGCCCTGAGGCGTGCCGAGGAGACGGGGCACACGGCGGCAGCCCTGGAGCTTCCGGATGGACGTGTGATCACCGGAAAGACCAGTGAGCTGATGGGAGCATGCTCGGCGCTTCTGATCAAAGCGCTGAAGGTGCTGGCTGATATTGACAGGGATGTGCTGTTAATCACGCCGAATGTCATCATGCCGATCCAGAAGCTGAAGGTAAATTATCTGGGTAGCAGAAATCCGCGCCTGCATATGGAGGAGGTACTGATTGCGTTGTCTGCCAGCTCCGAGAGCAATGAAGTGGCCGATTTGGCGCTGCGCCAGCTTCCGCACCTGCGCGGAAGCCAGGTTCACACATCCAGGATGCTGAGCGATACGGATGAGAAGACGTTTCAGAAGCTGGGTGTTATGCTGACATCAGAGCCCAGATAAGAGAAGAAATCCTGATTTCGGAAACCGGAGCAGAGATAACTATAATCGGTGAAGGAGACGGGGGCCGCGCCAGGCTGAGTAATCAGCCGGCGCGGCCCCTTCCTTGTTTCGTGAGCTGCCGGGATAAGAGGACTCTGTGGAAAAAGCTGCTTTATTCAGCGGCCCTGGATTTCTCATGCTCCAGCGCAGCCGCTACGAAGCCGCGGAACAGCGGATGGGGACGGTTGGGACGTGATTTCAGCTCCGGATGTCCCTGGGTGGCCAGGAAGAAGGGATGAGCCTTCAGTTCAATCATTTCCACGATGCGCCCGTCCGGGGAAAGGCCGGAGAGGGTCATGCCGGCGTCCTTAAGAGCTTCCCGGTAGTCGTTGTTGACCTCGTAGCGGTGACGGTGCCGCTCATGGATGGTTTCCGTTCCGTAGAGCGCGTAGGCCTTTGTAGATTTGTCCAGGACGCAGGGGTAGGACCCCAGCCTTAAGGTTCCTCCGATGTCCTCCACGCCGTTCTGCTCCGGCATCAGGTGGATCATGGGATGCGGGGTATTCGGATCAAGCTCTGCACTGTGGGCATCCTCCCAGCCGATGACGTGCCGGGCGAACTCTACGATCGCCATCTGCATGCCGAGGCAGAGCCCAAGGAAGGGGACGCCGTGTTCCCGCGCGTAGCGGATGGCGCTGATTTTTCCTTCTGTGCCCCGGTCGCCGAAGCCGCCCGGCACGAGGATACCGTCCGCATCTGCCAGCATTTCAGCTGCGTTTTCGTCCGTCACCAGCTCGGAATCCACCCATTTGATATGCACGACAGCCCGGCTGGCGATGCCGCCGTGCTTCAGGGCCTCGACTACGCTGATATAGGCGTCGTGAAGCTGAATGTATTTTCCCACAAGCGCTACGGTCACTTCGGATGTGGGATGGCGCAGGGCGTCGACCATGGCTGTCCAGTCTCTGAGATCGGGGCTGGGGCAGGGAAGCTTCAGACATTCGCAGGCCACCTCGGCGAGCCGCTCCTTTTCCATGGCGAGAGGGGCTTCGTAAAGATATTCCACATCCAGATTCTGCAGCACGTGAGCGCTTGGCACGTTGCAGAACAAAGCGATCTTGTCCTTCAGCTGCTGATCCAGAGGGTATTCGCTGCGGCAGACGATGATATCAGGCCAGATTCCCATGCCCTGCAGATCCTTGACGGATGCCTGGGTGGGCTTGGTCTTGAGTTCGCCGGAGGCCTTGATATAGGGGATTAGGGTGACGTGAATGAGAATGGCGTTTTCGTGGCCCACATCATGCTGAAACTGTCGGATGGCCTCCAGAAAGGGCTGGCTTTCAATATCGCCTACTGTGCCGCCCACCTCAATGATGGCGATATGCGTTTCATCCTCTGTATAGCTGCGGTAGAAACGGCTTTTGATTTCGTTTGTGATATGAGGGATAACCTGCACAGTACCTCCGCCGTAATCGCCCCGGCGCTCCTTCTGTAATACGGACCAGTAAATCTTTCCGGTGGTAACATTAGAATTTTTTGTCAGAGACTCGTCGATAAAACGTTCGTAGTGTCCCAGATCCAGATCGGTTTCGGCTCCGTCGTCTGTCACAAAGACCTCTCCGTGCTGCACTGGGTTCATGGTGCCGGGATCAATATTAATATAAGGATCAAATTTCTGCATGGTGACCTTGTAGCCGCGCGCTTTCAGAAGGCGGCCCAAAGAAGCGGCGGTGATTCCTTTCCCCAGACCGGAGACGACTCCGCCGGTTACAAATACGTATTTTACAGGCATAAAAACCCTCCTCATTTTTTATATTTGGATGTGTCCGCAAGTTCTGGCGCGGAAGTTGGGGACGTTTTCCATCTGATAAAGACAGTACCCCCAGGCAGCAGAGGCGCCATTGACTCTGCGGACTGGGGGTATGGTTTACAAAATAACTTCTTTATTATAGCGCGGGTATTTTGAAAAATCCAGTGTTTGAGAGAGAAATTACACCGAAAAATTTACGGTTTTTGATCTGCCTTATGCGCCTGGCCGGAAGGATGCCGGTTCCGCGTTGAAACGGGCCGTGGCTTTATAGAATTTTCAGAGGTTACCGTATTGCTTTCTGGGAAAACACACATTATAATAGGAGTGTTATAGTCGCGCGGACCAGCTTTTAAGCAGTCTGCCGGCTGTGGCACACAAGGAGGAGAAATATGGAAGAGCATAACAATAATTCCGGCCGCCCGCCCGGCGGCGGAGACGACAATAAAAATCCCAGAAACCGGCAGAGTCTGCTGATGTTTATGATCGTCGCTTTTGCGGCGCTGATGTTTTGGACTCTTGTCGGAAACAGGGGAAATCCCAGGCAGGAGATCACATACAATGAATTTCTGCAGATGCTGGAGGAAGGCCAGGTCGAAAGCGTAGAGATTGAATCGAACCAGATCAATATCACATCCAAGGAAACGGATGCTGTCCGCGGAAATCTGGAATACTATACCGGCATTGTTCCGGACTATTCTCTGCAGGAGAGGCTGGATGAGGCAGGGGTAGAGTATTCTGCTCCGGTGCAGGACTTTGGAATGGTGGTTCTCAACGCGGTTGTCAATTTCCTGCTTCCGCTTCTGGTGCTCTGGGCAGTCTTTGCCCTGCTTATGCGCCGCATGGGCGGTGGCGGCGGCATGATGGGCATGAACGTAGGGAAGAGCAAGGCCAAGGTCTATATTGAGAAGGATACCGGCGTGACGTTCAAGGATGTGGCCGGAGAGGAAGAGGCCAAGGAATCCCTGCAGGAGGTGGTTGATTTCCTGCACAATCCTGGGAAATACACGCAGATCGGAGCAAAGCTGCCGAAGGGAGCCCTTCTGGTAGGCCCTCCGGGTACCGGTAAGACGCTGCTTGCAAAGGCTGTGGCGGGAGAGGCCCATGTTCCCTTCTTCTCACTGTCCGGCTCGGATTTCGTGGAGATGTTTGTAGGTGTGGGAGCCTCCCGTGTCCGGGATTTGTTCCAGGAGGCGAAGAAGCATTCCCCGTGTATTATTTTTATCGACGAGATAGACGCTATCGGAAAGAGCCGTGATTCCCGGCTTGGAGGAAATGACGAGCGGGAGCAGACGCTGAACCAGCTGCTGGCAGAGATGGATGGCTTTGACAGTCATACTGCCTGCCTGGTGCTCGGGGCGACCAACCGCCCTGAGGTTCTGGATCCGGCGCTCTTACGTCCCGGCCGCTTTGACCGCCGGGTTATCGTAGACCGGCCTGACCTGAAGGGGCGTGTGGATATCCTGAAGGTGCATTCCAAAAATGTAAAGATGGACGATACGGTGGATTTGGAGGCCATCGCCCTGGCCACCAGCGGAGCGGTAGGCTCTGACCTGGCAAATATGATCAATGAAGCGGCGATTCTGGCTGTAAAGAATGGACGGAAAGCCGTCTCACAGAAGGATCTTTTTGAATCCGTGGAAGTGGTGCTGGTCGGAAAAGAGAAGAAGGACCGTATCATGAGCAAGGAAGAACGCCGCATTGTTTCTTACCATGAGGTGGGCCATGCGCTTGTAAGCGCTCTCCAGAAGGACGCGGAGCCTGTGCAGAAGATCACGATCGTGCCGCGTACCATGGGCGCGCTCGGCTATGTGATGCAGGTGCCGGAGGAAGAGAAGTACCTGAATACGAAGAAAGAGATCGACGCCATGCTGGTAGGACTTCTGGCAGGCCGCGCTGCGGAGGAGATTGTCTTCGATACAGTGACGACCGGAGCATCCAACGATATCGAGAAGGCGACCCGCCTTGCCCGCGCCATGGTAACTCAGTATGGCATGTCGGACAAATTCGGCCTGATGGGTCTGGAGGTCCGGGAGGACGAATATCTGACGGGACGAACTGTGATGAACTGCAGCGACGCGACGGCTGCCGGGGTCGATCAGGAGGTTATGCGGATTCTGAAGGAATCCTACGATGAGGCGAAGCGTCTCCTGAGCGAGAACCGCGACGTACTGGACAAGATTGCCGAGTACCTGATCCAGAAGGAGACAATTACCGGCAAAGAGTTCATGAAGATTTTCCGTGAGGTGAAGGGAATTCCGGAGCCGGAGGAGAACAGGCCGGAGGATGCAGAAAAGAAGGACGGAAGAGCCAATCTCAAAGCGGCGGAGGAGACTGTTCAGCCTGAGCTGGGAAGTGAACAGCCTCAGCCCAAAGAGACAGAGAGGCTTCAGCCTGAAGAGGCTGCTCGGCCGGAAACAGAGGAAACAGAAAAGTAATAAGGCGATAGAGGGGGCCTGTGGAACATGATTCCAGAGGCCTCCTGGCGTATTCTGATACAGAGAGGGAAAGCCCTCTTGGAAAGGCGGAACACAGAAATGAAAAATCACACAATGATGCAGTATTTTGAATGGTATCTTCCGGAGAACGGCCTTCACTGGCGCCGCTGCGCTGCCCAGGCAGAAGAGCTTCGGAAGGCCGGCGTTGATATGGTCTGGCTGCCTCCGGCGTATAAGGGAGCGGCCGGAGCGAAAAGTGTGGGATATGATGTATATGATATGTACGATCTGGGCGAATTTGACCAGAAGGGCTCTGTGAGGACAAAATACGGGACCAGGGAAGAATATCTGGAGGCTGTGCGCAGTTTACAGCAGCAGGGAATCAAGGTGCTGACAGACATTGTCCTGAACCACAGGATGGGAGCGGACGGAGCAGAGACTGTGATGGCAGAAGAAATGCTCAGCACAGACCGTGATCAGGAGATTGGGCAGGATCGGCAGATTACAGCCTGGACCCGCTTTGACTTTCCGGGCCGGGGCGGAAAATATTCGGATTTTCAGTGGCGCGCCCGCCATTTCAGCGGAACAGACTGGGATGAGGGCGGAAAGAGAAAAGGAATCTTCCGGTTTGCAGGGAAGAACTGGGAGAGAAAGATTGATCATGAGAACGGCAACTATGATTATCTGATGGGAACAGATCTGGACACAGATCAGCCGGAGGTAATCAGGGAGACTGCCGACTGGGGAAAGTGGTATCTGGATACGGTGCAGATGGACGGCTTCCGCCTCGACGCAGTCAAGCATATCGGCTTTGATTTCTACCGGGAATGGCTGAAGGCGATGCGTGCCCATGCGGGCAGAGAGCTGTTCGCTGTGGGCGAATACTGGTCCAAGGATGTAAACAGGCTGAAATATTATCTGGATACGCTGGAACACAGCCTCAGCCTGTTTGACGTGCCGCTGCATTTTCATTTTCTGGAGGCAGCCACTTCGGATGGAAATTATGATATGAGCAGGCTGTATGAAAATACGCTGACCGGGCTTGACCCGGCCCACGCGGTGCCCTTTGTGGATAATCATGACACCCAGCCGGGCCAGGCTCTCTATTCCTTTATTCCGGCCTGGTTTAAGCCGCTGGCTTATGCGCTGATTCTGCTGCGGGATACGGGGATCCCCTGTGTATTCTACGGAGATTATTATGGAATTCCCCATGACAGAACCGCTCCGGTTCCGGGGCTGAAAAGGCTTTTGAAGGTTCGGGAACGGTTTGCTTATGGAAAAGAAGGCCTGTTTTTCGATGACCCATCTGTAGTAGGCTTTACCCGGGAAGGGGATGCGGAGCATCCGGATTCCGGAGCGGCAGTACTGCTTACAGACAGCGTGGCGGGCAGTAAGCGCATGTATATGGGGCAGCAGCATGCCGGAAAGCATATGATGGATATAATGGGAGAGATTCCGGAGACTGTGACAGTCGGAAGCGACGGCTGGGCAGAATTCCGGGTCGGCGGCGGTTCTGTGTCGGTGTGGCTGTTTGAGAACGCTGCAGCGGACATTTATATAGAAGAAATGTAGCGTCGGTGTACCAAGGGACAATACGGTCAAAAATGGCTGAATTTGCGCCCCTGCTGCGTTACTTTCACTCCGCGTACTGGACGTACGCTAACTGAGGATAACGCAGAAAACAGGCGAATTTACAGGGCTGAGGCGTATTGCCCCTTGTACACCGACGCTAGCCTTGATTCGGAAACCGGTCTGTAACAGCTTCTTTTCGGGAACAGGGAGAAAAGACAGAGCAGGATAGCGGCAGAAAACACAGGAATACGGCAGAGCCAGGGGCGGACAAGATGCTTGTCCGCCCCGGAAGGGTTCTGAGACATTATTAAGAATGAAGAATGTGCCAGAGTCGCAGGTGCGTTAGAAGCCGCAGGCTTCGAGGACCATGGCAAGGCCATCCTCATCGTTCGCGCTGGTAACCTGATCGGCAGCGGACATCACCTCAGGAGCGGCGTTGCCCATGGCAACGCCGGTTCCGGCCTGGCGGATCATTGAGATATCGTTCGTGCCGTCTCCGAACGCAATGCTTTCTTCCTGTTTCAGCCCGAGATGGCGGCACAAAAACGCAAGGGCTTCTCCTTTGGTGGCGAGAGCCGCATTGATTTCGATGTTATTTTCAAGCGAAGAAGAGATGGCGTACTGAGGATAACGGCGGGGAATTTCATCCAGATATTTTTTCCGGGCCTCCAGATCGTGAAAATACAGCTGGAGCTTCTGGGGGCCGCCCTCCAGCTTTCCAAGCGCCTCCTCGAGAGAATCTACAGGTGTATATACCTTCTTCATATTTTCCAGAAGCCAGGGGGCATAAGAGTAGTCCTCAAGATGCTCATAAAAGCTTCTGGGCATCCATCCGAGGCCGTCCTGATACCAGCCGTAGATAGCCGGTATCCCGTCCATATAGCGAAATACCTGGAGCGATTCTTCTTTCCCCAGCTCCGCCCGGTACAGGATTTCCTTCTTTTCACTGTCATAGACCTCGGCGCCGTTGATTGCGATGATATAGCGGGTAGCCGGGAGAGACAGCACCTCTTCCGGGATATTTTCATGTACCCGGCCTGTGGCCGGTACAAGCAGGGCTCCCTTCGCCGCGGCCCGTTCCAGTACGGCTCTTGTTCTGGGAGAAATAGTTTTAGCACTGTTCAAAAGCGTTCCGTCCAGATCGAACGCGATAAGTCTGATATTCATTCTGAACCTCCGTGTGAGATTTTTATTTTATTATACCAGTATCGCCGGGAAATTGGAAACGGATATTTTTCGGAGGGCGGCAGTAACGAAATGTAAAAAATGGTTGACACAAGAGGTATCGTCTGTTATCTTCAAAATAAGTGAAAGGTCTTTTGGCTGTTTCAGGGATTTCCTGTCCCGGCAGCCGGAGCTTCTGGCAGTTCGCCAATATTTTCACCGATACCAAAGAAGGATAATTCGTATTGCTGTCTGTTAATTAACGGTAAAATCCTGTATAATAAGAGATGATAAAGCATAAGTGCCAACATTAGCGTCGGTGTACCAAGGGACAATACGGTCAAAAATGGCTGAATTTGCGCCCCTGCTGCGTTACTTTCACTCCGCGTACGCCCTGTACGCGTCGTTCAAGTGCCTTGCAGGGACACAAATCAGCTCATTTTTGACTCTGCGACCTCAGCCCTCGGGAATTCGCCTGTTTTCAAGGCAGACGATGGAAAGCGTACTGGACGTACGCTAACTGAGGATAACGCAGAAAACAGGCGAATTTACAGGGCTGAGGCGTATTGCCCCTTGTACACCGACGCTATCAATGTTTTATGGAATTATTATCAGAATGCAGAGCGAGAGAGCCGGAAAGCATAAGCTTCCGCATATTCATGCATTATATGGGGAGTATGAAATTGTGCTTTCTTTAACTGGAAATATTCTTGAGGGCGGTTTTCCGGGAAAGCAGTTGAAATTGCTGCTGGCATGGACCGCATTACATGAAGATGAACTGGAAGCCAATTGGAGACTTTTGAGTGAAGGAGAAGGGTATTTTAAAATAGAACCATTGAAATGAAAGAGGTGACGGGATGTTAAGACCGACAGCAATACGGGTAACCCCATTAAACAATTATTGTTTGGAAATTATCTTTGATAATGGCGAAAAAAAACAATTTGATGTGAAACCATATATTCGTGGAGAATGGTATGGAGAATTGAACAATCCTGATTATTTCAATTCTGTGAATGTGGATGGCTTTACCGTAGTGTGGCCTCATGGACAGGATATTTGCCCGGATGAGCTGTATGATTCCAGTGTACGGCTTGCTTGAGGTTCGGAGAGGATGGACAATTGTTGTGTTTCTTTTGCTCTAATACAAAGGGGAGCAAGGGAGGAAGTCCGGAGATGAGAGAAGAGTATATGCTTTGGGAAGAAAAGCTATATTATGAAAGAAAGGAAGCAGCAGAGACAGCAGCTCTGAAACAGGGGAAAGAGGATATCCTTGAGCTGCTGGAGGACTATGGAGCAGATGCCGGCAGAGTAAGGAAGGGGAGGAGATGCGGTTAAACAGACAACAGACAGTATTTCTGGCCGCGTGCCTGTGCGGCCTGCTGGGAGCAGATTCATTAGTTTATGCAAATCTATCTCCATATAATAACAGCAAATATAATTTGTACGGTGCAAACCTTTTGGAGTATATGAAAGACGGAATGGAAGATACGTCAATCACAGAGTACTATGCTTCTGATATGGAGCAGATTCAGACGATAATGGAAAATAAGTCCGTTCGTATAAGATATTGTGACTGTGATTTGAATGACGACGGCCTGCCAGATAAAATCGTAATTCTCAGGTCTTCCTTCCATACGGGTTCTCGTGGAGATTGGTTTGAAATCCTGCTTAATAAAGGAGAGACGTATATACCCGTATTCGGAGCGGCCTTTGGGTTATGCATGCAGGATGAATCTATGACGCCAGCCGGAGAGGTATCTCTTCTGGAGAGTGTCCATGAGGGATTTCATGACATCAGGGTCTGTCCGAATGGAAACGAAGGACTGCTTACCTATATAAATGGAACCTATGATTATGAAGTCCTGCAGTACGACGCGTACGGAACTGTTTCCCATAGAATTCCACAATATCTTGTGCTTTGAAAACGCTCTGACTACACCGCAGAACCACATGATTTTATACCGTCAAAACCACCAAAATTCCGGACAAAACTTTGTGCATTTTGTGAAAAGTTTTTCCGGAATTTTTTTGAAAAAATCCTTGCAATTCCCGGAACATTCCTGTATAATTGCTACTGTTGTGACATTGATAGCTGTGAAGCGTGAGGTTGCTGCCTGGAAATGGCAGGTTTTCCGTGGAGCGAATGTCAAGTTATGAAACTGGCGACAAGTCACTGTACCAAATAACTGTCCATGATAGAGTGGAAACAACGTGATGTTTTCCTTTTTTATACAGGATACACACGGGAGAGTGTACAGTCACCGCTTGTCGTACTGGTTAAGAGTACGAAAAGGAGGCGACTTTTTTTATGGCAAGTCAAGTAATGAGAATCACACTGAAGGCTTATGATCATCAGCTGGTGGATGCGTCCGCAAAGAAGATCATCGAAACTGTAAAGAAGAACGGATCGCAGGTGAGCGGCCCCGTTCCGCTGCCTACCAAGAAAGAGGTAGTGACAATCCTTCGTGCCGTGCACAAATATAAGGATTCCAGAGAGCAGTTCGAGCAGAGAACTCATAAGCGCCTTATCGATATCATTACACCGACTCAGAAGACGGTTGATGCACTGTCCAGACTGGAGATGCCGGCTGGCGTTTACATCGATATCAAAATGAAAACAAAATAATTCCTTCAGCTAGGATGAACGTGTATGCGTTCCGCTGTAGAGAAACAAGGAGGAGAAAAAATGAAGAAAGCTATTTTAGCTACCAAGGTTGGAATGACACAGATTTTCAACGAAGACGGCGTACTGACACCGGTTACTGTACTTCAGGCCGGCCCCTGTGTAGTAACGCAGGTTAAGACTGTAGAGAATGACGGCTACAGCGCAGTACAGGTTGGATTCGTAGACAAGAGAGAGAAGCTGGTGAATAAGCCGCTCAAGGGCCACTTTGACAAGGCCGGCGTTTCTTATAAGAGATACGTGAGAGAGCTGAAGCTTGAGGATGCGGAAAGCTACGCTCTGGCACAGGAGATTAAGGCAGACATCTTCGCCGCAGGCGACAAGATTGATGTAACTGCTATTTCCAAAGGTAAGGGCTTCCAGGGTGCCATCAAGAGACATGGACAGCACAGAGGACCCATGGCACACGGTTCCAAGTTCCACCGCCACGCTGGTTCCAATGGCGCCTGCTCCGATCCGAGCAAGGTATTCAAGGGCAAGAAGATGCCCGGACAGATGGGACACAAGAAAATCACCATCCAGAACCTTGAGGTTGTACGCGTAGACGCAGATAAGAATCTGCTCCTGGTAAAGGGCGCAGTACCGGGACCGAAGAAGGCTCTGGTTACAGTAAAGGAAACAGTAAAGGTTAGCAAATAATCTTTAGCGGAAAGGAGGACTTACAGATGGCAACAGTATCTGTTAAAAATATGGAAGGAAATGAAGTTGGCACAATCGAGTTAAGCGATGCTGTATTCGGTGTTGACGTAAACGAGCACCTGGTACACATGGCCGTTGTTGCGCAGCTTGCAAATAAGCGTCAGGGAACGCAGAAAGCAAAGACCCGTTCTGAAGTATCCGGCGGCGGAAGAAAGCCCTGGAGACAGAAGGGAACCGGTCATGCAAGACAGGGTTCAACAAGAGCTCCCCAGTGGACGGGCGGCGGTGTTGTATTCGCACCCGTACCGAGAGATTACACAATCCGCCTGAACAAGAAGGAGAAGAGACTGGCACTCAAGTCCGCTCTGACCTCCAGACTTCAGGAGAACAAGCTTATCGTAGTTGACGAGCTGAAGTTCGATGAGATTAAGACAAAGAATTTCGTAAATGTGATGAACAACCTGAAGGCTGAGAAGGCTCTGGTAGTTCTGAACGAGAACGATGCAAATGTGGTAATGTCCGCAAGAAATATTCCTACAGTGAAGACGGCTCTGACGAATACGATCAACGTATACGACATCCTGAAGTACAACACACTGATCCTGACCAAGGACGCTGTAGCGACGATCGAGGAGGTGTACGCATAATGGCAGATCTGAAGTATTACGATATCATCCGCAAGCCGGTGATTACCGAGAAGAGCATGGACGCCATGGGCGAGAAGAAGTATACATTCCTGGTTCACACAGACGCGACCAAGACTCAGATTAAAGAGGCTGTGGAGAAGATGTTTGCCGGAACAAAGGTAAAGAGCGTCAACACCATGAACCTGGATGGAAAGAAGAAGAGACGTGGTATGGTAGTCGGAAAGACAGCCAAGACCAAGAAGGCCATTGTTCAGCTGACAGCTGAGAGCGCCGACATCGAGATCTTCGAGGGACTGTAAAAAACCGCACAGCCCCGAACCTTATAGGCGGTGCAACCGCCTGAGAACAAATAATCAGCTAAACGAAAGGAGAGAACTGTAATGGGAATTAAAACTTATAATCCCTATACACCTTCCAGAAGACATATGACCGGTTCTGATTTCTCTGAAATCACAAAGAGCGAGCCGGAGAAGGCCCTGCTGGTATCCTTAAAGAAGAACGCAGGCCGCAACAATCAGGGTAAAATCACAGTAAGACACCGCGGAGGCGGTTCCAGAAGAAAATACAGAGTCATCGACTTCAAGAGAAGAAAAGATGGAATTCCGGCTACGGTAATCGGAATCGAGTACGACCCGAACCGTACCGCAAATATCGCGCTGATCTGCTACGCAGACGGTGAGAAGGCATATATCCTGGCTCCTCAGGGACTGAAAGACGGCATGAAGGTCATGAACGGACCGGAGGCCGAGGTAAGAATCGGAAACTGCCTGCCGCTTTCTGAGATTCCTGTAGGTACTCAGCTTCACAATATCGAGCTGCATCCGGGCAAGGGCGGACAGATGGTTCGTTCCGCAGGAAACAGCGCACAGCTCATGGCTAAGGAAGGCAAGTACGCAACGCTTCGTCTGCCCTCCGGAGAGATGAGAATGGTTCCCTTAAATTGCAGAGCGACTGTAGGTGTGGTAGGAAATGCTGAGCATAACCTGATTAACATCGGTAAAGCAGGACGCAAGCGTCACATGGGTATCCGTCCGACCGTCCGCGGTTCTGTAATGAACCCGAACGACCATCCGCACGGTGGTGGAGAAGGAAAGACCGGTATCGGCCGTCCGGGTCCGTGCACACCGTGGGGCAAGCCCGCTCTTGGTTTGAAGACGAGAAAGAAGAACAAGCAGTCCAATAAGCTGATCGTCAGAAGAAGAGACGGCAGAACATTTAAGTAAGGAGGAAAACACATGGCTCGCTCATTAAAAAAAGGACCATTTGCAGATGAGAGCTTACTGAAAAAGGTAGACGCAATGAATGAAGCAGGCGAGAAGACCGTCATCAAGACCTGGTCCCGCCGCTCCACAATCTTCCCGCAGATGGTTGGTCATACAATCGCAGTTCACGACGGAAGAAGACACGTTCCGGTATATATCACAGAGGATATGGTAGGACACAAGCTCGGTGAGTTTGTTCCGACCAGAACCTATCGTGGACACGGAAAAGACGAGAAGAAATCCAGACGTTAACCGATAAATATTAGTGAAAGGAGACTCATCCAATGGCTAAGGGACATAGAAGTCAGATTAAGAGAGAGAGAAATGCCCAGAAGGATACGAGACCGTCAGCAAAGCTTTCCTATGCTCGCGTATCTGTTCAGAAGGCATGCTTCGTATTAGATGCCATTCGCGGCAAAGACGTGGATACGGCGCTCGGTATTGTAATGTACAATCCGCGCTACGCTTCCACTTTGATTGAGAAGTTATTAAAGTCAGCGATTGCGAACGCTGAGGTCAACAACGGAATGAATCGCAGCAATCTTTATGTAGCAGAGTGCTACGCAAACAAGGGACCGACAATGAAGAGAATCAGACCGAGAGCACAGGGCCGGGCTTACAGAATCGAGAAGAGAATGAGCCACATCACAATCGTGCTTGATGAGAAATAGGAGGTAGAGCATGGGACAGAAAGTTAATCCGCACGGCCTCAGAGTCGGCGTTATTAAAGATTGGGATTCCAGATGGTATGCTGAAGATTCCTTCGCTGATTATCTTGTAGAGGACTACAACATCCGCAAATTCCTGAAGAAGAGACTGTACAGCGCGGGCGTATCCAAAATCGAGATCGAGCGCGCTTCCGACAGAGTAAAAGTTATCGTATATACCGCAAAGCCGGGCGTTGTTATCGGTAAGGGCGGTTCTGAGATTGAGAAGGTAAAGGCTGAGCTTGCTCAGTACACCGACAAGAAGCTTATCGTAGACATCAAAGAGATTAAGAGACCGGACCGCGACGCACAGCTCGTAGCAGAGAACATCGCGCTTCAGCTGGAAAACCGTGTGTCCTTCCGCCGCGCCATGAAGTCCACCATGTCCAGAACCATGAAGGCTGGCGCAAAGGGAATCAAGACGGCTGTTGCAGGCCGTGTTGGCGGAGCCGATATGGCTCGTACCGAGTTCTACAGCGAGGGAACCATTCCGCTGCAGACACTGAGAGCAGATATTGACTACGGATTCGCTGAGGCAGATACCACCTACGGCAAGATTGGCGTAAAGGTTTGGATCTACAAGGGCGAGGTACTTCCGACGAAAGGAAACAAGGAAGGGAGCGATAAATAATGTTAATGCCGAAGAGAGTAAAGCGTCGTAAACAGTTCCGCGGTTCCATGGCTGGAAAGGCCCTTAGAGGCAACAAGATCACCATGGGCGAGTTCGGTATCGTCGCTACAGAACCGTGTTGGATTAAATCAAATCAGATCGAGGCAGCCCGTGTTGCCATGACCCGTTACATGAAGCGTGGCGGTAAGGTATGGATCAAGATTTTCCCGGATAAGCCGGTTACCGCAAAACCTGCCGAGACCCGTATGGGTTCCGGAAAGGGAACGCTGGAATACTGGGTAGCAGTCGTTAAGCCGGGCCGTGTAATGTTTGAAGTTGCAGGCGTACCGGAGGAAACAGCCAGAGAAGCGCTTCGTCTTGCAATGCACAAGCTGCCCTGCAAGTGTAAGATCGTTTCTAAAGCAGACTTAGAAGGCGGTGATAACAGTGAAGAGTAATAAGTATGTAGAAGAGTTAAAGGCAAAATCTGCTGCGGAATTAAATGAGGAATTAGTAGCTGCGAAAAAGGAACTGTTCAACTTAAGATTCCAGAACGCAACCAATCAGCTCGATAACACAAGCAGAATCAAAGAGGTTCGCAGGAACATCGCCAGAATTCAGACTGTTATCGCGCAGAAAGCGAATGCGTAACAGAGCGGAAGGAGAATTGTCGTGGAAAGAAATTTGAGAAAAACGCGTGTCGGCAAGGTCGTAAGCGATAAAATGGATAAGACAATCGTGGTTGCTGTTGAGGAGCATGTAAAGCATCCGCTGTACAAGAAGATTGTAAAGGATACCTACAAGCTGAAGGCTCACGACGAGAACAACGAGTGCCGCATCGGCGATACGGTAAAGGTTATGGAGACGAGACCGCTGTCCAAGGACAAGAGATGGAGACTCGTCGAGATCATGGAGAAAGCGAAATAAAGTAAGGAGGCTACCGGCATGGTACAACAGGAAACCAGACTTAAAGTGGCTGACAATACCGGCGCAAAGGAGCTCCTTTGCATTCGCGTGTTGGGCGGTTCCACAAGAAGATATGCAAATATCGGTGACATTATCGTTGCCAGCGTCAAAGATGCAACACCCGGCGGTGTTGTAAAGAAGGGCGACGTTGTAAAGGCAGTGGTTGTTCGTACGGTTAAGGGCGCCCGCCGTAAAGACGGCTCTTACATCAAATTCGACGAGAACGCTGCGGTTATTATCAAAGATGACAAGAACCCGAGAGGAACCCGTATTTTTGGACCAGTAGCGAGAGAGCTTCGTGAAAAGCAGTTTATGAAAATTGTTTCACTTGCTCCGGAAGTATTATAGGAGGGTGCCACATGTCAACAGTTAAGATTAAGAAAGGCGATACAGTAAAGGTTATCGCTGGAAAAGACAAGGATAAAGAGGGCAAGGTAATTGCCGTCAATCATAAGGACAGCACTGTGATCGTAGAGGGTGTGAACATGATTACGAAGCACACCAAACCTTCCATGGCCAATCAGAACGGCGGCATCGTTCATCAGGAGGCTCCGATTCATATGTCTAACGTAATGTACGTAAAGGACGGAAAGGTTACGAGAATCGGCTTCAAGGTAGAGAACGGCAAGAAGGTCCGCGTTGCCAAGGCGACCGGCGAAGTGATTGATTAATTGAGGAAGGAGGTCGCAGAAGTTGAGTAGATTAAAAGAGAAGTACACGAATGAAATCGTGGACGCAATGATTAAGAAATTTGGATACAAGAACATTATGGAAGTTCCGAAGCTCGACAAGATCGTGGTAAACATGGGCGTTGGCGAGGCAAAGGACAATGCGAAGGTTCTGGAGTCTGCCATGAAGGATATGGAGACTATCACAGGCCAGAAAGCAGTTCTGACAAGAGCAAAGAACTCTATTGCGAACTTCAAGATCAGAGAGGGTATGGCAATCGGCTGCAAGGTAACCCTGCGCGGCGAGAAGATGTATGAGTTTGCTGACCGTCTGATCAACCTGGCTCTTCCCCGCGTGCGTGACTTCCGCGGTGTAAACCCGAACGCATTTGACGGACGCGGAAACTATGCGCTGGGTATTAAAGAGCAGCTGATTTTCCCCGAGATTGAATACGATAAGGTAGACAAGGTGAGAGGTATGGACGTTATCTTCGTGACGACGGCCAAGACCGACGAGGAAGCCAGAGAGTTACTGACATTATTCAACATGCCGTTTACAAAATAGGCGGAACTAAAAGGTTGTATCAGCAGACAGCGGACAGCACATAAGAATTTCTGGACGGTTTTACAGAAATTCTTATCATCCAGGTGCTGGACGGTGGCTGCGGAACTAAAAATAGGAGGAAAAATTTCATGGCTAAGACAGCAATGAAGATTAAGCAGCAGCGGAAACAGAAGTTTGCAGTTAGAGAGTACAACCGCTGCAGAATCTGCGGCCGTCCGCATGCATATCTGAGAAAATACGGAATCTGCAGAATCTGCTTCCGTGAGCTGGCATACAAGGGCCAGATTCCTGGCGTTAAGAAAGCAAGCTGGTAGGCACCCCACACTTAGCGAAAGCGCAAGATGAATTGGCCGAAGGACAAGAAAAGGCCCCCTGGGGGGAGTCCGAAGGACGAAGCTTGAGGTTAGTGTGAAAGCCCACCCGGACACTTAACGAAAGCGCAAGATGAATTGGCCGAAGGACAAGAAAAGGCCCCCTGGGGGGAGTCCGAAGGACGAAGCTTGAGGTTAGTGACCGTGGTGTTTCCGCAAGTTTTTCATTTAGAAATTTAGGAGGAAGAAGAAGTCATGGCATTGACAACGAACGATCCCATCGCGGATATGCTTACAAGAATCCGTAATGCGAACACCGCTAAACATGATACCGTTGATGTACCCGCTTCCAAGATGAAGATCGCTATCGCGAATATCCTGGTAGACGAGGGATACATTGCAAAATATGATCTCGTAGAAGACGGAAACTTCAAGACCATCCGTATCACTCTGAAGTACGGAAAGGATAAGAATGAGAAGATCATCTCCGGTCTGAAGAGAATCTCCAAGCCGGGTCTGCGTGTATACGCCAGCAAGGAAGAGCTGCCGAAGGTACTTGGCGGCCTTGGAGTAGCTATCATCTCCACCAACAAGGGCGTTATCACCGACAAGGAAGCGCGCGCTCAGGGCGTAGGCGGAGAAGTTCTGGCTTTTGTTTGGTAGGCACCCCGCACTTAGCGAAAGCGAGCCGAAGGCGAAGCTTGAGGTTAGTGCGAAAGCCCACCCGGACACTTAGCGAAAGCGAGCTGAAAGCGAAGCTTGAGGTTAGTGACCGTGGTGTTTCCTTAAGTCAGCAGGTAGAGTAAGCAAATTTGTTTGCTTAATGATACCTATAGGGAAGCAACTGAAAACAGAGGAGGCGCACACGCTTCCTCCGAGAATTTAAGTTTAGGAGGTAAATTGGAATGTCACGTATTGGAAGACATCCGGTAGCCATTCCCGCAGGTGTAACAGTAGACATCGCGGAGGGCAACAAGGTTACTGTAAAGGGACCGAAGGGTACACTTGAGAGAGTGCTGCCCGCAGAGATGGAAATTAAGCTGGAAGACGGTCAGGTGGTTGTTACAAGACCGAATGACCTGAAGAAGATGAAATCCTTACATGGTCTGACAAGAACCCTGATTCACAACATGGTAGTAGGCGTGAGCGAGGGTTACGAGAAGGTTCTTGAGGTAAACGGAGTAGGTTACAGAGCTCAGAAGTCCGGCAAGAAGCTGACACTGAACTTAGGCTATTCTCATCCGGTAGAGATGATCGATCCGGAGGGCCTGGAGTCTGTAGTGGACGGCAACAAGATTACCGTAAAGGGTATCGACAAAGAGAAGGTTGGACAGTACGCTGCTGAAATCAGAGATAAGAGAAGACCGGAACCGTACAAGGGCAAGGGAATCAAGTATGCGGATGAAGTCATCAGACGTAAAGTCGGCAAGACTGGTAAAAAATAAGTAAGGAGAGTATAAAAATGGTTAGTAAAAAGTCAAGAAGCGTAGTTCGCGCGAATAAGCATAGAAGATTACGTAATCATCTCAGCGGTACAGCTGAAAGACCGCGTCTGGCTGTGTTCAGAAGCAATAATCATATGTATGCTCAAATTATTGACGATACCGTCGGCCACACTCTGGTAGCAGCATCCACTCTTGAGAAGGATGTAAAGGCAGAGCTGGAGAAGACGAACAACGTCGATGCAGCAGCATACCTTGGAAAAGTAATCGCACAGAAGGCCCTTGATAAGGGAATTAAGACCGTTGTCTTTGACAGAGGCGGCTTCATATATCAGGGTAAGATTCAGGCACTGGCAGAAGCAGCCCGTGAAGCTGGATTGGAATTCTAGGAAAGGAAGGAAAAAGACAGATGAGACATGAGATTATCGATCCGAGTCAGCTGGAACTGACTGACAAGGTAGTGGCAATTAAGCGCGTAAGCAAAACTGTCAAGGGTGGTCGTACCATGCGTTTCACTGCTCTGGTCGTTGTCGGTGACGGCAACGGACATGTCGGCGCCGGTCTTGGAAAGGCTGCTGAGATTCCGGAAGCAATCCGCAAGGGCAAAGAGGATGCCATGAAGAAGCTGGTAACCGTAGCCATCGACGAGAACAAGAGTATTACACATGACTTTATTGGAAAATTCGGCAGCGCATCCGTACTGCTGAAGAGAGCACCGGAAGGAACCGGTGTTATCGCCGGAGGCCCCGCCCGTAACGTGCTGGAGCTGGCTGGTATCAAGAATATCCGTACCAAGTCTCTTGGTTCCAACAATAAGCAGAACGTTGTTCTTGCGACCATCGAGGGCCTGAAAGCTCTGAAGACTCCGGAGGAAGTGGCGAAGAACCGCGGAAAATCCGTAGAAGAGATTATGAACTAGGAGGATACGGACATGGCAGATAAGTTAAGAATTACGTTAGTGAAATCTCCCATCGGTGCGATCCCGAAGCAGAGAGCGACTGTGGAGGCTCTTGGCCTTCGCAAGGTAAACAAGACAGTGGAACTGCCGGATAACGACGCGGTCAGAGGAATGATCTGGCACGTAAAGCATCTGGTAAAGGTAGAAGAGGTTTAATTAAGATTACGGAATAGGAGGTGTCACAATGGACTTATCAAATTTGCAGTATGCGGAAGGATCCAAGCAGAGCGGAAGCTTCCGGAGAGGTCGTGGACACGGTTCAGGAAACGGTAAGACAGCCGGTAAGGGACATAAGGGCCAGAAGGCTCGTTCCGGAGCGCCGAGACCGGGCTTTGAAGGCGGTCAGATGCCGTTATACAGAAGACTTCCGAAGAGAGGCTTCACAAACAGAAATTCCAAGGTGATCGTTGGAATCAACGTGAGCGCTCTGGAAGTGTTCGAAAATGATGCGGTAGTTTCTGTAGAGACTCTGATTGAGCAGGGTATTGTTAAAAATCCGAAGGATGGAGTAAAGATTCTCGGAAACGGAGAACTTACCAAAAAGCTTACAGTGCAGGCCAATGCTTTCTCCGAGGGCGCTAAAGCCAAAATCGAGGCTCTTGGTGGAAAAGCAGAGGTGATCTAATGTTTAAGACCTTACAGAACGCATTTAAAATTAAGGATATCCGGAAAAAGCTGATCTACACCTTTCTGATGCTGATTGTCATCCGGCTGGGCTCTCAGCTTCCGATTCCCGGAGTAAACCGTACATTTTTTGCGTCCTGGCTTGCGGCACAGACCGGAGACGCGTTCAATCTTCTGGACGCGTTCACCGGCGGTTCCCTGGCCAGCATGTCAATATTTGCGTTAGGTATTAATCCCTACATTACATCTTCCATTATCATTCAGCTCATTACCATTGCGATTCCCCAGCTTGAGGAAATGCAGAAGGACGGAGAGGAAGGAAGAAAGAAAATCCAGAATATCACCCGTTATGTGACGGTGGCGCTGGCCCTGATAGAAGGAACAGCAATGACCATCGGCTTTGGCGGACAGGGACTTCTGGAAGATGCCACAGTACCCAATATGATTGTGGTGGTAATCGCGCTGACAGCCGGTTCCGCATTCCTGATGTGGATCGGTGAGCGGATTACGCAGAACGGCGTGGGCAACGGTATTTCCATTGTACTGTTGATTAATATTGTATCCCGTATGCCGGATGACTTTGTATCTCTGTACAACAGCTTTATGGCAGGAAAGAGCGTGGCGATGGCTGTGCTTGCGGCTGTCATCATTCTGCTTGTCATCCTGGTGACGGTAGTATTTGTCATTGTTCTTCAGGACGGAGAGAGAAGAATCCCCGTTCAGTACAGCAAGAAGCTTCAGGGCAGGAAGGTTTTGGGCGGACAGAGTACCCATATTCCGATGAAGGTTAATACGGCCGGTGTGATTCCGGTTATCTTCGCATCTTCCCTGATGTCGCTTCCGGGGATTGTAGCGGCATTTATTGGAAAGGGAACCGGAGACGGAATCGGCAGCAAGATTATCACAGCTTTAAGCTCCAGCAGCTGGTGTGATCCGGATCAGCCGATTTACAGCCTGGGCCTGCTGCTTTACATTCTGCTGGTAGTATTCTTTGCTTACTTCTATACTTCTATCACCTTCAACCCGTTGGAGATAGCAGATAACATGAAGAAGCAGGGCGGCTTTATTCCTGGTATCCGTCCGGGACGGCCCACATCTGACTACCTTGCAAAAATTCTGAATTACATTATTTTTGTCGGAGCAATCGGCCTCATCATCGTATGCGTGATTCCGATCTTCTTTAACGGCGTGTTTGGCGCCAGTGTTTCCTTCGGCGGAACCTCCATCATCATCGTGGTGGGCGTTGTGCTGGAAACCATCAAACAGATCGAGTCTCAGATGGCGGTGCGGTATTATAAAGGCTTTTTGAACGACTAGATTACAGGAGCTTCCGGCCTGCGCGGGAAAGGATTTCCGCGCAGAATCCGGAGGCTTTCCCGCAATGCAGAGAAACAGGAAAGTAGTCTGCATGGAATTCAGAAAACAGGAAATTCTTACACAGGAGGAATACTGGTATGAAAATCATCATGTTGGGTGCACCGGGTGCAGGAAAAGGCACACAGGCGAAGAAAATCGCTGACAAATATCAGATCCCGCACATTTCCACGGGCGATATTTTCAGAGCAAATATAAAAGAGGGTACAGAGCTGGGAAAAAAGGCAAAGTCCTATATGGATCAGGGACTTCTGGTGCCGGATGAGCTGACGCTGGAGCTCATCATGGACCGTTTCCAGAATCCGGACTGTGCGAACGGCTATGTACTGGACGGTTTCCCGCGTACCATTCCCCAGGCGGAGGCTCTTACAGCGGCCCTGGAGAAAAACGGCGAGACCATTGACTATGCAATCAATGTAGAGGTACCGGATGAGAATATCGTTACCCGTATGTCAGGAAGAAGAGCCTGCCTGGCCTGCGGCGCTACGTATCATGTGGTGTACGCGCCCACAAAGACAGAAGGTGTCTGCGACCGCTGCGGCGAGAAGCTGGTGCTGAGAGACGACGATAAGCCGGAGACCGTAAAGAAGAGACTGGATGTATATCACAGCCAGACGCAGCCTCTGATTGACTACTACACAAAGCAGGGCAAGCTTGTGGAGGTAGACGGAACTCAGAATGTGGACGCTGTGTTTGACGCGATTGTAAAGATATTAGGAGCGTAGGTTATGTCGGTAACAATTAAATCTGCCAGAGAAATAGATTTGATGCGGACAGCGGGGAAGCTGCTGGAAGAGGTTCACAATGAGCTGGCGGCCTTTGTAAAGCCCGGAATTTCCACGCTGGATATTGACCGTTATGGAGAAAAGCTGATCCGGGAGAGAGGCTGCATTCCCAATTTTCTGAATTATAACGGCTATCCGGCGTCTATCTGCGTATCGGTAAACGATGAGGTTGTACATGGAATCCCGAGAGCAGATCACATCCTGCAGGAGGGCGATATTGTAAGCCTTGACGCAGGCCTGATTTATAAGGGCTATCATTCAGACGCTGCCAGAACACACGCGGTGGGAAGGATCAGTCCTGAAGCGGAAAAGCTGATACAGGTTACCAAGCAGAGCTTCTTTGAAGGCATCAAATACGCGAAGGCCGGACATCATCTTCATGAGATATCCGCAGCAATCAACGACTATGTGGATCAGTTCGGATACGGTGTCGTTCAGGACCTGGTAGGCCATGGAATCGGGGAGCATCTTCATGAGGATCCGCAGATTCCGAATTTCCGGCAGCGCCGCAGAGGAATCAAGCTGATGCCTGGAATGACGCTTGCCATCGAGCCCATGATCAACGCAGGAACCTGGGAGGTATCCTGGCTGGATGACGACTGGACAGTGGTAACCGACGACGGCTCGCTTTCTGCTCACTATGAGAATACGGTTCTGATCACCGACGGAGAGCCGGAGATTCTTACCCTCACACTGTGATGCCTATGGAAGGATTGAAGCAGGGCATGTTCGCCAGATCAAAGGCGGGACACGATAAGGATAAGCTGTATATCATATTAAAAACGGAGGGTGAATATGTATATCTGACAGACGGGAATTTACGTCCGCTGTCAAAGCCGAAAAGGAAGAATCAGAAGCATATTCAGCCCATATGCAGAATTCCGGAAGGCTGGGATTCTGAGCAGATAACGGACAATTTTGTGAAGCGGGCCATCAGGCTGCAGGAAAAGGAGGATGAAAATGTCTAAAGCAGATGTAATTGAAATCGAAGGAACCGTAGTGGAGAAGCTGCCGAACGCCATGTTCCAGGTGCAGCTTGAGAACGGCCACCAGGTGCTGGCTCATATCAGCGGCAAGCTCCGTATGAACTTTATCCGCATTCTGCCGGGCGATAAGGTGACGATTGAGATGTCTCCCTACGATCTGTCCAAGGGCAGGATTATCTGGAGAGATAAATAAAGACGGTTTTCTGTATCCGCTGTCCGGCCCAGGCCGCCTTCTCTTGCTCCTGCGGAGCAATTCACCTTGCGGACATTTCACGGACGTCAGTGTGCTTCCGGACGGACTAAAAAGCAGTCCGCCTGAATCACACAGCCGTCCGTGAAAAGCCGGACACCTGGATATCAGAAAAACCTGGTATAGATCGAAGAATCCACTGTATCGAAAAGATATGGTGGATTTTTTTGTTATATGTTCTCTTGTTTTAAAGGTTGCAAACAAACTGCCGTATGATTTATTATATCATGTAAGCTGATACAAAAGAACCTACAGCTCGTGAAATACCGGCTTCATCTTTTCATAAGTACAGAAGCTCTGAAACCCGATTTCCTTTAACCTCTGTTTCGTTTCGTCAATATAAGCCCCAAGCTGTTCCGGCTTATGGCTGTCGCTGCCAATCGTGATTATATTTCCACCAAGTTCAAGGTACAGGCGCAAAATCTCTTCTGAGGGCATCAGATCCTTTATTCCATAACGAAAGGAAGAGGTGTTTACTTCGATTCCTTTTCCGTCTGCGATGACGGTACTCAGAATCTCTTTGATGAGAGATCTGGTTTTCTGGAACGGGTAAATTCCGGCGTTGTCGTAGCGTTTGATCAGATCCAGATGGCCCAGCACGCTGTAATTTTTATAGGCTTTGACCAGAGACAGCATTTCCTGATAGTAGCGTTCGTTGTATTCCTGCTGGCTTCTGCCCTGCTGAAAGTCCTGGGTCCAGAATTCAAGATTATCGACCTGGTGAACGGACAGGATAATAAAGTCAAAAGGATAACGGGCGAAAAGCGCTTCATATTGGGGGATCGTGTGTATCTGCATGCCAAATTCCAGGCCTGTTTTGATGCGTATTTTGCTTCCATACTTCTCTTTCATTTCCTGAATTTTAGACAGGTAGGATGGATAATCTGCGTTTGCGATAGGATCGCCATTTCGCCAGCGGATCTCTTTGCCGGAATCCCAGTCTTCTTTAATTCCGTAATCTACATGCTCAGTGAAACAGATCTCGTCCATACCCATATGGATGGCGTCCTGTATGACGGATTCCATAGGGTAGACAGAATCGTCACTGAATTCGGTATGTACATGGTAATCTGCGAACATGACAGCCTCCTGGTAAATGATATTTCATGTTTTTGCTTTCTGTTAACATGGGACATGTGTGCTCCCGGCAACTGAGGATAGCGGCGGTTGATGAAGGGGCTGAATTGTACTATTTCTATGCGCAGCATCATTCAGCCTGATTCCTATTATAAAGCAGTTTCTGTATTATGCAAAAGATTTTTCCTGCTGCTTTATCCTTCGACTGCGGAGGGACTGCTGCAGGTGCACAGTTAAAGAAATGAAATAGGTTTTATTTTGAAATCCTGCTGAAATACTCACTTTCTCTCTCTGGCATTCATCCCTTCCATATGATAAAATCGGAGAAAAAGGAGGGGTTGCGTCATGCTTGCATATACCTATGTGTCAAAAGGAAAATTCAGCTTGCTGGAAAAGCCGAAACCAGAGCTTCTGGAGGAGAAGGATGCCATTGTAAAGGTAGAGCTGGCCAGTATCTGTACCAGCGATCTCCATATCAGGCACGGGGCGGTACCGAGAGCGGTGCCGGGAATCACTGTGGGCCATGAGATGGTAGGAATCGTAGAGGCAGTCGGAGCGGGAGTGATGAAGGTGAAGCCGGGAGACCGGGTAGCAGTCAATGTGGAGACCTTTTGTGGAAAATGCTTTTTCTGCCAGAAAGGGTATGTAAATAACTGCACAGACCCAAATGGGGGTTGGGCACTGGGCTGCCGGATTGACGGGGGCCAGGCAGAATACGTTCGCGTGCCTTATGCAGACCAGGGGCTTACTGTGATTCCGGCAGGCGTTTCCTTCGACCAGGCACTTTTGGTGGGAGATGTACTTGCTACGGGCTTCTGGGCGGTACGAATTTCTGAAATTCAGCCAGAGGATACCGTATTGATTTTGGGAGCAGGACCGACAGGGATCTGTACGCTGCTTTGCGCCAGGTTGAAGAATCCGAAACAGGTTCTGATCTGCGAGAAGGATGGAGACAGGCTTGCCTTCGTGCGGGAATATTATCCGGATGTTACAGTGGTTACACCCGAAGAGCTGCCGGAGACTGTACACAGATTATGCCCGCATGGCGGAGCCGATGTGGTTTTGGAAGCAGCGGGGGCGGAGGGAACCTTTGAGATGGCATGGAAATATGCCAGACCAAATGCGGTTGTGACGATCATAGCGCTTTATGAGGAAGCCCAGGTCCTGCCTCTTCCGCAGATGTATGGAAAGAATCTTACGTTTAAAACGGGAGGCGTAGACGGCTGTGACTGTGAGGAAATTCTGTCGTTGATTGCGGAAGGAAGGCTGGACACACAGCCGCTGATCACGCATACCTATCCATTGGCGCGGATAGAAGAAGCGTATGAGCTTTTTGAAAATAAAAGGGATCATGTGATGAAAATTGCGGTTAAATGCCAGCCGGAAAATGAAGTGCCGAAGGAAAACGCAGGGTGCAGTACAGCAAATGCTTGAGAAATGAATGAAAGAGTATTATGATGAAAATAAAAAGCCAAAAGCCTTCCGGAAAAGGAAAATGGTATAGACGGGCAGAATCCGGAAGAAAAGAGAAGGAAGAGAGAATATGAGAATCTGTGTAATTTATGAAAGCGTAACCGGAAACACAAGGATGCTGGCAGAGGTAATTCAGAAAAAATACGCGGATATGCTTACGGAGAATCCGCAGGAGGCTGACGTGATTTTTCTGGGCTCCTGGACGGATAAGGGGTCTTTTTCGGAAAAGATGAGGGAACAGGCGGAAAAAATCCGCGGGAAGAAAGTATTTATCTTTGGAACATGCGGTTTCGGCGGAAGCAGGGAATATTATGAAAGGCTCTTTGAGCGCGCTGCAGCTCTTCTGGACGGAAGCAACGAGATTATCGGACATTATTACTGCCAGGGAAAGATGCCCCTTTCTGTGAAGGAGCGGTATGTGTTCATGCTGCAGGAGCACCCGGAGGATAAGAGAATGCAGGCAAGCCTTGAAAATTTTGAGGAGGCGCTGACTCATCCGGATCAGAAGGATTTGGACAGACTGTCAGAGCTTCTTGACGAGTTGAAGCTGGCATAGCCTGACGAGGGCCCGGCTGAATGAGCAAAGGAAATAGAAAAGGACAGGGCTGTGAGCTGCGAGGAAGCGATATGACAGAAAAGCGTACAGGGTACTCGGCCAACGAGGCATGGAAGGCTCTGCTTAAGAAATACCCGATAGTAGAAAAAATAGAAAAGGAAGGCGTCTGCCGGATTCAGGCCGACCAGATCCGGGAGTTTCGGGAGCCGCGCCTGATGGCAAAATGGGACAGCTCAGATTCCCTGCCGGACGTCCTGCGGAAGCATAAAATCAATATCCTGCCGGACTGCCGGACCTCCTACGTGCTGGGAGATTTCCTTCTGTATCAGAAGCTTCCCGAGCTTTCTGAGCATGTGACCCAGATGACGCATATCGAGATGCCTGATTATGAGTCGATCGACGTCGACAATATCAATTCCGAGGCCAATGCCATTCACGGGCTGATGCTTTCCGGAATTCTCGATGATTTTCTGGGAGAGGGAAGGAATGACGCCACATTCAACGGCAGAATGGGAACCGGGGTATTTGATTTCCGGGTGGACACGGTCCGTGGCGTCCCGGCGGAGATCCACGTGAAAAATGCCCAGTGTGAAATCGACGGCGGCTTTGAAAATCCGGCTTCGGTCGTAATCATGGAAGCGAAAAACGTAGTGCATGAGGATTTCCATATCCGGCAGCTGTACTATCCTTACCGTCTGTGGCGGACGAAGGTGAAAAAACCCATCCGCCTGGTGTTCTGCGTCTATTCCAATATGATTTACCGGCTGTTTGAATACCGCTTTGCAGATCCGGAGAATTATTCTTCCATAGAACTGGTCCAGACGAAAAACTATTCCCTTCAGGATACTTCTATTTCCCTGGAAGAGCTGAAGGAGGTGCGCCAGCTTACGCCTGTGCGGACGGACGATGCGATGAAGGATACGGATATCCCATTTATCCAGGCAAATTCCATGGAACGGATTATCTCCCTTCTGGAAAATATGTATGAGAATCCCATGACCAGCCAGCAGATTGCGGAGCTGATGGACTTTGATCCAAGACAGTCGGATTATTACTATAATGCAGGGAGATACCTGGGACTCTTTGAAAAAAGAAAAGAGGAGGGCCAGATTCTCACGGCGCTGACGGCTCTGGGGCAGAAGGTGTTTAAGCTGAATTATAAGGAAAGACAGCTGAAACTGGTGAGCCTGATTCTGGAGCACGAGATTTTCGCCGAATTTTTCGATCAGATGGCAGAGACAGGAGGCTTTCCGGACAAGGAAGGGATACAAAATGAGATGCGCCGCCTGCATGTGTGCGGGGAAGGGCAGATTGTGCGCCGCGCCAGCTCTGTGCAGGGGTGGCTGAAGTGGATCTTCAGGCTCACGCAGCTGTAAGAGAGAAAAGGAGAAGCGCTTATGACTGCTGTTTTTGCTGGACTTGTTTATATATCTTTGAATATTCCGGTTCATGGCGTTGATGTATTGCCTGATTTAGCGGGATACCTTTTGATAGCAGGAGGAGCTGTCAGGCTTTCGGATAAAAGCTCTAAATTCCGGACAGCTGTGTTTCCTGCCGCAGCGCTGGCAGTCTGCGGAGCTGTTTTGCAGCTTGGAAGGATGCCTGAAATTCTTTCGGATGGCCGTGGATTCGCCGTTTTTATCTGGGTGATGGGACTTGGAGATATCATTGTCCGGTATCTGCTGACTGCAGGTGTCCGGGATATGGAAAGAAAGCAGAATATGCAGCTTGGAGCCGGGAGATTAATTCGTATTTGGAAATATCAGGCTGCAATGCTGGCAATTATGCTGCTGCTTATTTTACTTCCTCTTTCTTCAATGGAAATGCAGCGGCAGCTCAGGCTGCCATTGATTGTAAGCGGTATTGCTTCGCTGGTCTTTCTTGTGTGTTTTTATCAGACTGCGAAAAGAGCTAGGAATACCTGTAAAAATCTTATATAAAAATCACAGTTTGACTATACTTTTTGTGCAAAATGAACATAATTTATTGATTTTTTATAGGGAATGATTTATAGTGTACTCGGGAAATGTAAAATACTTTTAAAAATTGCAAAAGATCAGTTGATGAAAAAAATAGAATGATTTAGTGTATTTAACCGGGAAGCCGGAGGACGTGCTGCACCCGTTCCGAGCCTGTGCGGAGGTGGTGCCTTATGAGTACATATGAGGAATTCATGGTCATTTTGGCTGTGGCGTCGCTGATAGTGGCAGTTCTGAATTATACACATAAGAAATAGCCGTCCTGCTCTCGTCAAAGTTTAGGAACGGCTATTTCATGTAGCTTAGTATTTGCTTTTCGCCGGAGCGGGTGAGATGCATTCACCTTCCGGCTTTCCTGTTAAGTACATTATATCATTTTTACGCAGATTTTCAAGGGTTTCCCAATAAAAAGCAGTGCTGTGCAGAAACGCTTAAAAATCACAGTTTAACCATACTTTTCCGATAAAATAACCATAATTTATTGATTTTTTATAGGGAATGATTTATAGTGTACTCGGGAAATGTAAAATATTTTAAAAAATTGTAAAATATCAGTTGATGAAAAATAGAATGATATAGTGTATTTAATCAGGGAGCCGATGGGGCGACTACACCAGTAACCGGAATACAAAAGAAGGGAGCTGGTGCTGATGATTACAGTTGCGGAGCTATTCCAATTTGTAACCATGCTTTGCGCAGTGATAACTCTTGTTATTTACATATCACGCAAAAAGTAGCGCCCTCGGTCTGGTAAACTAAGGCGCTACTTTTGTAAAACCATATTTACCGGCGGCTAGGTGTGTTCTAGTCATCGGCTCTCTTGTTAAGTACATTATATCATTTTTACGCAGATTTTCAAGGGTTTCCCAACAAAAAGCAGCTACAAACAGTAACAGTAGCAAAGAGACTTAAAGAAATTGCAGAAAACCCTTAAAAATCACAGTTTGGACATAAAGTTTTCAATAAATAAACATAATTTCTTCTTAAAATATTAAGAAATTGCAGAAGACGGCGGGATGAAAGGGAGCCGCCGTCTTCTGGCGAAACCAGAAAGGAGAAATTATGAGAAACAAAATCAAGTATGTACTGGCGGCGTTTGCGCTGGTGGTGCTGGCAGCCGTCTCTCCTATGAAGGCGCAGGCGGCCGGAGGACTGGAGCTTTACACGGATTATCCGGGGATCTCGGTAAAGGCGGGCGACAGCCAGAGTATTTCCATGTACGTATCCAATGACAGCGGAAGCGCGGTAGAAGCTTCTTTGAGTATTCTGTCTATGCCAGAGGGCTGGACCGGGTATTTCAGCGGAAATGGCAGCCAGATCAGCCGTGTCCATGTACAGAATGGAGAGGCAGCCTCCCTGACCTTTCAGCTGGAGATTCCTGACGACGCGGCAGAGGGCTCCTATACAGTCCAGCTGCAGACGGTATCCGACACCGGCCTGACCGATACAGTGGATCTGGTCTTTGATATTCAGGAGGTTCAGTACAGCCAGGGCAGCCTGGAGACAGAGTACGCGGAGCAGGAGGGGTCCTCCGGCACCAGCTTCAGCTTCAATACCACTCTGATCAATAACAGCGCGGCGGATCAGTCCTACAGCCTGGCGGCTGAAGCTCCGGACGGATGGCAGGTATCCTTCCAGCCAAGCGGCGAGTCTACAAATGTGGCCAGTATTGATGTGGCGTCTGCATCCAGCCAGGGACTGACTGTGAGTGTGACTCCGCCTGACAACGTTGAGGCTGGAGAATATACCATTCCTATCAGCGCCATCTCAGCTAACGATTCTCTGAGTACAGAGCTGAAGGTAACTATTACGGGAACCTATTCCCTGGCACTGTCTACACCGAATCAGCTTCTGAGCTTTGACGCTCATATCAACAGAGAATCTGACGTGACACTGACTGTCACGAATAACAGCAACGTGGATCTTCAGAACATCACTTTAAGCTCCTCTGCGCCCAGCGGATGGACGGTGGAATTTGACACCTCTTCCATTGATACACTGGAAGCAGGGGCCACCCAGGAGGTCACGGCTCATGTAACGCCGGGGGATTCTGCCATAGCAGGCGATTATGTATGTACCTTTACAGCAAGCTGTTCGGAGACCTCTGCGGATGCTGAATTCCGGGTATCTGTGAAGACACAGACCATATGGGGCGTAGTGGCGGTGCTCATTATTCTTGCGCTGATAGCCGGCGTCGCGGCGGTATTTAAAAAATACGGCAGACGGTAAAGGCTGGTGGCGCGTATGAGTGAATACATAATACGAACAGTTGGACTGACAAAGCGCTATGGGGAGAAAACAGCGGTCAAGCAACTCAACCTGACGATCAAAAAGGGAGAGGTGTTTGGTCTTCTGGGCCCGAACGGAGCGGGAAAGACGACGACGACCCTGATGCTCCTGGGCCTGACAGAACCTACAGAGGGCTTTGCGTCGATAGAAGGAATGGACTGTACAAGGGATCCCATCGGCGTCAAGCGGATTGTCGGCTATCTGCCTGACAATGTGGGCTTCTATGGAGACATGACCGGGCGGGAAAACCTGTATTTTACAGGACGGCTGAACGGACTGCCTGAGGACGTGATCCGGGAACGGACCGAAGGGCTTCTGGAGCGCGTAGGCATGACAGAAGCGGCGGATCAGAAGACAAAGACCTATTCCCGCGGTATGAAGCAGAGACTGGGCATCGCGGATGTCCTGCTCAAGGATCCGAAGATTATCATCATGGACGAGCCGACGCTGGGAATTGACCCCCAGGGCATGAGGGATCTGTTAAGCCTGATCCGGGAGCTGTCGGAGAAGGATGGACGTACTATCCTATTGTCCTCCCATCAGCTTTACCAGGTACAGCAGATCTGCGACCGGGTAGGCATTTTCGTGGAAGGAAGCCTGATTGCCTGCGGCACCATCGCGGAGCTTGGAAAGAAGATGGAGCGGGAAGGAAAATATACGCTTGAGCTGTCGGCGGAGCCTGACAATGAAGCGCTGACGCGGCTGCTGTCCGGCGTCGAGGGCGTGAATGGCGTAGAGCGGGAAGGAGAAAATATTCTTGTGCATTCCCGTACAGATTTAAGAAGAAGGGTGACCATGGAGCTTACGGCAAACGGCTATACGCTTCTTGGACTTCGCCAGAAAGGAGGAGATCTGGATGAAATCTATGGCCGGTATTTTGAAAAAGCCGAACGGGAACAGCGAAAAGCCGAAGCAAAAGGAAATCGCGCTCTGGAAAGACTTAAAAAAGGCCTTCGCTCTGGACAAAGAAAGTCTGGCGGGGCTTAAGGCCCTCTATCAGAAGGAAATGATGGACAATATCCGCAGCAGGCGCTTTATGCTGATTCTGGCTGTAATTATTATCACCAGCTATGCCAGCCTCTACGGGGCGCTGTCCGGCATCAGCTCGGATAGTGACTATATTTTCCTGTCTCTCTACACCACAAGCGGCAATTCGATTCCGTCGTTTATGTCCTTTATTGCCCTGCTAGGACCGTTTGTGGGAATCATTCTCGGCTTTGACGGGATCAGCGGAGAAAAGTCGGAGCGTACCCTGTACCGCATTGCGGCGCAGCCTATTTACCGTGACTCTATCATTAATGGAAAGTTTTTGGCTGGTACAACGCTCATTTTCCTTATGGTCTTTACCATGGGAGTTTCTGTAGGCGCGGCAGGCCTGCTGGTAACAGGTGTTCCTCCAAGCCTGGAGGAGGTGGGAAGAGTATTCTTCTACCTGGTGTTTACCTCCGTCTATATCTGCGTCTGGCTGGGGCTTTCTTTGTGGTTTTCTGTCGTGTGCAAAAATGCGGCGGCTTCGGCTATGGCAAGCATTGGTGTGTGGCTGTTCTTTGCACTGTTTATGAGCCTGGTGGCAGGCATTATCGCGGATGCCTTTTATCCGATGAACAATGATTGGCAGGCGCTGATGAATTCTATGGGAAATTATACCCTGGAGCTGAACCTGAACCGACTGTCGCCCTATTATCTCTACAGCGAAGCGGCGTCCACGATCATGAATCCCAGCGTCCGCGCTGTAAACGTAGTCACGATGGAATCCCTTTCAGGGGCCATCAGCGGCTACCTGAGCCTTGGGCAGAGCCTTCTGCTTGTATGGCCGCATCTGGCTGGGCTGATTGCCCTGATGCTTGCGACCTTTGCCGGCTCCTATATCTGTTTTATGCGTCAGGAGATTCGGGCGAAGTAGATAGCTTATGAGTGAGTGGTCTTTTAGGGGCCAGGGTGAGACGTAGAGCGTTTAAAACCCTGAAGAAATACAGAAAAACAGCAGGCGCCGCAGGATTCTCTGCCTGAGAATCCTGCGGCGCCTGCCCGTATGAATGCGTATGTTCATGCTTTTTCCTTCGGGCATTCCTCTGCCATCCGGTATCCAATCCCCACCTCTGTAAAAATATACTGGGGATCGGCAGGATTTTTCTCCAGCTTCCGCCGGACATTGGCCATGTTGACGCGCAGAATCTGATTGTTGCGTTCGATATAAGGCCCCCAGATCTGCGTAAGAATTTTGTCATAGGTCAGGACTCGTCCGGCATTGCGGGCCAGCAGTGAGACAAGGCGGTATTCGATCTGCGTCAGATGAATGCTCTCTCCGTTCAGAAAGACGAGGCGCTTGTCGAAATCCACCGTCAGATCCTTGCATACATAAGGCCGCTTGTAAAGCTCTGAGTCGGAATCCAGACGGTTGCTGTGCCTCAGGGCCGCGCGGATGCGGGCCATAAGCTCGGCTGTGCCAAAGGGCTTGGTAATGTAGTCGTCGGCGCCTGCGTCCAGGGCGTGCACCTTTTCCTGCTCCTTGGTCCGTGCGGATATGACGATGATGGGGAGGCTGGACCAGGCCCGGACCTGGCGGATGATTTCCAGTCCGTCCGCGTCGGGCAGCCCAAGATCCAGCAGAACCAGATCACAGCCGCCGCTGTTGACGATGGACAGGCCTTCCGCCGCTGTCGACGCAGTCATGATTTTATAGCCCTGAGGCCTGAGAGAGGTTTTGATAAAATTACAGATATTTTCTTCATCTTCGATAATCAGTACAGAAAGCTTGCTCATGTAAATGGATCTCCTTATTTCTATATAGCTCAGCAGTCCTGCATAGGCAGGGTAAAGGAAAATTTCGCTCCTCCACTGTGATTTTCTGCCGTAATGCTTCCTTTGTGCGCTAATATAATGGTTTTGCAGATAGAAAGGCCGATTCCCATGCCCTTGAATGCTTCTCCGCTTCCATTCCGGCTGTAGGCGGCGTCGCCGTCAAAGATGGAATTCAGCCGCTCGGCCGGGATTCCCTTTCCATAGTCAATGACGTCGAACTGCATGGCCTTTCCGTTTGGATATACGTTCAGCTCGATGGGCTTCAGCGTTCCGGAATGGCGTGCCGCGTTTTCCAGAAGATTGATGATTACCTGTTCAATCAGGGTGGCATCCATGGGAATCATATAAAAGGCATCCGGGACCTTTACCCTGACTGAAATATCCGGAAGGCGTTTTTTCAGCCTTGTTACGGCCTCGGCTACGACCTCCTCCACAGATTCCTCGGTTTTTACGACGCTGGCGGTATCTGCGTTGATGCGGGTTACAGTCAGAAGGTTTTCTACCATATTCAGCAGCCAGTTGGCGTCCTCGTGAATACCGCTTACCAGGGCCTCCTGCTCCGCTTCGGATAATTCCTTTTTGTTTTCCAGATAGGCGGAGCTGGATCCAATGATTGCGGTGAGCGGAGTGCGCAGATCATGGGAAATAGCCCGCAGCAGATTGGCCCGCATCTTTTCCTTGTCAGCTTCCAGAAGAAGGCGCTCCTGCTCCTGAATCTGCCGGGCCTGGGTTTTCAGGTGCGTCGTCGTGGCGCTGATGATGATCGACACGCTTAAGATTCCCAGAAAGGTCAGAGGGTATCCGGCCATCGTGAAATTCAGCCTGCCATAGGGATAGGTAAACACGCCGTTTACAATAAATACACTTATAACAGAGGCAAGGATACCGGGAAGGTATCCTGTGCTGAATCTGGCGATCAGCGCCACAGCCAGCACATAAATCATGGATATATTATTGGCGCTGCCTGTGGCGAGATAAAACAGATACGCGATCAGCGTAGCCAGAAACAGCGCGGCAGCTGTGATAAGACAATTTTTTTTCCATTCCATTCTGACGCGTCCACCTCCTTTCGGGTCCGGGGTCATTCTTTCCATCTTTTCAGTCCGAAGGCAGCCAGAACTGTTTTTGTTTTTTATCTTTTCCGGTTCTCCTTCATTATAGGTTTGTCCCATATAAAACACAAGATCAAACATATACAAAATAAAACGTCAAAATCAATCCTGTATAATATAAAGCGGCGTTGACTTGCGTCTGTACAAAGAGTTATACTTCATATAGAAACAGGAAAAACAAAGCGGCTTTTTGGACGGAGAGCTGCGGAATACAAAGGTTGAGGTGACAAACAGAAAATGGACAGAAAAGAAAGATTAAAACAGGTCGTGAAGGACGAGGCGGAGACGCTCAGCAAGGCGGCAGACCGGATTGATTACGATGTGCTGTCTCAGATTACGGAACTGTTCTGCTCTGTAAAAAAGAACGGGAAAAAGGTGATTGTGGCAGGCTGCGGAACGGCGGGGCAGGCAGGAAAGCGTATCGCCCATACGCTCAGCGTCGTGGAGATTCCGGCATTTTTCCTTTCTCCGGCAGATTCTATCCACGGCGGAATGGGAGCCATGCAGCAGGGGGATATCCTCGTGCTGATCAGCAAAAGCGGAAATACACAGGAGATTCTGAATTATCTTCCGGCTGCGAAGAAAAAAGGCCTTACAGTTATCGGCGTGACGGAAAATGAGGAATCGAAGCTTGGAAAAGCGGCGGATATTGTGCTGAAGATTAAGATTGACCGGGAGCCGGATGAATGGGGAATTGTCTCATCGGCGAGCACACTGTGCTTCATCTCAGCCTTCGACGCCATTGCGTTCACGGCGATGGAGGAGACCGGCTATACGAAGGAGGAGTTTTATCTGATTCATACAGGAGGCGGAGTCGGCGAGATCCTGAAAAAGGAGCTGTAAAAAACAGCTCCTTACTCTTCGTGTACATGCGGCAGCGTAAAGATAAATTCCGTGCCGACGCCTTCCGTGGAGATCGCGTTGATATGCTCTCCATGGGAGGTAATAATCTCTTTTACAATGGACAGGCCCAGGCCTGTTCCTTTTTTGTCCTTTCCCCGGGAGGTATCGGTCTTGTAGAAGCGCTCCCAGATCTTTTTCATGCTGTCCCGGGGGATGCCGATGCCCTGATCCTTGACGGAGATGAAGACCTTCTCGTGGCGGAGCGTCGTCTCGATCGTGATCTGGGAATCGTTAGGGCTGAACTTGATGGCGTTGTCCAGCAGATTGTACAGAACCTGCTGAATCTTCCCGATATCAGCCGAGACAAACTGTTCCTTGGCGTCAAAGAGAAGCTCGATGGAGATATGGCGTTCTGTGCAGCGGCCCTCAAAGGAGGATACGGTGTTCTTAATCACGGTATTGATGTCAAAGTCCGTGATGTCCAGCCGGTTTTTCTTGGTGTCAAAGGAGTTCAGCGTCAAAAGTCCGCTGGTGAGCTTGTTCAGCCGCTCGGTTTCCATCAGCACGATATTCAGATACTTTTCCTGCATCTCCGGCGGAATCGTGCCGTCCAGCATGGCCTCTACGTAGCCCTTGATGGAGGTCAGGGGAGAGCGGAAATCATGGGAAATATTTGCGACGAATTTTTTCTGGTATTCATCCGTTTCATTCAGCTCGTGGGCCATATAGTTCAGGGTGGCGGCCAGCTGGCCTATTTCGTCCTCGCCGTAGATCTCCGGCTGATATTTGAAATTTCCCTGGGCGTACTGCCGGGCGGCCTCTGTGATTTTTTTCAGGGGCCGGTATACGGTGAAGGTAAAGACGGCCAGGATCATAAGCGACAGAGCAAAGATCAGAAGCAGGGTCAGATAGGAAACGTTCAGGATGCCATCCCGCTTCTCATAAAGAAGCGACATTGGCATGTGAATCAGCACATAGCCCCTGGGCCGGAAATTGTAGGTGATAGGCGTCACTACAGTCAGGGTTTCTTCTTCAAAGAGCCCGTAGAAATTACCGATGACGTAATAGCTGCTTCCCATATCTGTCGGATCGAATTCTTCGATGACCGTATCAGGATTCTCAGAAAGACTGGCGTCAGAATTCACGAGAAGGGTGCCGTCGGCGTTCAGAAGCCAGATAGAAGCGTTCAGATACGTGTCCAGCGCCTGAAAATGGGTGTGAATATCCTCCAGAGACGATGCGTTCGGGCTGTCTGAGTAATAGCTCCGCACAAAATTGGTGGAAATATAGTTGGCTTCCCGGTACAGGCTTTCTGACTCCTGGCTGGTCAGATAGTTCAGAGTCATCCGGGAACTGAAGGTGGCGATTACCAGAAAGCCCAAAAGCCCAAAGACCAGGTAGATTAGGATAAACTTCAGATAGAGAGAATGCTTCATGGCTTCCTATCCCTTTACCTCAAATTTGTAGCCGATGCCCCATACAGTAGAAAGGCTCCAGGACGGATGATCCTTGATCTTTTCCCGCAGGCGCTTGATATGTACGTCTACCGTGCGGGTGTCCCCGATATACTCATAGCCCCAGATATGATCGAGAAGCTGTTCCCTGGTAAATACCTGGTTGGGAGAGGAGGCGAGAAAATACAGAAGCTCCAGCTCCTTGGGAGGCATATCCACGGGATGCCCCTGATACAGCACGGAATAGTTGGTCTGGTTGATGACAAGATCCGGGTATTCTACGATCTTGGCCGAGGGATTCACAGCCTCCTGCTTCACAGGCTGATAGCGGCGGAGCACAGCCTTGACCCGGGCGACCAGCTCCTTTGAGTCGAAGGGCTTGATGATATAATCGTCGGCTCCCAGCTCCAGCCCCAGCACCTTGTCAAAGACCTCTCCCTTGGCGGAGAGCATGATGATAGGCGTGGACGCCTTGGAACGGATCTCCCGGCACACCTGATAGCCGTCGATGCCTGGAAGCATCAGATCAAGCAGAATCAGGTTGGGCTGAAAGGTTTTGAAGACGGAGAGGGCTTCCTCACCGTCGTTTACAATCATGGTTTCATAGCATTCCTTTGTCAGATACAGAGAGATAAGCTCTGCGATATTTGCGTCATCATCTACGATTAGAATTTTCTGTTTTGCTGCCATGTTCTATTCACTCCTGTTTAAACGTCGCGATAGTCACTCCGGCGTCTCCTTCGCCGAATTCGCCGAGACGGTAAGATTTCACGTATTTGTTCCGCTTCAGAAGCCCCTGGACAGCCTTCCGGAGCGCGCCGGTGCCCTTGCCGTGTACGATGCGTACAGATGGAAGGTGAGCCAGGTAAGCGTCGTCCAGATATTTGTCCAGATGCGCCAGAGCTTCGTCCACGGTCATGCCGATGAGGTTGATCTCCGTGCTGACGCTGGCGGATTTGCTCATTTTGATTTTTCCGGTGCTGCTTTTCTGGAACTGCTTTGCAGTGATTACAGCTTCTTCCACAAGCTCCAGGTCAGAAAGCTTTACCTGGGAGCGCAGAATGCCCATCTGCACGAAAAGATTTCCCCTTGCGTCAGGCAGGGAGCTGACAGTTCCCGTAAGGTTCAGGCTCAGGACGCGCACAGTGTCTCCCAGATGGAGATCCGAGGGTCTCAGGGCGCGCTTCGGCTTCTGCTCCTTTGGCTGGGAGAGCTTTTTCTCTGTTTTTTTGATGCGCTCCCTCAGGCGGGCGCGCTCTGCCTCCATCTCACTGGCGGAGATGCCTGCCTTTCCGAATTTGTGGAAGTCCTTCATGGTCTGGTCGGCGTAATCCTTCGCTTCCTGCAGGATCCTTCTGGCCTGCTCGTTGGCCTCGCGTAGGATACGCTCCCTCTGGGAGTCCAGCTTTTCCTGCTTCTTTTCAAGCGCTTCGCGCAGAGAACGGATTTCTTCCTTGTGTTCACGGATTTCTTCCTGCTCCTGTTCGATCGTCCGGCGGCTGCTTTCCAGATCGGAGAGAAGGTCTTCGAAGCTTTCATTCTGCTCGCTCAAATGGCCCCGGGCGTCCTCGATCAGAAAACCAGGCAGTCCAAGCTTTGAGGAAATCGCGAAAGCGTTGCTTTTCCCGGGAATTCCGATGAGCAGCCGGTAGGTGGGACTTAAGGTCTCCACATTGAACTCGCAGCAGGCATTCTCCACACCGGGCGTGGAGAGGGCGAAGACCTTCAGCTCACTGTAATGGGTAGTGGCCATGGTGCGGATTCCCATTTTGTGCAGATGCGAGAGAATCGCGATCGCCAGGGCAGCGCCCTCCGTCGGATCCGTTCCCGCGCAGAGCTCATCGAAAAGAACCAGCGAATTCAGGGACGCCTCCTTCAGAATCCGGATAATGTTTGTCATATGCGAAGAAAAGGTACTTAAGGACTGCTCGATGCTCTGCTCGTCGCCGATGTCCGCGTAGACCTCGTCAAAGACTGCCAGCTGGGAATTTTGGGCGGCCGGAATATGCAGGCCCGCCTGTCCCATGAGAGTCAGAAGGCCCGTAGTTTTTAAAGAAACCGTTTTTCCTCCCGTGTTCGGGCCGGTCACAATCAGCAGATCATAGTCCTGGCCGAGACGGATCGTCACTGGAACCACCTTTCCCGGATCCAGCAGAGGATGGCGGCCTTCTTTGATCAGAATCTGGCGCTCCTCATTGAAAACGGGGCAGGTGGCTTTCATCTCCTTTGCGAGTACAGCTTTGGCGAAGATAAAATCCAGCTCGGTCAGAAGCTCATAATCCTGGGCAATGGCTTCCGTACAGGAGGCGGCCTGTCCGCTTAAGGTCTCCAGGACATGTTCGATCTCTTCCTGCTCTTTCAGATACAGCTCCTTCAAATCGTTGTTCAGGCGCACGACAGCCATGGGCTCTACGAAGAGGGTGGAGCCGGTGGAGGACTGATCGTGGATCATGCCGGGAACCTGGCTTCTGTATTCTGCCTTGACCGGAATGCAGTAGCGGCCGTTTCTCTGGGTGATGACAGCATCCTGCAGATAGGAACGGGCAGACCCGTTTACCATGCCCGAGAGGGTAGAATGAATCCGGTCATTGGCTGTACGGATAGAACGGCGCACGCTCCGCAGCGCCGGGCTTGCGTCGTCGCTGATCTCATCCTCTGAGAGAATGCAGCGCCGGATCTCCTGGGAGAGCAGCGCACAGGGCTCCAGCGCGGAAAAAAGCGGATCGAGAGAATCCGGCTCTTCCTCCCGTCCGTCATTCTGGCGGGCGTACTGCTTTGCCTTTCCGGCTGTCTCAAGCAGTGTGCAGATATCGAGAAGCTCCAGGATATTCAGGGAGCTTCCGACCTCAAGGCGCTTCAGGGAAGCGCGCACATCCTTTGCGCCGGCAAGGTAAAGGCTTCCCCGGCGGTAGACGCGGCTTAAGGCGTCTGCGGTCTCAGCTTGCGCCGCAGTGATCTGTTCCAGGCTCTGCATGGGCTCAAGGGCCAGGCAGAGCTTTTTTCCTCCGGCGCTCGCCGCGTGAGCAGCCAGACGTTCTGTGATTTTATAATATTCAAGGGTTTGATATGCTTTCTTGTTCATAGTACCTAAAGTATACTCTAATTCAGCGCGAAACTCAAGGTACGAATTGCTTGCCACCCGTAAGAAAATGTATTAAAATGATACTGTTTACAGTGTGCGGTTTTTACTCTCAGCTGCCAGGCGCGTATATGGCCGGGCCGCTGGAGGCGTGTATGTCCCTGGAAGCTGAGAGCGGGTTCGGAGGAGCGTATGGCGGAAGAAAAACGTCGTGAGGAACAGGAATTTTCTTTTGTGAAGGAAAAGATCAAGAAGCAGCCCTTTTATCAGAATAAAACGCTGCGCCGCGCAGGCCTGCAGCTGCTTTTTTCCGTCGTCTGCGGAGCAGTGGCATGCTTTGTGTTTGTATTGGTACACCCCTGGATGGAGCGCACATTCGGAGAACAGGAAAAGACGGAGATCACCATCCCCCAGGAAGAGGAGGAGACAGCAGATCAGGAGGACGAGACAGCAGAGAATGAGGCTGAGCCCGAGGAGCCTGTTGTGATTACGGAGCCTCAGGAGCTGGAGGTAGAGGACTATGCGGATCTTTATGGGAAGCTGAAGGAAGTGGCCGATACGGCAGACAAAAGCCTGGTGACGGTTACAGCCTCCAGCAGTGACACCGACTGGTTCAATGAAACCTATGAAAGCCGCAGGGAGCTTTCCGGACTTCTGGTGGGAAATAACGGCGTAGAGCTTCTGATCCTGACGCCCTATTCCCAGCTGGCGGATTCCGATAAGCTTCACGTAACCTTTGTGGACGGATCCGGACTGGACGCTGTGCTGAAAAATTATGATACGGTCACAGATTTGGCGATACTCAGCGTAAACCTGGCTGATGTGGCAGAAAGCACTCTGGAGAGCATCCGCATGGCGGAGCTTGGAAGCTCCAAAAGCCTGAAGGCAGGAGAGCCGGTTATCGCGGTGGGAAGTCCTGCAGGCATCGCAGATTCCGTAAAGTTTGGAAATCTGGTAGCCGCCGGCTACCAGGTTAGCGTCACGGACGGCGTATACCGGCTGCTGATCACAGACATGGAGCGCTCTTCCGACGGAAGCGGCGTACTGCTGAACCTAAGCGGACAGGTGATTGGCCTGCTGGAGGATACTTATCTGGACACCGGAAACGAAAATTCTCTGACGGCATATGCCATTTCAGATATGAAGGAAGTGATCGAGCATCTGTCGAACAGCCAGGATCTTGTATATATGGGAATCCGGGGGACGGATGTGACAGAAGAGATTGCAGAGGCGCAGAATATCCCGGCAGGTGTGTACGTGGCGGGAATGGAGCCGGATTCGCCGGCTATGAACAGCGGAATACAGGCTGGGGACATTATCACAGAGATCAACAGTAAGGAAATCAAGTCGGTTTCAGAGATTCAGGAGATGCTGCTGAAATTTTCGAGAGATCAGGTAATTCGTGTCGTGGTCATGCGGCAGGGAAGAGAAGGCTATAAAGAAATCGAGTGCAGCGTGACGCTGGATGTAATGCAGTAAGAGAACGAGGAGAGAGAAATGAAATATATCGAAAGTATCCGGGAGGGCGAACGCGTTTCCGGAATTTATCTGTGCAAACAAAGGCAGTCTGCCGTGACAAAAAACGGAAAAGCCTATGAAAATATGGTTCTGCAGGATAAGACAGGGCTTGCAGATGCCAAGATCTGGGATCCGAACTCCCAGGGCATCGAGGACTTCGGTCCGCTGGACTATGTGGAGATTGTGGCGGAGGCCACCAGCTTCCAGGGAGCGCTTCAGCTGAATGTGAAGCGCGCCAGAAAAGCCCGGGAGGGAGAATACGACCCGGCAGACTATCTTCCGGTCAGCGAGTATGACATTGAGTCCATGTACCGGGAGCTGATGAACTACGCAAATCAGGTCCGGGAGCCGCATCTTCGGGCGCTTCTTAAGGATCTGTTTGTGGACGATACGGAGTTTGTGCGTGCCTTTAAGTTTCATTCTGCCGCGAAGACGGTTCATCACAGCTTTGTGGGCGGCCTGCTGGAGCACACCTTAAGCGTCTGCCGTCTCTGTGAGTACTATACAAAGGCGTACCCATTCCTGAACCGCGATCTTCTCTACACGGCGGCCATGTGCCATGATATCGGAAAGGTTTACGAGCTGTCGGATTTCCCGGAAAATGATTACACGGATGAAGGGCAGCTGCTCGGGCACATTGCGATGGGAAGCGAGATCGTGGGCGAGCGCGCCAGAAAAATACCGGATTTCCCGAAGAAGCTGGAGCACGAGCTGAAGCACTGCATTCTGGCCCATCACGGGGAGCTGGAGTACGGTTCTCCGAAGAAGCCGGCGCTGGCGGAGGCGGTAGCTCTGAACCTGGCGGACAATACGGACGCCAAGATGGAGACGTTAAAGGAGATCTTCCGGTCTGCCGGCCAAAATCAGGGCTGGCTGGGCTACAACCGCCTTTTTGAATCCAATCTTCGCAAAACAGAGATCTGAACGGAGGTCGCAGCTTGAAAAAGAATGATTTGCTGCAAATCAAAATCGAAGCTATGGGAAATGCAGGAGAGGGCATCGGTAAAATCGACGGATACCCTCTTTTTGTCAAGGATGCTCTTCCAGGGGATCTGGCAGAGGTGCGGGTTACGAAGGTAAAAAAGACCTATGCGTTTGCCCGCCTGGAACGCGTCCTTGAGGCCTCTCCGGATCGGACAGAGCCCCGATGCCCTTTGCACAGGCGCTGCGGCGGCTGCCAGATTCAGGCTCTTTCCTATGAGAAGCAGCTGGAGTATAAGGAACAGAAGGTGCGGGAGGATCTGATTCGGATCGGGGGCTTTGCCGATCCGCCGGTGTTCCCGGTTCTTGGCATGGACGAGCCTTATCATTACCGGAATAAGGCCCAGTTTCCCTTTGGGCGTAATCGGGAGGGGCGTATCGTTACAGGCTTTTATGCGGGCCGCACTCATATGATTGTGCCGGGGACAGACTGCGCCATCGGTGTGCCCGAGAACAAGCAGATCCTGGAGCTTATCCTGGATTTTATAGAGAAGCATGGAATTGCGCCATACGACGAGACAACCGGAAAAGGATTGCTGCGCCATGCGCTGATCCGCAAGGGCTTTGCCACAGGAGAGCTGATGGTCTGCCTCGTCATCAACGGCAGAAGCTTTCCGCATGTGGAAGAGCTGGCGGACCGCCTCTTTGAGATCCCGGGCATGACCAGCTTTTCTTTGAATGTCAATCAGAAAAATACGAACGTGATTCTCGGCGAGGAGGTAATTCCTGTCCGGGGGCAGACCTATATTACCGACCGCATCGGCGGTGTCAGCTATCAGATTTCGCCGCTGTCCTTCTATCAGGTCAATCCCGTCCAGACGGAAAAGCTCTACCGCACAGCCCTGGAATATGCTGGCCTGACAGGCGGTGAGACGGTCTGGGAGCTCTACTGCGGAATCGGCACGATTTCCCTCTTCCTGGCCCGCGGCGCGGGCCAGGTATATGGCGTCGAGGTCGTCCCCCAGGCTGTGGAGGACGCCCGACGCAACGCAGACCTGAACGGAATCACAAACGTGGTATTTTACCTGGGAAAGGCAGAAGAGGTTCTGCCGGAGAAATATGAGAAGGATGGAATCCGTGCCGACGTCATTGTCGTGGATCCGCCCCGCAAGGGCTGTGATTCGGCCTGCCTGGAGACCATGCTCCGCATGGAGCCGGAGCGCATTGTCTATGTGAGCTGCGATCCGGCTACGCTGGCCAGGGATTTGAAGATTCTCTGCGCGGACGGAAGGTATGAGCTTTCGAAGGTGCAGCCAGTGGATATGTTCCCACACACGGCGGGGATAGAGAATGTAGCGCAGCTTTTCCGCAGAAAAATCTGATGGTAAGGAAAGAAGGTAAGGTATTTCAGGACTTTATGATGTGATTGCAGGAGGTGCAATGGGGAAAATAGTTAAGGATACCATTCATGCGAAAGGCATTGACATTGGAATCTATACTACAAATTTTGAAAATGAATTTATTTCATTAACGGATATTGCAAAATATAGAAATGAAGATGACCCAAGATTTGTAATTCAAAACTGGATGCGAAATAGAAATACAATTGAGTTTTTGGGTGTTTGGGAAGAATTACATAATCCGGAGTTTAACCGTGTGCAATTCGAGGCGGTTAAAAATGAAGCGGGTTTGAACCGCTTTGTAATGACACCAACAAAGTGGATTACACAGATGAATGCTGTCGGTATTGTCTCAAAAGCGGGACGCTACGGCGGAACATATGCCCATAGCGATATTGCCATGTCTTTTGCAACCTGGATTTCTCCGGAGTTCCAGCTGTATATCATGAAGGATTACAGGAGATTAAAGAGTGATGAGAATAGCCGGCTTTCTCTGAATTGGAACTTAAACAGAGAGATTTCCAAGCTAAATTATAGAATACATACAGATGCCATAAAAGAAAACCTGATTCCACCGGAATTGACGCCTTCACAGATAGCTTATACATACGCAAATGAAGCGGATATGCTGAATGTTGTTTTGTTTGGAAGAACTGCAAAACAGTGGAAGGATGAAAATCCAGCTGTTCAAGGTAATATGAGGGATGCGGCGACATTAAATCAGTTGTTGGTACTGGCAAATTTGGAGAGCTATAATGCTGTACTGATTAAACAGGGAAAGAATCAAAAAGAGCGGATGGAGCTGCTTCGACAGTTAGCGGTACAACAGCTGCAGACATTGGAGCAGGTGAGTATGAATAATTTGCCGGAGTATCCGGCTCTCTAAAGAGATGAGACCTGAAAAGATGACAAAAAAAGAATTCACAGATTTTGATATCTGCCAGATCGCTCAGTCCGGCCAGTGCTTCCGCCTGCGCCCCGTGCCGGAAGCAGAAAATACATACTCTCTGACTGCAGGGGAAAAATACCTGGAAATCAGCCAGCAGGGGACAGAAATCACATTTTCCTGCACAGAGCAGGAATTTGAGAGCCTGTGGGCGCGCTACTTTGATTTGGAAACGGATTATTCGAAAATAAAAGAAGCCATTGATCCGGAGGACATTTATCTTCAGGAGGCGGCCCGCATCGGCGGAGGAATCCGGATTCTGCGGCAGGAGCTCTGGGAGACGATAGTAAGCTTTATTATCTCTCAGCAGAATAACATTCCACGGATCCAGAAGTGCGTAGATGCGCTGTGCCGGGAATTCGGGGAGACAGCGCAGGATTTCCGTGGAGATGCTTACAGCCTCTTTCCGGCGCCGGAGGCGCTGGCAGGCACTACAGAGGAGAAACTGAGGGAGCTGGGGCTGGGCTACCGGGCACCTTATATTGTGAAAACGGCCCGTATGGTCTGCGAAGGAAAGGTGGAGCTTGAGAGCCTGCCGGAGCTTGGCTATGAGGAGGCAAAGGAAGAGCTTTTGAAGCTGTGCGGTGTAGGGGTCAAGGTGGCAGACTGTATCTGCCTGTTTGCCCTCCATCACATCGAGGCGTTTCCGGTGGATACTCATATCAAAGCAATGCTGAAGCGGTATCCCAAAGGGTTTCCCTTTGAGCGCTATCAGGGCTTTGCCGGAGTTTTGCAGCAGTACGCGTTTTACTATGAGCTGCATGGGCAGAAATGAGAGGCTGCAGCTTATCTTGGCATCGGCGTGTCAGAAGGGACCTGTTTCCTGGATGCCGGCGCTACACAGGGAGTGAGAAAAAATATGGCAGTGAGAAAAGAAATGGTTTTATATTATACGCCTGAGAAATCTGCGGAGGATCAGAAGCTGAAGGGCGTGCTGGTCCGTCTGGGGATTCGCATCCGGAATATCACTCCGGAGCAGGCAGGACAGAAGGTCGGATATCTGGCAGGGCTTCCAGGCTTTGAAGAAATGCCGGAGCAGGAAGAAGGGTATACCGGAGAAAACCGGGAAGAGGAGGCTTCCGTGATCCCGGAAAAAATGCTGGTGCTCTGCGGCTTCGGACAGAGGAAGCTGGAAGAGATGCTGAACCAGTTCCGGAAGGCGAAAATACCGCCCATCCCCATGAAGGCAGTATTGACAGAGCATAACAGCGGCTGGAGCCTTGTGGAGCTCTACCAGGAGCTGCGCCAGGAGCATGAAAAAATGAATGCCGCAGACGGCAGGGGAGCCGCAGAAAATACGGACGGCGCTGCAGACAGCCGGGATTAAAGAACTGGGATATAAAAACGAGCAGAAAGATCAGAGATAGGAGAAAACATGGAACAGCAGGAATTTCAGAAAAGGCTGGAGGAGCTGGGGCGTCTGGCTCAGGAAAAGGAAAACCGTCTTCGGACAGAGGAGGTCAGAGAATTTTTAAAGGATATGGAGCTGACGGAGGAACAGTTCCAGCTGGTGTTTGCGTATCTGGCATCCCGGCTTGTGACGGTGGAGGGCTATGTGCCTGCAAAAGAGGAAAGCGAAGAGAAGGAGGCCAAGCTGACGCCGGAGGAGCAGGAATTTCTGGATCAGTATCGGAAGGAGCTGGAATATATTGTTTCCCTTGAGGAGGAAGAGCTGCTGGAGCTCTGCCGGGCTGCGGAAGAAGGCGACGGCGGTGCAAAGGCGCGGCTGACGGAGCAGCTTCTTCCAGAGGTAATCCAGGCTGCCCGGGGACTGGCAGGACAAGGACTTCCCCTTGGGGATCTGGTTCAGGAAGGAAATATCGGACTGATGCTGGCCATGGAGACGCTGGGGCTGCGGGAGGAGGGCCAGACGCCTCTTGATTATCTGAAGCAGGAAATCCGGACAGCTGTCCTACAGGCACTGGAAGAGCAGCAGACGGAACGGCAGGCAGGCAGTCTGCTGGCAGAGCGCCTGAACCATCTGCGTGACGGAATCAAAAAGCTTTCGGACGAGCTGGAGCGAAAGGTGTCCCTGGAGGAGCTTTCCATGTTTATGGATATGCCGGTGGAGGAGATCGAAGACCTGCTGAAGCTGGCTGGCGAGGGAACCGGGGATGACGGAGAGAATACGGAGGAAGGACAGGCTTAGATGTTTTTTATCTTTGGAGTCAATTCAGACCGGAAAGAAATCGGAAGCTTTGGACCTGTCATCTGCGGCTGCTGCGGACGCTATGGGCGGTATCAGGTGTACATGACTTATATGTGTCTGAGCCTGTTTTTTATTCCGGTGCTGAAATGGGGAAGAAAATACTATGCGGAAACCAGCTGCTGTCAGAGCCTCTATGAGCTCGACCCACAGGCAGGGCGCAGGCTCCAGAGGGGAGAGCAGACGGAAATCCGGCCGGAGGAGCTGGCGCTGATCCGAAGAGGAGGCAGCAGCTCCGGGAATGCCTGGCAGGGATGGACGGACCAGCCCGTAGTACGGTACTGTCCAGCCTGCGGCTACGAGACGGAGGAGGATTTTGAATACTGCCCGCGATGCGGAAGGAAGCTGGAGAAAAGATAGGAAAGAGGCAGGAAAAATAGCTGAAAAAGCAGAGAGTGCACTATGGGAAAGGAGAGTCGAAGCATGGAATTTATATACAGGGAACATGAAATCGCTCTGGAATCCCCGGAAGGAAAGACGCTCGCCTGCGTTACGTTTCCGGCTGCCGGCACCGGTAAGGTAGAGATCGACCATACCTTTGTGGATGAGTCTCTGCGGGGCCAGGGAATAGCGGGAAAGCTGATGGAGGCCGCGGCATCCACTCTGAGGGAGAAAAATCTGAAGGCAGTACTTACCTGCTCCTATGCGGTAAAATGGTTTGAGAAGCATCCGGAGTACGCAGATCTGATAGAGAAGAAGTAAGCCTGAGTAGCTGTGCGGACAGCACAAAAAGAAAAGCCGCCCCGCCGTACGGAATCCGAAAATTCGGAAGTCCGGACAGCGGGGCGGCCTTCTTCATCCCCCTGTTATGGTTATAACAGTTTACGCTACAACTACAACGTTGGTAGCCTGCGGTCCACGGTTTCCTTCTGTGATATCGAAGGTAACGGACTGGCCTTCCTCCAGAGTCTTGTAGCCGTCAGCTACGATACCGGAGAAATGTACGAATACGTCCTCTCCGTTCTCAGAGTTGGTGATGAAGCCGTAGCCCTTTGTTGCGTTGAACCACTTAACTGTACCCTTGTTCATAAGATGCCTCCTGTGAATATAGAAAATAAATTAGTCGTACCGGAGTATGCCGGCGCCAGGCAAGCGTATCTCTCTGAAAATAAAAAACACATGTTTTTGTAAAGCATCAGAATGAATGATGACTTACAAAAACATGTGAATCAACCTTCTTCAAAAATACACTTAACCTGCGTTCACTATATCCTAAAATCGGGAAAAAGTCAAGGAATATTACAGGGAAAATGTTGTTAAGTTTATGTGAAGAAAATCAGAAAGGAAGTATTGACAGCCTGCGATTGATATGATACGATTGATTTATCTGGAGAGGAGGGGGAGCATGAAGCCTGAAAAGGAAGCATTCCGGATGAACAAGGATCATCTGCCCTGCGGCGAGCTTATGAAAAGGATCCATGAGGCAATGGATGCCCATGCGAACAGCCAGATGCAGAAGACCGGGATTACATTCACGCAGTTTAAGTGGCTTGTAGCCCTCTATGAGACGGGAGGAGGAACGGCGTCCCTAAAGGAGCTGGAGCGTTTCTTCAGAGTGGCACAGTCCACAGCAGCGGGCATTGTGTCGCGTCTTGAGAAGAAGCATTTTCTGGAGAGCTTTACGGATCCGCAGGATAAGAGGATCAAGCACGTGCGCATCACGGAAGAAGGGTGTGCGGTCTGTGAGAGCACGTATGAAACCATGGTAGAGAGTGAAAGACGCATGCTGGCCGGCTTGACGGCAGAGGAACAGGAGCAGTTCCGGAGGTATCTGCAGAGAGTTTATGACAATATCAAATAAAACAAGGAATTCCGGCATACGGACGGAAGAGAAGGAACCGTAAAGCCGGAATTTCTTTCAGACAAAATAATCGCTAACGATTAATCATATACGATTAATCATGTGCGATTAAACACATGCGATTGATTGAAAAACAGACAAAAAGAATGGAGGATATGAAACAATGCTTAAGACACTGGCAAAAGAGATAAGACAGTATAAAAAAGCGACCATACTGGCGCCTGTCTTTACAGCGCTTGAAGTGCTGATGGAAATTCTGATTCCCTTTGTGACCGCGTCGATCATCGATCAGGGCATAGAGGCAGGAAACATGCAGAAGGTATATTTATATGGAGGGATCATGCTGGTATTTGCGGTGATCAGCCTGTTCTGCGGCGTGATGGCAGGCCGGTATGCGGCCTCGGCCTCTTCAGGCTATGCCTGCAATCTGCGGGATGCGATGTACGCCAACATTCAGAAGTATTCCTTTTCCAACATTGACAAGTACAGTACGGCAGGTCTTGTGACCCGTATGACGACGGATGTGACCAATGTGCAGAACGCTTACCAGATGATTCTGAGAATTGCTTCCCGGGCTCCGCTGATGCTGATCTGCAGTATGGTCATGTGCTTCGTGATTAACGTAAGGCTGAGTCTTATTTTCCTTGCGGCCCTTATTTTTCTGGGATGCGCCCTGGCCTTTATTATGTCACGGACGCTGCCGGTATTTCAGGAGGTGTTCAGCAGATATGACGACCTGAACGCCAGCGTACAGGAAAACGTGTCGGCCATCCGGGTGGTAAAGGCCTTTGTCCGGGAGGATTACGAAAATAGGAAGTTTACGAAGGCCGCAGAAAAGCTCTGTAGCCTGTTTGTCAGAGCAGAATCTCTTCTGGCCCTGAATAATCCGGTTATGATGCTGGTGATCTATGGCTGCATCATTGGCCTCTCCTGGTTCGGCGCGCATTATATTGTGGCAGGCACGCTGACCACCGGAAACCTGACCTCTCTGTTCAGCTATGTTATGAGCATGATGATGTCCCTGATGATGCTTTCCATGGTATTTGTCATGATATCCATGAGCGCGGCCAGCGCGAAACGTATCGCGGAAGTGCTGGAAGAAAAGCCGGATCTGACCAATCCGGAGCAGCCCCTCACGAAAATTCCTGACGGACAGATTGATTTTAACCACGTGAATTTTTCCTACAAGCATGGAAGCGGCGAGGACGTACTTCATGACATTGACCTTCATATCCATGCCGGGGAGACAGTGGGAATCATCGGCGGAACAGGCTGCGGAAAATCCAGTCTAGTGAATCTGGTCAGCCGTCTTTACGATGCAGACGAAGGCTCAGTCTGTGTGGGAGGCCATGACGTGCGAGAGTACGATATGGAAGCCTTGAGAAATCAGGTGGCTGTGGTTCTTCAGAAAAACGTGCTGTTTTCCGGCACGATTCTTGACAATCTCCGCTGGGGCAGGGAGGACGCTGCGAAAGAGGAATGTGTGGAAGCCTGCCGCCAGGCCTGTGCCGACGACTTCATCGAGAGCTTTCCGAATCAGTATGACACCTGGATCGAGCAGGGCGGAACAAACGTATCAGGCGGACAGAAGCAGCGGCTCTGTATCGCAAGGGCGCTGCTGAAGAAACCGAAGGTGCTGATTCTTGACGATTCCACAAGCGCGGTGGACACTGCCACAGATGCCCGGATCCGGGAAGCCTTTGCGAAAAAGATTCCGGGAACCACGAAGCTTATTATTTCCCAGCGTATTTCCAGTGTGCAGGACGCGGATCGGATTCTGGTCCTGGAGGAAGGAAGGGTGACCGGCTTTGACACCCACGAAAAGCTTCTGAAAAACAATGCGGTTTATCAGGAAATCTATGAGGCTCAGATGAAGAGCGGCGGCGATTTTGATGAAAAAGCAGGCTGAAAGGAGTGAAGGATCATGAATAAGAAAATAGAAGAAAACAGGAAAATTAATAAAAATACCGCTGAACCAGGCAGTGCAGGTTTCGGAAAAGACGCGGGAAGATCTGTATCGCTGAAAGCGGCAAAGAGAATCCTGTCTTACCTTTTCCGGTATTATAAGGGCTCCTGCCTCATCGTGGCGGTCAGTATTCTGATTTCTGCGCTGGCGACTTTAAGCGCGACGCTGTTTATGGAAGAACTGATAGATCAGTATATTGTGCCTCTTTTGAGTGCGGCAGTTCCGGATTTCGGGCCGCTGGCAGGGCGTCTTCTGTCACTGGCGGCAGTTCTGGCAGCAGGCATCCTCTGTGCCTATGCCTACAACCGGATTATGGTAAATGTGAGCCAGGGAACCATGAAGCGTATCCGTACCGAGCTGTTCAGCCATATGGAATCCCTGCCCATCCGGTATTTTGACACCCATGCCCACGGCGATATCATGTCTGTCTACACCAATGATGTGGATACGCTCCGGCAGCTCATCAGCCAGAGTCTTCCGCAGCTCTTGAATTCCTGCGTCAGCTTTATCTCCACGCTGATCAGCATGATTGTGCTGGATATTCCGCTGACCATTATTTCGCTGGTTCTGATTGGCGTCATGCTGTTTGTAAGCTCAAAATTCGGAAGCCTGTCGGGAAAATATTTTGTCCGCCAGCAGACGGATCTGGGAAATGTAAACGGCTATATAGAGGAAATGATGGAAGGACAAAAGGTGGTGAAGGTCTTCTGCCATGAGGAGAAGGCTCTGGAGCAGTTCCGCGTCCTGAATGAAAAGCTCCGTGAGAGCGCGGACAATGCGAATAAAATCTCCAGCATCATGATGCCTGTAAACGCAAATCTGGGAAATATCAGCTATGTGCTCTGCGCGGTTGTGGGCGCGGTTCTGGCTCTGAACGGCTCTGCCTCCCTAACCGTAGGAACGCTGGTCTCCTTCCTGAGCCTGAACAAGAGCTGTACCCAGCCCATCACCCAGATCAGCCAGCAGATGAACAACGTCCTGATGGCGCTGGCGGGAGCCGAGCGTATTTTCCGGATGATGGACGAGGAGCCCGAACAGGACAATGGCTATGTGGAGCTGGTCAATGCCAAAGAAAATCCGGACGGCACGCTGGTTGAGGCAAAAGAAAAGACAGGGCTCTGGGCCTGGAAGCACTATCACAAAGCGGACGGCACGACGACTTATGTGAAGCTTCAGGGTGACGTCACCTTTGACGGCGTGGACTTCGGATATACCGATGAAAAGATGGTCCTTCATGATATCCGGATGTACGCCACTCCCGGCCAGAAGCTTGCCTTCGTAGGCAGCACCGGAGCAGGAAAGACGACGATTACGAACCTGATCAACCGCTTTTACGATATCCAGGACGGCAAAATCCGCTATGACGGCATCAACATCAATAAAATCCGCAAGCCCGATCTGCGCCGCTCGCTGGGAATCGTCCTCCAGGACACCCATCTCTTTACCGGAACCGTCATGGACAATATCCGTTACGGCAGACTGGACGCTGCAGACGAGGAATGTATCGCCGCCGCAAAGCTCGCCAATGCCCATGGCTTTATCAAACGCCTGCCCGACGGCTACCAGACCATGCTGACCGGGGATGGCGCCAATTTATGCCAGGGGCAGCGGCAGCTGATCGCTATCGCCCGGGCAGCCGTGGCAGACCCGCCCGTGCTGATTCTCGACGAGGCGACCTCCAGCATCGACACCCGCACCGAGGCGCTGGTGCAGAGAGGTATGGACGCTTTGATGAAAGGACGCACGTCCTTTGTCATCGCCCACAGGCTTTCGACGGTGCGCAACGCCGACTGTATCATGGTCATGGAGCACGGCAGAATCATCGAGCGCGGCACCCACGACCAGCTGATGGAGCAGAAGGGCCGTTACTGGCAGCTTTACACCGGAGGAAAGGAAGAACCGGCTGCCACGGCATAGATAAACCGGCACTCCCCTGTTCTCGCATACAGAAATTGTCGGAAAAATGGCTGTTTTCACGTTTCTGAAAATGTAGTAAAATAAAACAATAAACGAAAGCAGCCACTTGTATATCCTCGCACACTGACGCTGTGAATGCCGGTGATGTGGGTAAAAGGAACCAGATATTATGACGAACGAGACAAGACAGAAATATACATTATTACAGGAAAGCTTGAAAAAACTTGGGAGCGCGGCCGTCGCTTTCTCAGGCGGCGTAGACTCGGCATTTCTGCTGAAGGCCGCCCAGGAAGCTCTTGGAGACCGTGTGACAGCCATTACCGCCAGAGCCAGCGCTTTTCCTCAGCGGGAAAGCGCCGAGGCAGACGGCTTCTGCAGGGAAGCGGGAATCCGTCAGATTATATATAACTTTGATGTAATGTCGGTGGAAGGCTTTTCCCAGAATCCGCCGGACCGCTGTTATCTCTGCAAAAAGGCCCTCTTTTCTAATATTCAGCGGCTTGCCGCTGAAAACAATCTGGCCTGTGTAGTCGAAGGCTCGAACATGGATGACAACCAGGACTACCGTCCGGGGCATCGGGCGATTGCCGAGCTGGGTATCAGAAGTCCTCTCCGCGACGCGGGCCTTACCAAGGCGGAAATCCGGGAGCTTTCCCATGAAATGGGGCTTCCGACCTGGGACAAGCCATCCTACGCCTGTCTGGCCTCCCGTTTTGTCTACGGGGAGACGATCACGCCAGAGAAGCTCTCCATGGTGGAGCAGGCCGAGCAGCTTCTGATGGATCACGGTTTCCGCCAGATGCGCGTCCGGGTTCACGGAAACCTGGCCCGCATCGAGGTCCTGATGGAAGATTTGGACCGGATTATGGAAGAGACACTTCGCCAGGCCGTCACAGCCCGCTTCAGAGAGCTGGGATTTTCCTATGTCACTCTTGACCTCGCAGGTTTCCGCAGCGGCAGCATGAACGAAACCCTGAAGACCGATTAAGTACCGACAGCCAAGGCCCGGGGTCGAAAACTATCGTCTTTCGCCCCGCAAATAAAACTTATACAATACAGAAAGCTTTGGAGGCTGGTCAGTTCGGTTTTCTGATATCCTCATGTTCGGCCTCTTGACGGATGGCTGTGTGCTCCCGGCGGACAAAGGACGCTGCTTTATGCGTCCTTTGTCCGCCGGGAACACACAGGCGTCAGGAAAGGGACGAGACGGCCCAGGCCGCCTTCTCTTGCCGCTTCGCGGCAATTCACCTTGCATGGATACAGAAATACCGAACGTCCGTCATCCAAGCCTCTGGAGGGATCCTTTTTATGAAACTTCTGCATCTTTCTGATCTCCACCTGGGAAAACGCGTCAACGAATTTTCCATGCTGGAGGACCAGCAATACATCTTAAAACAGATTCTGAATATCATTGAAGAGGAACAGCCGGACGCCGTACTGATGGCAGGCGATATCTACGACAAATCCGTACCCTCAGCGGAAGCAGTACAGCTCTTTGACGAGTTCCTTTACCGGCTTTCCGAGGGAGGCCGCCAGGTCTTCGTCATCAGCGGCAATCATGATTCCCCGGAGCGGCTTGCCTTCGGAGGCCGCCTGATGGACAGAAGTGGAATCCATATCGCTCCGGTGTATCACGGCCATGTGGATCCCTTCGTGCTGCAGGATGCGTCTGGCCCGGTGAATCTGTATCTTCTGCCTTTTGTGAAGCCTGCTCAGGTAAGAAAATACTTCCCGGATCAGGAAATTGTCTCCTATACGGATGCGGTCCGGGCAGCGCTGGAAGAAATGGGACCGGACCCGGATCAGAGAAATGTTCTGGTAACCCATCAGTTTGTGACGGGAGCCAGCCGAAGCGATTCCGAGGAGATTTCCGTGGGAGGCGCCGACAATGTGGACGCCTCTGTTTTTGATGCCTTTGATTATACGGCTCTCGGGCATATACATGGCCCCCAGAATGCGGGCGGGGAGCGAATCCGTTACTGCGGAACGCCGCTCAAATATTCCTTCTCGGAAGCAGGCCATCAGAAATCTGTGACTGTGGCGGAGCTGGGTGAGAAAGAGAAGGGCGGGGAAAAGGCTGCGCTGTCGCTCCGGACTATTCCCCTTAAACCCCTTCGGGATCTGCGGGAAATCCGGGGAACCTATCTGGAGCTGACTGCGAAAAGCTATTATGAAGACATGAACCGGGAAGATTATCTGCATGTGACGCTGACAGATGAGGAGGACGTGCCGGATGCGGTCGGAAAGCTGCGGATCATTTATCCCAATCTGATGAAGCTGGATTATGATAACCGGAGAACGCGGGCAGGGGCGGCTCCTGTGGAGGGGACAGATCTGGAGCAGAAATCTCCGGCAGAGCTGTTTGCAGAGTTTTATGAACGTCAGAATAACGGGCCCATGAGTGAAGAGCAGCTGGCCTTTGCAGAAGGGCTGATTGAAAAGATATGGGAGGATGAGAGATGAGGCCGCTGAAGCTTGTGATTTCCGCCTTCGGTCCCTATGCGGAACGGACGGAGCTTGATATGGAGCGCCTGGGGCAGGGAGGTCTTTATCTGATTACGGGAGATACGGGAGCAGGGAAAACCACCATCTTTGATGCGCTCACCTTTGCCCTGTACGGAGAGGCCAGCGGCGTAAACCGGGAGCCGGGAATGCTGCGCTCCAAATATGCGGACGCCGATACTCCGACCTTTGTGGAGCTGACCTTTTCCTATGGAGAAAAGGTTTACACCGTGCGGAGAAATCCGGAGTACGAAAGACCCGCGAAACGGGGAGGCGGAGTGACCAGTCAGAAGGCGGACGCGGAGCTTACGATGCCGGACGGACGTGTGATTGTGAAGGTAAAGGAGGTAAACGCGGCCATTCGGGAGATTCTCGGCGTGGACCGGAATCAGTTTTCCCAGATCGCTATGATTGCCCAGGGGGATTTTCTGAAGCTTCTGCTGGCAGACACGAAGGAACGCCAGAGTATTTTCCGGGAGCTCTTTCAGACAGGCAGATATCAGGTCCTTCAGGAACGTCTCAAGGATGAGTCGGGAAAGCTGCGGGATGCCTGCGCGGCGGAAAAGGCCAGCGTGGATCAGTATATCCGAGGCATAGCCTGCGATCCGGAAAGCGGTTTTTCTGCGGAGCTTGAGAAGGCTAAGGAAGGCAGGCTTCCCGCAGAGGAGGTCCGGGAACTTCTGGAACATATTCTGGAACAGGATAAAAAGGCCGGAAAAGACACACAGGAGAAGCTTCAGCAGACGGACGAAGAGCTTGTAAAGGTGAGCGAAGAGCTTGGAAGAGCCGGGGAACTGGAGCGGGCAGAGAAGGAGCTAAAGAGGGCAGAGGAAAAGCGGGCGGCCTGTGAAGAGAGGCTTGCAGAGGCGGAAACGAAAAGAAAAGAACAGCAGGAAAGAAAGCCGGAGCAGGAAAGGCTTCAGGCGGAATCCACAAAGCTTCAGGCAGAGCTTCCTTCCTATCAGAAGCTGGAAGAGCTTCAGGCAGAGCTTCGGAGGCTGGATCGGGAGCTGCGGGAGGCGGCAGGCAGACAGAAGGAAATTTCCGATCAGCAGGAGCAGCAGACACGCCGCCTGAGTGAACTAAAGGAAGAGCAGAAAAAATATACAGGCGCCGGAGAACAGAGAGAGCGCCTGGTGCGGGAACAGGAGCAGGCAGAGAGGGAGAGGGCAGAATTGAATGCCTTCGGCCTGGAGCTTGCGGCTTACCGGAAGCTGGGCGCAGAGCTTCAGAGAGCCCAGGAGCTGTATCGGAAGGCGGCAGCGGATATGGAGGAAAAAGAAGCAGCCTACCGGGAAATGAACAGAGCCTTTCTGGATGAGCAGGCAGGGATTCTGGCGGATATGCTGGAGGAACAGAAGCCCTGTCCGGTCTGCGGTTCTCTGAGCCATCCTTCTCCGGCAAAGAAATCAGAGAAGGCGCCTGCGGAAGCAGAGCTGAAGGAAGCAGAGCAGGAGTTTCGGAAGGCGCAGACCAGAACAGAAAAAGCCAGTGCGGAAGCCGGAAGCAAAAGGGGAGAGGTGCAGGCAAAGGCAGGATATCTCCGGGAGCGTCTGGCTGGGATTCTGAAAATGCAGGAGCGGGAAGAAGAACAGCGGGAAAGAGAACAGAAAACAGCCGGGAAGGCTTCCGATCAGGCCGCCAGTGGGGAAAAAGGAGGTCTGCCCGGAGCGGGCGAGCTTTTGCGGCCCGGAGCGCCCTGGGAACAGGAGCTGGGAAGTCGTTTTTCCATGCTGGAGCGAAGGCTTTCGGAGCTGCGCAGACAGATAAAGAACGAGGAGGCGGCGCTGCAGCGCCGGAATGAGCTGGAGAAACTGATTCCGCAGGCGGAAGAAAAGGAAAACAGACTTCGGGAGGAACTGGCCAGGGTAAGAGAAAGCACAGCGGCGGCAGCCAGCCGCCGGGAAGGCCTGGAGGCCCAGAGCCGGGAGCTTCGCTCCCGCCTGCGGTTTGAGAGCAGGCAGCAGGCGGAGCAGGAAAAGGAGCGGCTGGAGAAGCAGAGAAGGGCGATGGAAAAGGAGCTTGAGGAGGCGGAACATGATTTCCGGGTGAAGGAGCAGGAGAGAGAGGGACTGGACGGTCAGATCCGCCAGCTGAAGACGCTTCTTCGGGATGTGGCCCCCGCCGATACAAAAACGCTGACAGAAAGGCAGCAGGAGCTCCGGTCCCGGAAGGCTTCCCAGACGGAAAAACAGAAGGAGCTTCATGCCCGCATCACAGCGAATGAAGAGACTCTTCAGAATCTGGTGTCTCATACCAGAAAGCTTTCAGAGCTGGAACAGCGCTGGTCCTGGGTGCGCGCACTCTCGAACACGGCAAACGGCAATCTGGCCGGAAAAGAGAAGCTGATGCTGGAAACGTATATCCAGACCACGTATTTTGACCGGATTATCCGCCGGGCGAACCTGCGCTTTCTTGCCATGTCCGGCGGCCAGTATGAGCTGAAGCGCAGCCGTGAGGCCGGAAACAACAGAAGCCAGAGCGGCCTGGAGCTGAATGTAATCGATCACTATAACGGTACAGAACGCAGCGTCCGTACCCTGTCCGGAGGGGAATCCTTTAAAGCCTCCCTTTCCCTGGCACTTGGCCTTGCGGATGAGATCCAGTCTTCAGCCGGCGGCATCCGTCTGGACACCATGTTTGTGGACGAGGGATTTGGTTCTCTGGACGAGGAGTCTCTGCGCCAGGCCATCCAGACGCTGGCGGGTTTGGCCGGCGGAAACCGGCTGGTGGGAATCATTTCCCATGTGGGAGAGCTGAAGGAGAGGATAGACCGGCAGATCCTTGTGACCAAGGACAGGACAGGCGGCAGCCATGTGAGGATGGAGTGCTGAAGGCAGCCGATCACTCCGCTTTCCGCAGCCGGTTCCTGCCAGTTTCCCATCTGGCGGCGAAAAATTTTCGAAACAATATTGACACAGTGTCAAAATGATGCTATATTGCAGTTGGTGACACAGTGTCAGAATAAAATTTCTTTGCACTCATGTAAAGGAGGAATATTCATGTTAGGAAATTTTTCGTTTTGCAACCCTACGAAGCTGTATTTTGGAGATGAATCCCTGAATTACCTGAGCAGTGAGTTGACCAAGTACGGGAAGAATGTAGTGCTGATCTACGGTGGCGGTTCCATTAAGAAAAATGGAATATACGACGAGGTCGTCCGGATTCTGAACAGCAGCGGCAAGAATGTGGCTGAAATCCCGGGAGTGATGCCGAACCCGACGGTAGATAAGCTGTATGAGGGCATAGAGATCGCCCGGAAGCATCAGGCGGATCTGCTGCTGGCAGTGGGCGGCGGCTCTGTCTGCGATTATGCGAAGGCGGTTTCGGTGTCTGTCAACTGTGAGGAGGATCCGTGGGAAAAATACTATATACGTTTTGAAGAGCCCTCCTGCGAGACGCTGCCGGTCGGCTGCATCCTGACTATGGTGGGAACAGGTTCAGAAATGAACGCCGGAGCGGTCATCACCAATCCTCATACACACCAGAAGATCGGCCATGTATTTGCGGATGAAAGGATTATGCCGAAATTCGCTGTTCTGAACCCCAGATATACCCTACCCTGCCGCATTATCAGATGGTATCCGGCATCTATGATATTTTCAACCACATCTGCGAGCAGTATTTCTCCGGAGAGGATGACAATACCAGCGATTATATCAGCGAGGGACTGATGCGCTCGGTTATCCATGCAAGCCGGATGGCGAATAAGGACCCGCAGAATTATGAAGCAAGGAGCAATCTGATGTGGGCGGCGACCTGGGCGCTTAACACGCTGGTTTCCCGCGGAAAGTCCACTGACTGGATGGTACACATGATCGGACAGTCTGTGGGTGCCTATACGAATGCGGCCCATGGCATGACGCTGGCAGCGGTTTCCCTGCCGTATTACCGTCATATTCTGCCCTGCGGCGTGCAGAAGTTCAAGCGCTTTGCTGTGAATGTGTGGGATGTGGATCCGGAAGGAAAGACGGACGAGCAGACTGCTCAGGAGGGGCTTACAGCCATGGAAGGCTGGATGAAGGAGCTGGGGCTGGTGATGAATCTCTCTGACCTGGGCGCTTCGGAGGATATGCTGGAGGGAATCGCTGACGGCACGATTATCCTTTTCGGAGGATACAAGGTTCTGGACCATGATGAAATCATTGAAATTTTAAAGGAGAGTCTGAAATGAAAAAAACATTAGTTGCTTATTTTTCCGCAAGCGGTGTGACAGCCCGGGCAGCAAAGGAAGTGGCGGCTGCTGTGGGAGCGGACCTGTACGAAATCCGTCCGGAGCAGCCTTATACTGCTGCTGATCTGGACTGGATGGATAAACGGAGCCGGAGCACGATAGAGATGAACGACCCTGGCTGCCGTCCGGCCATTGCTGAGCCGGTGGAACAGATGGAACAGTACGATACCGTGTTCGTAGGCTTCCCTGTGTGGTGGTATGTAGAGCCCCGCATTGTGGATACTTTTCTGGAAAGCTATGACTTTTCAGGCAAGACGCTGATTCCCTTCGCTACCTCCGGCGGCAGCGGGATTGGCAAGGCGGAAAAAAGCCTGCAGGAGCATTGTCCCGATGCTGTATGGAAGAAGGGGCAGCTGCTGAATGGCTCCGGAGCGGCAGAGTGGGCTGCGCGTGCAGTGAAGAGCTGAGCTCCGCCTGGAGATTTTGAAAAATTAAGCTGTCTGATAAAAAGGAGAAACTGTTATGCCGAAGGGTTCAGAAGAATTGACGAATGCAAGAAAGGAAGAAATCATCAATGCCTGCGCCTCTCTGTATGAGACTATGGGCTTTAAGGATGTTACGATCCGAGATATCGGAGCCAGAACCTCTTTTACCAGGACCTCGATTTATAACTACTTTCAGACAAAGGAGGAAATCTTTCTGGCTTTGCTTGAGAGGGAGCATGAAGCCTGGATCGCGGATTTGAAGGAGCTTATGAGGCAGGATTCCATGCTTTCCGCAGAGAAATTTTCGGACAGACTGGCCCGTACGCTGGAAAAGCGGGGCTGCATGCTGAAGCTGATGTCCATGAATCTTTACGATATGGAGGTCAGCAGCCGGCTGGAAAATCTGGTTTCCTTCAAAAAGACCTATGCAGATGCCCTGCAGACGGTCAGCTGCTGCCTGGAAAGGTTTTTCCCTGCCATGTCCGAGGAAGATATTCAGCATTTCCTTTATGCCTTTTTCCCGTTCCTCTTTGGAGTCTATCCTTATACCTCGCACACGGAAAAGCAGCTGGAGGCGATGAAGCTGGCACATGTGGATTACACAGAATATTCCATTTATGAGCTCACCAGGTCCTTTATTGCCAGAATGCTGAGTACGTCTGGCGGCGCGGAGTGATTTCTTGGGACGGGAGCTCTGTGCCTGCCCGTTATCAGAATAATGTATCAGCAGTGTATCAGTACAGCTGAAAAAGAGACAGCTCTGTGAGCTTCCAGGTCCTGAAGGACCAGAAGCTCACAGAGCTGTCTCTTTTTCAGCTGCAGGATCCGAGGCTGGCATTACCGGTCAGCTCCAGCCTTCCGCATCCGTGATTCAGGCCTGTCCTGCTTCCTTCTGCCCCGTAAATTCAGAAATGCATCTTTTGATGGCGGCAAAGCTCTCGGCGCTGATATCATGCTCCATCCGGCAGGCATCCTCAGCAGCAACCTCCGGATTTACGCCAAGGCTGATGAGCCAGCCGGAGATCAGGGAATGGCGTTCGTAGACTGTCTCAGCCAGGGCTCGGCCTTCCTCCGTCAGGTGAATGTAGCCCTCGTCAGACACCGTGACATAATTTTTCTGCCGCAGATTCTTCATGGCCACACTCACGCTGGGCTTGGAGTAGTTCAGCTCGTTTGCCACATCCACGGAGCGTACCTGGGGCATCTGCTTTCCGAGAAGCAGAATAGTTTCCAGATAATCCTCCACCGATTCCTCGGATTTGTGTTTCTGATAGTTCATGAAAAGCTCTCCCTTGTTTTGTGTGTCCGGGCATTTCTCGCCCCTGTTCCGGAGACAGCGCAGACAAAAGGTCCGGCTGCTTTCTGATTCTCCGCTCCGCTTATAATAACACAATCATATCATTTCACACAGGGAAAGGCAAGCCTATTCTTGCCGGCCCGCAGGCGTTTAGGCGGCCTGCTTTTCATTCAGCGCTCCGGTTCGCCGGTGTTTAGGCAGCCTGCTTTTCACTCGGTTCCCGTTTCGCCGGCGTCCGGCGCGGGAGCCTCTGGTGACGGGAGAGCCTCTGCGCTTTCCTCCACAGTGAATGGGATGGAAAAGCTGTGGTTCCAGCGGGTGTAAATGGCGTCCGTGGAAGCGGAGGAGAGGCCATAGGGCTGCGACGCCAGGTACAGGACGAGCTCTGAAAGCTCCGGCTGCGTATCAGCGTCTGTCTGGTTCCGGACCCGGATCAGGAGAGGAAGCAGATTGCCGCTGGCGTACCGCAGCGTATCCATGTCTGCTGTGGACAGCATCAGGCTGTCTGAATATGACACAACATCCGGGCAGGAAAGAGAAAAAGGCGCAAAGACAAATTCTTCGTCCGGATGAAGAGGCGTGAGGCTTACCGGCAGCAGCCAGTAGAAATCATCCTCTGAGAAATCCAGAAGGGGAGCTCCATCGGAAGCGATGATCTCGTCCGGCTGCAGATCATAGCGCTCCAGGGGGCCGATGCTCAAAGTGCCCGCTGAGGTATGGTACGCCGTATCGGGAGCGTAACCTTCTTCCAGACACAGAGGAATCCGAATATCCTCCTGTATAAGGTATTTTTTCAGCAGATACGGTACCTCAAGCGTATAGCTTCCCGGTTCGGCGGGGCCAAAGCTCCAGGTAAAATACGTGTCCGAAGAGAAGGGATTGTAACCGGGGCAGCTTCCCTCCAGCACCGTGCCGTCCTCTGCCGTGGCTGTGATGACGCCCGTTTCCTCAGGATTCTGCATCAGGCAGTAAAGCAGCGCCGGAACGATCTGACCGTCTTCCGGATCGAGAGGATAGATGTCCACCAGCAGTTCCCCGTTTTCCAGGCGGGGCATCAGGAGCAGACCGCCATCCTCTGTCATGGAATAGCTGTATTGTTCCAGACTGTCCTCTGACAGAGGCTTTAAGGACAGGGTGTAGGAAAGCTCATAGCTGTGCCAGGGCAGATGGCGCTCATAGGAGAAACCGTCCTCCGTGACCTGGGTTTCCCCGGATACATATTCTGTGACGGAGAAAACGGCATCCAGGGTCGTCTCCTCTTCCTTTAGCAGATCCTCCAGTTCCGGGAAATATACCTCAAACTGGTGAAGAAAGCTTCCGTCCTCCAGCATAGAGGAGCTTCCCATTGTACCCTGGGAAGTGCCGCTGGCGAAATCCATTCCTGAAGGGCGCTGGTATTCCGGCTCCAGTCCGCCGCAGGACACGGAAAGCTGCACAGATTCTGCGGCAATTTCAAGATTGTCTGCGGACAAATGGACGTCTATATACAGCACGCCGTTCATGTAGCGGGCTTCCAGAATCTCCAGGCTGGAGCCGTCCGCAGGCATGGACTTAAGCTCTGCTGTGTCAAGCTGATAGAAGGGTACTTCCTCGTCTGTATTGACGCCATAGCCCGGCACAATGCCGAAGTAGCGCAGTACCACGTAAGCACATGCGGCCAGAGCGGCGATGAGAGCCAGGATAAGGCCGATAGTGAGGGCCTTCTGCAGCTTTGTGAGAGAACGCTGATGGCGCTTCTTCACTGTCTCATAGGACAGATTCAGAGAATCCGCGATTTCCTTTATGGTCATTCCGTCATAGTATTTCATGCGGATGATATCAAATTCCTCCGGCTTTAAGGATTTAAGGGCCGTTTCCAGATCCAGACGGTCCGCGATCGCTTCCTCTATATCGGAAGGGTCAGCTATGTCCGCCGGATCCGCCATATCTGCCGGGGCAGCTGTACCTGCCTGCACTTCCCTTTCCCCTGATATGACCGAAAAGCCGGAGGCCTTCCGGTTCTTCCGGTACATACTCACAGCCTTTCTGCGCGCGATGGTACAGAGAAAGGCGGCGTAGGAGCCTTTCTCAGGGTCATAGCGGTCGCTGTGAAGGTAAAATTCCAGAAAGGTGTCGTTGACACACTCTTTGATATCCTCCGGATTTTCAAGATACGCAGCCGCGGTCTTCCAGACGAGGGCGGCGTACTGCTCCATAAGCTCTTCCGCAGAGGGAAGGGCGTCGGTATCTGGCCTGTTCATCGGTATCTCCTTTAAATCAATCTATAATTCAATCTACAATTCAATTTGCAATTGAATCTGCAGTCTTCTGAAGCAGCAGGGTGAAGCATCGCTATTCCTGCGGGGTATCTGACTCCCTCAGCGCGGTCACCGGGATCGAAAATGCGTGCTCCCACCGGTACATGACATTTGTACCGGTACCGTCGCTGTAAAGGCAGAGATCTTCGGCATTTATATTTTCCGGCCAGGCAATCGAGAGGCCCCAGGAAGCGTTCTGCCCGGAGGAAGCTTCTACGGAAATATTGCCGATGCCGGAAGGCACCGGACAGGACTGGGGGTCATCCTTCATCCCGAGAGCCACAGAGAAGATGATTACCGTCAGATCCTCCCGATCCGGTGTGTACCGGATATGGAGCTCCTGTCTCTGCATACCCTCCGCAGGGGTGGAAAGCTGTTCTTCGGGAACAGGCGGAGTATCCCAGCCAAGTATCGAGAAGCTTCCTCCAGGGAGCGGCCATGAATTTTCCGGCACTTCTTCCTCCAGGGCCGGGAGCGGAATTGCGATGGGTTCCGCTGCAGCCGCCGTAAGGCTGGCATAAGGGAAGCGGATGAGATAGCGTCCCTTCTCTGCCGGTCCAAAATCCAGGGTAGAAATCTCACTCTGGGGAAACTCTCCACGGACCGGGGAGCCGGTGAGGACGGTTCCGTCCTCTGCCGTGGCGGTGACATCTGAGGCGGAAAACACAATTCGGTATCCGTCCACATTCAGAGGGTACAGATCTGTCATCAGATGTCCGTCCCGGATATAAGCGTCTGCCATAAAGCCGCCCAGATCAGAGAGTTCATAGCCGTAGCTTTCAAGAGGCAGCTCCCGGGCAGGCGCAAGACGGAAGGACAGGGAAAGCTCCCGGATACGGAAGAGAAGGGTCCCATCCAGGCCTTCCTCCGGTACAGTGTAATGGAACTGATAACGATGTATATTTTCCGGGTTTTCGTTGGAGTCAGAGATCAGATTCCGCTCGTAAGAGAGGCTTTCCCCGCTGCGCTCCTGCTCCAGAGAGGACCCGCTGAGCGTCAAATCCTGATACCAGTTAGGAATCATCTGGTTCTCAAACTCAAAAGCCTCCTTTTTGCGGAACTGCAGGGTCAGGCTCAGATCTCCATTGTTCCAGAATGCCTTCTCAAGCTCCACGCCAAACTCGTCATTTTCAGCGGAAACGGGTTCTTCCAGCACGTAGAAGGGTATTTCCTCGTCCGTGTTGACGCCGTAGCCCGGTACGACGCCAAAGTAGCGCAGCACCATGTAAGCACATGCGGCCAGAGCGGCGATAAGAGCCAGGATCAGGCCGATAGTGAGAGCCTTCTGCAGCTTCGTGAGGGAACGCTGGTGGCGCTTCTTCACTGTCTCATAGGGCAGATTCAGAGAATCCGCGATTTCCTTTATAGTCATGCCGCCATAGTATTTCATGCGGATGATATCAAATTCCTCCGGCCTTAAGGACTGAAAGGCCGCTTCCAGATCCAGGCGGTCTGTAACCGCTTCCTCCATGCCGGAAGGGTCAGCCATGTCTGCCGGATTCGCCATATCCGCCTGCCCGGAGGCCTTCCGGTTTTTCCGGTACATGCTCACGGCTTTTCTGTGCGCAATGGTACGGAGAAAGGCGGCATAAGAGCCCTTCTCAGGGTCATAGCGGCCGTTGTGAAGATAAAATTCCAGAAAGACGTCGTTGACGCATTCTTTGATATCCTCAGGATTCTCCAGACAGGCGGCCGCGGTCTTCCAGACGAGGGCGGCATACTGCTCCATGAGCTCTTCCGGTGAGGGAAGAGCCGGGGAGTCCTTCAAGGGAGCCTTTGAAGAGGCCCGCCCGGAGAAGACGGCGGCTGATTTTCCGGTGTTTTTCATGACAGTTTTTCTCAAATTGTTAAAGTTTACATGCTACTACCAGAATAACATGAAAGCAGAGGGGAAGACAATCATGTAAAGTTTAACAATTCTGTATCGTATTTGAATGATTCTGAAATTGTTAAAGTTCAGAAAGTTGCGGCAGGTTCCGGAAGGGGGTACAGTGGAAAAAGCGGCGAATCAGACGGGCTGCCGTTCCCCGCTGCCGGCTGGCAGGGGAGGTCTGACAAAGCGTCCAGGAAGACGCCGCAGAAGCTACTTTTATTTACCAGGAGGAAAAGTGTTATGGTAGTGTTTTTGCTGATACTCGCGCTTGCGTATTTTGGCGGGAGTTATTTCGCCTACAATGCGCTCCGCAGAAAGTATGCGGGGATCATCGGGATTCCGGGCTCTTATTTTATTCTGCTGACAGCATTCCTTGTGATCGGCCTTATCAGAGGGATCTTTACGGGCGGCTTTGGAGAATCGGCGCTGGAGCTGGTACTGACGATTCTGGTCATGCTGGCGGGGATCGCCTATACGGTGCTGATGATTCTGCGCTGTGATACGCTGGCCGATAGGATTCTGCTTCCCTTTGCGGCCATTCTGATTGGTTCAGGCTTCTGCATCCGGTTTGTGGCGGCGATTGCCTTCCATGTGCCGATGGAGAGCGGAAAGGTGGAAAGTGCGTCCTTCCCGGCGTCTATGCGTGACAGCGGCGGAGACATCTGGGAGCTTGGAAATCATAATGATGTGTCGGCTGAATACCGGTGTGCGAAGACGGGAGAACGCAGGGAGTTTGGCATAGGAGATTTTTCAGGCGGCAGGCCCTTTGGCTTCAGCTGATAAGCCGGCAGGAGCCGCCATGCCCGCATGGGCGGATATACCGGACAGCGAACGGCTTTGCCGTGAACGTCGCCCCGGTTCCCGGAAGAAGCGCTTCCGGGAACCGGGGATTTTTCGTCGGGAAAACTGTTAAACTTTACATAGTTGAAGCGCCTGGGAAAAGAAAGTACAGTGGTGGAAACGGAATGAGGAGGTGCGGCATGGGGCTGTTGAAAAGGCTGTTCCAGGGCGGTGCCGCTGAGGAGAAAGGCTCTTCAGGGAGCTCTTCCGGGATAAGCGGGCCTTCCGGACAGGGAGAAAATCCGGTCAGCCGGATGAACGGGGATGAGAAGCTGGATTACTGGGGACAGGCCTGCAGGCTTTCTGACCCGGAAGAGCGGCTGCGGCGGCTGGAGCCGCTGGCAGAAAGTGGGTTTGACGCGGCCTGGATTTCCATGATCGACGCGTATCTGGAGCTGGCGCGGCAGCAGGGGACGGATCCGCCCTTTGAAAGGGTGGAGTATTGCGCCAGAAAGGCGGCGGACGCCGGGATCCCAGACGGACATTCACATCTGGGAATGCTTTGCGGAAGCCCGCTGTACGGCGAGTACGATCCTGCGGGAGCTGCCCGGGAATTTCTTCTCGCCATAGAGGGTGGGAGCGAGCTGGCTGTCCGCCTGCTTTTGGACTGCTGGAACCGGGAATTCCACGAGGAAAGCTTCAGCAAAGAAGAAAACGCCAGGATCACGGCTCTGTTCCATAATGATATTAAGGAAGCGTTGAAGCCGGAGATCGAGCGCCTGGCAGGAGAAGACGGACGGGAGACCTGTACGGCCTTCGGCTTTCTGTACTTTTACGGTATTTATTTTGAACCGTCCTTAAGCAGGGCGAAGGAATATTTCACGCGATTAAGTGAGATGGGAATCTCTCTGGGACGCAGAATGCTGGAAAATCCAGTCTTCGACGATGACGACGATGACGATGAGGACGACGAGGAAGAGGATGGGTGAAAATTTTTAAGGAGGACAGATACGATGGGATTATTTAACAAGGAACCTGCGGAGAAAAAGGAGTACTGGAAGGCTTTTGGCGATGCGCTGAAGAAGCCGAGCGCGGATGCCTTTGCGGCCCTGGAAGCGGCCAGCCGGAACTGGCCCGCAGGCTGGCAGGGATATCTCCTTATGGGGCTCTGTTATGACCTGGCCTGCGGCAAGCTCCCCTTTGACCCGGATAAGGCGGCGGAGTGCCATAAGCTTGCGAAGGCGGCTGGAAAGGAAGCGCAGGACGGCTACGTGCAGAAATTTTACAGGAACTATGAGAAGGCGGCGGGCAATTTCCGTCTGGAGGAAAGCTTCTGCCCGCGGGCGGAGAATGTGCGGAAGGCCGGGACAGCCATGCTGCTCTGCCACGATATGGATCGGGATCAGATTGTGACGGGGATCAAGTCAAAGACAGACCGGTATTTCTGGAGGCAGATTTTCTATGGCGTCGATACCAGCTCAGGCTTCTTCGCCAAGATGACGGAGGAACAGGTTCAGTGCATGTACAGCGCCGCGCCCTTTATAACCTACGTGGAGGCCCTGGAGGAGCATACCTACACCCAGGAGAACAGAGACGCTCAAGTGAAAAGGGCAAATAAGCTGATCAAGGAAAGCAACAAGGTGACGACTCTGGAGAAAGAAAACATGCGTCTGGATACGCCGGATATGTACAGCTTTATCTATGCGTTCGTCCAGCTCACAGGAGGAGGCCCCTACCTGATCCTGAACGAGAGGGGAGGAAGCCTGCGCCTGGGAGGCTGGGAGACGCTCTGGAGCACGGCTTACCGGGGCAGTATGTCTGCCCTTCATATGCTGGCGGATATGTTTGCCGACGGAGACTACAGAGGAGAGATTTGCCAGGCCTTTGCCCGGATATTCAGCAGCCATTCCACTTCTGAGAAGGCCAGCTATGATCAAATCATGGCGATGCTGGAAATGAGTGCCGGAAAGGGCGACGCCGAGGCTGTCCGCCTCATTCATGTGATAGCGGAGAGTTAAAAGGTGGCGGATAAACAGGAATTAAAGCAGGCGGCCCTCCTGCTTGGAGCCACGGAAATGAAGGGCCGGTTTCTCTATGACAGCTTTCAGAGGAAAGACCCCTCCGTGACGGAGGAGATACTGGAAAGCCTGTCGGATTTCCGGGAGCGGCAGTGCCGGGAGGTCAATCTCCTGCGGCAGAGCGTGCCGGGCACTGAGGGAAAAAGCTACTGGTGGGATCTCCCCTATGATATCCGGAAGCCGCCGGGGTTGTTTGCGGGGACCTTTTCCATGCCGGAGGGAATTTATTCCGAGCAGGAGGACTTTGAGGAGGGCTTCGGCCTGTACCTGAAGAAGGCGGACAGCCATTGGCTGGCTTCGGATATTCTGGAAATGTATTTCACCGGCGGGGATTATGTGGTTCTGTATGCGGATCGGAAGCGGATGAAGGAGAAGCTTTCTTCTGAGGCGGCGATCCGGGCGATTCTCTGCGCCGAAGAGGAGCTTCCCGTCAGGCAGCAGGAGGAATATCCTATAGAATCCGGAGCCTTTGATCCGGAGCGCAGCCGTCAGTACAGGAGGATGGCGGAGGAGCTCCGCTTTCTTTCCGGCAGCCTTCCGGGTGAGCTGGAAAGGATGGAACGAAGCTTTGACAGCTGGGAGCGGTTCGTACACAGCAGCATGTTTACGAACCGGGAACGGATGGAAATGGGCCAGATGAGCTACACAGATTACGCAAAGGCAGAATTCTACCGGAACTGGGCCCTCTCACAGAAGGAAGCAAAGGAGCGGAAGAGAAGGGAAGAGCTGGAGAGCCGGATGTATGCCATGTGGTGGGAGGATGTGAAGGCCGACGCGGCCAGAAAAAGCGGTGAGATGAAACGTGCGCTGGCGAGGAGCATGAAGGATATCTGTATGCGCCTGATGCGGTGCGGATATGCGTTTTACCTGGAAGGGAGGCTTGCGGGGATCGTGATTTTCAAAGGCCCGGTTCCGGTCTTTCAGATCCGCCACACAGGAGACATATCGCCTTATGACATTTTTGGGAAAATAGGCGATATGCGGGAGCTGGAATACCAGACGCCAGACCCTGCGCCGCTGATCCGCTTCATCCTCCGGCAGTACGGGGCTCAGATGAAGCCTTATTCCGTTCTTTCGCCGCGGCCTAAGAACGCCTCCGACGAGCTGTGGAGATACTGGGCGGAGCAGAGGCTTCTGCAGAGGATACTTTCCGGGGATACTGGGACAGAAAAACAGATATAGCAAAAATCATGCGGCGTCAGCAGTCCTGCTGGCGCCGCAGCTTATGCAGGGTCCTCTGGTGGCGTTTTTTCACTGTCTCATATGGCAGCTCCAGAGAATCCGCAATCTCCCGGATTGACATACCGCCGAAATACTTCATACGGATCAGCTCTGCCTCCTCCTGCTTCAGGGATGCAATGGATTTCTCCAGATCCAGGCGCTGGATCACTTTTTCTGCCATGTCTTCAGGAGAAGGGAATTCATCCGGAAAGAGCCTGCACGCCGTGCTTCCGGAATCCGGGGATGCCACGGGAAGGGAATCAGCTTTGGAGACAGAACTCAAAAGACCAGAAGAACGATTCAGATTTTTTCGATATTTGTCGATGGCTTTATTGCGGGCTGCGACAGACAGAAAGGCGAGGTAAGAGCCCTTGTCCGGATCATAGCGTTCCCCGTGCAGATACAGATCGCAGAAAATGTCGTTTACACATTCCTGGATATCATCCGGATTCTTCAGATAAGCCGAGACGATTTTCCAGACCAGCGGACCATACTGGCGGATCAGCTCTGCGGGATCCGGCAGTCCATTCGTTTCAAAGTTATTCATCACACATTCCCTCGAGGCATGCGGCTCCGGTCAGAATGAGGGCCGTCATGCCAGAATGTCATAAGCATGACATGGATGGAAATGTGTCTCAACATTCTAAACTTTAACAGTTTTCCTATTTTTGAATATTTTTCTATTCCAGGGACTTGAAATACATAAAGCGGAAGCAGTTTTTCTGGTTTTTGATGAAATAGGTATCCAGCTTCCGGTAAGAGTTCAAAAACCAGAGCCGGGCGCAGTCCGGGCCGTTTTTCCGCTTCAGCTCCTCATACAAAGCCAGGATGCCCAGAAGCAGGCGGTCCAGGTATTCCCCTCCGGTCAGGGTGTGCTCCGGGGTGAGCGGCAGGTAACCGAAAAAGGACAGCTGTTCGTTCATCCAGGCCGTACTTAAATCCGGAAGGCCCAGGATAATCAGGTGGCGGATCATAGTTCTCCGGGGGATTTCTCCCAGGAGCTTCAGGCTTCTTTTCAGCTCCATATCGTAGCGGATGCTGTAAATATGCTTTTCCCAGAAGGAGGAGGAGGGCTCCTGGCAGATATACTGCAGGGCGTCCACATAATAGAGGTGGCGCAGGTTGCTTAAGGGGCCTCCCTCAAGAAGCCGGATCCCTTTCAGGTAGGAGGGCGGACTTTCCGACATGCGTTCCAGGTATTCGGATGCCAGATGCTCCAGCCTGCGGCGCCGCTGCCAGTAGACCAGATCCTGCCGGGGCGGCGTCTCCGGATAGAATTCCTGGGATTTGTCAAGCCAGGCAGTCAAAAACCAGCAGGCATCCCGGGGTGGAAGCTCCAGAGCCTGTGCAAAGCTAAGAGCGGTATCCCGGTTCACGGGAACATGATGCCCGGTGCGCCAGTAGCGGATTTTCAGGGTGCTGCTGGCCCGTTCAGGCTCTCTTCCATAGATCCGATGATAGATTAGAGTGTCCATTTCCGCCCGGGACAGTCCCTTTGCTTTTCGCAGCTCCTCATAGATATTCTTCAGGCGGCGGACCTCAGGCCGCTCCCCCTGGCTTGCCTTTATACAGTCCTTTGCCAGTGTCCGTATTTTTTCCCAGCTTCGTGCTTCACCGGGAGCCGTAAACTGATATGACATAGATGCTCTCCCTTTTGTATTTTCAGCGCCGCGCAGGGAAGCCTTCCACTGCGTGTCACCGGATATCCCTCTATAAAAGGATTCGCAGAAAACGGACGGAAGGGGACAAAGAAAAATGAAAAATTTCTGACAGGCTGCGCCAGCCGGGGACAGGGGCTGACTGAAGAGAAAATGTTAAAGTTTACATGAATGACTGGGCTGTGAAAAAACGGTAGAATGAGATAACTGTATGTACGTCCGGAGAGCCTGCGGCAGGCAGGAAAGGTATGCCTGATGCGGCAGGCAGGGGCGGAGGAGGTAAAGTATGCGAACAATGATAGTAGATGAGGGGCGCACCGACGTCCTGGCATGGAAATGCGCGACTCAGGATTTTGAGTTCGGAACCAGGCTTAATGTGCACGAGTCCCAGGCAGCCGTGTTTTTTCGGGACGGGCAGCTCATAGAGGTGCTGGGGCCTGGAATGCATGTGCTGGAGACAAGAAATTTTCCGTTCCTGCGTTTTTTTACGAAGCTGAGATTCGGAAAATATTTTCACGCAGAGGTGTATTTTGTAAACCTGTCCGTGCAGATGTCGCTGCCCTGGGGAACCCGTGACCGGGTGAACGTGATGCTGGAGGTGGAGCCCGGCAAGGCCATGCCCCTGGATGTGGGCGCCAGCGGAACCATGAATGTGCAGCCGGATCCGGATCAGGTGAAGGAGATGCTGGTCTGGCTTGTGGGAACGGGAGAAGAGCTGACGGCAGAGAGCCTGCGCGATAAGTTCAACAGTATGCTGAATACAAAGATCAAGACATTTCTGGGGCGTGTCCTGCAGATGCAGAATATGAACGCTTTTACGCTGGATCAGCATCTGAACGATGTCAGCCAGGCGCTGTTTGGCGTGCTGGAGCCGGAATTCCGGAAATACGGTGTGTGGCTCCGTGAGTTTTACGTGGACGCCTTTGCTCTTCCCGAGGATAATCCCGCCTTCCAGGACGCCAGACGGCTGGCGGAAGGGCGTTACATCCAGCATGGAAAGTTGGATCTGGAATATGAGCTGAAGCTCAAGCAGGCGGAAAAGGAAGCGGAGCTGGCGCGCCTGGAGGGAGAGAAGACCCTGGTAGAGGCCGATGTGGCGGCCCGGGCGAACGTGACCACGGCCCAGGGCGAGGCGGTGCGCCGTTCTCTGGAGGGCATCACCTCCGTACAGGAGCATCAGTTCGCGACGCTGGACCGCATGGTGGAGGCAGGCGGCGCAGGAAGCGCGGCTGCCGGAGGCTCCGGCGGAGATGGAAGCGGCCTGGGCGATATGACCGGATTTTTCGGAGATGTGATGAAGATGGGAATCGGTCTGGAAATGATGCGGAATATGGGGGATGTGATGAAGGATGCCATGAATGGCGCAGGGCAGGCAGGCGCCAATATGGCCCAGGCGGCGAGCATGAACGGAAACGCCGGCGCCGGAATGCCTGGGCCAGGGGCGGCGAACCCCTATGCGGGTCAGAATCCCTATGCCCCGAATCCGGGGCAGCCTTCCGCAGCCGTGCCGCAGCCGTCCGGGTGGATCTGCGGCGGCTGCGGGCGGGAAAACCCTGCGGATACGCTGTTCTGCGGCGGCTGCGGTACGAAAAGGCCGGAACCGGAGATCTCCAGAGCCTGGATCTGCGGCGGCTGCGGGCGGGAGAATCCTGCGGATACGCTGTTCTGCGGCGGCTGCGGCAGCAGGCGGCCGGAGTCTAATATTCCGCCGCAGGCTGACGGGGCATGGAAATAGTGTATGCAGCATGAAATTGGTAAGAAAGGATGAATTCAAATATGAATAGAAAAGCTTCTTATGGAATCCGCGCCGTCATTATAGCAGCACTGCTTCTCCTGGTGTATATTACGGCCTTTTTGCTGCTGGCGGATTTAGAAAAGAATGTAAGCTGGATTGGCTTTGGCTTTGCGGTTCTGGCGTTCCTCATGACAGGCGGCGGCCTGTGGATCGGGATCACCGCGTCGGACAGCCTGCAGACGGCGGAGAATATTTACGAGTCCCTCCATCTTCTGTGGCTGTACCCGGCCCTGGCCGTGCTTTTAAGCCTTGTATCGGCCTTTCTTCCGGGCGGAGCCTGGAAACTGCTGGTGCTTCTGGAGACGGCGCTTCTGGCAGGAGCGGCTGTTTACGCTATCGTGGGAGCCACTGCGGCGGCCCGCATGACAGAGCTTGATAAAAAGGGGAGAGATAAGGAATGAAATGTATTTACTGCGGAGGAGAGGTCCTTGTACAGCCAGGCAGCAGTATCGGAATCTGCACCAGCTGTATGGCGGAAAATCCCCTGCCAAAGAAGGAAGAGATAAAAGAGCTTTACGGGAAGGCAGGAGCCGCTCTGCGGGAAAGCCGTTTCGATGAGGCCAAAGAGCTGTTCCAGGAGCTTTTGATTGAAAATCCCGACGACGCGGCAGTCTGCTGGGGATTTGCTTTAAGCGAATATGGGATCGAGTATGTGACAGATCCGGCGACCGGAGAGCAGCTTCCGACTCTGCACCGCCTGTCCATGCAGAAATTCAGCGAATACCTGTATGTAAAGAAAGCCATCGATCTGTCCTGGAATTCTCTGGATCGGGATTTTTACATAAAGCAGAGTGAGCTGATCGACAGCATTCAGGCGAGAAGCCTGTCCATCTCCAGCCAGGAGACACCAGTGGATGTCTTTATCTGCTATAAGCGCTCTGAGGAGGGCGAAAAACGGACGGCTGACAGCCGCATGGCGGCGGATTATTACCGGGAGCTTACAAGGCGCGGCTATCAGGTGTTTTTTGCGGAGGAGACGCTGAAGGCCGGAGAGGAATATGAGCCCCGTATTTTCGCGGCCCTGCAGAGCGCAAAGGTCATGATTGCGTTTGCCTCGAAGCGGGAGTATTACGAGGCTGTCTGGGTGAAGAATGAATGGAGCCGTTATGCGGCCCTGATTAAGCGGGATCTGGAGGAAAAGAAACACACAGACCGCCTGCTGATTCCCATGTTCCAGCATATGAAGCATGAGGAGCTGCCGGAGGCCTTACGCAGTATGCCCTCGTACGTGGAGATGATGACCTCCGCCAATCCCAAAAGCGAGCTTTTGAACCTGGTGGCTGGCCATTTTAAGAGAGGAAAGGCGGAAAATGTATCCGATATCTTAAGAGAGGTGCGCGGAAGCAGCCTTACCGGACGCGGCGCGGCGTCAGGAGAAAGCGCAGCCAGAAGCGGCGGCGGGCTTTCCGGCGGGGCAGGGAGCGGCCTGGAAGAGAGCATGGAGAAGACCCGTATGCTGGCCACGGTCCGTCTGGTCAATAAGGACTTTGAGGAGGCGGAGCAGCTGTTCCGCAGGGCCCTTGGGCAGCCGGGCGGCGAGATAGATCCGGAAAACTGGCTGGGCCTTATGATGAGTGTCCGGAACATCGCGGGAAAGGAAGCCCTCGCCAGCTACGACACGCCTGTCGACGACGACGAGTATTACCAGAAGGCCCTTGCCTGCGCTTCCGGGGAGGGAATCCGGGAGCTTCAGAAAATCGCGGCCAACTGCCGGGAAAACCGGGACTGGGCCCAAAAGACAGAGAAGGAGCGGGCCCAGTGCGAGGCTAAGGTACGCTCCCTGATCGACAAAAAGACAGGCGCCGTACTGGACGAGAGGAGAAAGCGCTGCGAGGTCCAGAAAAAGCTTCTGGAGGAAAAGGCTGCCGAGAAGCCTGGACAGATGGTATTCTGGCTGCTGTTCCTGTTTCTGGGAAACCTGTTCCCCTTTATTGCCTTTTATTATCTGAATATCCTGGGAAAATCGGACGGACTGGGGGCGATTGTGTTCCTGATGCTCTTCCAGCCGGTATTTTACGGCATTGTCGTCTGGCGGCTCTGTACGAAGAAGCAGATCCTGGATACGGGCCTTATCGCTTACGCGATGCGGCTGGTGATCGCCGGCTTTGCCTATTGGGCAGTGATGCTTGCCGCGTCTTTCCTGATGAGCCATGCAGGAATCCTGTTCCTGATCCTGGCGGCAGCCGCGTCGGTTCTCACGGTGGTCAGGCTCCTGGCGGCTCCCATGAAGAGGGCGAAAGGAATCCGGGAAGGAAAGAGCTGGGCGGCACAGCAGAGAGAACAGCTGCCGCAGCTTATGGAAGAGCTTGTCCTGAGCCTGAACCAGGAGGTGGATGAGGCGACGGAGGATTATCGGAGATATTATACGAATTTCGACGCCAGGAGACGGGAATGGAATCAGATGATACGCAGTTCAGTGGAGAAAAAGGCAAAACAGCTCGCGGCAGAGCTGGATGCCTGTGAGAGGAGGACAAGGTAATGCTGCGGATTTATTGTCCGGTCTGTAACGGACTTTTGCGGCTGGAGGATGGCCAGAAGGAGGCCGTCTGTGTAAACTGTGGAACGAGGGTGGCTGTGCCCCAGGGCTATACGGAGGCGGAGAGCAGCTATCTTTTTGCGGCGGAGGCCATGCAGCGCCGGGATTTTGAGGGGGCTTATCAGACCTATACCGAGATCCTGTCTGCCCACCCGGAACAGGCAGAGGCACATTTTAAGCGGGCCCTGGCCCTTTATGAAATTGAGTATCAGGAAATCGGGGAGGGGCGCCGCCGCCTGGTCTGCCATCAGGCGGGAAAGGCCAATTTCCTGGGCAATGCGGATGTGAAGCAGGCGCTGGAGCTTTCTGAAGGAACTCAGAAAGAGCTTTATGAGAAGCAGGCGGCGGAGATCCATGCGCTTCAGAAGCAGGTATCTGCTCACGCGAAGGCCCATCCCCCGGTGGATGTATGGCTGTCCGTGGCCGGTGAGAGCCTGGCGTCCCTGAACCGGGCGGTTCAGATCCGCCAGCTTCTGGACTCTATGGGGCTTTCTGTTTTTTGCCCGGCCCTGGATCTTGCGGGAGAGGAAGAAAGCTGGGAACCGGCCCTGTACCGGGCGGCCTCTACAGCCAGCGTCATGGTGGTTGTGGCCTCGGAGGGCGCGGCCTTTACAGATGAAGTAAATTTTGACGCGGAGCGCTTTCTATATAGGAAGGAAAAGGCTCTGCGGGAGGCGAAGGGACAGATTCCGGCGCTTCTTGCCGCCTTTGAGAATATCGACGAGTACGAGGATATTCCTGACAGCTATTTCGACGGCATCGACGTCCGTCTGGATATGAGCCGGGAATCCTTTGCTGCAGAGCTGAAAAGCACGGTGCAGGAGGCTCTGGCGGATTACCGGGGCGCCTTAAAGGAACAGGCCGGGACCCATGAGAGCTTTGCCTACGCCAATCTTCTCCTGCAGGCCCGGCAGGCTCTGGAGGGCGGGAGCTTTGAGGAGGCGAAGGAGCAGTACCAGTCCATCCTTTTGAAAAGCCCGGCGGAGAGCCAGGCCTACTGGGGCCTGCTTCTTGCCAAGCGGGAATGCACCTCTGAGGAGGCTCTGATCCAGTCAGGAAAACGCATTACCCAGGAGGCGGACTACCGGAGCGCCCTTGCCTTTGCCAGCGAGCGGGAGCAGCAGACCTACCGGGATGTGGCTGCCCGGACGAATGAGATGGCGGCCGTTCATGAGGAGCAGGAGCGGAAGCGCCGGCAGCAGGCCAGGGAGCAGGAGGAAGAAAGAAAGAAAAAGGGACGGGAGGTAGAGGAAGCCGGAAGGCGCAAGCAGTGGGAAGAAGCTGAGGCAAGGAAGCGCAGGGCAAACCGTTTCCGCGCCTTTGTGGCAGTCATGGCTCTGGCGGTTATTGGCGGAGCCGCAGGCTGGTTTATCTACTCCAAGTCTCCGGCAGGTGTAAAGGCCAGCCAGTACCGGGAGGCCCAGACGGCCTACAGCCATGGGCTGTATGAGGACGCCTATGCCCTCTACGCGGAGCTGGGGGACTATAAGGACAGCGCCCAGATGGCCCGGACCTGCATGGGAAGGCAGAAACAGATCGATTATAACGCGGCCCTGACAGAGCTGGATGACATGAGCCGCCGGGCTTCCGCGATTTCCACGATTATGGGGGCGGAGGGCTATGTGCAGGAGGTAGAGGCGAAGCTGGAGGAGATCCACGCGGAGGGCGTGCAGTATCTCCAGGAGGGAAAGCTTTATGAGGCCTGGAATACTCTGGAGCCCTTTGGAACCTCAGATCCTTATATGGTGAAGGCCTGGCGGATTGCTTTTGGGCGCAGCCTCCTCTCTGGAGGCGGCGAAAATGTCGCTGCCGTGGCCCAGGACGGTACCCTGACGAACTATGGCACCTTCCCCTTTGAGGGGCGCAGCGCCTTATCCGTGTCCTTCTCTGACAGCGGCAGCTCCGCCGGCGCGGTGCGTCTGGACGGCACGGCCTATCTTCTGGGCAATATTTCCGGCCTGCCGGTGAGCGGCTGGAGCGATCTGGTGGCGATCAAGGTCAGCGACAGCTTCGCGGCCGGGCTTACCTCCGGCGGCGATCTCTACGCGGCAGGGGCGGGCCTGGTGGCTTCGGATGTGGTTCAGTTTGATCTGGATGGAAACTATCTGGCGGCAGTGCGAAGCGACGGAAGCGTCTACTGCACGAATCCGGCGGCTGCGGTTCCGGGAGACTGGAGCGGCATCGCTTATGTAGCCCTTGTGGGCGACGGCCTTCTGGCAGTGACAGAGGACGGAACGCTTCTCCAGAGCGGCTGTGCCTACGGACTTCCGGATTCCGGTGTGGGCGTGGTCTACCATGGCTGCGGGCGGCTTGGCATGCTGACTCTGGATGGGGAGCAGATTTGCATCGGACTGGACGGGGAGGACGATGGCGGAAGTGAGCTGAACCCCGGAAGCGCGGGCTATTTCGCAGCCTTTACCATAGCGCCCAGCCACACGGTGAACCTGGCGACGGACGGATACGGAAGGCTGCTGGGGCAGATCTATGGGAATTCCGTTGACGATGCAGCCATGCGGAATGCCATACAGGATTTTCCGGACGTGGACGTGCCAAATCCCTATCCGGCAGAGAGTGAAGGAGGAGAATCATGAGTACCTACAGATGCAGCCAGTGCGGCTGCCGCATCGAAGTGGCGGAGGGAACGAAGATAGGAACCTGTCCGGCCTGTCAGGCTGTTTTCGTCCTGCCAAACCAGTTTGCCCAGAAGGAAAACCTGTATCTTCTGGCCTCTGATGCCCGCCACAGCGGCAATTATGACATGGCGATGAATTATTACGGGCGGATCCTTAAAGTAGACGGGGCGGAGCCGGAAGCCAACTGGGGCTACCTTTTGAGCAAATACGGCGTAGAGATCTCCGAGAGTGCCCTGGACTATGGCGGCGTGCTCTTCCACCGGGTGGAGCACAGCTCGTTCTTAAAGGATCCGGCCTATGAAAAGATGATGACCTATGTGCCAAAGGCAGCCAGGCATTACTATGAGGGAACGGCCCGGGACATCGATCTCCAGCACAGGAAGCTGATGGCGGTATCCAAGGCAATGGAGGCTCCGGATATCTGCATCGACTGCACGGCGGCTCCCGGAAGCGAGGACTACCTTCTGTCCGTACAGATCGGCAAAGCCCTGGAGGACGCCGGCTACCGGATCTTCCATCCGGCCATGCTGGCAAATGTGGACAGAAGGGATCTGAACATCTATGAGATGGCCGCCGCTGAGAAGGCGGAAGCCATGCTGGTAGTCATGACACCGAAGACGGATCGGGAGGACGCCCGGTTCCAGGCCGTATGGCGAAGATTCTTAGCCTACCGCAGGCAGGACGCAGGCCGTAAGATGCTGTCCGTCTTCCGGGGAATGCGCCCGGAGGATCTGCCGCTGGAGCTGCAGCCACTGCAGTCTGTCGCCTGTGAGGGAAGCGATTTCCAGAACCGGATTGTGACAGAAATCAACCGGATGTTCGGCCGCCAGAACCGTTCCTCCGATTTGGTTCGAAAGAACCTGGAGCTTCTGCGGGAAGGGCAGGAGGCTCTGGCCGGAGGGGCTTATGGGAAGGCCGCGCAGCGCTTCCGTGAGGCTGCGGCAAACGACGGGGAGGAGTACCGGGCCCACTGGGGGCTGGTCTGCGCCCTGACAAAGAACCTGAAAACGCCTGCGCTTTCCGACGAGCTTGACCAGAGCTTCCGGAGAGCCCTGCAGTTCGCGGATAAGGCGGCCAGGGAGAAATATACCCAGAGCATGACGGCCCTGATGGCCCAGGCCGCGTGGAGCGCGTTCCTTAAAATCACCGGAAATCTCCAGGATTACCAGAAGGAAACGGATGCGGAGACAAAAAAGGCAGAGGAGCGGGTGAAGCTCTACCTTCCGGCTTTCGACAGCCGCTTCCAGGAGCTGGAGGACTGGCACACAGGCGCGGCGCGTCAGCGGGAGCTGGACGCGGTGCGCGCGGCCTATGAGAGGCGGGACACGGCGGCGGAGCCCTTGTTCGCGGAACAGGAAAAGCTTGAGTACGCCTACAAAAACACGGCGCTCAGCCATTCGAAGCTCCTGGATGACGGGAAGCTGCGGGGCTTCCTGCTGGAGCTTTCCCTGATAGCCGCAGTGGCTTCCTACATGCTGCTGCTGTGGAATTTCCGCTATACGACCGGATACACGACAGGCTTTTATAAGGTATCCGCCTGGCTTTTTGCAGCATCTCTGGCAGGTATCGTCCTATGGGCGGTATTTGTGGCGGACAGATATTTCCGGATGAAGGTGCTGCTGGGCGGGGCTATCGCAGCTGTCATTCTATACTATTTTTCCAGGGACCATATCCGGATTTTCCAGCTGGTTCTGCTGCTGGCTCCAGTGATTCTGCTGCTGGCGGAACGTATTATGATGATTGTGCTGTCCGGCAATGAGAGGGGCGCTTATGAGATGAAGCAGAAGGCAGCCATGGCTGTGGCGGAGATGGAGAAACGGATTGCGGCCTCCTACCAGACAGCCATGGAAAAGGTTTACGCGAAGTATAAGCTTCCCAAGGGAGAGATACCGTCCTTTACAGTCTCTCACTCAGAGCATTACAGCGGAATCAGCGGTTATAAGAAGCCGGCTTCGCCGTTAAGCTATGCGGTATGCACGCTGGCATTTTTCGCAGTCTTGATCGGCGCGGTGACAGCGGTGAATAATTTTATGTATGCTTCCGGCTGGAATCATATCACCAAGGTGTCCTGCCGCTATTACCATGTGGTAGGCCTGAAGGAGGACGGGACGGCTAAGGCGAACGGATGGAACGATGCAGGCCAGTGCGAGGTTTCTGACTGGGAGAATCTCGTGGATGTGGGTGCGGGCCGCTATTACAGCGCAGGGCTTACCAGTGACGGGCGGGTTCTCATCGCCGGACTGGAGGGCCAGGATGAAAGTATCCGGGAGGCGGAAGCGTGGACGGATATCCAGGCCATCAGCGTGGGAGGCTACCATATCGTGGGCTTAAAAAGCGACGGAACTGTCGTCTCGGCAGGAGCAAATGAGTGGGGCGAAAACGAGGTGTCTGACTGGAGCGGTGTGATTCAGATTCAGGCAGTCTCTGACAACAATCTGGAACAGACCTATGGCTTGTGCTCGGACGGCCGGGTGCTGATCGCGGGCGGCGGCTCAGATTACGACAGTATTAAGCGGTATGTGAACGACCATTATGGACCGGGAGAGGGACAGATTTACGGAACGGAGCTCTACGGCTTTACCGCCTCAATTATGGTACGGGCCCGGGACGGCAGCCTGAACGGAATCGGGAACGACGGCTACAAGCAGCTCTCTCAGGCCCAGGAGTGGAACGGTCCGGAGATTACGAAGCTGTGCACCTCCTCGGGAGTAGCCACTCTTGGCCTGAAGGCTGACGGCACGGTGCTCTGCGGCGGAAACAATCTGGTCATCCGTGACGCGGTCAGCGGCTGGACGGATATCACGGATATTACGGTTGCCACAGGCTTTGCCATGGGCTTAAAGAGCGACGGCACCGTGGTGGCAGCAGGAAGCAACGGCTCGAACCAGCTTGCTGTGGAGGACTGGAAGCATATCGCATCCATCAGTGCAGGGGATCTGAATTCTTATGGAATCCAGGAGAACGGCAAGGTTGAGGCGGCCGGAAACGCTCTTGCGGGGCTTACCTACCTGAAGGCAAGGAGTCCTCTTGGAGTGCTGAGATTCTGGTACAGCGCGCTGAAATGGTAGATAAAATTGCTGAAAATATCTGGATTCAGATGGCATTTTATGGTACAATAAGACAAAAATGAAAAGGAGGACAAAGAGGATGGGCGCTATGAAAGGAATCCCGCTGGGAAGATTCCGTATGGCTTCAAAATGTTATATCTGCAAAGGAACAGGGCTGGATATTTGTCCCCGGTGCAATGGAAACAAAAAATTCAATGGCGAAACATGTCCGGAATGTAACGGCAGGGGGATTGTCAAGTGCTATGCCTGCGGCGGGAGAGGAATCATAGATTAAGCTTAAGGGGGAGTTATGAAGGTTCGGATTAAGGAATATGGGGTAAAAAAATGGCTCGTTCCGGCAGGAAGATTCCGCGGCGGACGGATGGTGCGCATTTGAAACTCATAAATTATTCCATCTCCATGCGGGCGCAAACCGCAATGAACAATGAGCTGCGCCGGTTTCCAGAGACAGAAACCGGCGGCTTATTATTAGGCTATTCCGATGCAAAGAGGGGCGTTCAGATACTGGAAGCAACGGATGGAGGGTATCTGAATGTGCTTCATGAAGAAGCTGCGTTTGAATATGACATTCCGTATGTAGAGCATATTTGTACAATTCTTTCGGAGCTCTATACCCCTCCGCTGGACATTGTTGGCGTGTGGCACAAGCATAACAGTATTTCAGAAATTCCATTTTCACTGTCCGATGAAAACATACACAGGCAGCTGGTGGAAAATATGCCGTACCCCTGCGTGTCGGTTCTGTTTGAAAAAACGGATACGTTAGGTGAAAAGCACGAGGAATACAAGATGCGCATTTTTGAATTGACATCATCCGGTTATTTTGATATCAGTTGATAATGGCGCCGGTGTCCCTTGGGACACCGGCGCTGCCCATGAAAAAAAGGAGGAAGAGCCAGGGCGTCACAGGAATGGATGAAGCAGTACGAAGCACAAAAGGAAAAGCTGGAGTGTAAGATCGATCTGGAAGCCTATTTTACAGAAAAGGAAATCAAAGGAACGAAGATCGATCAGATGGAAATCGGAATGGTTTCCTTTCCCACTGGTACGGTGGTGGCCTGCGATCCCCTTGTGGAGCTGGGAGAGGCCAGTCCCTATCTCCAGACGGTGCCTGCCGGAATCTATCCGGTATCTATCTGTGTGGCCCTCAGCGAAAAGTATGGAGACCGCTATGCCTGCGTCAAGGTGGCTGTCAGCGGAGAAAAGCCGGTCCGGTATGAGCTGTATTGCAGACGGAAGGACCCAGGAGGCCTTCCGAAAATACTGGGAGCAGCGGGAGGACGAGGATGAGGACATTGATCTCTACAACGATCTGTTTGACGATCTGCTGGCGGAAAGCTATGAGAAGAGCCCCAGGTATCAGCGGGAGGGCGGCGACTGGCTGAACTGGACGGTGCCGGGGACAGATTTAAGCTTTCCTATTTTCACTTCCGGCTGGGGAGACGGCGTGTATCCCTGCTATTTTGGATACGACGCGGAAGGCAGGATCTGCGGCCTGTACATTCACTTCATAGATATTGAAAGATATTGAAATAGAACTCGCAAATGAAGCGGGCTGTCTGCTCCCAGGCAGACAGAACAGGAAAAGCAGCGTGTACTGGTTTGAAGGTACATGCTGCTTTTCCTGTTGAGGGGCGCCCGTAAGTCTGGTATAATGATAAAAACAGGACTGGGGTAATTGGGGTATGTGGATTTGCCGGTTTTATGCCGGCTGTATGGGGTGGAAGGATTGAAAATAAAGATTTACAGCTGGAAAAAGCTTTTGGTGTCAGTTCTTATCGGCGGGATAGAACTGGCGTACGTGCTGGCAGAACTGTTCCGGGGCAGAATAAGTATGCTGCTGTGGGGGTTCATCATTGGATCTCTGATTTGCCGGGGAGTTTACGAATCAGTCACAGAACAGGGCTTCCGCAGGGGGAAAGCCCATGACGAACGGGTGAGGCAGATATACCGGAACCGGTTTGGAAGATTCGGGAGGGTGATGGAATGGAGCCCGGCAATTACCATGCTTTTGCTGCTTCTTCTGGCTCTCGCGCCGGTTCCTGTATGGGTTCGCATAACCGGCCTTCTGATGGAGCTGATCTATCTGATATGGCTTGCTGTAGTCACACGAAGGGATTAAAAAAATACGGAAAACAAATTCAGAATGAGGAGTAGGAATATGATAACAATACGGAATGAAGAACCGTCGGATTATCAGGAAGTAGAGAAACTGACAAGAAGGGCATTTTATAATATGTATGTTCCGGGCTGTATGGAGCATTACCTGGTTCATATTATGCGCGGGCATGAGGATTTTATCCCGGAGCTGGACTTTGTGCTGGAGCTTGACGGCAGGATTGTGGGAAATATCATGTACACGAAAGCCCGCCTGGTTGACGAGGCTGGAGAGGAAAAGGAGATTCTGACCTTCGGTCCGGTTTCTGTCGATCCGGAATATCAGCGCAGAGGCTATGGAAGGATGCTCATGGAGCATTCCTTCGAGAAGGCAAAGGAAATGGGATATGATGTGATCGTGATCGTCGGCAGTCCCGCGAATTATGTGGGCCGCGGCTTCAAAAGCTGCAAGAAATACAATGTCTGCCTGGAAAATGGAAAATTTCCGGCGGCGATGATGGTGAAGGAGCTCGTTCCCGAAGCCCTGGACGGAAGAAAATGGGCCTATTATGACAGCCCCGTCATGGCTGTCAGCGAGGAAGAGGCCCGGCGCTATGACGACACGCTGGAGAAGATGGAAAAGAAATACCAGCCAAGCCAGGACGAATTTTATATCATGAGCCAGGCTTTTTTGGAATAAGGCTGGATTCAGGAAATTTGAAGAGGACAGGAGCCGGAGGAGCAGAGAATGAGGATAGAACATATTGCAATGTATGTAAATGATCTGGAAAAAGCAAAGGATTTTTTCGTAAAGTATTTCGGAGCCGTCCCTAATGAAGGATATCACAATAAAAACACGGATTTCCGTTCCTATTTCCTTTCCTTTGACGACGGAGCCAGGCTGGAGATTATGACGCGCCCTGAGATGGAGGACATGGAAAAAACACCGGCCAGGACGGGGCTTATCCATATTGCTTTCAGCGTGGGGAGTAAAGAAAGGGTGGACGAGTTGACAGCAGAGCTGAAGGCGGAAGGATACGAGGTCCTGAGCGGCCCCCGGACTACAGGAGACGGGTATTATGAGAGCTGTGTCGTGGGAATAGAGGGAAACCAGATAGAGATCACGGTGTAGGCGTATAAGGCCGCTGTCACAGAAAGGGTGAATTGGGATGAGCGAAAGAATCAAAACGCTCCTGGCTTCAGAAAAAACCATGAGAGCAGTAAATCTGTTCTTTCTGCTGTCCATGCTGATTCCAGGGCTTGGAATTATCTATCTTGCCTATCTTCTCTGGATAGCTTACCTCGTCTATTTTATCAGGAGAACAGCCTCAAAGACTATAAAAATATGGAACAGCCTGCTGATTGTTCTCGCTTCCTGCATGATAGCCGTAAATCTGTATTTTATGCTGCGTTCTGCCTGAATAGAGAAAGAACAGTGCTGCGTGCCGGCAGTAATAAAGCCTGAGAGCCGGAGAGGAGAAAAGATATGATATTACATAGTGTATATTTCAGTGCAAAAGGAACTACAAAGCTCTGCGCGGACTGCATTGCGGACGGGCTGGGGCTGGAAAGAAAGGATTACGACTGGCTGACGGCTTCTGAGCCGGAGAAAACGGTGATTCCTGCAGAGGATGTCCTCCTGTTTTCGATGCCCATTTATGGAGGCTACATTCCCCATATGTGCGCAGAGCGCGCGGCCAGCCTGCAGGGGAACCATACGCCTGCGGTTATCGTGGCAGTGTATGGAAACCGCCACTATGACAATTCGCTGCTTCAGATGAAGGACCTTCTGGAAAAACAGGGCTTCAAGGTTATCGCGGCGGGCGCGTTTCTGGCAGAGCATTCTATCTTTACGACTGTGGCGGCGGGCCGGCCGGATGCGGATGACAGAGCGGCCATAAAGGAATTCGCGGAAAGGTGCGGACAGCTTCTGGCACAGAGGGAGCTGTGGGAAAGCCGCAGGATAGCGCTGCCGGGAAAGGCGGACTATGACGCTTCCTCCTTTAAGGGTGTGCCCTTTCATCCGGACGGGGATGAGAAATGCATCGGATGCGGAAAATGTGTGCAGGTCTGTCCGCGGAAAGCCATAGACCGTGAGAATCCCCGTGAGACGAAGGCCGAGCTGTGTATTTCCTGCGGAGCCTGCATCCGCGTCTGTCCGGAGAAGGCAAGAGATTACCATGGGGAGGCTTACCTGGAGGCGCGTAAGGGATTTGAGGAGAAGTGCGCGGCGTACAGAAGGCCGGAGACGTACTATATTACCGATTGAGAAGAAGCCTGAAGAGGTGAAAAAACCCGGAGCATTTTGGGGCAGGGCTGCGGAGCTTCCGTAAAATCCGGCTTTACAGAGGCCAGATTTCCCGGAGGTTCCGCAAAAACCCTTGACAGCAGGCCGCCGCCGTGCTATTATGACATGGCGAATGGAAGTAGGCTTTTTTTTTATGCCTAAAAAACGGCAGTCCGGCCCGCAAGGATACCGGAATGCCTGCAAAAGTAAAAATAAGCGGAGGTGGAAGTCGTGCGCGTAAAAATCACATTGGCATGTACCGAGTGCAAACAGCGGAACTACAACATGACAAAAGAGAAAAAGAACCATCCGGACCGGATGGAAACCAGCAAATATTGCAGATTCTGCAGGAAGCACACACTGCACAAGGAAACGAAGTAAGGTGCAGGAAAGGATAGTGGGACGATGAGCGAAGCAGTAGAAAAGGCCCCCAAGAAAACCGAGAAGCCTCAGAAAAAGAGCTGGTTCAAGGGTCTGAAGGCCGAGTTTAAGAAAATCATATGGCCCGACCGGAAGACTGTTGCGAAGCAGACGGTAGCTGTTGTGCTTACATCCATAGTTCTGGGCATTATCATCAAGATTCTGGACATTATTCTGTCTTACGGAATCGATGTGCTGATCAGTTTATAGGAGTGAGAATATGGCAGAGGCAAGCTGGTATGTAGTCCATACCTATTCCGGATACGAGAACAAGGTAAAGGCCAACATTGAAAAGACGATTGAGAACAGACACCTGGAGGATCAGATCCTCGAAGTGAGGGTTCCCATGCAGGATGTGGTCGAGATGAAGAACGGAGCCAGAAAACAGGTTCAGAAGAAGATGTTTCCGGGCTATGTTCTGATTAATATGGTAATGAATGACGACACCTGGTATGTGGTGCGCAACACCAGAGGTGTGACCGGCTTTGTTGGACCGGGTTCCAAACCGGTTCCTCTGACAGAGGCGGAGATGCGGCCGCTCGGAATCCAGTCTGAAAATGTCGTAGTTGATTTCAAGGAGGGAGACACGGTTACGGTTACCGGCGGCGTGTGGGCCGACACAGTCGGCGTGATTCAGTCCATGAACCACAGCAAGCAGTGCGTAATCATCAATGTGGATCTCTTCGGAAGAGAGACGCCGGTCGAGATCAGCTTCTCGGAAATCAGAAAAATGTAACACCTATCAACAAAGCAAGTGGGAGGGAGACACCCAAAGACCCGCAATTACCACAAGGAGGTGCCTAAAATGGCAAAGAAAGTAACAGGTTATATTAAATTGCAGATTCCTGCTGGAAAGGCAACACCGGCTCCGCCTGTAGGTCCGGCTCTGGGACAGCACGGCGTGAACATCGTAGAGTTCACAAAGCAGTTCAACGCAAGAACCGCAGATCAGGACGGAATGATTATCCCGGTTGTTATTACAGTTTACGCAGACAGATCTTTCAGCTTCATCACAAAGACTCCGCCTGCAGCAGTTCTGCTGAAGAAGGCATGCAACATCCAGTCTGGTTCCGGTGTTCCGAACAAGACCAAGGTAGCTACCATCACAAGAGCAGAGCTTCAGAAGATTGCAGAGCTTAAGATGCCGGACCTGAACGCAGGCAGCATCGACGCAGCTATCAGCATGATCGCCGGAACAGCCCGCAGTATGGGTATCACTGTAACGGACTAATCAGAAACTGTATAACAATGTGCTGCTGTGAACGAAGAGAACAGCAGCGATGTCAGACGTGGGAGGGAGAAACCCGTAAATCCCGCAATTACCACCAGGAGGTTATTTAATATGAAACATGGAAAGAAGTATGTTGAGGCTGCAAAGCTCTACGACAAACAGACCCAGTATGATAAAGAAGAGGCAGTAGCTATCGTAAAGAAGCTTGCTACCGCAAAATTCGATGAAACCATCGAGGCTCACATCCGCACCGGCTGCGACGGACGTCACGCAGATCAGCAGATCCGCGGCGCTGTAGTTCTTCCCCACGGAACAGGAAAGACTGCACGCGTGCTGGTATTCGCAAAGAACGCAAAGGCTGACGAGGCTCTGGCTGCAGGCGCAGACTTCGTTGGAGCTGAGGAGCTGGTTCCGAAGATCCAGAACGAAGGCTGGCTGGATTTCGATGTAGTAGTCGCTACACCGGATATGATGGGCGTTGTAGGACGTCTGGGCCGTGTACTTGGACCCAAGGGCCTGATGCCGAACCCGAAGGCCGGAACCGTAACCATGGATGTGACCAAGGCCATCCAGGATATCAAAGCCGGTAAGATTGAGTACCGTCTTGACAAGACAAACATTATCCACGTGCCGATTGGAAAAGCTTCCTTCACCGAGGAGCAGTTAGCGGACAACTTCCAGACGCTGATTGATGCAATCAATAAGGCAAGACCTGCCGCTGTAAAGGGCCAGTTCCTGAAGAGCGTGACGCTTGCCCCGACTATGGGCCCGGGCGTAAAGCTGAATCCGGTTAAGCTTGCGTAATTTATTGATTGACATACAGAAAAAGATATGCTATTCTATCATAGCATGTAACACGACCCGAAGACAGCAGGTGCCGCGAGGCATAAGTTGAACACGCCTGCCGAGGACGATACATTCATTTATGGAATGACTTTCAGAACCTCTCTGTCTAAAGCGGTCAGAGAGGTTTTTTCATGGAGCGATCCATGGATTTCCCGGTATCGGGTTGGTGTACACAAAAATCTAAAAGGAGGTATACCATTCATGGCAAAGGTCGAGTTAAAGAAACCGATCGTAGAAGAGATTGCCGAGAATATCGACGGCGCTCAGTCTGTAGTCCTGGTGAACTACTGCGGATTGACTGTAGAAGAAGACACCAGACTTCGTAAAGAGCTCAGAGAGAACGGCATCACCTACAAGGTTTACAAGAATACGATGATGAATTTTGCGTTCAAGGGAACTCCCTGCGAAAACCTTGCTCCGCATCTGGAAGGACCGAACGCTATCGCGATCTCCAAGACAGACGCGACTGCTCCGGCCAGAATCCTGGCGAAGTTCGCAAAGGACGCAAAGGCTCTTGAGATCAAGGCCGGTATCGTAGAGGGAACCTACTACGACGCAGCAGGCATGGATGCGATTTCCAAGATTCCGTCCAGAGAGGAACTGCTCGGAAAGCTGCTTGGAAGCATTCAGTCCCCGATTGCAAATCTTGCACGTGTTCTGAATCAGATCGCAGAAAGCAAGAATGGAGCAGCAGAGGCTTAAAGCTTTTGCCTGTTCAAAGAGTATCGACCGCGGCATAGGGCTGCGGAGAGTCAAAAAGAGACTCGTTTGATTTGCCGGATTCCACAGAGCTGGAATTCGGACACAGTAAAATGAAAAAATCAGGAGGAAAATAAAATGGCAAAGTTAACGACCGCTGAGTTTATTGAAGCGATTAAAGAGTTATCCGTATTAGAGCTGAACGAGCTGGTAAAGGCTTGTGAGGAAGAGTTTGGCGTATCTGCAGCAGCAGGCGTAGTTGTAGCAGCAGCAGGAGCTGGCGAGGCAGCAGCAGCTGAGGAGAAGGATTCCTTCGACGTAGAGCTGACCAGCGCTGGAGATTCCAAGGTTAAGGTTATCAAGGTTGTTCGTGAGGTAACCGGACTGGGCCTGAAGGAAGCTAAGGACCTGGTAGACAGCGCTCCGAAGGTAATCAAAGAGGGCGTTTCCAAGGCTGAGGCTGACGAGCTGAAGGCTAAGCTGGAGGAGCAGGGAGCAAGCGTAACCCTGAAATAAGCTCTTTCAGAAAAGAGAGGATAAGACGCAAGGGCGGAACCCGGACGGGTTTCGCCCTTTTCTGATGCCTGCCCGCCAAAATTGCGCGAATTTTTTACAGTATGATATTAAAAAATTGTAATATTTTGCATACATGCACAGAGTACCCTTGTCCCGGTTTTAAGCCTATGGTATAATAATTCATATTAATCATATAAGAGGTGGGCATGAATGAAAAAGACATGGGATGTGAATGTGAACGGAACGGTACATACGCTCGAGTATAAGACGGGCTTTGGAGGTCCAAAGATCACGGTAAACGGACAGACCTACCGCGCAAAGTCGCAGAACTGGTTTATTGTGATGGTGGATTATCCGATTCAGATCGACGGCGCGGAGCTGCGTGTGGTTGCCATTGGAAACAAGGTGGATTTGGCAGTGAACGGAGTATATCTTGGAAGCGGTGAGCAGTACCAGCCCCTGCATAAGGTACCGGCGATTTCAAATGTATTTTTGGGGATCAGCTGTATTGGAGGCTTCTTCTTGTGTGGCTGGCTTGGTCTTCTGATAGGAATTTTGTTTGGCACTATCTTCTATATCCGCATGGGTCTGAAGGGAAAGACGGGAGCGGTGGTAGGAAGCTTTATCGCATGTACTGTGATTCAGATCATTATATTTGTAATAGTTCTTATGGTGCAGCTGTCAGGCTACTACTATTATTAGGAGGCCGTTTATGGATATGGAACAGAATAATTGGAATGAAAACCAGCAGCCCCGCGATCCGGTTATCATCGTAGGTGAGCCGGAACGGGATAAGCGGCAGAGCAACAGCCTGGCGGTATGTTCCCTGGTACTGGGGATACTGTCTATCGTGTTCTGCCTGTTCCCTTATCTTTCCATCATCATCGGGCTGGTTGGACTGATACAGGGAATTGTATGCCTGGCTCAGAGAAGGGCCGGCCGGGGGATGGCGATCGCCGGGATTGTCACCGGAGTTCTGGGAGTGATGATTTCTATGCTCCTTGGAGTGATTATGGTGATCGGGATGATGTTTTACGTCGGATAAGGACGAGGTTTTCTGACTTAAAAATCAAAATGAAAAGAGACGCTGCGGCAAATGTGAATCAGTTCTTCATGTTTTCCGCAGCGTTTGGTTTACGCCTTGTATGGAAGATGGTTTTTCTGTTAAAAATCTGTAAAAATTGTGCCGACAGGCTGTAAAAAAATTCCCAAATAATGCTTGACATGAAAAATTGGTTGTGTTATCATGTAGGATGCACTATTGTGGTGAGCTAGGCTCTAAATTCATTTTGGCTTTTGTGAAAAATGACGAAATAGCAGCTGACTTCCATATTAAATAAGGGGTGAACGTCAATGGAAAAGAACAGAATACGTCCGGTAGACACCGGAAAGGGCTACAGAATGAGCTATTCCAGACAAAAAGAAGTTCTGGAGATGCCGAACCTGATCGAAGTTCAAAAGGATTCCTACAACTGGTTTCTGAAGGAAGGACTTCGCGAGGTGTTCGACGACATCTCTCCGATTGCTGACTACAGCGGACATTTGAGTCTGGAATTTGTCGACTTCACGCTCTGCACGGGTGAGGGCGATATCAAATACACCATTGAAGAATGCAAGGAGAGAGATGCCACCTACGCAGCTCCTCTGAAAGTCAAGGTACGTCTTTATAATAAAGAAACAGATGAAATCAATGAGCATGAGATATTCATGGGTGACCTGCCGCTGATGACAGAGACAGGTACATTTGTGATCAACGGCGCAGAGCGTGTCATCGTCAGCCAGCTTGTTCGTTCCCCCGGAATTTACTATGCGATTGATCATGATAAAGTAGGAAAGGGTCTCTATTCCTGCACCGTCATCCCGAACCGTGGAGCATGGCTGGAATATGAGACGGACTCCAACGACATTTTCTATGTACGTGTGGACAGAACGAGAAAGGTTCCGGTGACCGTACTGGTGCGTGCTCTTGGATACGGCACGAATCCGGAGATCATCGATCTGTTTGGCGAAGAGCCTAAAGTGTTGGCAACCCTGAGCAAGGATACGGCGGAGAACTATCAGGAAGGTCTTCTGGAGCTTTACAAGAAGATCCGTCCGGGCGAGCCGCTGGCAGTGGAGAGTGCCGAGAGCCTGATTATGAGCATGTTCTTCGATCCGAGAAGATATGATCTGGCTAAGGTAGGCCGTTATAAGTTCAACAAAAAGCTGATGCTGCGCAACCGTATCAACGGTCATATTCTGGCTGAGGATGTGGTAGACACCCAGACAGGCGAGATTATCGCCGAGGCGGGCACACAGGTGACCCGTGAGCTGGCAGACGAGATCCAGAACGCAGCCGTTCCCTTCGTGATGATCCAGTGCGAGGAGCGGGCTGTGCGCGTCATCTCCAGCATGATGGTAGATCTGCGCCATTATCTGGACGTAGATCCGAAGGAACTGGGTGTTACGGAGTTAGTATATTATCCGGCTCTGAAAAAAATACTGGAAGAAACCTCCGATCCGGAGGAGATTAAGGCAGCCGTGAAGCGTGATATTCACGAGCTGATTCCGAAGCATATTACGAAGGAAGACATCATTGCTTCCATTAACTATAATATCCATCTGGAGTACGGCATCGGAAATGACGATGATATCGATCATCTGGGCAACCGCCGTATCCGTGCCGTGGGCGAGCTGCTGCAGAACCAGTACCGCATCGGTCTCTCCAGAATGGAGCGTACGGTCCGCGAACGTATGACGACGCAGGATCAGGACAATATCACACCGCAGTCTCTGATCAATATCAAGCCGGTGACGGCTGCCGTGAAGGAATTCTTCGGTTCCTCCCAGCTGTCCCAGTTCATGGATCAGAACAACCCGCTGGGCGAGCTGACGCACAAGCGCCGTCTTTCCGCTCTGGGACCGGGAGGTCTGTCCAGAGACCGTGCGGGATTCGAGGTCCGCGACGTGCATTATTCCCATTACGGAAGAATGTGCCCCATCGAGACGCCTGAAGGTCCGAACATCGGTCTGATTAACTCTCTGGCGACCTATGCGCGGATCAATGAGTACGGCTTCATCGAGACTCCGTACCGCAAGATTGACAAGACAGATCCGAAGAATCCGGTGGTTACGGACGAGGTCGTCTACATGACCGCGGATGAAGAGGATAATTACCATGTAGCACAGGCGAACGAGCCGCTGGATGCGGAAGGACATTTTGTCCGCAGAAACGTATCCGGCCGTTACCGCGAGGAGACCCAGGAGTACGAGCGCTCCATGTTTGATTACATGGACGTGTCTCCGAAGATGGTGTTCTCCGTGGCGACAGCGCTGATTCCTTTCCTGGAAAACGATGACGCGAACCGTGCTCTGATGGGATCAAACATGCAGCGTCAGGCCGTGCCGCTTCTGACTACCGAGGCCCCTGTGGTGGGAACCGGAATGGAGACGAAGACGGCTGTGGACTCCGGCGTCTGCGTGATTGCGAAGCATGATGGCGTGGTAGAGCGTTCCGTATCCAATGAGATTGTGATTAAGTGCGCAGACGGAACAAAGGATGTATATCATCTGACAAAATTCTCCCGAAGCAATCAGAGCAACTGCTACAATCAGAGACCGATTGTATTTAAGGGCGACAAGGTAAAGGCCGGCGAGGTCATCGCAGACGGTCCTTCTACCTCCGGCGGAGAGATTGCGCTGGGAAAGAACCCGCTGATCGGTTTCATGACCTGGGAAGGCTATAACTACGAGGACGCCGTGCTTTTAAGCGAGCGTCTGGTAGAGGACGACGTATATACCTCCGTGCACATTGAGGAGTACGAGGCAGAGGCCCGTGACACGAAGCTGGGACCGGAGGAAATCACAAGAGACGTTCCCGGCGTCGGTGACGACGCCCTCAAGGATCTGGACGAGCGGGGAATCATCCGCATCGGCGCAGAGGTCCGCGCAGGCGACATCCTGGTCGGAAAGGTAACTCCCAAGGGAGAGACCGAGCTGACCGCGGAGGAGCGTCTGTTGAGAGCGATCTTCGGTGAGAAGGCGCGTGAGGTTCGTGACACCTCTCTGAAGGTGCCTCACGGCGAGTATGGTATCGTAGTGGATGCCAAGGTATTTACGAGAGAGAACGGCGATGAGCTGTCTCCGGGCGTAAACCAGGCAGTCCGTATCTATATCGCGCAGAAGCGTAAGATCTCCGTGGGCGACAAGATGGCAGGCCGTCACGGAAACAAGGGTGTCGTTTCCCGTGTGCTTCCGGTGGAGGATATGCCGTTCCTGCCGAACGGACGTCCGCTGGATATCGTGCTGAACCCGCTGGGCGTGCCGTCCCGTATGAATATCGGACAGGTATTGGAGATTCATCTGAGCCTGGCAGCCAAGGCGCTTGGATTTAACGTGGCGACTCCCGTCTTTGACGGAGCCAACGAGACGGATATTATGGATACTCTTGATCTGGCCAACGACTATGCAAACCTGCCCTTCGACGAGAAGGAAGCGGAAAGCTGGAAGGCGGAAGGCAGAGACACAAATGCCTGCGGGCAGGCGTGGTCTGGAGAGACCTTTGAGAGCAGGCATAAGGAAGAGCTGCTTCCTGAGGTGATGGAGTATCTGTCTGAGAACAGAGAGCACAGGAAGCTCTGGAAGGGCGTTCCGATTTCCAGAGACGGCAAAGTCCGCCTGCGTGACGGCCGTACGGGTGAGTATTTCGACAGCCCCGTTACCATCGGACACATGCACTACCTGAAGCTGCATCACCTGGTAGACGACAAGATCCATGCGCGTTCTACCGGCCCGTACTCTCTGGTAACACAGCAGCCTCTGGGCGGAAAGGCTCAGTTCGGCGGCCAGCGTTTCGGAGAGATGGAGGTGTGGGCTCTCGAGGCCTACGGCGCGTCCTACACGCTGCAGGAGATCATGACCGTGAAGTCTGACGATGTGATCGGCCGTGTGAAGACCTACGAGGCAATTATCAAGGGTGACAATATTCCGGAGCCGGGTATTCCCGAGTCCTTCAAGGTACTCCTGAAAGAGCTTCAGTCCCTCGGTCTGGATGTGAGAGTTCTGCGGGATGACAATACAGAGGTTGAGATTATGGAGACCAGCGATTACGGCGAAGTGGATCTGCGCTCCATTATCGAAGGCGACAGAAGGTACGACAAGGAAGAGGAATCTTTCGGCGACTATGGCTTTAGCAAGCAGGAGTTTGAAGGCGAAGAGCTGGTAGATGTACAGGAAGAGCCTGATGACGACGATTTTGTAGACTTTGAAGAAGATTTCGAAGAATAGAGAAGGGAGTGCCATTCATGCCAGAAACAACGAATCAAGCGGTATATCAGCCGATGACCTTTGACGCGATCCGGATCGGGCTCGCGTCTCCGGAGAAGATTCGGGAGTGGTCCAGAGGCGAGGTAAAGAAACCGGAGACCATCAATTACAGGACTCTGAAGCCGGAAAAGGACGGCCTGTTCTGCGAGAGAATCTTCGGACCCAGCAAGGACTGGGAGTGTCACTGTGGAAAATATAAAAAGATTCGGTACAAAGGCGTGGTCTGCGACCGATGCGGCGTGGAGGTTACAAAATCCAATGTGCGCCGTGAGCGCATGGGCCATATCGAGCTGGCGGCTCCTGTCTCCCACATCTGGTATTTCAAGGGAATTCCCAGCCGGATGGGACTGATTCTGGATCTGTCACCCCGTACCCTGGAGAAGGTGCTGTACTTCGCATCCTATATTGTACTGGATGCAGGCGACACCGAGCTTCAGTACAAGCAGGTGCTGACAGAGAAGGAATATCAGGATATGCGCGAGAAATACGGCAGCCGTTTCCGCGTGGGAATGGGCGCTGAGTCCATCAAGGAGCTGCTGCAGGCGATTGACCTGGAGAAGGAATCCGCCGAGCTGAAGGCGGGACTCCGCGACGCCAGCGGCCAGAAGCGTGCCCGTATCATCAAGCGCCTGGAGGTTGTAGAGGCCTTCCGCGGTTCCGGAAACAAGCCGGAGTGGATGATCATGGATGCGATCCCGGTGATTCCGCCCGATCTGCGTCCGATGGTACAGCTGGATGGAGGACGTTTTGCGACCTCTGACCTGAACGATTTATACAGAAGAATTATCAACCGCAACAACCGTCTGAAGAGACTGCTGGAGCTGGGCGCTCCGGATATCATTGTCCGCAATGAGAAGCGTATGCTGCAGGAAGCGGTAGACGCCCTGATTGACAACGGACGCCGCGGCCGTCCTGTGACAGGCCCCGGAAACAGAGCGCTGAAGTCTCTGTCCGACATGCTGAAGGGTAAGTCCGGACGTTTCCGTCAGAACCTGCTCGGAAAGCGTGTAGACTACTCCGGACGTTCCGTTATCGTGGTTGGTCCCGAGCTGAAGATTTACCAGTGCGGTCTGCCCAAGGAAATGGCTATCGAGCTGTTCAAGCCCTTCGTAATGAAGGAGCTGGTGCAGAACGGCACTGCCCATAATATCAAGAGTGCGAAGAAGATGGTAGAGCGCCAGGTGCAGCCCGAGGTATGGGATGTGCTGGAGGAGGTTATCAAAGAGCATCCGGTTATGCTGAACCGTGCTCCTACGCTGCATCGTCTGGGAATTCAGGCTTTCGAGCCGATTCTCGTGGAAGGCAAGGCCATCAAGCTGCATCCGCTGGTATGTACCGCGTTTAACGCAGACTTCGACGGAGACCAGATGGCTGTGCATCTGCCCCTGTCTGTAGAGGCGCAGGCAGAGTGCCGTTTCCTTCTGCTCTCTCCGAACAACCTGCTGAAGCCCTCCGACGGAGGCCCTGTAGCTGTTCCGTCCCAGGATATGGTGCTGGGTATCTATTATCTGACCCAGGAGCGTCCGGGAAGCGATGGAGAAGGCAAGGCGTTCAAGAGCGTAAATGAGGCGATTCTGGCTTACGAAAACGGCATTATCAAGCTGCAGTCCCGCATCAAGGTGCGTGTGGCAAAGACGCTGCCGGACGGAAGCGAGATTTCCGATATTATCGAGTCCACCATGGGACGTTTCATCTTCAATGAGATTCTGCCGCAGGATCTGGGCTTTGTAGACCGTACGATCCCGGGCAATGAGCTGAAGCTGGAGGTAGACTTCCATGTGGGCAAGAAGGGTCTGAAGCAGATCCTGGAGAAGGTCATCAATACCCACGGAGCCACCAGAACCGCTGAGGTGCTGGATGATATCAAGGCGATGGGATACAAGTATTCCACCCGTGCGGCCATGACCGTATCCATTTCCGACATGACCGTGCCGCCGGAGAAGCCGGAGCTGATCCAGAAGGCACAGGATACGGTGGATAAGATTACGCGGAACTACAAGCGTGGTCTGATCACAGAGGAAGAGCGTTACAAAGAGGTTGTGGAGACCTGGAAGGAGACTGACGCGGTGCTGACCAAGGCGCTGCTGGACGGCCTGGATCGCTACAACAATATCTATATGATGGCAGACTCCGGAGCCCGTGGTTCTGACAAGCAGATCAAGCAGCTTGCCGGCATGCGTGGACTGATGGCCGATACGACAGGCCATACCATCGAGCTGCCGATCAAGTCCAATTTCCGTGAGGGACTGGACGTACTGGAGTATTTCATGTCTGCTCATGGAGCGCGTAAGGGGCTGTCTGACACGGCTCTGCGTACTGCGGACTCCGGTTACCTGACAAGACGTCTGGTAGACGTATCCCAGGAGCTGATTATCCGCGAGGTAGACTGCTGCGAGGGCAAGGATGAGATCCCGGGCATGGTTGTCCGTGCTTTCCAGGATGGAAAGGAAGAGATTGAGAGCCTGCAGGAGCGTATTACAGGACGCTTCTCCTGCGAGACGGTTAAGGATAAGGATGGAAATATCATCGTGAAGGCGAATCATATGATTACGCCGAAGCGTGCGGAGGCCATTATCAAATATGGCGTGACCGAAGACGGAAAGCCCTATGATTCTCTGAAGATTCGTACGATTCTGACCTGTAAGTCACACATCGGTATCTGTGCGAAGTGCTATGGCTCCAACATGGCTACCGGAGAAGCGGTTCAGGTGGGTGAGTCTGTCGGAATTATCGCCGCACAGTCCATCGGTGAGCCGGGTACCCAGCTGACCATGCGTACCTTCCATACCGGCGGTGTGGCCGGCGGCGATATCACACAGGGTCTTCCCCGTGTAGAGGAGCTTTTCGAGGCCAGAAAGCCGAAGGGACTTGCGATTATCACAGAGATCGCGGGAACCGTTACGATTCTGGATACCAAGAAGAAGCGCGAGGTACAGGTCACTGACGAGGACGGCGAGTCCAAGACCTATCTGATTCCTTACGGTTCCCGTATCAAGGTACAGGACGGACAGGTGCTGGAGGCCGGCGACGAGCTGACAGAAGGAAGCGTAAACCCGCATGACATTCTGAAGATCAAAGGTATCCGCGCGGTTCAGGATTACATGCTCCGTGAGGTACAGCGTGTATACCGTCTGCAGGGTGTAGATATCAATGATAAGCATATTGAGATGATTGTGCATCAGATGCTGAAGAAGGTGCGCGTAGAGGACAATGGTGACAGCGATGTGCTTCCGGGTACGCTGATCGACGTTCTGGACTTTGAGGAAATGAACGAGAAGCTGGAGGCAGAAGGGCTGCGTCCGGCAGAAGGCAAGCAGGTAATGCTGGGTATCACAAAGGCATCCCTGGCTACCAACTCCTTCCTGTCTGCGGCATCCTTCCAGGAGACCACGAAGGTTCTGACTGAGGCAGCTATCAAGGGTAAGGTCGATCCGCTGATTGGCCTGAAGGAGAACGTCATCATCGGTAAGCTGATTCCTGCCGGAACCGGAATGAAGCGCTATCAGAATGTGCGCCTGAGCACAGAGATGAACGAGTTTTCCGAGCTGAACCTCGAGGAGGATCTGGACGAGGAAGGACTGGAGCTTACAGAAGAGTTCGATATGACAGAAAATGAGGCGGAGACATCATCAGGCGGATCGGAGGAAGCTGCAGGGAAAGAAGAGGCTGGAGAACTGGCAGAGGTATAGCAGTCCTTTGCGAAAGTAAACAAAGCGTGTTATAAAGAAGTAGGAAAATCCGCGGAAGGCGGAAAAGCAGAAAGACAGGGTGTCCCGGACTGCAGAACAGCTTCGGGATACCCTTTTTGCATCATAGGGTTCAATTATGAAAAAAACAGGAAATATATTAAAGAATTGTGAAAAGGATTGACATTGACACTGTAAGTGCTAAGATCTCAAAATAGCAGGCATTATGGAATTCGCAGAACTGTCCTTTGGCTGTCAGATGGCGATGAGGATCTGCTGGCCAAAGAAAGCGTCAAAGGAGTGAGCGAATGTTCGGATATATTGAGTGTAACCGTTCCAAGCTTTCCAGGGAGGAGCTGGAGCGTTATCAGAGCGTGTACTGCGGTCTCTGCAGAACCCTGAAGGAAAGATATGGTGAGCTGGAGAGGATGAGCCTCAGCTATGATATGACTTTTGCAGTGCTGTTTCTTTCTTCCCTGTACGAACCGGCGGAAAAGGTGGAAAGGTTCCGCTGCAGCGTACATCCTCTGAGGATGCGGACAAGTGTGCGAAACAAGTTCACAGAGTATGCGGCTGATATGACGGTTGTACTGGCCTATTTCAAGGCGCTGGATGACTGGAAGGATGAGAAAAAGCCGGGCAGACGCTGGTATGCGGGAATGCTGGGCAAGGCGTACCGGGAGATAGAAAAGGCTTATCCAAGGCAGTGCCAGGCGGTTTCAGCAAGCATCCAGGAGCTGGCTTTGATTGAGAAGGACAGAAACGCCAATCCGGATCAGGCTATCAACTGCTCAGGAAAGATGCTGTCGGAGCTTTTTGTCTGCGAAGAGGATTTCTGGAGCAACAGCCTGCGTACCTTTGGCTATGAGCTGGGCCGTTTTATTTATCTGATGGATGCGACCCTCGACTATAAGAAAGATCTGAAAAACCGGAATTACAATCCGCTGTTTAAAATGGGAAAGCAGCCGGAGGAGATGGAGGCGTCCTTGAGCCTGCCTCTGGGCAATGCCATGGAGGTGTTTGAAAGGCTTCCGCTTGTGCAGGACGCACATCTGCTGCGGAACATTCTGTATGGGGGAGTATGGCAGCAGTATTACGCAAAGCTGCGCGGGAAGGAGACAGATCATGGTTGACGATCCCTACAGAGTTCTTGGAGTCTCCAGGGACGCTACGAAGGAAGAGATAAAAAGAGCATACAGAAAAAAAGCAAAGGAATACCATCCGGATCTGCATCCAAACGACCCGCATGCAGCCGAGAAGATGAACGAGATCAATGAGGCCTATGATATGCTGAACAATCCTGAGAAGTACAGGAGGCAGCAGAACGGCTACGGCGGCTATGGACAGAGCGCTTACGGCGGTCAGGGCAGGCAGAGCCAGGGCGGCTACGGTCAGCAGGGCTCTTATGGAAACGGCGGTTATGGCGGGTACGGACAGGACGGCCCCTATGGAAATGGCGGCTACGGTCAGGATCCCTTCGGTGGTTTTGGAAGCTTCGAGGATTTCTTTGGCGGCTTCTGGAGTACGCGTACCGGCCCGGAGCAGCCGCGGACAATGCCTGGCGACAGCGAGGACATCCGGCAGGCCATTGATTTTATCAATATGGGCAGGTACCAGTACGCGGATTCTACACTGAATGCGATGCCAGGCTCCCAGAGAAACGCCCGGTGGTATTATTTAAGCTCGCTTGCCAATTACGGGCTGAATAACCAGATGCTGGCGGTTTCTCAGATACAGAAGGCGCTGCAGATGGATCCGAACAACGCCCTCTACCAGAGGACGCTGCAGAGCTACCGGTACGCGGAGGACGCCTACAATCAAAATGGAAGAGATTATCAGCGGCAGGCGGAAGGAATGGACAGGTTCTGCCGAAGCTTCTGTCTGGCACAGCTGTTCTGTATGTTCTGCAGATGCTGCTGAGACAGATAAATCTATATAGAAAGCCACAGAGCAGAACGCTGTAAAAGAAAAACGCTCCCGGGGATTTGTCATCCCTGAGGAGCTTTTTTTGCGGGAGGCTGCAGAGGAAGCCGAAAGGTGAAGCAGCTTCCCTTTCCCAGTCCGCTTTCGGCCTCAATCGTACCGTGATGTGCCTCTATAATCCATTTTACAAGGGAAAGTCCCAGCCCTGTATTGCTGCCTCCTGGATTGCGGGAGGGATCCACCCGGTAAAAGCGCTGCCAGATACGCTCGAGATTTTCCCGGGCGATGCCGATCCCGTCATCGGCAATGCTGCACACGGCGAAATCATTCTGGACAGCGAGAGTAAGCTTTACAAAACCGCCGGGGCGGCCGTATTGAATGGCATTTTCCAGCAGATTCAAAAATACACGGACCAGGCTTGCCTGATCGCCCTCTGTCATGATTCCAGGCGCGATCTCACAATCAAGGCGGATCTGCCGCCTGGCGGCAGCCTCCCGGCACTGCTCTGCGGTCATGGAGGCCAGAAGACTCAAATCGACAGGAGCCATCGTAAGCTGCTGAGTACCGTTGTCAGCCCGTGCCAGCATCAGAAGCTGGGAGATGAGGGCGGACATTTTCTGCGCCTGTTCCAGGATGACTTCCAGGCCCTCGCGCTGCTCTTCCGGCGTCGCGTCAGGAAGCAGGGAATATTCTGCCTGAGAGGTGATGACAGCCACAGGTGTCCGAAGCTCATGGGAAGCGTCGGAGGTGAACTGCCGCTCATGCTCAAAGGAGGTTTCCAGCCGGCCAAACATTTCGTTGAAGGTCTCGGCCAGCTGCCGGATTTCGCCCTGAGTCCGCTCTGTGGGGATACGGGCAGACAGGTCTCCGCCGGCGCCTATAGTCTCTGCTGTCCTTCGAATTTCTTCGATGGGAAGAAAAGCGCGCCGGGTGATGGAATAGCCCACCAGAAGGGCGACAGCGATGAGAAGCGGGCAGGCAATCAGCAGCACGAAGAACAGGGTGCGTTCCACGGAAAACAGGGTTTCTGACGGAAGAATTCCCCGGATCCACAGGATCTGCTCCTCTCCATAGGGAAGGGCGGCGTCGTAGACAGACCAGGCATTCCCGGAGGCAGAAAAGGTCTGAAAGGAAAAGGCCTTCAAGGTCGTATCTGCAGGGAAACCGGTTGGTACACTGCCTGCAATCAGGCGGCCCTGCTCGTCATAGATGCTGAAGATGACCCCGTTTTCATAGAAGCGGACATCATCGTCCAGCTCGTAAACGCCGTTTTCAAAATCAATCTCATCTGCAAAGTCCAGAACAAGCTCTTCCAGCCTGGAGTCGGATTCCCGCTGCAGAAGGCTTCTGGATATGGAGAAGATAAAGCCGAACAAAAGCAGGACGATCAGAACCAGCATACAGGCGTACCACAGGGTTACCTTCTGTTTGATGGAGAGTCCATTTCGGGGAAATTTTCTTTCGGCACTTTTTTTCATGGCTCAGTCCTCATGACGTATCCGGCTCCCCGGACCGTGTGAATCAGCTTCTGCTCAAAGCCTTCGTCGATTTTTTTCCTGAGATAGCGGATATAGACGTCTACCATGTTGGAGCCCCCCTCGTAGTCGAAGCTCCATACATGCTGTTCGATCTGCTCCCTGGAGAGAACACGCCCCTGATTCCGCATCAGATATTCCAGCATGGCAAATTCCTTGCCTGAGAGCTCAACAGATTTTCCTGCCCGCCGTACCTGGTGGCTTTTCAGATCCACTGTCAAATCCCCCAGTGTAAGTTCATCGGTCGTATGCTCTGTAGTGCGCCGGAGCATGACGCGGATCCGGGCCAGCAGCTCCTCGAAGGCAAAGGGCTTTACGAGATAATCGTCAGCGCCGCAGTCCAGTCCCTTTACCCGGTCATCCACACCGTCCCGTGCTGTCAGGAAGAGAACCGGCACCCGGTTTCCCTCCGCTCGGATCCTTTTCAGGACCTCGATGCCGGAAAGGCCCGGCAGCATGATATCGAGAATGACCGCGTCGTACGGGGAAACAGCCAGATAATCCAGGGCTTCCAGCCCGTCGCCGCAGGCATCTACGCTGTAGTGCTCCTTCAGCAGCCGTTTCTTTATAATAGTCTGCAAATGAATTTCGTCCTCCACGACCAAAAGCCGCATGTGATTTCACCCTTTCCATGTCCGGTGCAAAGGTCCCCAGGCGGGACTCTTTTCCTGTCCGGTATTTTTTCTTCATTATAATGGATTTAAATGAAAATAACATTAAAAAATTTTTTTTGAATTTTTTCTGCTTTAATCTTCTTTTAATTTTCGTAAGATAGGATAGACTCATCAAAGGGAGACACCCAAAATAAAAATCAAAATAAAACATAGAAGAAAGAGAGGACTTCATTATGAAAAAAAGATTATTAGTTGCAGCAGGCGTAGCAGGATTACTGGTACTGGCAGGATGCCAGAGCGGAGATAGTGCTGAGACGGAGCAGCTGAAGCAGCAGATAGCACAGCTGGAGCAGCAGGTGACGGAACTGGAAAACAGCAGCGCTTCCGATACAGCGGACGATACGGCTTCGGCAGATACAGCGGATGATACAGCAAATGCAGCAAATACGGCAGATACCGCCACAGACGCAGAAGCAGCAGACACGGCTGCAGGGGACGCAACAGCAGCTTCTGATGCATCTGCAGGAAATACAGGGACAGCTGCTGTTCTCACAATTGATGAGCTGACCACAAAGGTAGATGCATTTGTGGAAAAGGCAGACGCAGAAGCAGCGTCTTCTGCAGAGAAGGTTCTGGAAAATTATTTCACCCTGAAGCAGGAAGCAGAGGAAATCGACCGGGAACTGGAACGGTACGAGGATGACTTGGAGTATCAGTACAGAAACGGGTCTCTGACACGCGATGATTACCGGGCAAAAGAACGGGAAGCGGATCTTCTGGAGGATAAGCTGGATGCGGCGGAGGATACGCTGGAGTACGTATATGGAATTGACGATTAAGGTGATTGAGAAAAATTTGGAATCCTGATAGAAACAGGCAGCCCCGGGACAGAAATGCCCCGGGGCTTTTGCCTTCCGGCTTTTTACAGCCAGTAATGAATATGCTACAGCTTCACAAATACCGGCGTATGTCCAAGGGCTGGAATCAGCTTTTCCAGCACATCTGAGGTCTTCAGCTTCAGGCTGGAGGTATTGATGCAGGGATGGCAGCCAAAATCCTCCTGGGCTGTCACGTCCTCATCGATGATCAGCTGCACCTGGTTATCCGGGTCATTCATCAGACCGAGAATAGTGGCTGATCCGGGAGTTACGCCCAGATATTTTTCCATATACTCCGCCGGAGCGAAGGAAAGGCGGGAAGAACCGATTTGTTTTGAGAGATCCTTGGTTTTAAACTGCTTGCCGCCTGGCATCAGCAGAAGATAGAACCTGGTTTTCTGCGCGTTGCAGAGAAAGAGATTCTTGCAGATGTCGATGCCGAGAAGCTCGTCTACGCCCTGGCAGTCCTCGATGGTCATAGCCACATCATGGTCGACGCGGACAAAGGGAATATCCAGCCTTTCCAGCAGATCGTAAACTGCCATTTCTCTGGGGAGCCGGCCCTCCGGCTCCGGCCTTGTGGTATAAAGGTGTCTGTCGATATGTATTTCGCTCATTTTTAATCTCCTGTGTGAAACATAACTATGTGAAAGAGAAGCGGTATGCCTTGCCCATACCTTATCTGTTCCCGGATCTGTTCCCAGCGGAGCCTATCTGGTCCAGCGGCCGCTTGCGCCGCAGGGAAGAATCAAACCGGTAGATGTGACAGGCAGTCCGATCTCCTGAGAATCTACCGTTCCGCCAAAGGCCTTCAGCTCCAGGGAAATCATATAGGTCAGCACAGCCGGCGCAAGCCCTGTGGTATAGGAATTGACCAGAAAGAACAGGGGGTCTTTGCTTAAAAGCTGTGCGCAGAGATGAATCAGGGGATGAATGGCGTCCTCGATCTTCCAGATCTCTCCCTTGGGACCGCGCCCGTAGGAGGGAGGGTCCATGATGATGCCGTCGTAATGGTTTCCCCGGCGGATTTCCCGTTCCACAAATTTTACGCAGTCGTCTACGATCCAGCGGATGGGAGCCTCTGAAAGCCCGGAGGAACGGGCGTTTTCCCTGGCCCAGCCTACCATGCCCTTCGATGCGTCCACATGGGTGACCGAGGCGCCGGAGGCCGCTGCAGCCAGTGTGGCTCCGCCGGTGTAGGCGAACAGATTGAGCACCTTCACAGGCCTGCCGGCGTTCCTGATAAGTCCGCCGAACCAGTCCCAGTTGGCGGCCTGCTCCGGGAAAAGGCCCGTATGCTTGAAGCTGAAGGGCTTCAGGTTGAAGGTCAGCCGGTTGGTTCCGCAAAGGGGATAGTGAATTGCCCACTGCTCCGGAAGATCCCGGAATTCCCATTCGCCGCCGCCCTTTTTGCTGCGATGATAATGACCGTTTGGCCTCTTCCAGCCAGGGGCCTTCCGGGGCGTATCCCAGATGACCTGGGGATCGGGGCGTACCAGCTGCCAGGAGCCCCAGCGCTCCAGCTTTTCTCCCTTTGAAGTGTCAAGTATTTCGTAATCGGTCCAGTTATCGGCGATCCACATAAAAATCTCCTTTTTTCTTGATAAACAGGCGGAACAGGCCGTCTACGACAATGATAGACATGGCGATCATGCCCGCTGCGACGAGTGTCTGCGTTACGTAGTAGGACGTCATGCCGTCTGAACGAAGCATGGAATCCACGATATGGTACATGCCGGCTCCGGGCACCAGCGGCAGAATGCCGGGAATGACAAAGACTGTTACAGGCGTCTTCAGAAACCGGGCCAGCAGCTGGGCGCACAGAGAGACCAGGCAGCCGGAAATAAAGGTGGCGGCTCCGGTATTCATCAGGCGCATTTCCAGAACCAGATAAAGCGCCCATCCGGCTGCGCCGGTCAGTCCGGCGAACAGGATATGCCTGCGCGGCGTATTCAGAATAAAGCAAAAGGCAACCACGGCCAGAAAAGAGCCGGCGATTTCCAGAAGCATGGCAAAGCACCTCCCTGTACGGTATAGTTTCAACCTCCCCGGGCCATACCGGGAAGCTGCAGTTACAGTCTGCCTGGTGTTCAGCCTATGCCAAGGCCGATACCGATCCCCATGGCGACGGCGGCAGCCGTCACAAAGGCCTCCAGCATACGGGCGGTGCCGGACAGATAGTCTCCATGCAGGGTGTCAAAGACAGCGTTTGTAATTGCGACGCCCGGAACCAGGGGCATGATCGAAGCGATGACGACAGAATCCAGGCTTCCGAAGCCGGGAAATACGCGGAAAAGGGCGGAAGCCAGCATAGACGCGGCGGCAGCGCTCAGGAGCGTCCCGAAAAAGGACTGCATCCGGAGGCGTCTGCAGGCGTACAGGCAGACTGCCATGATCAGGCCGGTCAGCGCTGAGACGAAGGCTTCGGACAGCGATCCGCCGTAGGTCAGGGCAAAGGCGGCTGTCGCCACCGGAGTGGAGATCAGAAAGGCGCGGGGCTTCCAGGGATGCTCCTTTAAGGACTTTACCTGGGAAAAGGCCTCCTCCAGCTCCAGCTCTCCGGTACAGAGCCGTCTGGAAACCGCATTGAGCCGGTCTATCATATCAAGATTGGTGCCTCGGCTTGTGATCCGGCGTACGACAGTCATGGAGTGTATCGAGGGGTCGTCCAGCGTAGCCACAAAGCCCGTCATGGTTACAAAGACCTCTGCGGTCTGAAGGCTGGACAGAGAGAGAATCCGGTGCATCGTATCCTCCACCCGGTAGGTTTCCGCTCCATTTTCCAGCATCAGCTCCCCGGCTGTCACGGCCGTGTCCAGAAGCAGTTTATAATTCATAATCGTTTCCTCGCAAAGCTGCCATTCCAGGAAGAAGCCTGCTGTGAAGCTTTCGTCTGCCTGGATATTCCTGCTCTATTATACCTGTGGCGCAGGAGGCGGTCAAGGGAGAGAACGGAGAAATATAGAGGAAGCAGGCAGGTATCAGAGCTTTCTGTGGATTTCCTGGTGAAAATAGTATATAATCAGGAAATGGAAACGTATGTTTTTTGCCGTTTTCAAAAACAGGAAGGATTTCTGCAATGTTTGATATAGAAGAGGAATTAAAAAAGCTGCCGGCCAAGCCCGGCGTGTATCTGATGCATGACGAAAAGGACGCCATCATCTACGTGGGGAAGGCGGTTTCCCTGAAAAACCGGGTGCGCCAGTATTTTCAGTCCAGCCGGAACAAAGGCGTAAAGATCGAGCAGATGGTGACGCATATCGCCCGTTTTGAGTATATCGTCACGGACTCGGAGCTGGAGGCGCTGGTGCTCGAATGCAATCTGATCAAGGAGCACAGGCCGAAATACAACACCATGCTCATGGATGACAAAACCTATCCGTATATCAAGGTGACCGTGAATGAGGAGTTCCCGCGCGTCCTGTTTTCCAGGCGGCTGAAAAAGGATAAGGCGAAATATTACGGGCCGTATACGAGCGCAGGAGCGGTCAAGGATACGATCGAGCTGATTCACAAGCTGTATCAGATCCGGACCTGCAGCAGGAGCCTGCCCCGGGATATCGGAAAGGAGCGGCCCTGCCTGAACTATCATATCAAGCAGTGCGCCGCGCCCTGCCAGGGATATATCTCAAAGGAGCAGTACGCGCAGAACGTGGGGAAGGTTCTGGAATTCCTGAACGGAAATTACGGGCCGCTCCTGAAGGAGCTGGAAGAGAAGATGAAGGCGGCCTCAGACGCCATGGAGTTTGAGAAGGCCATTGAATACAGGGAGCTTTTGAGCAGCGTAAAGCAGATCGCCCAGAAGCAGAAAATTACCAACAGCGATATGGAGGATAAGGACATCATCGCGATGGCTGTGGATGGTGAGGACGCTGTGGTGCAGGTCTTTTTTATCCGGGACGGGCGGCTCATCGGCCGGGATCATTTTTATCTGAGGGCCTCTGAGGGCGAGCCGGAAAAGGAGATTCTGGGGAGCTTTATCAAGCAGTTTTACGCGGGAACGCCCTATATTCCCCGGGAGCTGATGCTGCAGGAGGCCATAGACGACCAGGAGCTGATTGAGCAGTGGCTGACTGCCAGAAAAGGCCACCGGGTCTATCTGCGGGTTCCGAAGATCGGAACGAAGGAAAAGCTGGTGGAGCTGGCAAAGAAAAACGCTGCCATGGTCCTGAGTCAGGACAAGGAGAGAATCAAGCGGGAGGAAGGCAGAACCATAGGAGCCATGAAGGAAATCTCCACGCTTTTGGGGCTCTCCGATATCGGCCGGGTGGAGGCCTTTGATATCTCCAACACAAACGGATTTGAGTCCGTAGGCTCGATGGTGGTATATGAGCGCGGAAAGCCGAAGCGCAGCGATTACCGCAAGTTCAAAATCCGGACGGTCAAGGGGCCGGACGATTACGCCAGCATGCATGAGGTGCTGACCCGCCGGTTCCGGCACGGCATGGAGGAGGAGCGTGAGCTCCGGAGCAGGGAGATGCCGGAGGAGCTTGGCAGCTTTACGAGATTCCCGGATCTGCTGATGATGGATGGAGGAAAGGGACAGGTAAACGTGGCGCTGCAGGTGCTGGAGGAGCTGGGTCTGAGGATTCCGGTCTGCGGCATGGTCAAGGACGACAATCACCGGACGCGGGGACTCTATTTTAACAATGTGGAGATCCCGATTGACCGCAATTCCGAAGGCTTCCGTCTGATTACCCGGATTCAGGACGAGGCGCACCGCTTTGCCATTGAATATCACCGCTCCCTGCGGAGCAAAGAACAGGTTCATTCTGTGCTGGATGACATCGAGGGCATCGGCCCTTCCAGGCGGAAGGCGCTGATGCGCCAGTTTCAGTCGCTGGAGGCTATCCGGGAGGCGGATGTGGAGACGCTGGCAGCCGTGCCCTCCATGAACCGCGCCGCCGCCGAAAGGGTCTGGAAATTTTTCCATTGAGGCGGCGGATACAGCCGCATTTGCTGTCATATTTTCCCGTCCGGCCTTGCAAGAATTACGGCAGATATGATAAAATGAAAGAAATATTTTGACAGGAATTCTGACAAGAAACTTTGAGAAAGGAACGATTATGGCAAGTGTATTGACAGTAGAGATGACCAAAATGGTCGAAAAGCTGAATCTTAAAAATATGACGCCGGATATTGATATCACGGATATGAAGCTGGCCTCGCCGGAGATCAACCGCCCGGCTCTGCAGCTGTCCGGATATTTCGCCCATTTTGCCTCGGAGCGGGTGCAGATTGTAGGCTTTGTAGAATATACCTATCTGCAGAGCAGGAGCGACGAGGAAAAGGAGCCTATCTATCAGAAATTTTTCTCCAGCGGAATTCCCTGTGTGATTTATACCTCTAAGACAAGACCGGAGCCCAGGGCTCTGGAGCTGGCAAATCAGTACAGGGTTCCTGTTTTTCTGGCGGACAAGACGACGTCGAATTTTATGGCGGCGATCATCAACTGGCTGAATGTACAGCTCGCGCCCCGGATTTCCATTCACGGCGTACTGGTGGATGTATATGGCGAGGGCGTGCTGATTATGGGTGAAAGCGGCATTGGAAAAAGCGAGGCTGCCCTGGAGCTTTTGAAGCGCGGACACCGTCTGGTGACGGACGACGTGGTGGAGATTCACAAGGTCAGCGACGACACGCTGGTGGGCCGTTCTCCGGAAATCACCAAGCATCTGATTGAGCTTCGCGGCATCGGCATCGTAGATGTAAAGACCCTGTTTGGCGTGGAGTGCGTGAAGGAGACGCAGCAGATCGACATGGTAATTAAGCTGGAGGACTGGGACAAGGATAAGGATTACGACCGCCTGGGCCTTCAGGAGGAGTATACGGAGTTCCTGGGCAACAAGGTGGTCTGCCATTCCCTTCCGGTCCGCCCGGGCCGGAATCTGGCGATCATCGTGGAGACCGCGGCTGTAAACCACAGGCAGAAGAAGATGGGCTACAACGCGGCGCAGGAGCTGTACCGGCGCGTGCAGGAAAGCATGGCCAGAAGAAATTAAAAAGACGCCTGCAGGCGATCCTGCTTTTGCCGGGCGCAGGCGCAGAAAATAAAAATATTTCGCGGCATGCCGTGAAAACAAGGGGTGTAAAGCTATGAGAAAATACTGTTTTGGAGCCGATATCGGGGGAACTACCGTAAAGCTTGGGCTTTTTGACCAGGACGGAATCATCCTGGAGAAGTGGGAGATTCCCACGCGTACGGAGCAGGAGGGAATTGCGATCCTGCCGGATATGGCTGCGTCCATAAAAGAAAAGATTCAGGCGCATGGGCTTGCAATGGAAGAGATCGCAGGAGTGGGCGTGGACGTTCCCGGTCCTATTTCAGAGGATGGAATCGTGCCCCATACGGCGAATCTGGGCTGGGGCTACAAGGAAGTGACAAAGGAGCTTTCAGAGCTGACGGGACTTCCCTGCAGGGCAGGAAATGATGCAAATGTAGCTGCGCTGGGAGAGATGTGGCTCGGCGGAGGAAAGGGACATACGAATGTACTGCTGATTACGCTTGGTACCGGAGTGGGCGGTGGAATCGTGGTAGATGGAAGGATTCTTACGGGCGTTCACGGAGCAGGCGGAGAGATTGGACATATTCATGTGGATGATGAGATCCAGGAGTGCTGCGGCTGCGGAAACAGGGGCTGCCTGGAGCAGTTTGCTTCTGCGACTGGAATCGCGCGTCTGGGACGTAAAGCCCTGGAAGAGAGCGATCAGCCGTCTGTGATGCGCGGTCAGGAGATGTCTGCCAAGGTTGTGTTTGACGCGGTGAAGGAAGGCGATGAGCTTGCGATTCAGGTGGCGGAAAGCTTCGGAAAATATCTGGGCAAGGCGGTAGCCGGAATGACGGCAGTTCTGGATCCGGAGATTATTGTGATTGGCGGCGGGGTATCCAAGGCCGGCCCGATTCTCCTGGACTATGTCCGGAAATATTACAAGCCCTGCGCGTTTAAGTCAGCGAAGGAGACTCCCTTTGCGCTGGCGGAGCTTGGAAATGACGCCGGGATCTATGGCTGCGCGAAGCTGATTCTCGGATAGGAAGCTTTCCGGGCAGGAAGCTTTTGGAGCGGAGGGCAGGCGTAGAAACGCAGAAATTTGTGCAGATCAGAGAAGAAGTGCCAAAAAGTGACAGCATTTTCGGCAGTCAGAAGCATTGACTTTTTGGCGGAAGAGTAATAAAATAGTCACAACAAAAGATAATACATATTGAATTACTAATGATAACAAAGACGTTACCAATTCCCGTGGTAGCGTCTTTTTACTTTTTTTGGGGCACCAGGCCCTATCTCTCCCTTTTATTTTTTATTCTCGAGGGCAACAAGCCAAACGGACATGGCCCCGGGCGCTTTTTTGGCCCCTGTGCTGGCAAGTCCATTTGGCGATTGCCGCGAGGGTAATCGATCCGCAGTTTACTGCGGATTTTTTGTTATTCTCGTTATTCTTGTGTTTCCTTTTTGAAATTGCTATAATGAGACAGTAGCATCGGGCTGCCAGGGATATGTTATCCACGGTAGGCCGGCGCTGATGATATTTGATGCGAAGGAAGCGGCAGATGAAGAAAATAGCAAAAGAAGAATGGCTGGAAATTGTTTTTTATGTGTTTATTTTGACGGTATGGCTTGCCTGGGCCTGGATTATGCCCTTCAATGAAGGACCGGATGAATATATGCGTTCCAGGATAGTGGAGTATATCGTGGAATATGGAAAGCTGCCGACAGGATATCAGCAGGAGATTATGGATTATTCCTGGGGCTTTACGTATGCTTTTCGTCCCATTTTGCCGCAAATCCTGGAAGCGGGCTTTGTGCGTGTGGGAATGCTGTTCACCTCAGATGCGTTTTCACTTCTTTTTGCGGGGAGGCTGTCCAGCATTCTCTGCGGTCTCGTGTTTGCGGGCTATGTGAGGACGATTGCGAAAAAGCTGTTTGACCGTTCCGGCATACAGTGGCTTTTTACGCTTCTTACCGTCTGCCTGCCTCAGGCCACGTTTTTGTTTACCTATCTGAATTGTGATTCTATGGCTCTTATGGCTGCAGCCATGATTGTCTGGTATCTTTTGAAGGGGATGGATGACAGCTTTTCGATTCCTGTCTGCCTGAAGCTGGCCGTCAGCTTTTCGATCTGTATTCTTTCTTATTATAATGCGTATGGTTTTTTGATCACGGGAGCGCTTGTGTTTTTCGGTTATTATCTGGAGAAAAACAGGCAGGGCGGGCACTGCTGGAAAGAGTTTTGGGCAAAGGGCGTTCTGATTCTCGGGGTGGTTCTGCTTCTCTCAGGCTGGTGGTTCGTACGGAATTATTTTCTGTATGACGGAGACATCCTGGGATTGAAGACACAGGATGAATACGCGGAGAAGTATGCGATGGATATCCTGAAGCCCTCGAACCGCCAGACCTATCAGAATCAGGGGCATTCCATGCTGTATATGCTGTTCCGTTCGGATTTTGTTTCGTCTGTGGTGAAAAGCTTTATCGGGGTTCTCGGCCCGTTGTGGTATGCGCTCCGGTGGTGGATGTACGCAGGCTACGGCATGATATTCGGGGCAGGCCTTATCGGCCTTCTGGCGGAGGCCGCAGTACGCCTCCACAGCAGAAAGCGGCGGAAAGAGTGTGAAAACGGTGCCGCGGCACGTCTGAACTACAGGCGTCTGTTTTGGCACATTGGCCTGATTGTTGCGATTGTGGTTCCGAATGTCCTGAATTTCTGGTATTCCTACGCCACGGACTATCAGCCTCAGGGGCGGTACAGCATGCCGATGCTGATTCCGTTCATGTATTATATCACGCGGGGACTGTATTTCCTGATACGCTGGATAGGAGAGCGGGCCGGAGCCTTGGCGCGCAGAATCCTGACAGTGGGTACGACGCTTGTGTGCCTGTGGATTGCAGGCTGTGCACTGTTCTGTGTTGTAAAGATTATGTGGCCGGCCTATAAGGATGTGGAGGATAAGTCGGTGGTGAAGGTGTACACAATGGAAGAGCTTTATGGGGAGGATTGGGAAGAGAGGCTTGGGCAATGAGCCAAGAAATAAAAAAGAGACGTCTGTCATGCAAGCATGTCATCCGTCTTTTTTTGTTTCTCTGCTCTGCTCATTGCCCTATAAAATGGGAGGATGCCAGGCAGCTGCTCTGCCTGGCATTTATTATGAAAAAGTTTATTCAAAAAAGGTAATTGGCGTTTAAGTTATGGTTTATTGCTTTCCTTCATCTTATGGTCTTATTATATGGAAGGAAAATGAATGAGGTATGATTATCTGTTGAACGTTTTTTAAAAGATATATGAATAAAATATGAACACAAAAACCCATAATATGGAAGTAAGATAAAAAGTTAAGCATATGTAAAGAAAATGTTATGACTTAACGAGAACTTTACAAAAATCGCGATTAAACTTTACGAAATCTTGATAATGTACTTAACATGAGCGATTATAATACTACAGAAGGAGAAGAGCCATGGAACATATCGAGATGCTGTTCCGCTTCGCAGGCGGACTTGGAATGTTTTTATACGGAATGAACGTAATGGCCGACGGTCTGCAGAAGTCCGCAGGGGACCGGATGAAGCATCTGCTGGAATTTCTCACCAGGAACAGGGTGATGGGGATTCTCGTGGGAGCAGGAGTGACGGCCATTATTCAAAGCAGCTCCGCCACGACGGTTATGGTGGTAGGCTTTGTCAATGCGGGCCTGATGACACTGGTACAGGCGGTAGGGGTGATCATGGGAGCCAACATCGGAACTACGATCACAGCCTGGCTGGTTTCTATGAGTGAGTGGGGGGCTGTACTGAAGCCTGAATTTTTTGCTCCGCTTCTGATTGGAATCGGAGCGTTTATGCTGCTTTTTGCAAAAAAGGAAAAGGCGAAGGATGTCAGTGAGATCCTGATTGGTTTTGGCGTGCTTTTTGTGGGCCTGAGCTTTATGTCTGATTCCATCACGCCTTACCGGGACGCGCCGATTTTCTCTGAGGCGTTTCGGATACTCGGCAGCAATCCGATTCTTGGAATCCTTACAGGGCTGGTGGTGACTGCTGTCATTCAGAGCTCTTCGGCTTCCGTGGGTATTCTGCAGACGCTGGCGGCAAATGGCGTGGTAAACTGGAGCTCTGCTGTCTTTATTACCCTGGGACAGAATGTCGGCACCTGTGTGACGGCGCTGCTGTCCAGCCTTGGCGCGAACAGAACGGCAAAGCGGGCAGCTGTCATACATTTGCTTTTCAATGTGATCGGAGCGGTTGTCTTTGGCATAGGAATGTTTGTAATATTTTCCTTTAACAGGGTATGGGCAGGCGCTCAGGTAAACAGTGTGGGCATCTCCATTTTTCATACAGTATTTAATATCCTGAATACGGTCATTCTCTACCCCTTTGCCAACACGCTGGTAAAGCTTTCCGGAGTGCTGGTAAAGGAGCCTGTGACGCAGGAGGAAGAGGAAATGGGAGAAGACGCAGCCTGCGGGCTTCCACATCTGGACAGCCGCCTTCTGGAGACCCCGTCCTTTGCCGTGGAGGGCGCGGTAAAGGAAGTGGTTCGCATGGGAGAGCTTGCGCTGCTTCATATGCAGACTGTTTTTGATGCGGTTCGGACGGGAAACAGAAAGTGGGTTGACAAAGCCTTTCAGATAGAGCAGACTATGAATAAATATGAAAAGCAGATGGTGGAATACCTGGCTCAGCTCAGCAAGGGCTCTCTTACGGAGCGCCAGCGCCTGACTGTGGGCAACCTGGTCTACACGGTCAGCGATCTGGAACGGATCGGTGACCACTGTGATAACATTGCAGAGCTGGCACAAAGCATGATTCAGGATGACCTGAGCTTTTCTCAGGAAGCCATGAAGGGCTTTGAGGAGATCACAGAGCTGGCCATGGATTCGGTAAAAGCAGCCGTACTGGCCAGAGAGACTGAAAGAATGGCTTATGTGCAGCAGGTGATTCAGATTGAGGATGAGATCGACGATCTGGAGGAGGATCTGAGAACAGAGCATATCGACCGTCTTGCAAGAAATGAGTGCTCTGCCGCAAAAGGAGTGTTTTTCCTGGATATGCTCAGCAATATTGAGCGGATCGCAGATCATGCCAACAATATTGTGGGCTATGTGGCTGATGAGGGAGAGGAGTAAAGAGATTGAAAAAAAAGGTTCTGATAGGCTATGTAATCGCTGCGGTCATAGCCCTGCTGGCATTTGAGTATGCGTTCTGGACCAATGGTTTCACATATCTGGAGCATCAGAGTGAGCACAGCTATCTGACCCAGGCAGAGCTTCTGCGGGATCTGTTTCTGGCTGAGGATGTGGCGGGGCAGAGCGGCGAGCGGGAGGATGCTTATGAGCAGTTTGCGGATGACTATGCAGAAAAATATAATATAAGAGTCACAATTATTGATGCTGAGGGAAATGTGCTGGGTGAATCCCGGGGCGCCGGAGAACTGATGAATAATCATCTGGACCGGGAAGAGGTTCAGAAGGCGCTCCAGGGCGAAAGCAACAGCCTGATTCGGAAATCGGATACCTTTGATGTGGACTACTGCTATTGCGCGGTTCCTGTGGAGGACGGGGATTTTCGCGGAGTGATCCGGGTGGCTGTTCCTTTGCAGGAGCTTCAGGACATGGATTATGAATTCGTCCGCTCCACGATTATGGCAATCGCGATCCTGGCAGCGCTGATTCTGTTTCTGGGGCTGTATTTCCGCAAATATGTGCTTGCTATGAAGAAGGTGGAAAATATGCGGCGGGAATTTGTCTCCAATGTTACGCACGAGCTGAAGACGCCGCTGACCTCGATCCGCGGTTTTGTGGAGACGCTGAAGGCGGGAGCCATAGAGGATCCCAAGATTGCGCACAAATTTCTGGATATTATTGAGATAGAGTCCGATCGCCTGAGCAATCTGATCAGCGATACGCTGCTCCTCTCTGAAATTGAGAGCAAAAAGGATACAAAGAGAGAGCCCTGCGATGTCAATGCGGTGATTACAGAGGTGGTAGAGCTGCTTCAGCCCAAGGTCAGGGAACATGTCCGGCTGATCTTTCATCCAGACGCTTCTGTGCGTCCTTACAGCTGCAACCGGGACCGCCTGAAGCAGCTTCTGATTAACCTGACGGATAATGGGCTGAAGGCTACAGAATTCGGCGCAGTGACGATTTCATGCAGAAGCACTGCCAGCCAGCTGGTGCTCGAAATTTCAGATACAGGCATAGGGATGGAGGAGGAGCAGCTTGACCGCATTTTTGAACGGTTTTACCGGGTTGACAAAGGACGCTCCAAGGCTCAGGGAGGAACCGGTCTGGGACTTTCTATCGTGAAGCACATTGTGGAGCTCTACAATGGGACCATTGAAGTCACAAGCAAGCCTGGCGTAGGAACAGAGTTCACTGTGAGGCTGCCTTACTGAGGAAGGGGAAAGGAAGAATAGTATGGCAAAAAAGGTAATTCTGACAATTGATGATGAAGAACATATTCTTGATTTGCTGGAATACAATCTGGAAAAGGGAGGCTACGATGTACTGCGTGCAGAGACAGGAGAAAAAGGCCTTGCGATTATGAAGACGATGCAGGTGGATCTGGTTCTTCTGGATTATATGCTGCCCGGTATAGACGGGATCGAGGTTCTGAAAACCATGCGGTCAGATCCGGCGCTTACCGCTATGCCTGTGATTATGCTGACAGCCAAGGGAGAGGAGATAGACAAGGTGCTTGGCCTTGAGATGGGGGCTGACGATTATCTGAGCAAGCCCTTTGGCATCCGGGAGCTTCAGGCCAGGGTCAAGGCCCTGCTTCGGAGAAGCTCTCTGGAGAGGATAGAGTCCCAGCCGGAGGATAAGATTCTCATTGGTGATCTGATGATTAACAATACCGCCCGGGAGGTCACGGTAGACGGACAGCCCGTTACGCTTTCCCTGAAGGAGTTTGAGCTTCTGTATCTTCTGGCAAGCCACCGCAACCGTGTTTTCACCCGTGAGCAGCTCCTGGAGCTGATCTGGGGTTATGAGTATTCCGGTGAGACCAGGACTGTAGACGTCCATGTGCGGAATCTGCGGAAGAAGATTGAAAGAGATCCGGATCATCCCCAGTATATCCAGACTGTGAGGGGGATGGGGTACAAGTTTGTGTAATATAGCCCCGCGGTTTTTCATATCCGGTGTTCGCGAGAAGCCGGACACAGGGATAACAGAAAACTGCGGGGTATTTTATTTAATCCTTTTGGGTGGCTCGGACGTTATTTATATAAAGCCATAAATGCAGAGCCGCAAAATGCAGCCGGAAAGCTTTAGATGTGGCTGATGCTTTTACCTGGAGGGATGTATATATGAGACTGTACAAGATGGAGCTGTATAAATTACTGTATCGGAAAATTTTCCGGATCAGTATGCCGGCTGTTCTGGGAATTCTTTTTGCCTATTTTCTTTTAATCTGCGTGGGAGAAGAAAGAAGCACCATAAACGGAAGCCTGTATACCGGTTTTGAGGCTATTCGAAGAGACAGAGAAATTACAGAGGAGTTTCGGGGCATTCTGACGGACGAGAAAGCCGGCCGAATTATTGAAGAATACGGTTTTCCCTCTCAGGTGATAGAGAATTATGGCGGCTTTCGGGATGAAAATTATTTAAATGGCTTTGTGACAGAGTATCTTGGAAACGGATATCTGAAAAGCTGGGATGATTATCGGATTTCGACCGGCCTGCGGCCTCTTCGGGAAAGCGAGCTGGGAAAGGCTGCGGAAGCCTCCGGCAGAGCTGTAATTCTGGATTATGCAAAGGGCTGGCCGGCTTTTTTGGAGCTTCTGCAGCTGGGGATGATCCTGGGAAGCGCGCTGGTTGTGGCTGCGGCCTCTCCGGTGTTTTCGGAAGAGCAGCAGAGCAGGATGGCTGCGCTGCTTTTTACAAGCAGGGAAGGAAGAGAGAAGGACGCTTTTGCGAAGACAGCCGCAGCGTTTACAGCGGCAGCGCTGATATATATTGTGATTACGTCTTTTATATTTCTGCTCGTGGGCGTTGTGTATGGCTTTGACGGCGGGGAATGTATGAGCGGAATGACGCTGATGCAGTATGGCTTTTATCCGGCGTCGCCAGTTTCCCTGAAATCGACTGCCTTCATCACCTTCCTGATGCTGAGCCTGGATCTGCTGGCGCTTTTTACGCTCTGCGCCATAACCTTGTGCGTGTCGGCCCATCAGAAAACGGCCTTTCACACGGTTGTCCTCACCTTTGCAGTCTGGACGGCCCCTTTGCTGCTCCGGCTTCTGTTTAACGGCGCGGGCTATCTGCTGGCGTCGGGAACACCGCTGTTTCTGGTAATGACAGGCATTCTGGCGGACTGGTACGATATGCTGTTCATCCCCGTCAGCATTGCAGCCTGTATCCTTGTGTGCACAGCCTTTTCCGGCTGGAATGCCTGGAGACGGGCAGAAGCAAATGTGTAAATTCCACGGCGTCAGCAGTGGCAGAAGAAACAATAGATGCCAGCTGATATATTAGAGAGCCTGCGGCCGGCAGTCAGTGAGAGAAAAATCTGAAATATAAAAGCCTCTGCGGTTTTCTGGATACGCCAGCGGCTGCTCCTTTGCGGAGAAAACTTAGAATTTTTCAACACACAGCCCGCGGCTTTCTTTTGCCCCAGTGTCCGGCTTCTCGCGGACGGCTGTATGATTCAGGCGGACTGCTTTTTAGTCCGTCCGGAGGCATACAGCCGTCCGTGAGACGTCCGCAAGGTGAATTGCTGTGCAACAGCAAGAGAGAGCGGCCTGGGCCGAACACCGGGCAAAGAAAGCCGCGGGCGTACGTTTGCAAAAATTCAAATTTTTCTCAGGTGTTCTTCAGCACCACCAGCTCCACATAATTTCCCACATGCTCGCAGGCATCTGCGCAGTCTTCCATATAGTCGAAAATCTCACGCCAGGAAATGATATCGATCACGTCTGTGCAGTGTTGCCGGATATTCAGAGTCGCTTCCAGGTACAGAGTATCGCATTCCTCCTCGATCTGATTCAGTTTAATTACCATGTCGTGAAGCTTTGCGGGTTTTTTGAAATTGATGAACTCTTCCATGATGCCCTTCAGGAGCTCACAGCAGTCCATAAGCTTCTGCGCAAAGGTGATGGCGTCCGGAATGATGGTGTGAATCTGGTCTACATAGAAGCGCTGCAGCACTTCCTCCAGCTTGTCCAGCACCTCGTCGATGCTCTGGCTGATCATGGCCAGGTCTTCCCGGTCTACCGGAGTGACAAAGGCTTTGGCGAGCATGGAGGACATTTCATGATGCTTGTCATCGCCCTGATGCTCGAACTCATGCATGGTGTCCAGCATGGACTTGATGTTGTCCAGATTGAAATTGTTCAGGCATTCTACCAGATATCTGGAAGCCTGGCAGGTATAGTCCGCTGCTGCGGTAAAATTTTCAAAATACTGACGGTCTGCTTTGTTTGCCATGTTCTCTCCCTTTCATTCATAAAAGATATTTAAAAAATTTTCTGTTATATACGTTTTTCAAAGCCTGATAAACATTATTTAAAACAGCCACATAAAGAGCTTTGTCATCAGAAAGCCAATCAGTCCGCAGCCGGGGAAGGTCAGGAGCCAGGTCATGCCCATTTCCTTTACGACGCTGAAATTGATGGCAGAAAGACGTTTTACAGCGCCTACTCCCATGATGGCTGTGGTTTTGGCATGGGTAGTAGAAACCGGGATGCCGAACAGCGAGCTGAAAAGCAGGGACACAGAAGCGGCCAGGTCGGCTGAGAAGCCCTGATATTTTTCCAGCTTTACCATATCCATCCCTACGGATTTGATGATTTTTTTGCCTCCGATTGAGGTTCCAAGTCCCATGACGAGCGAGCACAGAAGCATCAGCCAGATAGGCATCTGTACAGAAATCCCTTCGCTGGGATTGTGGCCGTTCACGAGAAGCATGCACAGAAGGATTACGCCCATGAATTTCTGGCCGTCCTGAGCTCCATGCATGAAGCTCATGCAGGCAGCGCCGAAAATCTGTGCGCCCCGGAAAAAGCCCTCCGTCTTTGGACGTTCCGCTTTCCGGAACAGAAGAACGACCAGCTTGCACATCAGGAAGCCCAGAGAGAAGCCCATGACCACGGAGATAACCAGTCCGTAGAGAACCTTTACCCATTCGTCCGGATTTACGCCGCTTAAGCCTCCGTGAAGGGCGATGGCGCCCCCGGTCAGGCCGGCGATCAGCGCGTGGCTTTCACTGGTAGGGATTCCAAAATACCAGGCAAGGGTGGCCCAGACTACAATCGCAAACAGGGCGGCGCTCAGGGCAACGATTGCCTCATGGGAGTTTGTGCCGAAATCGACCATTTTTGTGATTGTCTCGGCTACTGTAGCATTCAGCATACTCATGAGGAAAACGCCGAGGAAATTGAATACCGCTGCCATGAGAATAGCGGCTCTGGCTGACATGCACCGCGTCACTACACAGGTAGCGATGGCGTTTGGCGCGTCGGTCCAGCCGTTGACCAGAATAACCCCCAGAGTCAGCAGAACTGCGATCAGCAGCAGCGGGTTGGTTGTCATCTGCGCCAGAAAACTTTCCATAGATAAGTCCATAATGACCTCCGAAAATAAAGAAAATAAAAGAGTGTCCCTGAAATAAGGACAGAAAACAACCCAGAAAGACAGAATATAACTCTTTCTGCCAGTTCCGGACACGTTCATTATAGCATAGGGCTTCCGGGGAAATCAACAAATACCTAACGATTACTTAACATAAGCTTTACCTGAATGTGCTTTTAGACTTAACATTTCGATTTTAAGATAAAAAAGCAGGGCAGGGAAGAAAGCCCTGAGGCAGAAAAAGAAGAACGGGCCCACAAGGACACGGGCCAGAAGGAGAAGAAATTATGAAAAAGAAAGTAGTGAGCATTTTAACAGCTGTTACTCTTTGCGCTGCTATGCTGGCAGGCTGCGGCGGCGGAGCTGACACAGCAACGACTGAGACAACTGAAACAACAGAAACAACCGAAACAACCGATGCAGCAGAGACAGAAGAGGCTGCAGACGCTGCTGAGGAGACGGAAGCAGCCGCAGGCGACTTCGATACTTCTGCAGCAATTTCCGTATATTCCCGTGAGGATGGCTCCGGAACCAGAGGCGCTTTCATCGAGCTGATGGGAATCGAGCAGGAGGATGAGTCCGGCGAGAAGGTTGATATGACTACTCCGGACGCTACCATTACCAACAACACTTCCGTTATGATGACCGGCGTAGCCGGAGATCCGTACGCTATCGGCTATGTATCTCTTGGTTCCATGAATGAGACGGTAAAGGCTCTGACCATCGACGGCGTGGCTCCCTCTGTGGAGACCGTAAAGGACGGTACATACGCGGTAGCAAGACCGTTCAACATCGCTACCAAGGGTACTCCGGACGAGACCACGCAGGATTTCATCAACTACATCCTGAGCGCTGAGGGACAGGCAATCGTAAGCGAGGAAGGCTACATCACCATCGACGACGCGGCTCCGGCATTCGAGGGCGGCAGCGTATCCGGCGACATCGTAGTTGCTGGTTCCTCTTCCGTATCTCCGGTAATGGAGAAGCTGGCTGAGGCTTATATGGCTCTGAACGGCGATGTAAACATTGAGATTCAGACCACAGACTCCACCTCCGGAATGACCTCCGCTATCGACGGAACCTGCCAGATTGGAATGGCTTCCCGTGAGCTGAAGGAAGAGGAGACTGCAGAGCTGACCGGAACCCAGATTGCGCTGGATGGTATCGCTGTAATCGTAAACAACGAGAACCCGATTGAGGGACTGACCTCCGAGCAGGTACAGAGCATCTACACAGGAGCAACGACGACCTGGGCTGACGTTCAGTAATTACAGGAGTAAGACAGATGAGTAAAGTGATGGAAAGCCAGGAACCCGGAACTAGAACAGGAAAGGCTTTCAGCGGTCACTGGAAAGAAAAAGGAATGCAGGCGGTGTTTTTTATAGCCGCCTGCACCTCTATCTTAGCGGTAGCCCTGATTTGCATTTTCCTGTTTGCAAACGGACTTCCTGCTATAGCGGAAATCGGGCCTCTTGATTTCCTTCTGGGTAAAACCTGGAGGCCTGCCAATGATTTATATGGAATCTTTCCCTTTATCCTGGGAAGTATTTATGTGACGGCCGGAGCGATCGTCATCGGAGTTCCCATAGGAATTCTGACCTCCATCTTCATGGCGGAGTACTGCCCGGCGAAGATTTACCGGCCCTTAAAGGCCGCCACCGAGCTTCTGGCCGGAATTCCTTCCGTCGTATACGGTTTCTTCGGTATGCTGGTTCTGGTTCCTTTTATCCGTGAGACTACGGGCAGCAAGGGAAACGTCATGCTGACTGCCTGCATTCTGCTGGGAATCATGATTCTGCCGACGATTATCGGAACGACAGAGTCTGCCCTCAGAAGCGTCACGAGAACCTACTATGAAGGGGCTCTCGCTCTGGGAGCGACAAAGGAACGGACGATTTTCACCGTCATGCTTCCTGCCGCCAAGTCCGGCGTGCTGACGGGCGTGGTGCTGGGAATCGGACGCGCCATCGGCGAGACTATGGCGGTCATCATGATTGCCGGAAACCAGGTGGGGATGCCGGAGGGCCTCTTAAAGGGCGTGCGTACCCTGACCGCGAACATCGTTCTGGAGATGGGCTACGCCACGGGGCTTCACAGAGAGGCGCTGATTGCCACAGCCGTAGTGCTCTTTGTGTTCATCCTGATTATCAACTTAAGCGTATCATTATTGAGGAGGGGACAAAATGCAGGCGATTAACAGACAGACCGCAGGCGACAAGCTGCGCGCCTACTTCAAGCATCCGGGCTCCCTGGTTCTGTTCCTGCTGGTGATGCTGGCAGCGGTCGTTACCTTTGCGGTGCTTGTGTTCCTGATTGCGTATATTCTGGTGAGAGGCGTCCCTTACCTGACGCCGTCCCTGTTCGCGCTGAAATATAACTCGGACAATGTATCTCTGATGCCCGCGGTGGTCAACACCCTGCTGATGATTCTGATGTCCCTTCTGCTGGCGGTGCCCTTTGGAATCTTCGCGGCTATCTATCTGGTGGAGTACGCGAAGAAGGGAAATAAGCTGATCAGCGTGGTCCGCGTGACGGCGGAGACGCTTTCTGGTATTCCTTCTATCGTATACGGCCTGTTCGGTATGCTGTTCTTTGTGACGACCCTGAAATGGAGCTACTCCATGCTGTCAGGCGCCTTTACCCTGGCTATCATGATTCTGCCGCTGATTATGCGTACTACGGAGGAAGCCCTGCTGGCGGTGCCGGATTCTTACCGGGAAGGAAGCTTCGGACTGGGAGCCGGAAAGCTGCGCACCGTGTTCCGCATCGTGCTTCCCAGCGCGATACCGGGAATCCTGGCGGGCGTCATCCTGGGCATCGGCCGTATCGTGGGCGAGACGGCGGCTCTGATGTACACCTCCGGTACCGTAGCCAAATATGCCGGGCCGATGGATTCCGGCCGTACCCTGGCGCTTCATATGTACGTGCTGACAAGCGAAGCCCTTCATGTAAACGAGGCCTCCGCCACAGCCGTGGTACTGCTGGTGGTCGTCATCGGAATCAACGCGCTTTCCAGCTTTGTAGCGAAGAAATTAAGACAAAAGACAGGAGCCTGAGAAGCATCTCATGCACTGCAGGACAGATGGGAGTAAAATAGAATGAGTATCATGCAAATCGAGAATCTGGATCTGTTTTACGGAGATTTTCAGGCTCTCAAAAACATAAATATGGAAATACAGGCCAATGAGATTACGGCCTTTATCGGACCCTCCGGCTGCGGAAAGTCCACATTTTTAAAGACCCTGAACCGAATGAACGATCTGGTAGAGGGCTGCAGGATCACCGGAAAGGTGATGCTGGAAGGGCAGGACATCTACAACGGCATGGATGTGAACCTTTTGAGAAAACGGGTAGGTATGGTGTTCCAGAAGCCGAACCCCTTCCCTATGAGCATTTATGACAATATTGCCTATGGACCGAGGACCCATGGCATCCGCAGCAAGGCAAAGCTGGATGACATTGTAGAGAAATCCCTCCGCAACGCGGCTATCTGGGATGAAACAAAGGATCGTCTGAAGACCAGCGCCCTGGGCATGTCAGGCGGACAGCAGCAGAGACTCTGTATCGCGAGAGCCCTTGCGGTGCAGCCGGACATCCTGCTGATGGATGAGCCGACCTCCGCTCTGGATCCGATTTCAACTTCTAAGATAGAAGATCTTTGCATGGAGCTGAAAAAGGATTATACTATTATTATCGTTACGCATAATATGCAGCAGGCAGCGCGTATTTCTGACAAGACAGCGTTCTTCCTTCTGGGCGAGGTCATCGAGATGGGTGAGACCGATCAGATCTTCTCCATGCCGAAGGATGAGCGGACAGAAAACTATATCTCAGGAAGGTTTGGTTGATAAGATGAGAGATTTTTATGAAGAGCAGCTTACGAGGCTGCACACACAGATGATTGCAATGGGCAGTCTTTGCGAAAAGGCGATCGCGGACGCGACCAAGGCCTTGACGGATGGCGATGTGGCCCTGGCTAAGGAGGTCATGGCAGGAGATGCCAAGATCAACCAGCAGGAGAGGGATATTGAGGCGATGTGCATCAAGCTTCTGCTGCACCAGCAGCCGGTAGCAGGCGATTTGCGCCGGGTATCTGCCGCGCTGAAGATGGTGACAGATATGGAGCGGGTAGGCGATCAGGCCGCTGATATCGCAGAAATCGTCGTACAGATGAATGAGAAGCTTCCGGATCAGTTTCTGCACATCTGCAAGATGGGCACTGTTGCCATGAAGATGGTCACCGACAGCGTAAACGCTTATGTAGATATGAAGCTGGATCTTGCCAGGGAGGTCATCAAGAGCGATGACGAGGTAGATGAACTGTTCCTGAAGGTACGCGGAGAGATTCTGGATGCCATCCGTGAGGACAGCAGCAGAGGAGAGGAGCTTCTGGATCTGTTCATGATTACCAAGTATTACGAGCGTATCGGCGATCATGCGACAAACATTGCCGAGTGGGTGGAATATGCCATCACTGGAGAGCGCTCCGCAGAAAATTAGTAAAAAACAGGTGTTTTTCTTCATAAAATATTAAAAAGTGGCTGTTATACTTCTTATCAAGAGAAGTAGAACAGTCATTTTTTTGCCTGCGGGTATCCACACTGCAGGCTTTATTGGTCTGGATGCCGATGCAGGGAAAGGAGGCTGCGCTGTATGAAAGGGAGAAAGAGGCTTTATCTGCTGGCGCTGGCTGCATTACTGGGGATTGTGGCAGGATGCGGTACGAAAGGCGGAGAGATGGGAAGCATGGAATCCCAGGATATGGAAGAAGTGGAAGAAGCGCAGAACGAAACGTCCCAGGAGAATGCTGCGCAGGACGGAGAGAGCGCAGAGGCTTTCGTGGAGGCGCCTGCACAGAATGAACGCCTGACAAAGGAAGGAGATGGATACGGCATCTCCATCCGTATTTACCACAGCGACGACATGGCGGAAAACATCTGCTTCAATACGACGATGACCAGAGGAGTCACCCCGGAGATCCTGGTGATGAATCTGGCAGCCTACGGCATGCTGCCGGACGCAGTGACGGTACAGGATTTTTCAATCGAGACAGAGGTGGAGAAAGAGACCACAGAGACGCGGCTGCAGCTGGATCTGTCCGCTGATTTTGCGGACTATCTTTCCTCAATGGGAACCTCGGGAGAAATGATGGTGATGGGAAGCCTGGTCAATACCTTTCTGGATGCTTATGACGCCTCCATGATGAAGGTGACGGCCGGAGGAGAGCTTCTGGAGACAGGCCATCAGATCTATGACAGCTGGCTGGAGCTGTATGATTATGTGCAGGCCTCCTATTCCGTGGCGGACGGTCTGCTCCAGGAGGGCACGGTGACCTTTTCCTATCCTCAGATTCGGGACTGCGCTGACACCGGGCTCCAGGAAAAATGGAACAATATCATGGAAAAGAAAGCGGAGGACCTGGCGGAGAGCCTGGAAGAAGGCGATACCCTTCAGGGCTCCTTTGACGTAAAAACCATGAATGACGAGCTTCTTTCCATTCTCGTATCCGGAGAGATCTCGGCGGCGTCGGCTGCGTATCCCACCCGGTTTCAGTACACATACAATATCGATATGAGAACAGGGGAAAATATCCGCCTGGCTACTTACAGGAACGTGGATCAGATTGCGGAAGACATGATGAACGGAACGGGCTATACAGTCAGCGGTGACCTGGCAGAGGAATTTCAGAAACGGCTGACCGTTCTTTATGGGGACACGGAGCAGCTGGCGGCGGCTCTCCGAAGCTTTGATTTTGGAAAGGGACAGGTGGAATATCCGGTGGGATACTCCTATCAGGAGAACGGAAAGACCTGTCTGTGCATGGAGGTTCCCCATGCGCTGGGCGATTTTGTAACAGTAGAACTTGAATAAATATTCTGAATATTAATAAAAATTACAATAATACACACAGAAAAAAACGACAGAGAAAGCAAAAGCAGAATTAATAAAATTTTTTATAAAAAAGTATTGACAAATACAGATCTCGTGATTATAATGTAATCAAAGATAAGAAATAAACAAAACAACACCACATTATCTTAGAAGAATATAATTAATTATATTTAATATAGATTATGAGGTGAATCTAAGAAAGAGAGGTACAGTCCAACCAAAACTTAACGAATTACCCTATAATCTAAGAAAAGGAGGTACGGACCACCGAAGACTTAAAGGTGACCTTCTGATAGAACTTTAAGAGACAGGTGTAAAAAACATCTGAATCAAAAAAGTAATATGAACGGAGGTCAGGGTAAAAGCAAAAACGTTCGATGAGAATCGGCAGCAGAAGAAAAGAAGAAGCCGGGTAAGAAGAAAAAGAAGAAGTCAAAAGAACCGGAAAAGAAAAGCTTTATAATCAGAAGAAGGTAAAAAGCCGAAGACAGAAGAAATCGAACGGAAGAAGTCATTGGGACTTCAGAAAATTGAAAAGAAGCTGAAAACAGAATAGGAAAAGAGAGGTAACAGTCCAATGGACAGCATAGTATGACAGCGGGTGTCAATGAATGAAAGTAATTGATACCCGCTGATTTTGTTTGTCCGCTTGAATATTTCCTGCGCACGGGATAAAATAGAAGAAGAAACTAAGCGGGAGGATGAGATTCCTTGGAACATTTTGTAGAGCTTAGGGGGGTTAAGAAAATATACCACATGGGCGAGGTAGAGATCCCGGCCGTGGACGGTATTGATTTTGAAATTGAAAAAGGAGAGTTTGTAGTCATCGTAGGACCGAGCGGCGCGGGAAAAACGACTGTGCTGAATATTCTGGGCGGTATGGATACGTGTACGGAAGGCGAGGTCTGGGTGGACGGAAAGGATATCGGGAAATTTAAGGGGAAGCAGCTGACGGCTTACCGGAGGGACGATATCGGTTTTGTCTTCCAGTTTTATAACCTTGTCCAGAACCTGACAGCCCTGGAGAATGTAGAGCTGGCCCTCCAGATCTGCAGGGATCCTCTGGACGCAAGGCAGGTGCTTGAGGAGGTAGGGCTGGGAAACAGAACGGATAATTTTCCGGCTCAGCTTTCCGGAGGAGAGCAGCAGCGCGTGGCGATCGCCCGGGCTCTGGCAAAGAACCCGAAGCTTCTGCTCTGCGACGAGCCTACGGGTGCGCTGGATTACAATACAGGAAAGGCGATTCTGAAGCTTCTGCAGGATACCTGCAGGGAGAAAGGCATGACTGTGTTAGTTATTACGCACAACTCGGCGATTGCGCCCATGGCAGATCGGATCATTAAGATTCGAAACGGGCGGGTCAGCGAGATGAAGCTGAATGAACACCCGATTTCAGTGGAAGCGATTGAGTGGTAGCAGGGCAGGGATGACGATGAAGAAAAAGGCACTGAGAAAAGAATTCTACATGGAAGTCCGCAAAACGCTGAACCGCTTTCTGTCGCTTCTGCTGATTACAGCCCTTGGCGTGGCCTTTTTTTCCGGTATACGGGCGACGCAGCCGGATATGGAGCTTTCGGCGGACACCTATTATGACGAGGCCAGGCTCATGGATATCAGCGTTCAGGGGACGCTTGGCCTGACGGAGGAGGACGCGCAGAGCATTGCAGCCATAGAAGGCGTGGAAGAGGTCATGCCTTATTATTCCATGGACATGTTTGGAACCCTGGAAGATGAGCGGCTGAATCTGCAGGTCATGTCTGTTCCGGAGACGATGAACCTGATGACAGTGACGGAAGGACGTATGCCTGAGGCGGAAAATGAGTGTGTGGTGGACAATCAGATGCTCGCCGATGGCGTGTGCCAGCTTGGCGATACGATTACGCTGAGCTCTGCCACAGATACGGAGACGGAAGATATCTTAAGCGTTACGGAGTTTACGGTGGTGGGCGCGGTTACAAGCCCTTACTATCTTTCTCTGGAAAGAGGCACTACCAGTATCGGAAACGGGACGCTGAACGGTTTTCTGGCGGTACAGGAAGATGCATTTTCCCTGGATTACTATACGCAGATCTGTGTGAGAATGACAGGGGCTGATAAGCTTGGCTGCTACGGGGATCCATACAGTGAGCTGGCAGACACGGTAGTGGACAGGATCGAAGCGATCGCGGACGAGCGGTGCGAGATCCGTTACGCCGAGGTACAGGAGGAAGGCCGGCAGGAGATTGCGGATGCAGAGGCCGAGATCGCGGACGCGGAAGCGGAGCTTGCAGATGCAGCCCAGGAGCTGGAAGACGGGCGCGCGGATCTGGAAGAGGCAAAACAGGAGCTTGCGGATGGCAAAGCAGAGCTTGCGGACGGCGAAGCCGAATTTGCAGAGAAGGAGCAGGACTACCTGGACGCCAGACAGCAGACCTCAGACGGCTGGATACAGGCGGATGAGGGAAGAAAGCAGATTATAAACGCAGAACGGCAGCTGGAGGGCGGCTGGGAGCAGTACGAGGAAGGGAAAAAGCAGATCGAGGAGGGCTATGCGGCTCTTGCGCCTTACGAGGAGCAGTATGCACAGCTGGAGGAGGCGGAAGCACAGCTTCAGTCGGGAATCGGGCAGGCTCAGGCAGGAATTGAGGAGGTGCAGAAGCTTCTCAGTCAGATCGAAGAGATAGAGAAGCTTCCGGAAGATGAATGGCAGCCCGGATGGGCGGAGCTGGTGGCCCAGAAGGCAGCTCTGGAGGAGAAGCTCTCGCAGGGCCAGGCAGCGCTTGCAGAGCTTGAGAACCAGCTTGCGGCCTGCCAGGAAGGAATGGCGCAGCTGGCTCCCGTCATTGAAGAGACGAGGGCGCAGCTGGATGCCGGAGCGGAGGAGCTGGCAGCCAGCAAGAAGCAGCTGGATGCGGCTCAGGCTGAGATAGACGCGGCGAACAGCAAAATCAGTGAGTCTGTGGAGCAGCTTTCGGAGGCAGAGGATGAGCTCGCGGACGCAGAGCAGCAGCTGGCAGACGGAAGAGCCGAGCTTGCGGACGCCAGACAGGAGATCGCAGACGGCGAGCAGGAGATCGCAGACGCGGAAGAGGAGCTGGCAGACGGAGAGAGAGAGTACGCGGATGCAAAGGCAGAGGCTGATGTGGAGATCGCAGATGCCAGAGAGCAGATTGCGGACGCGGAAGAAGAGCTGGCTGATATGGAGCTGCCGGAATGGTACGTGCTGGACCGTGATTATATTGCGTCCTATGTGGACTATGGACAGAATGCGGAGCGGATCGGTGCGATCGGACGTGTATTTCCTGTCCTCTTTTTCCTGGTTGCGGCGCTTGTATGTCTTACGACGATGACCCGGATGGTGGAAGAGGAACGCACGCAGATCGGAACCCTGAAGGCTCTGGGCTACAGCAGGGGCAATATTGCGGCAAAATATATTCTTTATGCGCTGCTCTCCAGCCTGCTGGGCAGCCTGCTGGGACTTGTGGCAGGACAGAAGTTTCTTCCGTGGGTAATTATAGAGGCCTACAAGATCCTGTATCCGGATCTTCCGTATACGCTGACGCCGCTGAACCTGCAGTATTCGGTGATGGCGACGGCGGCGGCTGTGCTTTGCACGACGCTTGCGGCCTGGGCGGCCTGCTATAAGGAGCTGTTTGAGGTTCCGGCAGAGCTGATGAGGCCCGCAGCCCCGAAGGCAGGAAAGCGAGTGTTCCTGGAGCGGATTACCTTTATCTGGAAGCGCTTGAATTTCAGCCGTAAGGCCTCGGTGCGCAATCTGATTCGGTATAAGAAGCGGTTCTTTATGACCATATTTGGAATCGGAGGCTGCACAGCGCTTCTCCTGCTTGGCTTTGGTTTGAAGGATTCTGTGTCCTATCTTGGTGTGGGGCAGTTTGAAAATATTTTTGTATATGACGCATCTATCAGTATCGATACGGAAGCGGAAGAGGAAAAGAAGGCGGAGCTGATGGATACCGTGGCTTCGGACGATCGGGTTACAGACGGCACGGAAATGCTGGAGACGGCTGTGGATGTGGAGAAGGACGGCGTGCAGAAGAGCGCATACCTGATAGTACCCCAGGATGAGAGCGTGCTGGCTCAGTACATACGGCTGCAGAATCGGGAAACTGGAGAGTCTTATGAGCTTACGGATGATGGCATTGTCATTTCAGAAAAGCTGGCAGCTCTGCTGAATGTGTCAGAAGGAGACACGGTGACCCTGGGCGGTGACGATACGGAGCATGTAGAGGCAGTGGTTACGCATATCACGGAAAATTACTTTATGCATTATGTGTATATGGATCGGGAGCTCTACGAGGAGCTTTATGACAAGGAGCCGGAATGGAACATGCTTTTTGTCAACCTGGCGCAGACAGACGAGGCTTTTGAGAATCAGGTTCAGGAAGATTACATGGAGCTGGACGCTGTGCTTGGCGTGACCTTCATCAGCGGAACTGCGGAGACTGTAGAGGATATGCTGGACACGATGAATGTAGTAATCCTTGTGCTTGTTGTGTCGGCGGGAATGCTGGCCTTCATCGTGCTGTATAATCTGAACAACATTAATATCAGTGAGCGGAAGCGGGAGCTGGCGACTCTGAAGGTGCTGGGATTCTTTGACCGGGAGGTTTCCTCCTATGTAAACCGGGAAAATATTATGCTGACTGTGATTGGAACGGCTGTGGGCCTGATTATGGGCACGGCTCTTCACAGATATGTGATGACGACAGTCGAGACAGATACTTTGATGTTTGGGCGGACGATTGAGCTTCACAGCTTTGTGTACAGCATCCTTCTGACGCTGGTGTTTTCTATTATTGTAAATGGAATGCAGTATTTTAAGCTGCGGAAGATCGATATGGTGGAATCCCTGAAGAGCGTGGAATAGGGAGAAGCCGGGGAAGGGCCTGCGGGCCCTTCCCCGGTCTGTGAAAGGAAGCAGGTAAGGAGAAGAAACATGTCACTGCAGTTTATATTTGGAAATTCGGGAGCGGGAAAATCCTATACCCTTTATCAGCAGGTGATCCGGGATTCACAGGCGCATCCGGATCAGAAGTTCCTTGTGCTGGTTCCGGAGCAGTTTACGATGCAGACGCAGAAGGAGCTGGTGAAGCTGCACCCGGACGGCGGCATTTTAAACATCGATGTGCTGAGCTTTCAGCGCCTGGCTTACCGGGTCTTCGAAGAGACAGGGATATCTGTGGGCAAGGTGCTGGAGGAGACTGGAAAAAACCTGGTGCTTCGGAAAATTGCCCAGGAGCATCAGGATGAGCTGAAGGTCTTAAGCGGCAATCTGAAAAAAATGGGGTATATAGGCGAGATCAAGTCTCTGATCTCAGAGCTGACACAGTATGCGGTTTCCGAGGAAGAGCTGGGACGCTTTCTGGAAGAGAGCAGGGACAGGCCCCATCTCTATTATAAGCTCTGCGATGTACAGGTGCTTTACAGGGCTTTTCATGCATACCTGGCAGAGCAGTATATTACGGCGGAGGAGCTGCTGGAGGTGCTCTGCCAGACTGTGGAGCGCTCCGCCAGAATCCGGGAGAGCGTAATTGTGCTGGACGGCTTTACCGGATTTACGCCGATCCAGAATAAGCTGATGCAGAAGCTGATGCTGTACGCGAAGAAGGTTATTGTGACCGTGACGATAGATGAGAGAGAGGATCCCTATCGTCTGGAGGGCGAGCATCAGCTCTTTTATCTCAGCAAAAAGACGGTGACGACCCTGATGCGGCTGGCAGCGGAAGCGCAGGTTAAGGCAGAGCCGCCTGTGTTTGTCCGTACCGGAGAGAAGAGCCGGTTTCAGCCGGGGAGCGCTCTTGGAGCTCTGGAGCGGAACCTGTTCCGGACAAGGCAGAAGCCTTTTTCGGGAGAGCAGCAGGAAATCAGCCTTCATGTTCTGAAAAATCCTGAGGCGGAGGTCACATGGGCGGCCTCCCAAATCCGGAGGCTTGTGCGGGAGAAAGGGTACCATTACCGGGATTTTGCAGTGATCACCGGAGATATGGAGGCCTACAGCCCGGTTCTGGAGAGAGTGCTGGAGGATTATGAGATCCCCTGCTTCCTGGACAACAAGCGGAGCGTCCTGAAGAATCCCTTTGTGGAATTCATCCGGGCGCTGCTTGAGATCGCAGAACAGGATTTTGCCTATGAGTCGGTATTCCGATATTTGAGAAGCGGCCTGTCCGGCATGGAGCCGGAGGAGACGGATGTGCTGGAGAATTATGTGCTGGCGCTGGGCGTCCGTGGAGCGAAAAAATGGGAAAACCGCTTCGTCCGGGCTTACCGGGGCCTTACGGAGGAGGAGCTGGAGCAGATCGACGGCCTGCGCCAGCGTTTTGCCGATGATCTGATTCCCTTTGCAAAGCTTCAGAGGAAGAAGCATGTGACTGTGCGGGAGCGGACGGCGGCTTTATATGAGCTGATAGAGAAAAAGGGGATTCAGGCCAGGCTTGCCGCCTTTGAGGAACGGTTCCAGAAGGAGGGCAGCCAGGTGCTGGCGAAGGAATACCACCAGATCTACGGAATTATCATTGATCTTTTTGACAAGCTGGTGGATCTGCTGGGAGAGGAGGAGCTGTCTCTGCGGGAATATGCGGAGATCCTGGACGCGGGCTTTGCAGAGGCCCGCGTAGGCGTGATCCCGCCTGGCGTCGATCAGGTGACGGCGGGTGATATGGAGCGTACCCGGCTGAAGGATGTAAGGGTGCTGTTTTTCCTGGGAGTCAACGAAGGGAGCGTGCCGAAAAGCAGCGCCCGCCCGGGCCTTCTGTCAGATATGGAGAGAGGGGAGCTGAAAAGCAAAGGGCTGGAGCTTGCGCCTACGGCCCGGGAGCAGAGCTATATTCAGAGGTTTTATCTGTATCTGAATCTGACAAAGCCCTCCGAGCGGCTTTATGTCTCCTGCTGTCTGCTGGACGGGGCAGGAAAGAGCCTGCGTCCCTCCTATCTGATCAATGTGCTGAAAAGAATGTTTCCGGGGCTGGCCCTTCAAAGAGAGGATGAGGAGGACAGTAATGGAGAGCTGTTTTCCGAAGAAGGAGCTTCCGGAAAGGAAAGACGGGCGGGCGGAGCCGGGGTCTGGAGCGTCCTGCCTGAAACCGGGAAGGAGGGAATCCGCCTTCTGGCTAAGGGGCTTGGAGAATACCGGGAAGGAAAAAGAAACGCCCGTTTTTATGAGCTGTACCGCTGGTATGCGGCGCAGGAGCGGTATGAAGAAAAGCTCTCCCAGCTTCTGGACGCAGCTTTTTCCGTACACAGGGACACACAGCTTGGGAAGGCTGTGGCCCACGCCTTATACGGAACGGTTCTGGAAAACAGTGTGACGCGTCTGGAACAGTATGCGGTCTGCGCCTACGCCCATTTCCTGATGTATGGCCTGAGGCTGAAGGAGCGGGAGCAGTATGAATTCAGTCCGGTGGATATGGGAACCTTGTTTCACGAGACGCTGGAAGCCTTTTCCCGCCGTCTGGAGGCGAGCGAATATGACTGGAACACGCTTCCGCGGGAGACGGCGGAGCAATGGGTAGAGGAGTGCCTGGACAGCCTGACGGTAGATTATGGGAATACCGTGCTGGGCAGCACAGCCCGAAACGCCTATACCGTGCGGCGGATGAAGCGGATTTTGAAGCGGACTGTCTGGGCGCTGGGCGAGCAGATCCGAAAAGGGCTGTTTACACCGGAAAATTATGAGATTTCGTTTTCCAGCGTGTCGGATCTGGATGCGGTCAATATCGAGCTTTCGCCGGAGGAAAAGCTGCGGCTGCGGGGGCGGATTGACCGGGTGGATACCTGTGAGGATGAAAAGCATGTCTATGTAAAGGTAATCGACTATAAATCAGGGAATACGCCTTTTCAGCTTCTTTCCCTGTACCATGGCCTGCAGCTTCAGCTGGCCGTCTATCTGAACGCAGCTATGGAGCTGACCAGGCAGGAGCATCCGGATAAGGAAGTGCTTCCGGCAGGGGTGCTGTACTATCAGATCCAGGATCCGGTGCTGGATGTGGAGGAGGAGCTGGAGGAAGGAGAGCTTTCCCCGCGGATCCTGGAGAAGCTGAAGCCCGGAGGGCTGGTCAATGCTGACCCGGAGATTCTGCGCATGCTCGATCAGAGTATGCCCGGAAGATCATCTGTGCTGCCTGTTGCCTGCAACAAGGACGGCTCTCTGCGCGCCGGATCTCCGGCGGCTACGAGCAGGCAGTTCGCGCAGCTCTCTGACTATGTGAACCGGAAGATTCAGCAGATCGGATCGGAGATGCTGGATGGACGCATGGATGTGGCGCCTTATGAGCTGAAGGGAAAGACAGCCTGTGATTTCTGCGCTTACCGGGGCGTGTGCGGCCTGGATGCCAGGACAAAGGGCTTTCATGTGCGGAGGCTGCCGGTGCTCGATGACAAGGAAATCTGGAGACGGCTGGAAGAGGAGAATGAGCGGACATAATGGCAGGGCGGCAGGAGCGTGACAGACGCGCCGGCCTGAAAGGAAGTATGGCAGGAGCGTGACAGACGCGCCGGCCTGGGAGGAAGCAGGGATATGGGTATGACATGGACAGAGGAACAGAAAAAGGTCATAGACGTCAGAAATAAAAATGTGCTGGTGTCGGCGGCGGCCGGATCCGGCAAGACAGCGGTGCTTGTGGAGCGGATTCTTTCCCTTGTCTGCGGAGATATGGAGGGAGAGGAGCCGGTGGATGTGGACCGCCTTCTCGTAGTGACGTTTACAAAGGCTGCGGCGGCTGAGATGCGGGAGCGCGTGGGCCTGGCGCTGGAGCGGAGGTTGGAAGCCGATCCGGAGAATGAACACCTGCAGAAGCAGCAGACACTGATTCACAATGCGCAGATTACGACGATCGACAGTTTCTGCCAGTATGTGATCCGCAACTATTTTCACCAGATTGACCTGGATCCGTCCTTCCGCATCGGTGATGAGGGAGAGCTGAAGCTTCTGAAAATAGATGTGGTGCGGGAGCTCCTGGAGGATCACTATGCGGAGGAGGATCCGGAAGAGCTCGCCCGTTTTACAGGATTTGTAGAGGCTTATGCGACAGGAAAGAATGATACAGGGCTGGAGGCTCTGATTCTGCAGCTTTACGAGGCTGCTGTCAGCTATCCCTATCCGAAGCGCTGGCTTTCTCAGTGTATGGACGCTTACCGGGATGTGAGTCCGGAAGGCCTGGAAAAAAGCAGGTGGATGGGTTTTCTGCTTTCAGTGGCGGGACAGACCTTTTCCGATTTGACAGAAGGACTTCGGGATATGCTGGAATTCTGCCAGACGCCAGGCGGGCCCTATATGTATTGTGACGCGCTCTCCTCTGATCTGGAGCAGGCGGAGGCGCTTTCGGCCTGCCGCAGCTATGAGGAGATACGGGAGGGGCTTTCGGCCCTAACTTTCGCACGCCTGTCTCCGAAGAAGGACGAAAGCGTGGAGGAAGAGAAGAAAAATCAGGTCAAGGCCTTCCGGGAGGGCATGAAAAAGAGCCTGAAGGATCTGAAGGAGAAATATTTTTCCCTTCCTCTCGGGGCGGCTTCTGCGGTGCTTGAGAAAGCTGCCCCGGCTGCGGAGGAGCTGCTGCGCCTGACTGCAGAATTTGCAGACCGCTATCAGGAGAAAAAGTGCCTGAAAAATCTGGCTGATTTTCCGGATCTGGAGCATCTGGCGCTGGAGATTCTGGTAAAGGATGTGCAGGAGGAGGCCCCGGATGATTCCGATGGCGGGGATATGCGTGCGGCTCACGCCGGCCGCCCGGAGCTTAAGCTCACTGTGACAGATGCGGCCCGGGAGCTGGCGGGCCGCTATGTGCAGATCATGATCGACGAGTACCAGGACAGCAATCTGATTCAGGAGATTATCTTAAACAGCGTGGCCCGGGGCCAGGGTGTGCCCAATGTCTTTATGGTAGGGGATGTAAAGCAGAGCATCTACCGCTTCCGCCTGGCCCGGCCGGAGCTTTTTATGGAAAAATACCACACCTACCCTCAGACGGAGGAGGCTTCGGAGATTCGGATCGATCTTCACAGGAATTTCCGGAGCCGCCGGGAGGTGCTGGACGGGACAAACAGTGTGTTTGCGAGGCTTATGACAGAGGCCGTAGGCGGAATCCGGTATGACAGCGCTGCCGCTCTGTATCTGGGCGCAGATATGCCGGAGCCGGAGGCTGAGGGAGATGAGGAGGCGGAAGCAGGGCGCCGGGCGGAGACGCCTGCGCCGGCCTGCGCTGCAGGCGCTTCTTCGGCTTCTGCAGATCGCGGCGTCAATACGCCGGAGCTGATCCTCCTGGATCTGGACGCTCCCGATCCGGATGGGGAAGAAAAGGAACAGGAAATGACAAACCGGGAGCTGGAGGCCCATGCAGCGGCAGACTGTATCCGGCGGCTGACAGAGCAGGGAAGGGTCTGGGACCGGAACGCGGGCGCGTTCCGGCCTGTGCGGTACGGCGACATCGTGATTCTGCTGCGCAGCCTTGCGGGCTGGGGGGATACCTATGCCCGGGTGCTGACGGCGGAGGGAATTCCGGCGCATACGGAGTCGAGAACGGGGTATTTTACGACGATAGAGATCCAGACCCTGCTGAATCTTCTGCGGATTGTGGACAACCCGAGGCAGGACATTCCGCTGGCGGCAGTGCTGAAATCCATGATTGGAGGATTTTCGGATGTGGATCTGGCACGGGTTCGGAGCGCATATCCGGAGAAGAGCTTTTATGAGTGCTGTATGCATTACGGCGGGGAGGGAGAGGATCCGGGCTTGAGGGAGCGCCTGGGGAGCTTCTGGAGGCGCCTCCGGGAATACCGGAAGCGCGCAGAGTTCCTGGCGATCCATGAGCTGATAGAGGATCTTCTCGAGGATACCGGATACGGGGACTACCTGGCCGCCCAGCCGGGCGGCCGCCAGCGCCAGGCCAATGTGCGGATGCTGATAGAGCGGGCGCTGGCCTTTGAGAAGACCAGCTACCGGGGGCTGTTTCATTTTGTGCGCTATATCGAGCAGCTTCAGAGCTATAACGAGGATTTCGGGGAAGCGGGCATACTTGGAGAAAACGAGGATGCAGTCCGCATTATGACGATTCACAAGAGCAAGGGGCTGGAATTCCCTGTCGTGATCGTGGCGGGGCTTGGAAAAAGCTTCAACCGGCAGGATACGAGAAGCCGGGTGGTAATTCATCCGGATCTTGGCGTCGGTGTGGACTGGGTAGATGCCGGGAAAAGGACAAAGACGGCTACCCTGCCCAAGCGGGTGATGCAGAAGGCGCTGGATCTGGAAATGCTGGGCGAGGAGCTGCGGGTTCTCTATGTGGCCTTTACCAGGGCGAAGGAAAAGCTGATCCTGCTGGGAAGTGCGGCAGGACTTGAGCAGAAGCTGCAGAAATTTCAGGGGGAGGGAAAGAGAAAGACCCTTTCCTTCCGGGCCCTTTCCTCAGCGGGAACCTATCTGGACTGGGTTCTCCCTTCAGCGGCTGTGCCGGAGGATTCCCCCTTTGCAGTGGCCAGGGTGGCGCCGGGAGAGCAGGCAGAGGAGGCTGTAGGCCGCCAGATCCTCCGGGAAGAGGAAAAGGAGATCTTTTTCCATCCTGAGGAGCTTCCAGGGGAGGATCCGGATTACGCCAAAGCCCTGGGGGAACGGCTGTCTTATGCCTATCCCTATCAGGAGGACGTCTCGCTGCGGGGAAAGCTCAGCGTGTCAGAGCTGAAAAGGGCAGGCCAGACAGAGGAGGAGGACGAGGATACGCTCCTCTATCCGGAGGAGGAAATCGTGCCTTATATTCCGCGCTTTATGCAGGAGACGGAGCCGGTCAGCGGAGCTGCCAGAGGAACGGCTTACCACCGGGCTCTGGAGTGCCTGGATTTCACCAGACTCTATCATTCCGAACGTGTGAAGGAGGAATTGGCCCGCCTGGTGGAAGAGGGCAGGATGACAAAGGAACAGGCAGAGGCGGTAAAGCCCTACGATCTCTATGCGTTTGCGCAGTCGTCTCTTGCGAAGCGCATGACGGCGGCCCGGGCGGAGCAGGCCTTTTATACGGAGCAGCCCTTTGTGATCCGCATGCCTGCCAGCGAGCTGGAGCTGGGGCTTACAAGCGAAGAGCCCATTCTCATTCAGGGAATTATCGACGCCTTTTTCTATGAGAAAAATGAAAAGGGCGAGGAGGAGATCGTCGTCGTGGATTACAAGACAGATTATGTGAAAAACGGCGGAGAGCTTCTGGAAAAATACCGAAAGCAGCTGGATTACTATGAGCTGGCACTGGAGCGCCTGACAGGAAAACGGGTCAAGGAAAAGGTGATTTATTCCTTCTGCCTGCGGTGTGAGGTTCCGGTGGAAAAGCGGCAGGAGCCGGAAAAGAGACAGGAAAGAGAAAACACAGAGAGAAAAGAAGCTGAAGAGTAATGGAGCTTGTGATTGACGGAATTCCGGTGGAGGTAAGCCGGAAGAAAATTAAAAATATGTATCTTTACGTGAAGCCGCCGGAGGGACGGGTGTCGGTGTCGGCACCCTTACGGATGCCCGGTTCGGAGATAGCGCGATTTGTACGGCAAAAGCGGAGCTGGATAGAACGGCGGCAGCAGGCGTACAGGCGGCAGTATGCAGAGCAGGATTTGGGAGAAAACGGAGTGCGGCCCCTGGACGAACGGGATCGGGCATTCCTGCGGGAGGAAATCTCGCGCCTCCTTCCCAAATGGGAGGAGAGGACAGGACTTCACTGCTCGAGCTTTCAGATTCGGGACATGAAAACGCGCTGGGGAACCTGCAATACCCGGACCGGAAAGCTGTGGTTTGCCCTGATGCTGGCCCGTCAGCCTCAGGAATGTGTGGAGTACGTGATTCTCCATGAGCTGGCCCATCTCTATGAGCCCAGCCATAACGCCAGATTTAAGGCGTTTCTGGATGTACATATGCCGGAGTGGAGAGAAATCCGGAGACGGATGAGAGGATAGGCAGACGATAGGTAGATGACAGGGTAGACGATAGGCAGATGATAGGGCAGACGATAGGACATGGGGCAGCATAACTGAAAAACCGCAAGAAATATGAAAACAGCAGTTTTCAATTCTGCTATGCTGGACGCAGGAAGGAGGAAAGGCCATGGGCAGTGCGGAAAGCCGAAGGCTTAAAAACGCACAGGCAGCCGTTGATTTCATAGAGAAGCATCTGGATGGCAGTCTCAGCCTGGACAGAACAGCGGCTGCCGTCCACTACTCCAAATATCATCTGCACCGGATATTTGCGGATACCACAGGGATGACGATTCATGATTATACGCTGAGAAGACAGCTTACGGAGGGAGCCAGACGGCTGGTCCGCACGGACCAGCCGGTTCTGGAGATAGCGCTCTCTTGCGGCTATGGGAGCCAGCAGGCCTTCACATCGGCTTTCCGGGAAATGTACAAGCTTCCCCCGGCACAGTACAGGGCGAGGAGAAAATTTTATCCTCTGCAGCTTCCGTTTTCGCTGGGGGAGGACGGGACCTCGGAAGAGCTTTCACCGGAAAATATCCGTCCCGCAGTGGAAGAGGATATTCCGGTCTGGCTGGAGCTTGTACGCCAGTCTGTGGATGGCTATCCCTGCCTGGACGAGGCAGATTATCTGCGGTGGCTGAAGTCTGCCATTTCCGGAAAACGGGCGCTGATTTTAAAGGCTGGAGATACGGCTGCCGGAGTTCTGGGATTCGGATTCTCCGGAGGGAGGGGTACGATTGAGTATCTGGGAATCCATCCCCGGTATCGGAAGCAGAAGGCTGCGGAGCTGCTGGTAAGAGAGCTGTCCGGAAAATATCTGCCCGGGAGGGAAATCAGTATGACGACTTACCGGAGCTGTGACAGGGCGGATACGGGATGGCGCGCTATTCTGAAGAAGCTTGGCTTTGAGGAAAGGGAGCTTCTGACGGAATTCGGCTATCCGACGCAGCACTTTGTGCTCCGGCCGGGCCCGGGAGGGGAATAAACCACAGGAGGAAACGGAAAGCATGCTCAGGAACGCAGACAGATTCAGAAGGGGGAGCAGATTCAAGCGGGGAAGAAGATTCAGGAGGATAGATAGAAAGCCAGATAAAGAGAGAAAGGAAGAGCAGAGCGAAAATTTTCTGGACGGCTGGAGGAGCAGGGCCGTCCTGTTTCTTGCCAGCCAGTGCATTACGCTTTTCGGGTCCACGCTGGTGCTGACGGTAGTTCAGACAGCGGTGACTACGCTTCTTCAGGAGCAGGCAGACAGAGCGGTGCAGGGCAGGATATTCGGAATGCAGAGCTCGATGTATGCGGGCTTTCTGCCTTTGGGGATGGTAGTGTTCGGGCCGCTGGCAGATGTGGTTTCCCTGCAGTGGATTATGATCGGGGCCGGAGGAGCGCTGGCAGTGCTGGCGGTGCTGACGGGCGGAAGCGGAGGAGCAGAGGAAGAAAAGTAAATAGAGAAAAGCAGATGAAAATAGGTAAAACCGGGATGTAATTTTATGGAAAAATCCTTTGCAGTATGCTACAATCAGAGCAGAAGGAGAGAAACGCCGTCTGGAAGAGGTCCGGCGCAATGGCGGAGTCATAGGCGGCAAAAGGACAAGAGCTGCAAAGGAGCCGTTTCCCTTTGAGGCTCTTAAGCAATTTCAGTATGAAAGGGATCAGTCGATTACGCATGTCCTGAAACAGATTCATGCCCCGCTGGAAGGCCGTGAGGTAAAGAAGATTTCCGCGCGGATGGTCACAGACTGGATGAAGGCCGCGGGCTATCTGACAATAGCCTACAGCGGGGAAGTCGGAAAGGAGACAACGATGCCTACGGAGAAGGGCAGGGAGCTGGGGATCTATACAGAGGTCAGAAGTGTGCCGGGAAATACGTATCTGGCTGTGATTTACAATCAGAATGCGCAGGAATTTATCGTGCGGAATCTGGAGAGAATCGTGAGCGGAGAGATGGAACAGCCAGAGCCTCTTTTGTATGGAAAATTTCCATACAGTATGCTACAATCAGTGCAGAAATGGACAAGACCATGACCATACACAGAAAGGCTTCCGCAGGGCTTTCAGCCCTGCGGAAGAGAGGATATCATGACACAGAAGCTTGATCTGAAAACCAAAATCCTGATGGGCGTCACGCTGTTTTCCATGTTCTTTGGAGCTGGAAATCTGATCTTTCCGCCTTATCTGGGGGCTCAGGCGGGAACTGCCGCCGTACCTGCGTTTGCAGGCTTTGCGCTGAGCGCGGTGGGGCTGCCGGTGCTGGGCGTGATCGCGGTCACTCTGTCTGGAGGACTGAATACGCTTGCGTCCAGGGTGCATCCGAAATTTGCGTTTGTCTATATCGCGGCGCTGTACCTGGCCATCGGTCCCTGTCTTGCGATTCCCAGGACGGCCAGTACATCCTTTTCCATGGCCGGACCTCCGTTTCTTCCGGAAGGCGTGCCGGAGCCGCTGGTGCAGCTGTTGTACACAGTGGTATTTTTTGTGGCGGCGTCTCTGGTGGCGATGCATCCGGAAAAGCTGACAGAATATCTGGGAAAGCGCTTGACTCCCGTGCTGCTGATTCTGATTGCCGCGCTTTTTGCGGCGGCTGTGATAAATCCGGCGGGACATCCGGCCCCGCCGGCAGAGGCCTATGCGCAGGCGGCGCCTGTGGAAGGCTTTCTGTATGGCTATCAGACGATGGATACGCTGGCTGCCCTGAATTTCGGAATGCTCGTGGCTCTCAATGTGCGGGAGCAGGGAATCCGGGAGGAGAAGGCGGTCACGAAGGAGACGGTTTTTGCCGGATGGATTGCGGGAGTCATGCTGCTCGTGATTTATGCTATGCTGGCTTTTACCGGCTATCTGTCTGGAACAGCTTTTCCGGGAGCCGTGGATGGAACGGAGGTGCTGATGCAGATGGCACAGTTCCTGTTCGGGAAGGCAGGAGCTGTGATACTGGCTGTGATCTTTGTGATTGCCTGCTTTAATACCTGTGTGAGCCTTTTGAGCTGCTGCGGAAAGTATTTCAACAGCTGCTTTCCCAAAATCAGCTACCGGGCCTGGGTTTTTGGCTTTGCAGCGGTGTCGCTCCTGCTTGCAAACGCGGGTTTGGAGACAATCCTGGAATTTTCTGTGCCGGTGCTGAACGCGATCTATCCCCTGGCAATTCTTTTGATTGTGCTGGCCTTTCTGCACAGAGCCATCGAACGTTTTCCGGCCGTATACCCCTGGGCGGCGCTTTTCTGCGGCGCGGGCAGCGTGCTGACAGTGCTTGAGCAGCAGGGACTGATGCCTTCGGGCGTCACGGAGCTGTTTCAGATGATTCCTGCTTACGAGGCTGGCTTTGGCTGGGTGGTGCCGACGATTTTCGGGGCATTGATTGGGGTTCTATGGAGCGTGATGCTCCGAAAGAAGAGCCGGCAGTGAGTCTTGCGTACTATCGGGCGGCTGAGGCAGGTATCCTCCGCCGTCTGAAAGAAAAAATAAAATAAGGAGTTTATAGATTATGCCTGTATTTGATTTCAACAGCACCCCGGAGGAGAGAAAGGAGCCGGTGTGTACCTATACCATGTTTCGTTCCAACGAGCCAGAGGCTTCCCCGGAGAAGCCAATCCTGATTCTGGACAACAGCGCGCGGGAGTGGAAGCATCATTCCTGCGGCGTCTTTGAGAATCCCAATAAGCGGACAGCCTTTGAATTCAAGGAGGAAGGCGGGACTGTGAGCGCAGATATCCTGCAGATCGACGCCCGTTTTGCAAGCCTTGTGAGATGGCTCGGCGAGCACCGTATCAGCGTGCGGCTTTCGGGGGAAAACAGGGCAGAGGGGTATGCGGTATACCGGATTCGTGAGACGGCCTTCGGCGGCGGGACAAAGCTGTCTGCCGAGGATGGATTTCTGCAGTTTATGATTGAGCGCCTGCTGGCAAGCAGCGCGCCGTCTGAGGCTCTGGAGGATGAGGATCAGATAGAAAACGGCGACGAAATGAAGCTGACGAGCCTTCAGAGCATCACAGATTTTATGACCTGCGCCGGAAGAACCCTGCCGGATAATATCCAGCTCTGGGCCCGCAGGAATCTGGCGGTGGCCCGTTCAGCGGAGGTCAGCCCGGAGGAGCGCCGGCACGCCCAGCGTGCCCTCTCGATCATGATGAATATTCAGTGGAAGCATAACTATTTTGAGGCGATTGATCCGGAAGAGGCAAGGAGGATTCTGGATGAAGAGCTTTACGGAATGGAGAAGGTGAAGCAGAGAATCATCGAGACGATTATCCAGATCAACCGGACCCACACGCTTCCCGCTTATGGCCTTCTGCTGGTGGGGCCTGCAGGAACCGGAAAATCCCAGATTGCCTACGCGGTAGCCCGGATCCTGAAGCTTCCCTGGACGACGCTGGACATGAGCTCCATCAACGACCCCGAGCAGCTGACCGGAAGCTCCCGCGTCTATGCCAATGCAAAGCCGGGAATTATTATGGAAGCGTTTTCTATCGCGGGAGAATCCAACCTTGTCTTTATTATCAACGAGCTGGACAAGGCAAACGCCGGAAAGGGCAATGGAAATCCCGCCGATGTGCTTTTGACGCTGCTGGATAATCTTGGATTTACAGATAATTATATGGAGTGTATGGTGCCTACCGTAGGTGTCTATCCGATTGCCACGGCTAATGACAAGAGCCAGATCAGCGCCCCGCTGATGTCACGCTTTGCGGTCATTGATATTCCGGATTATACGGCGGAGGAGAAAAAGGTGATTTTCTCAAAATATGCGCTGCCGAAGGTACTGAAGCGCATGAGCATGCGCCCGGAGGAATGTATTGTGACGGAGGAGGCGCTGGACGCAGTCATTGAGAAATATGCTGATACGACAGGAATCCGTGATCTGGAGCAGGCAGCGGAGCATATTGCGGCGAATGCTCTGTACCAGATCGAGGTGAATGGCGCAGGCGAGGTCGTTTTCACTGCGGAGATGGTGAGAGCACTGCTGGGATAAGACAGGAAAACCCGAAGGACGGAAAGGGACAGGGAGGGATCACAGAAGCGTATGGCGACGATTAAGGATGTGGCCCGGAGGGCCGGCGTGGGGATTGCCACGGTTTCCAGGATGCTCAACGGCACCGGCTATGTGTCGGCTGACGCGAGAAAACGGATTGAAGAGGCGATAGAGGCGCTGAATTATATTCCGAATGAGAGAGCCAGAAACCTTCCGAAAAAAAGGGCGGGGATCGTGGGCGTCATTATACCGGATCTTCAGATGCCTTTTTACGCTTCCTTTATCCGGCAGGTGGAGATTGATTTGCATGAGTACGGATATAAGACCATGGTGTGCAATACGGTGGAGATCAGCAGCCGGGAAAAGGAATATGTGGACATGCTGGAGCGGAGCGTGGTAGACGGAATTATCACAGGGGCGCTTTCCGTGGATGAGGAGGTCTACCAGCAGATAGACCGGCCTATCGTCAGCATGGATCACGATCTGGGGCCGGGCATTCCGCTGATTCATTCCGACCACGGAAAGGGAGGCCGCCTTGCGGCGGAGCGACTGTTGCGGCAGGGCTGCAGAAGCGCACTGCAGATCGGAGGACTTTTCCCGGCCAATACCCCCTCCAATGACAGATATCTGGAGTTTGAGAGGGTGATGACGGAGCAGGGAGTTCCTGTGAGGACGATCAGGCTGGAGTGGAACCGCACCGATTACGCCTATTACAGAGAGATATTTGAGCGCCACAGAGAAGAGATTGCCGGGGCGAACGGAGTCTTTGCCTCGGATATGGGAGCGCTGGCGCTCTGCCATTTCGCTTCCGGGCAGGAAATCCGTGTGCCGGAGGACATGAAAATCATCGCCTATGACGGGACGGATATGACGAGGCTTCCCTGTCCGGTGCTTACCGCTGTCTGCCAGGATATTCCGCTGCTGGCCGGAAAATGTGTCGATACGATTATGAAGCTGATTCGGGGAGAAGAAGGGATCGAATACCGGCAGATCACCGATGTGTTTATTCAGGAGGGCGGAACAGGCTGAGGCTGGAACGAACGGGGCGGATCTGGAACGGCCGGGGCCGGAACGTGCCGGGACCTGCAGCAGCTGAGAGGACCGGGAAACGGGCAAAGCATACAAAACTGGCAAAAGAGACAAAGACAGGAATGATTCTTGATATATGAAAGCGTTTCCATTGTGCAATTAGCTGATATGGAAACGCTTTTATAATGCAAAATTATCACATATATAGAAAATCATACGAAACAGAGTTGACATGGTTGGGGAAAATGCACATAATAGAGGTATGAAGCATACGAAAAAGAAGCCTGGAAGGATAGGAAGGCTTTCGGGCGTATTTTATCAGAAAAGGAGAGGAATATGAAAGAAACAAGGTGGGCGGTAGCCGGAACAGGCTATATTGCCAATGAATTCGCCAAAGGCATGCAGGAAGCGGAGGGCGCTGTGCTGGCGGCGGTCGTCTCCCGGAAACAGGAAAGCGGTGAGGCGTATGCACAGAAATACGGCTCCGGACAGACAAGGGTCTATACGGATTATCAGGAGATGCTTGACAAGGAGCCTGTGGATATCGTATATGTCGCAATCCCGAATGACTGCCATTACGAGTATATTATGAAGGCTCTTGAAAAGGGAATTCCCGTCTTAAGCGAGAAGCCGATGGTGGACAATCTGAGCCAGCTGAAGGCCGTGCGCAGGGCAGCGGAAGAAAAGAAGCTGTTTTTGATGGAAGGCATGTGGACACGGTGCTTTCCGGCAGTGAGAAAGGCCAGGGAATGGATGGAGGAGGGACGCATCGGAAAGCCTCTGGCTGTCCGCTCCTTCTTCGACATCGCTCCGGATAAGAACGACTGGCAGCCCTGGAAGGGCGGCATCGCCCATGCGGGCGGGGCGCTCAGGGATGTAGGCATCTATGCGCTGGCGATGGCGTATATGGCGTTCCCGGAGGGACCACAGAAGGTACATACCGTCATGAAGTCAAATGGGGAGGTGGATGAGAGCTTCCACATGCTTCTGGAATATGGGGACGGCAAAGCGGCATTCTTAAGCGGGGCCTTTAACCAGATCAGCTCCCATGTGACAGAGATCACCGGCGAAAAGGGCCGGATTCTCATAGGACCTGAGTTCTGGCATCCGGAAGAGGCTCTTCTGTTGGACGGCGATCAGATAGTGGAGAAATTTGAGGACAACTATCCGGCCACAGGCTTTCAGTATGAGATTCTGGAAGCACAGAGATGCCTGCAGAACAAGGAGACAGAAAGCCCTTGCTTCACAGCGGAGGAGACCTGGAGGATCGCAGAGCTGATCGAAAAGACACGTAAGGAGTGGGGAATTATTTATCAGGCAGACAAGGAGGAGGAATAAGCATGAAGGGTGAAATTAAGCAGATCTGTATTCTGGTGGACGATCTGGAGACAGCAATGAAAAATTACTGGGAGAAATTTGGCATCGGACCCTGGGACGTACGCCATTTTACCCCGGAGACCGTCAGGGATTTCTATGTGAGGGGACAGAAGGTCACGGAGGATTTTGACTTTATCTGCGCCGTCACCTGGGAAGGGGATATCGAGTACGAGCTGATCCAGCCCGTCAAGGGACCGAACATCTACTGGGAGCATCTGGAGCGTTTCGGAAGCGGCCTGCATCATTTCAAGATCGTGATCCGGGACGACGACGAGCTGGCGGCTTATGTGAAGGAGCTGGAGGCGAAGGGCCTCACCGTAACTCAGACCGGCTGGATCGACAATGACGTGCACTATTACGTGGATTCCTATGACAAGCTGGGCCTGGTTCTGGAGCTGGGCAACGGCGGAAGGATCGGCGAGGCAGAGGAGGTGTACCCCTCCAGAGACGCTGTGCGTCCGGTGGAGCATCAGCAGAACATCCGGCAGATTGCCCTTGTGGTGGATGATGTGGAAAAATACATGAACAATTTCGCTTACTATCTGGGAATCAACGACTGGGATGTGCGCCATTTCACGCCTCAGAGAGTGCGGAACTACTGTGTGGACGGAAAGCCTGTCACGGAGGATTTTGATTTTATCTGCGCGGTCAAATGGGCCGGAGACATGGAGCTGGAGCTGATTCAGCCCATCAAGGGGCCGAACGTATATCAGGCATTCCTGGAGAAGCACGGCCCGGGACTTCATCATGTGAAGGACGTATGCCCGGATGAGGAGATCCTGAAGCAGTTTGAGCGTCTGAAGGGCGACGGCATGCGGATCACCCAGACCGGCTGGATCGACGGCGACAGCCACTACTATATGAATACCGAGGAGCTTCTGAAGATGACGCTGGAGTTCGGCAACGGCGGAAGGATCGATCCTGCGGAGCAGGTCTTCCACGGCGGAGAGAAGCCGGTTGAGTAAATAGTAAATAAAGCAAATAAAAAAGAACCGGCATATGGATATCAGCCTTTCTGATACCCGTATGCCGGTTTTTCAGGTTCCTTATTCTGTTCTCAAAGCTGTGACAGGATCGCTCTTTGCGGCCTTCCTGGAAGGAATCAGGCCTCCCAGCAGCGTCAGCAGCACGCTTAAGGCGATCAGGATCACTGCGCCGCCCACGGGCAGATAGGCGTTGATATCCTGGGAGCCCGCCAGGTGGTGGATCAGGGCGTTGCCCGGGATCAGGATCAGCAGCGTCAGGCCGATGCCGATGAGGCCAGCCGTCAGGCCGATGATAAAGGTCTCGGCGTTGAATACCTGGGAAATATTTCCTTTGGACGCGCCGATGGCCCGGAGAATTCCGATCTCCTTCTTCCGCTCCAGCACGCTGATATAGGTGATAACGCCGATCATGATGGAGGATACCACCAGCGAGATCGCCACAAAGGCGATCAACACATAGCTGATGACATCGATGATATCCGTCACAGAAGACATCAGGGTGCCTACCATATCAGTGTAGGTAATGACCTGATCCTCCTTCCCCTCCGCCTCCATGCGGCTGTTGTAGCCGCTTAAAAGGTCTGTGACATGCTCCTTGCTCTCGAAATCCAGCGGATAGATGCTGATGGAGCTCGGATTGTCGAAATCCACGTAATCCAGGGAGCTCAGGTTGCTTTCATAGGTGGCGCCCTGGGCGGAGCTCATGGAGCGCAGCAGCTCCGCCAGCTCATCCGCGTTCATATTCATGGAAAATGCATTTGCAAAGTCGTCCGGATCGATCTGGAAGGCGTCGGCCAGGTTTTCTCCGAGCTGGTTTATCATTTCTTCCATGGCAGACTGGATATTGTCTGCGATCTGCTGCATCACCTGTTCCATCACGGAAGCCATGCCGTCCTTCAGCGCGTCTCCCATGGAGCTGGAGAAGGATCCCATAAGCTCTGTCATGTAGCTTTGCATGGAGCCGGCCAGCTGTTCCTGAAGGCCGGAGGCGTCTACCATGGAGGCGACGCCCTGGGAGAGCACGGCCTGAGCCTTCTCAGTATTCATGTAATCAGCGAAATATTCTCCCATCTTCGATGGGTCTGCCAGCTGGTGCTCGGCAGCGTAGGCCTGATAGCCCGCCCCCAGGTCGGCGGCCAGCTTTTCCAGCTGCTCCGGAGTGACGGTGAAATCACCGGCAGTCGGGAAAGCAGCGTTAACCCATTCGGTGATGATGGCCTGGGCTTCGGGTGTCTGCAGGTATTCCTGGAATAAAGCCTGCATATCAGGATCTGTGATATCCGGGGCGCCGGGGATGCCTGGATACTGATTTGCCAGATAATCTGAAAATCCGAGCATAAGGCTGTTTATCAGTATCCCTATCTGCTCGCTGTCCGGGGCGGTGATCCCATTGGCATCCAGAATCGCCTGCAGGTTGTCATTCAGAATCTGCATTCCCTCATCTGTCTGCAGGAAAGCCAGAAAATGATCACCGAGATCCGAATAGTCGGCAGCCGGGTTCGAAGCGGCATATTCCTGATATCCCTCCACAAGCCCGCTTACCAGAGCGTTTACGGCTTCCTCGGATACATGGAAATCGATGCTTCCTATCAGGTCAGCTATATTGAGCTGTGGAAACGCCGGCAGATCCAGCTGCAGGTCGTCAGGATTGATCATGCCGGAGAGATCTACCTCTCCCATGTCGATATCGTCCATATTCATATCCCCCATATCCGACATGTCGAGGGAGTCGGTGAGGCCGTCCGTCAGATTACTTTCGTCGAAGGAAAACATCTCCTCCAGCGCCTCCTCATCGATACTGAAGAGGGATTCCATATCGAAATCACTTTCGCCGCTTTCCTCGCCAAAGGGCTCGTTGGTAAATACGTTCGTGTGGGGATCCGCCAGCTGCTTCTGCATGATCTCGCTCTCGGCAGCCACTTCAGCCACATGCTGTGTCAGGGAGGCCGGGTAGGCGATGCCGGTCTGCAGAAGCAGGCCGCTGGCGTCCGCTGCTGGCTGCACGATGCCGACGACAGTAATGTCCTCGCCGTTTTCCACCAGGCTGCGCATATAGGCGTCATCATCTGTTTTGTCCCTCCAGACGTCATATTCGCTGTCATATTCATAATAATCGGCGCTGTTGACCAGCTTGAAGGTGATTCCCAAAATATCGTCATAATCGTAAGTCCCGATATCGTCAGGGGTGGTCACATTTTCTTCGTTGATGAACTGCTCTATCATGTCATCCAGCTCTACAGAATCCCGCAGCCCCATCGTGTACAGCATAAAATCGCTGATGCTTCCGCCAGAGGTCAGGACAAGCACGCATTCATTGTAATTTTCAGGCCAGCGTCCGGCCTTTACTTCGTACTGGTCTATATAGAGCTCCTCATTGTCCGGCATTTCGTAAAAGACGTCTGTCCCCATCATAGAGGACATCATGCTGCTGGAGCTCATGGAAGAACCAAGGCCCAGGGCGGCGAAGGAATTATCCGGATTGACCTGGCGGATGCCGTCGCCCTCCAGGCGGTAAATCTGAGGCATAACGTCATAGGAATATTCCACGGCGCTGCTATACTGCTCGATGCCGCTCTCGCCGCTGTCCAGCCAGCCCTTCAGAGACGCCAGGTCGTTGGAATCCATGGTGGAAAACATCTCCGTCACCATTTTGATGACGTTGACTTCACCTGCTTCTGTGCGGCTTCCACCGGTGTCTTCCGTGAGCATGGAAGAAAAATCAAAGCCAGTGCTCTGAATTTCAAGGGGATATTCAGAAAGTGTTTCACGCTCTACGTCCTTGATGTAGGCATTTACGCCGCTGGAGAGAGAAAGAATCAGGGCGATGCCGATGATGCCGATGGAGCCTGCGAAGGAGGTCAGGATGGTTCTGGCCTTTTTCGTTTTCAGGTTATTAAAGCTCAGGGACAGGGCAGTCAGAGGAGACATGGAGGACTTTCCCATGTTTTTATGCACCGCCTGCTCTGCGCCGGTCCCTTCCGGCTCATAGGGATCGGAATCCGAACGGATCCTGCCGTCTCTTAAGTTTACGATGCGGGTCGCATACTGCTCAGCCAGCTCCGGATTGTGGGTAACCATCACCACAAGGCGGTCCTTCGCCACCTCCTGGAGCAGATCCATGACCTGCACGCTGGTAGCGCTGTCCAGGGCCCCCGTGGGCTCGTCAGCCAGCAGGATATCCGGGTCGTTCACCAGTGCGCGGGCGATAGCCACACGCTGCATCTGACCGCCGGACATCTGGCTGGGCTTTTTATGGAGCTGATTTCCCAGGCCCACCTGCTCCAGGGCCTTTACGGCGCGTTCGCGCCGCTCGGCCTTTCCGATTCCGGAGATAGTGAGAGCCAGCTCGACATTTGACAGAACCGTCTGGTGAGGGATCAGGTTATAGCTCTGAAATACGAAGCCGATCGTGTGATTCCGGTAGGAATCCCAGTCCCGGTCCTTATATTTTTTCGTGGAAATGCCGTTGATAACCAGATCGCCGGAATCATAACGATCCAGGCCTCCGATGATATTCAAAAGCGTCGTCTTTCCGGAGCCGCTGGGCCCCAGGATGGCGACAAACTCATTATCCCGGAGATTTAAGGATACGTGGTCCAGAGCCTTCTGAACCAGTCCTCCGGTCCGGTATTCCTTGCAGACATCTATGATTTGAAGCATGGATAAGTCTCCTTTTTATTCTGTGATTGGCACTGGCCTGCCGGTGTTTTCCTGCTCAGCGTGCTTTGCGCTGCTGCATCCGGAAGCGCTGCTGCATCCGGATGCGCCGTCTGCGGTATCCTTCCAGATAGCATTTCATTCCGTTCAGGATGTCACTGCGGTAATCTCTCTGGACCATGCACAGCTCTGTGGAGGGAAGGGAATTCTGCACGGACGCGGAGACAAGGCTCTGCTGATAACATCCGGTGATGATCCCGGACTCCATGCAGTAGATATCCATAATCTCTTCCCGGGACAAAACTCCGCTCTCTTCCAGCTGCCGGCTCCAGGCGTCGGTGCGTTCGCTGAGACGTTTTTTCATACGGCAGAGAGTGTCTGTATCCGCGCCCCGTTCCAGAATGACGGCGCGCAGCGCCTCAAGCCGGATGTACAGAGGATTGGTTTCCAGAAGCAGGGTCAGCTCTTCCAGCAGCAGAGCCTGAATATCGGAGAAGCTTTCCGGCTGTTTTCTTCTTACGTGTTCTTCCAGAAAGTCAAGCCGTTTTTCATATTCTCTCCAGAGAAGGCACAGAAATAAGGTTTCCTTCGTTTTGAAATAGACGAAAAGAAGCCCGTTTGAGATCCCGGCTACTTTTGCAATGTCGGACATTTTCAGATCCCGGTAACCGGATTCCAGGAAGAGCTTTTCTGCTGTATTCAGAATTTCTCTGGCCCGGGCGGTCTTGGCCTCTTCGGTCATGGCGCGTTTCAACAGGTGTTCCCCCCCTTTTGATCTGTGCGTAAGGACAGACGACTAGCTCTGGCTGCCCTGTGTCCGGCGGCAGCGCACAGCCGCTGCCGGTCAGACAGAGCATAACGGATAATAAATGATTCGAAGTCAATTATAGTAAGTGGAAGGAGTTTTGGCAATAAACAGAATCTTAAAAAAGTATAAAAAGAAACGGCAAAGAGAGACAGGAAAAAAGACAGAAAAAGGCTGGCGGGGAAATTGTCCACGCCAGCCAGCTGCCGGAAGAAAATTGAAGGAAGGCTGAAGCCAGCCCGGGATCTGTCCGGCCACAGCCTGCAGGCCAGTCCGCGCAGCGTTTACGCCTGCTCCCCGAAAAACAGTTTCATGTCGTCATCCACTGTGCCGATGCCCGCGATGCCGAACTGACTGACCAGTATGTCTGCCACATTGGGGCTTAAGAAGGCCGGAAGCGTGGGTCCGAGATGAATGTTTTTCACGCCCAGGTACAGAAGAGCCAGCAGCACGATGACAGCTTTCTGCTCATACCAGGAAATGTTGTAGATGATGGGCAGGTCATTGATATCATCCAGGCCGAACACCTCTTTCAGTTTCAGGGCTGTGACTGCCAGAGAGTAGGAGTCGTTGCACTGGCCTGCGTCCAGCACCCGGGGAATGCCGCCGATATCGCCCAGGTCCAGCTTGTTGAAGCGGTATTTGGCGCAGCCAGCAGTGAGGATAATGGTGTCCTTTGGCAGCGCTTTCGCGAAATCCGTGTAGTAGCTGCGGCTTTTCGCCCGGCCGTCGCAGCCTGCCATCACGACAAATTTCCGGACAGCGCCGGATTTTACGGCTTCCACGATTTTGTCCGCCAGGGCAAGCACCTGCGCGTGGGCAAAGCCGCCGGTGACAGTACCCTGCTCGATCTGCGCGGGAGGCAGGCACTGTTTTGCCTGTTCGATGAGAGCTGAGAAATCTTTCCAGCCGTCCTTATCTTCGGAAATATGAGCACAGCCGGGATAGCCTGCGGCGCCGGTGGTGTAGAGGCGGTCCTTATAGCTGTCCTTTGGCGGCACAATACAGTTGGTGGTCATGAGAATGGGGCCATGGAAGGACTCAAATTCCTCTTTCTGCTGCCACCAGGCATTTCCGTAATTGCCGGCGAAATGGGGATACTTTTTAAAAGCCGGATAGTAATGGGCCGGAAGCATCTCAGAATGGGTATATACGTCCACGCCGGCGCCTTCAGTCTGTTCCAGCAGCATTTCCAGATCCCGCAGGTCATGGCCGGAGATCAGAATACCGGGATTCTGTCTCACGCCGATATTGACACTGGTGATTTCCGGATTTCCGTAGGTTTCCGTATTGGCCTTATCCAGCAGCGCCATGGCGTCTACGCCGTATTTTCCGGTTTCCAGAGCCAGAGCGGTAAGCTCATCTGCTGTCAGATGATCGTCCAGCGTGGCGGCCAGAGCTTTCTGAAGAAAGGCATGAATCCCGGGGCTGTCATAGCGCAGGACAGCCGCGTGGCTGGTATAGGCAGCCAGGCCTTTGAGACCGTAGGTAATCAGCTCCTTCAGAGAGCGGATATCCTCATTTTCCTCAGACAGAATGCCCACCTGAGCCGCTTTAGCCGGAAACTCTTCCTCATTTCCGTCCCAGAGGGCAGCTTCCGGAAGACCAGCCGTATCCTTTATCTGTGCGGTTATGCCGCGCCGGGCGTCAAGCGTCTCCCGGATGCGCGCCTTTATGGCCTCCGAATCAAAATTTACATTGGTAATGGTGGTAAAGAGATTCTGCGTGATGAGCTCATTGATATGCGCAGGCACTTCCGTGCCTTCGGAACGCAGCCGCACCGCCGCAGCCGCAAGCCCTTTTGTTGTATACACAAGCAGATCCTGGAGAGCAGCAGTCTCCGGTGTCTTGCCGCACACCCCCATTTTGGTGCAGCCGGAGCAGCCGGCGGTCTCCTGACATTGATAGCAGAACATATTCTGGTTCATATAAGATTTCCTCCTCTATGTTTTTATACGGACTGTCGATTGACTTTACGGGTATACTATAGTAGATTTAAAACAACAAATCTGTTGTTAAGACAACAAAAAAGGAGAAAATTTTAAGATGAATTATCAGTTTCTGTCCCGGACAGCTCTGTTCTGCGGCATACAGCCGGAAGAGATGAAAACGATGCTCTCCTGCCTGACAGCGGAAGCGCAGACCTATGAAAAAGGGGAAATGATTTACCGGGCCGGTGACGCGGCTGCTTCCCTGGGAGTGGTACTGGAGGGAAAGGTCCTGATCGAACATGATGATATCTGGGGAAATACCACGGTGCTGGACAGCGTCCTGCCGGGCCAGATTTTCGCCGAGACCTATGCCTGCACGCCAGGCGAGCCTCTGATGGTAAACGTGGAAGCGGCGGAAGAGTCGCAGATTCTTTTCCTGAACGTTAGCCGGGTACTCCGCAGCTGCACCCATGCCTGTGCCTTTCACGGAAAGCTGATTCGAAACTTGCTGGCCCTTTCCGCCCAGAAAAATCTGAACCTGTCCCGGAAGATTTTTCATACGGCTTCCAAATCGATCCGCGGCCGGCTGACGGCCTATCTGTCGGATCAGGCTGTCAGGAGCGGAAGCAGCAGTTTTACCATTCCCTTTAACCGGCAGCAGCTGGCCGACTATCTGAATGTGGATCGGAGCGCCCTGTCCGCGGAGCTTGGGAAAATGCAGCGGGAGGGGCTGCTCAGAGTAAAGAAGAACCTGTTTGAGATCATGAAGGAATCCAACGGATAATACAATAATACGGCAGTATGACAATATAGCAATGTAGCAATACAAAAATACAGAAATACAGAAGCGCGGGAAGCGCCCTAGGCGGGCGCTCCGGCGTACCTTTTATAGGGATGCTTCAGAAAGCCTTTATAAAAGATAAATCCCAGCAGCGTGGTTAGAATCTCCGTGCAGGGGAAGGTCAGCCAGAACCAGGTCAGTCCAAACCGGGAAAACAGAAATCCCAGGGGTACAAAGAGCACTACTGTGCGCACAATGGTCAGAAGCGAGCTTTTGAGTCCCTGGCCTACTGCCTGAAAGAAAACAGGGAAGGTAAGAGACGTGACCATGGGGACAAAGCTCAGTCCGATAAAATGGAACCCAAGCTGTCCGATTTCCACGACCCGTTCATCAGAGGTAAAGACTCTCAGCATGGGCCCGGGAACCGTCTCAAAGCAGAGAACGCCCACAAGCATCAGAGCCGCTCCAAACAAGACGGCGGTGGTCAGAGTCTTTTTGCAGCGGCTGATGTTCCTGGCCGCGTAGTTAAAGCTGATGACCGGCACAATGCAGGTCTGCATGGCGCCCAGCGGGATGAAGAAAAAGGTCTGCCATTTATAGTAGAGGCCGAGGGCAGTCACCGCCTGATCAGAGAAACCGGACAGAATCAGGTTCAGGCCCAGGATGTAAAAGGTATAGGCCGACTGCATGAGAATATTCGGAATGCCCAGAAGGAAGATCTCCCGGACGCGCCGGGGATAGCGATGCCGGGCGGGCGATTTCCGGAAGCCCTTTTTCATCACGATAAGAGCCGCCACGATCTGTCCTGCCACCGTGGCGATGGCAGCGCCCGAGATGCCAAGCTCCGGCAGGCCGAACATGCCGAAGATCAGCAGCGGGTCGAAGACTATATTGGTCAGGGCTCCCGCGATCTGGGCCAGCATCGGCGTCTTCATGTCGCCGGAGGCCTGCAGAACCTTCGTCCAGATGCTTTCCAGAAACAGGCCGAAGCTGAACAGGCAGACGATGCGCCCGTATGCGGTGATATCCCGAATCACCTCCGGGGAGTTCGTGGACATTCTGGCATAAGCCGGTAGGAAGAACCAGCAGGCAAGGGCAAAGACAGCCCACATTCCCACCGCCAGCGGCGTGCCTACGCCCGCGAACTCATCCGCTTCCTCCGTTTTTCCCAGGCCAAAGCGGGCAGCCATGGCCGTATTGATGCCTACGCCGGTTCCCACTGCCAGAGCGATCATCAGAAGCTGGAGCGGGTAGATGATGGAGAGGGCCGTCAGGCCCGATTCGGCGTAGCGGCCTACGAACAGACTGTCCACGATATTATAGAGCGCCTGAATGAGCTGTGCCAGCATAACAGGCGGCGCGATTTTGAATAATATTTTTGATATTTTCTCCTGGCCGAAGAACCGGGATTCTGAAAGTGTGCGTTCCATTTTTCTTCTGTAACTCCCTCGATGTTTATTTCCGCGGGCAGCGAGCCAAGCGGATGCGTTTACGCAGCCATTTGGCGAACGCCGCTATGATTATCCTATAAAAATATATTGCGGCGGGGGTGGGTTGTCAATATGGAAATTCCGAGGATACTGGGGAGTGATTGTGGAGGAAATAAATATCTGGCGGAGACCTCGTGGAAGGGAAAAGACGGAGGGAAAAGGTGGAAGAAACAAAGCAGATTTGGTATAATTCAGGGAAAGAGACCGTTTAAAAGGTACGGAATAAGCGGGGAGAACAAAATACCAGAAGAGGGTGTATGTCAATGCAGGAAACATTGGATTATTACAACAGAAACGCCCGGGAATTCGCAGAAGGAACGTCTGGCGTGGATTTTTCCGGGATTCAGAACCGCTTTCTGTCTCATCTGCCGGAGGGAGCGCTGATTCTGGACTTCGGCTGCGGTTCCGGAAGGGATACGAAAGATTTTCTGGAGAGAGGATTCCGGGTGGAGGCGGCCGACGGCTCTGACGAGCTGTGCCGGCTGGCCAGCGTATACACGGGAATCCCGGTGAAACAGATGCTGTTTCAGGAACTGGAGGAGGCGGAAAAGTATGATGGAATCTGGGCCTGCGCTTCTATACTTCATCTGAGACGGGAGGAGCTTCCGGAAGTTTTCAGGAAAATGTACAGGGCATTGAAGCCGGGTGGCATCCTGTATGTCTCTTTCAAATACGGTGATTTTGAAGGAGAGCGGAACGGGCGGTATTTTACAGATATGACAGAAGAGACGGCTGAAGAGCTGCTGGAGAGCGTGCCGGAACTGAAGATAAAAGAACGCTGGGTGACAGGAGATGTCAGAGCGGGAAGAGGTGCTGAAAAATGGCTGAATATGATCCTCAGAAGGTCGGATACCTGTTGGAGGTAGGAGAAGAATATCACGATACGCTGGATATGGAAGGCTTTTCGCGGATGATGCAGAGCCCTTCTTATTGCTATAAATTTTACTGGCTGGAAGCGATCGTGAAGCTGATTTCTGAAAATAAGGAGGAGGCCTCTTATCATGAAATTATCGATGAGATGGCTGGTATCACATGGACATAGGCGTTTCAAATGTTGCTTCAAATGTTATGAGTCGTACTCAGAGATAACACCGAATTGACAGGGCAAAGAATAACGGATTGATTGAGGGGGTTAATACATTGTCTGTGCTATTAAAAACACAGTTCCAAACAGCATATGGGAAAAGGTAGAATTTTGACTGCTTGTGGTGACAACGAGAATGGAATCAAAGGCAAAAAATTTATTATATTAAAATCAATCTTTATACATCTAAAGATTGCACTAGCGATTTTTAAGTAGATATGGTATACTATAAACTGCAAATAAATAATCTGTAATAAAGATGAAAGGTGTTAATTATGGCGGTATCTTATAATGGCCTATGGAAAATTTTAATTGATAAAAAATTACAAAGAAAGGATCTAACAGAGCAGCTGAATATAAGTTCTACAACTATCGCGAAGATGGGAAAAGGTGGAAAGGTATCTATGGACGTTTTGGAACGTATTTGCCGGTATTTGGATTGTGATCTGGGAGATATTGCAAGTTTTGAGATAGAGGAGAATATCGATGGTAGTAAATAAACACGGTAGTTTTTATATGAGAAGTGGATGGGGCACAAAAATCATTCAGGCAATAGAAGAAGATGCCATGATTTTTACTCCAAGTAGTGAACAGGAGGCTATTGATAATATTGGATTAGGGCGTGTAATGATCAGAGCGCTTAGATATTGGTCTAATGCAATGATGCTTACGCACGAAGAAAAAGAGCAGGGAGGGATAAGATTAGTACCTGAGCCGATTTACTACAGCATATTGCATCATGACTTGTATTTTCAGAGACAAGGCTCTTTGCTCTTGATGCATAGAAACTTAGCATTGAATGAAGAAAATGCAACTGCATGGTATTGGCTATTTAATGAGTGGAAACAGAATACGATTACCAAAGAGGCATTTGTAGATGGATTTCATTTGTTTTTGTCTGTGAATGGGATGAAAGTTAAGAAGGCAGCGGTTGAAAAAGAGTTTAACTGCTTAAAAAATACTTATATTGGTGACAGTAAGTTTGATAAAAATAGCATTATGGATGAGGATACATATCCGTTCTTAGCACCATTACAAATTTTGAAGAAAAATGGGAAAAATGCATATGAAAAAAGGAGTCTAACAGGCAAGGAAGTTCCGCTAGAAATTCTTATTTATGCAATAGCAATGGATAATGTAGATGATAGCTCGAATGGTAGACAGATAAATATTGATAAAGTAATGGAGGAAAAAAGACAGATTGGAAAATATTTTGGCATGAAATATTCCAAATTGCTTGAACTGCTTGTAGAGGCAGAAAATAAAAAGTATATCAATCTAAATAATAATTTTGGAAATCGTTTTATCGAATTCATTGATTATGATTATGCTGGATTGGTAGATAAATATTATGTTGATAAGGAACGGTAAATGATGAATTACACAAGTTTAGTCACGAAAAAGAAACAATATAAGTACTCTGCTAATATTTGTTTTGATATGAAAGATGATGAGAAACTAGCCGAATTTATTCCAAATATAACTACAACAGAGATTTTACGAGAATATTTGTTAGGAATCATCAATAGAAATGCAGAGGTACATTCAAGAATATTATATGGTTCATATGGAACTGGAAAATCGCATTTATTAACAGTACTCAGTGATCTGTTAGGACATGTGAATACTAATGGAAAAGGCATTGTTGAATTTTTAAATGCAATTGCAAAATATGACAAAGAGCTTGCGTCAGAGATAAAGAGATTTATAAGCGAAGAAAAACCTTATTTGGTAGTTCCGATTTACGCCAATTTTGGCGATTTTGATAAATGTATTACATATTCACTTAAAAAGGAATTGGAAAGAAATCATATAGATATATGCTTTAAAAGTTATTTTGATGATGCTTTAAAATTGATAAATAAGTGGAGTCAAGGAGACGAGTCAAATAAAAGATTAAAAGAAATATATAAGTCTAATAAAATCAGTGAAGCAGATTTGCTAAATGGTTTGGAAAATTATGATTCTAAATCTGAAAAAGAGTTTAATATTGTTTTTAGAGCTATGACGTATGGTGCAGAATTTGTAAGTGAAGCGGGTAACATGATTGATAACATTACACTCACAAATTCAGTAATTACAGAGGATTACAGAGGAATTATATTTGTATTTGATGAGTTTGGCAGATATATAGAAGATACTGGAGAAAACATTAAAGTAAAAGATGTGCAAGATTTGGCGGAATTTTGCGATCACTCAGATTTTGATGATTATCTCATACTAGTATCTCATAAACAGCTGTCACTTTATACAGATAAAATGAAAAAATCCATTAGTGATGAATGGAAAAAAATAGAAGGAAGATTTAAGTCAACTTCTATCAATATTAAGTATGATCAATGTTTATCATTAATTCCACATATCATTCCAAAGACAAAGAAATGGAATGGATTTAAGCGCAAATATCAGGAACAACTGAATGAGCTTTATACTCAGGCATATGACTTCAAAGGTTTTTTATTACCACCGGAGAACGAAGGAATAAATCCGTTTGAAGGAGGATATCCGCTACACCCAATTACATTATATGCACTAGATAGGCTGTCTAAGCGCGTAGCCCAGAATGAAAGAACATTTTTTACTTACTTGGCAAGTGACGAAGAATATTCATTATTTTCGCAACTTGGAAAAATGGATTTAGAAGAGTTTCATTTTATTGGACTTGATGCAATATATGATTATTTTGAAGAAAATATATGTTCATATAGAGGTGGTGAAGCAAGGGAAACATACAAGAAATACCAAGTGGCTATTAGTAAGCTTGGGAGCAATTCAGAGAAGAGTCTAGAAATCCGCGTGTTAAAAGCAATGGCAGTCATTTATATTATAAATGATTCTGGAACGCTGGCACCAGATATGGAGACATTAGTAAATGTTATTGATGCGAATAAAGATTTGGTAAGAGATGCAATTACAGAGTTAGAAAAGAAAAAGATTATAAAATATATGCGTCAATATGGATATTATGATTTTTTAGACAGCAGTATTTATGATTTTGATTCGATGATTGACGAAAGGCTATCATTTATAACAGATGAGACAGCAGTTTCTATTTTGAATGAAGAATTTTCGGATTTTGTAATATATCCATACGATTATAATTGGCACTATCATATGAACCGTGTTTTCTTGCCCATATTTGCGCTGAAGGCAGATCTTACCAAAAGAACATTAATGAGATTTCTTCCAAAGTATTATGATGGAATGATTGCTTTTGTACTTGATAAGAAGTTTGAAATTTCAGACTATCTGAATGAAAATAATTTGCCAGATAGAGCTATTTTAGTTATTAATCAAAATGAAGAGGAAATTCTTTATGAGGTTAAGCGGTATGTAGCTATTAAATATTATTATTCTATAAGAGATGAGTTAAAGAAAGATGATCCCACAGTAGAGAAAGAGCTAGAGTTATATCTTAACGAACAAAAGAGCGTTCTTCACGATATCATTGAAAACTGGAAAAATATTAAAATGAACAACATTGCAGTGGTATCAAATGGACAAGAGTATGTGACTCGAAGCGACAAAGATATATCTGAAATTGCTTCAACAATTATGATGAATAGTTTTTCGAGAACAATTATTGTTAATAATGATTTGATCAACAAGAATACAGTGACGGGAGCAATTAGGCTGGCAAGATCAAAAGCTCTTTCATATATCATGAATAATAAAGAAAATATGTTAGAAGATTGCAGCCTATTATCTCCGGAACATTCGATTATCCGTTCTGTTTTGTCAAAAAATGGGCTTTTCGATGGTGAGGATAATGTAGGGGTTTTAAATACATTACCGAGTGGAGAAGTGGCAGGGCAGTATGTTTCTGATGAGATAGGCAAATATATTAAAAAATGCATGAAAGGACAAACTAGTATTAAGGAAGTATACGATGTATTGAAAGGGACACCTTATGGTTTAAGAGATGGGTATATTTCAGTAATCCTTGCGTATGAGCTGAGAAATTTTGAAAATATTTCCATTTATTTTCATGGTTCAGAGCATGATTATTGTGAAGAAGAGTTATTGAAAGCGTTGGAGAATCCGGAAGATTATAGTTTATATATTTGTAACTGGTCTAAAACCGAAACAGATTATATTGAAAGCTTGGAAAAGATATTTGCCCGTTATGTAGACAAAAAGGCAAAGAACAGATTGAAAGAATTATATGAAGCAATGAATAAGCATTTTGTTGCTATTTCTAAGGCTGCCAGAACCACAAATAAGTATGTATCAGAGAAGATTGACGAAAAAAAGTGTAAGCATTGCAAGAAATGTATTGCCAAGTTTTATAATGGTTGCATTATTTGTGATAAAGTTGCAGGAAAGAAGGAATCATAAGTGGTTTATTTAGATAATGCCGCAACAACTAAATATAAAGGCAATTTTTGACACATTAACGTTAGATAGAGATAAATTATCTGGCATAGATCCGTACAGTGATGATGAAGATGAGGATAAGTATGGTAAAAGTGAATTAAAATCATTTTTGTTCTATAAAATAAATGCTGCGGATCCTTTTAAAAAATCATATGTAAAAATACAGCATTCTAAAGTAGATCGAAATGCCTACGAGACAATCATTAGAGAAAATTTTATAGAAAAGAATATGGTTTATTGTGATAAGCTGGATGCTATAGATATGAACGACGATCGAACTAGCTTGATTTTAAAATGTTATAAATATTTTAGAGAACGTTTATTGCAGATGAAAATCGAAGATATTATTGCACTGCATAATTCTATGTATAACGATGGAAAGAAGATGATAGTTCTTATTACCATGGATTTAGATGATGACAATGAGCAATCTATCTTTGACACAATAAATCGTGCAGGTGTTCATTTAAGCGTATCAGATATTATAAAGAATGATCTTTTCAAAAAGTACATGGATTTATGTCAGGGAAACGAAGAAGAAGAAAAAAGGGTAATACAAATATATGAAGAAAAATGGGAAAAATTGTTTTATATTTATCCCGATGGGCAAAGACATATTTGGGATGATGTAAGAGTGTTTGGTAATCAACAAAGGACTAATCTTGATTTTTTATTGTATTGTGTTGCGTTTGTAAGATGGGGAAAGAAGGAGGATATTTTTTCTGATCTAGCGAAGGTGTATAAAGAAGAAACGAAAAAAATGAATAAAGAAGAATTGCTTTTGCTCATAGAACAAATTCATTCATATGCAATTATTTTTCGGGATAAAATTGTTAATTTACAAGATAAATACAAACAAGAAGATGATGCAATGACTTTTTCATATAATGTTTATGTAAATCGTCTTTTGTTAATATTAGAGGTATGTGGAGTGCAAATGTTTTATCCATATGTGTTAAAAATATTATCTGAAAAAGATAAGCTTGGGGAGGCAAAGGTAAAGAAAGAATTTCATATTCTAGAATCATTTATTATTAGAAGACGTCTTTCTTCTAAAGGGGTATCAGATTATGCTACAAAGTGCGACTATCTTATTAAATGTGGGTCGGATGAAATACAAAGAGAACTTAAAGAAAAAGATTCTCAAATTGGAAATGGGAATTTGAGGGGGTATTTGCAATCCATCAAACCAGAAAATGCCAAGTTATTATTATTTATCATAGAACTTTATAAAAGGCGGGATGAGAAATATGATATAAGTTCACTAGCATATAGATATACTTTGGAACACATTATGCCCAAAAGTTGGCAAAAACATTGGCTTAGTGTTCCATTACGCAAATCAGATGGTACGGAGTATATTGCTGATGACGGAACAAAAATTGATTTGACAACTGATGACGGACAGAAAATTAGAAAACAGCATATAGAATCTCTCGGTAATATGACACTTTTATCACAAAATTTAAATGCTTCTGTAAAAAACAATACTTATGAGAAAAAAATTGAAGGGGAAGGCGATAAAAAGCCAGGTTATAGAAAGTATACATCATTACTTATTACAAAAAAGTTAGTAGATAACTATGACCAGGGGAAGACTGAGTGGAATGAAAGTGAGATTGATAAAAGAACGTCAGAGTTGTGTGGACTCATTTCAAAAATCTGGCCAGATAAGTTTTAGTTAACAAAGGAGCACCCATGGATCACCTCCGCTGCGTCATCGAACGCATCACCTACCAAAATCCACAAAACGGTTACACCGTCCTCAAAGCCGCCGCCAAAGGCTATACCGACCTGGTCACTGTCGTCGGAACCATGCCCGACACCCACGTGGGCTCTGTCCTTTCGCTGGAAGGCTTCTGGAAAGTAGACGCAAAATATGGCCGCCAGTTCTCGGTAGAGAAGTTTGAGGAAACCCTTCCGGCCACCGTCTACGGCATCGAGAAATACCTGGGTTCCGGACTGGTGAAGGGCGTGGGACCCAAGTTTGCAAAGCGCATTGTTCAGAAATTCGGCAAGGACACGCTGGACGTGATAGAGGAGCATCCGGATTCTCTGCTGGAGGTGGAGGGAATCGGGAAGATCCGGGTGGAGCGCATCAAGAAGAGCTGGCAGGAGCAGAAGGAAGTTAAAAATATCATGCTCTTCCTCCAGAGCCATGAGGTCAGCACCGCCCATGCCACAAGGATTTTCAAGACCTACGGCAGCGACAGCATCAGCATTGTCCAGGATAATCCCTACCGGCTGGCGGATGATATCTGGGGTATCGGCTTCAAGACAGCCGACCAGATTGCGGAAAAGCTGGGAATCGGGAAAGAGAAATTTGTCCGGCTGCGGAGCGGAATTCTTTACACTTTAAACAAGCTCTCCGAGGAGGGACACTGCTACGCGGTCCGGGAACAGCTGATTGGCAAAGCGGAGGAGCTTCTGGAGGTAGAAGCGCCGGAACTGGAAATGACGCTGGATGAGATGCTGCGGACCAAAGATGTGATTCAGGATGAAGAGGCCATTTATCTGCCGCCCTTCTATTTTTCTGAGACAGGCTGCGCCAGAAGGCTGGTCCGCCTGCTCCTGGCAGAGCGCGGGATTCGGCTGGATGCCGATAAGATCCTGGAGCAGATTGGGGAGCGCTCCCGGATTTCCTATGACGAGATACAGCTGGAGGCGATTCGGACAGCCGTTTCCTCAAAAGTCATGGTGCTGACCGGAGGGCCGGGAACAGGAAAGACCACCACGGTGAAAGGCATCATTTCCGCCTATCAGATGGCGGGCTGCCGGGTTCTGTTGGCGGCGCCCACCGGACGGGCGGCGAAACGGATGTCCGAGGCCGCAGGCATGGAAGCAAAGACCATTCACCGGCTTCTGGAATACAAGCCCCCGGAAGGGTATCAGAAAAACGAGGAACATCCCTTGGAAGGCGACGTGCTGATTCTGGATGAGTGCTCCATGGTAGATGTGATGCTCATGTACAATCTTCTGAAAGCCCTTCCTGACCAGATGACACTGATTCTGGTGGGAGATACGGACCAGCTGCCAAGCGTGGGAGCGGGAAATGCGCTGAAGGATATCATAGCCTCCGGGCGGATTCCGGTGGTGAGGCTGACGCGGATCTTCCGTCAGGCCCAGGGAAGCAGGATTATCATGAACGCCCGCCGGATTAACCGGGGAGAAGCCATAGATATGCGGGGAGGAAAGGACGCGGACTTCTTTTTCGCGTCCAAAGATACCAATGAGGAAGTGGTGGAGACGCTGGTGCGCTATTGCACAAAGAATCTTCCTCAGTATTATCATGTGGACGCTCTGCAGGACATCCAGGTGCTGACGCCGATGCAGAGAGGTATCTGCGGGGCGGCGAATCTGAACCAGGTGCTGCAGGAAGCCATGAATCCTTCGAATGTGTTTCTGCGGCGGGGCGGGACCCAGTACCGTCTCCGGGACAAGGTCATGCAGATACGCAACGATTACGACAAGGAAGTGTTTAACGGAGATATCGGCGTTGTTTCAAAGGTAGACATGGAAGAGCGGGAGCTGACTGTGGATTTCGATGGGAGGGCAGTCGTCTATGATGTCAGCGAGCTGGACGAGTTGACGCTGGCTTATGCCACGACCATACATAAGGCCCAGGGAAGCGAGTATCCCATCGTGGTCATGCCCTTTACCATGAGCCATTTTGTCATGCTTCAGAGAAATCTTCTCTACACCGGCGTGACCCGGGCAAAGAAGATTCTGGTACTGATTGGTGAGAAACGGGCCGTATATTACGCCATCAAAAACGTGACTACAGATTCCCGGAACACGAAGCTGGCCAGACGCCTTCAGGAGGAAAATACGGAAGAAGAGGCAGAAAAGCATTCTTCCGAAGAAAGCATTTCCCGTAAAAAACCGAAGCTGATCGTTTATAAAAACAGCCTGCAGCCCATGCGGACAGAAGAAGAGCCGGGAGCGTACAGCGGCGATCTGTTTGCGCGCCTTGCTCAGTCAAAGTTTCGGAGCAGTTTTCATCTGAAAGCCAACGATAAAGCCTATGTGAGAGAAAAGGGCATGGACACGATCCGCAGCCATGCCTGTGATTTTATCCGGACACGTCTCGCTCTGGCTGAGCCTGCAAATGACGGAAAGCAGACGCCCATGCGGGGCCATCCGGTCTTTGTGGCCCAGCATGCCACAGGAATCTGCTGCAGGAGCTGCCTGGAGAAATGGCACAGAATCCCGAAAGGCCGGGAGCTTACGGAGGGTGAGCAGACGTATCTGGTGGATGAAGTCATCATGAAATGGATCAAGCGGGAAATGGGATAAGACAAAGGAAGGTATAGACAATGAGACTGTTTATTGCGATTCCCCTTTCGGCGGAAATGCAGAAGGCGCTGGTCGCCTGCATGCACGATTTGAAAAAGCAGGGAGTGGAGGGAAACTATGTTCCGGCGGCGAATCTGCATATGACTCTGGCATTCATCGGGGAATATGATGATCCGAAGAAAATCAAACAGGTGCTGGAACGGGTTCCGTGTCCTAAGTTCCGGCTGGCTCTTTCTGAAAAAGGAAATTTTGGAAATATCCTCTGGGCCGGTGTCAAGGGGAACCAGAAGCTAAACGCCTATGTGAAAGAGCTGCGGGCAGCCTTGAAAGAAGAAGGGATTCCCTTTGAAAATGACAAATTTGTTCCCCATATTACATTGATTCGGAAGGTTTCCGCAAAGAAGCCTTATCAGGTTCATCTTCCGAAGGCAGACATGATGGTTACAAAGGCTTCCCTTATGAGGTCGGAATTCCGCAGCGGGAAAACCATTTATCAGGAGCTGTAGGATATGCAGACGACAGAAGAGAAATACGACAGGCTTCTTCATATCAAAACCACAGGCCGTGATGATTCCCATTCCGATCAGTACCGTTTTCCCTATGAGCCCACGCCGTATCCTGTGCTGGAGCGTTTGGCAAATGCGGGCTATATCCGGAAAGGCAACACCCTTCTGGATTACGGCTGCGGCAAGGGGCGGGTGGACTTTTTTCTGGCCTGGCAGACCAGGTGCCGTACTATCGGAGTCGAGTACGACGAACGGATTTTTGAAAAAGCAGAAGAAAATCAGAAAAGCGCTGTTTCGGCAGCCCGGACAGCCTTTCAGCTGGCCAATGCGGAAGCCTTTCCGGTGCCGGAGCATGTGGACCGGATCTATTTTTTCAATCCCTTTTCTGTGGAGATTCTTCAGAAGGCTCTTGCCCGGATTCAGGAATCCTGGTATGAGGCGCCCAGAGAGCTTTTGATGTTCTTTTATTATCCTTCAGATGAATATATATCCTATCTGATGACGGTGGATGAGCTGGCATTTCTGGATGAGATTGACTGTGGAGATTTGTTCCCGGGGGAGGACTCCAGGGAAAGAATTGTGATTTTTGAATTGCCGGGATAACAGGCGGAAAATGAAAACATGACGCTGAAAGCATTGCGATTATGCGGACGGCAGGATATACTGGTGTTTGAAATAAAAAGCATATTGATGTAATATGGTACAGAATAGAAAATATGTGGAAGAAAAACGGAGGACTTCAGGAATGAAAATAGCAGTAACCTATGATGACGGAAATATTTTTCAGCACTTTGGAAAAACAGAATTTTTCAAGGTATATGAGGTGGAGGGTGGAAAGGTAGTCTCCAGCGAGGTGATTGGCTCGAATGGCGTCGGCCATGGAGCGCTGGCAGGACTTCTGGCAGACAGGTCCGTGGATGTACTCATCTGCGGCGGCATCGGCGGCGGAGCCCAGGCTGCTCTTGAGCAGGCTGGCGTGGAGCTGTGCGCCGGAGCCGAAGGAGACGCAGATCAGGCGGTGGAAGCTTATCTGAGAGGGGAGCTGGTTTCTTCTGGAGCCAACTGTGACCATCATCATCACGAGGAAGGACATAGCTGCGGCGGACACGAGGAGGGACACTCCTGCGGCGGAGGCTGCGGCGACAGCTGCGGAGGCGGCTGTGGGGCACGGCCGGCGCTGACTGGGCGCAACGTAGGAAAGACCTGCCGGACGCATTACAGGGGCACGTTTAACGATGGAACGCAGTTTGACTCTTCCTATGACCGCGGGGAACCGCTGGAGTTCATCTGCGGTGCAGGCCAGATGATCCGGGGCTTTGATGCGGCTGTGGCGGATATGGAGGTCGGACAGGTGGTAGATGTCCATCTGATGCCGGAGGAGGCTTACGGCATGCCGGATCCGAATGCCATTTTCACATTGGAGATTGCGCAGCTTCCGGGCTCTGAGGAGCTGGAAGCAGGGCAGCAGGTATATCTGTCCAACCAGTATGGACAGCCTTTCCCGGTGAAGGTAGCAGCGAAGGATGAGACTACGATTACCTTTGACGCGAATCATGAGATGGCAGGCAAGGAGCTGAACTTCCGCATTGAGCTGGTTGAGGTGAAATAGGGCGGTATGGGACACGTATATTTTGTCCGCCACGGTCAGACGGTGTGGAATGTGGAAAATAAGATCTGCGGCGCCACAGACATAGAGCTTACGGAGCTGGGCCATCAGCAGGCTGTTGATACAGGAAAGAGGATACTGGAAGAGGGAATCAGGGCGGACGAGATCCTGTATTCCCCTCTTGTCCGCGCTGCGGAGACAGCCCGGCATATTTCTGAGATGACAGGAATCCCGGCGCGGATGGAGCCGCGCCTGAAGGAGCAGAATTTTGGGAAATGGGAATCTACGCCCCGGGATGGAAGGGAGTTCCAGAAGGCGAAGGCAGATTTCTGCTGCCGGTACGGAGGCGGAGAGTCCATGCTGCAGCTGGCCCAGAGAATCTACAATCTTCTGGACGAGCTCAGGGAGGAATCCGAGGAGAAAACCTATATTCTGGTGGCGCATAACGGTATTTCCAGAGTTGTGCATTCGTATTTCTATGAGATGACCAATGAAGAGTATGCGGCCTTTGGAGTAGAGAACTGCGCTGTGCTGCGGTATGACTTTGGGGATACACATGTGTAATGTACAGGAGGCCAGGGGCGGGCTGCCAAGGGCAGCCCGCCTGTGCAGTATCATTTAAGCGATAGCAGGAGGAATGCAGAATATGAAACCGTATAAGCACATTGTCCAGTATTATGAGACGGATCGGATGGGCATTACCCATCATTCCAACTATATCCGGTGGATGGAGGAAGCCAGAATTGAGTTTCTGGATCAGATAGGCTGGAATTATGCGAGGCTGGAGGAGCTGGGAGTGATCTCTCCGGTGACTGCGGTGGAGTGCAGATACAAGCACAGCACAACGTTCTCTGACGAGGTGCTGATTTCTGTTCATGTGGAAGAGTTTAAGGGAGTGAAGCTGAAGCTGGGGTACCGGATGGAGAAAACCGGCGGAGAGCTGGCGGCAGAGGGACATTCGGAGCATTGCTTTTTGAGCAGGGAAGGAAAAATTGTCCGGCTGGATAAGGAGTTCCCGGAATTTTACCGTACGCTGACAGAGCTGGCGGCGGCCTGGCAGGCAGACGGGGGTAAAACAGCGAAGCGGGGATGAGAAAAGCCGGAGAGGAAAGAGCTGGCGGCAAAGCCGGGGGTTGACACCCTTCAGAGGATATGGTACCATATCACCCGGACATGAAAGAATAGATATCTGCCGGCTGGATATCACCGGATATCACAAGCTATTGCGGCATTCAGAAATTAACCGTAGGTACGGCGCCTTTCGCGCTATAAGGTTAATTTTTGGGTGCTTTTTTTGTCAGGGCGTTCCGGTCAGACGGCAGTGGCAGGACGGGAGTATACGGTAAACCATGAGTACCGACTCATTTTATGACCGCCGTTACCGGCGGACGGTTTACACAACATTTGTTGTTTTTGTTTTACTCCGGCAGATTTCCGGTAGCT
>NZ_NFLI01000010.1 GCF_002160825.1 Lachnoclostridium sp. An131
GCGGACTAGTAACAACGCTTGCGATACCCGCCCTTTGGGGCGAGCATGTAACTGGCCCTTATGAGGGCCAATCCAAACCACCACTTGAAGTGGTGGTTGTGACTTAGATTTTCCGCAGATCCGGCCACGCTGTCATAAGTCTCCCCAACCGAAGTCAGGGAAGTAATGAATTTCAGGTTCCCGTCCTCGGCCATGGTGCCAAAGGCTTCCGCCGCCATATTCAGGGCCTGCTGTTCGTTGGTGCAGTTTGCGATATCCGCCACAATGGAATCGATTACCTGCTTCTGGGTAGCCTCCCCGTTCTGCCATGCCAGGAACAAAGACTGGGTCTTCTGGGAATACAGGTCTATGGAATCCCCGATGGTCCCGTCCGCCAGACGAGTAGTCACCTCATTGATGGCGTCATTGACCTTATCCAGGTTGTACGCCCCGCCCTGCAGGCCGTTCTGCAGAAGCTGGAAATACTCCGAAGCGGAATATCCCGCCTGCTCAAATTTCCCCGCATACTCGGACAGGTTATCCCCCAACTCATTGGTCTTGTCCAGACCGTTCTGGGTACCCCGGACGATATAATCCATAGCTTCCTGGGCGGTCAGGCCATACTGCTTCATCAGAGAGTTGACGCCCCGGAGGGTCTCATTCATGTCAATCCCGTATAATTCTTCCAGCGTCAGCGCCTGCTTCGTCAGGTTGGTCAGATCCGTATCCCCCAGATCACCCAGGTTTTTCTTGACCATGATGACCGCTTCCGCCACGGCGTCCATGCTCTGGCCCACACCGGATCCATACACATTTTTTACAATCTCCGCGCTGGCTTCCGCCGCCTCCCCGGTCTCCCCGAAGTAGGCGTTCACTTTGGAAACCGCCGTCTCTGTCTCCGCATAAGCGGATACTGCCTTATCGCCCACATCCTGGATCTTATCCCCAACCACGGATAATTGGTCGGCAGCTTCCATCAGGACCGCACCCTTGGTGGCTTGGGCAATCTCCTCGATGTCATCCGCAGCGTCCTGGGCCGCGTCACCCACATCATTCAGATCGTTGATCAGGTTTCGCACGGCCTGCCCGTCATCCACCGTGTCCAGGGCGGCGGTCAGCTGTTTGATATCCGCCTTCCCGCCAGTGACCGCTTTCCCAATCCTCTCCACAGCGGTTTTCAGCTGGTCAGAAGAAGCCGTCCCGTTCCGGATCGCCGTCACCAAACGGCTCCCCAGCACGTCTACGTAATCATCCACACTGGATCCAGTCGCCGCAAACAGCTTATTCAGACGTTCCGTATTAGAAGCCAGCCGCTCCTGCTCTGACTGCAGGCCGGAAAGATCTGCCTTATACCGGTTCAGCGCACCACGGGTTTCCTCAACCTCCCGTTGGAATGCCATGTACTGGTCTTTCCCTAAGTTGCCCCGCTCAAAAGCTTTCGCCACATCTTCCTGGGCCTGTTCCAAGGCTTCCAGCTTCTTTTCCGTATCTCCAATCGCAGATTGCAGAAGCTCCTGCTTCTGCGCCAGAAGGATGGTATTGGACGGATCCAGTTTCAGAAGGTTATTCACATCCCGAAGCTGGCTCTGGGTCTTCTTTATGGAATTGTTCACCGCGCTCAGCGACTTTTCCAGCCCGCTGGTATCGCCGCCGATCTCTACCGTAATGCCCTTGATCCGGCCCGCCATGTGTCACCACCTCCTGAAAATGAACATAAAAAATGCCCGGATCTTCTCCGAGCATAAAAAGCACCAATCAGATTTCTCCAATCGATGCTGCATATATTTTTCGATTCATATTAACCGATCATAAATTTAATTTTTGCTATGCCTTATCACAATCTACCGATAATTTATACCACCGCTTGATATATGAATCCCTTAATAACTCTTCATCGGCTTGAATCAGCTTAATAAACAATCCCGTCAATCCATCATACTGTGAATAATCTCCGGCGTCATAAAGTTTCCATTCCAGCTGTTCCAGAGTCCAGTTGCTTTTAATCGAGTTATGAAGCATGGATGTCGTCGCCCAATTTTCCATTGAATCCGCTCCGCCGAGCGCTACCGGATAAATATGATCCACTGTGGGTACAAATTCCCAATAAGCATTATGACATTCCTCCATTTTCCAATGTGAATGATATGGAAATGTCTCAGGCATATAGTGAGATAGAACTTTCAATATACCAGGATTTACCAGCTTTTTCCCGCTATACCTGTCAATGAAGCCGTCCCTTATAAATTGTTCCATCTTTTCTTTATCCGAATAATTTCTTCCTTGTGCAGTAATCTTCTGAAATGGGTATTCCTCATTAATTATTGTCTTGGCATCCGAAAGATTTTGCTGCAATAACTTTAAAGCAGAAAGTTCAATAGCCTCTATTTTTTCCATCTTTTTCTCCCTACCATCTGTCTTTTCTCTGAAAAATCAGCCTTTTCCCAGCTAAGATTATACCAAGAAAAGACTGATCATTCAATGGCTCAAAATCTATCGAAATCCTCCTGCGTTGCCACCACCGCATATTTATGCTCGTCATTCCGGCTCTCCACATACATATCGTTCACCATCCCGATAGTCAAAAGATCCAGATCCCGGATGGACAGCCCCAGCTGCACGCACCGCAGGAGGAACAGGGGCGTTGTCATTTCCCGGTCAGTCGGGCGAAGTTTTTTTTAGCCTGCACATCTGTCTGTGTATTCAACCCCCAAAGCTCTATGATCTGAGGCAGCACCTGATAGATGGAGAAAGTGTTAAAGCTGTCCAGCCATTCCTCCGGCGTATCCGGGATGGAAGGGTCGGCATGCTTCGCCATCACATAGGCGATATTCTCAAACATTTCCAAAGAGAACAGATCCAGATTGGAATTCTCCGGGTCATTCTTGTCGATCCCTTTTTCCAGATCCCGCAGGTCTTTGTAGATATCCCGGTGGAACCGCATCCGGTAAATCCGGGGGATGGCGGCGGAGGCCTTAAAAGCGACCTCCTGACCATCAATCGTGATATTTTTCTTCATACTCATAATGTCTCCCCTCCGATTTCATCCTCTTCCATTTCCCGCAGGCTGGACTGCTGTACCCCGGATGTCTCCGGATCTGTCACCGTCGGCATATACACAGATGTATACCAGCCGGTGTAGACCGTATCCGTGGTGCTGTCCCCGGTACGTGCCTTCACATAGCCGTTAGCCAGAGGAGCCGCCGTGATGGCCAGCGTTTCCGTCTGTACCTCGATCTCCTCTTCATTGGTGGTGGACTCGATGTTCGGCCTTGCTGCCGAACAGTTGTAAAGCACATGGCGAATCTTCTTCACATCCCCGTCAAATTCAAAGAGCAGGGCGAAGTTCGCCGTCTCCACATTGGCGCTCTCCACCAGCACACTGTTGTCATCCAGAGACTCCTTCAGCACATCGGTACGGAAGCTCTCCGGCACCATGGCCAGTTCCAAATCTCCCTCATAGCCCATGTTGTTGGAGATCGTATAATAGGCATACCCATCCGCGTAAAAATTGGACGGCTCGCCGTTGGGTTCCAAGGACAAAGATACCGCACCCGGCATAGCCACAGGTGTCCCAAAGGTCACCTCCCCGTCATCGTCCACCGTAATCAGTGCGTAATGCACGTTGCAGATATTAAATTTGACTTTATTTTTCTTCGTAGACATTTTCAGCCTCCTTCATTTCATTCCCGGTTTTCCCAGCACTATCTCCGTCTGTCGGCATTTCAAAAGCATACAGAACTTCATACAGCTTCTCGCTGTCAATCCAGGTTTCCGACTTGTTATAAAAAATCCCCGCTGCGTCCAGAACATCTTCCACGTTCTGCTCCGCTTCAGAGTCTTTAAAATCCGTATACAGTTCCAGCCGAACTTCCGTAAACTTTCGGTACACCTTCCCGTCTGCGGAAAAGTTATCGCTCCCCGGAAGCAGATAACAGAGGAAAGGCGGATCCGGTGCTTCCCCTTCTGCAAAATGGTCATAAGCATAAGGAACCCCTATATCGTTTAAAATTGATAGCAACCTATCCATTCCTAAGACTCCTTTCAATCTCTTCTTCCAACTGTTGGATTCCCTTTTCTTCTGCCGGAGCAATATGACTCTTTCCAGCGACCCGGCCTCCATTTCGTTTAGCATGGCCAAATTCCAGCAAATGGGCCAGGTAGTAACGATTCCGGGAATAGACCGTCATCGTTATACTGTTGGAAGTCTCTTTAGATTTCTTCACCGCCCAGCTTTTCGCATAATCCCCGGTATCCTTCGGAGCATTGGCACAGATCTCTTTCTTTATTGTCTCCCCGGCGTCTTTTACTGCCTGTTTCACATTATCTGCAGCCAGATCCGCATATTCCTCCAAAGTCTCCATAATGGCGTCTGCCAGGTCCCCGATCTGTACATTCTGTCCCATGTTTACCGCCTCGCTTTCTCACACCGGAACTTCAGCGCTTTCCTCCTATAGTTCATGTGATCCACGGCCACGATATTGTAGATCTCCCCGCCAAACAGGATACGGAAACCGTCCGCCGTTACCTCCGCCGCCCGTTTACAAAAACGGATGGTAAAAGCAATGTCAGAATCCACAACCGTTAATCCGGCGGCAGCCTTTTCATTCCCGCCCTCACCACTGACCGTGGCATGGCAGGTATGATAATCCTCCCAGACATTCCTACGGTTTCCAATATTGTCCGCAACTACGGAGTTTTTCTGGAAGGTCACTTTTACATTCAGAAGGGAAATCTCCATCAGAACGCCTCCTTCCGGCTTCCAAAGAGCAGGGAGCGCAGTGTCAGGACCAGGGCATGGTGGTCAGCTTCCTCCCGGTGTTCATACAGATAAGCCACCGTATACATCACCGCCGGTTTCCCATTCTCCACTTCCTGCAGACCGCTTTCTTCATCGATCCGCAGGATATCCATACACATCCGTTCCGCTGACGCCAAAAGCGTAGTGATCAGCCCATCGTCTTCATTGTCATCCACCCGGAGGTAATTTTTCATTTCTTCCAGCGTCACCAGCATCCTTCCTGCCCTCCTTCCTTACCAGCAGCATCCCCACACAAGGGGATGCCGTCCTTTTCTCACATCAATCCATCAGGAACCAGCTTTCTGCGCCAGCACCTTCACGGCCTCGGAAAGCACCAGCTTACCGTCCACCCTCTGGGATCCAAGAAAGCCTACCTGACCGTTGGCGGCGTACAATTCATTCAAGCGCTTAAAGGAGCGTCCCTGCCGGTCCGCAATCCAGTAATAGCTGAAATCACCGAAGGCAATGGTCTTTGCCCCCGCCGCAATCACCGGCATGTAGGCGGAGGTCTTCACCGGCCTGCCAAGGAGGGTATCCGGCGTTCCGGCCACAAGGGAAGGCTGCCACAGATACTGTCCGGTAGAATCCTTCAGTTTCCGAACGGCCTTGATCGTAGAATCGTTCAACACCCACACTGCCTTCTTCCGATACGGAGATTTCAGGGAATAGAACAGATCCATCAGTTCATCTGCTGTCACCGCCGTAGAAGATGCGGCGGTCACCCCGGTCTCGGCACCACCGGTAGCTGCAAGGACACCCAAAGGCTTCCCGGAACCGTCTCCGGTAAAAAACGCCTCTTCCTCTTTCGCCCCGATCCGGCGGGCAAATTCCTTCGCGATATAAGATTCCAGGTCAAAGACGCTGTCATTGAGAAGTTCCTCAGATACCTTGATCATGGTACCCACCTTGTAGGCACCGATAGATACTTGCCCAAAGGAATCATCGCTCTCCGTATACGCCCCTTCCTCATCGATCCAGGACGCTGTTCCCTTCGTTGCCACTACCGGGATCTTCCGATCCCCGCTGGAAGTGCGGATCACTTTAGCCATCTGGCGGAACACGTTTTCCTCTTCCAGGGCTTCCACCAGGGTACGCTCATACTCATCCGGCACCAGATAACCACCCTCGGAATCCGTCCCTTCCTCCAAAGCATTGACCACACTGGGAAGCGGCACCTTAGAGCGCATGGCATTCCAGAAATTGGCCTTGTATTCCTCCGAAGCACGCCCGGTCTTTTCCTTTCCCGCGCCGCCGGATGCCGGACGTCCGGTCAGGGGCTGATTCACCGGCTGGGACAGTTCCCGTTCAAAGGCTTCCTGCCGCTCCAGCCTGGCGATTTCTTTCCCCAGATCTGTGATCTCCTGTTCCATACGGGTGTAGGCAGCGTCATCCTCAGCAGACAGCACACCTTTTTCATTCCTGTGGGAATCCAGGAAAGCCTTCGCTGCCTCCCATGCCTTCGCCCTCTTTTCTCTCAATTCTAAAATCGTCATCGTCATGTCCTCCTAATTTTTCAATAAATTAAGCCGCTCGTAGAGACTGTCTACGCTGCGGCCTGCAGGTTCGGTTTTCTGTTTTGTCATGCATTTCGCCGCAATCTTATCCATCAGGGAATTGACTACGGCAGCTTTGGAATACAGCATGGACATTGTGATCGGTTCCACATCCTCCGTCAGTTCTGCCCTGGCAAGAATCCCATCGGCAAAACCAAGTTCCACCGCTTTTCCGGCGTCCATCCAGGTCTCCGCATCCATCATGTGGGATAACTTTGTACGGGACAGGCCGGTCTTGATTTCATAAGCGTTGATAATGGAATCCTTCACACTTCCCAGCATCTCAATGGCTTTTTGCATTTCCCCGGAATCTCCCCATGCAAGGGTTGCCGGATTATGGATCATCAGCATGCCTACCGGGGAGATCAGCACTTTTGTGCCTGCCATGGCAATCACCGAAGCGGCACTGGCCGCGATCCCATCGATTTTAACGGTCACATTTCCGGGATAATCCATCAGCATGTTATAGATCTGCGCTGCGGCCACACAGTCACCACCGGGGCTGTTGATCCAGACCGTAATATCTCCATTTCCTGCCATCAACTCCTCTTTAAAAAGAGCCGGTGTGACTTCATCGTCATACCAGCTCTCTTCCGCAATGGTTCCGTTCAGAAACAGCGTCCGTTCCTGTGTTCCCGCCTGATTCTTCCACTTCCAAAACTTTTTCATTGGACGGATCCTCCTTTCCTGCCGGAGCCGCTGCAAACAGACCAGCGTCCTCCAACTTTGTCATATTTCCATTAATTAAATACAAATCTCCTCCTTGCTCCGCCGGAATCCGGTCCAGATTTTCCAATTCCCGGATGTCATTGGCACTCATCCATCCATTCTGTCTTGCCGTGGCATATCCGTTCATCCGGCTCTGATAATCCCCACGCAGCAGGCCGTCCACGTTGAACTTGATAAAATACTGCTTTTTTTCTTCCCTGGAAAGTAAAGACCGCACCATGGACTGTTCCCACCGGGACACCCAGGGATCCAGTGTATATTTCACAAATTCCATAGACTGCTGCTCGATATTATTAAATGAGGATTTTTCCAGATCCCCAATCATGTGGGGCGGCACCCGGAAGATCCGGGCAATTTCATCCAGCTGAAACTTTCTTGTTTCCAAAAACTGTGCCTGCTCCGGCGAAATGGAGATCGGAGTATATTTCATTCCTTCTTCCAATACCGCCACCTTATTGGCGTTACCGGAGCCCCCAAATGTCCTCTGCCAGCTTTCCCGCACCCGGCTGGGATCCTTAATGGTTCCAGGATGTTCCAACACCCCGGATGGTGCAGCACCATTGGCAAAAAATTTCGCCCCATATTCTTCACAGGCCATGGCCATGCCGATCGCATTCTTTGCCATAGCGATCGGCGAATATCCCACCAATCCGTCAAAACCCAGCCCCGGAATATGCAGCACCTCATAAGGAGAAAGCCGCACAACAGAACCTTTCATGGTCGGTGCGTCATCAGAACTCAACGTGTACTCATAATACAGCTGCCCTTTATCGTCCCGATCCACATACATCCGGTCTGCCATTAAAGGATATAAGGCGATTACCTCGCCCCTCCCGTTCCGGATAATCTGGGCATAGGCATTGCCCCATAAAAGCAGATGCGTCATCAGTGTCTCCCGGAATACGAAAGACGTCATCTCCGGGTTCGGCTCGTCATGAAGCAGGAAATAGAGGGGATGATTTACCGCCTTCTCTTTCCCGCCATCATCCGTATACCGGTAAAATTGCAGGGGCAGACTGGCCACCGCCTCCGACAGGATCCTTACACAGGAATACACCGCCGTCATCTGCATGGCCGTCCGCTCATTCACCCGCTTTCCGGATGTACTTCCTCCCATAAAGAAACTATAACTGCTGCCGGATGTCCGGTCAGACGGCTTATCCCTTGACCGGAATAAACTTGATAAGATTCCCATAACACTCATACCCCTTTCTAAATAAAGAGAATGCCTCTTGTATCATAAACACTGCTTGGCGGTGAACTACGAATACAGCGATCCAGTCCCATAATTAATGCCACTATCCCATCGATTTTTTCCACAGATTTTTCTTTATCCGGCTTAATATTGCCCGCCGGATCCTGCCGCATCACCACATTCTGGGCCATCCATTTGAGAACCGGATTACCGCCGTGGATAATATTCCCTTCCATCAGCAGCTTGTACAGTTCTTTTGATGGTGGGGACATATCTTTAAATCCCTGTCCAAAGGGAACCATGGTAAATCCCATATCTTCTAAGTTCTGCACCATCTGTGTAGCATTCCATCGGTCATAAGCAATTTCAATGATGTGATACTTCTCCCCCAGCTGCTCGATGAACCGTTCAATAAATCCGTAATGGATCACGTTCCCTTCCGTGGTGAGGATGTACCCCTGCCGCTCCCACACATCATAGAGGACATGATCCCGGCGGCAGCGCAGTTCCAATGTTTCCTCCGGCAACCAGAAGAAAGGCAGGACAATATATTTCTCCTCTTCCGTCCTCGGAGGAAAGACCAGCACCAACGCTGTAATATCTGAGGTGGAAGAAAGGTCAAGCCCCGCAAAGCAGTCCCGTCCCAAGAGTGAAGCGTAATCAATCTTCTGATTACCCCGGTCGTAGATATGCTCCGGTATCCACACCACCGCTGAGTTTGTCCAAATATTCAGGCGAAGCTGCTTAAATACATTTTCCTCTGCTGGGTTATCCAGAGCCTCCCGGTAAGCGTCCCGGACACGGTCGATGCTGATGGTGTATCCCAGAGATGGGTTCGCCTTATACCAGTTCTTCTCATCGTTCCAGTCATCCTCGTCACTCAGCCCATAGATCACTGGATAAAAGGAGTGGTCTGCTTTCCGACCGTTCATGATATCCAGCGCCTTGGTATGCAGTTCATAACAGATACTTTCCTTATCCGTCCCGGCCGTGGTAATGATAAAAAACAGCGGCTGCTCACGGGCGTCACCGGAGCCTTTGGTCATAACGTCATAAAGTTTCCGGTTCGGCTGGGCATGGATCTCATCAAAAACCAGTCCGGAAATATTCAGGCCATGTTTTGTTCCTGTTTCAGCGGACAGCACCTGATAGAACCCGGCGTTCCGGTAATTGACGATCCGCTTCGTGGCCGCTGCAATCTTCGACCGCTTTAAAAGCGCCGGACATTTTTCCACCATCCGCTTCGCCACATCAAAAACGATGGACGCCTGACTCCGGTCATTGGCGCAGCCATATACCTCTGCACTTGCCTCTCCATCCCCATAGAGAAGATACAGTGCGATGGCCGCTGCCAGTTCTGACTTCCCGTTCTTCTTTGGTATCTCTATATAAGCACTCCGAAATTGACGCTTTCCATCGGCTTTTACGATTCCAAAAAGATCCCGGACAATCTGCTCCTGCCACGGGAGCAGAAGAAATGGTTTCCCATCCCATTTCCCTTTTGTATGTTTCAGGTTCTGGATAAAGGCAACCGCATGATCCGCCCGCTTCGCATCATAATGGGAAGTAGAGAGCCTGAAGGGAGAAGGTGTGTATTGAAAATCCATCAACATCCGCCTCCTTCCAACAGTTTCTCCATTTCATCTTCCTCATCGCTGTTCTCTCCGCCAACAATCCTGGTCCTGGCCGATGGCGTCAGACCGAACTGCTCACAAAATTTCAGCATAATCTTCATATTAGTCTGGGCGATGGATACCTGCGGCACCTGCTGCAAATAACCATTTGGCGTCCGCACCATAGAGCCGTGCTGCGTCAGGAATTCCTCTGCTTCCTTCCAACGGGCATATGCCTGACAGTACCCGGCAAAAGCCGCCATATCCATTTCTGTCAGAAGCCCCATGTTCTCCAGCACTTTCGCCATACGCTTCCACTCTTTTTTCGCCTCATCTTCCAGCCAGGAAGGGCAGCGTGGAGCCTTCTTCTCTGGCCTTGGTTCTTTTGTATTTAACGGCCGTCCGCCCGGATTCCCCTCCAGCATCTTTAGTGCTGTCGGCTTCGGCTTCCTGCCTCTCTGCGCCATCGCTCCCACCTCCAATTCACGGCACAAAAATAGGAGCCTTGCGGCTCCCATTCAATTTAATATATTTAGCAAAATTCAATCGTTAATTTCTCTCCTTTGCCGATGAATAATCGCTAGAATCTCTTCCTGTTCCTGACGATCCACATCAATGCTCTCCAACGCCTCTCTGGTCCCACAGTCTGGGCAGATCAGTGTTTGATTATCTATTCTGGAAAGAGCAGGAGGCTCGTGGTAGACCTTTCCGCATCGTGGGCAAATTTTAATCTGAGTAACGTTTGTTTCTTTCATGACCCCTTCTCCTCCTGTTACACGACATAATCCCATACTTTTTCTCCAGCCAGTTTCCGATAGGCTTTCCCATTCGGAAGGTCTTTCGTGTAACGGCGCACCTGCCGGTTAAAATATCTCTTATTTTTCTTGATCGAAAATTTTAATTCTCCACGCAGACTATAAGACCCCCGGCCTCTGCACCAACTATGCTTTGTCCATCTTTTTGATCCGATCATCCTTCCACCTCACGGCTTCTCATATAGGCATCTTTCAGGAATTGAGGATCGAACCGGAAACTTTTATATCCACTTAGACACGTTTGCATATAAAAATTGCTCGGTACCCCAAAGGGTCTGTCCTCGTGCATGATGTACACGAATGTATCCCGCCGCCGGATTTTTCCGCTTCGGATTCCCTTGATCGGAAGGAGCATTTCTTTCTTGTAATAAAAAGTGGGAAATCCCTCATAGCGATCCAGCGCCTGCTCATCCTCGGCACTTACTTCCCACGCTGCAACCGGAACCCGGCTGCCTTTCTTTGGCTCAATCGTCAGGTAAGAGCCGGTCTTGCTTCCTTTAAAAAGCAATTCATAATCCGGGATCTCAGAAGTCCCGATGATCCGTGCGGAAGGACATCGCATCCTCATCTGCCGAATGTTTAAGTTGCTGCCATAAGCAATATAGTATCTTTTTTTCATTTTGGTATCCATCCTTTCCGAAGGGATTACCCTTCTACCACCTTAAGACCGCTGAAGCGGTTCATAAGGTGGCAGGAGGCTAATTCCTTCAAGCTACTTCCCGTCCGTGTCTAAAGGCTGTATCTCCTGCCAGTCTCTTCGTCAGGATCTCCCTAGCGGTTTTGAATTCATCCCCGATAAAACCGAGCCGGAGGAGCCAGGTGCGCATGGCGTATTTTGGATTCTCATTCTGCTGTGGCTTCGGGCTGGCTGTTTTTACCGTTTTTGCCATCTGGCTCAGTGCAAGGCAAAGCTGAATATAACTCTTAAGCTGTCCTGCGTGAAGCCCGCCCCTGCGCTCTCCTGTGGGCTCATCGAACTGGAAAAGCCGAAATTCGACCGTCCCTTTTGTAAATGTTGCATGGTAGTTCAGCATATGGTAACGGCTGTCATTGTAGTGGTGACTCCTGCCGCAGTTTGCATCGTGGCTACTGTACCAAATATCGGCAAGCTGTGTCATCGTAGTTGGCTTTCTGCGGTTGACCTGTTCCAGAAACCGGGGATCAACTGTCCGGCAGTAGCGTCTCATCCTGCCATGATCAAGATTCAAAGCATCTGCAATCAGGCTTTCGTGGCTGGCCATGATGTTTGCCAGGTTACGGAGCGTCTGCGGCGTATGGCCTTTGGCTCCGATATGGATGTGAACACCGCAGCCTCTGGTGGCATCGCTCTTTGCGCCTGCGTGGCGCAGCTGCCGGATCAGTTCCTGTAAAGTTTCTATATCCGAGTAGGTCAAAATCGGAGTAACCATTTCGCATTTTTCGCTGTTCGGTCCTGCAATGCTGACATCCTTCTGGAATTTCCATTCCCGGCCCTGTGCATCCCATGCTGACCATGTGCTGTATCCGTTGCGGTCTGCAGTGTTCTCATAACGATGGGTTCCAAAGTATCTGGCTGCCACTCTCGCAGCTTTCTCTCTGGTAATGTTGTTCATTTCCACCTCAACCCCGATGGTCTGTTTCTTCATTTCCTCAATCTGCCTTGCAACTTTCTCATTCATTATAAAATCCTCCATTTCGTTTTGTGTGTTTTCCCTTTTGGTAGTACACATATTCGCTCTGAAGGCCGATAATAGCAAGTCAATTCCGAGGCATATATTGCACAATCTTCAGCGAAGAAATTTGTGTGTTTTATAGTTGCTTTTGGTTATGCAATCCGGCTGCTGTAAGCTGCATCCCAAGGCGAAATCCATCTTTGAAACTTTCTTTTATCTGAAAGCGCTCTATCTCAGAACCATTATCCAAGAGACGCTCCAGAACTTTTCTGCCATTCTCATCCAGTAGCTTCCGCAGATACTCAATATCTTCACACACCTGATTGCCGTACTGTTTAATCTCCGGTGATTTCTCCACCTGCTTTTCCCACGGGACAATCTTTCCAAAATACAGCTGATCGATGATATCTTCTTCCATATCAAACGGCCTCACTTTCCTGTTCAGCCATCTGGGCGGCTTTCACAGCCGCACGTTTTTCCTTCTGGGCAATACTGAACTTCTCTGCTTCTTCTTTAGTCCGGAAAGCCGTATGGCCTTTCAGACCATCCAGCAGAGCCTTCCTCGACTCCTTATTTGCCGCACCGGCCATGCCAAGCTGCACCAGCCAGATACGAAGATAATATTTTTCATTTTCTTCCACCACCGGAGTGGCGCTGACTCTCTTGGCTTCCTTCGCTTTTGTGACGATCTTTGCCGCCAATTCGGAATATGCTTTATTTTTCGCACTGTCAGGCGAAAGGGGGAAAGTAAAGGTCACTTTGCCTTCTTCCACCGAAAGCCCCTTCAGGACCGCCGTATCCGCTGACAGAAGGGTCTGAAAGTTCTCCCAAATATTCTCTTCCGAAAGCTGCTCCAGCTTTTCCAACAGGGAATCTCCAACCGCAAAGGTCTCATACCTTGTGATCCGGTTGAGCAGGTAAGCACGTGCATGGATCATGGCAAGTAAGTTTTTCAAAAATTTTCCATCTCCGGTATCTGCCGGGATCTCAATTTTCACTTCATCCACCGGGGCTTCCAGATAGCCTTTCTCCTGCAAAAACTGTGTCAGGAGATCTTCTCCTTCCTCTGTCTCGCTTGTGATCACGCCGTCCCTGTCAATGGTAAGGCAGCCCACTGTGTAGGAAAAGGTGGGCGGCCCCACATAGCGCAGTTCTTCTCCGATATATTCCGCAATGTCCTGTACCATCTTTCTGCGGTTGTCAGTTTTGGTTTCAATCCTCATTGATTTTGCCTCCTTTGTTTTGGTAGTACATTAATCACTCTAAAAGGCAAAAATAGCAAGTCCTATTTTCCATTTTGCGAAGATATTAAAACCGAGGGATTTCTTCCTCCTCCTGAGAAATCTGTGCATAGGGGATCTTCTCACCATCCCGAAGAACAAATACCTGATCGCCGGACTCCGTTTTCTCTACATATCGTTTCACAATCACATCACAGAATTTCTCGTCCAGTTCCACCCCATAGCAGATCCGACCGGTTTCCTCACAGGCAATCAGGGTAGAGCCTGATCCGAGGAAAGGATCTAAAACGATACAGTTGCTCATACAGGAATTCTGGATCGGATAGGCCATCAGCGCCACTGGCTTCATGGTCGGATGATCCTTGCTGGACTTCGGCCGGTCATATTCCCAGATAGTAGTCTGCTTCCGGTCAGAATACCACTGATGCTTCCCACCAACCTTCCAGCCAAACAGGCACGGTTCGTGCTGCCACTGGTACGGGGAGCGCCCCAACACCAGCGCATTCTTCTTCCAGATACAGCAGCCGGATAGATAAAAACCGGCATCGTGAAAAGCCTGCCGGAAGATCAGTCCTTTGGAATCCGCATGGAACACATAGATGGACGCATCGTTCTCCATGTTCTGTTCCATATTGGTAAAAGCTGCGAACAGAAATTTATAAAAATCCTCATCCGGCATGTTGTCGTTCTGGATCTTCCCAGCCGTCTCTTCCACATTCACGTTATAGGGAGGATCGGTCAGAACCAGATTGGCCCTCCGGCCTTCCATAAGTTTTGTGTATGTCTCCGGAAGTGTAGAGTCTCCACAGATCACTCGATGTCTGCCTAAGAGCCAAATATCACCTTTCCGGGAGATCGGCGGATTTTTTAATTCTTCCTCCACATCGAAGTCATCTTCCTTGATGTCTTTGTTATGGACTTTGGAAAACAGCTGCTCGATCTCCGGTGCCTCAAAGCCCGTCAGGTCAGTATTGAAGTCCACGCTCTGAAGATCTACCAGCAGGTCAGCCAACAGCTGTTCATTCCATGCGCCCGTGATCTTGTTCAGAGCGATATTCAGAGCCTTCACCTTATGCTCATCCTCAATATGAACCACAACGCACTGAACTTCTGTATATCCTAGGTCTTTCAACACCGTCAGACGCTGGTGCCCTCCGATGACGGTCATATCATAATTAACAATGATCGGCTCCACATAACCAAACTCCAAAATGGAGTTTTTAATCTTCTCATATTCCTTATCCCCAGCTTTCAGTTTTTTCCGGGGATTGTATGCCGCCGGACGCAATGCATCCACGGGTAGGATTTTCCATTCCATTGCACTCATGCCTGTACCTCCTTGCGATTTGCGGGGCTGATATAAGGCTCCCGCCCTTCTTCTTTTCGCCAGAACCGATCCCTCACATAACAATCATGGGAACAGTAACGCCGATTTTTATTTCCATATGAACGGAATGTTTTCCCACAATAAGCGCAGGTGGCTTCATAAAAAGCAGTCTCTTTCCGCTTGATAGCTTCCGGGTGGGCGGCCCACCACCTGCGCCTGCATTTGTCTGAGCAGAACTTCCGTTTCCTTCCAGTGGAAGGCTGGATCAGTTCCTTGCCGCAGCAAAGACACGCCGTTCCACTTTCCATCTGTTCTTTCACATTCAAAACAAGTGCAGCGGCGTATCCGTCCAGCCCGTGACTTTTACAATAGTTCCGGACGGTATCTCTGGAAAGTCCGACAGCAGAAGCAATGGATTTATACCCAGCGCCCCGGAGCCGTAATTCCCGTATCTGTTTTGCCTGAAAATCGGTCATTGCTTCACATCCTTTCGCTAAATGGTTTCAAAAGAAAAAGCCGGAAAACCCACCTTTGCGGATAAGTTTCCCAGCCTGAAATTTAACTTTTTGGCAAATGATATTTTGTTTGACAGGCAGCTCAGATGCAGAAAATACGCATATTTTCTCGCCGCCTATCAAAAATCTTTCGTATTCTCTTCGCCCCGGCAGGTATCCCCCCTCTTTAATTTCGCAGAAATTCACGTTTGAGGGGGCGCCGGTCTTTTGAGGGGCTACTCACAGAGATTTCGACCGCCCCTTGGGGTAGCGGAATTCCTCGTATCTGTCCTCTGTCATGGTTTTGGAATCGTGGCAGGATTTGCAAAGAGCCTGCCAATTGTCCCGATCCCAGAATAATTTCCGATCCCCTCGGTGGGGGATGATATGATCTACAACTGTTGCCTTCACATAACGTCCTTTGGCAAGGCATCTCACACAAAGGGGATGGGACTGCAGGTAAACAGCCCGTGCCTTCTGCCAGCGGCTCCCGTATCCTTTCTCAGCTGTGGTCTTCCTGTCGTGTTGGTGCAGGGGTTTGTGTTCCTCACAGTACATGGTACCGTAGGGAACCAGCCTGCCACAGCCCGGATGCTTGCACGGGGTGTTCGGCCTACGTGGCATGGTACCCACGTCCTCTCCGGTTCCGTTCCACCACCCGGTCAATGCCACGAATCGCACCGTCTTCATCACCGGCAAGGATCTGCCCCTTGATTGTGCAGTACTGCTGCACGGTCAGTTCCGGTTTCTTTTTCTTCAGATATGCCAGTGCCGCCCGCATCTTCTCTGTATCCATACGCTTCCACTCCCTTCTATGTACAGACGGGTGAAAGGATAAAGCCCCGTCCGGCCACGAAAAAAGGGCCTGAAGTTTTCGCTCCAAGCCCTCGTTTTATTTTGGCAATTCTAATGATAGCACAATGAAATAGGAATGTCAGTGCAAGGGTAGTGCAAATTTTCTTACCGGCTATCATTGTACCGCTCCACTGCTCCGATCTGGATCTGAAGCGCCTTCGTTATCTTTTCCATAACAGCGATATCCGCCACAGTCCCTTTCTTTTCCAACAAATATTTTTTATCAATCGTCCCCACCTGTTCCACAAGAGCCATACTGCTTTTTGGTAAGCCTGTCCCACAGCCCCGTGGAATATATACATGGGTGGGGAGCGACCTTTTTTTATGAATCCGGGAAGTCAACGGAACAACTGTAATAACCGGGGAATAAAAATTTGCTCGGTTATTGCTTACGATCACAGCCGGACGGATACCGCTTTGTTTACAGGATTCTATGTTATGGCCAAAATCGACATAATAAACATCTCCACGTCTACACATTTTCTGCTCCTTTCAGCTAAGCATATAATCTACAATCTCATCTTCATAGTGCTGATACAGTTTCTCCATCTCTGCAATCGCCTTTCTCCGGTAATTCCCAACAGATCTGCGGCTGATATAATGCTTCTCTGCCACCTGATCCCATGTCAGCTGCTCAAAGACAAGATCCGCCAATACCTCTCCTGTTATTCCAGAGACAGAGCGAACCGCACTTTCAAAGAAACGTAATTGTTCTGTCAATTCCAGATATTCCTTTTCGAGATGTTCATACCACTCATCATTGATCCGTTCCATGCGTTCCCGGAAATTAAGGGCAATACTCGCCGTCTTATTGGAAGTTCCGCTGGTCTGTACCCGCTCTCCCTCCGGCTGTGAAAAATACATGGTATCAATGGTTTCCTGTTCCGAGATTCCATGAAAATCTACCAGCTGGTAATATAGGCAACGCTGCTGTCTTTTCAGTTTAGGATAATCTCGGATTAATTTTTCGATCCTTTCACTCATCACTTACCCTCCAATCCTTGCACGGACAGCTTCAATCAGACTGGACTGCCGCATATCTTTCTTTTCCAAAGCCTTCATCACATCCTCGTCATGGGTATCTTTGGTAATGATGTGGTGGATCACCACGGTGTGTTTCTGTCCCTGTCTCCACAGTCTGGCATTCAGCTGCTGGTACAATTCCAGTGACCATGTGAGGCCAAACCAGACAATCGTGCAGCCACCCTCCTGCAGATTTAACCCATGTCCGGCAGAGGCCGGATGAATCAGGGCCAACGGGATCTTCCCATTGTTCCAATCTGTGATATCCTCCGAGGTGTCAATGCGCCGGGCCTGTGGGAATCTCTCCTGAATCCGGGAAAGATCATGCTTGTACCAGTAAGCTACCAGAAGCGGTTTCCCATTGGCCGCTTCCACCAGATCCTCCAGAGCGTCCAACTTCCGGTCATGGATGGGGATGACTTTCCGGTCACCGTTATACACAGCGCCGTTCGCCATCTGCAGAAGTTTATTGGAAAGAGCGCCTGCGCTGACCGCATCCAGTTCTTCCTCTCCGATCTGCACGACCATATCCCGGCAGAAATCCTCATAGATGCTTCTCTCTTTCCGGCTCATCTCCACTTCCACACGGTTATAAATACATTCCGGCATATCCAGATAGTCCACGGCCTTCATGGAAATGCAGATATCCGAAATCAGTGAGTAGATTGCCTTTTCTGCTCCCTCACGGGGTTTGTAACTGTAAATAATCTCCCGGTTCCGTTTATCCGGTGTAAAGAACCGCTCCCGGTACCCGGTGATAAACCGTCCCAGCCGCTGTCCCATATCCAGAAGATACATCTGAGGCCAGAGATCCAGAAGGGAGTTGGGAGCCGGTGTACCAGTTAGACCGATCACCCGGTTCACCAGCGGCCGTACCTTTTTCATAGCTTTGAACCTCTGTGCCTGATTGGATTTAAAACTGGAAAGTTCATCAATCACCACGGTGTCAAAATCCCAACAATGGTTCTGCACCAGCCAGCTGACATTCTCTCGGTTGATGATATATAAAAACGCCGGACGATCAAATGCCTCCTCCCGCTGTTTCTGACTCCCAACCACCAGTGAGGCGGTAAGCCCTGTCAGATGCTCCCATTTTTTCAGTTCCTTCGGCCAAGTGTCCGTGGCCACACGCTTCGGGGCAATCACTAAGATCTTCCCAATATCAAAACGGTCAAGTGCCAGTTCCCATAAGGCCGTAAGCGTGATCACCGTTTTCCCAAGTCCCATATCCAGCATCAGACAGCAGACCGGATGATCCAAAATAAAATCCGCTGCGTACTGCTGATAATTATGTGGTCTGTATCTCATCTAAAATCCCTCCAATCATTTCTGTATGATCCACGGTGTAAACACGAAAGCCCAATGCGGCAAGCTGCCTTGCCCGGTACTGCTGCAGAGGCCGCATGGTCTCTCCCGGTGCTTTCAACTCCACAAAAGCCATCCTTCCACCGGGGAAGAGAACCAAGCGGTCGGGCACCCCATTGAATCCGGGGGAAACGAATTTGACAGCCAGCCCACCACGCTTTTTTACCTCCGCAGCGAACTTCTTTTCTACGATACTTTCCCTCACGAAAATTCCTTCTGTTCCTTTGTGCTGTTCCCAGTGCTAAAAATCCTATACGTGCGTACACGCATATACGTGTGCCTATTTCTATATATTTTTATATCTTTTATCCTCAAGATGACTTTTCTTAGGAACATAGGAACAGGCTATCGCCAAACGCTTGAATTTCAAGGCTTTTTGCCTGTTCCCGTTCCCCGTTCCAAAAACCTGCAAGGATACAACGGAACGTTCCCAAGTCAGTCCTCTTGTTCCTTACTCCGCACGAACGTCTTCTGCGTTCCGTAGAGGGGGAAGCGGGTTTTCCCGCTTTTGAGTCCCTGTATCGGCTCCCAGCCGCCGATCTTCATCAGGATGGATTCCACCTCATAGGAGTCCGTCCGTTTCAGGTTCTGGCGCTCCTTTCCGAAGCATTCACACCAGATCTCCATGATGCAGACCTTCTCCCGGCGCACTGTTCCCGCCGTGGGCGCACCATCAAACTCGCTGCCGCCAAGGAAACTTCTCCGCTGGTACAGATCCATCCGATCCCAGTTCGCAGGAAGCAGCGTCTCCAGATACTCTGCGATTACGCCTTCCCGATCATCGGACTCCATCGCATCCTGCTGCATCACATAGGCGTCCGCTGCCACCCGGCCCTTCAGATACAGTTCTTCACCGTTATGGTAGCGTTCCAGCGCCTCCGCCCAGATCAGATCCACCTCCTGCAGCTCCCACGGGTGGAACCTGCCATGCCCTGACACGTGTACTGGCCAGAAACGCCGGTTCCCGGTGATATCTCTAAGGAAACCACCCTCGGAGTTTGTGCTTCCCACAATGATGCAGGATCTGGGATGGCTCTCCACAGCCACACCATAGGACTGCCGGAACTTATCATCGGTTCTGGTGACAAAAGATTTCACGGTCTCCACGTCCACCTTCTTGATCCCGGCCAACTCTCCCAGTTCCAGAATCCAGTATCCCTGCAGCTTCTCGGCGGCAGTTTTATCTTTCATATCGGAAATGGAGAGGCTGTCCGAATACCACTCCTTCCCCAATAGGGCAAAAAGAGTGGATTTCCCGATTCCCTGCGGGCCGTTCAGCACAAGGATGGAGTCGAACTTGATCCCCGGTTCATAGACTCTGGCCACCGCAGCAGTGAAGGTTTTCCGGGTGACGGCACGGACGTAGTGTGTATCTTCCGCACCCAGATAATCAATCAGGAGGGTATCCAATCGTTCCGTCCCATCCCACTGCAGGGTAGAAAAGTATTCTTTGATGGGGTGATAGAGCCTCTCCGCAGATACCACGGCCAGCAGGGCATCCTTAAATTTGGTCGGTGACCAGATCCCATAGACTCGTTCAAAATACAGCTTGGCACAGGAAAGATCCGTATCACCCCAGCCGGGCTTGACCTGCCGCCACGGCAGAGGGCCGATCACATCCACCATGTTTTTAAATTCATTGAATACGATATTTATCAGCTGCGGGTCATAGCGAAGAATCAAGGCAATGTTCGTCAGAGTATCCTTCACTTTTCCCTGCTTGTCCAGTTCCAGAAGGGTCTGCCAGCTTTCGCCATCTTCCTCGGTAAACTCCTCCTGTGCTGCCTCCGTCCGCTCCTTGGCCAGCTGCTCTTTTACCCGCCGATCTTGGATGGCAAATTCCTGCATGGCCTTAAAGGATGGCAGCTTCGCCGGGTCGGTGTCCACATCCGCACGGGCATCCAAAGAGCCAAACTTATGGATACGGACTACATCAAAGGCGTTCATCAGCTTGCCACAGGCAGGGTCCGTGGCATGGTGGCTGTAGGCGAACTTGTCCTCATAGAGAACAACGCCAGCCTGGGAGTCAGCCGGAATATAATCGTAACGTCCCAGCATGGCACTGTGCTTATACACATCGGGGATAAAGGTGTCGATGGCATCGGCTACCGAATAGGTACGGCAGAACGCTCCCACCGTTCCGGGCTTTTCCAGAGGGTCAGCCTGTTTCTTAATGTCACGCTGGACAACGCTCTGCTGCCGCTTGGACACGGGCCATTCGGCGGTATTATGCCAGTCGGTGTATTTTGCCAGCACCTCGTCCGGGTCCAGAGGCTCTCCTTCCACTTCTCGGAATACGAACTCACCGTCAGAAGAAGTAGAGGGCCAGTACATCAGCCTGCTCGGTTCATAGGTGGTATCATCGAAAAGTTCAATCCCGATTTCTTCCGCTACTTTTCTGGAAACAGCACAGTATTCATCCGGCGTCACCTCACGGGACAGAGGGATGATAAGACGGAGCCTTGGCTTCTCCGGCGTGTGTTTATGGGTGCTGTAGAACAGGCAATGGAAGGAAAAGAACATCTCGATCTGTTCAATGATGTCTGGGGTGGCGTAGTCCATATCCAGCGATAGACCAGAGCGAGTCAGCACACAGTCCTTCTTACGGCGACCGCCTTTGAGGGTACCCAGAACGAAGCCGCCCACATCCTTGATGTCATCCTGCTTCGCCTTACCCAGCTTGCGGTACTGCTCCACGGTTTCGGCGGTACGCTTGGTCTGGGAGATGCGGTCACGGAACTCGGAAAGATCCATCTCCACAGCATTCCATTTCTTGTCCATACGGGAATTACCAATACTGAGTTTCAGCTTCATTTCGATACCTCCAATCGGCAGATCTGGCAGAGCAGTTCGATGTTCCGTCTGGTGCGGTGCTTCTCATTCGCCGCATTACGGGCAAATGAAGTGTATTTGTTGATGTCCATTTTCTTCTCGCTGTCCATCGCCAGCCTGCTATATGATTCTTCCTGGTTTCCAAGTTTCTGTTCCTTCTGGCGGAGGAACTCCAGCAGCCGATGCTTATCCTCGCTGGAAGAATACTGTGCCATCAGACGGAACAGCTTCCTTGCCCTGTCCAGAGTAGTGGGGAAGAACTTATCCATACGGATATCCATGTGACCTGTGGGGTACACGATATGGAGCATCTTTTCTTCCTCCTCCAAATGGCGAACTGCGTAGTGCGCCGTAGGGTCCGGGTAGCCAGACCCGTTGTAATAACTGATTCCCATGCAGTTAACCTCCTTAGTCCTTTTTGTAAAATGGGCATTCATATCCATCAGCCCGAAGCGGAAGTCCAGAAGCCCAGTCTGGAGCCACCGCCATGATTCGGCAGATTTCTTCTACACTGGAAACACCCTCCGGCACTTCCAGAACAGCTTCATCGTGGATGTGCATCACAATATCGAATCCGGCATCCCGGAGCCGGAGCATCGCCATAGCCAGCAGATCCCTTGCCGTGGCCTGGACGATATTCTCCACCAGCTTCGGGCCGTAGGTTTCGATACGCATCCATTTCTTGCTCTCACCAACGCCCTCGTAGGAAAGGCTCTCACGGCCGAAACGGTTCTGGGTCATACGAGGCTTAATGTAGGAAAGGCTTCTGCCGGACGGGAGGGTCACGAACAGGATGCCGGAACGGTAAGAGAAGCAGAGGTTCTTATAGGTCACGCTGGTGCGTTCCTTCACTGCCTTTACTGCTGCCGCATCCACATCCCACCAGAACTTTGTGATATGTGGATTGGAGGCTCTCCACTGATTGACCAGCGGCTGGAGTTCCTCTTCTTGCATTCCCATGTCCAACGCACCCATCGACGTCAATGCACCTACCGAGCCGCCATAGCCCAGAGCCAGTTCGGCAATCTTGCCTTTCTGCCGGAGGTGGCCATTCTCACCGTGCTTCACCACAGGTACGCCAAACATCTGCGATGCCGATGCACAGTAGATGTCGCCGCCTTCTTCAAAGGTGGTCAGTCGCCATTGCTCTCCAGAGAACCATGCCAGCACTCTGGCTTCGATAGCAGCAAAGTCCGCCACGATGAAGCGTGTTCCTGGTCTTGGGACAAAAGCGGTACGGATGAGTTCGGACAGCACCCCTGGGGTGGAATCATATAGCAAATCAATGAGGTCGAATTGCCGATTTTTTACCAGATTACGAGCCAGTTCCAGATCCACGATGTGGTTCTGTGGGAGGTTCTGCACCTGCACCAACCTCCCAGCCCAACGCCCCGTTCTGTTCGCACCATAAAACTGGAGCAGACCGTGGCATCTGCCATCACTGCACACGGAACGCTCTATGGCTTCATACTTCTTTACAGAGGTTTTTGCCATGAGCAGACGAAGCTGGAGGACTTCCAGCACCTCGCCGTCCGCATCGGAAATCATAGATTTGACAGCCTTTTTATCGAGGCTGTCCACCTCCACACCACGATCAGTAAGCCACCCTTTGATTTGAGCCGGGGAGTTGGGGTTATCCAGCCCAGTCAGTTCGTAGGCTCTGGCGGTGACGGCTTCCTTGTACTCGGTATCGCAGAGGACTGCGTTTGCCACCAGTTCACGGTCGACCAGAATGCCACGGTCGTTGATCTCCTGGTCCATCTGGTAGAGCCGCATCTCACTTTCGGAAATCGGGTAGTTCCGCAGCTTGTGGCGGATCTCACGCTCCGCATCCACATCTCGGATACAGTAGGCTTTGAACCTCTCCCACTTTTCCGGCTCGTGAGACGGGAGGTTTCTGGTTCTGCCGCCGTTGGCCTTGGTCGCCTTACACGGCATGGAGAAGAAGCGGACAAGGTCTGCACCTTCCTTCAGCTTCTTTCTCTGGATGTCCAGCACCTCACCAACGCCGTCCAGGGAGAGGGGCAGAGCCAGCATTGCCGACTGCACCGCTGTACACTGCCAAGCTGCCGGAGACAGCTTCTTACCCAGGTGCTTGGAAATACACGTGCGCTCAAATGCGGCATTGAACGCTGTCTTTATCACAGAGGTATCTTCCAACGCATCCAGCACCTTCTGGGGAAGCTGCTCCCCACAGGCAAGGTCGATGATTTCAGTCGGCTCATCATCAAAGGCGTAGGCAAACAGCAATATTTCAAACTGCGGACTGTCGCAGTAGGCATAAACGCCGGACTTGGTCAGATCCACATCAGAATATGTTTCAATATCAATAGCCAACAGGGCCATGCAATCACTCCTTTCGCATAGCGTTATATGTAAGGGCGGATGGCGGTTTCCCGCCACCCACCACAGTGGTACTTAGTTGAGGAAGTCCTCATCTTCCTCAGTCTGGAAGTCGTCCGCAGCGTTGGAGCGACCGCCCAGGCTCTCGCCATCTTTCAGTTTCTGGATGTTGCCCAGACCAGCGGCGATACCACGATTGCCATTGCTGTTATAGCCGTAGAAGGTCACGCTGATCTTACCGTAGCAGCCGGAGTATACCTCGTTCTGGTCAAGAATAGGCTGAACCTTGGCATCCACGACCTGGGGAGCCTGACGGCTGTTGGCGTTGAAGAAGTAGCAGCCAGCATAGGCTTCATCGTCGGGACGGTCGATGTCGCCGTCTCTGAGGGGCAGCTTCAAATTGGCAGGAACCTTACCGCCCCACTTGGAAACGGAGTCCTTCTTGGCCTGCTCGATGGCAGCCTTGATGGCATTGATGGTCTTGGTGTCCTTCTTATCGATGATGGCGGACACGCTGTACTTAGGATCGCCGCCATTCACGGAGTCAGGCTCCCAGCAGTGCAGATAAGAAAAACGGCAAGGTACGATAACTTTGGTAGTATTGTTGTTCATGATTATTCCTCCTGAAAATCCGCCGCAGCGGTTGATGTGTTGATAGCTTCACGCTTGTCTGTGTCCGGCACGAGGGTGATCTTGCCTGCAGGCTTATACACCAGCTTGCCGAGGATACGGGCAAATTCCTTCTTGCCCATGAGGCGTTCCATTTCGGTCACGCCAATGAGGGTCTGCTTGTAGATGTCTGTGTATCCAGCAGCCTTGGCAGCCTCGGCCACCTTATCATCACTGGAATACTTACGGTTGCTTCTGCCTTCCACCAGTTTGTAGCCCTTCCACTGTTTGCCGTGGATGATAGCCTGGTCTTGGGCGTAGGCGTACACATCGGATGCCCACTTGGCGAGTTCATCCGAAATCTTGATGATTTCTGCCACCTCGTCATCCGAGAGCAGAGCGGGCTGACGGAACTCCATCTTTGCCAGACGAAGGAACTCCTCGGCTCTGGCTCGGCACTGGTTACGGGCCTTGCAGAAACGACACCAGCTTCCAGCCTGGAACTCTCCTGCCCCAGCAAGTGCCATAGCGGAGCGGGGCTTCAGAATCTCCTCGCCCCAGGTCTTGAGGGCTTCCGGGGTAATATCCCAGGTGGAGAAGTTATTGATACGAGGCTGGAAAATGGTCAGTCGCACCGTTTCAATGTCGTAGAGCATCTCTACCATTTCCAGTACGCCCAGACCGTAGGCCATGAGTTGCGGATTCTCTTCGGCAGAAACTTCCACGCCGCGCCCCAGCTTCAGATCGATCACATGAGCCACCTTGTCGGTGACGATGACCATATCTGCCGTGCCAAAGCAGTCTGGGGAGTATTCGGAAATATCCACACGCTGCTCCACGGAGAACAGGGGCGAGTTACACTCTCGCTTGGCTTCCTCGATCTTCTCGATGACGAAAGCCACATAATCTTCCACAGCTTCCATAAGGTCATCGGAGTAGTAGTCGGATACCGGGCGTTTGGTACGCTGTTTCAGGTGCTTTTTGATAAGGTGTTCTGCCAGAGCGTGTCCGGCAGACCCTTCTGCGGCGTACTGACTCTCCTCATCCTGGAACTGCTCCCCAAGCACCAAAGAGGGCGGACAGTTCAAAGTACGGTGCAAAGCCGAAGGAGAGTTCCTTGCGTGGGCGCCCATTAGAGCGCCTCCGCATCAGCCAGGAGGGCTGCATAGTCAGATTTCTTGACCCCAGACAGCTTGCCGGAATCATATTTGAAGAGGAGTTCTTTGACTTCCTTACGCTTGCCGGCCTCGGACTTTGCTGCGAGAACCGCACGAACCTCTTCGATAGTGACCTCCGCTGTCTCTGCAGGAGCCTCTGCCACAGGGGCAGGTTCGCTCACAGCCGGAGCAGAGGTGTTGCCAGCCAAGGCACGATAGCCAGCAGCCAGCTTTTCAAATCCATCTGCGATGGTTAAATAAACTTCATTCATGTGCTTCATCCTTTCCTTATACAAACTTCAGACCGTGGATTGCCTTGCGGTATTCCTCGCTGACACGGTCATCGATCATCATGGTTGCGGGACTGATGCGGTTGCCGTCATCGTCATACAGACGAGCCGGGATGCCCAGTTCCTTTGCCTGCTCCAACTCAAAGACCATGCCGTTGCTGATGCGACCGCCGAAGATCCAGATTTCATCGCAGACCTTCATCTGCTCCACACCGAGGGTGATGCCCAGGATGCGCTGTTCAGGGTCGTTGTCGTTCAGAAACTGCGGAAACATCAGATGAGGTGCCATCGGGCAATAACCGATGATTGCCGCCATACGGGCGTGTTTCCTTGCTGCCTTGAGGTTTCTCTCCACATCGCCACGATACGGAGAACAGATAAATACTCGTTTCATAAAAATTCACCTTTGCCTTTCATGTCATTCGGGGGTGTGTCCCGTGGTTAATAAGCAGCAAACTGGTTGATGATGCTGTTCATGACTTCCAGGTCATGCCCCTCCAAGCTGGGTGCCAGCTTCTTAAGCAACGCCGCCTGCTCCGGCGAAAGGGTCTTTCTGCCACGGTGGTACCAGTCCGCAACATAGATGCCTCCGCCGTGTCGGCCACGGACAGTCTCAATCGGATATGAGCAAGCGAGGACTTCGATATCAGTGCGGATGGTCTTTTCGGACACACCGAACTCTTCAGCCAGGTTTTTGACCTGGTCGTGTCTACGGACACAAAGCCTGTCCAGAATGGCATCACGCCGTTCAATCGCTGTCATCATCGCTTGCTCACCTCCTTTCGTTTGCTGTGGCTTAATGGTAAAAGTTAAAGCGGAAGCCTAATTACCGCTTTAAAAAAAGTTTTGCGAAAAAGTTTTGGAGACAAAAAAAGAGCCGGGGTACGGCAAATGAGCAGCTTTTACTGCTTCATTTGCTGTACCCCGGCTCGGCGGTAGTCTCCTATGGACTCCTATTGGCTCAGTCGATACTGCTTGCTTTCATCTTAAATTTGTGGGATGCCCCTCTGGCTGGTTCGGCTGGATAAGCCGTCATCTTATCAAAATCGAAGATGGCGAACTTACCGCATCTGGGGCATTTATATGAAGCCCTTCCGTGGGAACTCTCAAAGGCCATAGCTTTTTCCTTGGGACAACACGGATACGGGATTTGTCCTTTTAACTTCTCGGCGGTATTCATCAATGGCATCAGCCTCCTCTCTGGTCTGAACACAGATCGCTTTATTCAGGATCTTCTTCGTAAAAATCTTCGGTTTCTTCGTACACATCATCTTCAACAGGCGCAGGGACACGGAATACGCTGATATTGGTCATCGGGTTATAGTCTCCTGGTACCCAAATCTCGTCCAGAACACGATAGCTAACTGGATCAATCAGAATCAGTGACATCTCTGTATGAACCTTGGCTATGCTTACTGCATTCCAAAACTCACCCAGAATGTCCTTGTCCACGAATGCGAAGGAAATCTTGTATCCCTTCAGTGCTTCCGGCTTCCAAGCATCCAGCAATAGCACATCGCTACAAGACTGAAAGAAGCGACGGGCGAAAAATTTGGCATCATAACGGCACTCTTCTTCATCAACGAGACGAGAAATCGTTATAAAGCTCCAGTTTCTTGTGGTGCCGAGTGTAGTGTTCTCTTTAAGTTGGAGGATGAAATCCCCCAAGCGAGAAGGATAAATCGCTGGTAGATCCTTCGTTCTCAAAATAGGTCTATCCACTACGGTGATACCGCACCCTGCGGCAGCAACACCAGCAATGAGAGCATTCTTCATTTGATGCTCTCTGTTCAGCTGGGCATTTCTTCTGGCAGCCATAGACTCATGGTCTTTGACGCGCTGTGCATAATCTGCCGGATAGAAACCGTTAGCACGAGCAAGGGAGTCCAGAAGATAGGTATCCTCTTCATCGGCTCTGCACTCGTAAATCTTGATGATGACATCCAGTGCCAGCGGTTTCTTTATATTATGGTTGACCAGACGAGACAGTGTGGATGCTCCAATGCCAGTTACCTCGGCAAATTGAGCCATCGTTCTGTCTGGACCCTTCGCCTTGGACACCAAGTTGGCTAAGAGCGAATAGTCTGGGGTTCTTATCTGTTTATAGCTTCTTATTTCTTCTACCGTCATAACGGCACCTCCATTCATCTTCTTGCAAGTCGATTTCAATTATCTGCAATTATAATATCACAAACACGCAAGCCCGTCAATATGTAAATTGCTGTTTCAAAGAATATTCTTGCAAGTTTTTGCAATTTATCTTCCGCGCATCTGGAAGAACTCGGCAAGCCCAGTAGTTCCGACCTTCTTCTCGATGTCCTTACATACTTCTGGATTCTGTTCCAAGAAGTCATGTACACGCTGATACCAGATTACATATTCCGATGCGATGGAATCACGATCAATCGCATCATCTGCTTTTTCTGCTTCAAACGCTTCCTTTGCCATTGCCAGGGTTTCAATATGCTCTCTCGCTCTTGCCTTGGCATGGGCATCGAAGAGATCAAGCATCTGGGCGAGAACGGCAAAATAATCGTCCTGCGTTCCAACTTCGTCCAGAATCTGCTCAACGGTTTTCCCCTTGATGTCGATAGGACTACGCTCTCCGCGCAGACCAAAGGAACGGGTGCCATCTTCATAGGTTGCGATAATATCGCCGTAGCCAATCGTAGCATCCAACGGCAGTGAACTGTTACGGAAATTCTCCAAACTGCGTTTGATTGCCAGCGTGTTTCTGGCTGTACTGTGGTTGATAGCTGCCGATACAGTTCTCAACCACTCATCCATCGTAACCTCATCGGTTTCTCCCAGAATGTAAGGCTTCATAATAACAGGCTTAAGCTGCATATACAGAAGTGTTGCCGTAAGGGAGTCACTGGTGTCTACGTTTCCGTTGAACCAGTCCACAATCATACTGTCCTCGCTGTCGTTCACAGCCTCAATCAGCAGATCTCTGATGATGGGCGCATCATTCGCTGGAACGAAATTGGCACCTTTTTCTTTGAATGCGGTAGGGTCACAGAGAACAAGGTTCTTCTGCAAAAAAGAATATTTCTTACGGAGCAGGCGTTTCTTGGCTTCCTCATAGTTGCCCCAGCTGTAATGCTGGATGATTTCATCATAGATAGCCTGTAGGCTGATTCTGTTATTTTCCATATGGCATTTTGCCTCCTTTCATCTTATGGGGATATTATATCGCCATAAGGTTCAGATTGACAGGAACGTAAAATTGGCATTTCCGTTCCTCAGTTATCATTGAGAACGTTTTCAAAGGACTGGAGCCATTCCAGCAGATCATCAACTGAATCCTTCTGCTTCTTTTTTTCTTTCATTCCATCAGTAAGTTCTCGGAAACGCTCCTGTAAAGCCTCATCGTCTGGGTGGCGTTTTATTGCCATCTTTAACCGCATATACAGTCTACGGTATTCCTGGGTCAGAGTATCGTTCTTCATCTTTTTGGCACGGGTCGCATTTGCACCTACTTCCCGGCACTCCTTGGTGGCATCCTGGGGTGATGGGTATCCGCAGTACACAGAATCGGATCTTCCAACTGGCACAAAGTAGTTACCACAGTTCTTGCACTTCACGAATTTAGTCTCCGCATCCATCGCATGGGCTGCTTCAAACATCATGAGCGACATAGAGGACTTTATCGTGTAGATGGAATGGAAGGCATTTTCATAAAACATAATGTGAAAATCAATATGCTGAAAATCCATATTGGAAGCATACAGCCCCCAGAACGCCATTACCTGGTCTTCTTCGTATTCTCCACCAGAAGCCAGCATATTGAAAGAATGCTTGAACGCCACATAGCTGTCTGCGTACACCGCATAAGCGCTCAGCATAGCTTGACCGATGGTGCTGATACCAAATTCCTCATAGCCGGACTCTTCCAAAATGAAAGTCTTAATCTTATTTTCATCTTTGTCCTCATTCAGAGGTTCAATCAGACCTTTTAGTTCCTCCTCATCGGCGCGGTTGAAATCCGCCATAAAGCTGGAAAAATCCGTGAGAATCATTACAGCCGTAATAATTCCAAACTTCTCCAAACAGGCTTCATAAAGGCTCCACAGTGCAGCACCACCATTCTCCTTCAAATCTTCATCGTGGAAGTAGGGGTTTTCCAAAATAAGTGGTTTAATCTCTGAAGGATACAGCCTCGCGTATTCACAAACCATCCCACCAATAGGATATTCCTTAAAGTTATCTCCCTCTACGACAATATTCTTCTTTCCATCAAAATCCACATTCAAACCAATGTCCATGTTATGTTCCTCCTGTTATCAATCGCTATTTGCTGCCACAAACCAGGCAACTGTAAACAATCGTTATTTACCTTTAACTGTTGATAACATTATATCAAATCTTACCCCGTAGTCAATAATTATGGCAAATATCGCTTGCTAACATTTCTGGGATATTGATTGCTAACGTCCCACCACACCAGGCATCTGTACCAGATGGCGATTATCAATTGGCATTTTCAAATCACCCAGCAGGCAAGCTTGGAACACAGCCCTCTTGCCAAACCGCCGCCGGATTTCTTCTATACAGTCATCCAGCTTCTCAGCTTTCTCCACACGGCGCATATCCGTGAAAAGGTCAATCTGCTCCGGCACACCCTGGGGTACAAGGTTGATGGCTCTTACCGTCACGGCTCGGACAGGGGTTGACCACCGATAATTCGTCTGGAAAACGGCATGAGCCTTTTTTGCAATCATCATCGGGCTTTGGGTTGAAAGGCTCAACGGTGCCTGGAACTGCCGATAGCCCAGGTCGTTGCTGCGGATGCTGATCTGAACGCCAGTAGCTTTCAGCTTATGTAGGCGAAGGCGGTGTCCAATGTCCTGAGACAGTTCCAGCATTACTTTCCATACTTCCTCATTGTCCAGAAGGTCGGCTACGCAGGTAATTCCATGCCCCACGGATTTGATTGGAGAGACAAAATCTTTGTGCATGACTGGCGTATCATCCTTGCCAGCAGCGTACTTCCAAAGCTGGAGTCCATTCACGCCCAGAAGCCTTTTCAGAAAAGCAGGATCTGTAGCAGCGATGTCACCGATGGTGTGGATGCCATAATTTCTGAACCTTGCCTCGGTTGCTCTACCCACAAACAGCAGGTCAGAGGCGGGCAGAGGCCACACTTTCTCTTGAAAGGTTTCCTTGGAGATTTCGGTCACGGCGTCCGGCTTTTTCATATCACTGCCCAGCTTGGCGAAAATCTTATTATAGGAAACGCCGATGGACACCGTCAGCCCCAGTTCCTCTTTAATCTCTTGCCGGATGCTCTCGGCAATTTTCATGCCGTCACCGCACACACCACGGCTCCCTGTGACATCGAGCCAACACTCATCCATGCCATAGGGTTCCACCTGGTCTGTGTATCTCTGGTAGATGTTACGAGCCAGTTCGGAATACTTGAGGTACTGGTCATACTGGGGTTTTACCATAATCAGTCCCGGACAAAGCTGGCGTGCTTCCCAGTTCACCATGCCAGTCTTGACTCCGGCCTTTTTCGCCAGTTCCGATTTAGCCAGTACAATGCCGTGACGATTCTCTGTGCTACCACAGACTGCTACTGGCTTACCTCTAAGGCTGGGGTCGAGCATCATCTCTACAGATGCATAAAAACAGTTCATGTCGCTGTGTAGTATCGTTTTTTCACCCAACTTCATCACCTTCCTCTTAAAACTTCATCCAAGCCTATTGACAAAGTGAAGTTTTGCGAATATAATTTTCTCATAACTTCACCGAACTTCATCCATATAATAGCACCTGGGTGAAGTTCAGTCAACAACTCCGGTGAAGTTGATGAAGTTTCGAATTGTAAATTTTTTTGAAAGGAAGGGCTACCATGACATTTTCCGATAAAATCAAAGTCTCACGAGAACTCTGCAATTTAACCCAGCAGCAACTCGCCGATAAGGTTGGTGTATCCAAGCGTACTATCGCATCCTATGAATCTTCCGGGGCAATCGCTCGGTCTTCCACTATGAGAAAGCTGGCGGTAGCGCTTAATGTTTCTTATGACTATCTGGCAAACGATGAAGTGACCGACCCGAAACAGGGCATTGAAAAGATTGAACATATCGAAGCTGTCCGAGGTCAGTTCGGCGACAAGGCAGCCAGCGAGGTCGATGAATTGCTGGAGCGCAACGCCGCCCTCTTTGCGGGTGGCGAACTGAGTGAGGAAGCCAAGGATGCATTCTTCACTGCTGTTACCAAGGCATATCTGGAATGTAAAGAGGAAGCCAGAAAGACCTTCGGGCGCAAAAAGAAATAAGTCCAGTTTTTAGGACACATCGTTTTTTACAATTGAAGTGATACAGAAAAGAGGGATCTGAATGACCGTGGATTATATATGCCGTGAAGTAGAACGGCTCAAGCGTAAATTCCATGAGACAGACCCATTCAAGCTGTGTGATGCGATGGGTATCATACTTCTGTATGCGCCGATGGGTACATACCCAGGAGCCTGCAAAGGTTTCTTCCTGGCACAGAGCCGCAAACGCTCAATCACCGTAAACAGTGATCTCCCGGAGGCGATACAAAGAATTATCGTCACACACGAACTGGGTCACGCTGTTCTCCACGCCAAAGCCGTGGGCGTGAATGCTTTCCACGACTTTGAGTTATTTGACAGCGCCTCCTTCATGGAATATGAAGCTAATATATTTGCAGCCGAATTTCTTATGGACGATGACGATGTCCTGGAAAAGCTGAATGAGGACATCTCCTTCTTCGGAGCGGCGTCCTTACTCCGTGTCCCACCGGAACTGCTGGACTTCAAGTTCCGTTTGATGAAGCGGAACGGATACAAATTGATAGATCCGCCTTTGATGGCGAATGCCAACTTCCTAAAGAATGTGGAAACGGAGGTCACCGATGAATATTAAGGTTTATGTGGATGTGACCGCCAAGTTCAACAGCGATGGGTTTTTGATTCCCATCAACCTCACTTGGGAAGATGGTCAAGTTTTTGAAATCGACCGTGTCACTGACATCCGACAGGCTGCCGCCATGAAAGCCGGAGGGCAAGGTGACCGCTACACAATATGGGTCAGAGGAAAGCAAAGCTATCTGTTCTTTGAACGGAGCTGCTCTCTCACTGGCAACAATCTCGGCCGGTGGTTCGTAGAACGCCGGATTGCATAAGGAGGGATTGGAATGGATAATCAAATGAAACTGCAGGTTCTTCTGGAACTCCAGCAGCAAAAACATATTCATGTTGACTGCTACTATGAGGCACTGGAGCGGATTGGCGACATGAAATACCATTACTACGACTACATGATTACGGAGCCGATTCACTGCGACAAGGAACTGGAGCGACTCCCAGAGGCTGATTATGACCTCTGCTGTGCATTGCTGACCATGTTGCTCCGTGAGGATCACTTCAGCAACGGCTCCTTTGATGTACGCTATCAAGCCGGACAAGTGCAACCCATCCTACAGCGGATGATTGACCTACTTTCCGCAGGAAGGAGGTAACTGTGGCAACTTTAGAATCCTATGGTCGGGAAATACATAGCATTTTCCAGCTGCTGGGCGATAAAGAAAACGACATCACTTTGAGTATGTCCTGGGCTTTAGCCAAATGCCCGGAATTCCTCAAAGCAGTCGTAATCGCCGTATCTGGCTTTACTCCTGCTGTAGAGGATACGACAATTATGAACCAGCGGTATGATGCTGCCACTGGTATAACCGATATCGAAGTGACTGACCACAAAAACTTCCATATCATTTTTGAAGCGAAGCGTGGGTGGTTATTGCCTGGTGCAGACCAGCTTACGAGATACTCCATTCGTGATGATTTCACAAAGACCGCTTATACCCACAAGCACATTGTGTCTCTGTCCGAGTGTACCCAGGCATACGCCAAGAGCCATCTCCCATTCCAGAATGTGAACGGCATCCCGGTTTCTCACCTCTCCTACCAAGAGGTGTACCAAATGGCGCAGGCATCGCACGCAGCATCAAATCACGAGCAGAAACATCTCCTCCGGGAGTTCTGTGAATATCTGAGAGGACTAATGACTATGCAAAAACTTGATTCAAATATGGTCTATGTCGTTGCTCTTGGTACGCAGTGTCCTGACCGCTGTAGTATCAGCTGGATCGACATCGTAAAGAACCACAATAAATACTTCTGCCCAGTCGGAGGCAACGGCTGGCCGAAAGAGCCACCTAACTACATAGCTTTCCGCTACTACGGGCAGCTTCAGTCTATCCACCATATCGAAGGATACACAGTGACCCGTAATATGCACGATGAAATTCCAGAAATGCCGGATGAGGTCTGGGATGGTGACTGCTATGTTTATAAGCTGGGGCCTGCAATCATTCCGGGGAAAACAGTCAAGACTGGTAAGATTTTCAGAAATGGTCGTGTGTGGGCTATGCTTGATACGCTCCTAACTTGCGACACTATTAGCGAGGCAAGGGATATGACCCAAGCCCGATTGGGGTGATGAAATGGCAAACGAAGCTGAACTCCGATTGCACCGTTGCTGTTTTACTGGGCATCGTCCAGAGAAGCTAAATCGGTCGGAGGTTGAGATAAAAAAAGACCTGGAAGGGGCAATCCTCCAGGCGATAGATGATGGGTTTGTGACCTTCATAACTGGTATGGCTCGTGGTGTAGATATCTGGGCTGGGGAAATCATCCTCCAACTTCGGAAGAATAATCCCAACCTCCATCTAATAGCCGCCTCTCCTTATGATGGATTTGAGAGCCGCTGGTCTGCGGATTGGCAGAGGCGCTATAAAGACATACTCGACCAGGCAGACCTTGTCCGTTTCGTCTGTAATGGCTACAGCAAGTCTTGCTTCCAGATCCGCAATGAATGGATGGTGAACAGATCAGCCAGAGTAATTGCAGTCTACAACGGCGAACCGGGCGGCACCCGGAACACAATCGAATATGCAGAAAGAAATAAGGTGGAGTGCTTCAAAATCTGAGGCGCTCCACCTTTATCATAGTTCTAAATCGGAGATGTTCGCTTTTCTTTTTGCCCTATAAGTCACTTGTTGCTAAGGAGTTCTCCTACTTTCCGTGCGACATACCAGAACATTACTGGAGGAATTGCATTACCAAGAGCACGATACTGTGCGCCTTCACTTCCAACCAACTCAAAATCTTCTGGAAAAGACTGAATCCGAGCGACTTCTCTTGGAGTAAAGCGCCGATATCTGCCTCCGGAAAATAGCACTGGATCGGTGCTATTTAGCGATACCTTGGCAAGATGCGCTCCAACGGTGTTACAAGGCTTTGTCACATCTTGGGCGCGTCCCTTATTCATCGCTTCTCTATTTTTCATCATACCAGCAACTGCTTTCTCACTGAAAAAGTATTTTTCTGGCACCTCTGTCTCGATAACCGACTGCAATGCCTCGTACTGTTCTTCGTCATCAATTATAGGTGCCGGAAAAGAAAAGTCTATTTTTAAATCCTTTCTGAATCCAACAATAATGACTCTCTCTCTTTTCTGAGGCACGCCATAGGCGGCAGCGTTAAGGACGGTATACTTTACATCATACCCACTATTTTCAAACTCTTGCAGAATGAGCGGAAACGCAGCTTTTTTGTTTGCAGTTAAAATTCCCTTTACATTCTCGGCAATAAAGCATTTCGGTTTTCTCTCACGAAGGATACGGCACATCTCAAAAAACAACATACCTCTGTCGTCTTTGATACCTAAACGAGGCGGATTCTGTGCAACAATAGAAAAAGACTGACACGGAAAACCACCTGTCAAAATATCAAACTCAGGCAATTCTTCAGAGGCAACCGTACGAATATCTCTGTTATCGGGTTTGATACCGAAATTTTTTTCAAATATGGCACAAGCATTATCGTCAATGTCATTGGCATAAACAATCTCCATGCCATTGGCATCATAATGCTTGCCGAGGAAATCAAACGCTCCCTTTAATCCGACGTCCGTTCCACCACATCCGCAAAACAGAGATGCTACTCTTAATGTCTCCATACTAACAAATCCTCAAATCTTCCTACCGCTTTCGGGTCAAATGTAATGTCAGCTCCGTCATTCGGTATCATATTGATTTTGTCCTGTTTATAAAGGCCGACTGGATCTTGCAGCAAGAAAAGCTTGGTCGCACCCTTGCTTATCATTAAGCGATATACATAATACGCATCCCTGGTGGTGCTGGCCGTGTTCCATTCGTTTCTGGTAAGATGTACGGAGTTGAAATGTAGAGGTTTAGAAGAAATAGTTGTCTTGACCTCAATATATCTTTTTCTCTCGTCTAATTCAACGGAACTAATGTCATAACCAACTGCAAACTGTGTCGGAATCCTTTTAATTAGATGTATAAGATCTTCACGACCACCAATTTTAACTCTCATGCACTCATGACCGTGAACAAGGTTTTCTCCCATATCGCCGATATCTTTGGTGGTAAATTCTTCTTCAGCTTCAATCCTGTCAGTGATTTCTTTACCCGTATTTTTCAGAGCCTCGTATTCTTGCTGATCGGTTGCGATATATGCAAGAATGTCAGTCTTGAAGTCTGTTGTATCCATATCGCGATTGACAAAAGAGAACCAGTCAAAATACACACTATTGATTGCATCCAAGGAACCGCTACGGCTGGCAATCATACGGTCATAACCAGGGAACCATTCTTTTGATTCAATAAACTTGACAATTGTCTCGGTTTCTAAATCATTAAGGTAATATGTTCTGCTATCCCATGTTTTCAAAAGGTTAGCGATTTCCATATAGTCAACGATATCCCCTGCATAACGTATCACGTCGCCAGTCATATCATATGTGAGTTTATTCTTTCTGTTGGCCTTAATGCGCTCCCATACAAGGGAAACATCCTCACCATCCCTGGTAACTCTCAAATCATTAAACACGCAATGGCAAATCTCGCCTTTGGTCAGCCCTATGTTTGCACCCTCCACTTTCTTAATATGGGTAAGCAAACGCAGTATGTATTGGGCGGGCTTGAAGTGAATGCCGTGTTCGATTTGCTCTAAAATTGCATGAGATTTAATATGGGCTCCTGGATATTGAAACGAATACAGATAGGTTTTGAAAAAAGCGACAAGGTCACCATCTTCTGCGAGTTCCTTTGCTCGTCTACCTGCCTCTGCAATGTCATTGTCGTTGTGCTGAACAAACCCAAACAAGGAAGAAATCTCAGTTCGCCAGTTATTTATAGTCTTTAACTCTTTATGAGCATTGCCAGGATAACCATAAATTGCTTGATTCAACCGTTGGGCAAAATCAGCCTCTGGCATAGGCTCAAGTTTCGCAATGCTCTCGGCCACATAAATTAAAACATTTTCTACATCGTTTTTGAAACGAGGTCTTGCATGGTGTATTCTAAAATAAAAATGTTCTGGTATCTTATATTCCATCATTCGTCCTCGCTTTCTAAAAGTTCTTTCATCTGATCAGCAATTCTCTGTGCCATGATAGGGGGAACAGCGTTACCAACCTGTCTAAACTGCTGCGTTTTGTTACCCAAGAAAATAAAATCATCTGGGAAAGACTGAAGTCTTGCACACTCACGAACAGTGGGAACCCGATTATATTTGTAATGGAAATGGTGACGATGCCCTGTATCAATAGTGGGTGCAGGCTTCTGACTGTTGAAACGAGTCCATGCAACATGGAAGTTTCTTGATTCTCTAAACTCTGCTGGCAAATCTTTATAATTTCCACCATCAGGAACAAGGGAAATTATATGCTGTACCTTTTCACTGTGCGAAGCTGCCACATGATTGCGAACTTCAGCAGACCTTTCTCTCATAAGTTTTTGATAAGCATTCTGTGGGACGGTCTCATACCCTTGGACATCTTCACCCAGAACATCCACAAGTGGCGGCAAATCGCTTAATGCCATTTCACACGTCACCTGCTCTGTCTGAATAGTCGGATATTCAAAGTAGTTCGCACCCTTAACGCCAACAAACACAACTCTTTTTCTGTTCTGAGGAACACCGTAGTCAGCAGCACAAAGGATTTTGTATTTTACCTCATAACCCATATCTGCAAATGTCTTTATGATGTTGTCCTTAACCTCGCCATTGAAAAGCCCAACAAGGCCTGGAACATTTTCGATAACAAATGCCTTGGGTTGGATTTCCTCAACCAGTCGGATGTAGCTGAGATACAGTTTGTTCCGAGGGTCATTGAAATTACGAGGCCCCGACAAGGAGAAACCTTGACAAGGAGGGCCACCAATAATCACATCAATTTTCTTATCGCCGAGCAGAGGAGCAATATGATCTTTGTAGGTGATAGACGTTATATCACCGCAGATTGATTTCGCACCATTGTGGTTGCGCTCAAAAGTCTCCAATGCTTTAGCATCATTATCTATACCAAGGAGGACATTAAAACCAGCCTTTTCAAAACCGTAGGACAAGCCACCGGCTCCACAGAAAAGGTCGATAACATTCCACTTACTCATTTTCTTTGCTCTCCTTCTTACTCCTGCCATCAGCAGGTTTTTCTGAATCTTCGGGAATAGCCCAATTCTCTCCGAGTTTGAATACTCCCTCAATTCTACCTTCGGAACAAAGAACCTGAACTCTTCTTTGCGATATATTCCATTTTGCTGCCGCTTGGCTCGCAGTCATATATTTCATCATGTGCCTCCTTTTATTCCACGGGGCGAATAATACAAACACATTCTATCATACAATCTCCATTTTTTCAATATACGGCGAGAAATTTTCCTGCTTTGCAACAGAGTACAATGAGTTATAGCACTGTAAATCAAATGACCATATCTTGATTTTATTTACTATTTTCCATCAAAGCCCAACTTCTGTCCACAGCGTTGATGGTGAGTTTCCCGTCTTCGCATTCGACCATAAGGTCTGTTCCAATCTCAAAGCCAGCTGCTTCCAGCCATTTGCCCTTAAGGACGATGGTGGGAACATCCTGGTAGTTGTATCCATTGCTCTGGCCGTATACTTTCAGTCGTCTATTATTCTTGTTTTTCATGGCATTCTCCTTTTGCTAAATAGTAGTTACGCCAAATAATATGGCGTTTCGTCAAAAGGTTAGGAGTTTTGCCAAATGGTGCTACATCTGCGTGAACCGTTTGCTACATATCGAAACTTCATATTCACCCCATACTACATATAGTTGGTCTACAATCCAGCCAAAACACACCATCGGGTATGTGTTCCCAACCTCAAAAGCCGAAAAAGCCCCGAAATACGGCATTTTTCAGCGGAATATGTGTGTTCAATTGGCGGTGCAAAGCGTTTCACAAACAAATAAGACACCCTGCTATGACAAAGAAATCACCCCCAATATGCGAATAGATAATAACTATATATCATTCAAAAAATAGTTTATTGAAATATATTTTTTCAATTTTCGAACGTGTGTAAGAATAAAAATTCCACAAATTTGCCTTTACCGGAAAGTCCTTTCTATACACAAACTTTGTTTTATATTTTATTTTTTGTACAGTGCACCACCTGTGTATATCTGTCATTCTAAAACTTTCACCTGTATCTATACGTTTCGATAAATATGAAAACTTCACCATATCTAATTCTGATTGCAAATACAAATAAAACCATACATTATAATAATGAATTGCTACTATCCCCATCTTTGTATTTCCTCCATTTCGCTAAATAATTTTTTCGCTATAATGTTTCTCTATTTTGCCAAAGTATTTAATAAATCCCTCGCCCCCTCGAAGCCTCCAAAAGGACAATCACAAAAAATGAAGCTGAAAATTGCTGAAAATAAATGTAAATATAGGGAATGAAATCCGCCAGAAGCGGCGTATTTACGAGCTTTTTCAAAGCCACATATATGCCAAGAATAAAGTTTGAACACCTGAAATGGCCAGCAGGTGGGACATGCCGCTCTTCTGATAGATTTCCTTTGTCTCATCCGCCAGCTCCGTCTTGTCGCCCAGCAGCATAGCCCCTATCACGCCTCTGTATTTTTCCGCGAAAAGCGCCTGGCACCGGATGCTTAAGTTCTCCCGCAGCCGGTAAAAAAGCTGCGGCACCAAACGCACTCCGGCATCAAGCAGAACGGCTTCTTCTGCATAGCAGATCAGGATAATATCTTTCGTCTGATAATACAGGCGCGCGTCAAACTGCCCCGGATTAGTCGGGGACTCCGGCTCCTGCAGTTCAAAATTTTCATCAATTCGTATGGTATTGCCGATAGAAAATGGTGTCTCGGCATCGAAATATACCAGAATGATTCCGGTATCAGATAAATTTGTGTGTTTCAGGCTGACGGCCTTTCCGCCCGGATCGATCCCGCAGATCTCTCCGGTCAGATTTTCAGGGCTCCCCCGTTCCTTCGGCCAGGAGGATGCTTTCATCCAAAGCCTGGCCGGAAGAACCAGAAGGAGCAAAGTCAGAAAAAGAGCCGCCAGACATAAGGGTCTTTTTCTCATTCTTCTATAATATCCAGATTTCGTTCAAAAATTGTATCAAACCGAATGCTTTCCCGGTAAACCAGATTGGTCTCTCCATTGATCAGGATCTGCACCTTGCTGACTCCCGGAATCGACGTCAGAGAATTCACGATAGAATAGATAGGCACAGCCTCCGTTACATCATAGCCCTGGCTCAGGAATCCGTTATCCAGATTCACATAGCAGATGCCATCCTTGGTGGAGATACTGATGAGCTTTGTCTCTGCCGGAATCGTAGGGTAAACGTCCTCTGTAAGCGGCCCCTTGATCAGCTGCTCCACCACTACCCTCTCTACTGGAATATTGCTGCTGTAGCTGATATTTACACTTTCCGGAACCAGCTTGTCCCCGCTCTCATTCGCAAAATAGAGCGTCGCCGTAGTCACCGCATAATCATCCGCCGTACTGCCGGGGTTCTCCACAAAGCTGTCCTCATTCATAGGCCCGATCGGCGTATCCTTGGAGTCTACCAGGGGATTGTCCCCTACCAGAAAGGACACATACTCCACTCCCGGAATCTGGCACAGGGTACAGACGACCGCCATCCGGGTCAGTATCTCTCTTGTTCCCGTCATTGTCTGATATCCGATGCCAAAATGCAGTGAAAGCTGCCCGTTTTCCAGTTCGCGGCTGCTGACGGCTATATCCTGGGTAAGCACGGCCTTCAGGCCTGTATCCTCAGGAGTCTGCGCAAGCTGTCCCAAAAATTCGTCTATCAGCTCCTCTGCCGAGGTCCCGTCCGGCTCATATGCGGCTTTCTCCACCGCTGTCTCATTCTGGTTCAGATAATAAATCACATAACCGCTTTCACTCTGCTCCTCAGCCTGTTCTGCACTCCGGCAGCCTGCCAGGGACGCCATAAGAAGCGCCAGCACCAGAGCAAAGACAGTCCTGTATCGTCCTTTTTGTCTCATGAAATGCCTCCCAGCCGTTTCTTTACGCGATATAGTTCAGAGGTATCCGCACAGAAAACGTAGTCCCCTCTCCTACCTGACTGGATACCTTGATTGCGCCCTTGTGCACGAGGACGGCGCTCTTCGCAATGGCAAGGCCAAGTCCCGTACCGTCTATTTCATTAGAGTGTGATTTGTCCACCCGGTAAAACCTCTCAAAAATATAATCCAGAGATTCCTCCGGTATTCCCATGCCGGAATCCATGATCTTCACGTAAAAGAATTTATGATCCGCATCCAGCGATACATGGACCCAGCCATTCTCCTTATTGTACTTGATGGCGTTTTCTACCAGATTTGTAAAGGCCAGCGTAAGCCGTCCCACATCTACCTCCGCAGTCACCGGACGGAAGCTTTCCAGAACCATCTCGATGTTCTTTTTCGATGCAATGGGGCGCAGCCTTTTCAGGATCAGCTCCAGCAGATCGTTGATATCCGCAGACTCAATATTCAGGGTAGCCGCCTTTTTATCCATTTTTACAAGAGAAAGCAGATCTGTGATAATCTTATTTTCTCTCTCGATCTCCTCAGCGATATCCCCCATAAACTCCTTGTACAGCTCCACAGGAGCCTCCTCCTGCATCAGAAGCGAGTCTGCCAGCACCTTCATGGAGGTCAGCGGAGTCTTCAGCTCATGGGATACGTTGGATACGAACTCCTGCCGGGACTCGTCAAGCACCCGCATCTGCGTGACGATCTTATTAAATTCCTCTGAAATTTCTTCGGTCTCCGTATAGCTTTTCACCGCCAGATCTTCCGTGGAATGGCCGCTGGAAATCTCATGAAGCCCTGCGCGTATCCGTTCTACCGGCCGCACCAGCAGATGGGAAAGCAGAATCGCCAGCGCCGTCACCAGAATCCCGTATACCAGGAAAAACACCGCCGCATTTCCGCTCAATGCCTCAGCATTTACCCTGATACTGTCCGTAGACGCGCTGGCCAGAAGAACGCCCTGTACCGTCTCTGCATCACTTTCCTTGATCGGAATTGCGATCTCTATAAAGCCATCCGGCGTAAGCTGATTCGCCGTCTGCCCCTGAAAGCAGCGAATCACCTCCTCTGAGGGCACATATTTGTCCTCAATCAGGTCGTAGGTATCCCGGATCGCCTGAAAATCCTGATCGATTATGATAATCCGCCCGTCGTACATACCGGCAAGCTGCGAAAGCTCGCCGTTAATCAGCTCTGACGACGGATCATCCAGATAATGGTAGCTTAAAAGCTGATTTGCCAGAATTCTGCACTGGTTCTGAAGCTCCGTGCTCCTGGAAGACACTGCTCTGCTCTGGTAGCTCCCCAGAAGGCTGGCGGCCATCAAAGCCATCGGAACCCATCCGATGGCCAAAAGCACCAGAAGCATCCGGAATTTTAGACTTTTCAGATATGTAAAGATAATTCTATGCCTGGAAATAGTACCCAACTCCCCACTTTGTATGAACGTATTTCGGCTCGCTCGGATTCGTCTCGATCTTTTCTCTCAGCCGGCGGATATGCACATCCACCGTCCGCACATCCCCGGGATACTCATATCCCCAGACCGTGTTCAGAAGATTCTCCCGGCTGTAGACCTTGCCCGGATTCAGGGCCATCAGCTCCAGCAGATCAAATTCCTTGGCCGTCAGGTTGATCTCCCGCCCGCTGATAAACAGACGCCGGCTGTCCAGATCCATTTTCAGATCTGCAGCCTCGACCACCTTGCTCTTCTGTTCCTTTTCCGGCCGTCCGGTCCGGCGCATGATTGCCTTGATCCTCGCCTTGATCTCCAGAATATTAAAGGGCTTTGTAATATAATCGTCAGCCCCGTACTCCAGGCCGAGAATTTTGTCCATATCCTCACCCTTGGCTGTCAGCATAATAATCGGCATATTGGAAAACTCACGGATCTGCTGGCATACCTCAAAGCCGTCCAGCTTCGGAAGCATCACATCCAGAAGCACGATATCGTACTCCTTTGCCCTCGCATATTCCAGAGCCTCCTCTCCGTCATAGGCGCAGTCCACTTCCATTCCTTCCTGCTCCAGGCTGAAACGCAGCCCCTTTACAATCAGCTTCTCATCGTCTACTACCAATACTTTCTTTCCCATGCTTCCCGCCTCTGTCCTTAAGATACTGTTTTAAATACGATAGTTGTCACACTGTAATCTGATCCTTGATTTTTTCGAAAACGCCTTCCTTGATTCCCGGAATCTCCATCAGATCCTCCGGCTTTTCAAAGCCTCCATGCTCCTCCCGGTAGCTTAAGATCGCTTCTGCCTTTGACTGCCCGATGCCTGCAAGCGTCATCAGCTCCTCCGCCGACGCCGTATTCAGATTCACAAGGCCGGACTGCGCTTTCCTGTTTTCCTCCTCAAGCTCTTCTGCCTGCTCCCTGGAAGGCACTTCAATCTTCTGCCCGTCGCTTACAGGCTCCGCCAGGTTCAGCCAGGTATCCGATGCCGCCTCCGTCGTTCCGCCTGCAGCCTCGACCGCATCCACGATCCGATCGCCTTCCCGCAGCTCATAGACGCCCGGCGCTCTCACTTCTCCGCACACGTATACACAGATCGGCTGCGGCTCCCCGGAAGCCTCTCCACCTGCCACATCTTTTTCCGGCGTCTCAGGGCCAGAAGCTCCGCTGTCTCCGAGCAAAGCGTCCCCTGCCTTCTCTTCGCTGTCATACAGCACCGCCGTATCCTGACAACCGAAAGAAAGCCCGCACATCATAAGCAGACCCAATAAAAGAAAAGCTTTTTTCCACCTGTATCTCATTTTTCCCCATCCTTTCACCCAGATGAGGCCCCTCCGATACAGAACAACTTTATTGTAACGGAGTTTCAGACGGATTACAAGCGGTTTTTATATTTTCCAGGAAGCCTTAAGATACTTCGCCAGGTTCCCAGGCGCTGGAGCCATCACTCCCACTTAAACAACACAACGCCGCCGATGGCAATCGCCATGCCAATCATCTTTCTCCAGGAAAAATCCGCCTTTTCCACTCCAAAAATTCCGAACAGTTCGATAAGATAGGCCACCATCAGCTGAGAAATCACAATCAGCATCGCCGATTTTGCCGGTCCCAGACTCTCCATGCTCTTGATTACCGTAAAGGTGATAAAGGCTCCGATCACGCCTCCCAGAAGCATATATTTCGGACTTACCTGAAATACGTTCAGGAGATTTCCTCTCTCCCTGGTTCCCCACACTGCCAGGCAGGTGGCCAGAGCCGACAGCTGTACCCAGCTGGCCGAAGCCCAGACGCTGCTGGCCTTTGTGACCTCTGTGTTAAAAACACCCTGAATACTCATCAGGCCGCCCGAAATCAGGGCAATAAAAATTCCAATCATGGTTCCGACTACCTCCAGTTCTCCAATTGCTGAAAGTAGTTTTTCCCATAACTGGAACTTTCATTCACAAAACAGACCGCCGCCGCGCTCTGCTGACATTCTTTCGACGTCTCTTCTGCGAAAAGCCATCCTTTTCCTTTTTTACTGTGAGCCGTCTGCCTCCTGTGTTCCAAGCTGATTCATCATTTCCTGCGCTACTGTCTCCACCTCCGTCTGAGCGTCGCTGCCCTGCCAGATATTCGCGAAGGCAATCTCCATCTCTATCCAGTAATTGCTCAGATCCGTCAGCTTCGGCACCTCTACCGAATTTTCATACTGGTCAAGCAGCACCATCATCTCCGGATTCTCATATTCGACGCCAAGGCGCACCGGCATCTTATTCGTCAGCGCATACAGGTCGTCTGCCTTTTCATAGGTCAGATAACGGGCAAAGCTTTTCGCCAGCTCTCTTTGAGAGGAATAGGCATTGACCACTACGGAGTTCGTAACAGACAGGCCCTTCGTCGCCAGCTCTGCGGTCAGATCCGGCACCTCTGCGATTCCATAAAAATAGCTGCTGTCTCCGGAGCCTTCCGCCGTTTCCCCTGTCTCTTCCGCCGCTTCCTCCGCAGCCGCTTCTGCAACTGCCTCGTCAATCGTCGCAATCGCATCTGTCTTGGCTATCGTATATACGGTTTTTCCGTCGATAAATTCCTGGATCACATTCTCCGTAGTGACTTCCTCCGCGTCGATCGCGAAGAATGCGTTCAGGCTCTGGTAATACTGCAGGCAGGCCGTCACCTCATCAGCCGTAAGCTGCACCTGGGACGGGTCGTCGCCCGTGGCCCCGCCCAGATTTACATAGTTCGCGATAAAGAAAAAGTTCGAGAAAATATCCGCCACATTCCACTTAAAGATATTTTCCACATTGGCCGTCTCATCGCTTCCCTCATAGCTGTCCGCGTACGCCAGAATATCGTCGATAGTCTCCGGAGCCGCGTCTACATAGTTTTTGTTGTAAAGCAGGCAGCAGGTCTCAAAATAAAAGGGATATGCCATAAGCCTGCCTCCGCAGGCCGCGGCATTCAAAGCCTGCTGCGGGAAATCTGACTCCAGCTCCCGATCCGTAAAGCTGTCATTTTCAACCGTAAGCCCGGCCAGACGGGCCTTCTCCAAAAGCTCGCTGGAGGTGATAAACAGATCCGGGCCGCCCAGATCCGAGATGCTCGCCGTATTGATATGCTCAATGTAATCCACAGCCGTCACCAGCTGCAGCGTGATATCCACATGGTTCTGCTCTTCAAATTCTGCCGCCGCTTCCACCAGATAGGGATTCAGCTTCTCATCCGTATACCAAAGCGTCAGCTTCTCCGGCTCCGTCTCCTGTCCCGTCATAGCTGCCTGCACCTGCTCCTGATGATAGCTCCAGGCGACCTGCACCATCTGGGCAAACACCAGAAGAACCACAAAAATCGCCGCCGCTCTCCGGTAAATCTTATGTCTCATGAAAATTCCTTTCTAAACCTGGCACGGTGTACAAAAGGGCCATCCCTCCTGGCACTCCGGCGCCGTCTACTGCTCTGCACTCAGCTGCGCAAAAGCCCGCTCAAGCTTTTCCGCCATCTCATCCACATGAGCCTCCGTGATCACAAGAGGCGGCACGAGCCGAAGCACATTGCTTCCTGCCGTAATCACCAGAAGCCCCTCCTCCAATGATTTTAACACAATCTCATTCACGGGTCTACCCTGGATTTCCAGGCCCTGAATCAGGCCCCTGCCGCGGCGCTCCGCAATAAAATCATATTTCCTTACAAGGACATCAAGCTTTTCTTCCAGATATGCGCCCACCTTCTGCACATGCTCCACAATCTGATCCTGCTCAAAAATGTCAAGCACCTTCGACACAGCCGCGCAGACAAAGGGATTTCCCCCGTAGGTTGTGCCGTGATCCCCAGGCGCCAGAGAGGCAGCCGCCGTCTTTTCATCCAGCACAAAGGCTCCTACAGGAACGCCGCACCCAAGGGCCTTGGCGCAGGTCATGATATTTGGCTTCACGCCGTACTCCTGCCAGGCAAAGAAATGACCGGTACGGCCCATGCCGCACTGAATCTCATCGAGAATCAAAAGGGCGTCGTGCTCCTCACAGAGCGCCTTTACGCCTTTTAAAAATTCCTCTGAGGCCGGATAAATGCCGCCCTCGCCCTGGACCGTCTCCAGAATCACCGCGCAGGTATGCTCGCTGAACTGCGCTTTTACGCTCTCCAGATCATTGTAATCTGCAAAGCGGATTCCTCCCACCAGAGGACGGAAGGGCTCCTGATAATGCTCGTTTCCGGTGACAGAGAGCGCTCCCATGCTTCTTCCGTGGAAGGAGTGGTTCATGGCTATGATTTCATACGTATCCTTTCTCCCCTTTGCATAGGCATATTTCCGGGCAGCCTTCAGGGCTCCCTCTATAGCCTCTGTCCCGCTGTTGGTAAAAAACACCTTGCTCATGCCGCTGGCCTTCACCAGCTTTTCTGCGGCCTCAGCCGCAGGCTCATTGTAGTAAAGATTCGAGGTATGCATGAGCTTGTCAATCTGCGCTTTCAGGGCTTCATCATAACCGGGATAGTGATAGCCCAGAGCCTGAACCGCGATCCCCGCTGCGAAATCCAGGTATTTCTTTCCTTCCGTGTCATAGAGATAGACGCCCTCTCCGTGATCCAGCACCACCGGATACCGGTTGTAGGTATGAAGGACCGCTTCCTCCGCCTGTTCCATGATCTGCTCTTTATTCTCCATCATAATAATTCGTCTCTCCTTCGCCTAAGATCGCTGTTCCGATTCCTTTATTCGTAAAGATTTCAAGAAGCAGGCAGTGGGCGATCCGTCCGTCCAGAATGTGGACCCTGGATACGCCGTTCTCGATGGCGTCAATACAGTTATTCAGCTTTGGCAGCATGCCGCCTCCGATATTGCCGTTTCCTATCAGCTCCCTGGCTTCCTTCACATGCAGCTCAGAGATCAGTGTGGACGGATCGTCCGGATCCCGGCGCACACCCTCGATATCCGTCAGAAACGCCAGCTTTTCCGCATGTACCGCCCGTGCGATCGCGCAGGCCGCGTCATCCGCGTTGATATTATAGGTATTGAAGTCCTTGTCAAGGCCTACCGGGCATACAATCGGCAGAAAATCCTTTTCCAGCAAATCGTAGAGAAGCTTCGGATCTACCTCTGTGATCTCTCCCACAAAGCCGATATCCTCACCGCCGGAATATTTTTTCTCTACCTGCAGAAGTCCTCCATCCTTGCCGCTGATGCTGACCGCCTTGACCCCAAGCTCCTGCACCAGCCGTACCAGGCTCTTTCCTACCTTTCCCAGAACCATTTCCGCGATCTCCATGGTCTCCGCATCCGTCACCCGAAGGCCGTTCACGAAATGAGGCTCCATTCCTACCTTCCCAACCCAGCGGCTGATCTCCTTTCCGCCGCCATGAACAATGATCGGTTTAAAGCCGACCAGCTTCAGAAGGGTTACATCCTGGATCACGCTGCGCTTCAGCGCCTCATCCACCATGGCGCTTCCGCCGTATTTTACTACAATAATCTTCCGGTTGAACCGTTGGATATAGGGAAGGGCCTCCACCAGCACCTTCGCCTTCTCCAGATACGTCTGCATTTCTTCCTCTCTGCTCATATCCTCATACTCCTCTTTCTCATTCTCCTTCATCAGGAGCGGTAATCTGCGTTGATCTTCACATAGTCATAGGTCAGATCGCAGCCCCAGGCTGTGGCTGCGGCCGTCCCCATCTTGACGTCTGCGATGGCCGTCACTTCAGGCTCGGAAAGAATCCGGGTAGCCTCCTCCTCGCTGTAGTCTACTGCCACGCCGTTTTCGATAATCTGGATGCACCCGGCAGCGCTCTCAAAGAACAGATCTACCTTCTCCGGATCAAACTGCGCGCCGGAATACCCCATAGCGCAGAGAATCCGTCCCCAGTTGGCGTCGTGGCCATAGATCGCCGCCTTCACCAGGCTGGAGCTTACCACAGACTTGCTTAAGGCCACCGCCTGCTCCTTGCTTTCTGCTCCCACGACCTTGACCTCGAAAAGGGCCGTCGCTCCTTCCCCGTCTCCTGCCATCTTTTTCGCAAGATACGTATTCACCTGGTTCAGAGCTGCCGCAAATGCCCGGTAATCCTCGTTTTCCTCTGTGATTTCCGGATTGCCGGCAAGACCGTTTGCCAGAACCAGCAGCGTGTCGTTTGTGGAGGTGTCCCCGTCTACAGAAATCATATTAAAGGTATCCTTCACATCCGCGCTTACCGCACGCTGCAGCATCTCCCTGGAAATAGCCGCGTCTGTGGTCACAAAGGCAAGCATGGTGCACATATTGGGGTGAATCATGCCGGAGCCCTTACACATCCCGCCGATCGTCACTGTTTTTCCGCCGAGCTCTACCTGCACGGCGATCTCCTTATGCACGGTGTCTGTCGTCATGATCGCCTTTGCCGCCGCTGTGCCATGCTCAAGACGCGCGCCCTTTGCTTCTTTCAGAAGCGAAATTCCTTTCTTCAGGCGCTCTATCGGAAGCTGCATGCCGATGACGCCCGTAGAGGCTACAAGCACCGCGTCCTCCGGAACGCCAAGGACTCTTGATGCCTCCTCCGCTGTCTCTTTACAGTATCCATAGCCCTCCGCCCCCGTACAGGCATTCGCGATTCCGGAGTTGACAATCACAGCCTGCGTGAAGGGCGACTCAGCCACCACCCTTTGATCCCATTTCACAGGGGCTGCCTTTACCACATTCGTCGTAAAGGTTCCTGCCGTCCGGCAGGGCGCTTCACTGTAAATCAAAGCCATATCGTCACGGCCCTGGTATTTGATCCCGGCTGCTGCGGAAGCGGCCTCAAAGCCCTTTGCCGCCGTCACGCCGCCTTCGATTTTCTGGATATTATTCTGTCCGCTCATTTGCTTTTCCTCCCACAGACGCGCTGCCGCATAACGCTGCCATGAAGCTGCGCTCTTTTGTAATAAAGAATCTTTTTTGCTTATTCGTTAAATTTTATAATATTTTCTTCGTTCAGCGTGAAGTCGTAATAATTCAAATCGAGCCTCCTGGTCCAGCCGATGCGGTTCCAGAACGCATTGCCAATATCGTTTTTCGTAAAGGCAATCAGGGAAACCTTGCTGATCTCCTCTGCTTTCAGCGCGTTCATCGCATAAACCACCATAGCCTTCCCAATCCCACGCATCCGGTAATCTCTGTGCACGCAGACATGGTAAAGACAGCCGCGCCTCCCGTCATGCCCGCACAGAATGCTTCCTACTATCCTTCCATCCTCCTCCGCCACTACGCTGGTCGAAGGATTGCGGCGCAGGAACCTCTCCACGCCCGCCCGGGAATCGTCAATACTGCGGATCGCAAATCCGCTGATCGTCATCCAGAGCGCGCGTACGCCGTCATAATCTTCTATCGTCATTGTGCGAACTGTCATTCTCTTTCAACCCTTTCCAGACTGTAAACTGCCACCCGGGACCGGAATCCGGCACCGGATAAAGGCTACGGAAACATGGGAACCAGCTCCAGCCCCTCGCTCTCCTTTAAGCCAAACATCAGATTCATATTCTGAACTGCCTGTCCCGCCGCGCCCTTCACAAGATTGTCCATGGCTCCCATCATAATTACGCGCTTTGTGCGGGGATCGATCTGAAAATTCACATCTACATAATTGCTGCCCTCCACCCATTTCGTCTGGGGGCAGACGCCTTTTTCCAGAACACGCACAAATTTTTCAGAATCGTAATATTTATCGTAGGCCGCCTTCACCTCTTCATAGGAGGCTTCTCTTTTCAGGGAAGCATACGCTGTAATCAGAATTCCCCGGTTCATCGGCACCAGGTGAGGCGTAAAATTAATCAACACCGGACGGCCTGCCGCATATCCCAGCTGCTCCTCAATCTCCGGCGTATGACGGTGGGAAGCCACCCCATAGGCCTTGATATTCTCATTAACCTCGCAGTAAAGATTATCAACCTTCGCACCCCGGCCCGCTCCGGAGGTTCCGGATTTGGCATCCACAATAATCGTATCCGGATCAATCAGGCCTTCCTTCAGAAGCGGATAGATGGACAGCGTCGTACAGGTGGGATAACAGCCCGGATTCGCTACCAGCCGGGCCTTTTTCACCGCTTCCCTGTTGATCTCGCAGAGGCCGTAAACCGCCTCCGGAATATACTGCGGCGCCGAATGCCTGATTTTGTACCACGCTTCATAGGTCTCCACATCCTGAATCCGGAAATCTGCGCTCAAATCCACAATCTTTGTCCTGGACAGAATCTCATCGTTCACAAGAGAAGCGCAAAGCCCCTGGGGAGTAGCCGTAAAGATCACATCCACCTGCTTCGAAAGCTCTTCCATATTATCATCCATGCATCTGTCATCTACGATCTGAAACATGTTCTGATAAACCTCTGCATACCTTTTATCTATGTAGCTTCTGGAACCGTACCATTTGATTTCGACGTCCTTATGCCCTGTGAGAATGCGTACCAGCTCTCCTCCCGCGTACCCGGTGGCTCCGATAATTCCTGCTTTAATCATTGATTTCCCCTGCCTTTTCTTTTTTCCAAAACAATTTCTGTTCCATTCTAAACCTGTTTTCTCTGCTTTTCAAGTGTTTTTCTTTATAAAAGCATAAATATTCACTTTTTACCCGATATATTAGCATTTTTATGCATATAGCGCAAGCACTATTTTATTTTTATTCTAAAATGGCCTGACAGAAGCAGCTTCTTCCGGCCGCGCCTGTCAGGCCTTCGCCATTCCTTATTCCACCACCTGCAGATAACTGCTGATACAGTACAGAGTCTGGCCGTTATATTCCACCCTGGACCAGCCCACGTCCGAAACGCCTGTGCGGACAGCAATCTCCCCGTTATGCAGCTGTACGATCACCTGGGAAGGCTCTTCTACACTTGGCCGGTTCCTCAAATTCGTCACATCCTTTGCCGTCACATTTTCGGAAACAGCGGTAAACTTTGTCTTAAACTCACTTTCCTCTTCTTCCTCCTCCGGAGGCGTGTAGGATAAATCTGTGGTCAAAAGGCTGGACACCGCATAGAGAACCTGTCCATTGTACTCCACTCTGGACCAGCCGTTATTGCCTGTGCCGGTGCGCAGAGCCGTCTCGCCGTTTTTGAGCTGGGCGACCACATTATCGTCGCTGCCCTGGTCCATGGTGCTGCGCAGATTCGCCAGCTCCTTGGCTGTCACCTGCTCCTCCACCTCTGTAAAGGTCACGCCCACCTCCGGATCTGCTTCCACGGTCTCAGCCGTTCCCTCTGCTTTTGGCTTGGCCGCCTCACTGTATCCGAAATATGCCACGTTCCTGTCCACTTCTCCGTCAATTCCATTCACGCTTCCCTGATTCGTATACTGCCACATCACATGCTCACCCGAATACTCCGGCTTCTCTGTATCGGGATAGTCGCCGATTCCATACTGTGCTACCCAAATCCGGTATTTCAGCTCCAGCGTATCCGTATCCCAGAGCGTATTTCCCTGAAGCTCATTGCGCGCCGCGTAAAACATGCCCGTATAGCCCTGCGCCTCCACCTCGTCCAGAAACGCCTCTGCAATTCGGGAACGCTCATCCACAGTCAGCTCATACTGGCGGCTGTCCGGATTCTGAAAGCCTTCGCAATTGTAGGCCACCGGGTAAGTAATCGGATAGCCCTTCAGAAGCTCACAGACCCAGCGTGCCTCCTCTCTGGCCTCTTCTTCAGAGACAGCCGTGGAAAAGAAATAAGCTCCCAGATAGAGACCCTGATCCCTGGCCTCCTGCAGGTTGTACCTGGCGCAGGCGTCCTCCGTGATCTCACCCGTCTCAGAACTGCGGTATCCCACGCGGACCATCACATAATCAATTCCCTCTGCCGCCTGGGACCAGTCGATATTTCCCTGGTATTCCGAAACGTCAATTCCCACAGTGACCTCATCTGTCTCTGTGGCGACCTCTTTCACGGTGCTTACCCGTTCCTCTTCTGACGGCTCCGCTTCCGCCGCCAGAATCTCTGCCGTCACTTCCTGAAGCCTCTCCAGATTCTGCAGTCCTGCTCCCTGTGCCACGGCCGCAGCTGCCTCAGGCTGGGTGCCGCAGCCCCTCAGCAGAAAAACGGCAAGCAATATGGCCAGTGCCAGCACAATCCCCGCTTCCGCCAGCAGAAGCGCCATCCTCTTTCTCTTCTGCCGTTCCCGCTCTCTGCGCAGCCTCTTTTTTCCGTTCCTTTTTTTCCGCCGCCTTCTCTGCTGCTGCCCTTCCTGCCGTCTTTCCTTCTCCTCCATCCGCTGTATCTCTCCTTCCTCCGAAATCCCCTCTGCTTATCCTGGTTCCATACCCGAATCCACTAGTCTGTTTCTTCCTTCCACCGGAGAATTTCCTCCAGCCGTTCCTTCACAGCCGCTTCCTCTCCCTCTTCCGTGGGCCGGTAATACCGCCGCCCGGCCAGCTCGTCCGGCAGGCACTTCATCCGGCTTACTTTTTCCTCCGTACTATGCGCATAGATATATCCCTCTCCGTAATGGAGATCCTTCATCAGCCTTGTAGGCGCGTTCCGTATCTGCAGCGGAACCGGCGCTCCCGGCTTTTCCCGGATATCCTCCCTGCAGGCCAGGCAGGCTTCGTAAGCTGCATTTGACTTTGGCGCCATAGACAGATAAATCACCGCATGAGCCAGGTGCACGTCACACTCCGGCATTCCCAGGAAATGACAGGCCTGATACACGGAAACCGCAAGCGTAAGGGCGTTTGAATCCGCCATTCCCACATCCTCGCTGGCGAAGCGTATCAGCCTTCTCGCAATATAAAGGGGATCCTCCCCTCCGTCCAGCATCCGGTACATCCAGTAAACTGCCGCGTTCGGATCGCTGTTGCGCATGGACTTATGAAGAGCGGAGATCAGATTATAATGCTCTTCCCCATTCTTGTCATACAAAAGGGAACGGCGGTTCATGCACTGGGCCAATATCTCCTTGTCCACACAGAGCACAGCATTTTCATCCATTTTTCCGTTCAGGACAGCCATCTCCAGCGTATTCAGCGCCGTCCTGGCGTCCCCATTGGCAAAGCGGGCAACCGCCTGCAAGTCCTCTTCCCCGATAGACACCTTCATACTTCCATAGCCCTTCGGGCTCTTCAGCGCGTGATGCAGCAGCTCCAGGAGATCTGCTTCTTCCAGCGCTTTCAGAATAAAAACCTTGCACCTGGACAGCAGAGCTGAATTGATCTCAAAGGAAGGATTTTCTGTCGTAGCTCCCACCAATATAATGCTTCCCCGTTCCACATAGGGCAGAAAGGCATCCTGCTGCGCCTTGTTGAACCTGTGAATCTCGTCCGCAAACAGAAGTGTTCGAATTCCCAGCCTCCTGTTCTGCTCCGCCTGGCTCATGACCTCCTTTACCTCTTTGATGCCGCTCGTCACCGCGCTGAATTCCACAAATTCCGCTTTGGTCTGCCGGGCTATGATCCGGGCCAGGGTCGTCTTTCCCACACCCGGAGGCCCCCAGAAAATCATCGAAGAGATCTGGTCACGCTCGATAAGCTGGCGCAGAATCCTTCCAGGCCCTACCAAGTGCTTCTGGCCCACGTATTCATCCAGATTCTCCGGGCGCAGGCGGCTCGCCAGCGGCGCAGTCCGTTCCCGGTCGTCAAATAAGCTCAGCTGTTCCATCATAGCCCGACACCTTCCTGCATGGCCGGGCGCCGCAGGGTGCGGCGCCCGGATTTTCTTATTTATTGTCCTCTTTTATGATACCCTTTGCTGCTGTTCGTTCCTTTCTCTGTTAGTATAGCGATTCCATTCCGCATTGTAAAGATGGGGATTCCTGTGATACAATAGAAAAAATATCTTCCTGTCATGAGAGGACTCCTGCCATGCTTGAAACACGTTTTATCCGCGAACTCCGGATAGACTGGAGCAAAATTCCAGAGCATTCCTACCTGCGCAGCATTCCGGCTCTGTCCGGGCTTGCCAGGCTTGAATTTTCCAAAAACATCACCTTTTTTGTGGGGGAAAACGGCACAGGAAAATCTACGCTTCTGGAAGCCATTGCGGCCGCCTACGGCTTCAATCCGGAGGGCGGCACGATGAACTACCGTTTTTCCACCTATGACGATGTGTCGGAGCTCAGCACGGCCATCTCCTTCTCCAAGGGCTTCCGCCGCCCGGCCTCCAGCTGCTTCTTCCGTGCAGAAAGCTTCTTCAATGTAGCCACCAAAGCCGAGGAATACCGGGATGGTGACCTGAAGGAGGCCTATTACGCCCGTTATGGCGGGAAATCTCTCCATGAGCAGTCCCATGGCGAAAGCTTTCTTTCCTATTTTCTGTCCTTTGAAGGCCCCGGCCTCTATCTCATGGACGAGCCGGAGGCAGCCCTGTCTCCCCAGCGCCAGCTCACCCTGCTGATTCAGCTTGTCCGGATGGCCCAGACCGGCTCGCAGTTTCTCATCGCCAGCCATTCCCCGCTTCTGCTTGGAATCCCTGGCGCGCAGATCCTCTCCTTTGACGAGGAGCACCTGCATGAATGCTCCTACGAAGAAACCGAAAGCTATCAAATTACAGAGATGTTTATCAACCACAGGGAAGCTCTGCTGAACCGCCTGCTCGGAGAATAAGCATGCAAATAAATATTTATGCATACTTTTTGCATATTATCCATATTTATCTGCATATTCTCCAACAATCTCTTTTTTGAAGCTTATAAATATGTATAAAATTACGCTTGCATCTTTCTGTCAGATGATGTATATTTATTTTCAGCTGAATACAGGCGCACGCATGCCTTCCCGGCTGCGCAGCGCTTTTAATATTGAGGAGGAATCTTAAGATGAAAGAAAAAGTCGTACTCGCCTATTCCGGCGGCCTGGACACCACAGCCATCATCCCGTGGCTGAAAGAAAATTTCGGTTATGAAGTAATCTGCTGCTGCATTGACTGCGGACAGGGGAACGAGCTTGACGGCCTTGACGAGAGAGCAAAGCTGTCCGGCGCTTCCAAATTATACATTGAGGATCTCGTAGACGATTTCGCTGATAACTATATCATGCCCTGCGTAAAGGCTGACGCAGTATACGAGAACAAATATCTGCTGGGCACCTCTATGGCACGCCCCGCCATCGCGAAGAAGCTGGTTGAGATCGCAAGAAAGGAAGGAGCTGTAGCCATCTGCCACGGCGCAACCGGAAAGGGCAATGACCAGATTCGTTTTGAGCTGGGAATCAAGGCTCTGGCTCCGGATATCAAAATCATCGCTCCCTGGAGAATGACCGATATCTGGACCATGCAGTCCCGCGAGGATGAGATCGCCTACTGCGAGAAGCACGGTATCCACCTTCCCTTCTCCACCGATTCCAGCTACAGCCGGGACCGCAACCTCTGGCACATCAGCCATGAGGGCCTGGAGCTCGAGGATCCCGCCAACGAGCCGAACTACGAGCATCTGCTCGTCTTAAGCGTGACGCCGGAGAAGGCTCCCGATGAACCGGAATATGTAACCATGACCTTTGAAAAGGGCGTTCCCACCTCCATCAACGGCAAGAAGATGAAGGTATCCGATATTATCCGTGAGCTGAACGTACTGGGCGGAAAGCACGGCATTGGAATCGTGGATATCGTGGAGAACCGTGTCGTAGGCATGAAGTCCCGCGGCGTCTATGAGACGCCGGGCGGAACCATTCTGGTAGAGGCGCACCGCCAGCTCGAGGAGCTCGTCTTAGACCGCGCCACTATGGAGACCAAAAAAGACCTGGGCAACAAATTCGCCCAGATTGTATACGAGGGTAAATGGTTCACACCGCTTCGCGAGGCCATCCAGGCATTCATGGATGTGACCCAGGAGTATGTAACCGGAGAAGTAAAGTTCAAGCTGTACAAGGGCAACATCATCAAGGCCGGAACCACCTCTCCCTACTCCCTGTACAATGAGTCCCTGGCTTCCTTCACAACCGGCGACCTGTACGACCACCACGATGCCGACGGCTTCATCACACTGTTTGGCCTGCCGCTGAAGGTGAGAGCTATGAAGATGGCTGAGGTGAAGGCTGAGAAGAAGGAGAACTAGGTAAGCTTTCTCTAAAATATTTAACACCCATTTTCATAAGTGCATAAAAATCGGCGTAAATAGAATATATATTCTATTTACGCCGATTTTTGTATTAAATTACTCCTCCTTATATCTCACCACATCCCCGTCCTCTATCTCACCTGTATAATCCGTAATCACCTCCTCATCTCCGCTTAAGCTCCCCTCTTCCAGGGCAGCCTGGCTGTCATTCTGGTCCATCACATTCACATAGACCTTCCGGGCTATGAATTCGGAACCCAGGATTCCCGAGCATTCGTCCATGACGAGTACATACTTTCTCTGATTTTCATCCGTATAGACAGCTTCCAGCGGCACAACGCAGGAATAGGTATCTGTCCTCGCCTCAGTCGTAAGAGTTCCGCTTTCTCCCAGCTCTCCCTCCCCCTCATCCAGGAAAACCGTCACCTGATATGTCCCAGGGCTCATCTCGCTTTCTTCAATGTAGTCTGCCGTCGCCTCTATCGTCGTACTGCCCAGCTTCAGCGTGACCGAATCTCCCTGACTGACATATTTCTTCTGCTCTGCAGTCAGAGAGGCCGAAAACTGCAGCGGACTGTCCAAATCCGCCATGACCACCGCCGCGCCGTCCGAAATCCGTTCGCCAGGGCTCACTGCGATCGATGTAATAATTCCTTCCTTTTCCGGATAAACCATTCCGTCCGCATTCAGGAGTTCCTGGTACTCCTTCAGCTGCTTTTGCTGGGACGCAAGCTCAAGACGGTTGATTTCCAGGCTGTTGTCCGCTGTACTCCCGCTTCCTGCATCCTCTACAGCGCGCTCTGCCTCCGCCAGCGCGCTGTCCCGGCTCTGCCGGGCGTCTTCCAGCGCACGCTTCGCTGTCTCCACAGACTGGCGGAGCGAACCAAGCTGCTCCTGCCAGGCTTCCTCCGTCATACTGCCAGAGCCCCCGTCTTCGGAGGGCGCAGTTCCTGTATCCTCTTTTCCAGATGGGTTTTGCTCCTGTTCCGCCGCCTGCTCTTCTCCTTCCTGCTGCTCCTGTTCCGCTGCCTGCCCTTCTCCTTCCTGCTGCTCCTGTTCTGCTGCCTGCTCCGCCTTCCATGTCTCATACGCGGCCTCAGCCTCTTTCAGCGCCGCTTCTGCCGCAGCCAGATCCTGCTCAGCCCGCGCCACTGACCGGGAAGAGCTTTCTTCCGCCGCGTCATAGTCCGCCTCGGCGCGGTCCTTCTGCTCACTCTTCTGCTCGGCCTCCAGCTGGCGGTTCTGCTCCTGGGCCTGGATCTCCAGCTGAAGCTTCGAGACCGCAAGCTGCATCTCTTCTATCTGAGCCTTTAAATCCTCCAGGTCTGCCTGAAAGAGTGGCGTCTCTGGATCCACACGATCGCCTGTATGCACCAGCACATTTCCACAGCGCAGGCCGCTTAAGGCCGTGACTGCCGTCTCTCTTCCCGCTTCCACAATTCCTTCTGCCTCTGCCGTATGAGCAAGGGCAGAGACCGCCGGCTTCTCCGTGCTTACCTGCGGAAGCCCTGAAGCATATACAGACCTGGAAATCAGCGTACACAGCAGCATAAATGCGAGAAAGGCGCCAAAGGCCCTTATTTTATTCTTCTGCCGTCTCAATAATTCCATCATTTTCTGAGCTTCTCCTGCCTTTCCTTCTTTTTCCTCATCCTGCTGCTGATTTTCCAGATTTTTATTCCTTCATACCCGAAGCCGCTATTCCCTTTTCCAGATAATCCTGTCCTATGAAAAACACAAAGGCTGGAGGAATCAGCGTAATCACAGAGGCCGCAAAGGAATAGCCGGCCTGCTGAAGGCTGATCTCCGGAAGATACAGGGACAGCGGCCACAGAGACTGATTCTCCAGAAAAGCCAGCGGCTGCTCGATCAGGCTCCAGTACTCCAGAAATCCCAAAACCACAGCCGACAAGATTCCATTTGACGCCAGCGGCAGCCCTATTTTCCAGAAGATGCGCCACTCTCCCGCTCCGTCTATCCGCGCCGCGTCCAGCAGGGCTCTGGGGATATTCAGAAAGCCGCGGTAAATCAAAAAGACCGGATAGGTAGAGCAGGCTGCCGGCAGAATGATCGCCCAGTGGGTATTGACGAGCTTCAAATCATTCAGTACCAGATAGCTGGAAAGCATCGTTACCTGAAAGGGAAGCAGCATCAGCATCACGTACAGCGTAAACAGAAATCTCCGGAACGGGAAGCGGTAGGCCGCAAAGGCCCAGGCAGCCGGAACCGCCAGAAGGAGCTGGCCGCCCGCTGAAAATACTGTAAGCTTCATGGAGTTCCAGAACACCGTAAAAAACTGCGGCGTCTCAAACAGCAGCCTTCCATAATGGGAAAAGGTCGGATACATAGGGAAAAGAGCCCAGCGTATAAAGCCCTCTCCGCTCTCGAGCGCCCCCAGATATTCTCCCAGCTCCCAGCGGCTCATAAGCGAGCCGGACACCAGCAGAAAGACAGGCGCCGCAAAAAGTATTCCCATCAGAGCCAGCGCCAGGTATCTTACAGCTCCCGCAAAATTAAATCTGCTCATTCTTTTATCCCTCCCTGTCCCAAAATCTCTGCAGAACCAGGATTGCCAGAAACAGTACAATCCCCACGCAGACCGCTGCAGCCGCCATCTTATCCAGATCCAGGTTTACAAACCAGTTGTTGAACAGATGCTGCAGCAGATACATGCTTTCATCCGGATAAGAGCCTGCTACCAGATAGGCCTCACGGAACACCTTAAAGGAATTCAGAAAGGAAAGTACGGTGATCGTATACAGGCTTCCCTTCAGATTCGGCAGTACAATTCTCCAAAAGCATTTCCACTGTGAAGCGCCGTCCACACGGGCCGCCCTCACAATACTTTCCGGCACCGACGCAAGGCCGGCCAGCCAGAGTACCACCGTGTAGCCCAGATTTTTCCACACATAGGTAAACACCAGCACCCAGAAGGCCGCGCCGGATGCCATATAATCCGGCTGCATTCCGTCCGGCAGAAGCCCCAGCCTGTTCAGAAGCAGATTCAGAAAACCGCCGGAGGAAAATACCATCTTCCATACCAGTACGATCGCTGCTGCCGGAACCGCCATAGGAAACAGAAACATGGTCTTAAATCTCTGCCCGTTCTTCAGTCTGGAAAGCTGAACCGCCGCAAAGAGCCCCAGCCCCACCAGAAGAGGCAGGCAGACCGCTGTAAACCGGAAGGTATTCCACACGGCCAGCCGGAAGGCTCCGTTTTCAAACACAGCCCGGTAATTGGCAAGCCCCGCCCACCTTCCGGTGACGGCGGTCGTGAACGACCGCCGCACCACATCCAGAAAGGGAAGACAGACAAAGATCAGGACGCCCAGAAGGCTGGGAGCCAGGAAGCACAGCCAGACCCTGTTTTTTCTACTCAGCAAGATAAATCGCCGCTTTCTGTACAATTTCAGCCACCGTATCCTCCACGGACGCGCTTCCGTTCAAAGCGTTTGGCCCGCTTTCCAAAACCGCATCCTCAATAGCGCTTTCTCCATTTCCCACTGCTGACACCGTCTCCGCCATCTCCTGCAGGCGGGCAAAATGCTCCGCAGAGGCCTGGTAAACATCTACCGAGAAGAGGTCTCCACCTCCTCCCTCCGTCATAACCGCAAAGGATACCGCATTCTCATCCCCGGATCCGCTTTCCTGAAGCTGCGCAAAGGATGCCTGGTTTACCGGAAGTCCATCCGGAAGATCCAGATCCTGAAACTCCCGGCCAAACAAATAGCAGAAGAAATCCGTCACCTGTGCGTTTTCCACAGAGGATTCCAGAATTCCCACGCTGGCCTCCGGAAGAAAGCTGTCTCCCATCTGTCCCGGAAGGATGCTGTAATCGACCGTCTCCTCCTGATCCGCAAGCGTCGCCAGCAGGTTGAAATCCGTCTCTATTCCATTTACCTCGCCGGTTCCCATCAGCTGGTCTCCCATGGCAATATTCAGAGCCGCCGAAGAAGCCAGCTCTCCGCTTCCGGCAGTGGTTCCCGCAGACGCTACCTGCTGCCTGGTCATCTCCTGGAGCATAGACAGCTCCTCCGCGGTGTAGCCCGCAAGCTCCGCTTCATAAATCCGCTTTGCCTGCGTGAGGAATTCGGTCAAGGCCGCCTCGTCCATCCTTCTGTCCTCTGTCAGCCAGGAGCCGGAGGAGGAAACCATCAGCGCTTTCAGTACCTGCTCTTCTGTTAAAAGCCCCAGGATCCCGCCGGAAGGCTGCTCTGCCCGAATGCGTTCCACGGTATCCGCCAAAGAAGCAAGATCCATAATCCCCTTTAAGGCCTCAGAGCTTCCCACAAGAAGCGGCAGGCTGAAGCGCACAGGAAGCGAATAAAGCTTATCTCCAGTCCGGACCGCATCCACCAGATTGGGAAAAAGACTGTTTTCCCCGGTGAGCCCGGCTTCCAGCTCTGTAAGATCTGCCAGAAGCCCCTTTTCCTCATAGGAGCTTTTCGGAAGCCCGTCCAGCACAAGCAAATCCGGACCGCTGCCTGAAGCAAGCCGTGTATTCAGGTTTCGGACTGCGTCCTCTTCCGTCATGCCGTCCTCCCCGCTGATTCCCACCTCATAATTGACATAGACCTCAGGATGGGCCTTCTGGTACAGACTCACCGCCTGGCGGATCGTATAGTTTTCATACAGGCTGTAGATCCGGATCTCCTCCTCCGGCGTCGCGGCAATCTCCGGATCATACACATATTTCATCAGCTGAGCCCCATAGTAGAGAATCAGGAATACCTCATCCTCCAATACTGTCATGCCCTGAAGCATCATCATCGGATTTCCAAGAGAATTCAGGCTTCCATCCGCCACCTGCTCGATGGCAGAGCCTCCGATGGCATGGCGGTAGATCCCGTCGCTCAAGGCCAGATAAAGCACATCACCCTCACCGGAAGCTGCTACCATATTGTGGGTATCTGTGCTGAAGGAGCCTTCGTCATAATGTGCTGTCACAAACTCCTCCAGCACCTGATCCGTCTGAGCCTGCGTTCCATTTGTCACATCGTACAGGCCTAAGCCCTGAGAACTGAGAATCACCATGTAATTTTCCGTAAAGCAGACATAATCCGAGACTCCTGTGATCTCAAAAATCTGTTTTTTTGTTCCGCCCGCGCAGTCCAGCTCGTAAACCCTTCCGCCGAGGCTTATCCCGTAAAGTCGGCTGTCTCTTCCGAACCAGAGCTGGTGAAGATAATCTTCCTCATCGTCATAAGGTACTGTATACTCCTCACCGTCTGCATCCAGGTAAAAATATTGATAAGAAAGCGCTTCCCCTTCCTCACTGTCTATAAGCGGGCTGTAAGCTGCTGCAATGCTCCCGTCCGGAGCAAGCGCCAGACTTGATATATAATTTCCGGCAGCAAGCTCCGCAAGCTGAGCCACCTCCTGCTGCTCCCAGGTCTCTCCCTGATCCTGTGAACGGTAGAGTCCCGAATGCCGGTCCAAAAGTCCCACAGAACCGTCATTCATGACCGTCATCACCGGCGTGCTGCCCTCCCCCTGGGAAGCAGCCGCCTCAGGCAGCGCAGCCTCCTGCTCGACATAACGTCCCATAATGGTATCTCCCGAACCGCTTCCGGAACCTTCGCCAGGCTCCCCGGCCGCGCCTCCTCCGGAGCAGCCGCAGGTAAGCAGCACCGCTCCGAGAAGCAGCCAGGCTGTAATCCTATGAATCCTAGAATGCTTTTTCATTTCAGATACTCTTCTCCTTCCTATACCATTTCTGTCAGACGGACTAAAGATGCACGAAATACCTCTCCCTGCACAGTGTCTTCCTGTACCGTCTCTTCCATGCCTCCTCCCCTGGAAGCAGATTGGGCACCGGCTGCTCCGCAGCCGCAGATTCCCAGTCCCAGAGCTCCTGCAAGTCCTGCCGCCGTCAGGCGGATTCTGATTTGTTTGTTCCATACCTTGTTTTTCATTTTCAATCTCCTCATTCCTTGATTTTTTCACATCATACCAGGGAAGTCTCTAAAGCACCTCTAAAATTCTGCATGCCATTAACTTCTTTGCCTCTTTGGCTGCATGTAGATATTTAGAGATTTTTTAAAGACTTCTGTGCTATCATTGTTTATAATAGGAGAGAAATCGTTAACAGGAGGCCTTAAAATGAGAATACTGCTGGTAGAAGACGATGAAAAGCTAAAGGAAGCCTTGAGCTTCCAGCTTCGAAAGGAAGGAATCGAGACGGATTCCTGTACAGACGGCGAGGAAGCCCTCTATTATATCCGTCAGGGTATCTACGATCTGATCCTGCTGGACCGGATGCTTCCTGTCCTGAACGGGATCTCCGTCCTCTCCCGGATGCGTAAGGAGGGCTTCCAAACTCCCGTCATTCTGATCACAGCCCTTGGCGCGCTGGAGGATAAAATCGAAGGCCTTGATCTGGGAGCCGACGATTATCTGGTCAAGCCCTTCGCCTTCGAAGAGCTGATGGCGCGTATCCGATCGATTCTGCGGCGCCCGAGGAAGCTGTCTGATTCTGCTGAGCTGCTCTTCGGAGATCTGTCCTTTTCCATACACGAACAGACCCTGAACGGTCCCTCCGGCAGCTGTACCCTGTCCGGCAGGGAAGCCGCCCTTCTGGAGGCCTTTCTGCGCAATCCGGGGCAGACGCTTTCCAGGGAGCTGCTGTTAACCAAGGTCTGGGGGATGGACAGCGATGTGGAAAACGGCAATCTGGATAATTACATTCATTTTCTGAGACGCCGGCTGAAGAACCTGAACAGCGCCGTCTGTCTTCAGACCGTGCGCGGCGTGGGATACCGTCTGGAACGCTGAAAGGAGAATCATTCGTAATGTTTCAAAAAGTACACCTGAAGCTGACGCTTCTCTGCGCAGGCATCACCATTTTTATTCTGCTGGTCATGTCCTGCGGCTGGCTGTATGTGTCAGAAAAAAGCCTGCGGGACAACAGCTTTATCTCCTTTCAAAATGATATGAACACTCTCATCAGCAACCTGGAACAGCAGACCGTCATCTCCGGCGAATGGCTGAAAAACATGGAGGATAACGGCAAATATCTGATCTGGATTCTGGACAACGGCGTGCCCTTTCTCCACAACCGCCAGAATCAAAGCCCACAATCTCTGTATGAGTCGGCCTGGGCTTCCTGCGAATCCAAATTATCTGCTATCCGCGGCGCTGCTTCCAGCTCCACAGTCCACACAGAGCTTCCCTTCCGCTTTGAAGAAACCGGAACGGACTATTATGCCTGCGGCGCAGTTCTGTCCCGGGGCCAGGGAGAGCTTCAGACACTGATTCTCGCTCCCCTGGCTCCGCTGGAAAGCCAGATCGAAAGACAGCGGCTCCTGTTTTTCAGCCTTGATTTAGCAGGCGCTGCTGCCCTGCTGCTGTTTTCCTGGTTCTTTACCAGACGCCTGCTGCTTCCGCTTGAGGAAAGCCAAAGACAGCAGGCCCGCTTTGTCGCCTCTGCGTCCCACGAGCTGCGCACCCCTCTTTCCGTGATGCTGTCCTGCATCTCTGCTTCCCGCAAAGGAGAGCCGGAAGAACGCCTTCATTTCCTGGAAGCTGCAGAAGCCGAAGGGAAACGGATGTCGCGGCTCGTGGAGGATATGCTGCTTCTGTCCAAGGCCGATGCCCAGTCCTGGAGCATCCGGCCTGAGCCTGCGGAAGCAGATACCTTGCTTCTTGATACCTATGAAGCCTTTCTCCCTCTGGCCAGGGAGCGAGGAGTCCAGCTCTCCATAGAGCTCCCGGAGGCTTCGATTCCCCCCTGCAGCTGTGACCAGGAACGCATCCGGCAGGTGCTTGCGATTCTTCTGGACAACGCGCTGTGCTATACGTCCCCCGGCGGCAGAGTCTGCCTGGGTCTTTCCTTTGAACAGAACAGCTTTTCCTTTTCTGTCGCTGACAACGGCCCGGGCATCCCGGCAGAAGAAAAAAAGCTTATCTTTGAGCGCTTTTACCGGTCTGATCCCTCCCGCAGCGACCGGGAGCATTTCGGCCTTGGCCTCTGTATCGCTTCTGAAATTATAAAAGCCCACCGGGGCCGGCTGACTGTCAGCGATACACCCGGCGGAGGAAGCACCTTTACAGTCCAGCTCCCCTGAATTTTCGCCGCGGGACAGAAGCCTTTTCCTCTGGCTGACGCCTGCAAAACAGGTGCCTGGAGGAAGCATAGCTCCCTTTGATCGCCAGGGGCGCCGCAAAATCACGGAATTCCATGATTTTGCGGCGCCCCGCATATTCTGCCTGTTCCATTTCTTTTCTTTATTTTTTTCTGCTGAAGCTCCGGCTGATTTTTACGACCACGCCGCTCAGGGCCAGCAGCGCCAGAGCGTTTGGAATTACCATCAGTCCGTTGAAGAAATCAGCCAGCTCCCACACCAAATCTACCTTCAATGTAGATCCCACAATAATAAAAGCCGTCACAATCACCGAATAAACCTTTACTGCCCTTTTTCCAAACAAATACCTGACATTAATCTCCCCGAAAAAGTGCCAGCCCAGAATCGTAGAGAAAGCAAAAAACAGCAGGCAGACCGCCACAAAGATATCTCCAAAGCCGCCAAAATTGCTGACAAAGGCTTCCTGCGTCAGAGCAATTCCATCCTTTCCGGAAGAAAGGGCGCCGGAGGTCAGAATTGTAAATACGGTCAGATTCAGGATGATAAACGTATCAATAAACACGCTGATCATGGCTGTCATTCCCTGCTCATGAGGGTTCTTTGCAGCTGCGCGGGCATGTGCATGGGGCGTGGATCCCATCCCTGCCTCGTTAGAGAACAAACCTCTCGCAACGCCGTAGCGAATCGCCTCCCGCACAGTGATTCCGGCAGCGCCGCCCAAAATCGCCTGCGGATGAAATGCGCCTACAAAAATCATCTTCAATGCGCCCGGCAGCGACGTAATATTCATCGCAATCAGAATCAGGCTTCCGACAATATAGATCGCTGCCATCACCGGCACCATTTTTTCCACTACTGCCGCCAGCCGCTTCGTGCCCCCCACAAAGATAAACAGCGCGAACACTGCCAGCAGGATGCCGACAGCAATCGGCGGAATCTGAATATTTCTGGCGTCAAACACCTCTGCAAAGGCTGCTCCGATGGAATTGGACTGTACCATGTTCCCCATAAAGCCCAGAGCCAGAATGATAAATACTGCAAAAACAGCCGCCAGAACCTTTCCAAAGGTTCCCTTAAATGCCTGGCGGATATAATATACAGGGCCGCCGGTCACCTCCCCGTCCACGGTCGTCTTATACTCCTGCGCCAGCACCGCCTCTCCATAGATCGTCGCCATGCCGAAAAAGGCGCTGACCCACATCCAGAAGATAGCGCCGGGGCCTCCGGAGACCAGGGCCGTCGCCGCGCCGGTCAGATTTCCCGTACCTACCTGAGCCGCGATCGCCGTAGCAAGAGACTGAAAGGGCGTCATTTCTCCATACTCTCTCTTCTCGCCATTCATCCTGAAATGGCCAAACACAAGGCGCATCCCTTCGCCAAATTTCCTGATCTGAATAAATCTGAGGCGGATCGTAAAATAAATCCCCGTGCCGCACAGAATAATCAGGAGCCCCAGGCTCCACATCCATTCATTTACCGCTTTGATCAAATCCAACATTTTTCTTTTCCCTCTTTCGCATAATATGATAATCATTATGATATTCCTGCGCTGCGTGCGGGCCAGACACTGGCAGGCTTACGGCCCAAAGGGCCCGCCCTGCCCGGCTCATTACAGCGCAAAAAATAAGAGCCGATATAAAATCAGCTCCTCCAAAGAGTAGAACATCTGCATTTCCAGCCCTGTCCTTTTGCCTGAGAGATAGACAGAAGCTCTTCCGGCTTTCTGCTCTTTTGGCACCAGCCGTACTCCTTCTGTGTTACACCTTCGGCGCTCATTTACTGAGACTCTCCAGAGTTTGTCGTTTTTTGACTTGACGGGAGATATCATATCACACTTTACTGAAGATAGCAATACCCCTGTCAGCTTAACGCACAGCCGCCTTTATGTTTGCCGACAGAAAAAACGCAGGATTCATACAAGCCCCCTTTGCTGTATGAATTCTGCGTCTCTTTTTCACGTCTCACTGTCTGTATCAGCCGCCATAAGGCCGGCATTATTCTCCCAGATAAGCCTTCTTTACCTGAGCGTTGTCCAGCAGCTCCTTCGCATTGCCCTCCAGGACAATACGCCCTGTCTCCAGCACGTAGCCGCGGTCTGCGATGGAAAGAGCCTTCTTCGCGTTCTGCTCCACGAGGAGAACCGTCGTTCCTCCCTTGCTGACCTCCTGAATAATATCAAAAATTTCATTTACAAAGATAGGGGAAAGACCCATCGAAGGCTCATCCATCAGAATAATCTTCGGATGGGACATCAGCGCCCGGCCCATAGCCAGCATCTGCTGCTCGCCTCCCGACAGGGTTCCTGCAATCTGATTCTTGCGCTCCTCCAGGCGCGGGAAACGCTTATAAACACGAATCAGGGTTTCCTCTACCTCTTCCTTATCCTTTCTGGTAAAAGCGCCCAGCTTCAGGTTGTCCAGTACGGAAAGCTGCGCAAATACGCGCCTTCCCTCGGGCACATGGGCCATTCCCATGGAGACAATCTTGTGAGCCGGCATATGGGTAATATCCTGCCCTTCAAAGGTAATCTGCCCCTTTTTCGGGGAAATCAATCCGGTAATGGTCTGCAGGGTCGTCGTCTTGCCTGCTCCGTTCGCCCCGATCAGGGCGATGACCTCTCCCTCATTGACCTCAAAGGAAATCCCCTTAATGGCCTGAATCACGCCATAATATACTTCTATATCCTTGATTTCCAGCATTGCCATAGCTTCTCGTTCCTCCTATTCTCCAAGGTAAGCCGCGATAACCTTCGGATCGTTCAGCACCTCTGTGGTCTCGCCCTCAGCCAGTATCTGTCCGAAATTCAGTACGGTAAGCCGCTCGCAGATACCAGACACCAGCTTCATGTCGTGCTCAATCAGAAGAATAGTCATATGGAACTCGTCCCGCACAAAGCGGATCGTCTTCATCAGCTCCTGAGTCTCATTCGGATTCATGCCGGCCGCCGGCTCATCCAAAAGCAGCAGCTTTGGATCCGTCGCCAGGGCTCTGGCGATCTCAAGCTTTCTCTGCTTGCCGTAAGGCAGATTGGATGCTTTATAATCCGCCTCCTGATCCAGATCAAAGACCTTCAGAAGCTCCATGGCCCGCTCATTCATCTCCTTCTCCACCTTATAATACTTCGGCAGGCGGAGAATGCCCGTAAGCGTAGAATAAGGATGATGGTTGTGCAGCCCCACCTTTACGTTGTCCAGCACGGTCAGCTCGCTGAACAGGCGGATATTCTGAAAGGTACGGGCAATGCCGTGCCTGTTAATCTCAATTGTTTTCTTTCCGGTAATATTTTCCCCGTCCAGCATAATATAGCCGTCTGTGGGCTTATATACTCCTGTCAGCAGGTTGAAAATCGTCGTCTTTCCTGCTCCGTTCGGTCCGATCAGGCCATAAAGCTCTCCCTGCTCAATCGTCAGGCTGAAATCATCCACGGCACGCAGGCCTCCAAAGGAGATTCCAAGATTTTTCACTTCCAGTAATGCCATCTTCCTATGCCTCCTTTGTCTTCCTGCGTTTAAAGAACAGCTTGATACGCTCCTGTATCTCCTGTCCTCCCTGGCTGGATGTAAAGATCATGGTCGCAATCAGAATAACCGCATAAATCAACATACGGTAATCGTTCAGGGAACGCAGCAGCTCCGGCAGAAGAGTCAGAACCACGGCCGCAATGACAGAACCACGGATATTTCCGATTCCGCCCAGCACAACGAATACAAGGATTGTAATAGACATATTATAGCCGAAGTTCTTCGGCAGAGCTGTCAGCGTAGACAGGTTATGGGCATAAAGCACACCCGCTGTTCCCGCCAGAGCCGCAGATACGGCAAAGGCCAGCAGCTTGTACCTGGTTACGTTGACTCCGATGGACTCAGCAGCAATCCGGTTGTCACGAATCGCCATAATCGCCCGGCCTGTCCGGGAATTTATCAGATTAATCACAATAAAAAGCGTTATCAGAATCAGAATGATACCGATCAGGAACGTGGAATCATTTGGCGTACCCGTAATTCCCTGGGCTCCCTTGATGATAACCTCCCCGTCATCCTCCAGTCCAAGAGAAACCGTATCCTTGATGGAGATATGAAAGCCGCGGCTGTCACGTCCCAGATAAATGACATTCACCACGTTTTTAATGATCTCTCCGAAAGCCAGGGTTACAATCGCAAGATAATCGCCCTTCAGACGAAGCACGGGAATTCCCACCAAAATACCGAAAAGAGCGGCGGCGGCAGTACCCACCAGAATCGCCAGCGGAAAACGCAGCAGGGAAGAGGTAATCACTTCCTCCACACATTTTGAAAAGGTCGCTCCCGCAAAGGCTCCCACACACATAAAGCCTGCATGACCAAGGCTCAGCTCTCCGGAGATTCCTACCGTCAGGTTCAGCGATACTGCCAGGATCACATATACACAGAGAGGCACCAGAAGCCCTTCCATCAGGCTGGAAACCATGTCTGCCCGCAGAAAGATCTCCACTATGATATAAGCCGCTATCACCATTCCATAGGTGATCAGATTGCTTCTTGTTGTCTTACTCAAATTCCGCATCTTCATTCCATCCACCTACACTTTCTCCTGGATCTGCTTTCCGAGAATACCTGTGGGCTTCACAAGCAGCACTATGATCAGCACCGCAAATACAATCGCGTCGGACAGCTGGGAGGATATGTAGGCTCTTCCCAGAATCTCAATGACACCCAGCAGAATTCCGCCGATGAAAGCGCCCGGAATCGAACCGATGCCGCCGAACACAGCCGCCACAAACGCCTTGATGCCGGGCATGGAGCCTGTATAGGGCGTCAAAGACGGATAAGAGGAGCACAGAAGCACTCCTGCGATAGCTGCCAGGGCGGAACCGATAGCAAAGGTCAGGGCGATTGTAGAGTTTACATTGACGCCCATGAGCTGCGCTGCTCCGCTGTCTTCAGACACTGCCAGCATCGCACGTCCGGATTTGGAATATTTCATAAAAGCCATAAGACCAATCATAATGATGATACAGGCGATTACCGTCACAATCGTCTCGCCGGAAATCACCAGAGCCCCGTCTGCCAGCGTAATCGGCGGAACCGTCACTACAGACGTAAAGGACTTTGTATTTGCTCCATATATCAGCAGAGCCATATTCTGCAGGAAATAGCTGACTCCAATCGCCGTAATCAGAACAGCCAGCTTGGACGCATGCCTCAGCGGCTTATAAGCTACCCTCTCAATGACTACGCCGAGCACCGTGCAGACCGCTACAGAAATCAGAATACCGATTACAGGCGGCAGTCCCATGCCGCTGACTGTGGAAAATACCACAAAGGCTCCGACCATAATAACGTCTCCGTGCGCGAAATTCAGCATCTTCGCAATGCCGTACACCATGGTGTATCCCAGGGCGATAATCGCGTATACGCTTCCCAGGCTGATTCCATTCACCAGGTAGGATATGAATCCTATCATACATAACACCTCTTTATCCTTTTAGTTCAACACAATTTTGCGATATATTATAGCACAGAACCGGAGCCTGCACAAGATAAAAAAGGCAAAGAGGCCACAAATGGCCTCTTTGCCGAAAATTACGGATTCATATTAGAGTTCAACCGCTACGCCATCCTTGATCTGAAGCACCAGCGGAGCCTTGTTCGGCTCGCCGTCCTCACCCCAGGTGATGTCCTTTCCGGTAACGCCGCTGTAGGTCACATCAGCCATAGCTGCTGTCATAGCGTCGCACAGATCAGATACGCTCATATCCGGAGTCGCGCCAGCTCCCTCAAGGGCTGCCTTGATCACATAGATGGAGTCATAAGCGTCAGCTGCAAACTGGTTCGGCACCTCATCGTAAGCTTCCTGGTAAGCAGTTACAAAGCTCTGAACCTGCTCATCCTCAGAGGTAGCTACGAACGGAGCCAGATACATCAGATCCTCTGCCAGAGCAGTGTCAAAGTTCTCTACTGCAAGAATTCCATCCATGCCGTCGCAGCCAAAGAAGATCGGCTCATATCCCTGGCTGTTGCACTCTGCCAGCACCAGAGAAGCCTCTGTATAGTAGAAAGGCATAAACAGGAGCTCAGCGCCTGCATCCCTTGCCTGCTGAACCTGTACAGAGAAGTCTGTATTATTGTCAGCTGTAAATGCAGCTACATTTACAATCTCAATTCCCTGGTTTGCAGCTTCCTCGGCAAATGCCTCGTAAATACCGGTAGAGTATACATCAGAGCTGTCATAGATAACGGCTACTGTAGAAGCCAGGCCGTTCTCACCGATGTATTTTGCAGACTCTGTACCCTGATTCGGGTCAGAGAAGCACATACGGTACGCATTCGGATACTGAATGCACTCTACGGCTGTTCCGGACGGTGTAATCTGGAACATATTGTCCTCATGAGTGTTCTCCACTACTGCCACACAGGGAGTAGAGGTAACCGTTCCCATCAGAATCTGCATTCCCCAGTCCTTCAGAGTGTTATATGCGTTTACAGATCTCTCCGCATCATTCTCATCATCCTGGAAATTAAACTCTATCTGGTATCCGTTGATACCGCCTGCCGCGTTAATCTCGTCAACCGCAATCTGAGCGCCCCGCTCTACAGCTGTTCCATACACTGCTGCGCTTCCGGTCGTCGGTCCAATGCCGCCAATTCTGAAAACAGCCTCGCCGCTCCCTTCACTGTCCGATGCCTCAGTAGTGGTGCTTTCCTCTGCGGTAGTGCTGTCTGTCGCCGCGCTGTCATCGGAATTGCTTCCGCATGCTGCGAGGGAAAGAGTCATCGCGCCAACCAGCAGTAAGCTTAATGCCTTTTTCATAATAGTTTCCTCCTTATAAAAAATTGATATATTTCTATATCGTTTTTTATCTTACTCCCAGGAAAATAAATTTGTCAATTCTTTTTTGCAAAAAAATACAGGATTACACAGAAAAACTGCATAAAATCTCCATCCCTGTCCTCTTTCCGGCATAAGCGCGGAAAAGGGAGGGAGCCTCAGCATCCCTCCAGCACCGTCACAGAACGGGGCCTCAGGCAGATTTTGTCTCCACCGGCAGGTATCCCCTCCGGGTAGATCTCTCCGGCTTCTCCCGCTCCTGTACAGACGGTCATCCGCCAGGAGAGGCCCTCCGGAAGGGCAGGAAGCGCCAGCCATGCCTCCTCCCACCATGGATTGACCGCCAGATAGACCAGATCATCCCTTCCTCTTTCTCCGTCATAGCCCGCATACAGGACGCCGAAGGCCTTTGTGTCCGGAGAGAGCTTTCCGTCCCAGGCATTTTCCTTATGGCAGCTGATCTGCGGAAAGCCGCACATGGCTCCGGGAAGCTCCCTGGTAACCGCAGGGTGGCGCTTTCGAAACGCGATCATATACCGGAAGAAATCAAACAGCTCCCGGTGCTCTTTCAAAAGTCCCCAGTCCAGCCAGGAGATCTCATTGTCCTGACAGTAGGCATTGTTGTTTCCGTACTGGGTATTTCCAAACTCGTCCCCGGCCAGAAACATGGGAGTTCCACGGCTGCACATCAGCACTGCGCAGGCGTTTTTCATCAGCCTCAGACGAAGCTTCTGCACTTCCGGATCTTCGGTCTCTCCTTCTGCCCCGCAGTTCCAGCTGCGGTTGTCATTGCTGCCATCCGTATTATTCCAGCCATTGGCCTCGTTATGCTTTTCATTATAGCTGTAAAGATCGCGCAGCGTAAATCCATCGTGGCAGGTCAGGAAATTAACCGAAGAATTATAACCGCTGTAGCCGCTCCTGTTCTCCGCATAAAGGTCGTGGGAACCCGTAATCCGGCTGGCTGCCTCCGGCGCCAGCCAGTATTCTCCCTTCAGGAAGCTCCGCAGCGTGTCTCTGTATTTTCCGTTCCATTCGGCCCACCGCTTCCATGCCGGAAAGCTTCCGACCTGGTAAAGCCCGCCTGCGTCCCAGGCCTCGGCGATCAGCTTCGTATTTCCCAGCAGAGGCTCATAGGCAAGGCGTTTCAGAAGCGGCGGATTGCTCATGGGCGAGCCGTCCTCATTGCGGCCAAGGATGCTTGCCAGGTCAAAGCGGAAGCCATCTACCCTGTATTCGGAAACCCAGTAGCGCAGACATTCCACAATCATCTCCTGCACGACTGGATGATTGCAGTTCAGAGTGTTTCCGCAGCCGCTGAAATTGTAATAGTATCCGTCCGGCGTCAGCATATAATAAACCTGATTGTCAAAGCCTTTAAAGGAGATAAACGGACCGTGCTCGTTTCCTTCCGCCGTATGGTTAAAGACTACGTCGAGAATCACCTCAATTCCCGCCAGGTGGAGCTCCCGGATCAGCTCCTTCAATTCACGTCCTTCCCGGTTATACTCTTCCGCCGCCGTGTAGCTGGTATTCGGCGCAAAAAAGCTCACCGTGTTATAGCCCCAGTAATCAAGGAGCTGGCGGCCGTCCACCTCCCGCTTTCCCATCGTCTCGTCAAATTCAAAGATCGGCATCAGCTCCACCGCCGTGACGCCAAGCTCCTTCAGATAGGGAATCTTTTCCTTCAATCCCGCAAAGGTGCCCGGATGCTCCACGCCGGAGGACTCGTGCTTCGTAAAGCCCCGCACATGAAGCTCATAAATAATCAGATCGCTCATCTCATAAAATGGGTCCGGCGCGTCTCCCCAGTCAAAGTTGCTTTTCACGACACGGGCATGGTAGAGGCCGTCTTTCTTCTGGCTCTCTCCCCAGACACTCTGTCCTGTCACAGCTCTCGCATATGGATCCAGAAGCACATGCTTCCGGTCAAAAAGCAGTCCCTTTTCGGGGTCCCAGGGACCGTCCAGCCGGTATGCATATTCAAATTCCTCAATATCCAGGCCGAAGACAATCATGGAATATACCTGGCCTATCCTGTAATGATCCGGAAATTTCAGTACCGCATAGGGATTTTCCTCTTCTCTGTGATATAAAAGAAGCTCACAGGAAGACGCTCCCTGTGAGTGCACGGTAAAGCTGACAGCCCCTTCCAGGGCTGTCGCTCCATATACTTCATAAAGACCGGGCCGCACGAGATAACCGCCCACCACATCCAAAGGCTTTAACGCCTTTCTCTCCTCTGTCATGATTTTCTCTCCTTAATGCTGACCAGATTGCCGTTTACCGAAAGCTGCCGGATGCTCCGCAGGAAGCTGGACAGGCGGCTGTATCCATAATCCTTGATATCAAAGGACGGATGCTTCTTATGAATTTCCTCGTAGACCAGGGACAGATTTTCCACCTGGCCTCCGCTGTTCTTTACAAACAGCAGAATTTCCTTCTCCAGCTTCTGCCGGTCAATCTGGCCGCTTAAGCCCACCGCATAAGCGGAATCAATCCGGTACACGGAGAGGCGGGGGCAGGTATCCTGAAGCAGGACCACCAGCTTCGTGTAGCCGTAGTTCCGGACGTCAAAATCCGTAAACTTGTCATTGAGCCGGCTTCCTATCTCACCCAGATATGTGATTTTTCCTTTGTTTTCATTGTCATTGATAATGGAAATCACGGCTTCCTCTATCTGGGAGAGAGGCGTAACCGCGCTGCCGTGCTCTTCCTCAGCAGCCTTGCTTCCTTTTCTTCGGGCTCCGGCAGACACAGAAGCCTCGGAAGCCGTCTCCACATCATTGACCTGCTTGTTAATCAGATTCAGATGGATAAACTTATTACAGGCCTTGGTCAGGGCCATGGGCGTCTTGGATTCTCCCATGCCGATGACATACATATTTTCCTCCCGGAGCCTCATCGCCAGCCGCGTGAAATCACTGTCGCTTGTCACCAGGCAGAAGCCGTCCACCTTTCCTGAATAAAGGATGTCCATCGCGTCAATCACCATGGCCATATCTGTCGCGTTTTTCCCGCTGGTATAGGCAAACTGCTGGACCGGAGTGATGGAATTTTCCAGCAGGACCTCCTCCTTCCAGCCATTCGCCCTGCTGGACCAGTTTCCATAGATACGGCGGAAGGACGCGTATCCATAATTCTCGATCTCGTTAAAAATACTGGACGCATATTTGGCGCTGATATTGTCTGAATCTATCAGCACCGCAAACTGCTTTTTCTCTTCTATAATCTCCATTTACACCCCTCGCTTTTTCGTTTCTGCTTTTTGATATTCTTGCTCCCATGCCTTTTGCCCGCTCACACAGGCCTTCCAGGCTTCACCCCTTCGGCTCTCCGGCCTGCCAGCTCTCGCTGGGCGGTACGTTAAAGGTGATGCCGGCGCCGTCTGATGTCGCTACGACAGTTCCCTCCTCGTCCGTACGGAAGACCTTGATTCCCATCTCCCGGAGCCGGTTCAGCACCTCTGCATGGGGGTGCCCGTAGCTGTTTCCTTCTCCGCAGCTAATTACCACATATTCCGGATTCACCCGTTCCAGAAATGCTTCTGTATTGGCCGTTCTGCTGCCATGGTGGGCTGCCTTGAGGACGTCAGCAGACAGATCGATTCCATTATCCAGCATGTCCGCCTCGGAATCCTCCTCTGCGTCTCCCGTAAGCAGGAAACGGTTCTCCCCATGCTCCAGGAGGATTCCCACGGAATAATCATTGGCATTATCCCCATATTCTCCGTTCGGCGCCACAATTGTAAAGGCAGCCTCACCAAGCTCATAGACCATCCCCACCTGGGGCAGCGTGAGCTCATACCCTTTCTCCTCCATCACATCTGTCACATCTGTATAGGTCTGGGTGTCTTTTTCGTAATCCGGCATGATCACGGTGCCGCAGTCAAAGGCTTCCATCACTACATCCAGTCCCCCGATGTGATCTGCATCCGGATGCGTTCCAATCACATAGTCCAGATCGCCTATGCTCTGATACTCCAGATAATCCCGGACATCATCGCCCCAGCTGTTATTTCCTGCATCGATCAGCATCGCAGCCTCACCGCAGCGGATCAAAGTGGCATCCCCCTGCCCTACGTCCAGAAAATGTACCTCCAGTGTGGAGCCATCCCGGAAGACATCGGAAGCGGCAGCAGATACGTCCTCCGCTGCCGCATTTCCTGCACCCCGGGAGTCCCCGCCGCCATCTGTCAGCTGTTCCTGCAGAGGATATACCGCCGCCAGGCACAGGGCCGCTACGGCCAGAATCAGCTTTCTTCCCCGGCTTTTTCTCCTTCTTCGTGCCATATTCTCTCAAGTCCTTTTTTCTGTCATTCTCGGATGTATTCTCCGCTACTGCGCAAGCAGCTCGTCCGCCAGCCGCTCCATAGCCTCCCGATCCTCCGGCTTCATCGTGGAACGGATCGTCACCATGGTATCGCACACCTGGATATTCTTCATCTCCTCCAGATATCCCTTCATCACACGTCCTGCAGAAGGAGCCCAGGTTCCATTCTCAATCAGTCCGACCTTACGGTTCTGGAAGGCCTTATACTTCAGGTGGGTCAGGAAGTCCTCCATGCAGAGGAACACGCCTCCGTCGTAGCTGGCTGCCGCCAGAACAAGACGGTCATAACGGTATGCCTCCGCGATTACCTGCGCCATGTCATCCCGGGCCAGATCATAGACCTTGACCGGAATCTCCGTCCTGCTTCGCAGGATCTCCGCCATCTCCTGGGCCGCCTTCTTCGTATTTCCATGAATCGAGGCGCTGGCAATCACAATGCCAGGCTCCTCCGGACGATAGCTGCTCCAGGTATCATAAAGACCGATATAATAGCCCAGATTCTCTTTCAGAATCGGTCCGTGCAGCGGGCAGATCATCGCAATATCAAGCCCTGCAGCCTTTTTCAGAAGCGCCTGCACCTGTGTGCCGTACTTTCCTACGATATTGATAAAATAACGTCTCGCCTCGTCCGCCCACGCTTCCTCTGTGTCAAGAGCGCCGAACTTTCCAAAGCCGTCTGCCGAAAACAGGATCTTCTCAGATACCTCGTATTCTACCATAACCTCCGGCCAGTGAACCATCGGCGCCATCACAAAGGCCAGGGTATGACTGCCAAGGCTTAAGGTATCCCCTTCCTTTACCGTCACGCAGCGATCCGTCAGATCCAGATCAAAGAACTGAGGCAGGAAGGCAAAGACCTTTGCGTTGCTCACCAGCTTCATCTCCGGATACTTTTCTGCGACCCTCTGAATGTTTCCCGCATGATCCGGCTCCAGGTGAGAAATCACCAGATAATCCGGCTTCCGTCCGTCCAGGGCCTCCTCCAGGTTCGCCAGCCACTCTTCCGCCGCTCTCGGATCTACGGTGTCCATGATCGCTGTCTTCTCATCCATGATCAGATAGGAATTGTAGGAGACGCCGTTCGGAACCACATACTGGCTCTCAAACAGATCGATGGTCTTATCATCCGCTCCTATATAATAGATAGAATCTGTCACTTTATTACGCATGTCTGCTCTTCCTCCTGCATCCTGTTATGTTTTTATACTGTGCTTGATTTATGTCCGTCCGGCAGAAGCACACTGCCCTGTTCGCCATTCCGGACATGAGCTGTCTTATAAAATTGTACACAAGATCCGGGCCTCTGGCAAGTATTCTTTTGTATACATGAGAAAGTTTTTACATTTCCGGCCCCATTCAGGCACTCCTCTCTCCTGCCTTCAGCTCGCCTCCCACCACATGCAGCATCGTGAAGTAGCAGGCCAGGCCGCCGACGATATTCGTCACCGGTTCCGACGCCAGCACGCCATAAATCCCCAGATTCCACAGATGAGGCAATATCAGGATCAGCGGCACCCCGAGGATAGCTTTGCGGAACAGAGAGAAAAATACCGCCTGCTTTGCTTTTCCAAGGCTGACAAAAATATTCTGCCCCGCATACTGAAACGCCATAAAGATAAAAAGCACAAAATGAATCCGCAGGGAGATGATCCCCACCTCCAGAAGCTCCTGCTCACCGTTGAAGAGCCGGATGAGCTGTCCGGGAAACAGCATCAGAATCAGCCAGGCTGCCGACGCAAAGGCCAGGGATACTGTTGTGACAAACCGGATCCCTTCCCGCACACGCCCGTACTGCCTGGCTCCGTAATTATACCCGAGCACCGGCTGGGCTCCCTGGGTAAAGCCCTGCAAGGGCATCTGCACGACTTCGCGGATCGAATAGATGACTGTCATGGCTCCCACATACAGATCTCCGCCGTAAAACTGCAGGGACGCATTGCAGAAAATCTGCACCAGGCTGTTTGTCACAGACTGCGTGAAGCCGGACAGGCCCAGAGACAGAATCTGCACCATAAGCCTGGGCTTCGGTTTCATTGCCGGCAGGCGCAGCCTCAGAATTGCCTTCTTTCCGCACAGAAAAGCCAGCACCCACGCAGCAGACACCATCTGAGACAAAATAGTCGCCAGCGCCGCGCCCTCCACGCCCCAGCCAAAGCCATAGATAAAGACAGGATCCAGGATCAGATTCAGCAAAGCGCCGATCACGACCGTCAGCATTCCCGTCTTTGCGAAGCCCTGGGACTGAATAAACGGATTCATGCCAAGCCCCAGCATCACAAAAATGTTTCCGGCCAGATAGACCTGAAGATACCCGTCCGCATAGGCAATCGTCTGCTCGCTTGCGCCAAACAGATAGAGAAGCGGTGTCTTGAAAAGATAGCCTGCCGCAGTCAGGACCACACCGAGAATCACAAGCACCACCAGGGAATTTCCCATGATCTGCTCTGCCTTCTTCAGATTTCCTCTGCCGCGCTCAATGGAGCACAGAGGCGCGCCGCCGCTTCCACAAAGGTTCGCGAACGCATTGATAATCGTAATCAGCGGGAAGGCCACTCCCACACCTGTCAGTGCCAGCCTCCCGTCGCCCTCCATGTGGCCCAGATACACACGGTCCACGATATTGTAAAGCACATTGACCAGCTGTGCCATAATCATTGGGAACGCAATCCGGAAAATACTTCCCTTCATGTCCCCTGTTGTAAAATCATTTCTTTTTTCCAAAATCGTATTTTCTGCATCTCTATTCATAACAAAAAGCCTCCGGCAGCTCTCATTATAATACCAAAATCAGAGAACCGGAAGCTTTTTTAAGAAATCGTAAAATTTATGTGAACCGCGGCCTGTTCTGGCGTCGCGATTTCCTACTGCTGAGCTGGCGTCCCAGCTTCATCTGAGGTTTCAATCTGCCCTGCCGGACGATCCAGCACTTCCATGAATTCCTCGCCGGTAATTGTCTCCTTTTCATAAAGGAATTTGGCGATCTCATGGAGCTTCAAAATATTGTCTGACAAAAGCCTTCTTGCTTTCTCATGCTCTGCCTTTACCAGCTCTACCACCTTGCGGTCAATGAGAGACGCCGTCTCCGCCGAGCAGGCCAGAGACGTATCGCCGCCCAGGTACTGATTCGTCACAGTCTCCATGGCAACCATATCGAACTCCTCCGACATGCCGAAGCGCGTAATCATGGCTCTGGCCAGCTTGGTCGCCTGCTCGATATCATTGGAAGCGCCGGTCGTCACAGAATGGAAAATCAGCTCCTCTGCCACACGGCCTCCGGTCAGCGTCGCAATTTTATTTTCCAGCTCCTCCTTCGACATCAGGTTGTGCTCGCCCTCATCCACCTGCATGGTATAACCAAGGGCCCCGGAGGTACGCGGAATGATTGTGATTTTGTGCACCGGAGCGGAATGGGTCTGCAGGGCCGCCACCAGAGCGTGCCCTACCTCATGGTAAGCCACAATCAGCTTTTCTTTATTGGAAAGAACCTTATTCTTCTTCTGATAGCCGGCGATGACTACCTCCACGCTCTCCTCCAGATCGCTTTGAATCACATATTTGCGGCCCTGGCGTACGGCGCGGAGCGCCGCCTCATTGATCATGTTCGCCAGCTCCGCTCCGGAGGCGCCTGCCGCCGCGCGCGCAACAGCATTGAAGTCTACATCATCGCCCAGCTTCACCTTTTTCGCATGGACCTTCAGGATATCCTCACGGCCCTTCAGATCCGGAAGCTCCACCGGCACTCTCCGGTCAAAGCGGCCCGGCCGCAGAAGCGCCGGGTCAAGGGAATCCGGCCTGTTGGTCGCTGCCAGGATCATGACGCCCTTGCGGCCGTCAAAGCCGTCCATCTCAGTCAAAAGCTGGTTCAGGGTCTGCTCACGCTCATCGTTTCCGCTGAAGCCGGCTCCGTCACGCTTCTTGCCGATCGTATCAATCTCATCAATAAACACAATGCAGGGAGCTTTCTCATTGGCCTGCTGGAACAGATCGCGTACCTTCGCCGCGCCCATACCTACAAACATCTCCACAAATTCCGAGCCGGAGATAGAAAAGAAGGGCACATTCGCTTCTCCTGCCACTGCCTTTGCAAGCAGCGTTTTTCCGGTTCCCGGAGGCCCCACCAGAAGCGCTCCCTTCGGCATAGACGCTCCGATCTCAGCATACTTTGCAGGATTATGCAGGAAATCCACAATTTCCGTCAGGATTTCCTTCGCCTCATCCTCACCTGCCACATCAGAGAACCGGATGCCTGTGGTAGATTCTACATAAATCTTTGCGTTGCTCTTTCCGAAGGTCATGGCATTTCCCATGGCTCCGCCCATCTTTTTGCTCAGGCTGCGCATCATAAGCTGTCCAATCACAATCAGAATGATAAATGGCACCAGAGACATCAAAATGGACATCCAGGGAGAAACCTGCTCTATAATCTGCGTCCCGTAGCCGCCCTCTACCTCTGCGTTCTCCAGGCGTGTCAGCAGATCGGGATCCGGAAAAATTCCCGTCTCATAATAATTCACCGGATCACCTTTATCTGAAAAAATAATCTGGTTCTCCTGGCTGTCGATCTGTACCTCCTTTACCTGCTTTTCCTCCAGCATGGAAAGAAAGGTATCATAGCCTACTTCTGTAATGGTAGGCGACAGCATCTTCGGGAACAGAAAAAGATTCAGCAGTATCATAATCAATATGACAACCGCGTAGTAGAAAATAAACGGTTTTTTGTTGTTTTTGACTTCCTTCATTCTTTTCTCCTGTCGTTTTCAGCGGACAGTCATACAGACTGCCCGCCAGTATGAAAAAAGTCTAACATTTTGCAAAATGACATTCAATAAAGGAATTCTAAACAATTCTAAAAATTCTATAGGCTCTCCTGGCGGATGCTGTCAATAATATTCTCGTGCCGCATCCTGCTGCGGGCGTAAAGCATGGTCACAAAGACGACGGCAAACACACTGAATACAGCAATCACAATACTGAATACCGGAACGTAAAAGCTCGTATCCATGCTGGATTTCACTACCTGATAGATTTCCCAGGTCACGAGCAGAGACACGGGAATCCCATAAAGCAGTGCCTTTAAGCCGTAAAGCAGGCATTCGAAGCTCAGCATCCGGTTCATTTCCTTCGGCGTCATTCCTACAGACGACAGTACCGCAAACTCTCTGCGGCGCAGCAGAAAGGCCGTAGAAACCGTATTAAATACATTGGCGGCTGCAATCAGGGAAATCAGCGCAATAAACCCGTACGAAAAGATATCTACCGTCAGAAGCATATTTTTTGCCACGGTGATGCTTTGCCTCTCATCATTTACAAATACGTAGCCTCCGTCCGTATTCGTCTCTTCGTCTGCCAGCTTCTGAATGCGCTCTGTCACTGCCTGATGCTCCTTCGCCTGCAGATACAAGGTCCGTCTTGTCAGATAGGCGTCTGCGTCATCTCCGGTCATCTGCCTGAACCGGCTCTCCGGAACCACAATATTAAGCCCGGAGTCCCCTGCAAAAAGGTTCATCGGCCCTCTTTCTACAAAGAAGTCTGCAGCAGCCCGTACCTGCCGCTGATAATCCTCTTCCCGCACCTCCTGGCCGGAAGCTCCCGCTTCCTCTGCCGCTGATATAGCCTCGTTCCAGCTTTCTGTATCCGTAAGCACCAGCTCAATCTCCGCCCCCTCCTTTTCCAGGACATCAAAGCTTCTGTATCTCTGCTCACTCCAATCATACCACTTCATCTGATTATAGGCAGCGGCAGAATATGGGGCGCCCTCATTCACTGTCTGCTGTCTGACGCCCTGCTGTGCCAGCCATTCCTCATAATCCGCATCCTTGAGCACCAAAAGGTTTACAGAAAGCACCGCACGTCCATCCTCTGACAGGAAATAGGGAGAATCCTCCGAGCCCGGAGACGAAATTCCTTCCGGCGTGTACATTCCACGCGCTTCCTCCGTCATAGCTTTCGGATCTACCAGAGCTTTCGCATAGACCCATGCCGTATCCAGCGCTGCATCGACGCCCTCCACTGCTGCAATCTCTCCGGCCAGATGCTCCGCTTCGTCTTCCAGATATACTGAGACATCATAGCCCGGCAGCTCACTTACCTCCGTCGCGGTGCTCTTAATATAAGACGAAAAGGAGCTGGCCGAGATGAAAAGCACAATACTGATAAACAGTGAGAAAATCGTCGTCCGGTACTGCTTTCTGTCCCTGGAAAAATGCTTCCCCGCAATCATCACAGGAAGACCGAAGAGACGGTAGGAAATCCTTCCCTTCCGGCCTTTTGCAAAGCTGTTTTTCCGGGGCTTCCGGACATCCCCCGACTGCCGGATCGCTTCTATCGGAGGAAGCTTCGCCGCACGCCTGGCCGGAATCCAGGCGGAAATCAGCACTGTTGCCAGAGCTGTCAGAACTGCGATCAGAACTGCCGGCCAGGCTATATAAAGCTGCATCACCACCGTATCGCTGGAAAGCAGATAGATGAAATAGGATCCGGTGAAATGAAGGGTCACACCGATTCCGAGAATTCCCGCTCCGACACCGAGAGGAATCCCGACAGCGCTTAAGGCCAGCGCCTCCCAAAACACCATCCCCCGCAGCTGTTTCGGCGTAGCCCCTACAGAGGCCAGCAGGCCAAACTGCTTCGTCCGATCGCTGACGGAAATCGCAAAGGAATTGTAGACCAGAGAGATTCCTCCAACCATAATCAGCGCGATCAGGATCGCCGCCAGACCATAGAGCAGCTGCATATACGGACGGTTCTGAGAGGTTCCCATATACCGGAGAAGCTCTGTATTGTAGGTGGTTTCGTAACCATACATGTTTTCTTGTGTAAACCGGTAAATCTGTGAAGAATGACGTATCCGGTAAAAGCAGGTATAGGATGCATTCCCCGCCGGCTCCTCCTCCATCACTGACATACAGTAAAAGGCAGGAGTGCTGCTGCTCTCCATGAAAGCCGGCGGCTCCATGATTCCTGTCACCGTGTATTCCCTCGTTTCCTCCGGGACAAATTCTTCCACCACTCGGATCCTGCTGCCGTCCTCCTCCTGTGTATAAATCAGCGGATTATAGAGTCCCAGCTGCTCTCCCTCCAGAGTTCTTTTCCCCAGATTCAGCCTCAGCGTATCGCCGGTTTCCACATCCAGAAGTCCCCAGTTCTCCACTCTGTCTGTAATCACGATCTCATGGCTGTTCTCCGGCATCCGCCCCTCCGTCAGCACGATCGGCATCATATCCGTAAAGCCCTCTGACAGCCCGGCCACATAGAGATAAGGCTTGTGATAGATGTAGATCTCCTCATCTGTAATACCTGGAATCTCCGCATAGCCCACATCCTGCCAGACTGTCAGCCCTGTCACCTCTTCATCCCCGGAAAGCTCTGCAAGCTTTTCCTCCGGAACCTGAAACGAAGCCCCGTACCAGTTTCCCAGCTCCTCGATGGCTACCCGGACCATATACTGCTGAAGGCTGGAAATAAAGGTCGTAACCGCTGTAAGCATAGCCGAAGCCAGAATAATCCCGATGACCGTCACAAGAGTACGCGTCCGGTTCTTCCTTAAGGTCTTAAAGGTCACATTGGCAAACACATTTTTCATCGGCGGATCACCTCGTCTCTGGCGATTCTCCCGTCCTCCATGGACATAATCCGGTCTGCCTGCAGCGCCAGATTCTCATCATGGGTAATCATAATCAGCGTCTGTCCAAATTTCCGGTTTGACAGCTTTAACAGCTCCATGATTTCCTGGCTGTTTTTGGAATCCAGATTTCCCGTAGGCTCATCCGCCAGCACAATAGCAGGCGCGTTCATCAGCGCTCTTCCGATAGAGACGCGCTGCTGCTGGCCTCCGGAAAGCTGGTTCGGAAGGTGCTTTCTCCGATCCGCGAGATTCAGAAACGCAAGCAGCTCCTCAAGCCGCTCTTTATTGACCGGCCTGCCATCCATCAGCACCGGAAGCGTGATATTCTCTTCCACGTCAAGAACCGGGATCAGATTATAAAACTGATAGATCAGGCCTACCTCCCGGCGCCGGAAGATCGCCAGCTGCTCCGCATCCTGGCTGTAGATATCCTTTCCGTCCAGATACACCTTTCCGGATGTGGGCCGGTCCACGCCGCCTAAGATATGGAGAAGCGTCGATTTACCCGAACCGGAAGGCCCGATGATCGCCACAAACTCTCCCTGCTGAATATAAAAAGATACGTCGTCCAAAGCCCGAACCTCATTATCGCCCGAACCATAAATCTTGGACAGATGCTCTGCCTTCAATACATCCATACTGCTCCTCTCCGCCCGGCGCTCTGCCGGACTCTCCCGCTTTGTTTTTTTCAGTATACCAGGAGCAGGTGACGCTGCCGTGACTGAAAAATAACAAAATTGTCACTTTTCCTTTTGTCTGTGCCGGAAAGCTTCAGGGGGGAGGAAGACACACTGACGCTATATGATTCCCTTATAAAACCGCAGGATAAATCTCGCCCCGCCCTCTGTTCTGTTTTCCGCTTTTACCGTTCCATTCTGGGCATTTATAATCATGCGGGCCAGAGCCAGGCCGATTCCCACGCCGGAGCCAAAGGGCTGCTTTCCCCTGTAAAACCGTTCGAACAGATGGGGCAGATCCTCCGGGCTGATCCCAGGCCCGTCGTCTTCTACGATAAATTCAGTATAAAGGCTGTTTTCCAGCGCCCGGATCCTAAGCACCCCTCCTTCTCCTGCATGCTCCAGACAGTTTTTTATAATATTGCCCAGGGCCTCTGTGCTCCATTCCGGATCGCCTGAGAAACCGGCGTTTTCCTGTATCTGAAGCTCCGCTCTCTGTCCCCGTATTTCCATGGGAATACAAAAAGGCTCCAGAGCCGTACGGACAAGCTGTGCCGCATCCACCCGTTCTTTTCCAAAGGAAGCCGTCCCCGCGTCAATACGGGCGATTTTCAGCAGAACCTCCACCAGCCAGGAAATCCGCTGCTGAAGCTGCCCCGCCTCATAGACCAGGCGGCGCCTTTCTTCTTCCCCCGCCTCCCCAGGCAGTCTGGCAAGCAGCAGATTCAGCGAGGTCAGCGGGGTACGGAGCTGGTGCGAGATATCCGCCAGAGAATCGCTTAAATACACTTTTTCCTTCTGAAGCCGGTCAGACTGATCCTGAAGCCGGGAAATCAGCTTCTGCAGCTCGTTCGCCAGAATCGCCAGCTCTCCTTCCTGATATTGGGACAAATCGAGGGACCGTTCCCCGTGAAGCAGCCTGTCTGCGTCCGCCGCCAGATGTTCCAGCCTCCGGTAACGCCTGACCGTAAAGAAAAGCCAGAAAAGGATGACAAGCAGCCCCAGCGCTCCAAGAAAGACCGCGCATCCTGTCTGACCCGGAAAACAGAAAAGGGCCGCCAGAACCGCTGACACCCAAAAAAGCAGAGAAACCAAAAGCTGACGCCAAAGCTCTGAATTTCGCAGATAACGCATACGTTTCCTCCCTATTCTCCCAGCTTGTATCCAAGGCCGCGCACTGTGCGGATAATGATGGGATTCTGCGGATCGGCCTCTATCTTCTCGCGGAGCCGTTTGATATAGACCGTCAGCGTATTATCATTCACAAATTCTCCTGCCGCATCCCAGATTTCCTCCAGAAGTCTTCCTCTGGACAGCACCATGCCCCTGTGGTTCAAAAAGAACAGGAGCAGACGGTACTCCAGCGCCGTCAAAAGGCAGTCCTGCCCATCCCTGGTGACCACAGCCCTTACCGTGTCCACTCTCAGCCCCTCTATCTCCACTACTGCCTGGCTTTTCCCGCAGCGCCGCAGGACGCTTCGTATCCGGGAAATCAGCTCCCGGGGCCGGAACGGCTTGCTCACATAATCCTCGGCCCCCAGCTCCAGACCCGTGACGACGCTGAATTCATCTCCGGAAGCCGTCAGGAATATCACAGGAAGATCTGAGACCGCCTTCACCGCCGAGCAGACAGAAAACCCGTTGCCGTTTTTCAGTGACACGTCCAGAAGCAGCAGATCAAAGCTTTCCTCTTCCACCGCCTCAAGGGCTTCTCTCTGTCCTTCCTCCGCCCGGACCTGAAACCCTTCTGCCCGGAGCACGGCGCTTAAGTTCTCTATAATGTCTTTATCGTCTTCTACCAGCAATATTTTTGCCATATCTTCTTCTCCCGCTTTTGTCTCTCCACCGGCAGGAGGCTCCCTGCCTGCTGAAATGTTTCCTCTTTTTCTACGATAGCATAAGCCCGTCCGGCCTGCAATGAATATTTCCTGTTTCCATTTCTCCAAATAATTCTGTAAAATATTTCAAATCTTATAGAATGTTCAGGAATATTCTGGTATAATCAGTATGAATTATCCTGAGCAGCAGTTATCTGCTCAGAATCATCTTACAAAAGAGGAGGAATTAGTATGAAATGGTACCAGAAAACAGGATGGATTATTCTTCTCCTTCTTGTCTTTTTCCCTGCAGGCTGCTATCTGATGTGGAAGTACAAGCCTCAGTGGCATAAGTGGGTCAAATGGCCTGTTACTGTCGTTATGGGGATCTGGTTTCTGGCGATCGCAGTCTCATCTCTGCTGCCCTCCCAGGTTCCCGGCTCCCAGGCGCTTTCCGAGGCTCCTGACGCCGCTGAAGCTGCTTCTGCGGAAATAGATTCACAGATACAGGCAGCTGTCGATGAAGCGCTCGCAGAGACGCAGGCTCTTCTGGAGCAAAAGGAAGCAGAATTAAACGACACAAAAGCAGCCCTGGAGGAGACACAGCAGCAGCTTGCCCAGGTACAAGATGAGCTGGAACAGACGCAGGATGAGCTTGAGGAAGCCCAGAATTCCAAAAAAGAAGCTTCCTCCACTACGGCCTCTGCTGATTCTATAAACGATGGCTCTTCTTCCGCCTCTTCCTCTGCAGATTCCGGAGTGACAAACTCTCAGACCGTGCTGGTCACCAGAACAGGCAGCAAATATCACACTCATAAATGCGGAAACGGCACTTATTATGAGGCAACCCTTGACGAGGCTCTGGCCAGAGGACTTACCCCCTGCGATAAATGCTATTGACCGGGACTGCTCCGGGCTGGCCGGACAATCCTGGCGCCATAACCGCTGTAATCTAAAACCGGGGCGTTCTGAATCTGATTTTCAGAACGCCCCGAATCTTAAAACATTGATTTCTATTATTTTTTCTCACGCCGCTTTCCAGTCATGGATTCCACCGTCAGCTTTAACACACGAGTCTGAGCCACCACAGCTTCATTGTAATGAAAGCCGGCAGGAACCGGATAATGCTCCATCAGAATATCAAGAGCCTCTCTCTTTCCTTCCTCAGGCACATCCTCCAGGACACCGTACCCAATCACGCTTTCATAGCACATGGTGCAATTGCCCTTTTCCATATCCGTAAAAAGCATGTGGCCGCAGTCCATCTCAAAACAGACCTTATTATTTTTTGAAAGCAGCTCATACTTCATACCCGTCTGCGCTCCGTGGAAATACAGCGTCACCTGCTGTCCCTCCACCGCCATGCCAAAATTGAGCGGAATCACATAGGGATATTCGTCCCCCTGCATGGCAATCCGGCAGACGTCACATTTTTTCATGACTTCAAGAATTTCATCAAAATCCCGAATCTCTCTGTCACTTCTTCTCATGCCTGCTCATCATCCTTTTTCTTTGGGCCGGATATCTTTCCCATGAGCATTACAAGGAGTGTCAGAATGCCGATTACCACGAAAATTCCGACCATTCCCTTTACCATAATTTCCAGTGCAATGATAAAATCACCCATCTTAATACGCACCTCCTACAGATAAGCAGCCACAAGGCTGATGACAAGACCTCCGGCGATAACGGAAGCAATCTGACCTGATACGTTTGCTCCGATGGCGTGCATCAGAATCACGTTTGACGGATCCTCTTCCATCGCCATCTTCTGAACTACACGGGCAGACATCGGGAACGCGGAAATTCCGGCAGCTCCAATCATCGGATTGATCTTCTTCTTACGGAACAGGTTCAGGAACTTCGCAAGAAGCACTCCGCCGATACTGTCGAAAATGAAGGCAACCAGACCAAGCACCATGATCAGAAGCGTGTCAAAGTTTACGAAGGCTTCCGCGCGCATACTGAAGGAAATCGTGATTCCCAGAAGCAGGGTAATCAGATTTGCCAGCACATTCTGAGCCGTATCAGACAGGTTTCCAAGCACACCGCACTCGCGCAGCAGGTTTCCGAACATCAGGAAGCCTACCAGGGCAACAGACTGCGGAGACACCAGACCTACCAGGAAGGTAACAAGGATCGGGAACGCAATCTTCATCTTCTGAGAAACTGTTCCCGGCGTATAGTCCATATGGATCCTGCGTTCCTTCTTTGTGGTCACCAGACGGATAGCAACAGGCTGCACAATCGGCACCAGCGCCATATACGAATACGCTGCCACCGCAATCGGCCCCACATAGTTGGAATGCAGGACCTGAGACACCAGAATCGAGGTCGGGCCATCTGCAGCTCCGATAATACCAATAGACGCAGCATCCTTCAGGTCAAAGCCCATCAGCACTGCCACACAGATCGCGAAGAAAATACCAAACTGCGCACCTGCACCGAACAGGAACATAGACGGCATAGACAGAAGCGGGCCAAAGTCAATCATCGCTCCGATACCGATAAACAGCAGGATTGGCAGCGCCTCAGACGCATCAATACCCACGTTAAACAACCATTCAATAATACCATTCACAACACCAATGCCTTCCATCTCCTGATTAATCACACCGGACAAAGGCAGATTTACCAGGATTGCTCCAAAGCCCATTGGAAGCAGAAGCGCAGGCTCATAGTCCTTTTTGATAGCAAGATAGATCAGCAGGATTCCCACCGCATACATCACAACCTGCTGCCAGGTGATGGACATAAGCCCCTCCCATAGAAATTCCATTTCCTTTCCTCCTTATCGTTTACACAAAGCGAGACTTCTGACAGCTTCGCCAAAAGTCTCTCTTTTTCTACCGAAAATGATAGCATATTTACTCTGCCCTGTCAATTCATTTACAAATTTCCCGCCTTCAGATTCCCTCATTGTCAAAGGCTGGGATAAAGCTCTCTTCCGCTGTTTCTCCTTCCTGAATAAAGCCTTTTTCCACTCCAAGCTCCACCGCAAAAGCAACCAGCCGTTCATACTCTCGTTTCGTCACCCTCCGGTTCAGCTCAGGCCATTTTTCCATGCCCGGAAGAGGCGTATATTGATTCATAAGGCTTAGGTATACCCGATCTCCATATGTCTCATACACATATTGCACAACCGCCTTAGCGTTCTTCAAATGTCCCGGGAGCAGCAGATGCCGGACAATCACTCCTTTTTTCATCATGCCGTCTTCGCCAAAAACCGGCTCCGGCTGCTGACGAACCATTTCCTCAAGGGCCATTTTGGCAGCATTCGGATAATCCGGCGCATGAGAATAGCGTGCAGCTGTCTCGGATTCCATATATTTGAAATCTGTCAGATAGATATCTACAATTCCCTCCAGCACCCGGAGCGTTTCTGTCTTTTCGTAGCCGCTGCAGTTATACACAACAGGGAGCGTCAGGCCGCAGGCCTGAGCCTGCTTTACCGCCCACGCAATCTCCGGCGTATAGTGGGTGGGCGTCACAAGATTGATATTTACCGCCCCTTTTTCCTGAAGCTCCAGAAAAATCTCTGACAGCCGTTCCGGCGTAATTTCTTTTCCCGCTTCTGCCCCTGCGATATCACGGTTCTGACAATACACGCATCTTAAAGGGCAGCCGCTGAAAAATACGGTCCCAGAGCCCCTCGTTCCCGAGATGCAGGGCTCTTCCCACATATGAAGCGCCGCGCGGGCGGCTTTGATTTTGGTTCCTGTGACACCGCAATAGCCCTTCTGACCGGCGGTGCGGTCAATTCGGCAATTGCGGGGACATATGGTGCATGGCGGCATGGTTGGATTCCTCCGTTTTTGCTATAATGTTGTAATTCTGTAAAAGCCACTACTATTATGAACACATTCTGCAGAAAATAGTTTTTCACTGAATGGCATTATCACACTCATTCTCCCAAAAGGATAAATTCCCCACAATACCCGCATCTCCTTTTTTGCTTCTACTTTCCAGTGACTACTGATAATGTGATGAGATTGTTAAATTATAACGTATTTTTCATTACTAATCAGCCAAAAATATCAAGTATTTTATATTTTAATTCTTTTATTGGTGACCGATGCAAGGCCCACAACACTAATGAGAGTATAATACACAGGAGCTTTTATTGAGTTTCTCACTGCTGTAAAGGTGATGGCATGTCATGGACCGTCGCGTCATTGTCCGCATACTCTACTTTCACTCCTTTTCATCGTCAGGGTAGTGAACGAACTGTTGTGAGCGCCTTCTCCACATAATCACTATTTCAACTCTCGTTGCTACAAGAGCGATGGCCAAGAATGAATAACACTGATATGCCTATCTGGATTTCAATCCACACCGCCAAAAGGGCGGTGACGTGAAAACCGGCCTGTCAGACGGCGAAGAGATTGTATTTCAATCCTCACCGCCACAAGGGCGGTGACGTCAGAGCGTTCCTTGTAAAATATTATGGCCAGGATTTCAATCCTCACCGCCACAAGGGCGGTGACGGTGGCTGCGGACTATGGGGCGCCGACCATGCGATTTCAATCCTCACCGCCACAAGGGCGGTGACAGGGACGGTGAAATACCCGTAGTAATGCACCGGAAATTTCAATCCTCACCGCCACAAGGGCGGTGACATTGGGTTCCCAATATCTACGTTGGAATGTTTGCAATTTCAATCCTCACCGCCACAAGGGCGGTGACTTGGAGATTCAATTCACCATTTTGGGTAACTAATAATTTCAATCCTCACCGCCACAAGGGCGGTGACGTAATACTCTTCGTCTACGTCTCCATCGATCTGATTTCAATCCTCACCGCCACAAGGGCGGTGACTCTACTGGATCGTAAAAACCATGATGCTTTCTGATTTCAATCCTCACCGCCACAAGGGCGGTGACGGCTGTAAGCCCGGAAGAGCAGCAGGCAGTAAACATTTCAATCCTCACCGCCACAAGGGCGGTGACTCTCTCCAATCTTCTGCTGCGTGTCTCCTTCTATATTTCAATCCTCACCGCCACAAGGGCGGTGACAGCTGTACCGGTCAGCATCCGATCCACTCTGGGAGATTTCAATCCTCACCGCCACAAGGGCGGTGACGACTCCGGTACTACCACCGCCCTCAGAAGTATATTATTTCAATCCTCACCGCCACAAGGGCGGTGACTTATAATCCCTCTGCACATATCCTTGGTTGTTATGATTTCAATCCTCACCGCCACAAGGGCGGTGACCAAATATCCCGAAAATCCTGCAATAGTACGAGAATTTCAATCCTCACCGCCACAAGGGCGGTGACGCTACTCAGGATGCCTTGACCTGTCCGCTTCGTAATTTCAATCCTCACCGCCACAAGGGCGGTGACATATATTGCAAAAGGAGACAACAAAATAATGATATTTCAATCCTCACCGCCACAAGGGCGGTGACCTTTCGGGAGGTCGGCTCTTTTTGATATATAAAATTTCAATCCTCACCGCCACAAGGGCGGTGACGCTATGGCACTCCGGTAGGTGTAATGCCTTATCAATTTCAATCCTCACCGCCACAAGGGCGGTGACATAATCATTTTAGGAGGCAACACAATGGCAGGGAATTTCAATCCTCACCGCCACAAGGGCGGTGACTAAGGGTCTGTGAAAATCTCTATTAATTTGCGAAATTTCAATCCTCACCGCCACAAGGGCGGTGACGCAAAATCCAGATTTGATTTCGCGATACGCGATTCATTTCAATCCTCACCGCCACAAGGGCGGTGACAGGATGCAACTTCTTCTTCGGGGGACATTTTCTTATTTCAATCCTCACCGCCACAAGGGCGGTGACAAGCCGGAGAAATGTACAAAGTCCAACAGGTAAAATTTCAATCCTCACCGCCACAAGGGCGGTGACAGTAATAGCCCGCGCTTTCTCACGGGAATCGATCTATTTCAATCCTCACCGCCACAAGGGCGGTGACGGACATTGACTATGGGGCAGACAGCCCGGTTGAAGAAATTTCAATCCTCACCGCCACAAGGGCGGTGACACCCTGCGGAATTACACTGTTAGACACCACGTTCACATTTCAATCCTCACCGCCACAAGGGCGGTGACTGGACGTTCTTTGGATTTTACATGGAGATCGGAATTTCAATCCTCACCGCCACAAGGGCGGTGACTGTGAGGTGAGACATGAACCTCAGGAATTTTGTGAATTTCAATCCTCACCGCCACAAGGGCGGTGACACGCCAGAGGATAATCCGATTTTGACCGAACAGAATTTCAATCCTCACCGCCACAAGGGCGGTGACAGGCTCCGACAGACAGCACGATTGACATTCTGGAAATTTCAATCCTCACCGCCACAAGGGCGGTGACCGACCCCGTCACCTGGCTCTCATCGGCAATCCTCTATTTCAATCCTCACCGCCACAAGGGCGGTGACATCGGAAACCACGGCTCCGGATGAAGATGAATAATTTCAATCCTCACCGCCACAAGGGCGGTGACCGAACGGATCGGCCCCGACATGGGTAACGTTCGGATTTCAATCCTCACCGCCACAAGGGCGGTGACATATCATAGCCCGCAGGATTGCGAGGGATAAGCTATTTCAATCCTCACCGCCACAAGGGCGGTGACCAGGTAAAGCCGGGAAAAGGCGGGAAGATGTACCATTTCAATCCTCACCGCCACAAGGGCGGTGACTATATCCGCGCGTGTGGCCCACCCTTGGAAACCAATTTCAATCCTCACCGCCACAAGGGCGGTGACACAGATACCCATCTTCCTGTGCGCTCAGTTTCAAATTTCAATCCTCACCGCCACAAGGGCGGTGACCAGTTTCGGCAACATCTTTGACTTTCGCTATAGTGATTTCAATCCTCACCGCCACAAGGGCGGTGACTCTAAGTCTCGTGGTTAAACAGTTTTGAGGTATAGATTTCAATCCTCACCGCCACAAGGGCGGTGACTTAGGAGCATAAACCCCAGAGTCCCCGAATTTTTTATTTCAATCCTCACCGCCACAAGGGCGGTGACCATTTCAGCTGTGGATACCATTGTGTTTCCTTTCTGATTTCAATCCTCACCGCCACAAGGGCGGTGACACCGTAAACTCTGCAATGACTCTGACCGGAATTATTTCAATCCTCACCGCCACAAGGGCGGTGACTTGATTCGGAGGTCAGGAAAGCATTGATATTCGATATTTCAATCCTCACCGCCACAAGGGCGGTGACGACCTGTTGTCCGGGATCGAAACCTTTCCAGTATATTTCAATCCTCACCGCCACAAGGGCGGTGACGCAGTTCCGAACCGCATATTCGGGGTGCGGATTTGATTTCAATCCTCACCGCCACAAGGGCGGTGACCCCGGAAGGAACCTATGCTTCTAAACATTATATGATTTCAATCCTCACCGCCACAAGGGCGGTGACCATGCCGATACAACTTTAAGTGGCGGTTCATTCGGGAATTTCAATCCTCACCGCCACAAGGGCGGTGACTTCTCCATCGACTCCACAAACGATATAATCACCTACAATTTCAATCCTCACCGCCACAAGGGCGGTGACGGACAGATTCTTGTACAAGTGTAACTGACAATAAATTTCAATCCTCACCGCCACAAGGGCGGTGACAGCAAAACTGCCTAAATTTCTTTTTCTGAAATCTACCAGTTTTGCACAGTTTGTTCATTCTCGTATTGCACATACACAGAATTTTACAATATATCCCTCAAATCTGTTTTTCACATCTCACTTTCGCAGTTATCTGCAGTGCGAATCAAACAGGTATGTTATGCTCACTTATAGTTCGCACAACTGCATTTCTGTTTCACTTCTCCTTTCTTCTAAACAATGGTATATAGTATTGCATATGCTTAAATTATTTCTCGACACAATTAAAACCTTTTACTATATATCATTTTTTCACATAAATGATAACGAAAAACACTCCCGTTACACACAGATTAGTAAAGATATTTCCGCTACGAGCATATGCTATTTCGAGTATTACGACATCATTTTCTACAGAGATAAGAATTCAAGCATAATAAACCCATATAAAGCACAATCCAACCATTCTGAAACACAAGGTTCATTAATCATAAATCATTTATAAATACCTCGAGGCTTGTCTCCTGCGTTCATTTCTCAGAAAACAAATTCTACTTTTCAAACCTTCCTCAGACATGTCAGAAAATCAGAGGCTCTTCCACTTTGATCCCTTTTTCCACGCCTACATGTTCCACTTTCGTCTTGTGCTTGTTTCCCAAATAATAAAACCGCAGGCTGTCCACCTCTTCGTCGATAATATCAATCAATTTTGATTTCAAAACCAGAAGCTGCGCCGTATCTATCACACATTCAAAAACAGAATTTTGTACGCGTGTTCCATAGTTTACGCATTGCTTTGCGACTTTGCGGAGCCGGGCTTTCCCGGCAGCGGTTTCCGTGTTGACATCATATGTAATCAAAACCAGCATATTATCTCCTGCCTCTATTTCCAGAAAAACGGCGGATATTCGTCCAAATCATTTCGCAGATATCTTGCCAGAAGCATTGCCTGTACAAAAGGAATCATGCCCCACTCCACTTTTTCATTCAGATAGGGGTGTGTGATTACTTCCTTTTTCTTATTCTGCCATTCTGTAAGAAGCCTTTTTCTTGCCTCATTTGACATCAGTACCGCTCCATCCTCTTTTTCCGTAAAGTCTCTGGCTGTTACCATTTTTTTATTGATCATGGTCAGCACAAATCTGTCAGCCAGAACCGGACGGAGCTCTTCCACCAAATCGAGAGCAAGCGATACTCTGCCCGGACGATCCGTATGCATAAATCCTACATAAGGATCCAGGCCGACTGTCTCCAGGGCTGCCGCCACCGAATTCGTAAGAAGCGTATATACAAATGACAGCATTGCATTCACATTATCCAGAGGAGGGCGGCGGTTTCGGCTCATAAAAGAAAAATCCTTTTTCTGCTGAAGAATAAGCTGGTCAAATACACCAAAATAGATGCTTGCCGCCTCTCCCTCATATCCTCTGAGCTGCTCCATGGATGAACATTCCCGGACTGCCTTCAAGGAATTTTTCAAAAACCCTGACGCTTTTTTCAGCTTTTCGACATCCACCTGCAGACTGTGATCCCGCGTAGCCCGCTCCAGTATCCAACGTGAATTGTATACCTTTCCCAATATACAATTTCTGGCAATTCCCAGTGCTGTGTCCTCCTGTTCTGATGCCACATACTGCCGCTTCCTGAGAACTACATTTCCCCGCGTCTCTCCTGTCACTCTGGCAAGGAATTTTCCCTGAGGCGTCAGAAAACACAACGCAATGTTTCTTTTAGCACAGCCGCCCATAAGCGCTGGGCTGACACCGCGGTAACCAAAGGAAACGATTGCTTCCAGATTGTGCAGAGGAATTCGCCCCAATTCTTTCTCTCCGTCCAAAATCACTATGTTTTCACCATCCAGAGACAGATAAGAATCCGGAGAGGTCACATACAAAGTATTCAAAAGCTTTTTCATTCCGTATCTTCTCCGATTATCTTTTCTATATAATGCTCCACAGTCGAAGCCTTTCCAAGCTTCGGCAGGCAGATATCCCGAAGAGAACAGGCATTACAGCTTTTTGACCATTTCACTTTCGGCGTATAGCGTCTTTTATAAAGCTGATGCATTTCCTCAAAGCATATCCGGACCCGGCTTCGCAGTTCTTCTGTAAATACAGCCCGGGTTCGCCTTCTGGTCTCGCCGTAATACACTGCCCCTTCTTCTATCTGCGTCATAAGCATTTCTTCCAGGCACATGGCCTGTGCCGCAAGCTGCAGAATATCCATATCAGTGTCTTTCGGACTTCCCTTCTTATATTCCACCGGATATACGCGGTACAGACCTTTATGTCCGTGCAGGGAAATGCCTTCCTCCGCTTTCTGGAACTCTACAATATCGCAGACGCCGCTGACTCCCATGCTTCTGGAATAAACAGGCATTCCTCTGCTTATAATTACTTCATTCCTGCTCTCTGAATGATATCCGTCATGCGCCCGCCTATGAAGCAGTTCACCCTGTACTGTATGTTCATTTTCCTGCCACTGCTGTTCAATATGAATAAGCGCCCACTGTCTCCGGCAGAAAGCAAAATGCTGAATTCCCGAGAGCATCAGATAATCTTCTTCCCGGTATTCCATCAAATCTTTCTCTGTACCTCCACTGTATCCGGAATCTGCTCCTTGTGAATCGTCACAGTATAGTCCTGGTATTTTCTCGGATAGAGTACATCGTCCTTCTTCTGTACCTCTACTGCGTCAAACAGCTTATAGGCCGGGCAGTCTCCAAGCTCTTTGCTGTGTTTAAACACAATCAGTTCCCGTACAGCCATTTTACCGCGGGCCGCCGAATGATCAATCTCAAACATATTAATAAGGGCTTCCCACAGAAGTTCCAGATCCTCTTCCGTAAATCCTGTCACCTTTCTTGCGAGATTTGCCGAAATATATCCTTCCACCCGGTAAAGTCCATAGGGAACGATATTTTTACGCCCCATTTCCGTACTTTTCTTTTCCGCGTCCGCCTCCGTAGTAATCGCTACACGGGTAATCGTGACCTCCTGTGTAATAATCGGATCAATACTCCGTGCAAAGCCAAGCTGTACCGGGCCACGCACCTGCCCGCAGTTCAGGGCTGCCTTCACAAAAGTCGTCATCACTGCTCCAAAGGTACGGATATCATAAAAATTGCCACACATAAAATCACGAATTTTCCGGTCAATATCCGGTGTGCTCTTTTTCAGCTCCTTAATCTTCTTTTCGTCTGTCCCCAGTGCCTGATACGCCTCATTATCACTGCGGTTCAGAGGAACATTTTCCTTGATGTAGATACGGTATCCCGGCGCGTCTTCCTTTACAGTCTCCACGTAATTACGGATTTTTCTCTTCAGACATACGTCTGTTACGATTCCATATCCGCTTTCCGGATCAATGCGGGGAAGATTGCCTGCATCCGGGTCTCCGTTCGGATTTCCATTTTCCACATCAAATAAAACTACAAATTCATACCTGTTTTTAATTACCTCTGCCATTATTCCTGCTCCCCTTTCTCTTTCTTCTCATACCGTTTCTGTGTCTGATGATAATACCCCAGGATAAACGCCCCCTGCTCCTCCAGGGACAGCCGCCTGGGCCATATGGTTCCGTCCTCCTGAATCTCCAGCTTTCCCTCGAGTTCCGTGAGCTTCTGTTCAAAATAAATCCGCATTCCTTTGCTCTCCAGCTTCCGGATATGGCTGTTTTTTAATTTCATCAAAATCGGGAATACAACTCCGGGCGTTGCGCAGGCCGAGTTAAAATACCGGTCTTTAATGGTCGAATTGATTCCCGGATTCGCTTTTTCCTGAATTTCCTCCAGCACAGCAAACACCCTGCCCGCCACATAAGCTGGAATTTTGCAGTCTTCATTCAATGCCACAGTCAAAACCTCTCTTTCATAACTGGTATTCCGCAGGAGATAAGCCTTGATAACCGCCGCCTTTCCCCTGGTAATCTTATAAATCCGCTGATCGCTGTTGTCCTGATCTGCCCGTATTCTTCCAAGCACTGCCTGATACAGGCCATCCGGATACCGGCCGCCTGAAATAATACTCTGATATACCTGGGCTGTCAGGCCGGCTGCCGGCTTTTTGTCCTTTGATTTCTGATTAACAGTCTCCTGCATCATTCTCCATACGCCAAGATATCTGAGCGTATCTGTGGCAGGACGGACAATTTCCATTCGATCATAGTGCTCTTTCAGATGCCTCAAAATATTTCCAAAGCTGTCTGTGTAGAAAAACCGTACCGCAATTCTGGCCGCGTTTGGCGCAATTCCCAGAATGCAGAATTTCTGCTCCGGATCCAGCTTGTCCTGAACAGCTTCCAGATCCACTGCCCGTCCAAGTTCCAGATTGTGAAATACCCCATGCACCAGTTCCTGATTGTCTGATACTGGTTCTGAAACAGCCGCAAACACACTCCGATAAACTTCTTTTCCATTTTCGGCCCAGTACACCACTGCCGTATCTCCGACATAAGACATTTTTTTTCTGTCTTTCAGCAGATAATTCAATGCAGTCGTATAAGCATAAACTGCGTAATTTCCCACCGGAGCATTGTAGCTCTGCTCTTTCCCGTAAGATTCAAACGCTGGAGCATTAAAAGACACGAGGGCCGCCCCGCTGGACTGTGCTCCCTGCAGTCCCTTAATATTGCTGTGAATCCGGGCAATCGAGCTCCTTTTCCCTGTCACCAGACAGATACCTTCCGCTTCCTGCTCATCCTGCTGCCGGTATGACTCCCAGGCATTCTGTACCTCACTGTCCTCCTGCACGTAACGGCCCTTCCATAAAAATACCAGGTTGGCTCCGGCCATCATTTCATCCAGATGGGGCTGCAATACGGGATTTTCAGAGGCCTGCCCCGGATTCCATGTCTCAAAATAGGCCTTCACCGCTTCTGCCGCAGGGCTGTCAGTATTTTTCAGGATCTCCAGATGCTTTTCCTTTGCGCATTCAAAGCACTCCAGCGAACGTTCCGGTTTTCCTTTTGCATCTGTTCCCAGAAAATAGCTTGTATTATCGCAGAGAAAATTGGCAGCCACACCGGAGGATCTGGTCAGCATCTGCGGAACCCGGATTTCTTTTGGACCCCAAGCCACTTTCTTCCCGCGCTCATCCTTATCCTTTAAAGGCAGTACCCCTATGAGTTCTCCTTTCTCTGAAAGCTCCAGCGCAAAGGAAACCTTTGCCTTGCACCAGCCGGGCTGCTCTACCTTTCCTTTTTCCGCCAATATTTCATAATAACGGACCAGGGACTGCAGAATCATCGAACCACCTCGCATTTCCTCACATCCAGGACACCGCCATCCAGCACAGCCCTGAAAAACATGGGCGTAATGTTTTCCGGATCTGTGTAGTCCATATCATACAGCATGTAACCCAGTTCCCGCCTTTCCCCTGCATAGGCAGTGTCTACCGTATCCTTCTCATACAGTTCAAAATGAGCCGGAAATTCCCTGCATCCAAAATACGGCATATGGTAGCACTCTCCCCTCCGCAGCCGCCGCATGATGATATCCTTAAACTTTCCCGGATTATCACCCTCATTTGCCTTATCTGTCATATCAAAATGCGCCTCTATGACATACTCCACGTCCTTAAGAATCATCGACGCTCTCTGCACAATCTCATCCTTTGCACAGATATACAGCGGTTTCGTTCCCCCATTCATGACAGACATCACATTACCTGCGGAAACCTTGCCTTTCACTTCATTTCTGCGTACGCTGGTAAACTGAATGGGCCTGCATACATAAATCCGGTCAATCTTCCACCGCATGCCCGGATGCCAGTATATGGCTTCCAGAATTCCTCTGGCTGCCGATGGCGTCATCACGTCATAAGAACAGCGTTCCACCTTCATTTCCGGCCGGGTAAACAGGGCAAAATCTCCCCTCACCCGAACCTTTACTCCATGGCTCATGCCACGCCTCCTTTCCTTTGTTTTCCATATTTTCATCCTGCTCTCAGGCAAATACAGCATCTCCCCGTGAGACATTCAGTAAAAGTCCCACATCCTCCCTGTACTGCTCCGCGCTTCGCAGCCGGTAAAATTCCGGGAACAGCTCTTCTATCAGACCTGCTCCTCTCAAATCCTCGAACAGATTATCATAGACCTGTATACAATATCCGCCTGCCTGTCTCATCAATTCTCTTGAAAAACATCCTGCGCGAAGCTGTTCTGCAATCCGTCGGGCTTCCGGCTCTTTGTCCACCAGAATCGTTTTTGTCCGTTCTTCTATCAGATGAAACCTGGACGCTGCTGTCTCAAATGGAAAGCTGAAAGCCCGGATTCCCTGCTCAAACTGTTCCACAATCCCCTTTGAATCCAGCGATTCCCCTTTATAACGGTACAGACGCTCAAAATATTCATGAATAGCTTCCAGAGAGGATATATCATCAAATTCCCTCTGAATCTGTTCCGCCACAGCAATCGGCTGATTCAGTTCCGCCGGAATATCTGCTTTCTCTTCCTTATCCATCGTAAAAATAACGGTCAGACTCCCTTCCCTGGACCGTTTTCCCTCTCTGTTGCACCGACCAGCTGCCTGAATCACAGAATCCACTCCTGCCAGTTCTCGATACACAGCCTGAAAATCCAAATCAACGCCGGCTTCCACAAGGCTGGTGGCGATCAGACGGCATGGCAGGCCATCAGCCAAACGCTCTCTTACTTCTCTCAAAACGCGCTTTCTATGATTCGGATACATCAGAGTAGAAAGGTGATACACTTCTTCCCCGTTTAGCTTCCGGTAAATTCTCTGCACACGTTTCCGGCTATTCAGAATGCACAGAACCTGTTCTTCCTTTTGAAGCCGCTCTGCCAGCTCTTTTTCAGAAAATACGCCTCCGTATATCAAACGGGTTCTTTTGAAAAACTCATACTGGCTATTCACATCCGGACAAAGCTCCCTGGCCTGTATTCCTTTTGGGAAATACGTCGCCAGCGACGGCTGTGTCGCCGTACAGAGCACAGCTGTGCAGTGATAATTGCAAATCAGTTCGCTCAGCGCCCAGATACAGGGGATTAAGTACTTCGACGGCAGCATCTGCGCTTCATCAAGGATAATCACACTGTTCGCAATATTGTGCAGCTTTCTGCACTTTGAAGTCTGATTGGAAAATAAAGATTCAAAAAACTGAACATTTGTCGTCACAATGACTGGACGGTCCCAGTTTTCTGCCGCAAGCTGCTCCTTTCTCAGCTTCTCCGGATTTTCCACGGATACATTACTGTGATCCTCCAAAACATTGTGCTCCCCCAAAATGTCTTTAAAGACCTGAGCATTCTGCTCAATGATAGAAATATACGGAATCGCATAAATCACCCGATCCATTCCATAGGTTTTCATCTGCTGCAGCGCAAATGCCAGCGACGCTGTCGTCTTTCCGCCTCCTGTGGGAACAGTCAGCTGAAAAAGTCCCGGTTCTTCCTTTCCTTTTTCCAGACAATTTTTTAAAATGGCCGTTCTGCGTCCATTTACTGTGGAGAGAGCCTCCTGCCGAAGCCAAGGCGCAATATGAGCCTGCAGGCGATCCATCAGGATTTCTACGCTGTCATATCCGCCTCTTTCCACCATGCCATTCATCATAAAACGCTCTGTATCAAGACGATCCGCATCAATCAGACAGGAAAAAAGCATTCGAATGAAAAAGGAAACGCTGAATCCTCCTTTCCCTAAAGGCTTCAATGGTACATCTGAAAGCCTTGGGATCTCTGTCTCTTCCCGAAAGGCACTGTAATCCTCCACCTGCTTTTTCATCCTTCCCAGAAAAGTGCCTGCATCGCTTTCATCCGCTGCTGCGCTGCCTCCGTCCTGCAGCCCACTGTGATGTCCTGCCACGCAGTAAGCAACCATGAGATAGCCTCTGGCATAAAGCTCCTGAGCTCCCGCCGTAGAATGATCTACAGGAGGTCCTTCCCCCAGAAGGCGTTTTTGGAACCCCTTCGAATATTTTCCGATGTCGTGGCACAGGCCGGCTGCCTGCCCCCATTCTCTGCAGCCGAATTTTGACGCAAATTCTCCCGCAAGTAAGGCAGCCCCCTGATTATGCTCTAACACCGTCTGTTCCCGTTTTTTATCTTCGCTGATATGGGCGAGATATTTTTCCTTTTCATTCGTGTTTTTGCTTTCCATTTACCTTCTCCTTCCGCTCCGGAGCTGGCTATATTAGGCCTAAATTTATGGTAACATATTCCAGTTATATTTGCAATATAAAATATATGATTTTTAATATTAACTTTATTGAAATATTAATTATCAATATAGAATGTGCTATTATAAAAAATGTCAGGGAAACTTGCGGATTGAAATAATAATGTTATGTGTAACAAACATATCCTTCAGGGCGGCAAAAACATTTTTGTTTTTGCCGCCCTGAAGGTGTCTTTCATATGCTCTACGCAATTTCCATACAAATATATAGTCTAAATCTGACCAGCACGGAAATCCCAAAACTTCATATCAACCGTTTCTCCTCACCGGCACCCGGATCACCGTCTTCAGCCTCTCCGGCTTACACCGCCTCACATCACTCAGATAAATCTCATGATGGCGCCTGCCCTCCGAAAAATCGGGGCTCAGCTTATTCTCCTTCATAAACCGCCGCATTGCCTCAAGCGTCGCCGGCTCCTCGTCATAAGGGCCGACATGCATACACTGGACGCAGAGCCCTTCCTCCCAGGGCAGAAATTCTGCCCGTGAAAAATCCTGCTGCTTCTTCCGCGCCGCTTCCCGGCGCGCCCATTCAAAGTCTGCCTCTGTCACAAAATCCGGAAGGCGGATCATGGAAATCCACCGGAACAGATCCTTGCGGCTGTAATCGATGTCTTCCCTGCCCTCCTGCCACCAGAGGCCCTCCAGCGGAGGCACAACATAATCAAAATATCCCTCTATCTGATGTTCTCCAAGCTTGCTCATCTTAATTGTAAACGCAAGCCCGTACAGGAGCCCCATAGCTGTCTTGTAATCTCCGCCCTCTTCGTTGGGATCTCCCTTTCCGCGCACCGCGATAAAATTCATCGCAGGTACAGTCACCAGGCCTGGCTTGCTCTTCGGCAGATAAAATTCTTTGTATTCCTTTTTATAATCGAATGCCATTGCCCCTGTTTTCCTCCTGTATAGCTGTTTATTTCCCCGAATCCCGCTTTCCGGCTGCGCCTGAGCTTTTTCCTCGCCTGTGCCCTGCCTTTTCCTGCGCCTGGGCTTTTTCCTTTCCCGCGCCCTGTCTTTTCCTGTGCCTGGTCTTTTCCTTCGGCTCCGGAAGCTCTCCGCAGGTCGCCGTGACAAGCCTGGCCAGAAGCTCCCTGTCATCTGTCTCCTCGATCAGAAAACAGTTTCTGGCTCCTTCATGGGGAGGCTCCTCCGGCAGTCCCGGGCAGACGGCCCGTCCCGCTTCCGTGATCTTGATAAACAGCGTATTATCACAAATCATACCAAAAAATTTTCTTCCGCAGAACAGCCCATATTCCCCAAACATCCTGCGGCAGGTGATTCTTCCCGCATCCTGCAGCTGTTCCGTCACATATTCTGCAAATTCCCGGCTGGTCGCCATAATTATGCCTCATCCCCTTTTTTACAGATATTCTATCAAGGGAAATACGACAGCAGTATGTCATGTTTATTTTATGTATCCAAATGTCTTTTTCGGATTTTTTCTCCAAACTGCGCCAAATCACGCCGAAGCTCTTCCGGCTCCAGAAGCTCTGCGCCTCCTCCAAAAGAAGCAATCCATCCAACAATGCCGGTTTTATCTGTAAATCCAAAGGTAAACAGAAGCGAACCGTCTTCCTGCTCCTGAAAGCTATCCGCCCCGTATTCTTCAATAAGCCGCCACCGGTATTCCGGTTCAATTCTCGCCTTCACCTGAAACACATGGGGAAATACCCTTTCCTGCGACAGATCCGGCAGAGAAGCCGGCCGTTTTTCAAAGGAACCGGCATCTGCAAGCTCTGTCATCCGGTTCAGCTTGAACAGGCGGAAATCCTCTCTTGTCCTGCACCAGCCCCACAGATACCAGCCCGCCCACTGGAAAATCAAATCATACGGCTCCACAAGGCGGCTGGACTCGCCGGAAGGAGCATGATAGGAAAAGGACACCAGACGGCTGTTTTCAATCGCCTCATGGAGCAGCTCTAACTTCGGCGCCAGAGCAGTCTTGTACCAGGAGGAAAGATCTATCAGGATATGCGGATCTCCGCTCAGAAGCTCCGAAGCCCCCGGAAGAAGCCTGTCCATGAGCTGCGCGTAGCGTCCCGTCCCGCTGACGCTGTCCAGGCTTCGCAGCCCTGCCAGAATTGCCTGCATATCAGAGGAGGTAAGCAGCGTCCTGTCTATCTTGTAGCCCTCCATAATGGAAATCCCGCCTCCGGCTCCGCGGGACGTCACAATGGGAATTCCCGCCATGCAGAGCCGCTCAATGTCCCGGTTAATCGTTCTCCGGGACACCTCGAATTTTTCTGCCAGCCAGGGAGCCGTCACCTTTTCCTGCTGGAGAAGCACCGCCAGGATGCCTATCATTCGATCAAGCTTCATCGTCTCTCTCCAGATATCTGACCGGAACCTGCTTCGTCAGCCAGACACCGTTTACCGAACGATAGAACAGAAAGCCGTCCTCCTGCATCTGTCCCGTCTTTACTCTGTAAACGACAGGCCTGCCATGCCTCGCTCCCACGGTGCGGGCTGTTTCCCTGTCTGCCGACAGATGCACATATAGCCTGCTTTTCGCAATTAGCCCCTGCTCCCCGATCGATTCCACATACTTCTCCCCGGTGCCATGCCACAGATATTCCGGCGGCTCCACAAGAGGCAGTTCCACGTCCACAGGGATCGAATGCCCCTGATTCGCCCGAATTTTCGTCTTGTCCGCATTAAAAGAATATCTCTGCTTATTATCCGTCCTCACGATTTCCTCCAGCATGTCCATATCGATCGGATGCGTCCTTTTCATTCCCAGGAGCAGCTCCTGCACATTGGCCCAGCCATGCTCATCCAGTGTAATCCCAACTGCCTCTGGCCGGTGCCTGAGAATCATGCTCAGGAACCGGCTGGTTTTCGTCAGGCTTGTACTGTTGTCACTCACTCCTTCTTCCCTCCTGTTAATCTTTCTGCACAAAACCTCACATTCTGTTTTGCCATATAAGCATTCCCGCATAATATTCTGCTCAAAACACCGCATTCCCGCGCAGCAGATCCTTCACCAGCGCAAATGCCTCGCGCGTCATATAGTGCGGACGCATGAAAATCTCCGTCGGAGCCGGAATCCCGCTGGCATCTATCCCCTGAGCCTTTGCGATATGCACAGCGCGGAAGATATGGAAATCATTTGATACAATTCCGACAGAAGGCTCCTCTCCTTCCATCAGTTCTCGGCTGAACCGGATATTCTGCACAGTATTGACAGACTCTTCTTCCTTCCGTATCCTTTCCTGTCCGATTCCGGCCTCAAGCAGATATTCCTCCATGGCCTCCGCTTCCGTGATATCCTCGCCGGAGCCCTGACCGCCGGACACGATGACCAGGGCTTTCGGATTCTCGCTCAGATATTCCGCGGCCCGGTCAAGCCGCTGCTTCAGCGCACGGCTCACACGCGTCCCCTTCACCTGAGCCCCCAGTACAATCAGGTAATCGCAGGAGCCTTTTCCACTCTGGGCCATACCGCTGATGATGCATCCCTCCGCCGCGAGAAAAATCAGGATGCCCAGCGCCAGAAGGACGCCTGCCGACGCCCGGACTCCTGAGGGAATGCGCAGAAAGGCCGCCTGGAGGGCGGGCACCCTGCAGACGGCCAGAGCCAGCCAGCATACAGCGCCCAGGCCCAGCCAGAACCAGGCAAAGGACGCATGCACGCCGGCATATAAAATAATTCCGATATAATAGACTGTAAAAATCGTGCCAAGAATCAGAAACAGCTTACTCATGCATTTCTTCCGCAGCATTTTTTGTACTTCTTTCCGCTTCCGCAGGGGCAGGGATCGTTTCTTCCAATCTTCGGCCCCTTTACAATTGTGCCGGATTTCTTCTGTTCCATGTACAGCTCCTTCTGCTTCTCCTTAGAGAAGATCTTGTCCCACTGGGGAAGCTCATAGAGCCAGTCCGCCTTTGCGTCCACCATATTTTTATAAAGCTTTTCCTTATCAAACCTCAGGGATACAACGGTATCCTCCTCCATCTCCTCGATGGGATTCGGCTCCACCAGGCTGTCATTGATGCCGTCCAGGAAGCCCGTCATGGTCATAACGTCCTGACCATATTTCTCTGCCAGCTCCTTGACAGTTCCCTTTACCTCGGTGTCCGGATCCTCCAGAAGCTGCTCATAGATCTCTTTTTCTATGTTAAAATATTTCGCCCAGAATCTCTGGATATCTCCTTTATTTGCCTTCTCGTCGTAGGCCATATCGCGCCACTGCTTCAGTAATGCCATTGCTTTCTCTCCATCCTTCGCTTTTCTTGCATTTTCTTATTTTCAGGGCTTTTACAGCCCATATATGTCCCTAATGTTATCACCTGAGACTGTATTTGTCAACGCTTCCTATTTCAGGAAGCCGCTTACAATCTGCTCTTCCGCTTCCTTTTCTGTCAGTCCCAGCGTCATCAGCTTAATCAGCTGCTCTCCGGCTATCTTTCCGATAGCAGCCTCGTGAATCAGGCTGGCGTCCAGATCGTTGGCGTCCAGAGACGGCACTGCGACCACATGGCCCTCATCCATCAGGATTGCGTCACACTCTGTATGTCCGTAGCACTTGTTGTTGCCGCAGATTTTGGAGTTGAATACCTGATGGGAGCTGCCCTTCGCCACAGAACGGGACACCACATTTGCATTGGAGTCCACGCCATTCAGATCTACCTGGAAATTCGTCTCCGCGTACTGCTTCCCATGGGTCATGATCTTTTCCTTGATCACCAGGGTCGCTCCGTCCTTCAGCTCCGCATTCGTATCGCGGATCGTAGAATCCACACCCTTGATCTGGGTCGTCTCCATCTCCATGTAGCTGTCCTGATCCATGTAAATAACCGTCGTCGGGTTCAGAATCCGCTCTCCGGCTCCGTCTCCCTCTCCGTAATGCTTCTCCACATATTTCAGCTTTGCATTCTTTCCGATATGGAAGGTATGGATGCCGTCGTGCTCTGTCGTATCGTCACCGCCGCAGTGAATGCCACAGCCCGCCACGATCGTCACGTCCGCATCCTCCCCGATATAAAAATCATTGTATACCAGATCCTTTAAGCCGCTCTGGCTGACGATCACCGGAATATGCACGCTCTCGTTCTTTGTACCCGGTTTGATGATAATGTCGATTCCTGGTTTATCCTCTTTGGTTACAATATCAATATTTGCAGTCGTATTTCTTCCGGCCAGCGCCCCGTTGGAACGGATATTGTAAGCGCCTTCCGGCACGCCGTGAAGATCTGCTATCTTCTCCAGCATATGCATCTGTAACTGATCCATCTTCTGAGCCATACTTTTATCCTCTTTTCTATCATGCTGCCGCAGTTTGAGTGTTTCCTTCCTGCCGCTCTAAACTACCTTATCCATCAATGTGCTGCACGCTTCCGAAGAAGTCAGGAGCTTTGGAAGAACCTCCTCCTTTGTCCCCTGATCCGTCACCTTTCCATCCGCAATCACGACGATACGATCCGCAATATTCAAGATTCTCTCCTGATGGGAAATAATTACGATGGAGCCGTTGATTTTCCGGCGCATCTCTTCAAATACCCGAATCAGGTTGTTGAAGCTCCAGAGGTCGATCCCCGCCTCCGGCTCGTCGAAAATAGAGAGCTTTGTCCCACGCGCAAGCACCATCGCGATCTCAATTCTCTTCAGCTCGCCGCCGGACAGAGAGGCGTTTACCTCCCGGTTGATATAATCCCTGGCGCACAAGCCCACCTCTGACATATACTGGCAGGCCGCATCCAGCGAAAGCTTCTCTCCGTGAGCCAGATTCAGAAGATCCAGTACTGTCAGTCCCTTGAAACGGACCGGCTGCTGAAACGCGAAGCTGATTCCTCTTTTGGCCCGCTCTGTAATCGACAGATCCGTAATATCCTCACCGTCCAGCAGAATTCTTCCGGACGTAGGCTTCACGATTCCGGTAATAATCTTGGCCATCGTGGACTTTCCGCCTCCGTTCGGGCCGGTAATTACCGTAAATTCGTCATCTATTTTTAAATTGACATCTCTCAGGATGTCGATATCCTGAGAATCCTCTGTGACCTGATAACAGATATCCTGTAATTCAAGCATCTTTTTACGCCTCCTGTGTATCAATTTGCATGAGCCATATCCCGAGGCAGAAACATTTTCCGCCGAAATACATCCCATCAGTAGATCATAACAGTACGTAAATTCTTTGGCAAGTCCTATTTTGAGAAAATTTCTCTTGATTTTTTTCACATGTCCTGTTATAGTAGTAAGGCGTGAGGGGCATTAGCGCAGTTGGGAGCGCGCCACACTGGCAGTGTGGAGGTCACGGGTTCAAGTCCCGTATGCTCCAGAACCTGAAGAAGCGGAATCTCTTTGAATGGAGGTTCCGTTTTTTTGCGCGGCTTTTCCTGCGCTTCTGCCGCCTCCCTTTGTGAATCGAAAAAAATCCCCGCCGTTCGCTCCGGCGGGGATTTACTAAAGGGGAGGATATAAGTAATTCGTTTCTCTTTTGTCTAATCCTAGTATAGCCCAAATCCTCCTCCTTATACAAAAATTTTCTAAACTTCTATACTTTTTGAAAGAAATGTGCTACTCTCAGATCGGCGCCGGTGTCCGGGGAGCAGGACTTTTCCTGGGGCTTCCCCTTATATTTATATGCCGGCAGAATCATCCGGAAAGGAAGTACTGTCATGTCTAAAAAGCTAAAGCGAATCCTGGCTCTTGCAGGAGTCATTATCCTCGTCGGCCTGTATCTGATTACCTTCATCCTTGCCTTTGTCGACCCGACAGAGTCCAAGAACTGGCTGAAGGCTTCCATTGTATGCACCATCATTATTCCCGTCTTTTTCTATGCTTATCTGCTGGTGTACCGGAATCTGAAGAAGCCGGATGATACCCAGAAGTAACCGGAACCTCGCTCTCCTCTATCACTGTGTCGAACCGGTAAGCGGAAAGAATCAGCCCTGCCAGGACTGCGCTGCCTGTGATGCTTACGAGTCCCTCTGCCACAAAGGGCAGATTGCTGAAGGCTCCAAACTGAAATCCGAAATTCTCGACCAGATAAAACACCGTCTGGACGCTAAAGACCAGCGCGCCAGAAAAGGCAGTCAGCCGCCCCAGACGGTTCCGGATACGGAAGGCTGTCCACAGCGCCGCAGCCGGAAGGGCAAGAACCAGCACGGTGAGGAAAAGCGCCGGTACCCATCCATAGCGCAAAGCCCACCAGGAGATCCGGTAATTTTCCATATAAGACTGGGGCAGAATTTCCCGGAAATCCGGTTCCTCCAGAAACTGCATCCTGTATGCGACATGCTCCTCAAACGGCCTGACACTCGTCTCCGAGCCATTATTCCAGTTTCCATCTCCATCCTCATAGTACCATTGAGACGTTCCGTAGCGCACCAGCTCTTCCTCTGTCAGCTCAATCTGTCCGAACGCGCGCGCCCGCCCCAGAAGCTCCCGTATCAGCACATTATTGTAGGAATCGTCCCAGGCGTCTGTGACAGAGGCGCGGGAACCGGGATTCACACAGACCTCCAGATTTCCCCTGATCCTGCTCCACTGGGGCGCAGCCCAGAAAATCAGCAAAATGCAGAAGCCAGCAAGCGCTGCGGCCGCTCCCTGGCTCTTCTTGACGATGCACCATCCCTTTCTCAGGAGATACAGCGCTGTGCCAAGGCAGCTGGAGAGCAGGATCAGAATCGGAATATAGCTCCGCTCCTGCAGAAAATTTCCCTTTCCCAGGAGAATCATCAGCGCCTGGAAAAGACAAAAGAAAAAAATTCCGCGGAAGTACTGATTCCTCTTCCTGTAAAGCAGCACAGCCCCTACCGGAACGGCAAGCTGTATGATTCCCAAAAACAGCGTGGTTCGGAACAGAGAAATAAATATATGAAAAAGCATACCCGGAAGCCTCGTCGCAGTATAAGCATAAAGCCTGTCTACCCAGCCCGGACAAACCTTCAGGCTCAGATACAATCCTCCAAAAAACGCGCAGACTGCCAGAAAAAACACGCAGACTCCCTTTGTATGCCTCAGGAGAAACGGATATCCAAACCGTGCCACCAGAAACAGCACCAGCAGTCCCCAGAGATAATATCTCTGGCCCGCTGCCTCAAGAATGATATCTGACATACTCCTGCCCGCTGCGCTCCGCAGCAGCTCTCCCGTCAGTCCCACAGCCATCAGCGCCAGAACCACAAAAAGGAGAGGCTTTGCCGTCCGCAGCCGGCGGCGCTTATTCAGCTCCATCCCCACCACATCCGGGGCTCCCATGTCCCTGACCGCTCTTCTGCAGGCTTCCTCTCTGTCCAGGCCGTACTCCATGTAGAGAGCCGTCTTGTCTTCGATATGGCCCCGCAATTCCTCATTCACGGACGAAAGCCCCAGCTTACACGAGATCTGATCGTCTACATCCTTCAAATAGGCTTCTACGATTCCGTATGTCTCAGAAGGCAAATACAGCACCTCCCTTCAGCACAGCATGCACTGCCTTTTCGTACTCCTCCCATTCTTCCCGCTTTTTTGCCAGAAGCCTCTGCCCCTTTCTCGTCAAATGATAATATTTCCGCATGCGTCCGGTCTCGGCAGCCTTCTCATAGCTCTCCACTGCTCCCTCTTCCTCTAAAGCATGAAGCACCGGGTACATCGTCCCCTCCTTCAGGGAAAACACATTGCCGCTTCTCGTTTCCAGCTTCCGGATCATCTGGTATCCGTACATATCCTCCTCCTCCAGCAGCTTCAGAAGAAGCATCGAAGTGCTGGCTGCCATCATCTTTTTGTCCATGCTCTGTCCTCCCTTTCTATACCTAGATATTCTATGTATTTATCATACCTTGATAATCTAGGTATGTCAAGCGAAAAAATGCAGGAACCCGTTCTGATCTGACATGACCATCCCGTCTTTGTTCCTGCACAATTTTTCCTAATATATTCCCCTGTCAATGAAAGAAGCTTCTTTTATTCGATCCCAAGCCCACGGAGCTCTTCCTCCGCCTGTTCCTTTGAGCGGAAATGTATCCCGTGGATGCCAAGCCTCCTGGCTCCTTCTACATTTGCCGGCGTGTCGTCGAGAAAGACCGCCCGCTCCGGGCAGATGCCGTACCGGCTTATCAGCCGCTGATAGATCTCCGGATAAGGCTTGATAACATGCTCCCGGTAGGAAAGGATATAGCCATCCATCAGCTCCAGAAAGTCCAGCTTGCTTCCTCTCTGGTCATACACGCGCTTCGGCCAGTTGGAAAGGGCGTACAGCTTCAGCCCCTTTGCCTTCAGCTCCTGAAGCCAGGGAACCGTATACGGGAGATCCCAGATACACCTTCCGATGTCCTTATACACCTGGCAGATCTCTGCCTCATACTCCGGAGCGGCAGACAGGAATTCCTCCAGCTCCTCTTCCTCCGTCAGTAGGCCCTTGTCATGCTCCACCCAGGCCGGGTTCCGAAAGACTGCCTGCTCTACAGCCAGATAATCCTTTTCCTCCGGCACAATGCTCCGCAGCCATTCTTCCCATCCGAAGCCCACCAGCACATTTCCCAGATCAAAAATAACCGTATCTATCATAAGAGCCTCTCCTACAGCCTTCTTTGCCTATCTCCGGTAAATGATATCGTCACGTCCCGGTCCATTGGAAACCATGGTGATCGGGCACTCGATATGCTTCTCCACAAACTCGATATACTTCCGGCAGTTCTCCGGCAGATCCTCATATTTTCTGATACCGCGGATATCACACTTCCAGCCGGGAAGCGTCTCATAAACCGGCTTTGCCTTCTCAAGCAGATAGGTCGTCGGGAAATCTGTGGTCACCTGACCATCGATCTCATAGCCTACGCAGACCGGAATCTCGTCAAGATATCCCAGTACATCCAGCACGGTAAACGCCACATCTGTAGCGCCCTGGATCCGGCAGCCATACTTGGAGGCCACGCAGTCGAACCAGCCCATTCTCCTCGGACGTCCGGTGGTCGCTCCGTACTCTCCGCCGTCGCCGCCTCTGCGTCTCAGCTCGTCAGCCTCTTCACCAAAAATCTCACTCACAAATGCGCCCGCGCCAACTGCGCTGGAATATGCCTTGCAGACTGTAATGATCTGTTTGATCTCATAAGGCGGAATTCCGGCTCCGATAGCGCCGTAAGCTGCCAGCGTGGAAGAGGAAGTCACCATCGGATAGATGCCGTGATCCGGATCCTTCATGGAACCCAGCTGGCCCTCCAGCAGGATGTTCTTTCCCTCGCGGATAGCGTCCCAGAGATACTTTGACACATCGCACACATAGGGCGCCACCATCTCCTTATACTCCATCAGCTCCTCATAGAGCTTATCCGGATCAAGGGCCGGCTTGTGGTACAGATTCTCCAGAAGAATATTCTTCTGCACGCAGACATTTGCAATCTTGTCTCTCAGATACGCCTCGTCAGCAAACAGCTCGCTCACCTGAAAACCAATCTTTGCATATTTATCCGAATAGAAGGGAGCGATACCCGATTTGGTGGAACCAAAGGATTTTCCTCCCAGGCGCTCCTCCTCGCACTGATCAAACAGGATATGATAGGACATCACCATCTGCGCGCGGTCAGATACCAGGATCTTGGGCTTCGGAACCCCCTGATCCACAATACTCTGAATCTCACGGAACAGAACCGGAATGTTCAGCGCCACGCCGTTTCCGATGATGCTGGTTGTGTGATCATAGAACACACCGGACGGCAGTGTGTGCAGCGCAAACTTGCCGTAATTATTCACGATCGTGTGGCCTGCATTGGCTCCGCCCTGAAAACGGACGATAATATCGGACTCCTGGGCGAGCATATCCGTAATCTTGCCTTTTCCCTCATCTCCCCAGTTTGCTCCTACAATTGCTTTTACCATAACCTGTTATCCCTCCATTGGCTTTTCGGCGCGGCCGCGGTAAATCCGCCGTGCCGCATCCGTTTCAATCACTCAAACGCCTTTAGTATACATGCTTTCCAGGAAAAAGTAAATCTATTTCTTTGTATTATTCTTCGCTTTTCCAAGATACGCAGCCTTCACCTCTTCATTCTCCAGAAGCTCGGCCCCCGTCCCGGTCAGAGTGATGCGTCCCGTCTCCATCACATAGCCCAGATTCGCCGCTTTCAGGGCCATGTTCGCATTCTGCTCTACCAGAAGAATCGTTACGCCCTGCTGGTTGATCTCCCTGATGATGTCAAACACGCTCTGCACAATCAGAGGCGCCAGTCCCAGGGACGGCTCGTCCATCATGATAAGATCCGGCTTTGACATCAGCGCGCGGCCGATGGCAAGCATCTGCTGTTCGCCGCCGGAGAGGGTTCCCGCCAGCTGCCAGGAACGTTCCTTCAGCCTGGGGAACAGGTCGTGCACCCATTTCAGATCCTCCTCCAGGGAATCCTTTCTCATATAAGCGCCAATCTTCAGATTTTCCAGCACTGTCATATCCGGGAATACCCGGCGTCCCTCAGGAACCAGCGTAATTCCCTTTGACACAATCTGATCGGTGGAAAGTCCCGAAAGCTCCGTTCCCTCAAACTGAATGCTTCCGCTTTCCGGCTTCACAAGTCCCACAATAGAACGTAAGGTAGAGCTCTTGCCAGCGCCGTTGGCTCCGATCAGCGTTACTACCTCACCTCTGGGGACGCAGAAGCTGATATCCTTCACAGCCTTGATTCCGCCGTAGGACACATTTAAATCCTTGATTTCCAGAATATGATTACTCATCCTGCGCACCTCCCAGATAAGCTTCGATAACCCGCGGATTGCTGCGGATTTCCTCCGGATTTCCTTCCGCAATGGTTTTTCCAAAATCCAGCACATAAATGCGGTCTGAAATCTCCATAACCAGATCCATATGATGCTCAATCATGAAAATCGTCAATCCAAATTCGTCACGAATCCGTCCGATGAATTCGGTAAGCTCCAGGGTCTCCTGGGGATTCATGCCTGCCGCCGGCTCATCCAGCAAAAGAAGCTCCGGCTGGGTCGCCAGCGCTCTCGCGATCTCCAGATGGCGCTGCTTTCCATAAGGCAGGGATGTAGCCAGCTCGTCGCGCACATCCGTCAAATCTACAATCTTCAGAAGCTCCTCGGCCTCCGCGCGCATTCTGGCCTCCTCCTTCGCATTCAGCCGGAAGGTTGCCGTAAATACATTGCTCGTGCGCCGCAGGTGCTTTGCAATCAGGATGTTCTCAAATACGGTCTGACTTTTAAACAGGCGGATATTCTGGAAGGTCCGGGCGATTCCCAAAGCCGTAATTTTGTCCGGGGTGGGAGCCAGTACCTTATGACCAGTATACATAACAGGATTTTCTCCCCGGTAAAGCTTTTTCATCTTGCCCTGGGGATGGTTCTGGATAATCTTATTGCCTTTATAATAGACAGCGCCGTTGCTGGGAGCATACACGCCCGTGATCACATTGAAGGCCGTCGTCTTTCCTGCTCCGTTCGGGCCGATCAGCGAGACAATCTCTCCCTTGTTTACCTCCAGGTTCAGGTTGTCTACAGCGATGACTCCGCCAAACTGCATGGTTACATTTTCTACCTTTAAAACATTTTCTTTACTCATTGGAGGCGCCTCCTTCCGCTGTCTGCTTCTTCTTAAACCGCTTCAGGAAAAACCTTCGGACAGCTTCCACAGAAAACTCCCGGTCGCCCATGATTCCTTTTCGATAGAAAAGCACAATCACCATAATGATAATCGAAAATACAACCTTCCGGAATCCGGGACGCAGAAGCGTCAGATGGAAATCTCCGATATAGAGGTTTTCATTGTCCAGGAAACGAAGCCACCATTCAGAGCAGGCGATAAAAAGGAACGAGCCGATACAGCTGCCCGTAATGGAGCCGATGCCTCCGATTACCACAATCAGCAGGATCTCGTAGGTCATGGCTGATTTGAACATCGAAGCCTGAATCGTCGTCTGGTACATAGCCAGCAGCCCTCCGGATATTCCTGCAAAAAAGGAGCTGATGACAAACGCCAGGCGCTTATGGTGCGCCAGGTTAATTCCCATCGCCTCTGCCGCAATCTCGTCGTCACGGATGGCTTTGAACGCACGCCCATAGGTAGAATTGATCAAAAGCACAATCAGTCCGATACAGATTCCCGCCACAAGAAAGGGATACAGTACTGACTGGAAGGTCGGAAAGCTCCGGAGCAGATTGGAGCCATTCGTCAGCGGTCCCAGCTTATCCCACTGGAACACGGCGCGGATGATTTCCGCAAAGCCCAGTGTCGCTATCGCCAGATAATCGCTTTTCAGGCGCAGTACCGGAAGTCCGATCAGATATGCAAATACCGCCGCCACAAGGCCGCCCGCAATCAGGGCCAGAGGCACAGGAATCGAAAACTGTACGATGCCTCCGTCAAAATACTGATATACGCTTGCACGGGATTCCGCCGGAATCGTCAGGATCGCATAGGTATATGCGCCCAGAAGCATAAAACCGGCCTGTCCGAGAGAGAAAAGTCCGGTAAAACCGTTCAAAAGGTTCATAGACACAGCCACCAGCGCATAGATTGCACCCTTTTTCAATACCATAAAGAGCATGGAGCTGGAAGGCACTACCTGCTCCAGGAGAAACAGAAGGCCCAGAAGAGCGGCAATCAGGCCTATGTTCCAAATCATTTTTGTCCGTTTTTTCATCTTACGCCGCCTCCTTATACCTTATCTATTGCTTTCTCACCGAAAAGTCCCGTAGGCTTCGCGATAAGAATGACAATCAGAAGGGCAAAGGTGAACGCATCGGAAAAGGTCGTCCAGCCCAGGCCCTTGATGATATTTTCGCAGATACCGATGATAAACGCTCCAATGACGGCTCCCGGTATGGAACCGATGCCGCCGAATACGGCCGCTACGAACGCCTTCAGTCCGGGCATCGCTCCCGCCGTAGGCGTCACGCCCGTATAATTCGTAAAATACAGCATGCTCCCGATAGCCGCCAGGAAGCTTCCAATTACGAAGGTCATGCTGATGACAGAATTGATCTTGATTCCCATCAGCTGAGACGTCTCAAAATCCCGGGAGGCCGCGCGCATCGCCATTCCGATCTTTGTATATTTAATCAAAAGCACCAGCACGACTACCAGCACAACCGTCAGGACCGGAGTGACCAGCGTCACCCGCTTTGTGGTCGCGCCCAGAATCGTCACAGTGTCGCTGAGCCAGGGAATCGCCGGATACTGCTGAGAAAGCCCGCCCGTGATGTACAGCGCCAGATTCTGCAGCAGATACGACACTCCGATTGCGGAAATCATAACAGACATACGCGGAGCGCTCCGAAGAGGCTTGTAGGCCGCACGCTCCACCAGGAAGCCCAGAGCCACTGTCGCCACAATCACCAGCAGAATCGCCAGCGGCATGGGCATAACCGTCACGGCATACACCATGATCAGGCCTGCCACCATAAAAATATCGCCGTGGGCAAAGTTGATCAATCTTAAGATTCCATAGACCATCGTATAGCCGATGGCGATCAGGGCATACTGCCCGCCCACTGAGATCCCCGCCATCAGGTATGGCAGGTTTTTCGTTATCCAATCCATAGAGAACCTCCAAAGACATGTATATGGCGGGAGTCCGTCTGGCCCCCGCCATAAAATTCACTGTTGCTGTTGCTGGCTGTCTTTCGCGTCCTTACTCTGCAACGCTCTGCTCCGCCACGAAATCCCATGCTGCCGTCTCTGTATTCGCATGCTTGATGTAAGCCGCGTCACGGTTTGCGTCACCGATCTCGTTAAAAGAGATATCTCCGCTCACGCCCGTGTAGGTCACATCCCAGAGCGCCTCATTTACAGCCGCCGGGTCAGTAGAGCCCGCTGCCTTCAGAGCCTCCAGCGCCACGTAGTAAGCGTCATAGCCCATGACAGTCAGTCCGGAAACGGTATCGTCTCCGCCGTTGTTCGCCTTCGCTGTGGAATCACTGTTGATCCACTCCTTGATGCCGGCGTCAAACTCCGGATTTCCTCCCTCCTGATAGAAGGTCGATACGTAGATGTCCACGTTCTTGCCCTCTGCGGCGTTCAGGATTACGTTCGAATCCCAGGTATCGCCTGCCAGAAGCGGAATCTCCAGTCCCTGGGAAGCCGCCTGCTCTACAAGCAGAGCCGCCACCTCTGTGGAGGACGGAGCAAAGAATACATCTGCTCCCTCGTTCTTTGCGGAAGTAATATAGGACGTAAAGTCACTGTTTCCTTCCTGGAAGGTATCAGAAACCACCTCTCCGCCGAGAGCCTCAAAGGCCTCTGTGAAATAGTATCCAAGTCCTGTAGAATAATCATCGCCCAGCTTTGTCAGCACGTAAGCCTTCTGAGCCGAGAAATTGTCTTTCGCGAAATTCGCAAGCACGGTGCCCTGGAAGGGATCCAGGAAGCAGATCCGGAAATAATGGGTATTTCCTTCTGTGATCTGCGGGTTGGTACAGGTGACTCCGATCACCGGAATTCCTGCTTCCTTAAAGGTATCGGAGCCCGCGATAGATACTCCGGAGCCATAGGATCCAAGAACTACCGATACGCCGTTGCTTACCAGCGTAGCTGCCGCAGTAGGCGCTTTATCATTGGAAGACTCGTTGTCCACGATATCAAGCTGTACCGTATATTCCTTGCCTCCGATCTCTACGGTAGGCGTCACATAGTTCGCATACTGAATACCCAGCGTCTCCTGCTTTCCGCCTGCGCCGTTGTCTCCGGACGCCGGCTCAAACACGCCGATTCTGACCACGTCTCCGTCAGCCGCCGCTGTACTGTCCGCAGACGCCTCAGGCTTTTTCTCACAGCCTGCCAGCAGTGTGCTGAGCATCGCTGCAGCAAGAAGAACTGATAATATCCGCTTCTTCATAATTTTTCCCTCCTGTGATCGCGCCTCCTGTATCCTCTGTGTACGTTCATCAAAGACATTTGTGCGCGCTATTAATACGCGGTTTAGTATAACACTTTTGTATGGAGATTTCAAGCGGAATTTTTCAGAGGCTTCCTTTTTCCCGGCACTGCTGCTGTATCAGCCTTGTAGCCCGGAACGGCCGTATGCCTTCGCACGGCTGTCCGCATAAGAAAAAAGCGCCTTGCACCTCTTTCAGGCACAAAACGCTTTTCCTCTTATTTTCTATCATACTGTCTGATTACAGTGCAATCTTTCCACTCTCTTTGCCGTTGATCACGTAGTAAGCTGCCATATCCTCGGGCTTTACATAGAGATCCAGGCTCTTGATGGAAGATGCGCGGTGTCCGAGAGCAACCCAATCTTCTGTTGCCTTTGCAACCAGATCTGCAGTCGGAATTTCCTTTCCTGCAAACTGAACGTATATATTCTGAGTCACTGCAGGCTTTTCCGCCTTTACTGTCTTCTTCGCTGTCGTCTTTTTTGCGGTCTCTTTCTTTGCCGCTGTCTTCTTCACAGGCTCTGCTTTTACAGGCTCAGCCTTTGCAGCCTCTGCCTTGGCCTGTACGGGTTTCTCTGCCTTTGCAGGCGCTTCTGTCTTCACCGGATCGCTTGTCACTGCGGTCTCTGCTGCCTTCTTTGTGGTCGCTGTTGCTTTCTTAGCAGTCATCATAATCCTCCTCAATTTCAAAACTCACCGTCTTGCGGTCAGGACAGCAGCAGAACACAGAATCCTCTGTGATTCTGAAGCTGTGCAGTACAATGATACTTTTTGACAGACCTATTATATTGCATTTTTCCAGTTAATGCAAGAATGTTCTTGTTTTTTATTAAATGCAGACAATTTAGACGAAATTTCCCCTAAAGCAGTCAGAAGGTCTCTTTCAGAGAATGGATAAAGAGCCCGCTGCGAAGCTTCGGTTCAAACCAGGTGGATTTCGGAGGCATGAGCCGTCCGGCGTCCGCCACGGCAAACAGCTCGCTGATCGAGGTGGGATACATGGCAAAGGCAGCCTTCATATCCGTATGTACCCGGCGTTCCAGCTCGGAAAGTCCCCGGATTCCTCCCACGAAATCAATCCGCTTATCGGTCTTTGGATCCCGGATTCCGAGCACCGGATCCAGAATCTGCTTCTGGAGGATGGATACGTCCAGGCCCTCCACCGGATCGTCGTTTTCGTACTGAGGCTTCAGGGCCAGAAGATACCACTGGTTTTCCAGATACAGGGCTGCCTGTCCCTTTTTCTGCGGATGAACGGCCTTATCCGATTTCCTCACCTCATAAACTTCTCTTACCTTATCCAGGAACTGCTCCGGCGTGAGACCGTTCAAATCCTTCACTACCCGGTTGTAATCCATGATCATCAGCTCATCATCTGGAAAGATAACGGAAAGAAAATAATTAAACTCCTCGTCTCCGGTATAGCCGGGATGCTCTTCCCTGCGCTTGATGCCTACCCGGACCGCCGACGCCGCCCTGTGATGACCGTCTGCAATATACAGGGAATCCATGCCGGAAAAGGCTGTCTGAATTGCCTGGAGCTCCTGCTGACCGGCAATTTTCCACCCTCTGTGGCGGATTCCATCCTCGGAAACGAAATCAAACAGCGGCTCCTTTTGTTTTTCATCCGCTGTCAGCCTCTTTAAGGCCTTCTGACTGCGGTAAGCGAGAAAAATCGGTCCGGTCTGGGCGTCGCAGACATCCACATGGCGTACCCGGTCCTCCTCCTTTTCCCGCCTTGTATTTTCATGCTTTTTGATTACGCCGTTTAAATAATCGTCTACCGAAGCGCAGGCCACGATGCCTGTCTGGCTGCGTCCGTTCATCGTCAGCTCATAGAGATAATAGCAGGGAGCCTCGTCCTGTACAAGGCTTCCTTCCTCCACCATTCCCCAGAGCAGCTCCTTCGCCTTTTCATAGACGCGGCTGTCATAAAGATCCATATCCTCCGGAAGCTGTGTTTCGGCACGGTCGATGCGCAGAAAGCTTAAGGGCCTGCCCTCCACAGCCCTTCTGGCCTCGGCACGGCTGTACACATCGTATGGAAGGGCCGCAATGTCCGCCTCCTTCCCCGCCGCAGGCCGGATCGCGGGGAAGGGCCTGATATCCGCCATCAGCAGATCACCCTGACTTTCAGTACGCCTTCCACTGCCTCCAGGCGCTCTACCAGCTGAGGGCTCGCCGCAGTCTCCAAATCAAACATGGAATACGCATAATCTCCGCGGCTCTTGTTTGTCATATTTCCGATATTATAATTCTCCTGACCGAGGATCGTCGTAAACTGGCTCAGCATATTCTTTACATTCCTGTGGCAAATCGCAACCCTCGCCGGATAGCTGGGAACTCCCATATCGCAGTTGGGATAGTTTACAGAATTTCGGATGTTTCCGTTCTCCAGATAGTTCCGCAGCTCCTTTGCCGCCATACGCGCGCAGTTTTCCTCTGCCTCCTCTGTGGAGGCTCCAAGATGCGGAATTACGATAGCTCCCTTTGCGCCTGCCGTCGTCGGGTTCGGGAAATCGCTCACATATCTCTTTACCTTGCCCTTCTTCAGCGCCAGAACGACAGCATCCTCGTCTACCAGCAGATCACGGGCAAAATTCAGAATGACGACTCCATCCTTCATCTTTTCGATAGCTTCTGCGTTGATCATTTTCCGGGTACTGTCCAGAAGCGGAACATGTATCGTGATATAGTCGCACTCCTTATAGATATCATCCACATTCGTGATATGACGGATGCTTCTGGAAAGGTTCCAGGCAGCGTCCACAGAAATGTAGGGATCGTATCCCAGCACCTCCATGCCAAGATGCGTGGCAGCGTTCGCCACTCTTACGCCGATAGCTCCAAGGCCTATAATACCGAGCTTTTTGCCTTCGATCTCATGGCCTGCAAACTGCTTTTTCTGCTTCTCCGCAAGCTTGGAGATTTCCTCATTCATCCGCTCAGACTGTACCCAGTTCACGCCGCCGATGACATCTCTGGCCGCCAGCAGAAGGCCGGCCAGCACCAACTCCTTGACGCCGTTCGCATTTGCTCCGGGTGTATTGAATACGACAATTCCCTCCTCTGCGCATTTCCCAAGAGGGATATTATTCACGCCGGCTCCGGCGCGGGCGATCGCTTTCAGGCTCTTCGGAAATTCCATGTCATGAAGAGCGGCGCTCCGCACAAGGAGGGCGTCTGCTTCCTCAATCTCTTCCACCTGGACGTAATCACGGGTAAACTGGTCGAGCCCGGTCTGGGCGATCTGATTCAGACATTTATAACGGTACATCGCTTAGTTTTCCTCCTCAAATTTTTTCATAAACTCCACAAGGGCCTTTACGCCCTCCAGAGGCATCGCATTGTAGATGCTGGCGCGCATGCCGCCCACGCTTCTGTGGCCCTTCAGGTTGACCAGCCCTGCGTGCTCCGCCTCCTTGACAAATTTCGCGTCCAGCTCCTTATCGCCCGTCACAAAGGGCACATTCATAAGAGAACGGTCTTCCCTGCGCACAGTCCCTTTAAAGAGCCGGCTGCTGTCCAGGAAATCATAGAGTACGGCCGCCTTCTCCTCATTCCTGGCCTTCATAACCTCCAGGCCTCCCTGCTTTTTCAGCCATTTGAAGACCTTCCCGCACATATAAATGCAGTAGGAGTTCGGCGTGTTGTAAAGGGAATTCGCATCTGCGTGAATCTTATACTTCATATAGGTCGGCGTATAGGGCAGCGTATCCTCTGTGATCAGATCCTCGCGGATAATCACAATCGCCATGCCGGCCGGCCCGATATTTTTCTGGACGCCGCCGTACAGAAGCCCGTACTTCGTTACGTCCACCGGTTCTGAAAGGAAACAGGAGGAAACGTCAGACACCAGAATTTTACCTTTGGTGTTCGGAAGCGTATGGAATTTGGTTCCATAAATAGTGTTGTTCTCACAGATATAGACATAGTCCGCGTCAGGACTCACGGGAAGATCGGAACAATCGGGAATATAAGAAAAGGTCTCATCCTCAGAAGAAGCGATCGCATTGGCCTTTCCATAGATCTGCGCCTCCTTGAAGGCCTTCTTCGCCCACTGACCGGTAATGATATAATCCGCCACCCGGTTCTTCATCAGATTCATGGGAATCGCCGCAAACTGAAGATGTGCTCCTCCCTGCATAAACAAAATCTTATAATTCTCCGGAATCTGCATCAGATCCCGCAGATCCTGCTCCGCCTCATTCAGAATGCTCTCAAATGCCCCCGAGCGGTGAGACATCTCCATCACGGACATGCCGGTTCCCTGATAATCCAGCATCTCATCGGCCGCTTCCCGCAGCACTTCTTCCGGCAGAACTGCCGGGCCTGCCGAAAAATTATACACACGACTCATTTTTCATTTCCTCCTCTTGGTCTTTTAAGACGATTTCCTGTTTCTTCTGTTATTTTATGTCCTTGTTAATGTTTTGTCAATAATTCCGTGCAATTCACGCGCACTTAATAGTACAATACCACCGGCGTCCCGGACTCCATATTTTCAAAAATCACCTTCATGGCCGCCGGAGGGGTGTTTACACATCCGTGGGAACCATTGGTCAGATAAACTGTCCCGCCGAACTCCCTTCTCCAGCTGGCGTCATGGATTCCGTAATTGCCGTAAAAGGGCATCCAGTATTTCACAGGAGTGGCATAATTATCTCCCCGGAGCACTGCGTTCCGATCCTTGTACTGAATCGCAGCCACGATCGCGGGAGTTCCGTAATTCCGGCTGATATTTCCAGTCACCACATCCGTGTCGATCAGGAGGGCGCCATCCTTATAGGCCCACATATGCTGAGCTCCCATATCCACCTCGATATAGGTATCTCCGATATCGTTGTTTTCTCCCCAGTCCTTTCCTTCACGGGACCAGGCCGGCTGCTTCGCAATCGTCTCGCCCTTCTCTATCGAAGCGAGCAGAGCCGCGTTTTCCGCCTCCTGATCAATCTGCCAGCCGTAATTGCCGCCGCTGACAGTAATGACACCGCGCAGCGTACTTTGAAACTTCCGCGCTTTTTTGTAGGTATCCCGCCTGTCTGCCAGCTCTGCCACCCATGCCTTGACAGCCTCCTCGTCAATCGACGCGTCATAGCCGTCCAGCTGAATGAAGCCTGAAACCACAGAGCTGTCCACCACCTCTGTCTGCGGGCCAAATTCATAGGTTACTTCCGTGCCAAGCCATTTGTCAAGCTTTGCGGTAAGCTCCGTAATCTCCGGAGAATCCGCCGTCACAGCAGGGGCCTCGTAGCATCCTGCCTCTTCCAGCGCAAGCTCCGGCTGCATAGCCTCTGCCGCCGCACGGACCTGCTCCTTTAAAATATCCTCCTTAATCTTGGAGCCCTGCTGCTCCGGATAGAGCTCATAACCATCTGCGGTCAGCTCCACCCGGGCGTCCTCAGGCTCTTCCCCATCCTGCACGCAGGAAAGGGCTGCCAGAGCTTCATCAAATGCTTCTTCGTCAAAGGTGATATCCGGAGTAATCTGGTAGGAGTCCTGCTGCCAGAACATCCTGGGCCACAGAAAGCCGTTCTGAATCCTTTTATAGTTCCTTACGTTTTCTGTCTCGGAAAAGCTCATGCCAAGCTGCTGTGCAGTCATGCTCTCCTCCGAACCCCCGCGCTCCAGAAGGGTCAGCTCATAGCCGTCCGCCTGCTCAAGGATCAGGCTGTTCACCTGCTTTACCGTCCGAAGCTCCACATTCCTTCCGTTTACTGTGGTTCCCAGGAAGAAATGCTCCATAAAATATATGGAAACCATCAGATAGAGCAGAAAAATTCCTGCCAGCACCCAGAGATACCAGCGTATGCGTTTCAACATTTTAAGCTTCTCTCCAATGTAAATTATTTTTTCTTTTCGTCCAGATCGTCCGCATCAAAGGTATCCTCCAGCGGAGCGCCTGCCGGCATCATCGGAAATACCTTATCGTCATTGTCAATGATGCAGTCGATCACCACCGGACGGCCCAGAGCGATGGCCTTCTCCAGCGCGGGAGCCACCTCCTCGCGTTTTGTCACGCGCATTCCTTCCGCCCCGAGCGCCTCTGCCAGCTTCACAAAATCTACATTGTCATTCAGAACCGTCGCTGAATAGCGGCGCCCATAAAACAGATTCTGCCACTGACGCACCATGCCCAGCACATGATTATTCAGCACAAGCTGAATCACAGGAATATTGTAGCGGGCAGCCGTAGCCAGCTCATTCATATTCATGCGGAAGCAGCCGTCTCCCGCCACATTGACCACCAGCTTATCCGGGCATCCAAGCTTTGCCCCCAGACTTGCGCCGAGGCCATAGCCCATGGTTCCAAGGCCGCCGGAGGTCAGGAATGTCCTCGGCTCCCGGTACTTGTAATACTGAGCCGCCCACATCTGATTCTGTCCCACCTCTGTCACGATCAGCGCGTCGCCCTTTGTGATTCGGTAAAGCTCCTGCAGCACATAGGGACCTGTCAGCCGATCCTCGCTGTACTTCAGCGGATATTTGTTCTTTAAGGCTGTAATCTCTTCCAGCCAGGATTTATGTTCCTTCTCAGGAAGCTTCGGATTCAGAATCTGAAGCACAGACTTCACATCTCCAATGATGCTGCTGTCTACGATCACATTTTTATTGATCTCCGCCGGATCAATGTCGATCTGGAGAATTTTCGCCTTCTTGGCAAACCGGGATGCGTCTCCGGTCACCCGCTCGCTGAACCTGGCGCCAATGGTAATCAGCAGATCGCAGTGTACCACTCCGAAATTGGACGCCTTTGTGCCATGCATTCCCAGCATGCCTGTGTACAGCGGATCCTCTCCCGGAAACGCGCCCTTTCCCATCAGAGAATCGCAGACCGGAGCCTGAATCTTATGGGCAAGCTCTGACACCTCCCTCGACGCATCTGAGATCGACGCGCCTCCGCCTACGAAGATAAAGGGCCGCTTTGCCTGAGAAATCATTTCAACCGCTCGGTCTATATCCTCCTCGCGGATAGTGTCCGCCACACGGACAATGGCTTCCGGCTCCTTACGCTCATATTCGGTCTCTGCTCCTGTGACATTCTTGGTGATATCTACAAGAACCGGTCCCGGGCGGCCGCTCCGGGCGATATGAAAGGCCCTGCGGAGCACCGGAGCCAGCATTTCCACATCCTTCACGATAAAATTATGCTTCGTGATCGGCATGGTAATTCCGGCAATATCTACCTCCTGGAAGGAATCTCTTCCAAGCAGGCTTTTTCCTACATTCGCCGTAATCGCCACCACCGGGACAGAATCCATATAGGCTGTCGCAATTCCTGTTACGAGATTCGTGGCTCCCGGCCCGGAGGTCGCCATGCAGACTCCCACCTTGCCTGTAGCGCGGGCATATCCGTCCGCCGCATGGGACGCTCCCTGCTCATGGGAGGTCAAAATATGGCGGATCTCATCACTATGCTTATACAGCGCGTCATAAATGTCCAGTATCGCGCCGCCCGGGTATCCGAATACAGTGTCCACTCCCTGTTCCTTCAGACACTCGATTACTATCTCTGCTCCTTTCAGCTGCATAATTCATCTCCCCTTATATCTCTGATTTTTTGCGGCTGCCGTAAAGCAGCCGCACTGTTCTTTCTTTATTCCGCATCCGCCATGGCCCCTGCCAGGCTCCATGGCAGTCCCTTACAGCTCCAGAATCGCGCCGCGGTTTCCGGAAGTCACCATCTTCGCATAGCGGGCCAGGTAACCGGTCGTCACCTTTGGCTCTCTGGGCTGCCATTTTTCCCTTCTGGCTGCCAGCTCTTCCTCGGAAACCAGAAGCTCCAGCTTGTTATTCGGGATATCGATCAGAATCCTGTCTCCTTCCTCTACCAGGGCAATCGGTCCTCCCACAGCAGCCTCCGGAGAGACATGCCCGATGGAAGCGCCTCTGGAAGCGCCGCTGAAACGGCCGTCTGTGATCAGCGCTACCGTTGATCCCAGACCCATGCCTGCAATGGCGGAAGTCGGATTCAGCATTTCACGCATACCCGGTCCTCCCTTGGGGCCTTCATAGCGGATCACAACCACATCGCCTGCCACGATTTTTCCGCCCTTGATCGCCTCGATGGCGTCCTCCTCGCAGTCAAAGACGCGGGCCGGGCCCTCGTGTACCATCATCTCCGGCACAACGGCAGAACGCTTCACGACAGCCGTATCCGGGGCCAGGTTTCCTTTCAGAACGGCGATGCCGCCGATCTCGCTGTAGGGATTGTCGACAGGCCGAATGACCTCCGGATTCTTATTCACACAGCCCTCGATATTCTCGCCTACCGTCTTTCCTGTCACTGTCATCAGATCGGTATACAGAAGTCCTTTCTTATTCAGCTCATTCATCACAGCGTAGACTCCGCCGGCTTCATTCAAATCCTCGATATAGGTCGGGCCTGCCGGAGCCAGATGGCACAGGTTCGGTGTCTTTGCGCTCATCTCATTGGCGATCTCCATATTCAGCTCCACGCCTGCCTCATGGGCGATAGCCGGAAGATGCAGCATACTGTTCGTCGAGCATCCGAGAGCCATATCTACCGTCAGTGCGTTCAGGAACGCCTTCTCTGTCATAATGTCTCTGGGGCGGATATTTCTCTTCAAAAGCTCCATGACCTGCATGCCGGCATGCTTCGCCAGCTTGATTCTCTCGGAATAGACCGCAGGAATCGTTCCGTTGCCGCGAAGGCCCATGCCAAGCGCCTCAGTCAGGCAGTTCATGCTGTTGGCCGTATACATGCCGGAGCAGGAGCCGCAGGTCGGACATACCTTTTCCTCAAACTCACGTACGTCCTCCTCTGTCATAGTTCCCGCAGAATAAGCGCCCACCGCCTCAAACATGCTGGAAAGGCTGCGCTTCTCGCCCTTCACATGGCCAGCCATCATAGGGCCGCCGCTGACAAATACAGTCGGCACATTGATACGGGCCGCCGCCATCAGAAGGCCGGGAACATTCTTGTCACAGTTCGGAACCATCACAAGAGCGTCGAACTGGTGGGCCATCGCCATGGCCTCCGTGGAATCTGCAATCAGATCACGGGTTACCAGGGAATATTTCATTCCGATATGTCCCATAGCGATACCGTCGCAGACCGCGATCGCCGGGAATACAATAGGAGTTCCTCCTGCCATCGCCACACCCATCTTCACTGCTTCCACAATTTTATCCAGATTCATGTGGCCGGGAACAATTTCGTTATAAGAGCTCACAATGCCAACCAGCGGCCGGTCCAGCTCCTCCTGGGTCATGCCCAGGGCGTTAAACAGGCTTCTGTGGGGGGCCTGCTGCATTCCTTTTGTTACTGCGTCACTTCTCATATCTGTGTATCCTCCTCTTCCATTTCTGTATCTGCAGGGAGCGCCGGCGGCATCTCCGGCAGTCCCTTTCATTCATAACATCCGTTCTCTGTCTTTCAGATCCGTTCGGCTATCAGATCTCCTATCTTGGCCGTACCCACCTTCGTACAGCCCTCCGACATAATGTCTCCGGTACGGTATCCTTCGGTCAGCACCTGCTGGACAGCCGCCTCGATGGCGTCTGCCTCCCTGTCCAAATCAAAGCTGTAGCGCAGCAGCATCGCCGCAGAAAGCACTGTCGCTATGGGATTGGCAATATCCTGGCCCGCGATGTCCGGCGCGGAACCGCCGCTGGGCTCATACAGGCCAAACTTCGTATCATTTAAGCTGGCGCTTGCAAGCATTCCGATAGAGCCCGTGACCATGCTGGCCTCATCTGAGAGAATGTCTCCAAACATATTTTCTGTCAGAATCACGTCAAACTGAGAGGGATCCTTTACCAGCTGCATTGCGCAGTTGTCCACGAGCATATGGGACAGCTCGATATCCGGATAGTCCTTTGCCACTTCCTCCACTATTTTTCTCCAGAGCCGGGAGGAATCCAGCACGTTGGCCTTATCCACGCTGCAGACCCTTCCTCTTCTCTTGCCTGCGATATCAAAGGCCTTTTTCGCAATCCGGCGGATCTCATTCTCGTTATATACCAGAGTGTCAACGGCTGTCAGCACTCCGTCTATCTCCTTGGTCCCCCGCTCTCCGAAATACAGGCCTCCTGTCAGCTCACGCATAATCATCATATCAAAGCCCTTTTCGCTGATTTCCTCCCGCAGCGGGCAGGCATGCCGCAGTTCTTTATAGAGGATGGCCGGACGCAGATTTGCAAAAAGCCCCAGAGATTTGCGAAGCTTCAAAAGCCCCGCTTCAGGCCGTCTGTCCGGCGGAAGCTGATACCAGGGTGATGTAGCCGCGTTGCCTCCGATAGAACCCATCAGCACCGCATCACTGTTCTTCGCCGCCTGAATCGTCTCGTCCGTCAGCGGCACACCGTGTACATCGATGGAGGCACCGCCCATCAGAAGCTCTGTATACTCAATTTCATGGCCAAATTTCTCAGCCGTCTTATCCAGGGCCTTTCTCGCTTCCCGGACGATCTCCGGGCCGATACCGTCGCCGGGTATCACTGCCAGCTTTAATTTCATTCTCTCATCATCCCTTCTTCTTTCATAAAATTACATATTATTAATAATATAGACCAAAAACTCCTTTTTTTCAACCGGGAGTTCGGGTTTTAAAAAGGCTTTAAAGAGATTTTAACACGGTAAAGGAGAAAAGGAAAGATATTTATATTCATAAATGGATTATGCTTTTTTCTTTCCGGCAGACGGAAATTCTGGCAGTTCGCCGCCATTTTCATAGATACCAGAGAACTATACCGGAAGGCGGAGAAGAATTCTTCACCGTCATATCAGAAAGGAGCTGCGCAGCCGCCTGGTTGCCTTTAAAGAACAGATACAGCCCAAAGACACAATCCGTTGATCATAAAAACAGCCGAGAGAGGCTTTACCTCCTCCGGCTGTTTTGTGCTCTATACACAGCGCCCGGTAAAATGAACACCTTCTCCTTTACCCCTGCTCATATTGTCCGACCAGCTCCCGTACCTCAGCCTCATTCTGTTCCGCATCCACGCTCAACACAGTAAAGGCCCTCCACTCCGCGCATCTTTTTTCTCCTTCGCCAGTCAGCTCATATTCTTCCAGAACATATCCTGTCATCACCCCATATTCATTCAGTGTATACTCTTCCATCGCTCCGACAATGCCGCTCACTTCGACCGCGCCGATTCTCTCCAGTGCCGTCTCATAATCTGGCCCGTACTCTACAATATACACGGTCTGTCCATCCCGTCGTTCCTTTGTGATGCTTTCAATAGCTTCGAGCTGCAACGGCAGGATGCCGGTGTAAGGCTGTGTATTTTCGTACGGCATTTCTCCATTTGCCTGGTAGTCCCGTTCAGAAATCCAGCTTTTTCCTTCGGCAATATGCCATTCCATCTCTGAGTCCCTGAAAAACTCCTGATATACCTCATCTGTACCAGGCTCCAGCACCATCGTATACAGCATATCCGGCGTAATCCAGTAAAAGGAGTGCGCAATACCGCCATTCTGGAAGGCCGCACCTTCTTCTGCGTCCGCGTCTCTGTAGAAGCATTCCATCTTTACACTTTCCAGTTCCTCGTATCCTTCCCTGCCCTTTTCTATCGCATCCGCATATTCTTTTTCTTCTTCTGTCAGATTTTTCATATAAACTAAATTATTTCTCAAAAACACACGGGTAATCCCTGTCCCGGCAAATATTCCATACCCTGCCAGCGCCAGCACGCAAATCAGCACAATTGTAATTCCGAACATCTTTGCTCTTTTTCCTTTTTCCTCTTCTGTAGACATTGCATAATGAAAATATGCCAGGTGACAGAGCAGCCAGAAGGCGAGCGCTCCCAAAGCAAAGGCAATCCATGCACGGTAATCCTGCAGGCCCCAGAATCCATATGCTCCTGCCAGCGCCCATATCCCGGCCAATACCCCATAACACACAAAGCACCACATTCCGCCGGTTCGGTCGAAAAACTCCTGCGTCCCGTAAAAACAGCTGTATAAGAAACGTGCCAGCTCTGTTATCGAGATTCCTAACAAAGCCACAAGCCACAGGCTTTCTGCAGGAACCATTCCATGACTGCCATCTGCCATGGTCAAAACGGAAAAAAGCCGAAGCAGGAAAGCCAAAATACCGATCACCAAAATAAGAAGCCTGTAGCTCCAGCAATATCCGTTTTTCTTTATCTGCTCCATCCGTTCATCCGCCGCAACCTGCTCCGGGCTGCAAAGAACATTCCACAAAATCCAGTCTCGTTTCATTTTCCTTTCCCCTCCGTTTGATACCGCCCTTCTTTACTCGTCCCAGAATATCTCATCCAGCGTCTTTCCCAGAACGCGGCAGATGCTGACGCAGAGATTCAATGTAGGATTATAGTCTCCCCGCTCGATCATATTGATGGTCTGCCTCGACACCCCTGCCCTGTGAGCCAGCTCCTCCTGTGACAAATCAAGCTCCGCCCGCGCGGCCTTCAGCTTCAAATTCTTTTTCATATCCGAAATCCGTCCTGTCTTCTGTCCTGATTTTATAGTATTATAAATATGATATTTTGTCAAATATATCTTACATCAAATCAGTAGAACTGTACCAGAAGCAGCAGTACCAGGGGAACGAACTGCCAAAAGGCATACAAAAGCAGTCTGAATTTTCTATGCTCATCATATATTATCAAAAACGGATTTTTTGCATATGAAGCTGCCTTTGAAAAATATCCTGCATACCTCAGGCTCTCTTCTTCTCCTGGTCCTTGCTTATTTTATCGGTCAGGGCTTCGCCCGCTTTACCACAGCGAACGCCATAATCACCGCGGAAAGCACTGCCTCCGCCAACTGGGGCCTGAGCTTTCAGGAGGAAGGGAAGGCTCCCGTGGCCAACGCCTCCGCCTCCTATCTCTCCCAGTACGATGCCTATTATATAGAAGAAACAGAAGAGAAAAGGATTTACCTGACCTTCGACTGCGGCTTTGAAAGCGGCTGCACCCCTGCGATTCTGGACGCCCTGAAAAAGCATAACGCTCCGGCCGCCTTTTTTATCGTGGGAAATTATCTGGAAACAAGTCCGGAGCTGGTGAAGCGAATGGTCGAGGAAGGCCACACCGTCGGAAATCACACCTACCATCATCCGGATATGTCCCAAATCAGTACGGAAACCGATTTTTCCAAAGAGCTCCAGTCGCTGGAAGCCCTCTATGAGGAAACCATCGGACAGCCCATGGCGAAATATTATCGGCCGCCTCAGGGCATTTACAGCGAAGCCAATCTGCAGATGGCCTATGACCTGGGCTACCAGACCTTTTTCTGGAGCCTGGCCTATGTGGACTGGTATCAGGATGATCAGCCCACGAAAGAGGAGGCCTTTGAAAAACTGATACCCAGAATCCATCCTGGCGCCGTAGTGCTGCTTCACAATACCTCCCAGACCAACGCCGACATCCTTGACGAGCTTCTGACAAAATGGGAAGAGATGGGCTATACCTTCCATCCCTTAAGCGAGCTGTGCGGCGTATAATGCAGGTTTGCTCCTTCTGAATTTCATACAAAGCATACCGGCACAAAATGCAGGACTCAGTCCCTGTATTTTGTGCCGGTATTATTTCAGCAATGGCGTATCAACGGCTGAATTTTCCTTTCTGCTAAAACCATTGACAAAGAAGTGCTTATAGTGTATAGTGTGCTTATCAGAACATCACACTAATTATTTTCTGTTCGGCTATATTGTATCTTGATAAAACAGCAGGAGAAGATCATGAAAATACTGATTTCAAATACCTCTGATACCCCTCTCTACCAGCAGATCAAGGACCAGATCACAGATGCCATCCTGAAAGGGGAGCTGAAAGAAGGAGAGCTTCTCCCTTCCATCCGTTCCTTTGCCAATGATCTGCGGGTAAGCGTCCTTACCATCCGCAGAGTCTATGACGACCTGGAAGAAGAAGGCTATCTTAACAGTCAGGTAGGAATTGGGACCTTTGTATCTACCGGAAATACAGAGCTTCTGCGGGAAGCAAAACGCCGGCTCGTGGAGTACAAAATGCAGGATATGCTTCAGACTGCAAAAGCTCTGGGAATCAGCAGGCAGGAGCTAAACGATATGATGGAAATCTTATATGAGGAGGAGCCTGAGAAATGAAAAGTATTTTAGAAGTCCGAAATCTCAATAAATCCTACAAAAATTTTTCCCTGCGAAACATCTCATTTTCTCTGCCGGAGGGCTGTATCACCGGCTTTATCGGAACCAATGGAGCCGGCAAGACTACCACTTTAAAAACCATACTCAGCCTCACGCCAAAAGAGTCCGGAGACATCCGCTTTTTCGGTATGAATATGGACACAGAGGAACGGCACATCAAAGAACGCCTGGGTGTCGTGTTTGACGGCGGCAGCTTCTATGGCGAGCTTACTCTGCTGGAAATGAAAGCTCTCGCAGCCTCTTCCTATCGTTCCTGGGACGAAAAAGAATTCCGGCGCTACCTTGAACGCTTTTCTCTGAATCCCCGGCAGAAAATCCACACACTTTCCAAAGGCATGCGCATGAAGTACGCCCTTGCACTGGCACTTTCTCATCAGGCAGAATTTCTAATCATGGACGAGCCCACCAGCGGACTGGACCCACTGATCCGCAGACAGCTTCTGGATATCTTAAGGGAATACATGAACCGGGGCGGCCGGGGCGTATTTTTTTCCACACACATTACTTCTGACCTGGACCAGCTTGCAGATATGCTGGTACTGATAGATCACGGGAAAATCGTGTTTCAGGAGGAAAAGGACTCTTTGCTGGAGCGTTACCGGATTGTAAAGGGTGACATAAAAGAGCTTTCCGGCGATGTCCTGCCTTTGCTTCACAACCTTTCCCAAACAGCCTTCGGCTTCACCGCCGTCACAGATCAAGCCGGGGAAATCCAAAAGGCCATGCCAGACGCAATTCTGGAACGCGCATCTATCGAGGATATTATGCTTTGCCAAATCGAAGGAGGGAAAAAATATGCTGCTTCAGCTGATTAAAAAAGATTTTCTGCTTACCTGGAAATACCTGGTTCTCATGGCAGCGCTCTGTTGCTTCTATCCGCTTTTTGTACACTGGCAGATATCAGACACGGCAGCAGTCCCTGCGGGAACCCTGGCATTTATTCTGATGACCTTCTTTTCCATTCTCTTTGTATTGCTTCAGGCCTTTCAAAAGGAAGCCATGTACCCCAGGGCGGCCGCTTATCTCTGCGCCCTGCCTTATTCCCGCCGAGATCTGGTGCTCTCAAAATACCTTTTCTTTCTGGGAATCTATCTGGTCTGCTGCCTTATTTACTGGCTTGAGACGCTTATAGTCCCTGGCCTTGGCAGCTTCGGCCTGTCTGAAGCAGTCCCGGTCCTTGCGGCAGTCTCACTCCTTCTGGGACTCTATCTGCCTGTTCAGTATCGGTTTGGCTATGAATTTACAAAATACTTTTTTATGTTTGCGATTCTGGGAACCTCTTTTCTACTTCCCATCCTAATCAAATATCTTCCGCCGGAGCTTCTCTCTTTCCAGATCAGCCCCGGCCTGCTGGCTGCTCTCTTCCTATTCAGCCTTGGCCTGCTGGCCGCCTCCGCGGCGGCGTCTGTCCATTTTTATAAGAAAGCAGAGCTTACCTGAAAAGGAATGTATCACTGTGCCAAAAAGGGAGCCGGACTGCCTAGTTCAAATCATGCAGATTCATCTTATCCAGCATTTTTTTCTTCCTTCTCTTCTCCCGGCACACAAAATAAATCGCCAGCAGAACCCACGTGGGGACATTCAGAAGCAAAAACGTAATCAGCAGCGCTCCCAGCATGCTCACGACATCGCCCACAGACGCCACGTTCAGACACATAAACAGCGCCCATAAAAATGTAAAAAGCGGCGGCATCAGACCGGGCCACCAGCGCTCTGCTCTGGCAAGAAACACCTCAAGCACAATCAGCCCTGCCGTTATCCCGGTAAACAGCAGTAAAACTACCCATATCGTCCTGGTCATAATTTCCATTATCTACTCCTCCTTCCGAAGCTTCCGGTACTCTGTAATTAAAATTTTTGCCGTGTCAAAATCCAGCTTGTCATTCACAGCCAGCCTTTTAATCAGCGCCACATAGGGATCATTTTCTGTCTCCTCGCTGATTTTTATTTTCTGAATCAGCCGGTCCAGGCGCAGACGGACTGTAGGATAAGTCACCTCATACTGATGTGCAATCTCTTTCAGGGAGCCTGACGCAAGTATGAAATTCCGGATAAACGAAACATCCTCCGGTTCCAAATCAGCCATCCATTCCGGTACGATTTCTATCGCCATATTTCTTCCTCCTTTAATAATATTAAGTATATTCTTTAATAATATTAAAGTCAATATAAAATTATATTTTTATTTTATTTTTTACTCAGATAGAAACGACAAAAATCCATAGAAAAAACGGATTCCGCGTGTTACAATGAATTTAAAGACATTTTTTCAGAAAGGGGCAGAGTGAAAATGAGAAAAATCAAATGGGGAGTTTTAGGAACCGCGTACATCTTTGAGCGCGACACTGCACTGGGAATGCAGCTGGCAGATAACTGCGAGCTGACCGCAATTGCCGGAAGGAATCCGGAAAAGGCCGCCGCATTCAAGGAAAAATATGGATTCCAGAAGGCCTACGGGAGCTATGAGGAGCTTCTGGCGGACCCGGAGATCGAAGCGGTCTACATTCCGCTTCCCAACACACTGCATTACGAGTGGACGATCAAAGCGCTGCAGCAAGGCAAGCATGTCCTGTGCGAAAAGCCTCTGGCTCCCTCCGCAAAGGAAGCAGAGGAAATGTTCCGCGCCGCAAAGGAGAATCATGTGTACCTGATGGAAGCGTTTGCCTATCAGCACAGTCCCTTTGTCAAAGCAGTAAAGAAGGAAATCGAATCAGGAACTATCGGGGAGATCCGCTATATGGAAGCCGCGCTGATCACCTCTGATTATCTGAAATCCAATATCCGCATGCGTAAAGAAAGTCTTGGCGGCTGCACCTACGATCTGGGCGTCTATGCCGTCAGCCTGATTCAGACCATGATGGGCGCGGAGCCGGAATCAGTAAAGGCAATCGGAAGCTTCAATGAGGATCAGATCGACGTCTACACAACCGGCATTTTCGAATACGCAGGAGGCGCCAGGGCAAGCTTTGACTGCGGCATGGTGCTTGCGACAGAGAAAAATGCCTGCCTGGACCGCTTCCAGATTCACGGAACGAAAGGCTCCATCTCGTCCGTGAGCTTTGGATTCAACTGCCCCGGAAAGCTTTCTTACGAGATTAAGACCTTTGACGGAAGAAGAGATATCCGGATCGTAGAGGCTCCCCACAACTACCGTCTTGAGGTGGAACAGCTGGGACGCTGCATCACAGAAGGCGAGACGCCTTATGTAACGGAGGACTTCAGTGTTTCCCTTGCACGGACAATTGACAGAGTGTTAAAGGAAATCGATTATTAAGCTCCCAGGCCTGAGAAGAAACGAAAAACCGGACTTCCAGTCTCCCTGGACAAACTAAAACGCTCCCTTTCTGCCGGACAGGCTTTCAGACAGAGTCTGTCCCCGAAAAGAGAGCGTTTTTTGTCTTTCCTTTTATTTTCAGCTGAACTGAATGGAGATATCATTTCCGCTGACGCTGACCTTTCCATGACTGCCTGTAATCAGGGGCATCATGGGAGACAGATGACCGAGGTCCACGTCCATGATGACAGGAACGTTTTTCTCTCCGGCCACCTTCAGCACGGCCTGATATGCGTCCAGTCCCATCAGCTCCTGGCCGAAGCAGAGCGGTCTTCCGATCAGGAAGCCCTTTACGTACCGGAACCATCCTGCCTCCTCCATCTGCCACATGGCACGGCGGATGGAAAATACATTCAGATCGCAGGCCTCCAGGAACCAGATGAGCCCTTCCCCCTTATAGCGCTCTGTGAACTCCGCCGTCCTGTCGAACCGGGTTCCCAGCAAATTGACCAGACAGTCCATGCAGCCGCCAATCAGCCGCCCCTCAAACTGCAGCTTCTTTTCCGCCGGTACGGCAGAATGTCCCACATAGCTTCTCAGAATTTTCTTTTCTGTCAGACGGTAAGGCGCCAGGGGAGTCTCCTCTGCCCTCAGGCTTTCCTTCGCCTCCGCCGGCTCCCATCTGTTATACCCGTGCACAGCATTCTTTTTCCCGGTCAGAAGATCAAAGGCGTCCTGCAGGGATTCATGCCAGGGCTCCATGCCAAAGGAGGACGCGCAGGGACCGTAGATGGACGCCGTATCGCAGAGCGTCGCCAGCAGAAAGGTCATATTGGTGTTGTCCGAAAAACCCATATACCATTTGGGTTTCGCAGCCTTCAGAGCTTCAAAATCCATATGGCTTAAGACTTCGCACATCAGCTCTCCGCCGCCGCAGGAAATGAGAACATCGTTTTCCTCTTTCCTGTAATATTCCATCAGCTCTGCAGCACACTTCTCCGGCGTATTGCTGATGCCGATGCCCTCGCTGGCCCGGCAGTTGGGTCCCAGAGCCAGGCGGTATCCCAGCTTTTCAAAGGTCCTGCAGGCATTTTCAAAACAGGTCTGGTAAGGCTCCATGGCGCAGCCAAAGGACGGGGCCACAAAACCGATGGTGCCGCCTGCCGGCAGATATTCCGGATATCTCATAAAATCTCATACTCGCCTTCGGCTGTCTTATGGAACAGCGGCAGCTTCTGAAGGAAAATGATGTCGTCTCTGGAAGCCGCGTCGCCCTCTGCGAGGATCGCCGCTTTCTTCACCACGGAAGCTCCCGCGTTATCCATCAGAACCTCAAGGGCATGCAGGGACTCTCCGGTGGAAATCACGTCGTCCAGAAGGCATACACGCTTTCCGCGGATTTTATCTGCGTCCACTCCGTCCAGGTACAGATGCTGCTCGCCCGCTGTCGTGATCGAATGGACGGAAGCGGAAACTACGTTTTTCATATAGGTCTTCGTGCTCTTTCTGGCTACGATAAACTCTTTCAGGCCCAGCAGACGGCTGATCTCATAGGCCAGAGCGATTCCCTTCGCCTCTGCAGTCACCACCGCGTCCACCTGTCCGATTCTCCTTACCAGCTCAGGCGCGCAGGCGCTCACCAGCTCTGTGTCCCCCAGCACCACAAAGCTCGCAAAAGCCATAGTGTCATTGATGGGAATGAAGGGAAGCGTTCTCTCCACGCCGCACAGTTCTATCTTATACTCTTTCATGTTCTGTCCTCTCCTTTCTTATGATTCCGGAAGCTTTTACAGTCCCAGAAGCTTCGCAGCCACTCCGGCCACCATGCCGAGGAACGGGTTCGTAACGGCTGTCACCACCATGGCTGTGCCGCCCACTGCCGCATTGGTCGCGAAAGCCACCGGAGCATCCAGAACCACAGTCTTAAAGATACCAAGCACAAACAGAAAACCGGCGATGGAAGAAGAGGGAACGTATCTTCCAATCTTCGGAAGCAGCTTGAAAATCAGGATCAGCCCGATCACCGCCATCATAATGACGCCTGCCCATACCGGATGGGGCGCGCTTGCCGTAGCAGAGATGATAGACTCCACAGGAGCTCCTCCAAAGAAGGAAGAACACATATCAGCCACAGAAGAAATAACCGTCAGATGATCCACGTTGTAGTTGCCGCTGGTCGCCATTCCTGCTGTGATTCCTCCAAAGGAAATGTTGGAACCAATGTTCAGGCAGACCATGCCAAGCGCTCCTAAGATTACGCTGGAATTAATCGTAAACTTCTGGCGCACAAACTTGTCATCCTCCACCACAATGTTTGCCTTTTCTTTCTTGAAAATCGCGCTTGCGATGCAGGAAGCCACTACAGAAATCACAATGGTATATACCAGAGTGTTGGCGCTGTCTTTCGTAAAGTAATAGGTAATCAGAGCTGCCGCCAGAGACACGCCTCCGGACAGAGCGTCGCTCTTAATCATATCGATTGCCGCCTTTGTCAGGATAATTCCTACGCCGGCCATCATGCCGTACGCCACGTCCTCGCCCACAAAATTTACAATCTTTGTCAGAAGACCCAGCACACCGATCAGAGTCATAATCACGCCGCCGATAAAAATCATCGTACAGCGCTCGGAACGGTTCTTTCCTGCCGTTCCCGCATAGGTAATGGTCTCTGCCTGGAAAGAAATCGGCGCCACGCTCTGCGTCAGCGTATTTCCTGCCACGCCCACAAAGAACGCCAGGGCGGTCGGCACGGAAGCAAAGCCGTAAGCAAGAGCCAGAAGTCCCTGAGGCAGTCCGTTCAGAACCACGCCTATGATCGCAAGCAGGTCCGTTAAAATGTCATTCATAGCACACTCTCCTCCTGTTGTATAAATAAAAATGTCCGCATGCAGAAAAGTACCCGGATATTTCCATTCCGGCCCTTTTCTGTCGCCGCGGAGCGTTAAGATTACGTTAAAGAGTTTAGCACTCTCTTATTCTAATGTAAAGAAAAAAGCATATAACATCTGCTAATGTCTGTTTATTTGTACAGCTTATAGACAAATTATTTCTTATTTCAAAAACAGGACTGAATCATGATTTCTCATTTTTTCAGCCCTGTTTTTCACTCTGTCTGTACTTTTTAATTCAGAATCAGCCGAGATACGTCATCTTCTCCACGCCCTTGATGCCAAGGCCCGGCTCATCAGACACCGTAATCCGCTGCTCGTCGAATACCGCGCCGCCCAGGATCGGATCCTCGCTGCAGAGCACCGGTCCGTCCAGATCAATCTTGGTAATAATCTTCTTTGCGCAGGCCAGATGAACCGCTGCGTTTACGCTGATCTTGGCCTCCAGCATACAGCCGATCATGCACTCCACGCCGTATACCTCTGCCGCGGAAACAATCTTCAGGGCATTGTACAGGCCGCCGCATTTCATCAGCTTGATGTTGACCAGATCCGCCGCCCTTGTCTGCATGATGTGCACGGCGTCCTCCGGAGAGAAGACGCTTTCGTCAGCCAGAACCGGCACGTAGGAACGCTCGGTCACATATTTCAGGCCGTCGATGTCGTGAGCCTTGACCGGCTGCTCTACGAATTCGATATCCAGCCCCTTCTCCTGCATCTGGTTCAGCAGGCGGACTGCCTGCTTGGGCTCCCAGCCCTGATTTGCGTCGATGCGGATACGGGTCTCGCTGCCAATCGCCTGGCGTACCGCAGTCAGCCTCGCCACATCCAGCTCCGGATGGGCTCCCACCTTGATCTTCAGCGTGTCGTAGCCCCGGCGGACGGCGTCCATTGCATCCCGGGCCATTTCATCCGGATCGTTTACGCTGATAGTAATATCGGTGATAATCTCCTTGCGGCTGCCGCCCAGCAGCTTGTAGACCGGAATCCTGTAAAGCTGTCCGTACAGATCCCAGAGAGCCATGTCCATGGCTGCCTTTGCACTGGTATTTCCCACGATACATTTGTTCAGAGCCAGCATCAGATCTTCAAAATCATCCACCTCCCGGCCCACTACCGTTTTGATAATGTGATCCTGAAGAGCTCCCAGAATCGCTCCGGTGGTGTCGCCTGTGATGGCTCCGGTGGGCGGCGCTTCTCCATAACCCACCGCTCCCGTATCGGTATGTACTTCTACCACAATGTCCTCTACGCTTGATACAGAACGCAGGGCCGTCTTAAACGGCACGCGCAGGGGAACAGAAATCTTCCCCAGTTTTACTTCTGTGATTTTCATAGTCTGTCATCTCTCTTTCTTTTATATTCATTCCGGAACAGGCGCCTTCCCGCCTCTCACCATCCGGCTCATACACAGCCTGAACCAGAAGCTTCTGAATCAGCGGGCCAGTTCATACATGGCCTGAGCCAGAAGCTCCGCATTGTCAATCAGCCGGTCAAGCTCCATATATTCATCGGGCTTGTGCTCTCTCACCTCGTCTCCCGGGAAAATGGGGCCGAAAGCCAGCGTGTTCGGCATCATCTTGGCGTAGGTTCCGCCGCCGATACATTTGGGCGCCGCTTCCTGTCCCGTGCAGCGCGCATATACTCCCAGAAGTCTGCTCACCAGAGGGCTGTCCGGTTCCATATACAGACCCGCCTTGTGATTCAGGGAAACACTCCGGAACCCGGCTTCTTCAAAGGCAGCCTCCACCTTCGGGCCGCAGTCTCCAAAGCTCTTTGTGACAGGATAACGGTAATTCAGCTTTACATGAATCTCGCATTCCTCTCCCTGCATGCTTCCCTGTACCACGCCCAGATTCATGGTCAGGCCTCCGGACACCTCATCCTCTATGGCAATGCCAAGGGAGGCGCCGTCGCATTCCATGCCAATCTTTTCCGCCAGCAGCTTCACGATTCCTGCCAGCTCCCCGGTAAGAGGCAGACGGTTCAAAAACAGCATCAGCCGCCCGATGGCATTCTCTCCCTCCCAGGGCGTACCTCCATGAGCGCTTACCCCGGCAGCCTCGATCCGGACGCCGTCCTCTGTCAGGGTGCAGGTGATTTTTTCTTCCTGCATGGCTGCGATCTGTTCTGCCAGCTCCCGCGGACAGGAAAGGCGGACGTGAGCTTCTGCCGGAACGGTGTTGTGAGCCTCTCCGCCTTCCAGCTCCGCCAGACGAATCTCTCCGCTCTGCCGGAACCTGCAGGCAAAGGTCTCGTTTACCAGACCCTTCTCTCCGTTGATCACCGGATATTCTCCGTCCGGCGTAAAGCCCATGACCGGAACCTCCCCGCCATGCTTCAGGTAATATTTCATATCGGCGCTGCCTGTCTCTTCGTTCAGCCCGAAGATGACGCGCACCCTCCGTTTCAGCTCCGCGCCGGACTCTTTCAGCGCCAGCAGGGCATACAGAGCCGCCATGGCCGGTCCCTTGTCATCCATCGTTCCCCGGCCATAGATACGGCCGTCAGCCACCAGCCCTTCATAGGGCGGAACCGTCCAGCCATCTCCCTCGGGAACCACATCCAGATGGCAGAGCACCGCCGCCATCTCTTCTCCCTCGCCGTACTCGCACCAGCCGAGCTGATTGTCCATATTGTGTACGGAAAAGCCCAGCTTCCGGGCCGTATCCAGCATGTATTCCAGACACTCCTGAACCGCTTTTCCATAAGGGTATCCGCTGTCATCCTGAGCATATACGCTGGGAATCCGGATGCACCCCTGGAGATCTGCGATCAGATCCTCTCTTTTTTCCTCTATTCGTCTCCGAAAATCCACCAAATCACTCCTCCTTACAGCTCCTGGCAGGCCAGCACCTGCTTGCTGCGCTCAAATTCCTCATATCTCAGGCCCCGTTCTTCGATCTCCATCTCGCCTACCTGGTTGTCGTAGGGATCGGCTCTCCAGTGCTGCTTTTCCACCGTAAACGGCGCCTGAAACGCCTGATTCGCCGTCATGCGGAAGGGATCGATATTTCCGAAATAGAACTTTCTTCTCTCCTCGTCTCCTGCCCGCACCGCCGCAATCCCGTACGACGTATCCGCATATAGCCAGCCGTAAGGCGCCACATAGAACTGGACCCAGTCGTGAGCCCCGCAGAAATCCGGCTCTGCGGTAAGGCCGCTCTGCCAGCGGGCAGGAATGCCGGCGCACCGGCACAGCGTCAGAAACAGAAGCGCGAACACTCCGCAGTCTCCGGTAAAATTGCGGGCGCAGTTTTCCGCAATATTTTCCAGACTGAAATACGAAGGCATATAAGTATAAGTCATATGCAGCGTGATAAAATCATAAAATCTCCGGGCCTTTTCCAGCGGATCTGTCTCCCTTTCCGTCAGCCGGGCAGCCAGTTCCCGGATATAGGGCGTAAACAAAACATGGGGCGCTTCCTCCTGCGTATAAAAATCAGGCTGGGGCCCCTCTCCCTTCATCTGCTCCGTATCCTGATATGCAGCTCTCCGGACATAGGAATACCGGACTGTAAACGCATGGTTCTCCTGCATCTCTTCTTCCCAGCAGACCGTCCGCTGAAGCGCGTCTCCCGGCGCAATCCTTCCGCCCGGCGTAAGCTCTTCAAACGTAATCTCCGTCTGCTCCGGACACTCTGCGGGAACCGGCAGATGGGCCCGGATCTTCATGCCGGGGACAAACAGCTCCTCCTTTATTCGGAGCGAAGCCTGCACACAGATCCGGCGGCCTGCGCCGCCCTCTTCCTTCATCTTCCGGATACAGCGCTTCAGCTCTCCCGTCTCGGGAGACTCCTTTCCCGCGCTTTCCACACCCCGCATAACCACCCCGGCCCGCTCCGCGAAGCCCGGCTCCGTCTTGCAGAGCGTTTCAAAAAAGCGGTCGAAAAAGCGCATCTCTCCCTTTTGATAAATCCATCCGATTTTGCCCGAATCCACCCGTTCATCAAACTCTTCTTCAGTAAAATCCGGAATCTTCTCCCGGGCCCGGGCCAGAGCCTGCTCTCTGGTAAAGGGATAGTCTCCCGGCAGCCGGAGAATCATCTCCCGTTCCGCCGTCAGGCAGCGCCGCAGCGCTTCCGGCGTCTCCAGGCTCTGCAGGCGTCTGTCAATCAGCCTTACCGCTCCCTCAAAATCACCGGTAAGCTTTCGGCGCAGAATATCCTCCGGAAGCCCCATATGAAGATATCGAAAATTTTCATTGATATTCAAAGCATTTCCTCCCTGTTCTCCGGACGTCTCCCTTCCGGAGCCAAACCGGGATAATCCCGGGCCCCGTCCCGGAAGCCGGGGCGGGGCCTGTAAATCTGGACCTTAATTCAAACACATTTTTTACATAGCGGACGTCACAGGAATATCTGCAATAGTCCACCCATTCCCAATCCACAGAAGTTGCCTATGGCCGCGCCAAGCACTCCCATCAGTACGCCGATGCCGGCAAAGGAAGCGTCATAGGCCGTAGCCACGATCGGAGCGGAAGCGGAACCGCCGATATTGGCCAGGGAAGCCGTGGAAACCATGCACAGATCCCAGTGGAATACCTTGGACAGAACAAACATCAGCACCACATGAATCACCAGAATAAATGCGCCGTATACGACCCACATAGGAGCGGATACCAGATCCGTCAGGCTTGCGGTAGACGCCAGCAGGGATACGACTGCATACAGGTAAATATTGGACAGCTCTTCTACTGCCGGAAGCTTTCCAAGAGGCGACAACGCGCAGATCAGTCCGAGGATTGTCACGAAAACAGTCGTACAGGTGCCTGTGTCAAACATGGACAGACCGATGTTGTCCAAACCGGTGGCCATAGCGCCTCCTACCATCTGAGACAAGGCGGATACCAGAAGGGAAAGACCGATCAGGAAAATCCAGTCGCCGGAAGTAGCTTTCTTTTTCTTATCCTTCTCCACCTCAGCGTTGGCAGCGGCAGCCACTGCGTCCAGCTTGGAGGTATCTGCCTTTACAGCCTTATTCCACTTGGAAGCGTAACGCACTGCAAAGAGCAGGAGGGCAATCCATACGGAATAGCACACCGTATCCAGAGCCAGAGCACAGCTGTAAGCTCCTGAATCCACCGGAAGCGCCTCCATCATGGCAGCCATGTTCGCGGAACCTCCTACCCAGGAAGCATACAGAGCCGCTACTGCCGCCCAGGTCTTCTCTCCGCCGCCCAGCGCGCCCATAAAGAGCGGATATCCAATTAAGAAACCGATGGCCAGCGTCAGGGAGCAGCCCAGGAAAATCGCGATCATACGTCCGCCCAGCTTCGCCAGCTTCCTGAAATCGCAGCGCAGAAGCATGACAAAGATCATGGCGTACAGCAGATTGTTCTTCAGAACACCATAAGCCGCGGAAACTCCATCGGAATTATACAGACCCATCGTGCAGAACACCATATTCAGCACATAGATCCATACCAGCGGCGGAATCACATTAAAGACTTTCCACTTGGTATACTTTTCCAGAGCCAGCAGGCCGCCGGCCAGGAACATCAGAAACGCAATGTAGGTAAAACCATTTGTAATAACCATAACATTCTCCTTCGTCTCACAGCGTAGTAATGATTAGAGCCCCTCTCCAGGGGCTGCGGAAAGCATCGTTACCGGGCCGGCCATCCCCGGTTTACAGCAGCATTTTTCATGTAATACAGACATAAAAAAACACTTAAAGAAAGTCCCTTTCTACTGCCTTTAAGTGATTTTCTTTACGGTATTTTAACGAAAAAACAGCATATCCAACAAACAGAAATTGCTTTCCAGCTTATGTTTTGTGTAAATTTTATAATAATTATATCCATTTCTCTGCTGCTTGTCAATAAAGAACCGCAATAATATTAAAATTTCGTTAAGATTTCCCGGATACCGGTAACCGGATACAAAAAAGCCGTATATCCGGCAGCTGTCATTTCTGCCGGACATACGGTTTTTCTTTTTGCTACTGCACCTGCAGATTCGTGTACCCCATCAGATCCAGATCCACCGCGCAGGCCGCTTCGCGGCCCTCGCGGATGGCCCATACCACCAGGGACTGGCCCCTGTGCATATCGCCTGCTGTGAATACCCGGTCCACGTTGGTTTTATACTGCCCGGGCTCCGTGTTCACATTCGTCCTGGCATTGACCTCCACGCCGAAGGCCTTTGTCACATAATCCTGGCTTCCCAGAAAGCCTGCCGCAATCAGCACCACGTCAATGTCCATCGTAAACTCGCTCCCTTCGATGGGCACCATCATCATGCGGCCGGTTTTCTCATCCTTTTTGCTCTCCAGCCTGCAGCAGACAACCTTTTTCAGGCTTCCGGACTTGTCGCCGACGAATTCCTTCACCGTCGTGGTATAAATACGCGGGTCCTTGCCGAACAGGGCGATGGCTTCCTCCTGGCCGTAATCCGTCTTGCAGACTCTCGGCCATTCAGGCCAGGGATTGTTCTCTGCTCTTGTATCCGGGGCTTTGGGCATCATCTCCAGCTGCACTACAGATTTCGCGCCCAGGCGGATGGCAGTTCCCACACAGTCGTTGCCTGTGTCGCCGCCGCCGATGACCATGACATTCTTCCCTTTCGTAGAGATGAATTTCTTATCGGCAAAGTTGGAATCCAGCAGGCTCTTGGTGGTGGCCCGCAGAAAATCCACCGCGAAATAGATGCCGTTCAGCTCCCGGCCCGGGGCCTTGATGTCTCTCGGATTGGAGGCGCCGCAGGCCAGAATCACCCGGTCATACTCCTTCAGGAGATCAGCGGCCTTCTTATCCTTTCCGATATCGGTGTTTACGACGAATTCCACGCCTTCCGTTTTCATCATCTCGATCTTCCGGTCGATGATGTGCTTCTCCAGCTTCATATTCGGAATGCCGTAGCGCAGAAGCCCGCCTATCCGGTCAAAACGTTCGAATACCGTAACCGAATGGCCCCTGTGATTCAGCTGATCGGCGGCGGCAAGGCCCGAAGGGCCGCTGCCGACGATGGCGATTTTCTTGCCGGTCCGGTTCTTCGGCGGTTCCGGCACCGCATAGCCTTCCTTATAGGCATTTTCAATAATGGCCAGCTCATTGCTCCTGGTGCTGACCGGCTCCCCGTTAAGGCCACAGGTACAGGCCTTCTCACAGAGCGCCGGGCATACCCTTCCTGTGAACTCCGGGAAGCTGCTGGTCCTTTTGAGACGCTTATATGCCTGCTCCCAGTTTCCCATATACAGCAGATCGTTCCACTCCGGAATCAGGTTCCGTAAGGGACAGCCGGAAGCCATTCCCGCGATCATGACACCTGCCTGGCAGAACGGCACGCCGCAGTCCATGCAGCGCGCTCCCTGGCGCTGCTGCTCCTCTTTGGAAAGAGGGGTATGGAATTCATTAAAATGTTTGATTCTCTCTTTCGGAGACTGGGCTTTCTTGTCTACCCGGTCATAATCCATAAATCCAGTCGGTTTTCCCATGTCGTCTCCCCTCCTTACTGATTTCTGTTGGCGTAAAAGGCTTCAATCTGAGCCTGCTCGCTGCTTAAGCCCTTTTCTTCCATCTGGATAATCGCCATCTGCATCCGGTAATAGTCATAAGGAATGATCTTCTTGAACTTCGGCAGGTACTCTGCGAAATTGCTCAGAATCTCCTTTCCCTTTACCGAATTGGTATAAGCCACGTGGCTTTCGATCATTTCCTTGAGTTCCTGCACGTCGTACTTGTCGGTCAGCTCTGTGATCATAACCATATCTTTGTTCAGCCTTGTGTACAGGTCGCGGTCCTCATCCAGCACATAGGCAATGCCGCCGCTCATACCTGCCGCAAAGTTCTTTCCGGTCTTTCCAAGGACCGCCACCCGGCCGCCGGTCATGTACTCGCAGCCGTGGTCGCCTACACCCTCTACGACGGCGATAGCTCCGGAGTTTCTCACGCAGAAACGCTCTCCGGCTACGCCATTGATATAGGCCTTACCGCTGGTCGCTCCGTACAGAGCTACGTTTCCGATAATGATGTTTTCATCCTGCTTGAAGCGCACGCCTCTGGGCGGATAGACCACCAGCTTTCCGCCGGACAGGCCCTTGCCGAAATAGTCGTTGCTGTCACCCTCCAGCTCCAGGGTCAGGCCCTTCGGGATGAAGGCTCCGAAGCTCTGTCCTCCGGCTCCCTTGCATTTCACCGTAAAGGTGTCCTCTTCCAGGCCTTCCGGATACCGCTTTGTGATCTCGGAACCGAACATGGTGCCGAAGGCGCGGTCTGTGTTGCTCACATCCAGCTCGATGCTCCGCCTGCTTCCGCTCTCCAGCGCAGGAAGCAGCTTCTTGAACAGCACCTTCTGATCGAGAGTCTTCTCCAGCTCGAAATTGAATACCTGCTTCGGATCAAAGGTCACCTTCTGGCCCCTGCCCGCATAGGGATTGTTCAGAATCGCGGACAGATCGATGGATGCCGCGCGACCCTTCAAATCCTCCTTCATCCTCAGCAGATCCGTACGGCCTACCAGCTCATCCACAGTGCGCACACCGAGACGGGCCATGTATTCCCGCAGATCCTGGGCAATGAATTTCATAAAGTTCATGACGTATTCCGGCTTGCCGCGGAATCGTTTGCGGAGCTCCGGATTCTGGGTCGCCACGCCTACCGGACAGGTATCCAGGTTGCAGACACGCATCATCACGCAGCCCATGGTTACCAGCGGAGCTGTGGCAAAACCGAACTCCTCTGCGCCCAGCATGGCCGCAATCGCCACATCCTCGCCGGTCATCAGCTTTCCGTCTGTCTCGATGCGGACGCGCCCTCTGAGGCCGTTCTGGATCAGAGTCTGGTGCGTCTCCGCCAGTCCCAGCTCCCAGGGAAGGCCTGCATGGTGGATGGAGCTTCTGGGCGCCGCGCCCGTTCCTCCATCATAGCCGGAAATCAGGATGACCTGGGCTCCGGCCTTCGCTACGCCGGCTGCTACGGTTCCCACACCGGCCTCAGATACCAGCTTTACGGAAATCCGCGCATCCCGGTTGGAATTCTTCAGATCGTAGATGAGCTGGGCCAGATCCTCGATGGAATAAATATCGTGGTGCGGCGGTGGTGAAATCAGGGATACGCCCGGTGTGGAATGTCTCGTCTTCGCAATCCACGGGTACACCTTTCCGCCCGGCAGATGACCGCCCTCGCCCGGCTTCGCGCCCTGGGCCATCTTAATCTGCAGCTCCTTGGCGCTGACCAGATAGCGGCTCGTCACGCCGAAACGTCCGGAAGCCACCTGCTTGATGGCGGAGCACTTATTCAGGCCGTCCGGACCGATTTCCAGGCGCTCCAGGCTCTCGCCGCCCTCGCCGGAATTGGATTTCCCATGAAGGGTGTTCATGGCGATGGCCAGGCATTCATGAGCCTCCTGGGAGATAGAGCCGTAGGACATGGCGCCTGTCTTAAAGCGGGTTACGATGGATTCTACGCTCTCCACTTCCTCGATGGGTACGCCCTTCTTCGGATAGTTGAAGTCCAGAAGCCTTCTCAAATATCCCCGGTTCGTCTCTCCATTAATAAGCTCTGTATATTCCTTGAACATCCTGTAATCGCCGCGCTTTGTGGACTCCTGTAAGAGATGAATCGTCTGCGGGTTGTAAAGATGCTTCTCTCCGCCGCTTCTGCTCTTGTGCCGTCCCACGCTTTCCAGCGTCAGGTCCACATTCAGTCCCAGCGGGTCAAAGGCTGCGGAATGAAGCTCATCCGCCTGCTTTGCAATATCATCCAGCGTAATGCCGCCCACCCGGCTGACCGTTCCCGTAAAATACTCATCCACAACCCTTTTGTCAATTCCGATGGCTTCAAAGATCTTGGAGCCCTGATAGGACTGAATCGTGGAAATTCCCATTTTAGAGGCAATCTTTACGATTCCGTGGAGAATTGCGCTGTTGTAATCATCCACCGCCGCGTAGTAATCCTTGTCAAGCAGATGGGACGCCACCAGCTCCCGGATGGTCTCCTGAGCCAGATAGGGGTTGATGGCGCAGGCTCCGTAGCCAAGCAGGGTCGCGAACTGGTGAACCTCCCTGGGCTCACCGCTCTCCAGAATCAGGGCCACGCCAGTCCGCTTCTTTGTGGTAACCAGATGCTGGTTGAGTCCCGCTACAGCCAGCAGGGACGGAATCGCCACATGATTCTCGTCCACGCCCCGATCGGAGATAATCAGAATGTTGACACCCTCCCGGTACGCCCGGTCCGCATCCATATACAGACGGTCCATGGCCTTCTTCAGGCTTGTGTTCTTATAATAGGTAATCGGAAGCACCTCAACCTTGAACCCGGGCACCTTCATGCTCTTGATTTTCAGTATATCCGTATTCGTCAGAATCGGATTATTGATGCGCAGAAGATGGCAGTTTTCAGGCTTCTCTTCCAGCACGTTTCCATTTTTGCCGACATAGATCGTCGTGGAGGTTACAATCTCCTCGCGGATGGAATCGATAGGCGGATTCGTCACCTGCGCGAAGCGCTGCTTGAAATAGTTAAACAGCGGCTGATGCTTATCGGACAGGGCCGCAAGCGGCGTATCGATACCCATAGAGGCAATGGATTCACTTCCATTCTTCGCCATGGTCAGGATAGAAGTCCGGTACTCCTCATAATTATACCCAAAGGATTTCTGAAGCCTTCTTCTCTCATCTGCCGTAAATTCCGGTACGCGCTCATTGGGAATCTTCAGATCCTTCAGCTGCACCAGGTTGCGGTCCAGCCACTCACCGTAGGGCTGGGCGGAAGCGTATCTTTCCTTCAGCGCCTCATCGTCCACGACCTCGCCCTTCACCGTATCCACCAGAAGCATTTTTCCAGGATGCAGGCGTTCCTTCACGAGAATTTTCGTGGGATCGATATCCAGCACGCCCACCTCAGAGGACAGGATCAGGGTATCGTCTGTGGTGATATAATAACGGGAGGGCCGAAGACCGTTGCGGTCCAGAACGGCTCCCATCACATCTCCGTCGCTGAACAGAATGGAAGCCGGGCCGTCCCAGGGCTCCATCATGGTGGCGTAATACTGATAAAAATCCCTTTTTTTCTGGGACATGGCCTTATCGTTGTCCCACGGCTCCGGGATTGTGATCATGACTGCCAGAGGCAGATCCATACCGCTCATCACCAGAAATTCCAGCGTATTGTCCAGCATAGCCGAGTCAGAGCCGGAAGCATTTACCACCGGAAGCACCTTATTCAGATCCTTCTTCAGATGGCTGGACTCCATGGTCTCCTCCCGGGCCAGCATTTTGTCCGCATTCCCCTGAATCGTGTTGATCTCACCGTTGTGTACGATGAAGCGGTTCGGGTGGGCCCGCTCCCAGCTGGGGTTTGTGTTTGTGCTGAAACGGGAATGCACAATGGCGATCGCTGATTCATAATTTTCATCCTGCAGATCCGCAAAGAAGGACCTGAGCTGGTGCACCAGGAACATGCCCTTATATACGATTGTCCGGCTGGAAAGAGACACCACATAGGTATCATCGTTGGACTGTTCAAAGACACGGCGGGCTACATAAAGCTTCCGGTCAAAATCCAGACCCTTTTCCACATCCACAGGCCGTTTTACGAAGCCCTGCATGATGCACGGCATCTTCTCCAGAGCCTTGCTTCCAAGCACCGCCGGAAGTGTCGGCACCTCTCTCCAGCCCAGGAACTCCATTCCTTCCTTCTCCACAATGATCTCGAACATCTTGCGGGCCTGATTCCGCTTCAGCTCATCCTGAGGAAAGAAGAACATACCGATTCCGTAATCTCTTTCTTCACCTAAAAAGACGCCGAGAGGTTTGACTGCTTCGGAGAAAAACTTGTGGGAAATCTGTAATAAGATTCCTACTCCGTCGCCCGTCTTACCTTCGGCGTCTTTGCCGGCCCTGTGTTCCAGGTTCTCTACAATTTTCAATGCGTCTGCCACTGTCCCGTGGCTTTTCCTACCCTTGATATTGACCACCGCGCCGATACCGCAGTTATCGTGCTCAAATCTCGGGTCGTATAATCCACTGCTTCGCTGGCTCATATCATCCCTCCAGATCCTAGACCTCGTTATTAAAAATTCTTTGACTCGCCGGACTGCCGCTTTCTCCGCCCTTCGAAGTCGCGCCTGCAGGTTCTGCGGCAGCTCCTGCTTTGTGTGCTACTATACACCTATTTTTTTTATGTGTAAAGTATGACTTTTGGATAAATCGTCAGATAATTTGACAATTTTAAAATATACGCTTAATTGTCTCCTTGTTTTCTTATTTTTCTTTTAAAACGTGTGTTTCAGGCACAATTCATCTGGGTTTTTCCAGAAAAAATCTCCCGGACATCACCCTTTTTTTCGCGCCCTGCGCCAGCAGAATGCTCCCGCCGCCAGGCAGAGGGCAGTCGTCAGAAAATATGTTGGAAGATCTGCATAAAGCCCATCCAGCCATCCAAGCTGTTCGAGCAGAATAGAGGACGCATTTGCCGCAGCATGGGCAAGGACTGCAGGAAGCAGAGAACGGTATGCTTCATAAAGCCAGACAAAATACAAGCCTATGAGAAATGCGTAGACTCCCTGTACCACATTTCCATGAAAAAGGGCAAAAACAAGGGCTCCCAGCAGAACCGCAGGCCGGAGATCCGAAAAAAGCGGCCGCAGCCGCTCATAAACCAGGCCGCGCATCAGAAGCTCCTCCAGAATCGAGGCTGTCACCACACTCGCCATAACCTGCGAAATGACGCTCCCGCCATACACAGCCGCCGTCACAGGCTCATATCCGGAAAACAGACGGGGCAGAGGGGTCAGGCCAATCAGGCCGTTGAAGCCCCGGGCCAGAAAGATTCCTCCCAGAACCGCAAATAAAAGGTCTGCCGCTCCAAATCTCCTTTTCCAGGCTGCCTCTGTTCTTCCTTTTTCTTCCGCTTCCATCCTCCGCTGTCTCTCATACATCCGCAGAAACACCGGAATCTGGAAGGCATTCACCAGAGCCAGCAGCCACATGGCATTTTCATCCTCTGAAAGCGGAGGCGCCAGAAGCTCCAGCATTCCCGTCAGAATCACAGACAAAACCACGTACAGCAGAACCGGTGAGAGCAGTTCCCATACCGTGTTCCAGATCGTCCTTCCCCTCATTCCCCTTCTTCCTGCCTCTCCTGCGCTTCCTGCTCCGTTTCAGCCGTTTCCTGCGAAAGCGATTTTACATAAACGCCGGCATTTCTTCCCGCGTCCTCACCGATGAGATTCAGGGCCTCCTGGGTGTAATGAATTCCGCCCTCATCCCTCATATCCGCATCTGTAAGCGCCGCCGGCAGGCCGGAGGCCAGGATGATATCATCTGCTTCCTCACAAATCTCAAGCTGAGCATCCATGATTTCCTGATGCTTCACAGAATCCGCCAGATCCGGTCCCAGCTGAATCAGGAAGCAGGCCTCTACCCCCTGCCCCTCCATATAGCTGACCAGCTCTCTGAGCATCCCCTTATACTCGTCCTTGGTCGTCTTCAGATTGGCGTCAGCCTCTCCCTGAAACCAGACCATGTAAATATGCCGGATCCTTATTTTTTCTTTCTCCAGGCACTCCTTCGCTCCTTCCAGGCGGGCGGCCGCTTCCTCCTTCCGGCCGCCTGTCAGCCAGCCGTTCAGGGAAGAGCTCCCCACAGAAGCAGAAATCGCGACGACCGGCGTCTGCGTCTCTTCATAATAGGCGTTGACAAAGGCAGTAACCAGGCTGCCTCTTCTCTCCAGAAGCTCCGTGTCATCCAGGGCCCCTCTGTTCTCGTTTTCCCCAAAGGGCTCCTCCAGCACATGGAGACCGTCCGGATCCGTGACGGCCCGATACTCATATCCGGCCCCTTCAATCAGCTCCGGCGCCTGGGAAGCATCCCCGTTCGCTCCGCTCATATTGCTCTGTCCCATGAACAGGATCACATCCATGGTTCTCCAGGAGCGCTGATTCCAGCTCAGCAGTACAATCAGAAGGCAGCAGAGCGCGCTGCCAATGACAATCGCTTTTTTATTCTGAGGTTTTGTTTTCATATCCTGTACTCCGTTCGTTTTACTCTGTCATGAGTATGTTATCATGAATCCGGTTTGTTTTCAATGCGGCGGCTTCTGAAAGATGAAGTAAACGAATTGTCAGTTGATATGAAAGAGAGTGTTCCTAAAGCAAAATGGTTCCGGACTCATTTTCTCAATCATACAGCTGAGAGTTCGTTTTTTCAAGTTT
>NZ_NFLI01000011.1 GCF_002160825.1 Lachnoclostridium sp. An131
AGCTACCGGAAATCTGCCGGAGTAAAACAAAAACAACAAATGTTGTGTAAACCGTCCGCCGGTAACGGCGGTCATAAAATGAGTCGGTACTCATGGTTTACCGTATACGGTAATTTTAAATTTTACCGCGGTATTATTTGGCGGTTACAAACAGGGAAGGGATATGGACCGTATTTCTGCATTTGTCCATATTCCTTCCCTGTCTTGGGTTTTTATATCTTTATTTGTTGGTTTTAAGGCTTCCGCTCTGTGCAGTCTTACGCCTTACCGCCCGCAGTTGCCATGACGGCACTCATGATCTCCGTGACCGTGCTCATGGCCGCAGCTGTGTCCTTCCCCATGCTCATGATTTCCGTGATGACTGCACTGTACATCCGGATTGTAGGAAAGAGTTCCTGCTGCCAGAGCTTTTACCGCATCATCTGCGCTTCCGGAGACGCCGCCGTAAAGCTGAATTCCGGCTTCTGCCAGTGCATTCTGGGCTCCTGCTCCGATTCCGCCGCAGATCAGAGTGTCTACCTGCAAATCCGTAAGAAAGCCTGCCAGAGCGCCATGCCCGCTTCCATTTGTATCTACAACCTGCTCCTTTGTAATCTTCCCTTCTTCCACATCATAGATCTTGAACTGCTCCGTATGTCCGAAGTGCTGGAATACTTCTCCGTTTTCATAGGTTACTGCTACTCTCATCTCATTCTCTCCTTTCGCCGGAATCTGCTGCTTCAGCATAGATAAACGGGACGCAGAGCCTTCCGGTTCCGTATAGGTTCCGTCTCCGCTGTTCTCTCCGGCTTCTGCACTTTTTCTGCGGCAAACCTTCTGGCAGAAACGAATGGCTGAACCGTCACAGAAGCGGTAATTCCCGCCTGCGATAAGAAGCGGTTTTCCGTTTACGATACAGTCCGCTATCTTTTCACGGGCCGATTCATAGATCTCTGTCACAGTCGTCCTGGAAATATCCATCTGCCTGGCGCACTGCTCATGGGTGAGCTTTTCCAGATCTATGAGCCGGATGACTTCATATTCATCCAGCGTCAGAGTAACCTGACTGCCGCAGGGAATTCCCTCCGGGATAAAACTGTCATAAGCTGGTTCTGAGCAGATTCTTCTGCAGCGGCTGGGACGTGCCAAGCATATCACCTCCGGTTGGTTTCCGTCATATGTCGAAAATAAGTATAGCATACGGGGAGAGAAAATGCAAGAGGTACTATCCTAATCATAAATATACCGGCTCCCTCAAAACAAATCCTATATTTTTCATACATCCCTTAATTTATTTGAAATCTAATATACGTTCTGTCATCAAAACTACAATTTCCTTTTTGTACTCCTTTTGTAGAAGGTACTATTTGATAACACAGGGGATCCTCTTTTAAAACCCTTTGAAGCATCTCTTCGCTTTCAGCCAGAGTAGTCTTTAATAAAGGATATCCATCACTTGCCAGTACAATTTCTGCAGGTTCTGTTACAGGAATTACTGTTACCATTTCATACGGAAAAACTTCTCCATTCGTTATGTTGTTAAAAACACAATATCCCAATGATACTTTCTTATTTTCAAACGCTGCTTGAAGTTTCAAAAAAGGTAAAATCAATTCACGACATTTATCATGTTCAAGAAGCTCTTGAACTGTCGTTCCCTCTTCAAGATATGCTCTGACCGCCACTGTGCGTGCCTGTGAAAGAATTATATCAATCTCCTTTGCATTGATATAATGCTTTTTCCCAACATATGCCTGACAATCTCCTATCGACCAGATCTCATGCTTTTTTATAGAATAAATAATCGCTGACGCTGATGCATGCCCGATTCTCTCTTCAGATGCTTTTTCCAAAATTACTTTTTGTATGGCACAAATCGCGGAAGAACTTTCTTCGCCGCCTTTTAATTCTTTAATTGCATCCATAATGATGTCTTTCAGTATCCGACCGCCTGTCTTTCCGGATGTCATCATTTCTGTCTTGCTGGTTGCCCCGTCAATCACCGCTATGTAGTTCTCTGTTATAAGATAACCATCTTCATTCGCATCTGTATCTGTTGATTTCGACTTAGTAAACTTTTCTATTATTCTAACATTCTCCACCGAGAAACTCCTTTCGTATCGCGCTTCCCAACTTATTTACAAATTCATTTATATCATAATTTTTCTTGCTGATCATCTGATATAGTCCAAATTGAAGCTTCATTCCCGGAGACATTGCCACATCATCAAGTAACGCGACAATTACCCTTCTATTCTCAGATAAAGCAAGATTTACTTCTCTTCTAACATTCGCTGACTGCAAAGAATTTGTGGACAGCATAACTACAACCATTTTACTTCCTAACAAATGATTTCCTATTTCTTCCGGCCATTCTGTGCCTGCCTGTATTCCTTCATCAAACCATGTATTCACGCCAAAATACTGAAGCATTCTAATAATTTCATATACTTCATCCTTATCTCGATGTGCATAGCTTATAAAAGCATATGGGCCATTCCCTTTATATGCCTCCGGATAATATACACTTTCTTCACCATTCGTTTTCTGCTCCATAATAAAGGCAGCGCTACCAGGCAACATATTCATACTTTTTTTCAAACTTTCTATTTGATGCTCCAAACTGATAAGCCTGCTTTCATACTGATTTTTTAATTTCTGCAAAGCAAGGTTCATTTTATGAGATTGATAAGTTTGCAGGGTAATGGCATAGTCAGGACGAGTTGAATTTTCTTTGCTGATAGCCTGATTCAACAGCCATTCTGCTTCTGAATATTTTTCTTTAAGGCCAATGATTCTTGCTTTTGTATCATAAAATTTAGCATAGTCCGGATCCAGCTGAATTGCTTGGTTTATACTTTCCAAAGCGGAATCATACCACTCTCTGGTAATTCTTTTTTTACTCTCTTCATCACATTGTTCACAAATAGTAATAAATGCGTTACAAAAGGATTGTAGATAACCCGCATTTTTGTCAAACATTTGTGCATCTCGGTAGGCCATTGACAACAATTCATCATAATCGTAAAATGTTTCGCTATGTACCAAATATTGTATCACGATATGATTAAAGGAAATTCTCTTTTTAAACTGTGGATACTTATAAATTAAATCACGCATCAGTTCAAAATCCTTGCTGCGCCGGTATATGATACTCAAGCAGAAAAATGCTTCAAATGCGTACTCTGACGAACCTTCAATCATCTGCTTCAAGGCGTCTATTCCATCTTTCGTCGTCATCTGTTCCGCATAACTGGCAATTTTCTTTTCATATTCTCTTGTCTTTTCTGAAGGTAATTTGGAAAAGTATTGTTCCGCATTTCTAATCTTCTCTTTCATATGCTGCACACAGGATGTTTGCCAAATCGCAAACATCTCAGTCCTTTCCTTTTAATCCGTCCTGTTATACATTCATTCGGACACTACAGACGTATCTGCCCGCTTGAAAATCCGATACCTCTGGCCTGTTACCTTCCAGTAATCCTGAAGAATCCTGGGGATAAACCGGATAAACTTTTTGTCGCTCTCCACATAATCCGGATGGTATACACGTCCTGTTTCTTCCCGATAAATTCTTTGAACCTCTAAATCCAGCTCTTCCAACTCTTCTGTAGAAACCAGACACGGATGACATCTTCCAAGAGGGTCATAGCCCTTGAATACAGTACAGTAACTTCTATATCTGAACATATCCGCACGGCGCCAGCCTTCTGTATAGTAAAATACCGCCCACCGCCGGTGCTCCATATCTGCCAGCCACTCCATGTTCTCCTGGATTTCCGCCAATCTCATAAAATCGGAAAAATCCTTCTCTTCACATTTTTCTCCATTCTCATTTTCTTCCTCCATGTCATAACCAAGCTCCCACAGCTTATATCGAATATGCAGGGCATTGGCACGGCTTGAGCGGATGTTACTCTGCCGGCTGTAATAAGATCGAATTGCATCGCTCTTTGCTTTCTCCTGATTCTCCCCATATAATACTCCATTTTTATCCGAGCAATACTGCAGATGGATATTTAAAGCAAGCGCTTCATATCCTGTCGTCCCAAGCAAATCAGAATTATAGAATTCCGCTTCACAGCCAAACGGAATCAGTTCATAGCTCAAAAGCAAATCCGGCCTTACATTCGATCTTTCACCGAGAGAGCGAACGGCATGAGTTGTCTTTTTCCCTCTGACACGCAGTGCAATGGTCGGATTATACTCCATATGGAGATATCGGTATGCCCTGCGCAGATCGATTGCCATACAAATATTTTCTTCGTCTCCTCCCAATGCCAGAATACAATATGTCATATCCTGCATTTTCGTTTTCAGCAATTCGTCAAATGTACCGCTGAATACATCACAGCTTATAAATTCTATGTGATAGCCATTTTCCATGAGCTCCGGGCAATCGTGACGAATCTTCTGTTCAGCCCGCTCTGCGTTTTTGTCTACAACACAGGCTTCAAATCCCAGGGAATGCATTTGCCCACACCAGAGTACTGCTTTTAGCGCCTCCGTTCCTGTCCGGCCGCATCCCAAAATTAAAACCTTTATTGCCGAGGCATTTTCAGGCAGATTCCGGTATAGCGGATACTGAAACAGTAGCTGATAAATTGCAGATTCTTCCGGGTCAAGAAGACGCACTCTCAATTCGCCCTTTTCGACAGTATCCAAAACAATCTCCGCTTCCTTTTTGTTTGAGAAAACATAAATATTTACCCTCTTCTGTTCAGAAGGAGAAAGACGTTTTTCCGCTTTTTCAATCAGATGGATAGCATTTTGCAGATTACGATCCTCGTCTGTACATATTTCAAAATAGAAGTCTTCTTTTCCGGCTCTTCCATACCTCCAAAATGGGAGCTCCATCTCATTTCTTCCGATAAGAACAGCCCCGACAGACGCTGCTCTCCTTTTCAGCGTATCAAAATCATCCGCTTTTTCCTCATCCACATTGCAAAAGATATAAAGCGCATGGATACCGGCATTTCGATTTTTTGCAGCGATGCTTTCTGCCAGTATGCAGGAACGTTCATTCAACTGGGAAAAAATATATTTTTTTCTTCTATAGAAAATCCGGATATGCATAACTTCCCGAATCTCTCCAAAATACTCTGCAACAATGCCAAGAGTAAATGCAGGGGCAGCAAGATACATAAGACACACAAAGGTCTTGTAAACTCCATAAAAAGCAGGGCTCTGTATAGCATACAATTCATCTGTTATGTCACTTACAGCCGTATCCACTACAAACATCCGGATACTGTGAGAAGCTGCTTTCAGCAATGCATATCCAGCTGTTTCTCCCGAAAGAAAAACCGGGAAGGTTAAGGACATGCAGGCAAGGAACACTCCCGCTCCCAAAACAGCAGTTGTATTCCATGATTTTCCAAACCCAAAGCGCTTTTTCAAAATGGAAAACAGTAGTCCAAAGCAGACAAAAAACAATGCGGCTGAAAATGAAACTGCCCAAAGCATTCTTATTTCCTCCATTACATCTGAGATTCGTTTTGATGCACTTCTATAAGCTTTATATAATCCGGATTTTTCTCAATCAGTCTTTCAAATAATTCATATCCCGTTTCTGTGATAAGATTTGCTTTTTCAGAAATCCAGCTGTCAATATCTTTTTTCGTAAATTTTTCCGGATATCTGGTACAGTATTCACAGAAAGTATAGACCGTCTGGAGCAGTACAATATCCCGGGCAAGTCTTGAATTGATATTAATGCCATTACGATAACCTGTCCATATATTATAATAATAAGTAAGGCTTGCCACATTCGGATATGTTCCTTTCAGAAAAAGCTTTCGTGACACAAAATCCTTTTCATACAGCGTTTCTTTTGTCTCTCCTCTATCTGTTTCATGACCCTCAGTTTCATATCTTGCCATATCATGTATCAAAATCATATCCAGGACTTCACTTTTAATATACCCCTCTGTCTCCATATGTGCAGGCAAAAATAGAGCTGCAAGTATCCATGCACTGAAAGTATGCTCTGAAACGCTTTCCGGGTCTTCCACACCGTAAGCTTCCCATTGTTTGCGCTTCACATCTCTCAGACTCCTGCACTTGTTATAAATGTTAGAACCAATATCAAAGCCTTCTGTCGCAACGTATCTTTCAAAATCATCCTGAACGCTTGCAAAATAATTCATTATTTTCCCAGAAATTACGTTCTGGGGCCTGGACTGATAAATTTTCAGGTTCTCCAGCGCTTTTTTGATATAGTAAGTCAAATTGAAATTCGTCAAAGTACTAAAGCTCTGCATACGTGCCTGAAGCAGCATCAGCATCGTAACCAGATTATATTCCGGATATTGCGTTTTACCATTGCGAAACGCAATCACAATCCGTTTGTTCAACTCCTCCAGCGCCTGTACTCCTGTACTTAAATCTGTATCCAAATAATAAGCATCATGAGCTACCATCTGGTAATTGTCTCCGAAATATTCTATGGTGGCACCACGATTAATCGCATTGGCAACCTTATTTCCGATCAGAATTCCCAGATATTCGTCCAGGATCTGAACCTGTCCCTGCATAAAAAGTCCTGTGCAGACCGCTCGGAAAAGAAAATGATTGTCATAATTCTCCTGATATTCCCGGCTGTCCGGCTTCACTACAGGCTTCAAACGCACAAATTCCTTCATCAGGAATTCCACCGCCTGATTTGTCAGATTTTTATAAGTCAGCCGTCCTATCCAGTAGGCTCCATTACTTTTTTGGTGAATATCAAAGTTCTCATAATTTTCTATAACAAATCCCAGCATCTTTTCCTGCAAACCATAGCTGTCGCTCAACATAGATGACATAAAGTGATTTGCGTTTGATGTCAGCATTGTGCGAAAGAAGGAATAATCTTTAAATAGTTCCTGATTATCAATTCTGTACGAAAAATAATACGCCATCATGAATTCCAGATAAGAGCCATGCTTATGAGGCAGAAGCCACAAATCTCCATCATAAACCAGCGATTTTACATCCAGAGTATCATCTACAACATATCGAAACAGTTCCTCGGATGCCTTTCTCAGCTTTTCTTCATCGGCATACAGTTCATTCAAAGCCATTTTATAGTACATATCCGTCATATGAATTTCTGTGACGCCATATGCAGAACGTAGTTCCTTTGCCACAAGCCGGATCAGAAAAATATCTATTTGGGAATATTTCATCTGCCCCAGAATCTCATAAATCGTCTCTGTCTTAAAAGGATAATCATACATTTCCATAATGCAGCGGATTATATGTAAAACAGAGCTTTTCCTCTCAATAGGAACCGGATGAGTCTGCAGCAGATATCCTCTGGGCTCACCTACCAGTGGTATCACCTTCTTTAAACGCATACGGTTTTTAATCAGACCCGTATCAACAGCCGTGATTCGGTTAAATTTCCCCAGCGGCCTCAAAATTTCATCTAAAACTGTTTCTGGAGAGACCTTTGCCACATAGTGTTCGCGTATCGCTTCTACCATAATAACAGGCTGTATTTCCTTATAAATTGACAGATAACCCAGGTAATCCGCGCATTCTTTCTCCAAAAACTCCTTCATCTGCCCGTGCAGATTTTCCGGGTTGTATGGAAGCTTTTCATAATAACTTGCCGAAATATAGATAGGCAGATAATTACTTTCTCCCTTTCTAAATCTATAAAGCAGCTCATAGAAAATCAATTGAAGTATCATATTCTTTGCGCTGCCAGGAAGACCCTGAACCCTAACGTTTATATTGCTGCCTTTTGTAAGTTCTTCAGAAAGAATCTGTATAATATCCGTATCAGCAGAAAGACGCTTATTATAATAAAAGGTCTGTACTGTTTCCTGAAAAAGCCCCAGAGCATTTGCTTTAAAACGCAGATACCCCTCACGATCTGTCAGACGTGTCCTCAGGCAATAAGAATATTTCTCCGTGTGCTCCATCAAAAGCTCTGCAATTTCTTCCCGTGTATAATCCTGGGCAACCATAATTTCATCGGCTTCCGGCTGTATTATCTTCTCTATGCCTGGCACGTCGGGCATACTGCCGAGCGGCTGCTCTTTTACAAAACCGAGCAGGGTATGGTAGAGCTGCTGAAGTCCTTGATTCATATCCTCATGGGCTTCAATCCAATGCTTTCTCCCCAGGAAATACACATACTCGTCTGTAAACTGGATATTCTGGATTTTGAAAGGAATAATAACTTTTTTACAGTCAAATGCCAGGCTGACTTCGTTGCTGACATGTCCTGAAGCATTGGTATATTCTGATGCCAACAGCACCAACGCATCGCAGGATTTTATTGCTTTTACAATTTGTGTGGCATAATTGGAACCTGCCTCTACGTTTCTGGGAGCAATCCAACATGGAATGCCTTTGCTCTCCAGGTAAGTATAAACTCTTGTGGCAGTTTCCATCTCATGAGATGAATAGCTGATAAATACGTGGCTCACTATTTTATCCTCTTTGTTCTTTTTATATATGTCAAAGAACACTACTATACTTTCAGAAACTTCTAGTTTGGTATAAAACTATCAAATATAATAACTTGGAACACTTTTTTGGCATTTACCAATTCTGTTTGATTTTTGATTGTCCATCCAACATTCTCTACAGGAAAAATCTTTCGACATATTTTATATGAAAATTGATTACACCATTGATGATTATAGGCAATAAAATCTGGACGCGACTTAAAATTGAGCATCAAATTTGTAAGAACTATTTTTTCATACCATTTTCTTTTTATTTTATCTTTAAAATAATCTGTAGATAATTGGCCTCTTAGTATTTCAGGTCTGTTTTTTTTAAACCACTCTACAGCAAATGGATGGAAAGATTCCATGCAATAAACTCCCGAATACGAATCCATTAGTTCAGCCATCAGTTTTGTCGTACTCTTCCAATCACCTTCCGACTTAATTTCAACAATTAATGGCACTTTCCCCCCTATTATCTGTAATACTGTTTCAAACAAAGGTATGTTCTCTTCCGAATTAATTAATTTATATTGCATTAATTCTTTATAAGAACAGTGCATTAGCTTTTTATCAACTCCGCACATCCTTTTCAAAGATTCATCATGAAAAACCACTAGTTTATTATCTGTAGTCAATTGAACATCCAACTCGATACCATATCCCATATCAACAGCCTTCTGAAAGGCTGGAATTGAATTCTCAGGTATCCCATTTTGATTATCAAACAAACCTCGATGAGCAATATATTGTTGTTCGAATATTTTCATCTGTTCTCTTCTATTCTTATTGGGAGCAATGCTAAAAAGAAATAATCCTGAAATTATAATCAAACCTATTACAGCTATAATCACGGCGTAATCAATCCCTTTCTCTATTAATCTCTTTGATATTAATGTTTCATTAGAATAGATTCTCGAATTAATTTCACAAAATCTTTTTCAGGTTTTAAAATCGATCTAGGAGGTCTTTCTTTAAAATCTCCTGAATTCAAATATATACACACCCCTCTCCCATATTCTCGTGAAAAAACTAGTGGAATACCGTCTTCAGTCTCAAAATATATCTCTACATCTTCCGCCAAATCTCCCCAACATATCTCAGCATCATGAAGATCAAACTCTTCTGGAAGAGATGAAAATGCCCCTTCTTCTAAACATTCTGAAGTTTTTTTGTAATGAACAGTGTCTATTTGCTTAAAATAAGCAATTTTACACCCATACATGTTTTGAAGAAGTTCGTTTTTTGTTCGTCGATATATGACATCATGCGCACTTATTAGTTTTCCGCCCCTTCTTACATATTCTGTAAGAGCCATGTTGATTCGTTGTACCGCTATGCTATTTGTCGAAAATTTAGTACAATCTGTAATAATTAGTATAATTGAATGTACCACCCCTAAATTTTTAGTTAAAATTTCTAATGGATCATCTAAAATTTCCACATAAAAATTATCACCCAATTCTAATTTTCCTACGATTTTTTCTATATTAGCATTATCAAAATCCCCCCAAAATAAAATGTGTTTTAACGACATATCTGAATCTATATTTTGAACCGGCTTTGATGTAGTAGTTAGATACTTTACTATTTTCATCATTACACCATCAAAAAAATCAAATGTGACTGCTACACCGTTATAATTCTTCAATTCCAGCATCTCTTCTGGCATTGTATCTGGCCAATCAAATCCTTTCATCATAACAGGAATAATATTCTTCCCTTTTTTTAATGCATAGATAATTTCCAGTCTGAGCCAATCATTTTCGTCAATACATCTATCTAATGCCCTCGGCGGTAGAACCACCAGGATATCCTCACAAACATCTATTACCTCCAATAGCTTTGTATTAAATTTCCCTGAAGTCAAAGATTCCATATCATAAAACACTTTATATCCTGCTGCAGATAAACGTTCATTAATAAGATAGGCTAAAGCTTCTCCACCTTCTCTTCTATAACTTATAAAAATTTGATAAGACATCGTATCCTCCCATACCTAAATTGTTCTTTGCTACAACTTATTATCTATCATATGTTAAAAAACATCACAGCTAAAATCAAGCTACTGTTTCCGTTTAATAACGCTTGTTACTTTAACTGGAATCATTCCATTCACTGCCTGTGCAGCCAATTCACGATGTCGCCCATTGTCTTTAAAAACATAAAAACCATCCGCTTTGCTGACTTCACGAGGATTTCGAAAATATATATCTACACAATTTTCCAGTTCAGGTCTATCAGCTGCTATTTCATCGCATGACTTTCCAGCATCCAGCAGCATCTTTACCTCTGGAATCTGCCTCGCAATTTTCTCAAAGGTTTTCTGTGTCCCGCCTTCCCATCTTCCCCAGAATCTTTCAGGATTCTTGATATCGCCTTCTCCAAGAGGAATTCCCTCGATATCTTTTGCACAAATAAATTCAGTTTGCGGCTCTTCACAGTATTCTTCCGTATATTTTTCGGACATATTCTCCCAATAATCCTTGAATTTATCATGCTGGTTACCGCATATAAAATATCGATCCGTATTCAGGCTGTCCTTCACAGCAATCAGCCCTTCACCAAAGGAAATTGTTTTTTCATTGTCTTTATTGTTCGTATCATTTGAAAATATTTTTGAAAACAATCCTTTGCTCTTTGAAGCAGTTTTCTCTTCAAAAGACGGCTGGCAGACGAAAGCTTTTTGAATTTTGTCATTTTCTAAAATCTCTTCATATCCTTCCGCTACTTCGTTCAATGTTTTTGACATTTCACTAACCGTTCCTGTACTATGACGCAATTGGTGTGTGATGTCAAAAAGCTCAGCATTTAATGAAGTTTTATGTGGTCCCAATAATTCCTCATAATTGTCAGATATCAGCTTTATCTCTGATACCAATTCCAATATCTTATCGATTGCTTTCAAAGATGAGCAGGCCATAGCGCGTAAGGATTGGATACCCTCTTCATTCACAGAATATTTCAATATACTCCACCAGCCTTATCATTGAATTTAAAAACCTGTTAATAATCAGTATTTATATCTCCCGCTTGTATTTCCTCTCCTGTTTCCAATGCTGAAACCACAGCATTAATAATCGTTTCATCCGAAGCGCCTAAAAATAAAAAATACGGGAAACCACCAAACTTTTCTATATAAGCATCAATCGCCTTTTCTCTTGTCACTTATATCATCCTCCTATAATTCGATGCACAATATCTACGGCACGGGGAAACATTTTTTTGATAATCTGATAGCTTTTTTCATTTGACGCGGCTCCGTCTAAGGTTTCTGCAAAAAACTCTTTATTAGGCAGGCGGTTATCCCAGTATGATCGGCCATGTCCTACTCCTAAAGGATATGATATTCCTGTCATACTTTCCAGTATATCAGATACGCTTGCCACATCCATGATTGTCCACTGATTATCGTCCATTTCCTTTTTGATAAATTCAATCAATTCTATATCCGTCTTATCGCCTTTTAAAGAATCAAAATCCTGCTTGATTGCATCGTATAAAGCATTATTTCCCCATGTTTCAGAAACAGGCCTCCCATTCCCCATAACATAATCTATATTATGTCCAAACTCGTGAAAAGCTGTCTGATACGGTTTATGTATTATGCTTCCCCGCATAACTTCAGCGCTATTAAAAGAAACTCCCTGGCCATGAGCATAAAAGGCTCCTCCGGAAGTATAATTTGCTTCGTATACCACCAAATGACCTTCATATTTCTCATACAAGGCTTTCACATCGGAATGTTTACAATTTCCCAAAATATTTTTCAATCCCGTTATAAACTCAGAGCTTAATTTTTCAGACAAATTTCCAGAGCTCACAGGTGCTGCCGAACCATTATTCTCAGCTCCGGCTGCTGCGCCGCCCGCTTTCCCCGCAGAAGCGGCGCCGCCGGCTGCAGCGGAGCCAGTTATTTTCCCCCTGCCCCTTTAAACACATCATTTCCTATCACTTCAGCGTAGGCTTCTGCAACCTCGTCTAATTTTTCCGCTACTCCTTCTGCAGGTTCTGACGCCTTTTTTAAGCTTTCTTCGATATCCGCAAGCGCGTCGTCAAGAGATGCTTTATGAGGTCCTAATGTATTCTGATTGCCGTCTGCTGTCTGCTTCACAGAAGATACCAGTGTATTCATTGTTTCAATGGCATTCCTGATTTCGTCAGACATTTTTTTCATCGCCTGTACTCCCTCTTCATTAACAGCGTATTTCATATATTACCCTCCCCTCAGTCAAATGAATCTGCTTTTGCGGCAGCTTCCCTGATATCCTCCATCTGTTCGCTCAGAGCCTGCGCAATACGGTTAATTGCCTCAAAATTATCTCTGATGCTGCGAATGCAGGATTGCAGCGCCGCATTACTTTTCTGAGCCGCCGGATCATTGTCTGTGTTATCCACACAATCCTGCCCTGCTTTTTCCATCACTGTACACTGTTCCTCTGCTTCAGATAAAAAATTCTGCAAAGCATTAATCATTTCCTCATAACTTTGTTCATCTGCATATGCCATAAAACATACCTCCTGCACATTTCTTATTTTAATTCTCTGTGTATGGACTTACCACAATACCTTTTTCATCAATATACCAGCCATCCCAGCCAATTCCTTTATGAAGGTACGGACGGAAAGAAAATTTTTCAATCGTGTCGTCAAACTGACAGATATGAATGGGAAGCAAGCTTGCTATTTTATTTCCAAATAAATTACGGGAATCCTCTGCAGACATTTGAAAAGCCATTCTATATCTGAAATAATCCGCCTTTAGTCCGCATTGCTTCAAATCAGAAAGATCTGTCAAATTCATCATAAAGTGATATCCCAATCTGCTTCCCTGCTTTACAACATAGACAAAATCTTCTTGGGCATTATAAGCACCGGAAACACTGCTTTTTCCAGATTCATTTTCCTTATTGCTTTCCTTCTGCTCCTCTGCGCTGTCGGAAATATGTATACTTTCCTGTAGAATTTTGTCTATACCGTATTCTTCACGGAATTTTTTTTCAGCTTCCGACAGATAGATTTTTATCTCTTCCTCTGTTTTGCCGGAGGCTTTTGCTTCACGCTTTAGTTTGATGCGTTTCATTACCCACGCCTGAGCATATTGCTGCTTTAACTCTTCTTCTTTCGTAGAAACTACCGCTCCTTTCTCTTCAAAGCTCTTCCTTACTTCAGTAATTGACAAGCTCTTTTTTCCCTCAAAAGCTGTATTATTTCCTTCTGCAAAATCAAAATCTATACAGATCCGTTCCATTCCTATCATTACAATGAGTTCATTCGACTGCTTTCTGTCAGAAATATTTTTTTTCAGTTCCCGGATTGCGTCGCATACTGCGTCTATGTCTTCAAAAATATGAATATCATTTTCTGCAAAAACATTCTTATAGGCTTTGTAAAGACGGTTTTTTCCATATGCCCATATCTGTACTCTGCCTTTTTGAAGCAAAAAAGACTTTATGGAAGAAAGCAGCACAGAGGCCGCGCACTGCTGCTCTGCCGTTCTCGCAATAAGCAGAAGATTTTCCCTTGTTTCGCTGGAAAGCACTGCAAATTTATTTTTCACCATTAATCTTGGTGTACCAAAGGAAACGAAAACCTCGTCGCCATCCAGATCATTTCCGCCCATTTTCTTCTCTGATTTTACATCAGACAAAAATTCTGCGCTGTAAAATGCATTATAAGAATTTCCATCGACAAGCACGGGATGCTTGTCAGTATAACTGTTTATGTCGGACGGGTCATATCCGGCGACTGCATGCATAGACTGACTAATGCGCTGGATCATCTCGTCTCTTGGAGCATAATCTTCAAAATACATAACCAGAAATCTTTTTACCTGCGGTGGTTTATCTGCTCCACTTCTAAACTTTACCAGCGCATAATGTGGAGGCAGCGCATCTATCCAGTTTCGTACCTGCTCCGTTTTTAAACTGGCTGAAAGCTCAAGTGTTTCGCTGATTTCTTCTTTGGTTCCTTTCATAGCAATGCGCTGCTGAATCTGCGCGCGTGCTGTAGAAGTAAGCCCTGCGACGCCTGTTGTAAATGTCTGGCTGGAAAAAAGAAATTTAATTCCAAGCGCTGCGCCTTTTGCCAGAATATTTTGCAATCTCAGTTTATAAATCGGCGACTCTGCAATCGACTGAGACATAATAGAAAACTCATCTAAAATTACAAAAATAACAGGCAATGGCTTATCCAATGTTTTTGGATCAATCTGATCCAGTCTTTGCTTTCCCAGACGGGAAAAAAGCTGCTGCCTCTCCATCATCTTTTCTGTCAGCTTATCAATCAGGTCATAGACCAGCTCTGTCGACTCATCCAGCAGAATGTATTTCACATGAGGCGGCAGATGAGTCATATAGCGTTTAAACTCCAGCTGCTTGAAATCTGCCAGCCACAGCTCCACATTATCCGGATGATAATTGCGTATCAATCCTGCTATCAGGGTGTGCAGAAGCGTCGATTTACCGGAGCGGGAAGCGCCCACCAGATAAGCTGCAAAATTTTCGTTTTCAAAAGATACAAAATGGGCTTTATCCTTACTGTCAATACCAAACGGAAGCTCTATTTTTTTGTATTCCCGCGTGTAAGGCGGAAGCTCCGTCAGCGAATACCTCTTCGTATATTCGTTTCCTATCTCTTGTTTTTCTATTTTATGCTTCCTGTAGGAATCTACAAAGCCGGAAGACAGGTCGTCATTGAAGACATACCATGTAAAGGGCAGAGGCTGGCTGTCTGCAAAGCAGATAACTGTCCTGGAAGCCGATATCTGAATATCTATCGCTTTGTGCGTAGCATACTCAGGAAGCTCATACTGCTCGCTTTTTCCCTCTTCGCCTCTTTTCTGATAGGAAACAACAATAAATGAGACTCCGTATCTTTCATAATTTGTCATAATTCGAAGAAGAAGCTCTCTGTTTTTCCCGGTATAGGCCCTTGGCCATCCATAAACAATCAGGGTCGTCAGGGGAAGCGCATGCTCCGGCTGGCTGGAAGAAACCGCATCGTTATATTCTCTTACAGAATCGTACTCCCCCAGCTTTTCATCAATATCTGCAAATGAAAACACAATATCTTCCAGTGCCTGCGTCAACAGCTCCGGATTTCTCGGGATCTGCGCCAAAGCAAAAGAATTTTCAAGCTGTTTCAGCGAACCAAGAGAACTGGCATTATAACGCACAGCATCCAGTACATATATTTTCTGCTTCCCGGCAGCGCTGCTGTTGATCAGATTCAGCATCAGGTTCTGCAGCCCTCTGTCCAGATAGCGGTCTCTGGTCGGAGCGCACTGGATTGTCATTACAAATTCCTCATCTGCCGGAATCTCGACAGGAAGCAGGATACGCTTTCCTGAAATATCATAAAATTCTTCCAGCCTGCCTTTAAAAAACTCCTGACAGTCTGTATGCAAATCGAATCTGGCCAGATAAGCGCCTGGGGAAATGAAATCCTTTGTCTCTTTCTGCGCTAAGAATTCCTGTGGCGATTCCTTATACCAGTATTGTCGATTGGCGTTTTTTACCTCATCCAGAAACTCTCTCAGCTCCTCGCTTTTACCATATTCATCCAGTTCGCTCTGAAGCTCTGAAAGCTCTTTCTCCAGACTGCCCATCCGAATCCCCGCATCCGAGGTCTGCTGTTCCCTGAGCTTTTCGATCCTCTCAGTAAATTCCTTTTTCTTCTTCATCAGGAAGCATTCATCGCACTTGGCTACCACAAATACTCTCTGAGCATAGGGATCGTTGCCGGAGGCCGGGTCAATCATCATGGCCCAGTTTCTCAGCCTATTCAAATTTACACGATAATTCTCAGGGGCCTCGATTGTGAGGACATTCTGGCTGCTGAGATTCTTCTTTGCCAGCTCCTGAAAGCCTCTGATTTTCAGCAGGTATTCTTCTATCTTTTCTATCTGTCCGGAAAGCCTCTCGATACGCCGGGAGAGCTCTGTATCAGTCTCTCCAATTCCTGAAATCTCCGTTTCGATTTCTCTTATCCTGGATATTTTTTCTTCTGCTTTTGCAAAGATCTGTTTATAATGTTCCATTAATGAAGCTGCCATGGAGTTCCGCTCCCCCCTTCTAACATCCGCACTCCTTCTCCGTACACTGTGATTTCACCGCATCTCTGACCATTTCCGGCTCTAAAGGCGGAAAAGCTGAGAATGGTGAATATTTCAGCAATGAAGAATCTTTTATAAAAGGATACTGCTCCCGGAACAGTTTGAATCCCATACCGTATACATCCGTCCGCGATTCAGCAAGCAGTTCCTGCTGAGATGCATAATACGCTTCTCCTATCTGGTAAAGATACTGAACAGAAGCCCACATCGCCATCCCTTCATATACAATATCTCTGGCTGTGAGCGTACATGCCTGACGGTTCATACCGTAATATCCAAGCACCTCTTCATCCTTCCAGTTTATATACTGCCAGATATGCGTCAGTTCATGAACCATCGTATTAATGGCTGCAAGCCTGGGACTTCCATTTTCCACAAGCAGACTGTATCTGCCATTCTTTTTCTGCGCGTACCCAAGCACCCGGGCGGCGACCTGTGTGCTCGGTTTGAAAATCATGCCCACGCCCTTGGCTATTGTACGTGCATCTGTCATTTTCACGCTGATCGGCGCACGGAATTTAATTTCATAGAAATCTTCCATCATTCCCAGTGTTCTATAGAATAATTCCCGAAAATCATCCAGCCTTGTTATAGCATTCCTTGAGCAATCATTGCAGCGTATCCGTCCATCGTTCAGTTTTTCATAACTCACTCCGCTGAGAGGAAGTCCACAGAAATCGCAGTAATTTTCCACTTTTAAATCCAGCAGACTGTCATTGTGCTTCTCTCCCTTTCTGGCAAGAGTCAGAGAGCTTTCCGCCCAGCCCCTTACTCTGAGATATCGGTATGTCTCGTCCACCTGTATGCGTCCATCAATCTCATCAAACCCAAATTTGAGAAAGCATTCCTTTTGGTATCTTGACTTGGCGATCGGCGTCAGTCCGAGCGCTTCAAAGCTTTCTTCCAGAAACGCGTTATCCTCAGGCATTCCCTCTGTGTCAAAAATGTCTGTTCCATCAACATGAATAAGATCCGGGCTGTCCTCTTCTCCTGTTTCCAATATATCTTTCAGATATGACGATTCCTCCGGCTGTTCCAGAGAATAGTCTGTGCTGTCTGTACTGTCTGCACTTTCTGCACTGTCAGAAGAGGTTTGGATGGTCTCTGCTGTATTTTCTGATTTTTCTGTATCTTCTCCCAGTTCATATCCGGAAGCTTCCTGAGCAGCCTCCTCAGGAGCAGCATCTGAAGAGACTGGTATGGGATCCTGCTGTTCCTTTTCGCTGTCTGGCTCTTTGATTGAAATATTCTCCTCTTTTCTGCCTCCGAACAGTCTGCGGATTCTGTCGAACATTTTTACCAGCAGACTTCTTTTCTTTGTCTCTTTTTCAATTTCCCTGGACAGCCGTTTGACCGGCACAGGATCCTTTTCTGCCGGTTCCCTCATTTTCTCCAGATGCCATTCCAGAAAGTCAGCGGCAATTTCCATAAGCTTCATAAAATTTCTTTCTACCGCCTCCAGAAGGCCCAAATCAATATCGCTGTCCTCAATAATATAAATGTAATCCTCTTTCAGCTTTCCTGCCGCCGGATAAACCATATAATTCAACATTCCCTCAATATCATCCGGCTGTTTTGTCACTGCAGCCAAATACTGCCAGCCATCAGGAAATACTGTTTTGAAAATTTCTGACAAAAGCAGGCAGACAGTAAAGCGCAGCCTGTCATCGGTATCAGGCAGCTTCACACACAATACAGATTTATTGCGATACCTCCTGACGAGCTCAGAGACCGCCGGATCGCCCGATAAATCAATTTTGCGCGCTGTCCGCAGATTATGACTGTCCTTGAGTTCCAGATAGCCTGTTGTATTTACATGGAAGTTCATCCTCTGTTTTGTAAACTCTACATCATCCACAATTTTGCTGGTAATCACTTCGTCTGAAGAATCCTCTTCCAGAAAATACATTCTGATCTGGCGGTAATATTTCCGCCCGTCATACAAATCTGACGCTCTGCGGAGCACCACGCCGCTCTGGGGAGATACATAGCGTGCAATATAATATTTTCCGTTATAGGTTACATACTGACCTGGCAGAATAGTCTGTGTTACATGACTGAAAAGCTTTGCGTCAATATATCCCTCTTCTGTCTTTTCGTCCTCCAGAATATAATAAGCATTTTTCAAAGACGCAGAGAAATACTTTTCAAATGTGTCCTCAGCAATGCTGTAAACAAAGGAAGAATAGCGTTCTCTTCTATTTGTATGAAACGGCGCTTTCTGCACAGTCAGCACAGAACGGTCTGCAAAGGTATACTTTTCCAGCAATCCTGTCAGGGTTCCAAATACATCATCTGTCTCCAGGCCAATCAGCCGGAACTCTCTTACTATTTCCTGCTCTGAAACAGCATGCAGAGACATTTTCACGATAAGCTTTAAAAGAGTATTCCGTTCTGTTTTTGCATAATCCGGCACCAGTGAAGGCACGGCGTTTGGGTTTGAAAGAAACATCTGCTTATTGCAGCGCATATAATCACGCAGAAGATAATTTTCTGAAAGAACATTTACAAATATCTGTTCGCTTCCCCGCGATAAGTATGTGCTCATCATACTGAACATATTGCAGAATTCATCTTCTGCTATAATAAACTGTTCCTTTTCAACCTTTGTGCTCCACAAAGCTGAGACAAAATTGATTTTTTCATTAAATGCCTTCTGCTGGATCGGAAGATTCATATATCTGCAGATATTAGCATAATACTGTCCCGCAATCCATTTGATATCCTTCACCGGGGCTTTCGTGCCGCCATACCAGGAAACCTCGGGAGTCTGATTTTTGACTGCAGTTGCCGCAAGCTCTAATCCGTTGCCCAGATATCTGATCTGCTTATCAAACAGCTGCTGTCTGCAAAAATCGCCGTCTGCATCCCAGAACATCGCTGTATAATTGCATCTGGGCACAGGCGCCGCGACCACATCCGTAATTTCAGTACGCAGAAGATGAGACAGCGTATCAATCAGGCCGTCTGCGCTTCTGTCACAAATACAGTACACTGCTCCTCTCTTCTCCGGATCAGACTGAATCTCCTCCGCAAGAATGCTCAATGCAACCTGCCCTGTATTGAGCATAAGAGAAGGCTCTATCATAAGCACAAACTCCGTCTCATGGAAAAAGTTCAGATTGGCGTCCATGATCCTTTTATCATAAATCTGCGTAAAGGTCAGAATTCCTACTTCACATTCCGGTTCCTTCAATGTCAGATTTTCAACGCGCCACAGGGATTTCATATGCGTGTATTTTCTGAGCTCCTCGGATATCCATTTCTTTACATCCTCCGCCGCAGTTCTTCTCCCGCAAAGCACTGCAGCCTTTTTTCCGGAAAGCAGCACAGACGCCAAAGGCAGCATAACATAAATACCCAAATCACGATAAAACGGGTTCAGAAAAACCACATTTTTCCTGTGCATCAAGGCGGAAACTGCCTGGACGCAATCTGCGTCAGCATTCCTGTATCTGCCCCCTGTTTCAAAATATTCTGCTGTCAGCTGTTCCTGTTCATCGTCGGACTCCTTCATCCTTTTAAGAAGCGCCGCAGAGCTCTCCATTCCTGTAAATTCGCTTCCCGTATGCGCAGCCAGAAGAGCGTCCGGAAAAAGCTGTTCAAGGATTTCCCTGAGTTTATAGAATCCTCCTATCTTTCTGGAATCCGCCTCATCACCCAAAACCGTATGCTCAAACTCTTCCTTTGTCTGTCCATTGACAAAGCTGTAGATTTCTATTAAAACTACCGCCGACGCGCTTGGGAAAAACAAAAGCCAGGCAGCTGAATTTTTTCCAAGAATCCATGTGACCGCAAGAAATAATCCGGAAAACAGAACAAGCCCCCAGACGACCATCTGAAACACTCTGCGAAAATTCGACCACCTTTTCTTCAGGAACCACTCATCATAATCATAGTCATATTGATAAAATCCCAGGGAAAAAAGCTCTAAAATACGTTCTTTTTTGCATAAAGAAACAACAAGTGGCCTGAAGATACCCTTAAAGAGTACAAAGCCCAGCATAAGAATTATATTTGCTGCCAGCAATTCTGCATTTGTCAGAAAGCTTGATATACCGCATAGCTGCTCCGCGGCTCCCATATCGACACTCCACGCATAGACTCCCGCAGTCATTAAAATGACCGAAAGCGGAATCATCGGAAGCTGTCGGATCCGGCGCGTTTTCTTTGCACTGAGTTTCAGTTGAATCAGGCATAAAAGCGCTGCTGCAGCAATCGACAAAAATATCTTAGCCGCATTTATCATCGTAAATTTCCTCTCTCACAATTTCAATTTTTCTTCCGAACCTGTATGGAGATTCCATTGTCATTCCGGAATTGTTTACAGCAACCGGATAGCTTTCCCCCGTCTCAAAAATATAAAGTTTATTTTCCTGCGGTGGAACGGACATATCAAAATTCACTTTGACGTTTGGACGGCGGGAAGCAAAATCAACATTAAGATGGTAGGCCCTACTCCAGCTTTGCAGTTTTCCAAGAAAAATCTGGATTGCTTTCAAATGCTGGTATCTGCCCGACCTCTCTGTCCCCTGGTCCTGCTTTTTACGCATAGCCAGCGCCAGGTAGGAAGCTCCCCGGATATGGCTGGCTATTTCACTCATATATGAGGAATAGGTTCCCACCTCTCCGACAAGCTGACTGAAATCTCTGCGAATATAATGATTGTAATTTTCAATCAAGGAATCCAGCCGGGCCTTCTGTCTCAGCAGCATCCCTGCAGCAAACAGAATAATAAGCAGAATTCCTCCCAAAAGCGTGAAGGCCAGCGCTGCGGCAGAGTCCGATTCACCACTGAGAATATGGAATATGACAGGAAGAGAAGCAAGTATAAGAAGCATGGCTGCCATCAATACAACAGCTGCAACCGGACCTTTTCCAACCCGTCCTCCCAGATATCTTTTCACATCAGCCGAGGCTTTCTGCGCACCCTCGTCGGATGACAGCCTTTCTTCCGGCAGGACGCTCTGAATATGCATAATATGATGATAAATACCGTCTATTTCCTTTCTCAAATCTTCTTCCTGGTATTTTCCCAGAAGCGACACCTCATCCTCAGTGAAGGTACAGTTTCCCCTCATCCTTTCTGCAGTTGCATTCAGGGCCCGTTCAGCCTCCCTGACATGCTTAGCAACCCTTTCCTCTGTATCCTTTTTCTGTTCAGACCAGAGCGCTATATCAGAAGCCGGACCGTCAGAAAAAATGTGAAACAGCTTTTTTTCTACCAGTCTCTCCTCTGATTTGGGCAGCTTAAAAGGAACTGAAATATTCATCCGATAATCCGGAAGCTTTTCTGCCTCGGAAACAGCCTTTTCTCTTTCACTCTTTATACTCCGCTCAATAGTTCTTTTCGCATCACGAAGGCGATCCGCAAGAATCTGAAACGCCTCTTCCAAAGCCGGTTTGTCCAGCAGCACATTCAGCTTATACAGACGATATGCCTGCATGGTACTAGGATCCCAGCTATTGCTGGCCATAAGCATCACCGCATACCAAAAGCTGAAGTCGTCGGCTTCCTTTTGAACAGATCCCTTCGCTTCCACATCGTACACCATAAACCGGCATATACTCGGAAAATGATTTCGCTTCCAGAATTCTGAACTCTCTGATTCCTTATGATTCAGCCATGCCTGCCCGATGCTGTCCCCGTCAAAAAAGCTTCTGTTTCTGAGTGTAATGATAAGAAGCTCCGAGGGTTTTTTCCCGTTATACGCATATTTTCTGGCAAGCTCTCTGTGTGCCTCTTCTTTTTCTCTGTCAATAATCGGAACATAAACCGTCCTCGGAGCCCGGTGTGCTTCCTTTATAACCTCGGAACGGAATTTTACTTCCAAAGGAGGCACGCCTCCCAACATCTGTGTCAACCGGACAAGAGGAACCGGATTTTCCCCTACTGTATCAGAGGAGTCCTGATTTATGGCAAAATCGTATGGGTTGGCAGAATCAGCTTCATAAGCAGCCATGCAGTCATCGTCCTCATAACGGACGATGACTGCGCGCCACTCCTCTTTGTCATCTGTAAGACTTTTAAGCTCAGGAAGCGCCGTATCAATAGTGGTTCCGGATTCTATCCATTTACAGATCCCTATCTGCCTGTTCCGAATAGGTTCCGCGAAAATTGTTCTGTACCGCAGAAAAGATTCCTGTGTTTTTTGACCTTGTATAATTACAGAATACATGTAAACCACCACCCCCTGATGTAAACCGTAGCTTTATCTCCGAAGTCCGGATGCTTTCTCCTGAACATACTGGGCTTCTTTTTTCAGCCCCAGCTCATAAAGGGCGTTTGTAATAGTGTCGCAGGTCTTATCAAAAAGAGACTCTCTGTAAATCATCGGATGACTCTTGCTTTCCAAAGCTACTGACTCCAAATGCTTTTCAAACTGAGCCAGGATAATCTTTCCCATAATCTCCGGCAGTTCCTTCTGGCTGCAGAAATTAGAAAGATATTTTTTTATCTCTTCTATTTCTACTCGAAGCATCTCTATCACATTAGCCTCGTAATAGATATCAGGCGTCGCAGACTTTTTCATAAGCATCGGGATATCGAAAATATTTTCAGAGGACACATTATCCGGTCCTATTCCTGGTTCCTCGATGTAAAAAGTGCGCAATGCGGAAAAGAGCATTCCATTCTCCAGAGAACTGTTGGTATTCAGATCATCCTGTGTGAGCTCTTTAACCTTTGTCAGGATCTGGCGTATCAATTCGGGATAAATCGCAATAGCATCCAAAACCTCATACAGCTTATCACATTCTGTGCCATTGGAGACTACCAGCGTATCGTCCTCCATTCTTAAGAGGATATTTCTGAGCTTATATACCTTTGCGTCGCTTCCTTCTTCGGTCAGATATACATACCGGTTGACAACCGCCCAGAAAAACGCCGCGTAGATATCGTACTCCTGCCTCTTCTGATTTTCCTCGTCCAAATCCGGCATCTTTGTGATAATATGCCACCATCTGTCAATGTGGGGGCTGATCTCTCTGCTTCGATGTGATTCCGGGTGAATTCCATCAATCAGCTCATAATACGCTTTAAAATATTCTCCGCTGCTTCTGTCGTAGGTCAGAGATTTCTCAGGCGGAGCAAATTTGCTCAGATCATTCGCGCGCAGGCCATAGAAGGACTGATAAAACATAATGGTATTTTTGGAGATATCCTCATCCGGTTCCCCTCCAAAATTCATCAGCTCCTTGCGTATCAGCTGCGCCCTGGGCGACTCATCGCCCTTTTCCGGCATCAGAGACGTGTGGAAGGTGCAGGCATTGATGGGCTCTCTTGCTTCTCCCAGGGGGCTCTCAATAAACGGGCAGGAAAGATTGCGGGTATCGCTGATTACTTTCCGGGTATATTGCTGGATTAAGTCGTATGCATTATTTTCTTCTTCATATCTGCCCTCATAATCCGCTTCTTTTTCAATAGCCGAAATGACGTCAATATCCAGTTCGCCGCCATAATCCTTCATTACAGCATTTTCAAAATATCCTATAATTCCCTCGTCGAAGAGCTTATTAAAATATCTGTTATTATTCGGCTTATCTGTATCCATCGCATAAGCAAGAACGCTCTGATAAATATTTTTTGCAAGCTTCGAATCTATAGCAATCGCGCTGCCTTTATAGGGCTTCTTCTCATAAATCTTTTTTAGGCATTCCGGACTCGCGCATACATAACGCACCGTTGTTCCCTTGCTGCTGCTATATTTTTTGCAGATCTCAGCAATATTTTTGTCAAGCTCGTCCACCTTACTTTCAAAAGAATTATAAAAGCTTTCAAAAGCCTCTACAATCGACTGAATATATTCTATTCCTCTTCCCAGCACATATGACTGGGCGCACTGAACCTGATATTCTTCAATATTATCAAAATACTGCCGAAGCTTTCTCTTAATTTCCTCCTGTTCGCCGGTGGGACGTTTTGTAAGCTTATTCAAAACAGAAATCTTTCTCTCTGTCAGATCATCTACGCCCTCTTCTACATCCGGCGAATCCGGGTCGTCAAAAGTGTTCTTTTCAAAAGCGTCAAAGTAATCCTTGTTATCCTTTTTGTCGCGGTCAATTGCCTCCTTATGCCGTTTCATCAAATCCAGAATTTTGATCAGCATATATCGAATCGCGTTAGGGTGAAGAAAAGCTCCGTCGTTATTCACCAGATACGTTTCCAGTTTAAACTCTTTTCCGGAAGCAGTATCTGAACCCGAGCCCTTAAACATAGAATACGCTATTGTCTGAGCCACTTCCTCCATATAGGCGTTTGACATAAGTCGGTATTCATCCGCCGCTGTATACGCACCGATATACTCCTCCCAGTCATTTCCCAGATTCATGATCTGCTCTCTGGCATCTTCCCTCTTGGAGCTTATCTCAGAAGAATTATCTTCCAAATCTACAGCTGTTTTCTCCAGCACAGCTGTTACATACTCTTCCCATCTGTTGGAAATTCTCCTGACGCCATTGACATATCTTCCTGTGGAACGAATAATGGCATTTGCAAACGCATCGTCGTGTTTGGCAGCCGATTCAATCTGATTTACATAAAAAGAAGTAAGCGTCTGCTCTTTTACTGCCAGCCCCTCTTCTCTTTTCTGATTATTTTCTTTGCACAGCTCGTTATACAGATTGTCATACTCCATCCACTGCATTGAAACGCACTGCTTGGTCCATTTCAGCGCAATCAGCTTGCGGATATCCTCAAACGGATAAATCAGCATGGAAGCTCCTGCTCCCGCATAACGGTTGCGTCCGTGTTCTTTGGCCAGCTTGCGGATCGTATTATCCTCGGAAGAATTGCTCCGTTTATTCATCGGCCCAATAGACTGGGCATAAATACAGTTAGCAGCATGATCCAGGTACTGATCAAAGGAGTTCAGCTTGCCGCCTTCCGCATTCTGAGCGTCAAACAGAAAACAGAAGTCATAAGGTCTGATATTATACTCCTCATAGCCGTTGGAAGAAGCCTTCGGAAACTGCATTTTTACAGACCTTTCATACTTTTCGGGAAGAGTCGCATCTCCTTTCATCAAAAACGCATCCAGTTCCCTTAACGTAGCATAGGCATTGGCCTTCAGATTGTTTCTCTCAGTCTGACCTGTGATTACCTCGTAAAAAACCTCCGGAAGGATGAAAAATCCTCTGGTAATATTTGCGCTCAGACGAAAATGAGTCGCCAGATAATTTTTTGTATAAAGCGCCACGGGCAGAATCAGACCCGATCCGGTTCCTCCGGCCAGAGAGCTGACAATAATTACACGCAAAGCCTGCTCCACCTTATCCTCTTCCACTTTGTACAGACTCTGAATGGCCTCATGAAGCGGTTCCATCTTTCCGGCACGAATCACGGTCTCCAGCGCCAGTCTTGAAATAGAACGGACCTGACCGGCCCCTTCTGTCAAGGTTTTTCCATTTAAAATCGCATTTACAGGAAACCATGTGTCCCTGGCGTGGGTATCTTTATTCAAATACTCGCCAACTGTCTGCTTTGTAGACGTCTGGATCGTCTTAATAAATGGGTTCCTTTCCTGTATTCCCCGCAGATCATTGATATCTGTATCAAAAACGGCAAAGGCAATATTGCTGCGCTGTTCGTCTGTCACCAATTTTGATACCCTCTCGATGATTTTACAACCGGTTCCTCCCAGGCCAATCAACAGTGTAGGTGCATTCATTTTACTCCCTCCTAAGTATGTATAAAATTTATTATCACTTCCATCATTTATTCGTCTGGCTCGGAGTGCAGATATAAGTCCATTCTCCTCGCTTTGCCCTTATATTGACGCCGGAACTGATTTCATATTTTTTAACGTCCTTTTTAATCGTTTCCCCATCAAAGGTAATATAGTCCTTTTCTGCAAAGGCTTTGATATTTGTTACCAGCATGCGTCTTCTTCTGACAGCCCGGACGGCCAGCGCCGGACAGCCGGTTACGCCTTTTGGGACATACATAATCCGACCTTTCTGAGAAACATAAGGCACGATTGTAGACAGCAGATTTTTTTCCACTGTTCCGTTTCTGTCCTTTCTCTTTTCTCCCAACATGCTCGGAATACACTTAATGTAAGGCCTTTTTTTCAGTGTCTTAGGCAGATAATTTTTTATGAAGGGAAGATAGCCTGCCAGTATCAGCAGAACCACAAGCCAGGCTGCCAGCTTAACTACCAGATCCCAGTTACGCTCCCACCAGGAACGGGTATCCTCCAGCTGGAGCGTTCCTTCCATGCTTCCCTGCCAGTGCTCGCTTCCAAATTGCTGATCATAGACAACCTGATATCCGCAGTTTTTATAGGTTCCTGTAGAAGGTCTGCCTTCCGGTAGACTGATCAGAATCCTGAAAACGCCTGTTTCTTCTGTCTTTTCCATCACCGGTGCTTCCAGCTTAAAATCCCGCTCTTCATCTGCCAGCCGAACCTCCGGAGCTTCCATAGCCTCCCATTGCTCCGCGGTCATTTCCTGTCCGTCGATCAGTGCCGTTACCTCAATATTTCCATTGCCCGTAAGCCCTTCAGAAGTCACGGTATAAACCGGATCATTTTTTAAGCTGAAGGTAATCTCCTTATCCTGATAGATATCATAGGACAGGCTGGTTGCCACAGTGTTGTATTCCAGATAATTCGCGGTGACATCAATCTGAAGAGGTCCTTCCTCCAAAGTAATAATATCTCCATCCGAATACAGGCTGTCATGCGTAACTCCATTGTTTGTCACAGCCGCCTCATAAGACACGTCTCCCAAAAGACTGGACTGCGCCACCTTTTCGGAAGTTCCCGCCTTTACAAATCCGAAGGAAATCGTGTAATCTCCTGCAGGCAGATTCGAGAGATTCTCCACAGTATTCCCGGCGCTGTCTGTAAGATAAGCCGCCACCTCGATATTGGGCTTATAATAAATCTCTATCGTCTCCGCGCCTGACACATCTATCGTATAGCTGCCAGCCGGAAAATCATCCTTGAAGATTGCAATTTTTCCAAGCAGATTTGTCACGGGCTCATTATCATAATTTTCTGCGTCGCATTCACTGTATTTTACTTCTACCGGAGTTCTGGAGCTCGGGATTATAGTTCCATCCTTCTCAATTCCGTTAATGGACACATTGGCTCCCTGAGCAAATACAGTCAGTTCACCCATCGGAATGTCAAAAGAAAACGACTTCTGGCTTACATCGACCTCCAGCTTGTTTGAATTAAAAATGCGGGTGCAGATTTCCGTAATTTTATTCAGTATGTCGCTGCTGGTAGCCGCCTCAACATAATAAATGCTCTCCTCCTGTTTTTCGGTAATACCGTCCGCATTCTCGCCCATTCCGAGAAACATCACATTGATATCCGCATCCTTTTGAGACAGAAAAGCGTCAATCCCCTCCGTTCCTTCCACACCCTGAAATTCTCCGTCTGTAAGGATCACAAGCCACTTTTCATCTGCTGATGCATCTTGAAGATCTGCATACGCTTTTCTTACCGAATCAAAAGGAGTATTGCCGGCCACCGTCCTTTGATTATGTATCTTTGCCACATTCGTCTCCGCTCCGCTTTGCCCGTCAAGCTGTATTCTGGGATCTGAAGCAGTTCCGTTCTCATAATCGCTCATATAGTAGACATTCATTTTGTCAGCCTCGCCAAGCATAGCGGCAAAAACTTCCATAGAATATTTAGCCTGGCACCATGTGTCTACTGCAATATTGTCTATGTTAAACATACTTCCCGAATCATCATAGACTACGTGGATAACTCTCGAATGAACATCAGACGCTCTGGCATTCTCCGCCGGAAGAAACAGGCATAACAGCATCACACCTGCCATAACAAGAAACAGAGCCTTGTTGAATTTCCATATATTGTATTTCATTTCCATCCCCTCCGTAATACCGATTCCCGGTTTACTGATTTTACTGATTTATATTGTCCTGTCCTTATTTATCTTTATTTATTACTTTACTAAATTTGTATGATATTTTCCTATTTTTTTCATAATTGGATAGTTTTTATACAAAATTAGACATTATACTATATCTTCAAAGAATTGACCAGCTCCAAAACTTTGTGTATGATTTTTATATATTTACGACTAGTCTGTTTAGAAAAATATTGATTCATGAAAAGGAGAATGAATAAATATGAGTTCAGAGAAATCAGCCATTTATGATGACGATGCCTTTTTTAATAATTATATAAATCTCAGAAATGCCGAAAGCAATTATAATGATTTGATTGAACAGCCTATTGTATTCGAATTAATCGGCAATGTCAAAGATAAAGCTGTTATGGATATCGGCTGTGGATATGGGGCTATGACAATCAAAATCGCCAACAGCGGGGCAAAATATGTTCTTGGAATCGATTCATCGAAAAAAATGATTCAAAAGGGAATGCTTGAAAATTCCCACGAAAATATTACCTATAAAGTTCTTCCTGCAGAGCAAATAGCTTCCTCAATTCACGAAAAATTTGATCTTATAGTTAGTTGTCTTGCCATTCACTATGTTGAAGATTTTCAAAAGCTTTTTTCAGATATTTACAATTTATTGGAACAGAATGGAAACTTTATCTTTTCGATGGAACATCCTATGTATACAGCAAGTAAATTTCCCCAGCAGTGGGTTACTGAGCCCAGTGATAATACTGTCACTGGCTTTGTCACCGATCACTATGGAGATGAAGGTCTCCGCAATATTTCTTGGCTGGGAAAACAAGTGAAAAAATATCACCACAAGATAGACACTATATTCAATGCGCTGATTGAAGCAGGTTTTATTCTTGAAAAAGTGATTGAGCCATCTCCCAGTGCGGATTTAATGAAGAAAGTTCCCAAAACAATTCATGAATTACACCGACCCGCCTATTTAATAGTAAAATCCAGGAAAGGCTGATTTGTATGAATTATCAGTATGATTTGTTTATTTCATTTAAAAATTCTACTGAAGCAGGGCTGACTGAGGATCGAGAAGCTGCCAGAAGGATCTTCAATACTCTGACACGAAATAATTTCAAGGTTTTTTTCTCCAACACTGTTTTGGCTGACAAAGGAATAGCAAATTATATGCTGGAAATTCAGAGTGCTCTTGAGATGTCAAAAGCGCTTCTCGTCATTTATTCACATATTGACTATATCTCAAAAGGCTGGGTTGCGCAGGAATGGATGACGTTTCTCAATCTTTTAATGAAAGATCCAAACAGAAGCATTTATATATTCTCATTAAACAAAGACACTGCCAACCTGCCTCCCTTTTTGCGTCCCTATGAATGTTTTGAAGATTATCATTCTGCAATCACACACTTAACTAACGGCATGCGTAATCAGACTGCAGCCGCGGAACCTGGTATCGCCAAACGGGAGTTTCTTAATGCCTATTGGGGGCTTTTTGAAAATACAGACATTTATGATTATATCAACAGGCCTATGAGTGAAAATTTTTATAATTATCCGGTATACTGTTTAAAAAGCGCTTACATCAACGGAGGAAACACTCAGGCTTACATAAATGGTCTAAAACAGATTATTGAAAATGAAAAGAACCCGCTTGCCTCCTATCTTCTCAGCAGACACTACCGAAACGTTAATTATCTGGATCTCGCATATTCCAGAAAGCTTTCAAAAGCAGCTTTTGAAAGCTTCAAATTCAAAATACGGAATTCTTCTCCTGACAGTGAAGTCGGACTGTGGATTCTAACAGATACTCCGGAATATGACGGCGCATTTTATATGTGTGACGTCATTCATGATGTACTGGATGCTTATGATGTAAAAACCGATATAAAAGTTTTGTCCCCTGGTATGCTGGAAGCTGTTAACCTGCAGTTAAGGCGCAAAATAGTTCTCTTCTGGTCTGATGTTTGCCTGGATATACCAGAATCTTTTGTCGAAAAGCTGCAGCAATACAAAGATAACATATTGATCGGTTTAAATTCTTTTGGAGAAGGCGCTTTAACCTATGACATCAAAAACTGCAGCATATTTGAAAATCATAATATGGATATTACCAGAGTATGCAGAATTCTTTTAAGTTAACCGGAGGCCGTATATGATATATAAAAAAGAAATAGACAAAGCCATTTCGTGGCTGTTTAAAACACAGAACAAGGAAAACTTCGGCTGGAGCTGGGTCCAAAATATTTCACCTAATGAGCAAAATACTGCTGAGGTTGTATATGCAGTTTCTTTGTTCTGCGATATTTTAAATGACAATCAGAAGCTGCTCATAAATGAAGCCGTCCGTAAATGGCTGTTGATTCCCTCTAAGCATGCGGTTCTTACAATTGACTGGGCCTGGGTCGGTTTAGCCTTATCCGAATATGCAGAACATTATGAACAGTATTCTCCCGATTTTAGTAAAGAATTTGTCTGTAAAGATATCGAGACCTGCATAAATTCCATGCTGTCTCTTCAAAACGCGGATGGAGGGTGGGGAGATTACAAGCATGATATGTCAACAACCTTCCGAACGGCAATTTCCATTATTTTTTTGGAAAATCAGAACCAGCTCAGGAACGACGCAATTGAAAAAGCGCTTGACCATGCTGTGAAATGGTTATTACAGCTGCAAAATGAAGATGGCGGCTTCGGAAATGTCCTGCGCTCAAACCTGACGCAAAATATACTTGCTTACTATGCAGGCGTTGAACAGGAAATCGTCGAGGGACAATATTTATCATCACTCTCAGCGACGGGTTACGCGCTTTGGGCATTATCCTGTCGGAACAAATATATGTACGGCAGAGAAATAGATCAGGCAGCTGAGTATTTAAAAAATCTGAATCTATCTTCCGGATATGAAATATTTTTTGAAGTCGGAATACGAAGAGGAGCTCTCTTTACTTTCAGACATTTCGGCGCCGCATGGATGGGAATCGGTCTGTTAAATTCTGGAAAGTCAAAATTTTACTCAGATGAAATTATACGTTTAATTAAGCATTTCCTCTCTCTTCAGGATCGAACTAACGGAGGATTTAAATGCAATGACTCATCAGAAGTATATACTTGGTCCAACTGCAATGCCTTGATGTTCTTGAGACTGGCTATCAATGCTATAAATGATATGAATGGTCTTGACTATACCGATATTATTGCTCAATATTTTTTAAGCCGTTCCCAAAAAGAGAATTTTAACAGCACTCCTTCCTCATGATATTCAGTATCACCAATACTGTATACCAGCCCTTCTCGTATTCAGCCTGATACTTTCCCTCATATCTTTTTGCCAGGCTCTGAAGAATCTGCGTACCGTAGCCTCTGCCTTTCCTGCTACCTCTTGCCACATGCTCCTTCGACGCCGGATTCTGCGCTTTTACAAACAGATATCCTCCTCTGATTTCCGCGTTCAGCTCAAATTTCCTGTCTTTCTGCGGCAGTTCGCTCAGAGCCTCCAGCGCATTGTCGAGCAGGTTGGAAAAGAGGCTGCACAGAGAAATGGCTTCTATCTGCAAGCCCTTTGGAAGAACAAGACTGATATTTGTTTTCACTCCAAGACTCTGAAACTCCTTCATTTTTTCGCTTATAACCGCATTTACCACCGGATTCTGGCAATAATCAAGCGGCTGGAGATCGTCGAGCCGCTCCTGCAGCATTCCCATCTGTTGCCGGGCCTCTGTCTTCTCTCCCTTTTCCAGCCTTTGCTGTATCTGCTCCAGCTGTTTTTCAAAGCCGGCGCGCATCATCAGAATCTCCTTCTGTTCTGCGTCCAGCCTCTCGTTCTGTATATGCCAGGCTTTCCCGATCTCATCGCTCTCCTGAAGCTCCCGCTGCAGCCTGTCTTTACCTGAGCCCCATGCCAGCACATAAAAAAGCAGAATATCTGCGGCAGCGCTCAAAGCAATTCCTCCGTACCCCCAAAGGTCCAGAGAACGCTCGCCGCTCAGAACGCCCAAAAGCATCAGAAGTTGACTGAGCGGAACAATAAGAAACAGCAGTCTTTCCTTCTTCATCCACTTTCTTCCCCGCTCTTTATTTCTTTTTCCGACATAGCCCGCAGCGTCAGCAGATAATTTTGAAAATCATGCCGGAGCCGGGCTGTCTCTTCCTGAACGCTCCGCAATCTGTCATACCGAAACTGTTCCAGCTCCTGCAAATGCCTTTTCAAGCGTAGCTCCTTTTCGATCTGCTCCCTTTTCTGCGCCTGGTCAAACACAATAAGCATATATACGTCTGCAGCCACTGCCAGAAAAACTCCGAGCAGAACCGGAACCGGCAGTCCTTCCGCTGCATCTGTATAGACTTCCGTGAGATACCACAGAAGAAACAGTTGGCTGAAAGGTAGGAGTACGCACAGCCATTGCCGTCCGCCCCTCAGCCAGCTGGAGCGCTGCAAAGCATTCCAGATCTGTAAGGCGAAAAAATATGCCAGTGTTGCCAGCGGACGCATGATCAACAGACACATAACAGTAAATTCCGAATCCAGTTGAAGAGGCTTTGCCCCAAAGTCAGTAAAAACTGCGGCAATCAGTATAGAGGTAAATTCTGCCGCTCCAAGAGTTACCGTCACCAGCACAAAGGCCAGGAGCTTTTTAGCCAGAGAGGACTGATAAAAAATCTGAAGATAAAGTATCATATTCAGGCACTGTCCAATCATAATCCAAGTCATACTGTAATCATCCTTAAGATACATAGCCGGCAGCTTGCAGGCACACTGAATCGCCCACCATCCTGCCGTTCCCAGCGCTGCAGCCCCCAAAGAATACCTTCTTTCCAATGTTCTGGAATAGTAAAGCAGAAGCATCAAAGCGTCATGGCCATAGATTAGAACATTTAAAATCAGTACAAACATATATGTCTCCTACATCTGTCTGGAAACATGGGCAAAAAAATGTTCCTTTGCCCCTTTTCCCTTCGCCTTGCTTACAGGAATGGCATACCCTCCCTCCAAGACAATTTCTCTTCCATGGAACTCCTGTATATAATCCATATTAACTATATAGCTCTTGTGACAATTTAAAAAACGGCTGTCCAGCTTCTCCTTCAGAAGCTCCAGCTTTTCGCCACAAAGATATTCTCCTTTTTTCAACACAATACAGGTTTTGTGAAGTCTGCTTTCCAGATACAGAATGTCTCTGAATGGAATTGCGATATGGCTTCCCCGGCAGTAAATCAACAGCTTTCCCTGTGTCAGCTCCTGTTCCTTCTGTATCCTCTTCAGAATACGCAATAACTGGTCTTTTCCAACTGGTTTTTTCAGAAAACCGCATAAATTTGCCTGTTTCAGGAAAATATCCTCCACATAGTCCAGCGTGTAGGCGGTAATATAAATTATTTTCGTATAAGGAGTAGTCTCAGACAGCTGCTCTGCAAAGTCTATTCCTGTCTGAGCCGACTGCTTCCAGTCGATATCCATAAAAACTATATCGTAATGCTCCCCTGACTCCTGTGCAGCCCAGAAAGTGGTCATATCTGAATAGGTATGTACCTTTTTCACGAATGAAATCTGTAATAGCTGCTCTTTCAAATCCTCCAGCGTTTGCGGCTGGTCGTCACAGACTGCGACTTTCATAACTGCTTACTCCCTTTTATTATATCCCTGCTTTTACACAAAACAATTTTTGAACGCAGCTACAGCGCAAGCTCTGGATATCTCTTTTTAACAAAAGCGTTTTCCTTAAGCTCGCTTACCGACGTTTCGTAGATTTTCCCCTTTGCAGGATTAAGCCCCCTGTATTGAAAACCAAAACGGACAACAAACTTCTCAAGCATATTGGAATACACGGAAATACCAATTTTCTCTATGTAAATTTCCTCTTCCTTCCATTCTTTCAAATGTTGAAAAATCCAGTCAAAAATCATAAGATAGTTTGTCTGCCGCTCTTCCTGGGGAATAATTCCTATCATCGAAATATAAGCGTCAAATGTTCCTCCTATGCAAAACAGGTCAATCATGGCTTCCCGAATGATAACTTCACCCGATATCAATTTTTCATAAGCTTCTTTCGTGACCGGATACATATCGCAGTAACCAATAATATCATCATTTTTTACCAGCAAAATAGAGGTGTCGTTTTCATACTCCTTCGCGGTATTTTTCCAGTCATCATACGTTCCTTCGATATCCTCATTCATTTCATACTGTTCTGCCGGGATGCAGAGATAGTCTATTTCTATCTCTTTCATTGTCAAGTCTGAATAATCCATTTCAATTCTGGATATATCTTCAATTTTTAAGAGCTCCGGTCCCTTTATTGCAGCTTCCTTTACTTCCGGCATCTTACCGTTCATTCCATGCAAAATAGATATTACCTTGTCAAGATGGACGTCAAGAATCTCTGGAAAGGCGTCCAGCCAGTGTGTCGGCCCGAGATAAAATTCCATTGCTTCAGAAGGCAAAAAATCTTCTATACGCAAGGGAATAATAGGCTTATTTCTTGAAACAGCAGAATTTATCTCTCTCAGGACATAATGAGATTTATCCGATTTGCTGGAAAATACCAGCAAAACCGCTGTGGAATTACTGATTCCAGTTACTATCTCTACTGCATATTCCGCCCCAATACGAATATCTCTGGGCGCAATAAAGCATTTATGTCCCCTTTTTTCCAATTTTTCAACAATATAGTCGGCTATCCCTTTGTTTTCACTTGCATACGATATAAAAAGATCATATTTAAACACCACTATGTTTCCTCCCTCCTGCATATATTTTCAATATTTCCCGGTTATATTGAGTTTCTGGAGCCTCATCAAAATTCATCTCCATAATTACAGTGTCGTGCTCTGACCTTTTTACAGCTTTAAATCCAATATTGCTCAAGAGCTTCTGTCCGCCTGCGGACACTGCGTCAGCAATAATACCATAAAAATAAATGCTGCGCTCTGAAGCCAGAGAAAAAATAAAATTTTCCAGTTTACCAAGCATCCTTCGTGCAAGCCCTTTATGCCTGTAATTCGGATGCACTACAATCGAAGACATATATGCCCAGCAATTATTTCCCTCTATATACCTGACAATATCCTCATCCGAAATAACAGTATCAATTACGCTGCCTGTTTTTATCAGCCTGAACATCTTTTCTGTTACAGGACTGAAATTTATATACCCCAGCACCTTTTGCTTAACACTGTCAACGGCCATGATGTATATTTCATTATTTTTTTGATAATAAGAAAGGCATTTGTCAAAATCCAGATAATAATCCTCTCCATATGAAATTCGATCTAATTCCAAAGCCTGTTTAATATAAGACGGTGTTATTTCGCTTCCGGTTATAATCTGCACATCCTCCATCGCAATATTCCCCTATACAATCCATTATGAAATTCGCAAAAACTATCTAAAAATAACATTCATCACCTTTAGCAGATGTAAAAATCAAAATACATATGGCGCCATCCTATTCATTTTGATCTCCCCATCGCGCCTGCATCATTTTTTCTATATTCTGACGTGCGGAAATATAGGTCGTCAAACCTGTATTTTTCATCCGACTGCTGACCATCTGCGGAGAAATTCCCAGTTCTTCCGCGATTTTTTTCTGGTAATACTCTCCGGCTGTTCCGTAGTTATACTTCAGCATAACCTCTCGAACAAAGGCATACTGGGACTTTGTCCAGGATTTTTCCATACGCCCGCATAAACGCAATACACTATTGACAGTCTCTGTCATCTGTTCTTCAAGCTCATTTTTATGTTCTAAATAAAGCCTGACACATATTTCAGAATAACCATAATCATTGTTTTCTTGAATATATTTTGTTGCCTCCCGGGCAGCCCAGTATGCCGGTCCATCGCTCCCTATACTTACGTCATGAAGAATTTCCGTACTCATACTGCCGACTCCGATTCCAAAGCGCAGCTTCAACGGGTATACGCTAAAGCGGATCCTGTCCACTATCTCCATCAGTTCATCCGCATCATTCAGAAGCCCCTGGAACTCGTCTCCTAACGTTATAGTAAACAAAGATGCCAAGCTGTCGGTATAAAACCGGTTCACTTCCTCCAGAGCCTCCTGCAGAGAGTTCTGGGCGCTTTGGCGGTCAGAAAGTGTTCTGGAACCAATCATATCTCCTATCACCGCAAAATACACAGCTTTCCTCCTCCTTCTGAGGATATTCTAACTCTTCCAAATATAAAAATCAACGAAATTTATTTGATTTTTATAAAATCAACGAAATTTATTTGATTTTTATGAGATCAATATTTTTCACTGATAGCCGTTGAGCGTCGATGTGCAAAAGACCATGCATCCTTACTGTACTGACACTACGCTTCCCTCAAAAACTCCTTCCACTCCATCCTCTTCCCATCCAGCACACACTCCTCCAGCACATTCCCATCATAGGACAGCTTCAGCGAAAAAAACGGATGCTCCTGCGCGAGCAGCTTAAAAAACACCCTGTCCCCCGGCCACAGCTCCAGGCTGCCTATTCTCTCCTTCGGCACCCACTCCAGCACGCCCTCCGGGCAGTTGTAGTCAATCTCTCCCTCCCAGCCCGTGGCTGTATACAGGCACATATACTGGGTCTCCACGCCCTTCAGGGCAAAGGTCACGATTCCACGGAAGCGGTAATCCGTCAGGGTCAGTCCTGTCTCTTCATACACCTCGCGCAGGAGACAGTCCTCCGGGCTCTCATAGGAAAGAGCGTGTCCTCCTACACCGATCCACTTGTCCTGATTGACGTCATTTTTCTTTTTTATTCTGTGAAGCATAAGCAGCCTGTCATCCTGCTCCAGATAACAGAGCGTCGTCAAGGTTCCAATATCATGTTCCATCTGCAGCTTCCTCCTTAGAATGATATCCTCCCGGAATCGAACACAGCCTGCCCTTGCAGGCTCCTTCCGGATCCCTTTTTTCACTTTTTTACTTCTCCTAATGTCCCATGAAAGGCTATATAGCATATAGAAAAAAGCTCCGACAACTGTCAGAGCCAGTTTTTCAAAACAAAATGGACACAGTCTGCCGCCAGCACGGCAAGGCAGACAAGCGCAGTCACCCTCTGCATTCTTTCGCTGGTTCTTTCCGTAAACCTTCGCACCAGCGGGTGCAGCAGATACAAAATCACCATGCCGCCTATTCCAAAACGGACACTGGGATTTAAGGCAATTCTTCCCTGGAAATTGAAGGAAAAGCGGGTGTAGTCCCACTGCCATCCGCCCAGGGTGAATTCCATGATGTAGCTGGCGATAAGCTCGATCACTGTTGTGATCACAATGATTCCCACAAAGACCAGAAGCGGCGTGATATTTACAGGCCCCAGCTTGATTTTCTTTTTCATAAGCCCTGACAGCGTAAGAAGCAGAATCACAGCCCCGAATCCATAGACAATACAGTATGGCCCAAACAGCGCGCCCCGGTTGGAAAAGCCCCAGCGGTACACGACCACCTCCAGAAACACCTCATAAATCCAGCCAATGATCGAATAAAACACAAAATATAAAAAATAATCCTGTACCCTTTTCATTTGTTCCCCTCTCATATGTTGTAATGAACCTCTGTATGTTAAATGCGTTTCGTTCAGTGTATGATAGAAAGGAGCGTCTGTCAACAGAAAAATGTTATTTTTTTAACATTTCCCTTCCTTTCCAAGGGTACCTTTTTTATAATATTATCCTAAGCCTTAATCATGGCGTGCAGCCAGCACCCGGGAGCTCAGCCGTACCAGCGCCCCCTGCGGAAGCAGCTTCGCCGCAATCCGCACCAGCTTTATGGAAAAGCCGTAGACAGACACTGCTTTTCCCTTTGCAGCATCCGCAAGAGCCTTCCGAACTACCCGTTCCGGTTCTGCCAGGAAAAGCCTTTTAAGGGGGCTTAGCGAAATGCCGCCGGCCTGAAAAAATTCTGTCCTCACCGGGCCCGGGCAAACCGCTGTGACGGCAATGCCTTTCGGCCGCAATTCCTCCTGCAGGGAACGGCAAAAGGAGAGGACGCAGGCCTTGGACGCCGCGTATACTGCAAATCCCGGCTGCGGAAGAAAGGCAGAGCCGGAGGCCAGCTGAATCACCCTGCTTCCCGGCTTCAGATAAGGCAGGCAAAGACGGGTCACAGCCATCAGAGCCCGGCAGTTGACGTCAATCGTATCGCAGATCCCGTCCAGAGCCTGGCTATCTACCGGGCCGTTATGGCCCAGCCCTGCAGCGTTTACCAGAAGCCGGACGCAGGGACGTTCCCGCTTCAGTCTTTCAGAAAGAACAGAAAAAGAGCTCTTGTCAGAAAGATCAAGCGCCAGGATCTGTATTTCCGTCTCAGGCAGCTCCTCCCAAAGCCTTTCCAGAGCCTCCCTCCGCCTCGCGATCACCCATATCTCGTGGAGATATGGATACTGTTCCGCAATCTGCTGCACAAAGCAGCGCCCCATACCGGAAGAGGCTCCCGTCACCAGCGCAATCTGTTTTCTGTACTTTTTCATCAAATCCCGCCTCCCGCTTCTCTCTCACCGGCGGTATTCCTTACGCCAGCAGATAGTTCTCGATAATTTCAGCGCATCCATCATGCTCGCAGTCCGCAGCCACCACATCCGCCAGCGCTTTGATGCCCGGCAGTGCGTTTCCCATGGCAGCGGACAGCCCTGCCGTCTTCAGGATCGTGATATCATTGTCTGCGTCGCCTACGGCAATCGTCCGTTCAAGCGGAAGCTTCAGGTATTCGCAGAGCTTGCGCAGTCCCTCGCCCTTGTCCACGCCTGACGCCGAAATCTCCAGAGAGGAGCTCTCCGCATTTACCATGACCACCGGAAGGCCTGCCCTTCGAATCCGCTCCTTGGTTCGCTCCCGGGATTCCAGATCCGTGTGGTAGAAATTTACCTTTTCCACCGGAAACGGCGCGGCGCAGTAGGCTTCATACAAGTCATCCCAGGCTGTCACCACACGCTCATACATAGGCTTATAGACGCCCATACCGTAGCGCTCCATATGCTCAAACTGGTCTGTCTGGACAATCGATTCCCTGTCCAGCAGATGCATCATGGCCCCTTCCTTTTTGGAAAGCTCCAGAAGCTCTTTCACCAGAGAAGGTTCCAGCGTCCTCATATAAATCTCCTTCTGCTCCCATATATCATAGACGAGCGCTCCGCTGGTGCAGATCAGGTAACGGATGCCCGGCACCTGGCTGGTGTAGGCAGTCAGCTCCGGGCGGCAGCGCCCGGTGGAAAGGGCGATGCTTTTTCCGGCCCTCACAGCCCTTTTTAACGCCTCCAGCGTAACCGGCGTGATTTCCTTCCTGGAATTCAGAAGCGTGCCGTCCATATCAAGGGCAATCAGTTCATACTGGCTCATGATGTCACTGTCCTCCGTTTTACGATTTTTTCTTATGAACATTCCGAATCGTTTTCTTCTTTCTTCCTGATGCCCCGGAAAAACTCTTCTGGCTCTTTGGACCTTCCTGTCCTCTCTCCGGGCGTATCAGGCATTTCGGCCCAAAGCCTATCAGATCGGTCCGTCCGCTTTTCTCCAGCGCTTCCCGTACCAGATCCCGGTTTTTCGGATCCCGGTACTGAATCAGGGCACGCTGCATAGCCTTTTCATGAGGGTTCTTCGGCACATAGACCGGCTGCATAGTACGTGGATCAAGGCCGGTGTAATACATGCAGGTAGAAAGGGTGGATGGCGTCGGGTAGAAGTCCTGCACCTGCTCCGGCATATATCCCAGATCCCGGCAGTATTCCGCCAGCTCTACCGCCTCCTTCAGGGTAGAGCCCGGATGGGAGGACATCAGATACGGAACCAGGTACTGCTTTTTCCCAAGCCTCTCATTCATTTTTTTATATTTCCGGCAGAAGGCCTCGTACACGCCCCGGGAAGGTTTTCCCATATGGGAAAGCACCCTGTCTGACACATGCTCCGGCGCGACCTTCAGCTGGCCGCTCACATGATGCTCGCACAGCTCCCTTAAAAACACGTCAGCCTTCGGATCCGCCAGCACATAATCAAAACGGATTCCGGAACGGATAAAGACCTTTTTCACTCCCGGAAGGGCGCGCAGCTTTCGAAGAAGACTGATATATTCCCCGTGATCTGCCTTCAGATTCGGACAGGGCTTTGGAAACAGGCACTGCCGCTCCGGACAGGCGCCGTGCTTTTCCTGCTTCTCACAGGCCGGATGGCGGAAATCTGCAGTCGGACCGCCCACATCATGGATATACCCCTTGAAATCCGGATCCTGAACCATTGCTTCTGCCTCCCGGATGAGCGATTCCTGGCTGCGGGCCTGGATAATCCGCCCCTGATGGAAGGTCAGGGCACAGAAGGAGCAGGCTCCAAAGCAGCCCCGGCAGCTGGTGAGGCTGAATATGATCTCGGAAAAGGCAGGAACCTCACCCCGGGCCAGGCAGGCCGGGTGCACGGCCCTTTTATAGGGCAGGTCATAGACCTCATCCATCTCCTCCTGCGTCAGAGGCTTTGCAGGAGGATTCTGAACAATGAAGGTATGATCGGAATAGGCCTCCGCCAGCCGTTTTCCCCGGATCGGATCTGCGTTTTTCTGCTGTATGGCAAAGCTCTCCGCGTAAAGACGCTTCTCCGCGCGCATGCTCTCATAATCCGGCAGAAAGATGGCGTCATAAATATCCTCCTTCCGTGAGCTTTTGTACACGGTTCCATCTACAAAGGTCAGATCCTGCACGGCAATCCCGGACGCCAGGGCGTCCGCGATCTCCACGATGGAGCGCTCTCCCATCCCATAGGATATCAGATCGGCTCCGCTGTCCAGAAGCAGGGAGCGCTTAAAGCTGTCGGACCAGTAATCATAATGGGCCAGCCTCCTGAGGCTGGCCTCAATGCCTCCAAGTATGATAGGCGTATGCCTGTAAACACTGCGAATCAGATTGCTGTACACAATGTCTGCCCTGTCCGGGCGCTTTCCCATTACGCCGCCCGGCGTGTAAGCGTCTGTCCTCCTGCGCTTTTTGGAGACAGAATAATGGTTTACCATGGAATCCATATTTCCGGATGAAACCAGAAAGGCAAGCCGTGGCTCTCCATATACCTGAATGCTTTCCGGCCTTCTCCAGTCCGGCTGGGAAAGCATCGCCACTGTATAGCCGTGGCTCTCCAGCACCCGCCCGATGACAGCCGGGCCAAAGGAAGGGTGATCTACGTAGGCGTCTCCAATCACGTAGACAAAATCCGGCTCTGTGATTCCTCTCTCCCGCAGCTCCTCCCGGGTGGCGGGCAAAAATCCTGTATTCGGCATCTCGTTTCTCCTTTTGGCCTATTTCAGCGTCACAAAGCTTCCATCCAATACCTGCCCGAAATCATGAATATAGTAATCCGCCATACGGCAGACCTCCGATTTCTGATCCGCCACATGGCTGTCCTCCATGGCGCAGACACGGATTCCTGCATTATGTCCTGCCTGGATGCCTGCAGGCGTATCCTCAAAGACCAGGCATTCCTCTGGAAACACGCCAAGCCGCTCTGCCACCTTCAGGTAAATATCCGGCGCCGGCTTCCCGGCGCCGGCTTCGCAGGAGGTCATATTGCAGTCGATATACTGGTCAAGTCCAAGAGAGCCCATGACTGCGTCCAAAAGCTCCCGGCTGTTGCTGGTCGCGATACCGGCACGAATCCCCTGTTCCTTTAAGTAACGGAGAAAGGAAAGGGCTCCCGGCTTCATGGGAACCTCATGGGCATATTTATATTTTGCCATCTCGATCCATTCTGCCTTGATCTCATCCAGGCTCTGAGGCAGACTAAACCGCTTTTTGAAATAGACCGCCGTTTCCGAAAAGCTCATGCCCTCGATCTCCTTCTGAAGCTCAGGAGGAAGCTCGTACCCGTATTTTCCCAGATATTCCACATCAATATCCGTCCACATCCACATGGAATCCACCAGAGTCCCATCCAAATCAAAAAGTACAGCCTTTACATTCTTCAGCATCCCGTCTCCTCCTTCAGACGCGCAAGCTCCTCCTCTGTCAGCAGCCTGCATTCGCCGGGGCTTAAACTCTCATCCAGCTTCAGGCTTCCCATAGACAGGCGTTTCAGATACGCCACCTCGCAGCCGACCGCCTCAAACATCCGCTTTACCTGATGATAACGGCCCTCCCGGAGCGTAACCTGGATCTCGCTCGTCCTGTCCTCCGCTTCTTCCGCGTCCTCCCTGGAAGCATCCGTCGCCGTGCTCTTCAGAATCACAAGCCTGGCCGGCAGCGTCCTTTTCTCATCTCCAATATCAAGGCCTTCCTCGAAAAGCCGCACATGCTCCTCCGTCACCCTGCCCCGGATCCTCGCGTAATATACTTTATCTACATGACGCTTCGGAGAAAGCAGAAAATGGGCCAGCTTTCCGTCGTTGGTCAAAAGAAGCAGGCCTTCTGTATCCCGGTCAAGCCGCCCTGCCGGAAACAGATCCCGCCTTGCTCCCTCCGGAAGAAAATCAAGCACCGTCTGAAACCGGCTGTCCTCTGTGGCTGACACACAGCCGGCCGGCTTATTGAGCATCCAGTATTCCATTTTCGAAACGGAAAGCTCACGGCCTGACACCGCCACCCTGTCATTCTCTTTTATCTTCTGTTCCGGCCTTACAGCCGTCTGGCCGTTTACTGTGACCGCGCCGCTTTTCAGAAGCTTCTTCACCTGGGACCGCGTCCCCAGTCCGGCCTCGCACAAATATTTATCAAGCCGCATGTCACCACCTCCAGCCAGGGTAATACTTGTTTTTCAGCATGCCATTCGACAGCTTTCCCCAGCCCAGCGGAAAACCGTCCACACAGACCAGGCGCCAGCTTCCGGCCTTGTCCTTTTCCTTCTTTTTCTGCCCGGATTTTTTCTTTTTTATCTGGCTGTCAGAGAGCTCTTCCGATGCGTCCTCCGCCCGTTCCGAAGCCTCTTTCTCCTCCACATCCAGGGTTTCCCCCTTCAGATAGCGGAGCACTCTCTCGTCCTCCAGGGAAAAATCAAGCGGCGCCGCGAACTCCTCCCTGCGAAGCGACATCGCCAGCGCCTGGCTTGGCTCGAAATGCTTTCCCTTCATCTCGCCGAGCAAAAGGCCTGTCCGCAGAAACCGAAGCCCCCGGATATTTCGTGCAAGAAGCTCCTCCGGAAGCAGATAGAGCCGTCCGTCATAAAGACGGATCCTGCGCTCGTCGAAGGGACGGCGCAGAAGCCTGGAGAATTCCCTCCATTCCTCTGGAAGCCCGCTTTCCCCGCGTTCTTCCGCTCTGTACTCTGCTGCCTTGCGCCCTGCGGTTCCGCACTCCGCCGCCCTGCACTCTGTGTTCCTGCCTCTGGCTGCCGCGCCCTGCTTCTGAAGCAGAGCTGCAAAATGCCCCTCGCCGTCAATCCGATGGGGATACAGCCGGGCCGCCAGGCGCAGCTGAGCTGCTTCCTCTGCCGAGGGCGGGCTCCCGCCAGAGACCAGATCCGGCCGCCCGGGCGCAAAGCCGTACTCTTCCGCCGGACGAGGCAGCGCCAGCGGCAGAACCCGGAAGCCTGGCTCCGACCGCAGAAGCGTCAGAACCGTCTCCTCGTTTTCCTTTACGGAAAAGGTGCAGGTGGAATACAAAAGAAGGCCGCCCGGGCGCAGAAGCCTGGCCGCCTGTGATACGATTTCCTTCTGAAGCTGCGCGTAATAATCCGGCCCCTTCTCCTTCCAGTCCCGTACCATCGAAGGCTCCTTCCGGAACATACCTTCGCCGGAGCAGGGAGCGTCTATCAAAATCTTATCGAAGAAGCCCTCAAAATACGAACAGAGCCTGTCCGGGCTTTCGCTGGTCACCAGAATATTTTCCGCGCCAAAAAGCTCCAGATTCTTAAGAAGAGCCTTTGCCCTGGAATTGCTGATATCATTCGCCACGAGAAGGCCGGTTCCCAAAAGCCTGGCTGCCAGCTCTGTGGATTTGCCGCCGGGAGCCGCACAGAGATCGAGCACCCGGTCTCCCTCCTCGATGGGAAGGGCGGCCGCAGGCGTCATGGCGCTGGGCTCCTGCAGATAATAGAGGCCTGCTGCATAATAGGGATGCTTCGAAGCCTTTTGGTCCCCTTCTATGTAAAAGCCGTTTTTTGTCCACGGAACGGGACGCAAAAGGGAAGAAAAGCGCTTCCGGAACGCTTCCGGCTCTGTCTTCAGGGTATTTACCCGAAGCCCGCGCAGGCTCTCTCTCGAGCCTGACGCCGCAGCCTGCCCGGAAGACGGGCTGCTGCCTTCCTCCCTCTCAAAGCTTTTCAGCCAGGCGGAAAATTCTCCGCCCAGAAGCTCCTTCATTTCTTCTGTAAATTTCCCGGGTAACTCCATTATTCCTCCGTAGCCAGCGTCTGCGCCCGGTAGCCCTCAGCTATCATGTCGAGCTGCTTGTCAAAGCGCTCCAGCTGGTCAATGTCATTCATCGCGTAGATCCGGTAGAACTCGTCCTGAATCTTCAGAATCTCGCGCTTATTTGCCACCTTGTAAAGGTTCTGTATATTGTTCAGAATATCCGCGACAATATTGGCCTGTATCTGGAAGGAAATCTGCGCGTCCATAATCTCACTGCGCACACTGGACATCTCATTGTCCAGGACAATGATCGCGTCGGCTGCGTTCAAAAGCCTCTCCCTGATATGATCCGGAATATTCCGTTTGTATTTGTACTGAAGGGAATGCTCTACAGTGGCCCAGAAATTCATGGCCATAGTCCGGATCTGAATCTCCACCTGAAGCCTCTTCGGTCCGTCCAGCGTGTCCACCGTATAATAGATAATCATGTGATAGCTCCGGTAGCCGCTGGTCTTCATCTGACGGATATAGTCTCTCTCCTGCCTGATCTCCATATCCTTCCGGTTCCGGATGATCTCCACGACCTTGTCGATATCCTCCACAAACTGGCAGATAATCCGGACTCCCGCCAGATCATAGATCCGCTCTTCGATGTCCTCCAGATCGATTTTCTTCTTCTGGCATTTTTCCAGAATACTGGAAATCGTCTTGACGCGCCCCTCCACCTGCTCGATGGGAGAATAAAGCCCCCGGTCCCGGTGCTCCTTGATCAGGTGATTGAACTTTGTCATGATCTCTTTGACGGCAAGCTCATAAGGATTCAAAATCTCCCGCCACAATTGTATCTCCATAAAACCTCTCCTTTTTGCCTTCGCAAAAGCCGAACCCTTCTTCAGGAAAACGAATATTTCAGCTTATACTGCTCCAGGTATTTCAAGAACCAGTAGGGATTGACCGCCAGCTCCGGAATCTCTTCGTTTCTCACATAGATTCCCACATGCAGGTGTACAGGAAACTGCCCTGTGGTACCCTCTTCCTTCCCGTATCCGGTATCGCCCATCCAGCCCAGAAGCTGTCCCGCCTCGACGACGTCTCCCCTTTCAAACTCCTCCGCATAGGAGGACAAATGCGCATAATAAAAATACACATCATGGACGCTCCGGATTCCGATTCTCCAGCCTCCCTTTTCCAGCCAGCCGATATTCTCTATGACGCCGTCTGTCATACTGACGACAGGATAGTAGCCGCTCTTATCCACAGAAGGCATCAGATCCGTACCCTCGTGTCCGTAAGAGCCCCCATAGGTACGCTCAAACATCCAGCTGTTTTCAAAGGAGACAGCCGCTTTCTCATCCTCCGTCGATTCCGGCACCGGAAAGTACTCCAGATCCTTCCAGATATTCTCGTACAGCTCATAGTACTCCCGCGCCTGCTCCGAAGCCGGATTTCCCTCTGTCTGTTCCACGCTGTGGTCAGAAAGCCAGGACAGCTCCAGGTGGATGAAAAGGCCGGCGCATATCAGCAGTAACCCGTAAGAAGCAATCGAAAGCCGCATGGACACCTCTGCCGACGTCTGCGCTTTCCGGAAATCCCGGAAAGCCGACACTGTTCTCTGACTGTAATTCTATGCTTCCTTCTGCTCTTTTAGAACCTCCAGAATAAAATCGTACACTCTTTTTGTGGAAGAAATGCTCAGGCATTCTCTCGGCGTATGCAGATCATACTGATTCGGACCGATGGAAACACAGTCCAGTCCCTCTATCTTTCCGCAGAAAAAGCCGCATTCCAGTCCTGCATGTATCGCAAGCACCTGGGGCTTCTGCCCGTACATCCTCTCGTATATGGACACCATGGATTCCCGAAGCGGAGATTCCTGCAGATACTCCCAGCCGGGATAATCTCCCTCCAGGACGCAGGTTCCACCCAGAAATTCCGTCAGATGACGGAGCCTTTTTCCCAGCTCTTCCTTTTCCGACTCCAGAGAGCTGCGGACGCCAAATACCAGCACAGCCTCCTTCTCATCCATTTTCAGGATTCCAAGATTCAGGGAGGTCTGAACCAACCCCCGGATATCCATGCTGTTTCGGATCACTCCGTTCGGCACATGATGAAGCAGGAACAAAAACAGCGCCTTGCTTCTCGGAGTCAGCACCTTTCCTGCCTGTCTTCCATGCTTTTCGCAGTGAACTGTGACACCCGGATCGCTTGCCGCAAACTCCTTCTTATAGACAGCGTCCATCCTTCGAAGCTCTTCCTCAAGCCTCTCTTCCTCTCCCTCCGGCACATAAAGCACCGCATGGGTGCTGTGGGGAATCGCATTGTCTGCCATGCCGCCTTCTGTCTCTCCCAGCTGGAGCTCCACGGTCTCGTCCAGCACGCACAGGAGGCGTCCCATCAGAATGTTGGAATTTCCCAGCTCCTTGTCGATATCAGAGCCCGAATGACCGCCCTTCAGGCCATCCACCCAGACCGTATAGCAGCTTCCTTCCGTCTCCTCCCACTCAAGCGGAAGGATACAGCCGCAGCCTACGCCTCCGGCGCAGCTCACCGTAAAGACGCCTTCCCTCCGGGAATCAATATTGATCATCCGTCTTCCCTTCAGGCGCGAGCAGTCAAGAGCCTCCGCTCCGTAAAGTCCTGTTTCCTCTTCTGTCGTAAACACACATTCCAGATGGGGATGCTCTATCGTATCGTCGTCCAGAATCGCCAGCATGATTGCCACAGCCACTCCGTCGTCGCCTCCCAGCGTCGTGCCATTCGCGCGAATCAGATCGCCATCCACCACCAGATCGATCCCGTCCCGGGTAAAATCTATCGTGCAGTCCTCATCCTTCTCGCAGACCATATCCAGATGGCCCTGAAGAATCATGCCCGGCACATTTTCATACCCCTTCGCTGCTTCCTTTGTAATTACCACATTGTTGTTTTCGTCCCTGTATGCCGCAAGGCCATGATCCCTGGCAAAATCCAGGCAATACTGGCTGACGGCCTCCTCATTGCCGGAGCCTCTGGGAATCGCGCTGATATCCTCAAAATACCGGAACACCTTTTCCGGCTTCAGTCCCTCCAGTTTTCTCATAATCTGTCTCCTCTTTCTCATATAGTATCTGTATGACGGACAAAAAAATTATCGTGAAAAAAATACTGGCCATCCTTGTGACCGCGCTGCTGCTGTTCTTCCTCCTGACCGATCCTGTCCAAGCTTCTGAGGCCTCGGCAGACGGGCTTCTGCTCTGGTGGAACACCCTGGTTCCCGTTCTGCTGCCCTTTTTTATCCTGTCCTCTCTGCTGATCGCTCTGGACGGGGTCGCTTACCTTATGCGCTTTCTCTATCCGGTCCTCCACAGAATCTTCGGCTGCTCCCGGGACGGCTGCTTCTGCCTTGCCGCAGGCTTCCTGTGCGGTTTTCCCACTGGGGCCAGAATCGCAGGCGAGCTGGTGAGAGCCCGGCATATCACAGTCGAGGAAGGAAATTATCTCCTGGGCTTCTGCAACAACGTAAGCCCGGCCTTTCTGATCGGCTTCTGCATGACAAAAAGCCTTGGACGCCCGGATCTGACGCTCCCGGCCCTTCTTTTATCCTTTGGGGCTCCCATTCTGACAGGGCTTCTGACACGACGCGGGCGCTCTTTTCCCTCCATGGCTGCAGAAAAAAAGACATCCGGATCTCAAATCAGCTTCAAAATCGCAGATGCCTGTATCATGAACGGACTGGAAAGTATTCTGAAGCTCGGCTGCTATATGATCCTCTTTTCCATGCTGGCGAGGCTTCTTCGGGGCGTTCCCTGTCCTTATCCCGCCCTGACCTGTGCTCTTGTAGGAATTCTGGAGATCACGAATGGAATCTCCCTGACCGCCGCCTCCGCGCTTCCCGCCCGGCTTTCCTTCAGCCTGACCTTAGGGATCGCAGCCTTTGGCGGCCTCTCCGGGCTGGCTCAGACGCAGAGCATGATCCAGAACAGCGGCCTGTCCTCTGCCTCCTATCTCAGGGCAAAGTCTCTGACAGCTGTCCTCGTCACGGCGTCCGCCTTTTTTACGGCCCGTTTTATCCTGTAGGGCAATTACGGCGTCCTGTCACTCCTTACTCCTCCGGCTCCTCCCCGGAACCGCCCTCACGGAGCGCCGGCTCCAGCTCTGCCCGGTTGCTCGCAAGAATATCGCTGAAATTATTCAGGGAGCTCATCATGGACTCATAGCGGGCGGCATGTCCTTCCATGGTCTGACGGATCAGGTTCTGGAGATTTCCCAGCATATCGTCTGTATATTTCATGGCCTCCGCCCGGAAATTGTTTGCCTCCAGGGTCGCCGCGTCCAGGCGCTTCTGCGCCTCAGCCTCAGCCGCAGCCATGATTTCGTTTGCCTGCACATAGGCCTGCTGCATGATCTCATGCTCGTTTATCAATTCGGTCGTATGTATATTGGCCTCCTTGATAATCGCATCTGCCTTTGCCTGCGCGTCCGCAAGAATCGCGTCGCGGTTCGCAAGCACCTTCTGGTACCTCTTGATCTCCTCGGGCGTCTTCATCCGAAGCTCCCGAAGCAACTCTTCGATCTCCTCTTTATTTACGATAATGTTTGTCTTTGATAATGCCTGCGGCTTGCAGCCGTCGATATACTCCTCGATCTCCTCGATGATCTGTTCAATTTTGCTGCTCATGCCCGTTCTCCTTTCCCTGCTCATGCCCGTTCTCCGGTGAAACGTTTCCGTTCCCGGGCTCTATACTCCGTAAAGCTCATGCATCCTTTCCCGGATTTTTTCTTCCACGTACGGCGGCACGAAGGCGGAGATATCGCCGCCGAAGGCTGCCACTTCCTTGACGGTCGTGGAGCTCAGGTATGCGTATTCCAGACTCGTCGTCAGAAACAGCGTGTCCAGATCCGGACTCATGATCCGGTTGGTCTGCGCCATCTGAAGCTCGTAGTCGAAATCTGTGATCGCCCGGAGGCCTCTCACAATAATATGAGCCTCGCACTCTTTTGCAAATTCTACAAGAAGTCCCGTGAAGGAATGGATTTTAATATTTGGATATTCCTTCGTCACTTCCTCTAACATATTAACACGTTCTTCCACAGAAAACAACGGAGATTTTGCCCGATTGTGCAAAACCCCAACCACCAGCTCATCCACAATTCTGGACGCACGGATGATCACATCCAGGTGTCCGTTGGTGACCGGATCGAAGCTTCCCGCATATATCGCTCTAATCATTCGTTCCCCTCATACGCTCTATAAAAAGATGCCTGTTTGTCTTATATCGTTTCTCTTTGCTTATCGTAAATCCAAAGCCGGATATCCAGCTGGTATCCTCCTTCAGATCTGTCTCAAGGATAATCGTCGTATCCTCGTCTGCCAGACCGGAATGCTCCAGATAGGCCAGCACCTCCCGCTCCATCCCTCTGCCATAGGGCGGATCCAGAAAGATCAGGTCAAAGGGCCCGTCTCCCTCCATCACCCGCAGGGCTCCAAGCGCATCCATGAAAAATACCCTGGAGCGGTCTGCAAGCCTTGTAAAGGCCAGATTGTCGAGAATACACTCATAGGCCTTCTTATTGTTCTCGGCAAAGGCGGCAAAATCTGCGCCCCGGCTTAAGGCCTCAATCCCGATGGCTCCGCTGCCGCCGAACAGGTCGAGAAACCGGCAGCCCGGGATCTCCCGCTGCAGCATATTGAATAGCGTCTCCTTGATCCGATCCGTCGTCGGGCGGGTGTCCAGGCCCTCAATGCATCGAAGCGGCATGCTGCGGGCTGTTCCTGCTATGACTCTCATGCGCTACCCCCTTACCTGGCCGTGGCCATATATCTCATATTTGTAGGAGGTAAGGGCCTCCAGCCCCATGGGCCCTCTGGCGTGAAGCTTCTGGGTGCTGATGCCGATCTCCGCGCCAAAGCCAAACTCAAAGCCATCTGTAAATCTGGTGGAAGCGTTGACATAGACCGCCGCAGCGTCCACCTCTCTTAAGAACCTTTCCGCATGCTCCTTATTTTCCGTGATAATAGCCTCGGAATGGCCTGTATTGTACCGGTTGATATGGGCGATAGCCTCCTCCACGCTGTCCACAGTCTTTACAGAGAGGATATAGTCCAGGTACTCTGTGCCCCAGTCTTCCGCCGTGGCCTCGATCATGGAAGGAACCGCCTCCCTGGCCGCCTCGTCTCCCCGAAGCTCCACCTGCTTTGCAGAAAGCTTTTCCGCCAGCATAGGCAGAAAGGCATCCTTGATCTTCCGGTGCACTACCAGGGATTCACAGGCGTTGCAGACGCCGATCCGCTGGGTCTTCGCATTGTATACAATATCTGCCGCCATCTGAAGGTCGGCAGCATCATCCACATAGACATGGCAGTTCCCGGAGCCCGTCTCAATGACAGGAATCGTGCTGTTGTTGACTACCGTGGCGATCAGCCCTGCGCTTCCTCTCGGGATCAGCACGTCTATGTACCGGTTCAGCTTCATAAAAGCCGCAGCCGTCTCTCTGCTGGTATCCTCCAGAAGCTGAATTGCAAAGGGCAGGGAACCGCAGTCTGCCAGGGCCTTTTGAATCACCTCTACAATGGCCTTGTTGGAATGGACTGCATCGCTGCCTCCGCGCAGCACCACAGGATTGCCTGTCTTGAAGCAGAGGCCAAAGGCGTCCGCCGTCACATTGGGCCTGGCCTCGTAGATGATTCCGATTACGCCAAGAGGCACACGTACCCTTCGGATGTCCAGGCCGTTTTCCGGGGTCCATTCTGAGATCACCTCACCAATCGGATCCGGAAGCTCTGCAATCTGGCGCAGTCCCTCAGCCATGCCCTCTATCCGCTCCGGTGTCAGCTTCAGCCGGTCCAGAAGTCCTTCCTTCATGCCGCGTTTTTTCCCATTTTCCATATCGGCTTCATTGGCATTGAGAATAAAATCTGTATCCCGTACCAGATACTCTGCGCAGCGCAGCAGCACCTGATCCTTCTGCTCTTGGTTCATCACACGGAGTGATGGCTCCGCCTCTTTTGCCCTTTGGCCTATCTGTTCCAGCGTCATCTGTGTCCTCCTGTTCCCGCGCAAAATGAAAAGCTGCGCGCTGTATTTTTATATTACCCGCTTCTCCGTCACGATCCTTCCCGGAAGAATGTCGAATTTTTCAAAGGGAACCTCTGCCTTCACCTGAAATTCAAAGGCCAGAGCCGCCGTGCGCAGTCCCGGATGAGCCTCCAGATACCGGTCATAGAAGCCTCCTCCATACCCGATCCGGTGGCGCGCTTCGTCGAACGCCACGCCCGGCATGAGCATCAGGCTTCCTTCCCTGTCTGCCGCTTCATCTGCCGGATTTTTTTCATAGGGCTCCCGGATGCCGAAATAGCCTTCCTCCAGATCGTTCTCCAGGGAAGTAATATAGAAAAATTTCATAGTTTCGCCAATGACCTTCGGCACGGCTGTCTTTTTCCCGTCCGCCCAGGCCTGCCGGATCAAATCCGAGGTCTCCGTCTCATGCTTGCAGTCCACATAGACAAAGAGCGTCTCCGCCTCCTGGTATTCCGGAAGGGCCTTCACCTGCTCCAGCACCTTCAGGCTCATCGCGTGAATCTCTTCGTCGGAATGGGCCGCCCGGAGCGCGCGAATCTCTCTGCGGAGCGCCTTTTTTTTCTGCTTCATCTCATCGTCCGCGGAATATGCTTCAGTTCCCGCTGTATTTCTTATCAATGTCATATTTCTCTCCCAGATTGTAAACGCTGCCGTCCTTCTCCTGAATGTCAATGTTATTCAGCTGGCTTTTCAGGTTGGCGCGGATCGCCTGTATATACTCCAGGCGCAGAAGCTTCTGCTCCTGCTTCTCAGCGTCCGTCAGCCCCTCCGCCTTGGAACGGCGGTAAAGATCGTTGATACGGGCAATCTTTTTTTCATCTATGCTCATGCTCTCTCCTTGTCCTTTCCATCCCAGTGCAGGTAGGCTGCCGCCTGCTCGAAGATATCCTTCGCGTACTCATATCCATGGTTATAGAAGTTCGTCAGCACCTCCACCCGGTCTTCGGTATTTTTAATCACCGGAATCTGCGGCCGGATCACAAACACATGTCCTCTGCTCTCCAGATCCTCCAGAAGCTCCATGGTTTTATTATAGAAATAGGCCCTGTACTTAATGGCCTTGATCAGGTTCGGGTACTTGGAATACATAATCCGGGCCATTTTCAGGGTTTTCTTTGCAGGAGCCTTTCGGTACCCCTCCTGTCTGGTCAGAATTACTATATTTTTCTTCACGCCGTCATGAAGCGCCTTCCGAATCGGGACAGAATCCGCCAGTCCCCCGTCCAGCATCGGAACCCCATCTACGTCCACCATCCGGGACACAATGGGAAGGCTGGAGGAAGCCCTGCAGATTGCCATCAGCCTCTGCCGGTCAGAATTCTCCGTCAGATATGCTGCCTTTCCTGTCAGACAGTTGGTCGCCGTCAGGATGCAGGTGGTTCCCGATGAAAAATAGGTATCGTAATCAAAAGGAATCAGCTTATTCGGAAACACGTCAAAAATCAGATCCATATTAAACAGGCTGTGGGTCCGGATCAGGGATTTCAGCCCGATATAGCTGCCTGCCTCCAGAAAATCGATGGTGCAGACCTTCATCCGGCCCGGCTGCCGGGACACATAGTCTACCGCGTTGCAGGCTCCTGCCGACACCCCGATGACGTAGGGCAGATACAATCCCTGCTCCATAAAGTAATCCAGTACTCCGGCTGTAAACACGCCCCTGGTGCCGCCGCCTTCCAGAATCATTCCGGCTTTACTCATAAAAATGCTCCTTCAGAAACCGCTTAAGTTCAAATGCCTCGTCCTCATTGGAACAGAAAAAGGTTCCATAGGGCTGACCGTCTATAATCTTATGAATTACATTCATGTCTCTTCCATTTGCAATTACCATATCTGCGCCTGCGGAAGTAGCCAGCTCTGCCGCGATCAGCTTGGTCGCCATACCTCCCGTTCCCACGCCGCTCACTGAGCCTTTTCCCATTCCCATCAGCTCGTCGTCCACCGTATCCACAAAGGGAACAAATTTTGCATCGGGATTCGTGCTCGGATTGTCCGTATAAAGTCCGTTGATGTCTGAAAGCAGAATCAGAAGATCCGCTCCCACCAGAGAAACCACGACTGCCGACAGCGTATCGTTATCCCCGTGCAGAATCTCAAAGGTAGAGATGCTGTCATTGGAATTCACAATGGGAACTGCTCCCAGCGCCAGCAGCTCTTCAAAGGTGTTTTGAGCGTTTTTGCGGTTATTGGCATTCAGCATGGTGTTCCGGGTCATCAGAACCTGGGCCGCCACCTGGTTATACTCAGCAAAAAACTTTTGATAAATCATCATCAGGCGTGCCTGGCCAATGGCTGCGCATGCCTGCTTCAGAGAAATACGTTCCGGCTTTTCCTGGAAACCGGCCGCCTTGCTTCCTACTCCGATGGCGCCGGACGTCACGAGAATGACATCCTTTCCCTTATTTCTCAGATCTGTCAATTCCCGGACCAGATGCTCCACCTTAATCAGGTCCAGCCCGCCTGTCTCCGGGTGGATCAGAGATGAGGTGCCTATTTTTACTACAATCCGCCTTTTATTTTTAAGCTCCGCTCTGTACTGCGCGTCCAGTATCTTGTCTTCCATACTCTTTTGTCCCTGTCCTTTAGTCTTTTTTGCATTTCTTTCCTAACTTTACACTATTCTTCAAAGAATAGCAAGTTTAACTGGAGTAATTCTCCAAGAAATCATACAATTCCTTCTCTCCGCTGATCCGTTTTCCGTGGGAAATCTCCTCCTGAAGCTGCTCCGGGAGCGACTCCGTCGTAATTCCTGTGTATTCAAAGAGCGTTTCCCTGTCAATCCGGTAGATCGTGACACGCCCGTCCTCCTCCACCAGATAATATTCATGGCTGTCCTGCTCATTCACGACCCCGTCAGGATCCACAGAGGCCTCCGTCCTTTCCTCCTGAAGCTGCCTGGCCTCTGCCTGCTGCTCCTCCTGCGCCTCAATGCGTCCGGCCAGACTGCGAAGCTCCTGCCAGAGCTCGGACTGTTCCCTTTTTGCCTGCTTATCAGAGTGAAGAAAACCGGCATACCAGGCAAGGCCGATCAGAATCACTGCGGCCAGACAGCCGGCCAGAATTTTCTTCGCCATAAAAAACCCTCCTTTTTATGTCTAGTATGGACAAAAAAGGAGGAGTTTATAATCAGGCTCGGCCCGGGGAATCAGGGCCACTCCAGCCTGGGCTCAATATTTCTGTGCAGAGGTCTGCATCCGGCGCATCACTGCTCCCTGAGAGTCGTACCAGCTCCACAGATAATATTCAGGCTGAGTCGTATTCTGATCAAAGGTGACAGCCAGCGTGCTCCCGTCTGCATAGGTACAGGTATGAATTCCATTGTAATGCTCATAGGAGAAGGTACAGGCCGGCTGCGTCTCTGTCTCCAGATAAACCACAGACTGGCCATAGGACACAGACATGTCTGAAATCAGTTCATATTCTGCGCTCAAAATCTCCCTGCCCTCTTCATTGGTTACCGATACCAGTCTTTCCCCATCCGTGACACTGTCATCGTAAAAATATTGAAGGGACCAGCCATCCTCCACAAATGCCGAAATGAGGTTCTCATCCTCATTATGAGAGTAAAGAATTCGGTTCCCGGCGCTGTCTGTCACAGCAGTAAGAGCGTCGCCGGAGAACTCAAACTCCAGATATCCGTCCTCCAGGTCGGCTCTTGAGAGCTTTCCGTCCTCATAGGAAAGCTTTACCGTCTCTCCATCCGCCCCGGTAAGCTCAGTCGCCAGCCCGCTCCTGTGAAAAAAGACCGTTTCCCCGTCCGGCCCCGTCAGAAGGTAGCCATCCCCCTGCTCCTCCAGGGTATAGGAAGGAGCATTTGTCGAAATCCACCCTTCTGCATACACCTTCTGCCAGTTCTGGCTAAGCTCTCCCGGAAGCTGAATGACAATATCCCCCTCATATACAGACGCAGAATAACAATAATTATGGGTCCAATACATCCCTGCTCCGGCAGGATTGTCCTCGTCCTCACTGTATGTACTTCCCGAAACATAATAGCGCACAAACTCCACCGGGCTTTCCTTCCCGCCCGGAAGATCTGTCTGCTCCAGGCAGAGCCGTCCCGTCAGCAGATCCACCTGCCCGGTCTCCCTCTCTCCGACCCTGTAGGTGCCATACTCGCTGATTTCATCCTTCTGCTGTCTTTCTGCCTCCGCCCGGGAAGGGAGCCCGGAGGATAGGCATAAGACAGCCGACAAAAGGCACACCATAAAAGCTCTTTTTTTCCGTATCCTGTTTTTGGGCTTCACGGCCACACCTCCCCAAAATCTGACCCTGCCAAAACGGCTCTGCTTTTCCTCCGTCCTACATCAGCCTGATTTTCTTTAATACACGCACCAGCATTCCCCCTTTGGGGAACGCCCGCAGCTCTTCCTCTGTAATTCCCCGCAGAAACAGGACGAAGAATCCATAGATCAGCACTGCCAGCACCAGGCAGAGCACGGTCGAGGGTTTATTTCCCATCAGATTCTCAAGAGGCGTATGGAGAAGCCAGACTGAAAGAGCCATAATCAGCGACGATACGCCCGGAATCAGAAAGGTCCGCCGGATCTCCTGCCGGTAATGCAGATATTTCCGGATCGCCATTCCATTCAGGATGCACATCAGGAGGGCAAAGAACATATAGGCAATCACCACGCCATAAATATGAATCCCCGCAAACTGAACAAGCACAATCAGCAGAGCCAGATGAGACACCAGCGCAATCACCGCATTGCGCACCGGAATCTGCATATGATCGATTCCCTGCAGGATTCCGTTCGTCAGAGTGGACAGTCCGTAGAAAATCACAGCCGCAGAACCAATCAGAAACATCATGGGAGCCGAAGGGTCTGTATTCCAGTTCAGGAGATCGAGAATCGGTCCGCCCAGAGCAGTCAGTCCGAATGCACTTGGGATACAGATCAGCATCACCATACGGATAGCTCCCTCTGTCTTCCGGCGCATCGCCCCCCGGTCTCCTGCCATGCGGGCTCTCGTGAGCGCCGGAATCACAGAAGCAGACAGGGCAGAGGCTACCGCGATAGGCACATTCGTCAGAAGCTTGTACTTTCCTACATAAATGCCCCAGTAGACCTCCACCGTTTCTCTGTCCATATTCTGGACGTCAAGCATCAGGAATTTAAAGACGCCCTGATCGACAAAGCCGCTGATATTGTAGACGGCAGTGCTCAGAATCACAGGCACGATCGTCAGCACCAGAATCCGGATGATGCTGGCGTAGCTCTGATTTTCGCTTGCATGATCCTTCCGGAGATTCTTCTGCAGAACCCGGTTGTACATCAGCATGACAATCACAAGGAAAAGAAGGCCGGCCACAGCGCCAAGGCTCGTGCCAAGGGTGCTTCCCGCGGCTCCGTAGACTGCGCCGCCCGTGCCGTCTGTGATTCCCTTTGCCTGGTCAAGGGAGGTCCCATAGGAAAACAGCATGCTGGCTGCCGCAATGCTGACTACCGCATTTACAAGCTGCTCTATGACCTGGGAAACAGCCGTCGGCATCATCGTTCCCATTCCCTGGAAAAATCCCCGGAGCACACCCATAACCGCCATCACAAAGATCGCCAGGGCCAGCACCTTCAGGCAGAGCTCGCTCTCCGGCGTGTTCAGCACAGTCCCTGTCAGGAAGCCCGCACCGAAAAAGGTAAACGCAGAGGCCAGAAGCCCTACTACCAGGGACATGCATAAAGCAGCCTTGAACGAACGCCAGGCGTCCCTGTGTTCTCCCATGGCTGCCTTTGCCGATACCACCTTTGACACGGCCAGGGGAAGGCTGTAGGAGGAAATCAACAGAATAATATTGTAAACCTCGTAGGCCGCAGAATAATAGTTGTTGCCCTGATCCCCGATGATATTCGTGACCGGAAGCCGGTAGAGCATTCCGATAATACGGCTGATGATAGACGCCGCAGCCAGAATGCCTCCCTGCATGATAAAATTAGAGCCCTTTGAACCTTTTTTATTTCCCATTCTTTTTTCCTTATTCGATCACCACATCCTCCGCATAATCATTCCAAATGATACAGATAAACGTGGTTCCCGTATTGAGCGTAATTTCCTGATCGTTCTTGTCATAATAGCAGGCCGGAGTCCCAAGCTCTCCCGGATTGCTCCAATAGCCCTCGATCCTTTTTCCATTTGTAAAAACCGTGCACCTGTTTCCCTGAGACTGGGAGGCAAAATGCAGATAATCCTTGGCGTCCAGCACATTGCCGTCACAGAACTGGAAGATCACATTCGTCACCGCTACCTGCTCCCCAGTCAGTTCATCCACATGAGGACTTCCATAGGTCGAGCGGTAATATTTCCGGTCGGCAGGATTGTACTCAAATACAGCCTTTACGCCGCCGAAGCCGTTCCTTCCGCCATTTCCGCCAGGCTTTAAGACTGTGGCCTCCGGATAGCCCTCATACTCCGCAGGCTCTCCGGTCTGCGCAAACCGGAACTTTCCAGGATAGTCCGCCGGCATCTCCATATCAAAGCCTTTTCTTTCGATATCCTTCTCGATCCCGTCCGGGAAAGCATAGAGCGTATGCTCTGTGGCCCTGCCAGGACGGGAAATCCTTCCATACATAGCCGCAGCCGGATCGTCTATTCCCTTGGTCGCCCCGGACAGCACATCGAATTCGCCGCTGTTCAGGGCCTCCTTCGCATAGCTGGCCTGTCCGAAATGAGCATAGACAGCATCAAATTCCTGCGCAAAATGAAGATAATAGAGACGGCAGCTCCGGACAGAGCCAATCCGCTCCAAATCTCTCCAGTCCTCAAAAATTCCCATCCATCGGGTAATGCGCCCTTCTACCGGGCATTCGTAAATCACAGAAGCGTTTGAAACACCGGACATGGGGAGAGCTGCCGAAGTGTTATTCAGCATCACGGCCAGAGGGCGCTGCGTTCCCAGCTCTTCGTCTATCCATTCCCCTGTAAAATAGCTCCGGACCTTTCCATCCACCACCTCGCGCTCCGGCACTGTATGTGCGGTCAGTCCTCCGGAAAGCTCTGCATCCTCTTTTGCAATTACCTCCGCCTCTGTATCAAAGCTGTCCTGCGCCGCTTCCTGCCCTTCCTCCTGTGTTTCCGGCGCCTGTCCTGCCGTATGCCCGCAGCCGGAGGCTGCGGCGCCCGAAAGACTTATCAGCGCAATCAGCAGCGCCAGGCGTGGAAACCGGGACGAACCCAAAGACGGCTTCATCATCGGAATATCTGCAGGCTTTCCAGAATCGCCGCCTGCCTTTCCTCCATGACCCTCGCCTCTTCCGGAGCCTCATGATCATATCCCATCAGATGCAGCATGCTGTGGGCAATCAGGAACGCATATTCCCGTTCCCGGCTGTGCCCATATTTTTCCGCCTGCTCCATCACCTTTTCCACAGAGATAATGATATCTCCCAGAACCAGCTCCCCGGTCTCCGGATTGAAGCAGTCCAGCTCAGCCTCCTCTGCGGCAGAAAAGTCTGCCGGAGCATCAAAGCTCAGCATCGGAAAGGAGAGCACGTCTGTGGGCCGGTCGATATGCCGGTGTTCCCGGTTCAGGATCCGGATTCCTTTGTTGTCCGTCAGGAGCAGGTTGACCTCCGTCTCGTAAGGGCAGCCCTCATAATCGAGAGCTGCTTCAATCACGCGCCCGGCTGTGCCCTTGATATCTACACCCGGCAGGCTGATGCCGCTCTCATCTTCTACGTTGATTGTCATAGCGTTCCTTTCTGGAGCTCCGCTTTTCCTGGGCTCTCTCATAATTATCATAGGCCTGTACAATTTTCTGCACCAGAGGATGGCGCACCACGTCCTTGCTGGTCAGCTCGCAGAAGCCAATGTCCTCTACCTTCGCCAGCACCCTCATGGCCACCTCCAGGCCGGAACGGGTCCCGGAGGGCAGATCCTTCTGGCTGGCGTCTCCTGTCACAATGACCTTGGAGCCAAAACCGATACGGGTCAGAAACATCTTCATCTGCGCCGGCGTCGTATTCTGCGCCTCATCCAGGATAATATAAGCGTTATCCAGCGTGCGCCCCCGCATATAAGCCAGAGGAGCCACCTCGATCAGGCCCTTTTCCATATTTTTTACAAAGCTGTCCGCTCCCATGATCTGGTACAGGGCATCATACAGAGGCCGCAGGTACGGATCCACCTTGCTCTGCAGGTCTCCGGGCAGAAAGCCCAGCTTCTCTCCCGCCTCGATCGCCGGGCGGGTCAGGATAATCCGGCTCACCTCGTTGTTCTTAAAGGCTGTAATCGCCATAGCCATGGCAAGATAGGTCTTACCCGTACCGGCAGGGCCTGTCCCAAACACAATCATATTTTTGCGGATCATGTCCACATATTTTTTCTGTCCCAGTGTTTTCGGCTTAATCGGCTTTCCGTTCATGGCATGGCAGATCAGATCCTTGTCGATCTCCACCAGAGCCTCCTCCTGCCCTTCCATGGACAGCGCCAGAGCGTAGTCCACGTTCTGCTCCTGAATCACATTTCCCCGGCGGGAAAGCTCCAGAAGCTGCTCAAAGACCCTGGCAGCCTGCCGGGTATTCCCGGCAGGCCCAAGAATCTTTACAGCCCCGTCCCGGGCCACCACAGACACCTTCAGCGTCTGCTCTATTTTTTTGATATGGCTGTCAAACTGACCAAACACATTGCTCTCATGCTCGGCCGGCACATCCAGAATTTTTTCGACAATACTGCTCAAATATACTGCACCTCTTACAATCCTTTTACTCTTCCTCGGGCCTCTCCGCCTGAACCGGATCCTCCAGAATCTCTGTGGGCACGGCTTCGCCGATCTCCTCCAGCGCCGCTATCGTCCCGGAAGCCCGGCAGAGACTGCCGCTGACTTCTATTTTAACATTATTTTCAACAATTTGAACCCCTTTTTCCATTAAATTTTCCAGAAACCCGTTCAGATTCGTCTCAGCAAGCAGTCTTGCCTCCTCTATCGTATAGTTTTCCGTATAAGTCTCATATTCTTCATAGAAAATCGTTCCAAATGAAAGAGGCAGATAGAAATTCTCTGTCAGACGCAGCGGATATTCCGTCTGCAGCGTCGTATAGTCCGAAAATCCCGGCTTTTTTTCAAAAGCCAGCCTCCGGTTTCCCAGGCGAAGATAAAAGCCATACCGTTTTTTTCCTGTGAAATGACGTTCCTCATGAGATAAAAGAAACTCGTCGTCATATTCGTATTCCGTTCTTGCATACACATCCGCGTCGGCAGCCGTGTACTGATAACCGGTCACCTCCCCATAATCGCTCATGATATCGAGCCGGCCGGTAACCAGAAGCTGCCCCTTCTCCACCTCATCCCCCGCCTGTACCAGGGCCTTGCCGCTCCGCACCAGCACGCTGGTAACGACGCCGGACCGGGCTGCCGCCAGATCTGTTTTCTCCGCCGGCTCCTCCAAAGCCTCCTCTGTCCCGGTATCCATATTTTCCCTAACGCGGATCAGAAGCCTCGTTCCCTTCACCTCCGCGGATACCCAGATAATATCCGGAAATTCCAGCCGGATCATGGACTGAATCTCCTTGCAGTCCACCTGGCTCTTTTTCATGCCATGAACCACCTGCTCGGTTTCCAGGTAATCCAGAATCACGTCCGTAGTCCTGGAATAATTCCCCTCTATATGGATATTCCAGATATAAAGCGACATTACATACAGAAAGGCCACGCAGAGCAGAATTCCCACAGGAAACATTTTTCGGTTACGGTTACGATGCAAAAAAAACGGAAGGCCGTGGCGCTCTATGATTTCCACATGAGCTCTTGCCTTCTTCCTTAAGGGCTTCAGCTTCCGGAAATCCCGGATGCCAAGATTCATTTCATAAGTAAGGCCGCTGCTCCTTAAGTCCCAGATTTCAATGCTCCGGGCCCTGCACAGATTCAGAAACCGTTCCGGTGAATAGCCCTTCAGGCGGACCCTCACATATCCCTTCAGGTAACGGAAAAATGCTGTCAGCAATATTTCACCTCCTGAATCTCCCCGGTAATCTTCATCTCGTCATTGGTATAATAGGCGATGTAAAGATGCGCGCCATGAATCTCCAGCTTACAGGTCCTGGTCTGAATCCGGATCAGGCATTCCGTATATTCAATGAGGCTCATGTAGTTCTCCACATAAGCCTCATGCTTTCCGGTAATGGTCATAATCACTGCTCCGAGCGTCAGATCTTTCGGCAGATTCAAAGCGTCCGCTGCTCGTTCCTTAAAGCTCATGAAACCCGGACCTTTGCTTTCCTTACCCCTACTATATGCTGTTTTCCCTTTTTCTATTCCGCGCTATTTCGTGCAGTCCAGAACAATCTTGATGAGCTCCGGAGGATTTTTCAGAGCCACCGCAAAGGCTTCCTTATAGCGGTCCAGCGGAAAACGGTGCGTAATAAAGCCGTCTGTCTTATAGATTCCGTCACGCATCCATTCCTGAACCAGGTCAAAGGTATAAAGCCGTCTGCCCTGCCACTCCTCCATGCCGTGTGCATCTACGCCGATGATTTTCAGCTCCTGCCACCAGACCGGGGACTCGTCATAGGTCACTGCCGCCATATGGTGGCCCACCTTCATATAGGTTCCTCTGGGCGCCAGAAGCCGGCAGCACAGTGTGTTTGCCTTTCCGCCTCCGGCACAGTCGTAGACCCGGTCAAAGCCGCCAAAAAACATTTTATTCTTATTCATGCCTGTGTAAACCCGGCTTCCGCCTGTGGCCCTGGCTGTCTCCTCATAGATGTCACCGGACAGGATGTGATCCGCACCCAGCTTTTTCGCAAGCTGCTGCCTTGCCTTTTTGCGCGTCGTCACCCAGACCTCACAGTCAGGCTGAACGATCTTCAGAGCCTGCACAATCCCAAGCCCAATCATGCCGCAGCCGTAGACCAGAATCTTTTCCCCCTTCTTCGGCCGGTCCATCAGGACAGAATGTACAGACACACAGGAGGGCTCCAAAAGCACCGCCTGATCGTCCGTCAGCTCGTCTAGGATTTTCGTGAGCTGCTGCTCCGGCGCCAGAAAGTAATCGCCCATGCCGGCTCCCGTATCAGGAAGCTTTAAGGGACTTGGCTCCCCATAATTCAGGCAGAGATTATAATTTCCCTCGGCACAATATTTACAGGGCGGCTTGATGCCCTTGTTGCCGCAGCCGGACATATACTCACGAATCGTAACCCGGTCGCCTGCCTTGAATTTCGTCACGCTGGGGCCTGTCTCCACGACGACACCCACATTCTCATGGCCCATATAGGTTCTGGCTGACCCTGGAATCGGCTCAAATGCCGAGGAGGTCCCTGTGGTTGCCAAAAAGAAGCTCACATCTGTCCCGCAGACACCGCAGGCGGTATTTTTCACCCGCACCCAGTCCGGTCCCGGAAGGGGCGCGTTCGGAAGCTTTTTATTATATTTTACCGCGTTCAGTCCCGTAAAAAGCAGCGGCCTGCAGAAGCGGGCCGCAAATTTGGTAATCAGAATCCGCGGAATATCCTTTTCAAAATAAATGGTTTTCATCGCATATTCTCCTTCGCCGTATACAGTATCAGGCTGAACCAGGTCACCACATCGCTGCCATTCAGAAACGACATCCCATGCTTCTCTGCCAGCTCCGTCACCAGGATGCCATAGCCCTCCACACTGGGAAGCATATAGCCAGGATGGCGGCAGGGGGCGTCCGGATAGGCGCAATGTTCGCAGATGGCGCAGGATTCTGTGGAAAAGGCCTGTACCTCCCGGCACTCTTCCCGAAACATTTTCACAATCCGGCGGGTGATTTTCTCATGATCCGTACGCATAGCCAGCATCGCGTCCATATTTTCCAGATCGGCCCCCTCTGACACAGTCGTAAAGATAAAGCCGTCCTCAAACGCGAGGCAGCGCCTGCGGCACTCCTCCAGGGTTCCCACTGCGGGCGGACAGGCCCAGGAGGTTCCATATCTGGGACACTCGGTCTCGCAGATATAGCGCACCCTTTCAGAAAACGGAATTTCCTCCGGCCGGATAAAGGCATACTCACAGATCGGAAACTGTGTGATTTCTTCCTCGATTTTCTTCTTAAGCTCTTCGTTCATGTCTTTTTCCGCCACAGTCTGCCGTGTAACGCACTACAGCATGGAAGCGCGAAGCTCTTCACCGCTCTTCGGGCTTAAGTAGGCCGGCGCGACGTCAAAGACCGTCTTGCAGCCGGTCATGCCTTCCTGCGCCATGCGGTACGCAGCTCTTGCATAAGCTGCGAGAACACTGGAGGTAAACTCCGGATTGGAATCCAGCTTCAGCGTATATTCAATCAGATGATGATTTTCCTTTTCCCGCCCGGTCACGCCGCTTCTGAGCACAAAGCCGCCGTGGGGAAGCCGGCTGTGATCCCGCTTCATCTCTTCCTCACTGATAAAATGCACCGTCGTATCATAATCAGAAAAATAGTTCGGCATAGTCTTGATTTCCTGCTCCACCTTAGCCGGATCAGCGCCTTCCTCCAGCACTACAAAGCACTCTCTTAAGTGCTTCTCTCTCGTGGAAAGCTCCGGGTTCTTTCCTGCACGTACTGCTTCCAGTGCGCTCTCCACCGGAATCGTATACTGTCTGGCATCCTTCACACCCGGCACCCGGCGCACTGCGTCAGAATGTCCCTGGCTTACGCCGCGGCCCCAGAAGGTATAATCCTTTCCCTCCGGAAGAATCGCATTCGCGTACATGCGGTTCAGGGAAAACAGGCCCGGATCCCAGCCTACAGAGATCACCGCTACCTTCCCGCTCTTCTTCGCCTCTGCGTCCACCGCCGCAAAATGCTCCGGAATCTTTGCATGGGTGTCAAAGCTGTCTACCACATTGAAGTACCGGACGCATTCCGGCGTCTGCTCCGGCAGATCCGTCGCGCTGCCGCCGCAGAGGATCAGCACGTCCAGCTTGTCCTTCCAGCTCTCCAGCTCAGACACATTTAATACCTCTGCCGTCTCGGACCAGATTTTCAGATCCTCCGGATTTCTTCTGGTAAATACCGCTTTCAGCTCCATATCCGGATTCTGCGCTACTGCGCACTCCACGCCCCGGCCAAGATTTCCATACCCTAAAATTCCGATTCTGATACTCATTTTACAGTTCTCCTTTTTCTTCTATTTATTTTTCTTACAGATGCTTCTCACCAGCTCCAGCCCGGTCTCCGGCGTCAGGCCTGTGTACGGAACGCCGTCTATGTCCATATTGACAGCGGTTCTGCACCGCTTCAGGCAGCTCCGGGTCCGGAGCATTACCTGTCCATCGCCGGAAAGGCCGTCCTTTCCGATTTCCAGCTCCTTTCGGATCTCTTGGAGCAGCCTGGCTCCTTCCCGGTTCCCGCAGCGCTCCCCTGTACAGGCCAGTATTTCATGTGCAAAAGGACTTTCCTTCAGGGAAGGATACCGCTGCACCAAAATATGGATCAGCTTTTCTGAAGCCCCCGCTGCCTCTGCCGCTTCTTTTTTCAGCTCCGGCGTCAGATACCCCTGGACCTCCTGGAGCTCTCTCAGCAGCTCTGCGATCACAGACTGATCGCCCCGGTCCCTTTGGGCTCTGTAATAGTCCAGGATTTCCCGGATGCGCGCCTCTTCCTCCATGCTTCACTATCCCGCCTTTCTGAATTTGACTGCCGCCTAATCCATATCATACAGGATCAGTCCGCCCTTTTTCTCAAAGCCTGTATCCCACAGCTCGTCCATATCAAGCCACTGCCATTCGCCGTAGGTGACCGCCTTCGCCATGCAGCTGTCCCCGGCCGTATCGTAGCCGGTCAGCAGAAACCAGTGCCAGACATAGTCCTTAAACATGGGATTTTTATGCTTCAGCACCAGGCAGGGCACAGGAAAGCCCCGGTCGATCTGCGCTGCCAGCGCTTCCTTTGCCCGGGAAACCGCCTCTGTACCGGCAAGGGGCTTCATTCTAATCGAAGCGCATCCCCGGTCAGCCAGGTATTTTTCAAAGCCCTCCATATAGATTTCCAGAGCATCCACTCCGTTTCTCCTCGGTCTCAGATAAGGCTTCATCTGCATCCCGAAGCGAACATAATCCTTCCTTGTAAGAGCCGTTTTCTCAAAGGGATAAAGTCCCTTCGTTCCCTTATAGCAGTCCAGATAGATGCAGCTGTCGCAGGCTGTCAGCGCCGCGCATCCGCCTATCTTCATCATCGGATCCCAGAACCAGTCCTGGTTTCCGCCGTATGAATGTTCAATCGTGAAATAGTCCAGTTCCTTCTGCATCGATTAATTTAAGCCGCTTCCTTTCCTGAAATTTCCTTTTTCAACAAATTCACAGCTACCATTATATGATCTTTACTCAAATTCGTCAATGAAATCCGTCTGGCCTCCCTTTTCAAGATAAGCAGTGACAGCTAAGCTCCATTGCTTTCACCAAACGGTATTTCCCGACTTCCCAAAAGGCTTGATGAACTGGTTTATCATGTCTTGTAGAAAACATTTTTGTATTTTATAATAATTATGAGGAACATCACAGAAAATTTTGCGTTTAGATAAAAGCTTATTGTACTTATAATAAAGGAGGGGATATATACTGTGAGAAAGTTTGTAGCAGCTATATTGATACTGATTTCTGTGTGCGGGTTAGCCGGCTGCACGACAACAGATACAGAAACGGACTACCCGGCGGCAATTATGGTAAATGGTGAAATCTATGTTTTGACTTCAGATTCAATGCCGGCAGAAGTAGATGAAAGTGCGATCATCGGATACACCTCCTCTTATACCGACACTTTCCCGCAGCAGGACGGGGAAACTAATTTCAATCAGGAATTGGAAATGCCATACGCAAACGTCGAGGATGGAATAGCCGTGTTATATGATGACGAATGGCGTCTATGCATCCCAGAGGATTTAACCCAAACAGGAACATGAATCAGCTGATTATAAGGGCAGTCGAGCAAATCGACTGCCCTTTTTCATGTCTGCGGGCAGAAAAGAGCTATTCCGTATATTCCTGGTAAATAGCTACATGATCGTAAATACACCGCCAGCTGTTGTACGCATCCGCCGTCACGCAGATATACTGCTTTCCGTTGTTGGATACACTGTAGCTGGCAGCACAGTTGCCCGACTGTACCACATAGCCGGTCTTGGCGCACATCACAGTCCCGTGAGTGTCCTTATCTTCGATTCTGCGCAGGAACCAGTTGGAGAGCTCAAGGCCTTCCGGATGCTGCTCCGTAGCAGAAGTCGTATAAATATGAGCTGACAGAACCTCCCGGCAGATATCATTGTCTATGGCAGCTCCCAGGATTACCGCCATATCATACAGCGTGCAGTAATGGTTCTCGTCATAAAGCCCCACACAGTTGGTAAAATGAGCCGTATCAGACAGCCCCAGCTCTTCCAGCTTCTGATTCATCAGGTCTGCAAAGCCTTCCAGAGAGCCCGACACATAGAAGGCCAGGCCTGCCGCCGCGTCCGCTCCGGACGGAAGAATCGTCCCGTACAGCAGATCCCGCACAGTCACAGTCTCTCCGTCCTCAAAACCGGCCGCACTGCAGTCATTGGAATAGCTGTAATCTGTAATCTCCCTTGTGATCGTAAAGGTGTCGTCCAGATCTGTGATATGCTCCACCGCCACCAGGAGCGTCAGAATCTTAGTCATAGACGCCGGATTGATCCGATCCCCCGCTCCTCTCTGGGCTATCACTGTACGCGTATCCCAGTCCACCAGAAGAGCCCTGGTACTTATAACCTCTTCGCTCGTAAGCGCTGCCGCCGCATCCTGTCCGTTTACGGAGTAATCCGCAGCCTCTGCAGACGCCGCCGTTATCTCATTTTCCGCCTCTGCCTGAAAGCTCTGCTGCAGCTGCTGAATCGCATTTTGTAGCTGTCCCGTGGAAGCCAGGGCTCCCGAAACCCCTCCTGCTTTTCCATTTTCTTCTCCTGCCTGTTCTGCCTGCTCCGCTGCCTGGGCATCTCGCCCAAAGACTGCTTTCACAAGACCCACGCCAGCCAGAATAATCAAAAAAAGGCAAAGGCCTGTCCCTCCAAGAACCAGCGCCCGCTTTATCCTTGCCCTGCGCCTTCTTCTCCTTCGTATCTCCCCCCTTCTGCGCGCCCGAAGCGCCCGGTTTATCCGCTCTTCTGCCTCAAAATCCCTCACTGTATCTGCTCCATTTCTATTTCCGAGCCTGCTTCTCTTTTAACAGACCTGATATCTTCACACTCTGCGGATATTTTAACAGATACTGCCTTCTGTTGACAAGGGGGCATGTGGCTGATCCGGGAGAAAAATCCGGATGAAATTTTTTCCATCTGAACCATTTTGACTGGCTGAAACCCACTCCCAAAATCGACATCTATATGCCTGTCATCTGTAATGCTAAATGGAATTTCCCCATGAAAGCTCACACTGCTTCCCTCCTTATCACAGTTCCCACATAAAACAGATCTCTGCCGGTTCAGGAAAGATTTCATGAGAAGATGGTATGTATACTACAAAAACAGAATCTCCATAGGAAAGCTCAAGATTCCATTTTTCTTTTGCTGTTTCAAAATTGATCGCTGAATCGGCATATATCCCGTCTTCTGTATCTATCATAAAGCTGCCGTCAGGCCACTCCAGCCCTCCGGCAGATTGTATGATCACTGCTTTTGAGAAATGAAGGTTATTGAATACAATAAAGAGTACCAGGCCGACTGTCAGAACAATCAGGACTATTTTTATTTCTTTTATTATCCGGGCTTTCCTATTCTTTTCTTTTTTCATGATATCTGCTCCGCTTAATCCATTCGATGGAATTTTCATTCCAGATAGTTCCCTTTGTAAAATTTCCTGGTGTCAAAAACTACAATTACATTTATAATATCACTATATTTATTTTCCCTGACTGCCGCAGCCAGCTGTCTGCACATCCAATAGATCTCGTCATCTACCCAATACTCCTGTGAATAGTATGCAGGCGAATTGATATTTAATTCCATTTTCGCCCTCCCTTCTTTCTTTATTATAATTCATATCACATATTTCTGTACATAAATTTTACATATCTGCCGCTTGACTTTAATCCGAATTCGTATTATACTGGCCTACGGCACACGGTACGAATTCGGATTTTGTTTTTCATATACAAAACCCACAAACGCAAAACACAAAAAAGGAGACATTTTGAATCAGGAACGGGAATATATAGACAGGCTCTGGGGCTGTACCAACATTATCGACGGACTCTACTACAAAAGCGCCCGAAGCCTTCATATCAAAGATAATACGCTGGCTCTTTTTTATGCTCTTGGGGACGGGAAGATTCATTCTCAGAAACAGCTCTGCGAGGAATATCTGTTTCCAAAGACAACGCTGAATACCATTGTGCGGGAGTGCACAGAAAAGGGCTATATCGCCCTTATACGCGAACACGGTTCGAAAGAAAAAAGCATCACCCTGACCGACAGGGGACGGGAATATGCCCACTCGATTCTTGAACCGATCTACGCCGCCGAAGCAGCCGCCATGAGGCGCACGCTTCAGCAGTTTTCTCCGAAATTTGTGGAGGCTCTGGAAGATTTTACGAAGCATCTTCAGGAAGAATTTGATCACAGTATTTTAAACAGAAGGAGTTAAGAACGATGGAATCCAGGACTTTATTTGCAGAAACACCACCAGTAAGGCTGTTTTTCATGGCCTCCCTGCCGGGAGCCGTCAGCATGCTGGCCTCAGCTCTTTATCAGCTTCTGGACGGAATGATGGTAGGACAGATTCTCGGCGAGACGCCCTTCGCCGCTCTGAACCTGGCCATGCCCTTTGTCATTATCAACTTTGCTCTGGCCGACCTGATCGGCGTGGGTTCTTCTGTCCCCATCGCCATGAATCTGGGAAAGGGGAAGGATGAGGAAGCCAACAATATCTTTTCCTGCGCCTGCCTCATGATCGTACTCGCCGGCGTGGCTGTCGGCGCCATACTTTTCGCTGGGGCTCCGGCTCTGATGCGTCTTATGGGCGCAGACGGTCAGCTGCTTAAAAATGCTGTGAGCTATCTGCGCGTTTACGCCCTTTGCTCGCCTCTGACTACGATTGTGTTTGCCATGGACAACTACCTGCGTATCTGTGGGAAGATCCGTTTCAGTATGCTTCTGAATGTGATAATGTCCGTAATGATTGCAGGATTTGAATTTGTTTTTCTTTATTATTTCCGTTTTGGAATCTGGGGGGCAGCCCTGGCTACCTGTCTTGGAATGGCATTCTGCGCTCTGACGGCCCTTTCCCGCTTCACCAGCGGACGCCTTCAGCTCCGGTTTCGGAAGCCGCGCTTTTCTTCTGGCATGATCCGGCAGATCATCGCCTGCGGAAGCCCGAACTTTCTGAATAACATTGCCGGACGTATCACATCGATCCTGCTGAATACGATCCTTCTGCGTGTGGGAGGACAGACTGCCGTGTCTGTCTATGGTATCCTGATGTACGTGGAAGGCTTTATCCAGCCGCTGCTTTATGGCATGTGCGATTCCCTGCAGCCGGCAGTCAGCTATAACTGGGGCGCAGGCGACCGGAAACGAGTGGGCGCCATTGAACGCTGCTGCTTCACAGCCAGCGCCGTCGTATCTCTGGTATCAGCCCTCGTGATCTTCGTTTTCCCGGGACAGCTGGCTGTGATCTTTATCGGAGAAACCTCCTCCGCTTATTTTGCAATGGCCGTTGCTGCCCTGCGCTTCTTTGCGCTGACCTATCTGACGCGCTGGTTCTCCTTTGCAGTCCAGAGCTATATGCTGGCAGTGGGCAATGCTGTCGGCGCCACCGTAATTTCCCTGTCTGTCGCACTGCTTTTTCCAGTGATTCTGATTGTGGCTCTCTGGCGCCTCGGACTTACAGGAATCTGGCTGAACTTCGCAGGCACCTCTCTGCTGGCAGGCGTCCTGGCAGCCTTCGTGATGGTACGTTTTCAGCGGAATTCCCGCTCGGACAAATACGCAAGCGCTGATTCCAACTGAGGCGTAACCCATTTATCCCTGTGATAGAGCAGCTGCTTCCAGATCTCGATTTCGAATTGTTTTACCGGAAGGTACCGAAGCCGGCCTGCGCAGACCTTTTCTTCCGTCACATAATCCGGAAGGAAGGAGATCCCCGCGCCCTGCTCCACAAGGGAGCAGATCTGGCCGGCGCTTCCGATCTCCAGCACCGGCTGTATTTCCATGGACAGCTCCGCAAACTTCTCATCCATCAGCCTCCGGTAGCTCATCCCCTTTTCCGTCAGAAGAAACGGCTGGCCCGCCAGATCCTCCGGGAAAAGCTCGTCCTTTTTGCAAAGCGGATTTTCGCTGTCCGCCACAAAATGCACACCTGCTTTTTCCTCCCTCGCAATGACATACTCTGCGTGGAAAATATGATTGTCCAGCGTCAAAACCGCATCTACCTCGTTCTGGTTCAGCAGTCGGAACATTTCTTCCGTGCCCGCCGTAATGATTTTCAGCGAGATCCCCGGGTATCTGTCTCGAAACTCCCCAAACCCTTCCTGCAGCATACTGTCACAGAGAGAATCTGCCATGGCAATTCGGACATTTCCTGAAATCTCTTCCTCATTCTGCAGCCTTTTATCCAGCTCCTGGGTCAGCTTGCTGACTTGATGCGCGTAATTCAGTACATCACGTCCCTGTTCTGTCAGCACGACCGTATGATTTATCCGTTCAAAAAGCTGTGTTCCGAGCTCACGCTCCAGCTGTTTGATCTGAAAGGAAACCGTAGACTGGGAAAAGCCCAGCTTTTGTCCTGCCCGTGTGAAGCTGTTCAGCTCCGCCACATGAATAAATGTCATCAGATTTTTCAGATCCATGCAACCCCTCCATGAAGTATTTTGATTTACTATATTCTGATTATCAATTTTACAAATGTATAAATTTACTATATACTAAAAAATTAAGAGTTACAAGCGAAAAAGGGGGCGCCTTATCATGAAAAGCATTACATTTTTCTATAATCTGCTCTGGGGGGATCTGATTACCATTCCGCTGCCCGGCGGCAGCAGCCTGGGACTGTCCCTTCTGGTTCTGATCCTGATCCCGGCAGGAATTTACTTCACCATCCGGACAAAAGGCCTTCCCTTCCGTCTTTTCCCGGAAATGCTCCGCATTACCCTTGAGAAAAAGAAGGCCGCCGACAAAGGAGCTATCTCCGGTGTGCAGGCCCTGATTGTCTCCACTGCCACCCGGGTAGGCATGGGCAATCTGATTGGCGTGGTGGCCGCTATCTCTGCCGGAGGTGCAGGCGCCGTCTTCTGGATGTGGCTTATCGCTCTTCTGGGCTCCTCCACCGCCTTTGTGGAGGCGACCCTGGCGCAGCTTTACAAGGAAAAGGACCCCCTGTACGGCGGATACCGCGGAGGTCCTGCTTACTATATTCATGCCCTTTTTATGAAAAAGAACAGAAAACCGGGACGGAAGCATTCTGTCATCGCGGCGCTTTTTGCCCTGTCCGGTCTTCTGTGTTGGTGCGGCATCAGCCAGGTCATCGGAAATTCCGTCTCTTCCGCCTTTGAAAATGCCTTCCATATTCCGCCCATCTGGACAACCATCGTCCTGACCATTCTTGCCGCTGTGATTGTGCTTCGCAAGCACGCAACCGTCAAGGTGCTCGACGTTATGGTTCCGGTCATGGCAGGCCTGTACTTTGCCATCACGCTTTTTGTCATCATCCGGAATATCGGACTGCTTCCGTCTGTCTTTGAGCGCATCTTCCTGGAAGCCTTCGGAATCCGGCAGGCTGTGGCCGGAGGCATCGGCGCCGTCATCATGAACGGGGCCAAGAGAGGACTGTTCTCCAATGAGGCCGGCTCCGGTTCCGCTCCCTGCGCCGCGGCCGCCGCGGACATCAGCCATCCGGCCAAGGAAGGCCTTTTGCAGGCTCTGGGCGTCTTCATCGACACCCTGCTCATCTGCAGCTGCACTGCAATGCTCATGCTTCTGACGCCTGAACCGCTGACGAACGGCATGGAGGGCATGGATCTCCTGCAGACTGCCATGCAGTACCACATCGGAGAATTCGGCGCCGTCTTCATAGCTGTAATCCTCTGGCTTTTCAGCTTTTCCACCTTTATCGGCATCCTCTTCTATGCCCGGCCGAATATCGCCTACCTGTTCGGAGACAACTGGCTTTCCCAGACTCTCTACAAGGTGCTGGCACTGGTGATGCTCTTTATCGGAGGACTGGCTGCCTACCAGGCCGTCTGGGATCTGGGCGATATCGGAGTGGGGCTGATGACTGTTTTCAACATGATCGCGCTGGTTCCCCTGGCGCCGGAGGCCATTGATTCACTGAAGGATTACGAACAAAACCACAGAAGAAAAAGGCGCTGAAAACCGCTTTCATGATTCTTGAAGCCAAAACCAGGCGGCCTGGCAGGGAGAGCTTTCCTGCCAGGCCGCCTGGTTTTCTATCATTATTCTGAAACGAATCTGCCCTTATATGAATCTTAAACTCGAATATATGACCAGCAGCTCCATCACAAACACGAAACAATTCATTCCAAATACCGCCCAGTTATACTGCGACTCGGAGAAAACATTTTTTATCTGCTCGGGCAGCATTTTTTTGTTTTTCCCCAGCAGCACGACGATGGTCTGCACCAGCGGCCACATGAATATCGAAAAGCTGCCGGAAAATTTGCTCGGGACTCCGTCGGTAAAGCTGATCGGAATGGAATCCGGAAGGAAGGCGATGCTGACCGCAGCAGCCAGCCATCCCAAAATACAGATCGTGTACGATAGTTTTTTACTGATTTGCAGCTTCATCTGTATCTCCCCCTGCTTATGATAGTGATATATTTTGCGCTTCCTCCAGCTTCTCTTTCATTGGCGTTAAAAAAGGCCGCGTACGCTCTAATACCTTCATATTTCGTAACAAAATAGTCCCTCTGTTCTTATCTTTTTCAATAAAATAACTGACGGTATCCCATAAGAGCTTCTCACAGTCTTTCTGTCTATAATCTGACAGTGAAATCAACGCGTAACAATAATAATATCCTATGATATCAAACTTTAAACTCTTGCTTTTATCATCATAGTATGGAATATGGGTTTCAAGGAATTTAAGTACTGCATCAACTGTGCCCGGCTTTTCTGCAAAAGGGATCATTCTTTCATATTCCTTTTTTGTTACAGGAGCATGAGTTGCACTTGCAATCTTACTACATAATTCCCATATTTCTTCTTTCGATGTTCCTACTGCTTCTGCAGCCTCCAATAACGGCAAGGTACTTTCGGCTGCCCAGATTGATTCTCCCGGGAATTGAGGACCGGTTATCACAACCGTTTTATTATTTTTAATACAATCCTTAAGATATGCATCCTTTTTCTCAAGATACTCCCTTAATTCTTCGACTGTTGGTATTTTCCTCTTGGCCATATTGTCTCTCCAACTTCCTATCTGTCCTCTGATTTTTCTTCATGATACCATTCGTTTATTTGCCTGTCATTCTACTAGTAATTGACAGGGGACTATTCGCTCCTTGTCAATTAAGGGGATTTCTCATTCATACAAAAAGAGTACGGAACATCACTGACCACTCTCTTCCAAACCGCACTTACTTGTGATACGGCTCATTTTTCATAATCCGGAAGCTCCGGTAAATCTGCTCCAGCAGAATCACCCGCATCAGCTGGTGGGGAAAGGTCATCCTCGAGAAACTTAAGGCATAATCCGCCCGCTTCATCACCGCCGGGGACAGCCCCAGAGAACCGCCGATCACAAAGGTGATATGGCTGACTCCTCCCGTTCCCAGCGATTCGATTTTTCTGGAAAGCTCTACGGAATCCAGCATTTTTCCTTCAATAGCCAGAGCAATCACATAGGAATCCTCCTTGATGGCCTTGAGAATCCGCTCGCCTTCCCGTTCCCGGATGGCAGCTTCCTCTGCCGGACTGGCTCCGTCCGGCGTCTTCTCGTCCGCCAGCTCTGTGATTTCCAGCCTGCAGTAACGGCCAAGCCGCTTCTCATATTCCCGGATGGCCTCTGTCAGATACTTTTCCTTTATTTTTCCTACGGCAACACAGGTAATCTTCATAAGTCTCCTACAGCTCAATCACATCCAGGTCCTCCGGAATCCAGAGGCTTCCATGGAAATACTGTTCTCCCTCTGCCCGGTACAGCTCCTGACGGCGGGCGATATTCTGATCCTCGGTATGGTACAGAAGCAGATTTTCCACACCCAGCTCCTCCGCCAGCATGCTGGCATCTTTTACGGTCGAATGATGCTTTTCATAAGGGTGGAACACATCCGCCTGGGCATCCAGGCAGAAGGCTTCGTGAAGCAGCCAGGCGCTTCCTTCCGCATACTTCCTTTCCCGTTCATTATAGGGCTCGTCTCCGCAGCAGGTGAGACGCCGTCCTTCTCCCAGATCCAGCATATAGCCGTACTGCTTTGCCTTCGTGGAACCGATATCAAAAAACGTGTACTCGTGCCCGAGAATACGGCGTTTCTCTCCGTCCCCCACAGGCACCAGGTGAAGCCGTTCTCCGATTCGCTTAATCTCCTTTTTATTCAGCAGCATCTTTGCCAGCTTCAGAAGCATCTCCGCAAGCTCTTCGTGGGCATAAATATAGGCGTCATCCTGATATTTTCCTGCATTCATGTTCTGGCAGATGACCCGCATCATCCAGATAATTCCCATCACATGATCGATATGCTTATGGGTCACGAAAATATGATGGATTTCATTTGGATCGATTCCGGCCTGCTTCAGGCGCACCAGAATCGTACCGCCGCCTCCGCCGTCCACCAGCAGATGGCCTTCCTCGCTGGTAAGCACATAGCAGGTATTATAGCACTCTGTCACCAGAGCGTTTCCTGTACCCAAAATCGTGATTTTCATGTCTGCTTTTCCTTTCCCGTCTTCCTTCGGATAGAAAAGCGTCGGTATGCCGGGGAAAATTCCCTTTATACACCGGCGCCAATGATATAAAAGAGCACTGCAGACCTCTTTGCAGTGCTCTTTTTCCTTTCAGAATGCCGCATGCGGAGCGAAGCTGCATTCCACACGCAAGGCATATCATCATTTTTTATTTCTGGCTCAGATACTCGTGGATTCCTCTTGCGGCATCCTTTCCTGCACCCATAGCCAGGATAACCGTAGCCGCTCCGGTCACTGCGTCTCCGCCTGCGAATACGCCCGGCTTGGAGGTAGCTCCCACATCCTCGGTAGCCACGATACACTTTCTGCGGTCTGTCTCCAGTCCCTTTGTGGTGGAAGAGATCAGCGGATTCGGAGAAGTTCCCAGGGACATGATAACCATATCCACATCCATGTCGAACTCAGAACCCGGAACCTCTACCGGACGTCTTCTTCCGGAAGCATCCGGCTCGCCAAGCTCCATGCGGATGCAGCGGATTCCATTGACCCAGCCGTCCTCGCCTACCAGGATCTCTACCGGATTGGTCAGCAGATCAAAGATAATGCCCTCTTCCTTTGCGTGATGAACTTCTTCCACACGGGCAGGAAGCTCTTCCTCGGAACGACGGTATACGATATGTACCTCAGCGCCCAGACGCAGAGCGGTACGTGCAGCATCCATAGCCACGTTTCCGCCGCCGACTACGGCCACCTTGTGTCCCTTTGCAATCGGGGTATCGTAATGCTCGTCGAAGGACTTCATCAGGTTATTTCTGGTCAGGTACTCATTTGCGGAGAACACGCCGCAGGCTGTCTCTCCCGGGATACCCATGAACTTGGGCAGTCCGGCTCCGGAGCCGATAAATACGGCGTCAAAGCCTTCTTCTTCCATCAGCTCATCAATGGTTACAGACTTTCCTACGATTACGTCTGTCTCAATCTTTACGCCGAGAGATTTTACATTCTCTACCTCAGGCAGAACCACGCCGTCCTTCGGAAGACGGAACTCCGGAATACCGTATACCAGTACGCCGCCTGCCTTGTGCAGAGCCTCAAAAATCGTCACGTCATAGCCAAGCTTCGCCAGATCGCCGGCACAGGTCAGACCTGCGGGGCCGGAACCGATGACAGCTACCTTCTTGCCGTTCTTCTCGGCCGGAGCTTCCGGCTTCATGCCCTGCTCTCTTGCCCAGTCAGCCACAAAACGCTCCAGCTTGCCGATGGATACCGGCTCGCCCTTGATGCCGCGGATGCAGCGTCCCTCGCACTGGCTCTCCTGAGGACATACACGTCCGCAGATAGCCGGAAGGGAGGAGGACTCGCTGATAACGCGGTATGCTTCCGCAAAATCGCCTTCTTTTACTGCCTTGATGAAATTCGGAATATGTATCTGAACAGGGCAGCCCTCCATACATTTTGCCTTCTTGCAGTCCAGGCAGCGCTGCGCCTCTTCCATTGCCTCGTCCTTGTTATATCCCAGACAGACCTCGTCAAAGTTCGTGGCGCGAACCTTCGGATCCTGCTCTCTTACCGGTACTTTCTTTAATACGTCAGCCATTATTTGTCACCTCCGCAATTTCCGCATCCGCCGTGATGCGTATCTCCTTCCTTGTATGCCAGGAATCTCCGGCCTTCCTCTGTCTTATACATGGCCGCACGCTTCATAGCCTGATCGAAATCTACCTTGTGGCCGTCAAACTCCGGTCCATCTACGCAGGCGAACTTCACTTCGCCGCCTACCAGCACACGGCAGGCTCCGCACATACCGGTTCCGTCTACCATGATCGGGTTCATGCTGACTACACACGGAATTCCAAGCTTCTGGGTCGTCAGGCTGGCAAATTTCATCATGATCATCGGTCCGATGGCTACGCACAGATCATAATGATGGCCTTCGCTTACCAGCTTCTCCAGCATGGCAGTTCCAACGCCATGGAAGCCATAGCTTCCGTCGTCCGTACACAGGTAGAGATTTCCTACACTCTTCAGCTCGTCCTCAAGAATCAGCAGATCCTTGGTACGCGCTCCCACAATAATGTCACATTCGATGCCATGATCGTGAAGCCATTTTGCCTGCGGATATACAGGAGCTGTTCCCACGCCGCCGGCGATGAAAACCACCTTTTTCTTCTTTACCTCTTCAAAATCATCTGTCACCAGCTCGGACGGTTTTCCAAGCGGTCCAACAAAATCAAGGAAATAGTCTCCTTCCTTCAGGTCTACCATCTTGCTGGTAGATACGCCGATCGGCTGGAACACGATCGTCACCGTTCCGGCCTCTCTGTCGTAATCACAGATCGTCAGCGGAATACGTTCTGCTGTCTCGTCCAGTCTTACGATAATAAACTGTCCCGGCTCGCAGGCTTTCGCCACTCTTGGAGCCTCAACGACTTTCATGTAAACACTTGCAGAGAGCTGCTCTGCCTTTACAATCTTGAACATAAGCTTCCTCCTGGAGTATAGTCTCAAGCGGGTGCCTCCCCGCAGCACAGCCGCCGCTTCATCCGGACAACTGTTATCTTTAATATAATAATCCAATCCCGCCCAGATTTCAACTGGTTAGGGAAGGGATTTGCAAAAAAACTTAGTACTCGTAGTCAAAGCAGGCTCTATTGCAGGTGGCAGGCTTGATCACCTCATTCGCAAGCGCCACATGGAGCGGGTGTACCTGATAGCCCTCCAGATCCTCCGCCGTCTCCAGATCGGATACCAGAAGAAGATCGTGGCTGCTTCCCGGCAGCCTGTTCCGCTTCATCTCCGCAAAGGTCAGGCCCTTGATCTGCCCAACCAGCGCCTTCAGCCTGGCGTCTGCCTCCTTTGCCATCTCTTCCTTCTTTTCCTCCGGAAAGTCCTCCTTGAAATTCCACATAACCAGATGCTTTACCATAACATTTTTCTCCTCTCTTTCAGATTCCTGTATTCTATCCCAAATCGACCAGGACATTCTCTCAACAGCGTCAGACAAAAATTTCTGCTTCTCCGCTACTGGGCATCATCCTGGAAATCCAGCTTATATACCAGCACAAGCGGCTCGCTTACCATGCCCTTCTGGTTTACTGCCACTGCAGTCAAAAGCGTCTCGCCTTCTTCCCTCAGCTCAATCGGCCGTTCATAGCGTGTGCTCTCCTCCGTAGGCATTGTCCCATCCAGCGTGTAATATATCGTCCCATATTCCGCGCTCAGCTCCATCCGGAGGTAATAGCCATAGGTCCCCTCGGGCACATCGCAGGAGGGCTTCTCTACCCGGTACGGGAGAAGCTGGGCACAGATATCGGAATAGGGACATTCCTCTATGACAGTCTCTATTTCGCTGGTCTGCCCGGTCAGATTCAGAATCTCCATATATTCCAGATAAAGCTCCAGAAGCTGGTTCTCGTCTCCCCATACGCTTTCCTCTACGGCAATGGCGTCCTCCATACAGCTGGCTGCCAGCTCATCGGCTCCCGTATGCGCATACGCCTGAGCCAGATACACCAGCGGCTCTACGTCTGCTCCCTCCATATCGGCCTGCAGCTCATTTGCCCTCTCCAGATAAGGGATCGCTGCCTCATAATCCTCATCCTCCATCAGAGCCCTTCCATGCCTCAGCTGGTAAGAAAAGCTGTTCTCCCGGGTCGTCAGCCTGTAGGCACAGACAAATATCACAAAGCATGCCGCCAGGCTTCCCAGCAGCAGGAGCCATTTTTTCCGAAATGCTCCCCCCTGCTTTTTCCCTGTTTCCTGCCTGTGAGGCGCCTTGGGAGGCTTTTCTCTGCTCTCTGCAGCTTTTTCTGCTTTCCCAGGCTTATCAGGAGCCTTTTCTGCCGGCTCCTCCCGGCCAATCAGGAGTTCATCCAAAGGATCATAGTCCGGCACAATCTGGATCTCCTGCCCGCAGTGCTCACAGTACAGCTGTCCCGTTTTCAGTTCTCTGCCGCAGCTTGGACATTTCATATGGATTCCCTCTTCTGCATTTTAAGACTGTTACACATTTTCTTCCAGATAGCGTTCAAATTCTTCCATCGTCATCAGAATCTCCCGCGGCTTCGTCCCGGCCTCTTCTCCGACGACTCCCGCCTCAGCCAGCTGATCCATGATCCGGGCGGCACGGTTAAAGCCTACCTTGAACCACCGCTGCAGCATGCCGATAGACGCTTTATCCTTCTCAATTATAAATTTCCCTGCTTCCGCAAACAACGCGTCCCTCTCCGGTCCGTCGCTTTTCGCCCGATTTTCAGGCGTCTCAGTCTGGACAGAGCTGATGTGCTCCTCTACTTCTGCGCTGTAATCCACGCTGCTGTTGTTTTGCTTCAGAAATTCTACTACGGTTCCCACCTCTTCGTCCGAGACAAAGGCGCCCTGCACACGGACTGGCTTCGGATAGCCGTAAGGATAAAAAAGCATGTCACCCTTACCCAGCAGCTTTTCCGCCCCGTTCATATCGAGAATTGTCCGGGAATCCACTCCCGAGGACACTGCAAACGCTATTCTTGACGGCATATTTGCCTTGATAAGGCCTGTAATAACATTGACAGAGGGTCTCTGCGTAGCAATTACCAGATGAATGCCCGCAGCACGGGCCAGCTGTGCCAGGCGGCAGATCGCATCCTCTACCTCCCCCGGCGCGACCATCATCAGATCCGCCAGCTCGTCCACTACAATGACGATCTGCGGCAGCTTTTCCGGCGCTGCCTCCGCCCCGTCTCCTGCCATGCCGGCTATCTTTTCGTTGTATCCCGCCAGATTCCGTACGTTATAGTCCGCAAACAGCTTATAACGGTGCGTCATTTCTGCCACAGCCCAGTTCAGGGCTCCCGCCGCTTTCTTCGGATCAGAGACCACAGGAATCAGAAGATGGGGAATCCCATTGTATACGCTCAGCTCTACCACCTTGGGATCGATCATGATCAGCTTTACTTCGTCTGGAGACGCCTTATAGAGAATACTCATGATCAGAGTATTGATGCAGACAGATTTACCCGATCCGGTGGCTCCCGCAATCAGCAGATGAGGCATTTTTGCAATATCTGTCACTACGATTTTGCCTGCAATATCCTTGCCCACCGCAAAGGCAAGCCTGGACTTATGATTCCGGAAATCCTGGGAGGACACCAGCTCCCGGAAGGGAACAATTGCGTTCTCCGCATTGGGAACCTCAATTCCCACCGCCGCTTTCCCCGGAATCGGCGCCTCGATTCGAACATCCGACACTGCCAGATTCAGCTTGATGTCATCCGCCAGCGCCACGATTTTGCTTACCTTCACTCCCTGATCCGGCTGCAGCTCATAGCGGGTCACCGCCGGTCCCTGGCTCACATCCGTCACAGTCACACCGACTCCGAAGTCCCTCAAAATCTGCTGCAGATGCATAGCCGTCTCATGCAGAATCCGATCCGTATCCTTATTTTCCTTATGCTTTACCTGATTCAAAAGCCGTAAAGGCGGATATATGTAAGCACGCTTCTTCCTGGGCGGAAGGCTCTGCCGGATCGGATCGGCCGCCTGGGAAGCAGAAGCCGCCTTTCTCTCCTCTGCGCTCCTGCCGCCAGCGGGATCCCTGGAAGCATGCGGCGCCGAAACGCTTTCCTGAACCTCCTGCCCTGGCTCAGGCGGCAGCTCCCGTAAGGCTGGCCCTCTTTCAAAATACGGTTCCTCCGGCTCTTCTGCAGACGCCGCTTCCTCTTCGGAAGTCTCCTGGAAGCTGTTCCGCTCTCTGTGAATGGGAATCTTAAACATTTCGTCCAGATCCTTAAGCTCTGGCCCTTCCCTGTCCTCCAGCGTGATTTCCCGCATTTCATCCGTATAGGTGTCTTTTTTTATCGTTGTCTCTTCCAGCGCTACGCCGGAAACCTTATGATCCGAACGGCTCCTTCTCTGGCCGCCCTCTGCCTCCTGCTCCTGCGCGCCTCCCTTTTCCAGCTCCTGCTTCTGTCCCAGGCGCTTTTCTTCCTCCAGAGCCCTTCTTTGCTCCAGAGCGGCCTGCTCTTCCATTGCTTTTTGTCTCGCAGCCCTGCGCTCCTCTGCCTGAATGCGGTGGCGCCTGGCGTCCTCGCGGGCAGTATCATAGACCTTCCTGCTTCCGGTCTTTACGCCTCCGATGAAGGAACGCTCTGTAATGATCACAGCGCAGATAATCAGAAGCACCAGAATGATAATCCAGGCTCCCACCGTTCCAAACGCTCCCGTCAGCGCCTTACAGATCATTCCTCCAAAGAAGCCGCCGCCTGTCTTATTCTCAGAAGAAAAGACGTAAAAGGCCGCCGCGGTCCCGGCTCCCTCCTTCTCGCCGCCAACCATCTGAAAAAGAGCGCATAAAAGGAAGCCCGCCACAACCATGGCTCCTCCCTTTACGGCTGCAATCGTGTTATCCCGGTTGGAAATCGAAAACGCCGCCACAAAAAACAGGCCTATGGGTAAAACATAGGCAAAAATACCAAACAGTCCAAACAGAACGCCGCTTACCGCGTCTCCCGCTGCTCCTCCGATGCCAAAGGTGCTCAGCAGAAGCAGGATTGAGACTGCAAAGAGAAGGAGAACCTTAATCTCATCCCGGATAAATGCATTTTCTTCTTTTCGTCTCGCGGCTGCTTTTCTGGAAGCCGCCGTCTTTTTCCGTGCCGTCGTCCGGCGTCTGCCGGATGTGCCTGATGCCATCTTTTCTCGTCCTCCCACTGCACAATTTATATCTTTCCCCTTTGGGGCAGGTATAATGTCTGGCGACATTATACCATTATTTTTTTTGTTTTACAAGGAGACGCGGCTCAGAGGCCTCAGGTACGCCTCCTTTTCCGCTCCCTTTCACCGGATTCCTGTGCCTGTCTCCGGGCTCCTGTGCCTGTCTTCGAACCGCAGGCTTCAGGCCCTCTCCCGGATCAGCTCCCGCAGCTTTTCGAATGCGTCGCAGATTCCGCCGATCCCATCGATCAATCCCTCTTCCACCGCCTGCTTCCCTACCAGTACGGAGCCCACATCCTTCGTCAGCTCTCCTGTTTCCAGCATCAGCTTCATCAGCCTCTCCTCGGAAATCCGGCTGTGCGAGGTGATAAAGCCCGAAATCCGATCCTGGATCTTCTGAAAGTATTCAAAGGTCTGGGCGACTCCTATAATCAGCCCATTCATCCGCACCGGATGAATCATCATGGTCCCGGTAGGCACTATCAGAGAATAGTCTGTGGAGACAGCCAGCGGCACGCCGATAGAATGGCTTCCTCCCAGCACCAGAGAAACTGTCGGCTTGCTCAAGGAGGCTATCATCTCAGCAATCGCCAGACCCGACTCCACATCGCCGCCCACCGTGTTGATCAGAACCAGCAGGCCCTGTACCCTTCTGCTGTCTTCCAGTGCCGCAAGCTGCGGAATCACATGCTCGTACTTTGTTGTTTTGGAGTTGGAGGGGAGGCATTCGTGCCCTTCTATCTCTCCTATAATATTCAAAAGATGGATGCGGATCTCTCCGTCATCCAGGGTCAGCTGCCCGTAATCCTCTACCTGACGGTCCCTCTCCTTTTGCTCCTGGCCATCCTGCTCCTGTTCCCCCACGCTGTCCCGGATCTCTCCAGCAGCCTGATACACCTGGAACTCTCTGTTTTTCTTTTCCATAAAAATACCCCGACCTTTCCACACAGTTTTCTTTAGTATGTGAAAAGATCAGGGCTTCTATGCAGTCTCTTCCAGCGGCACGCCGGGCGGTCAGAGGTCCGGCAGTGTCCCTGCGGAAATCACACCCGTGACCGGCCTCAAGCCTGACGCAGCGCCTGCTCCAGATCCTCGATGATATCCTGCGGATTCTCGATTCCCACAGACAGCCGGATCATGCCCGGCGTCACGCCTGCCTCCAGAAGCTGCTCATCGGTCATCTGCCGGTGCGTATGGCTGGCAGGATGCAGAACACAGGTGCGGGCATCTGCCACATGCGTTACGATAGCCGCCAGCTTCAGGCTGTCCATAAAACGGACGGCAGCCTCCCTTCCGCCCTTTAAGCCAAAGGAAATCACGCCGCAGGTGCCGTTCGGCATATATTTCTCAGCGAGCTCATGGTAGGGATCGCCCTCCAGCCCCGCAAAGTTCACAAACTCTACCTTTTCATGGGCGTTCAGAAACTCCGCTGCAGCCTTTGCATTGCTGCAGTGCTTTTCTACGCGGAGCGGCAGTGTCTCAAGCCCTACATTCAGCAGGAAGGAATTCATAGGCGAAGGAATGCTTCCCAAATCCCGCATCAGCTGCGAGGTCGCCTTTGTGATGTAAGCCAGCTTTCCAAAACGCTCCGTATATACGATTCCATGGTATGTAGGATCCGGTGACGTCAGTCCCGGGAATTTCTCCTTATGGGCTTCCCAGTCAAAATTGCCGCTGTCCACGATGCAGCCGCCCACAGCCATCGCATGCCCATCCATGTATTTTGTCGTGGAATGCGTCACAATATCGGCCCCCCACTCAAAGGGACGGCAGTTGATCGGCGTCGCGAAGGTATTGTCCACAATCAGAGGACAGCCATGCTTATGGGCAAGCCGGGCAAACTTTTCAATATCCAGAACCACAAGAGCCGGATTCGCAATAGTCTCCCCGACCACAGCCTTGGTATTTGGACGAAAGGCTTTTTCGATCTCTTCCTCCGGCGCGTCCGGATCCACGAAGGTGCAATCGATTCCCAGCTTTTTGATCGTAGCCGCATACAGGTTAAAGGTTCCTCCATACACCTTTGCAGAGCAGACAATGTGATCGCCTGCCTCGCAGAGATTCACAATGGAATAGAAGTTTGCCGCCTGTCCGGACGAGGTGAGCATGGCTGCCACACCGCCCTCCAGCTCGGCAATTTTTGCTGCTACGCAGTCACTGGTAGGGTTCTGAAGGCGGGTATAAAAATATCCGTTCTCCTCCAGATCAAACAGCCTTCCCATCTGCTCTGACGTATCATATTTAAATGTTGTGCTCTGGTAAATAGGGAGCACCCTGGCTTCGCCGTTCCCCGGCTTCCAGCCTCCCTGCACACAAATTGTATCCAGCCTCATGCCATATACCTCTCTTTAAGCTCATAAACCATGTCCATATATTTCTCACGGCATGCTTCTTTTTCTCCTGCTTCGATCAGATGAATGCACTCTGACAGCCAGCAGTCCCAAATCTCGCTGTAAATCTCTTCCGAATTCTCCTGCCGTCCAATACGGTTTACGATGGTGGGAGCAATGTTGTAATACTCTTTTACCAGCTCCTCGCCGCCGTCCGTGGCAAGAAGATAATCATCCCTGTAGGAGCGAAGCAGCTCCAGCTCATAGCAGTCGTCCGGCTTTCCCTGGCTTTCACAGACCGCAGTGGTAATATAGCAAAACTTCTTATGAAAGCCGCTCTCTATCTTTTCATAATTGGCCTTCCCTACAGAGGTGCGGAAAGCTTTATTCCATTTTTTCACAATCAAATCAGTCACCGGCTCTGCAGAGACCCCCTTCTGCTCCAGGAATGCCGGAAATACAAACACTGCAAGCACCATGTTGTAATTAATCTGCTGCTCGCTGCGCTTTCCCTTCTTTGGAATTGCCTCAAGCTCCGCCTTGGCAGTCTCCACCAGATGATCTGCCAGCTTTTCTGCCCAAAGCTCCGGCTGCTTCTCCTGCTGATAGATCGCCTCGATCGCCTCCAGCGTTCCCAAATGGCGGCGCAGATATGCCTGAAAAGCCTCCGGATACACATTTTTCTTAAAGGACTTCATGGGATTTTCTTCCCGGATCAGCATGTCCTCTATGCCCTGCATGGCGCGGTTGTAGGTCTCCCCATACGTTACAATATCCATCTCCATACTGTCTTCCTCCTACTCGTCCCAGTTGTGATATACGTTCTGGACGTCGTCATCCTCATCCAGCAGATCCAGGGTTTTCTGAAGGCTCTTGACAGCATCCTCATCCGTAAGCGTCACATAGGTCTGGGGAATCATCGTCACCTCCGCCTGAGCCATGGGAATTCCCTTTTCCTCCAGGGCCTGGCGAACCTCGCTGAAGGAATCCGGATCTGTCAGAATTTCAAAGCTGTCCTCTTCCTCAGAGAAATCCTCTGCTCCCGCGTCCAGGGCGAGCATCATCAGATCGTCCGGATCCATCTCGCACTCTTCCCGGTCTACGATAATCTGGCCCTTCTTATCAAACATGTAGGATACGCATCCCTGGGTTCCCACAGAACCATTTCCCTTGGTAAACGCGCTTCTCACATTGGCCGCCGTACGGTTCTTGTTATCCGTCAGCGCGTCCACGATAATCGCGATTCCGTTCGGTCCATATCCCTCATAGGACACATATTCATAATTGACAGCATTCGCATTGCCAGCCGCTTTTTTGATGCCGCGCTCAATGGTGTCGTTCGGCATGTTGTTGGCCTTTGCCTTGGCGATCACATCGCGGAGCTTGCTGTTGTTATTCGGATCCGGTCCGCCTTCCTTTACTGCTACGGCAATCTCACGCCCGATGATGGTGAAAATTTTTCCCTTCGCCGCATCGTTCTTTTCTTTTTTATGCTTTATGTTCGCAAACTTTGAATGTCCTGACATAAAAACACTCCTATTCTTTTCGTACTTTTCTTTCCCGCCCGGCGGGAAATCTGCGCGTCCGTATCCTGGCCGCAGACTTTCTCATCTATTCTAGCACTACTTTTTTTGAAAGGCAAGCCCCATTATGTACCCAGCTCCAGGCTTACCCGCAAAGCCTCGTCAACCCGCGCGAGAATCTGCGCGTCCAGGTGGCAGACCTTATCCTTCAGGCGCTGCTTGTCGATCGTCCGCAGCTGCTCCAGAAGAATCACCGAATCCCGCACAATCTGGCACTGCCTTGCAGACAGCTCCACATGGGTCGGAAGCTTCGCCTTATTCATCTTTGACGTAATCGCCGCCACGATTACAGTCGGGCTGTGGCGGTTGCCTGTATCGTTCTGTATCACAAGAACCGGGCGCACGCCGCCCTGCTCGGAACCGACTACCGGACGAAGATCCGCATAATAGATATCTCCCCGTCTGATTACCAACTCTGTTCACTCTCCGATCCTGAAAATCCTCCGGCTGCTTTTTGCAGCCTCATCTGAAGTATTTCCAAAATCTTCACACGTATACAGACCTGCATTTCCACGGCTCCTTACGGCTCTTCCCCCGAAGCCTTATCCCTCTTCTGCCGGCCGCGCATTCCAGACGTCCTCCGCAATCTCCGTCACTTTCCCATGCCTCAGGTAAATCCGCGGAACTCTTCCTGAAATATCGCAGGCAAACTCATAATTGAAGCGTCCCGAAAGCGCCGCCAGCTCATCCATGGAAAGCATTTCTCCCCCATCCATGCCAAACAGCGTAACCTCCATGCCTGGCGCCGCCTCCGGAATCTCCGTCACATCCACCATGAACTGATCCATACAGACTCTTCCGCAGATGGGCGCCCTTTTTCCTGCAATCAGCACACAGCCCCTTCCGGAAAGGCTTCTGGGATAGCCGTCCCCATAGCCTACGGGAATCGTGGCGATACGCCTGCGTTCCGAAGCTGTGTAAATTCCGCCGTAGCTCACCTGTGTTCCGGCTTCGATCTCCTTTACATGCACAATATGGCTTTTCAGCTCCATAGCAGGCGTAAGCGCCACACGCTCCTTCTGCACCTCGTCAGAGGGATACAGGCCATACAGCGCGATGCCCGCCCGGACCAGATCCATACTGCACTCAGGCATATCGATGATGGCCGCGCTGTTGGCACAGTGGCTGAGCGGAAACTGCACGCCTCTGTCCTCACAGGCAGCGCGGAAGCTTAAGAAACGCGCAAGCTGTCTGTCTGCATAAGTCTTATCCGCTTCGTCTGCTCTCGCAAAATGCGTAAACAGCCCCTCCAGCTCAAGCCCCGGAAGCTCTGCCGCCTCACAGACCGCATCCAGCCCCTCCGCCGTGTCCGGAAAGCCGATCCGGCTCATTCCCGTATCCAGCTTAATATGAACGAATGCCCTGCGCTTCTGCCTCTCTGCTTCACGGGACAGCTCCCGTGCCATGTCAAGGCGAAACACTGCCGCACGAATATCCTGAGAAATCAGCGCCGGGTAATCCTGCGGAAATACATATCCCAGTACCAGCACCGGCTTGCGGATTCCATGTGCACGCAGCGCCAGCGCCTCCTCTATCGTAGCCGCCGCAAACCCCCAGATATAATCCTTCGGCTCCATCAGGCAGGCGATAGGCACCGCTCCATGCCCGTATCCATTGGCCTTCACGACAGCCGCCATCTGCGTCCCCGCCGGCAGCACTGCCCTCATAGCCTCAAAGTTTTCTTCGATGGCGTCCAAATCTACCCAGGCCGCCACACGCTGATGTCTTTTCATGATTTTAAGCTCCTGATCTTAATATATGTTGTTTTACGCAAAAAGAAAGGGCCTGCCGCAAATGTCTTCGGATTGCAAAGCCGAATCAACAGGTTCCCAGCAGTCCCTTTCATCCATTCTCTATGATTCTGAACGCGGATGCTCCTTTTCATACCGCGTGATATTATAGGAGAGCTGCATCAGGCTCTCCGAAAGATGAACATTCTCCACCAGCACATCGGAAGGAACCTGCAGATCGATATGGGCAAAGTTCCAGATGGCCTTAATCCCATATTTCACCAGAAGCTCCGTCATCTCCTCTGCTTTGGACTTCGGCAGCGTCAGTGCCGCAATCTGAATATCCTCGTCCCGGATAAAGCTTTCCAGATCGTCCAGCATATGGATCTGGATTCCCCGGACGCTTAAGCCCTTAAGAACCGGATTCACATCAAAGATCCCACGGACATAAAAACCGCGTTTTTCAAAATCCACATAATTTGCCAGGGCCTGTCCCAGATTTCCGCCTCCTACGATGATCATATTGTGCTTTTTGTCCAGGCCCAGAATCTTTCCAATCTCTTCGTACAGATATTTTACATTGTAGCCGTAGCCCTGCTGTCCGAAGCCTCCGAAATTATTCAAGTCCTGACGGATCTGAGAAGCAGTGACGCTCATTCTCGTACTCAGCTCGCCTGAAGAAATCCGCTCCACGCCGCTCTCCATCAGCTCGCCCAGATACCGGTAATACCGCGGAAGCCGCTTGATGACAGCCTTTGAAATTTCTCTTTCTTCCGTGTTGCGCTCGTCTTTCATTTTGCATGTCCCTCAATCCATATATTCGTCTTCTGCCGGCAAAAGCCTTCCCTGCCGGCCAGATATAATCTGCCTTTATTATAAGCGATTTGAGAAAATATTGTCAACCGACTTTGCGGAATTCTTCACAAAGAATTGTCTTGTTTCCGGGCTCCTTTTTCGTTATAATAAATTCTGCCGGCCTGCAGCCTGAAATCTGCCCAGGAGGCCATACCCAAAATTGACAAGGGTAAACACCAGGAAACAAACAGAGGTACTTACTTATGATACTTTCATGCCAGAACATAAACAAAGCGTTCGGAACAGACGTTATACTGAAGAATGCATCCTTTCATATAGAAGATCGGGAAAAGGCCGCCGTCGTCGGCATCAACGGAGCCGGGAAATCCACTCTCCTGAAAATCATTGTGGGAGATCTGGACGCTGATTCAGGGGAAGCTGTGCTGTCCAAAGGAAAGACGCTCGGCTACCTGGCCCAGCATCAGGATCTGGAAAGCGAACATACCATTTACGAGGAACTGCTGACTGTAAAACAGGATGTACTCGATCTGGAACGGGACATGCACGCGCTGGAGCTGCGGATGAAGGAGCTGGCCGGCGACGAGCTGGAAGGCGCCCTCGCCCAATATACCCGTCTCAGCCACGAATTTGAACAGAAGAATGGCTATGCCTGCAAAAGCGAGGTTGTGGGCGTACTGAAGGGCCTCGGCTTTGAGGAAGAGGATTTCGAGAAGCAGGTCAACACCCTCTCAGGAGGACAGAAAACCCGCGTCTCCCTGGGAAAGCTTCTTCTCTCCCACCCGGATCTGATTCTTCTGGACGAGCCCACAAATCACCTGGACATGAACTCCATCGCATGGCTGGAAACCTTTCTTCTAAATTATGACGGAGCGGTCCTGGTAGTAGCCCACGACCGGTATTTTCTGAACCGGATCGCTACGAAGATCATTGAGATCGACGCGGGCGAGGTGACCGTTTTCCAGGGAAATTACTCCGACTACGCAGCCAAAAAGGCGCAGCTCCGGGAAGCCAGGATGAACGCCTGGCTGAACCAGCAACGCGAGATTAAGCACCAGGAAGAGGTAATTGCAAAGCTGAAATCCTTTAACCGTGAGAAATCCATCCGCCGGGCAGAAAGCCGGGAAAAGCTGCTGGACAAGATGGAGGTGCTGGAAAAGCCCACAGAGGTCCGCTCCGAAATGCACATCACGCTGGAGCCTAAGATCACGAGCGGAAACGACGTTCTGACCGTAGAGCATCTTGCCAAAGCCTTTGGCTCCCTGAACCTGTTCTCCGATCTGAATTTTTCGATCAAGCGCGGAGAGCGGGTGGCCCTGATTGGAAATAACGGAACCGGAAAAACGACGATTCTGAAGATTTTAAACGGCCTTCTCGATGCGGACAAGGGCTCCTTTACCCTCGGAGCCAAGGTCCAAATCGGCTACTACGATCAGGAGCACCATGTGCTGCACCCGGAAAAGACGTTATTTGAGGAGATCTCCGATGCCTATCCGGATCTGGACAACACTACGATACGCAGCACCCTGGCAGCCTTCCTCTTCACCGGATACGACGTGTTTAAGCGTATTTCCGATTTAAGCGGAGGCGAACGGGGACGCGTCTCTCTGGCAAAGCTGATGCTCTCCGAAGCAAATTTTCTGATCCTGGACGAGCCCACAAACCACCTGGATATCGTATCCAAGGAAATCCTGGAGCAGGCTCTGAACCGGTACACGGGAACCGTTCTCTACGTCTCCCATGACCGGTATTTTATCAACACGACTGCCACCCGGATTTTGGATCTGACTGGCGGTACTCTGGTAAACTATATCGGGAATTATGATTATTATCTGGAAAAGCATGATATTCTGACGCCCGCCTCTTCCCCTGCCGGAACAAAAGAACCGGAAGAAGAAGCGTCCGCCGCGAAGCTGGACTGGAAGCAGCAGAAGGAAGAGCAGGCAAAGCAACGGAAACGCGAAAACGACTTAAAAAAGACTGAGGAGCTCATCTTCGAGCTGGAAAGCCGGGACGCCGAAATCAACGAGCTTATGACGCACGAGGACGTCTATACAAATGTTGCGGAATGCCAGAAGCTCCACAAAGAGCAGGAGGAACTGAAAAGCCGTCTGGAAATTTTATATGAACAATGGGAAACGCTGGCTCAATGATTGTCCAGCGTTTTCATAAATTCATGTACATTATCGTCCGTCACATACACGCCGAAGCCCTGGCTTTCCAAAGCCTCGTCTGTCTTCCCGTAAAAAATACGGTCAATGATCATGTCGCCCAGCTCCTCCGTGTAGTGGCTGGATTCATAATAATAATCCCTGTTTTCCGTAATTTTGTTTACCCCGCTGAAGTTGTAATACCCTCCGCCGGAAGCCCCGGAAAGCCAGAGCAGAAAGCTCTCATACCCGTAAAACTCTGATTCCTGATAAGTCCGGTAATAAATCGGATTGGTAAACACAATCAGATTGATGTCATATTCCTCACACAGCGCGGCGATTTTCTTCATATCCTCGATGGCATAGCTGATACGGTCACTGTAATAATCGTCCCAGTACGGCGCGTCCCCATCCCAGGTGCCCCCCAGAGACGGATCCCGGAACGTACAGCCGTTTTCATAATATCTCTCCACATAATCAGGATCCTCCGGCTCATAATTCAGAATTACATCCAGGGACAAAAGTACGCCCTTGATACTGAAATAATTTGCATAAAAGCCCAGCTTATTCTCTCTCGGATAGGGAATCCGGTAAAACTGGTCCTGATGAAGAGCCGGATCCACGAAGGCCGAAATGTTGTCTACCCCTATCATCACGTTCTTTGGGATAATTCCATTCTCAATCAGCTCCTCCAGGTTTTCCAGATGCTCTGCCGGAAGTCCTTCGGAGTAGGACATGTTATACCATTTTCCATAGGGAATCCGGTCTACATTGACAAAGCCCGTCCGGGAAGATCCAAACAAAAAGGAATCAAATTTGTCCGGATTGTGAAGGATATACTGCATCTTGATATAGTTGCTGTTCGGTTCCACGCCGTTGTCCCGTATCTCCTTCCAATGAAACACATTATAGGGGTCTACCGCTATGGGGATCGCCACCTCTACCAAAAGGATAAACAGGATGAACGGGCAGATTTTCCACAAAAATTTCTTCATATATATTTCTCGCTCTGATTCAAGTTAAGCTGCTTTCCTGTCTTTTTCTGCATGGCTCTCTTTTTGATACTGTACATCCGTGCAAGCCATAACTTCCTTCTGAAGTCATGGCTTGGGCTGAGCGCCCTATAGAAAAATCCGTATGCGTCTCCCGCCAGATAAATCTGCCGGGTTCCGCCTCCGTCTTTTTCTGCACGGCTGTACAGTATCAAAACTGAAAATACACAAATTCATATTCGCCAAGCTGGCGGCTGTAAAGCACCACAAACAGCAGCGCAAAGTAAAACGCATAACGCACCGGCTTTTTGAAGCGTCCCAGCCATTCCCAGGCGCTCTGCCTCAGCTCGATAAAATCATGCGCCAGAAGCACTGCTATCCAGATAAATACCAGCTTCAGATCGGCGCTCTGGATCAGGCCTGCGTTCCGTAGAGCGTCATAGCCTGCTTTCACATAGGAAACCGGGTTTCCAATTCCCTCAAAAAGATGCGTCAGCACATAGACCGCGTCGGAAAAGGTATTGGCCCTGAAAAAAATCCATGCCAGGCAGACAAATACAAACACAAGCAGGACGCGGATCCGACTCCGCCTGCCCTTCTTTGGCGGGAAATGCCGGTCCCATTCCTTCTCCACGATCTGCCCCAGTCCATGCAGGCCGCCCCAGATCACATAGGTCCAGCTGGCCCCATGCCAGAGGCCGCTTACCAGAAATGTAATCAGAAGATTGCATCTGGTCCGCAATGCTCCCTTTCGGTTTCCTCCCAGAGGAATGTAGACATAGTCGCGGAACCAGGTAGAAAGGGAAATGTGCCAGCGGCTCCAGAACTCTTTCAGGGAAGCCGCAAAATACGGGCTTTTGAAATTGACCATCAGATCGATATCCAGAAGCTTCGCCACTCCCCTTGCGATATCCGAATATCCGGAAAAATCACAGTAGACCTGAAAAGCGTAGAAAAAGGTAGCCACGCCAAGCGCCAGGCCTGTATAGGACGTCACATCATTATACACCAGATCCACGCAGGACACTACCACATCGGCAACAGCGATTTTTTTGAAATATCCCCAGGCAATCAGCTTCGCTCCTTCGATGGCTTTCTCTGTATGAAAGCTGTGCTCCTTTTCCAGCTGCGGCAGAAGATGCTCCGCCCGCTCGATGGGGCCTGCCAGCAGAAGCGGGAAAAAGGATACAAAGACCGCGTATTTCCCAAAATGCAGGCAGGCTTCCGTCTTTCCCTTATAGACATCAATCACATAGCCCAGGGACTGGAAAATATAGAACGAAATGCCGACCGGAAGCACCAGATTCAGCGTTACATCACTGACCTCAAGCGAAATACTCCGAAGAAGGGCCGTCACGGTTCCGCTCAGGAAATTAAAATATTTGAAGAAAAACAGAAGTCCGAGGCAGACGGCAAGGGCCGCTGCCATACACAGCTTCTGCTTTCCCTTATTCTCCGTCCGGCTTATTAGCAGCGCTGTGCCCCAGGATACAAGCGTAGTCAGAAAAAGAAGCGGCACATACTCTATGCCGGCGCTCATATAAAAATAATAGCTGGATACCAGCAGGACGCCCCACCGGTACCGCCGGGGCGCCAGCCAGTAAACCGCAAATACAATTGGCAGAAATACGTAAAACGCATTGGAATTAAACAGCATTCAGCAGTTCCTCTAAGGTCTTCCTGATTTCTTTGATAAAGCCTTCGCTGGAAAGCACAACCGGATTCGGCAGCGTCGTGATCAGCGCCAGATCCTTCGTCATCCTTCCATCCTCAATCGTTTTTATGGAAGCCTCCTCCAGCTTGTCCGCGAAATCCATCAGCGCCTGGTTTCCATCCAGCTCTCCGCGCTTTCTCAATGCGCCGGACCAGGCAAAAATCGTTGCCACAGAGTTCGTGGAGGTCTCCTCACCCTTCAGATGCTTATAGTAATGGCGCTGCACGGTTCCATGAGCCGCCTCATACTCAAAATATCCATTGGGAGATACCAGAACAGAGGTCATCATTGCCAGGGAGCCAAAGGCAGTGGCAATCAGATCGCTCATTACGTCTCCGTCGTAATTCTTGCAGGCCCAGATATAACCGCCCTCAGACTTGATCACGCGGGCTACCGCATCATCAATCAGCGTATAGAAGTACTCAATGCCAAGCTGCTCAAACTGATCCTTGTATTCCTTCTCATAAATCTCCTGAAACACATCCTTGAAATAGTGATCGTACTTCTTGGAGATCGTATCCTTTGTGGCAAACCAGAGATCCTGCTTCTGGGAAACCGCATAGGAAAAGCAGCTTCTCGCAAAGCTCTCGATGGAGCTGGTCAGATTGTGAACGCCCTGGGCGATGCCGCCCTCCTTGAACTCATGAACCGTCTCACGAACCTCAGTGCCATCCTCTCCCGTAAATACCAGCTCGCATTTGCCAGGGCCGGGAATCCGCATCTCCGTCGCTTTATAGATATCTCCGTAGGCGTGACGGGCTACTGTGATGGGCTTTTTCCAGCTTCTCACATAGGGCTCGATTCCTTTTACGATAATGGGAGCGCGGAATACCGTTCCATCCAGGATCGCACGGATTGTTCCGTTAGGGCTCTTCCACATTTCCTTCAGATGATACTCTTCCATACGGGCCGCATTCGGCGTGATCGTCGCGCATTTTACGGCGACGCCATATTTCTTTGTGGCCTCGGCAGAATCGATGGTCACCTGATCGTTTGTAGCGTTCCGGTGCTCCAGCCCCAAATCATAATACTCTGTATTCAAATCAATAAACGGCAGCAGCAGCTCGTCCTTGATCATCTTCCAGAGAATGCGGGTCATCTCATCTCCATCCATCTCCACCAGCGGCGTCGTCATCTTTATCTTATCCATGTCAGTCCTCCTCAAATCAATATGGTATCTAATCTGGCCGCCGCGTTCCGGCGGCGCTTTGTGTCCTATTATAGTCGATCCAGGCTCCCGGTGCAAGTCATTCCGGGCAAAAAACGTCCGGAGCGCCGGTTCCTTTTGTGAAAACCGGCCCTCAGGCGTTCCTCCCAAATTCCATTCAAAAGCGGCCAAGAGCGGAAAAAGCTCCGTAAAGATCCAGGGTTCCGTAGCCCCAGATCCGGTTCGGATAGAGCTGCGATCCGGTACGTCTGGCCCCCCGGATCATCAGCTGTTTAATTTCCAGTGTCCCGATGGTAAGCCGGCGCCCCCTTACAATCCCCCACTCCAGCATCAGAGCGGAGGCGCCTGCCGTCACGGCTGCAGCCGCGCTGGTTCCTGTCATGGCAGACAAAGCATTTCCCGGCCCATAGGTGGTGACCGCCACGCCCGGCGCCGCCAAATCCGGCTTAATTCTCCCCTTCCGTGTATATCCTCTGCTGGAATCGATATAGATGCTCTCATTTTCTGTACGGTACGCAGCTGCCGTAATGGGGATCTCCGAATTTGCAGGCTCTGTCAGCGTAATATCCGGATTCGAATCCAAAAATACCGTATCCGCCGAGATAAACCCTGTGACCGGAAGCCAGATATTATAGACGCCGCCCACGACGGTCTCTCCATAGACGCGGATCCTCCAGATCCCGGGCGTAGGCTCAGATATCCGGATCACGACAAGCTGATCCCCGCTGTAGGGATCCAGCGACTGAAAATTCACATAGACGACAGTCTTTTCAAACAGGAAATCAAATTTCAGGCTTTTCATCCCGGACGTGACCCTGGGCACCTCCTCTCCGGAAGGAGAAATCAGCGAGACGGAAAGAACGTCCGGCGAATTGCTCCAGAGCTGCATCATAAGCCCCCGCTCGCCCTCCGCCACGCGGAGCTCCGCGTCCTGGTACTCCCCTTCCTGACTCAGCGTTCCATAAAAATGGTGGCCCTGATTTGCTTCGTTCCCTGCCGCGATGACAATACACCGTCCCGCAATGGTTCCGATTGTATTGAGGTAAAAGGACAGAGGCGAGGTCCCTGCATGGCTGCCCATATTGGTCCCAAGGCCTATGCAGATCACAAGAGGCTTTTTTTCTCTTAAAGCCAGCTCGTGAAGGAAACGGACACCCAGCATGATATCGTTTTCCTGATAGGCCTGCGCTTCCTCCGGCACCATAAAATATTCTTTCAAATATTGCTTTGCGGGCTTTAGCTTTACCACTGCAAGCTCTGCCAGAGGCGCGGCCCCGATCCAGCCTGTGCTCCGGTCCTCGCTGCCTGCAGCGATCGCCGCAAGCCTCGTTCCGTGGCCTGCCGTGTCTCTGCTCGGAACCACCGACCAGGGATCCCCGCTTTCCAGAGCCCGGTTCAAGTCCGCCTGCGTATATACAGTTCCATATCCGATCCCCTCGGGCGTCTCCCCGCTCTGATCCTCCTGATCCCACAGGGCCAGAATCCGGCTTTTGCCAGCCAGATCCCGGAAACAGCCGTTGGTATAATCAATTCCCGTGTCAATAAAGCCGGCGATGACTCCTTCGCCCTTCAGCTGCAGCACCGGCTGGTTCTGAAGCGTGAGAATATTGGAGGCCTCCAGGCTCTCATTCTGCAGCAGCGTATAGAGAGATGGAAGAACCTCATATCCATACTGCGTCTCCCGCCCGGGAGGCAGGGAAGCACGCTCCACATAAAAGGTCACATAAAAATTGTTGATCACCTGACGGCAGATATCCGGAAAAAAGTGGTTCAGCTCCTCTTTCCCCAGGTTCATCTGCCAGATAAAATCTACATAATCCTCAGAAACTGCCTGTTCTCTGCAGGTAAGTGCCATAACTGTCTCCTGCTGTTCTGCATTCCATATAAAATATGCCCGCCTGCTCCGGGTCATTCCCGAATCCCCAGCAGTCCCGGCACCCAAATCTGTCCCCACCCCTGCTGGTTTCGCGGAAGGCCCAGATTCCGGCAGGAGGAACGAAGCTTCAGCTTCACCTGCTTATTGGTCAGCTCTCTGTCTGCAGAAAGCAAAAGAGCGAGGCTTCCCGAAACTACCGGAGTCGCCATGGAGGTGCCTGATTTTTCTGTATAAAGCCTGTGGCCCGGCTTCTCGAAATCCGCGCTGCAGGATCTGATATAAGCTCCAGGCGCCGTCACGTCCGGCTTACAGACACAGGCCGGCGTCGGTCCCCTCCCGGAATAATTTCTCCGCTTTCCTCCCATAAACTGCACCGCCTGCCCATCATCAGAGGAGCCTACGGTGATAATCTTCGGACTCGTCCCGGGCACCGTGATGCTGGAACGGGCCGGTCCCTGATTTCCGGCCGCCGCACAGACCACAAGTCCTGCGTCCCAGGCATCCTCCACTGCCTTTAAAAGGCCAATCCTTTTCCTTCCTTTAATCTCTGCGCTTCCAGCAGAAATATTCACGATCCTGACATCGTATTCCTTCGCATGATCGATCAGCCAGTACAGAGCCCGGACCAGAATCCCACTGCTCCCGTTTCCATCTCTGTCCAGCACCTTCAGAGAAAGGAAATGGCACCGCGGCGCAAGTCCCTGATACCTGCCGCCGGATGCCTCTCCCGTTCCTCCTATGATTCCGCAGATATGGGTGCCGTGACCGCAGTCATCGCCTCCCTCTGCCATGTCTGTAAGATAATTATAGGCATAAACCAGTCTGCCGCGCAGATCTGGATGCTGTCCATTTACGCCGGAATCCAGCACTGCCACTCCGATTCCGGCTCCCCAAATTCCCCGTTCATACGCACGGGAGGCTCCCACGAGCTCTCGTACACGGTTCATAACAGAAAAACTCCTTGCGTTTTTCTATTATCTTATGCTTCTGCTTTCCGGACTGCTATTCGGAACAGGACAAAACCGACAGCAAACATCACAGCCAGCAGGGCTACGCCTGCCCTGGAGGTGTCAAAAAGCTGCGTCGAGATTCCCATCAGCATGGTTCCCATAAAAGCGGCTCCCTTCCCAAAGATGTCAAAAAACCCGAAAAACTCCGTAGCCTTCTCCTTCGGCACAATCCTCGCAAAGTAGGAGCGGGACAGGGACTGAATCGCTCCCTGGAATACTGCCACACAGACAGCCAGGAACCAGAACTCCCATGCCTTGTCAAGCTGCAGCGCAAACAGCACAATAAAGAAATAGCCCACAATGGAAATCTGAATCAGGGACGTATTTTTCATTTTTTTGGAAAGCTGTCCCACAAGAATCGAGCAGGGGAAGGCTACCACCTGGGTCAGAAGCAGCGCCAGCAAAAGGTTCGTATCGCTGATTCCCACATCCTTGCCGTAAGAGGTGGCCATATCGATAATCGTGTACACTCCGTCGATATAAAAGAAAAAGGCCAGAAGGAAAAACCAGACCTCCGGCATTTTCCTCACCTCGGAAAAAACCTTCGCCAGCCGGCTGAAGCTGTCGCGCACAGGATGGGCAGAGCGCTCCACATAATGCTTCTGCTCGTAGCACCCAAGCAGCGGCAGCGTCACCAGAAGCCACCACGCCGCATTGAGCAGAAAGGCAATTGCCATTGCCATGCTGCCGGAGATCCCGATCAGATCCGAGCAGAGGACGAAAACCAGGCTGATAATGAACGGAATGCAGCTTCCGATATACCCCCAGGCATAGCCCTGGGCCGACACCACATCCATCCGTTCGTCTGTCGTCACGTCAGGAAGCATCGCATCATAGAAAACCAGGCTCGCATTCAGTCCTGTCTTTGCCAGCACATAGACCGCCAGAAAAAGAGTCCAGGTGGTCGGAAGCGCCAGTCCCGCACAGCCCAGCACGCCCATCATCATAAAAAAGGTAAACACCGGCTTTTTAAAGCCCTTTGTATCAGCCAGCGTACCCAGCACCGGCCCAAGCACTGCCACGAGAATCGTCACCAGAGAGGTGGCATAGCCAAAGAATGCCGTCGAATCCGCATCCGAAATTCCGCTTGCCGAGGCAATGTTCTTATAATAAATCGGTATAATCGTGGAGGTAAGAAGAACGAAGGCCGAATTACCCACGTCATACAGGATCCACCGCTTTTCCAGTTTTGTCAGCTTCTGATTCATAACGTCTTTCTCCCATCTTTTCATTCATTTTCGCGGGCAGCAAGCCAAGCGGACGCGGCCTGGCCCCGCCGGCAGCCTTCTATTCAAAATCCCTGTTCAGGCGGACGCTTAAGGGCTCGTCCGTATCAATGACGCGGACGTAGCGCTCGATTTCCTCCGCTGTCATCCTGACGGCATTCTCCATTCGTTCTCCAAGAGCTATGCGGCTCTCCGTACACCCGGGATTCGGCTTTCCCGTCATCACAAGTCCAGCCAGTCCCTTTCTCTGCCCTATCAATGCGAAAAAGCCTGTCAGAAATCTGGCCTTTCCTGCCCTCGGGCACTGGAACAGCCGGATAATCCGGTGAAATCCGATAATGCACTCATCCACCTCGTCCGGTGTAATTCCTTCCAGAACAGAGGCGATCGCTTCCTCGGTATCCAGATCCCGGATCAGGTGGCGCGTACAGTTGTGGGTTAGCGGATCCAGCCCGTCCTCCTCCATCAGCTCCCGGTCAAAATCCGTCTCAATTTCCAGATGTCCCAGCCTATGCTCCTTCATATACCGGCTGATATAGGGATGACACTCGCTGTCCAGCATAAAATGACACAAAAATCCGCAGAGATAGGACAAAAGCACATAGCTTGGCCGTTTCTGATAGGTTTTCCGTGCTTTTTCGAAGAAAAAACGTGCCGACTCCCCGTGCATCCGGACGCCAAGCTGATTCACCCTGTTCTTTCCCAGGGCATGGTAGTAAAACAAAAGATCCGGGCCATGAAGTCCCAGCCAATAGGCCGGAGCATTCTCCCTCACGAGCTGCCGGATTTCTTTGGGCAGAGCCCGGTACACCCTTTTGCCAAATTTATAATGTGCATATACTGCAGGCATAAACACGCTTCCTTTCCAGTTATCTTTTCTTGATTTTCACCTGTTTCCTATTTTCTCACAAAACAACTGCTTATACAAGTAAATTTCTTGTTAGCCGGTCTCAAAGGCTTCCAGCCAGTGCGCGCCGGTCATTTGCAGAACGATTCACACATTTTTTTCTTACACATACTATGACATTGTAAATAATTATTTTTCTGGAGGAAATTCTCATGAGTGATTTAACTGCGACAAACTGCGGATGTGGCTGCGACAATGGCAACAACAGCTGCTGCAATACCCTGATCTGGCTCCTTCTGCTGTCCTCCTGCTGCGGCGGAAACAACGGATGGTTTGGCGGAAACGGCGGCTGCGGCGACAACAGCTGCCTGTGGATCATCCTTCTGCTGTGCTGCTGCGGCGGCTTCGGCGGAAATGGAAGCTTCTTCGGCGGAAACGGCGGCTGCGGCTGCTAATCGCTCTCTGCCCCATGTGCCGGCCGGGAATTCCTGTGGGATTCCCGGTCTTTCCTATTTCATCCTTTTTTGCAGGGAAAGGATGTTTTTTCTATCTGCCTCTTGTCCTCCGGATCGTCCGGCTCCCGTTTCTTCTGCCTTCTTTCCAGCTCCTTTTCCCACATGCATTCCTCATCCAGCTCGTACACGCTTGTCTCCTCTATAATCAGACGGCCCACAGCGCTCCCTCCTTATTTCTTTATCTCTTTATTATATTCATACTCCTCCGTTTTGCACATATACTGTAGAGAATGGGAGGAGACTGTATGCGTCTGGGAAACAACGGCTATAGGGTACTTTATGACGTACAGAAAAAATGCAATGAGCTGAGCCAGAAAATAGATTCCATCATACGAATGATGGAAATGCTTGCCACCTACATTCAGTATTCCAATATGATGTCCGAATTCCAGGCTGATATGCAGCCAGGCTCGCCGGAAGAGCCTGGCGCCTTTTCTCAGTCTCCGCCGGAAGGGAGTGAAGGGATGAATCCAAATGATTTTCAGAAGCTTATGAACACCGCCCGTCAGTCGGATCATCAGATGACCCAGGACGAATTCAATCAGCTCTTTGAAGCGCTGAAGCAGGGAAAATCCGCAGAAGAGGTCGCTCGGATGGAGCAGATGGTGCAGCTTGCGAGAAGCTTTATGAAATAATGCGAGCCGGCCCTTCCCGGCAGAAACACGCTTGCGCTCCCCTCGGACGCAGCGGATACGTAAGACGCCCGGGAAAAAGCACCCCGGCCGTCTAAGTACCGGCGTCCTCAGAGGGTTTCTGCCGGGAAGGGCCGGCTCTCTGTCTTTGCAGGCAAATCTATTCTTTCTTCATGGCCACTTCTCTGTCTCTGTGACCAAATCTGTGTCTTTCTTCGTGGCCGGCTCTATGGGGCCGGGCACGGTTATTCCTTGGCATTGCGGTTGATGAACTTGGTCTTTACCTTGGAATACATAATTTTCTGGCTGCGGTAGAGGCCGTAATAGCCGGACTGCATATAACTGACGGCGACAGCCAGAAAGAAAAAGGGCGCGCCCTCAAAGCCGAACATCTCCAGGCTGATAAGCAGAGAAGATATAGGACTGTTCGTGACGCCGCAGAAAACCGCCGCCATGCCGCAGGCAGCCGCAAGGGAGGGCGAGATGTGAAACAACTGGCCAAAGATGCAGCCAAAGGTCGCTCCTACAAAGAAGGAGGGGACAATCTCTCCTCCCTTAAAGCCGCCGGAAAGGGTCACTGCCGTAAACAGGATCTTCAGAAGAAACGCTCCCCAGAAGGCCTGTCCTTCCACAACAGCCCGCTCTACGATCTGCATACCCGTACCCAGATAATCTGTTGTACCCAGGATCAGAGTCAGAACAATCAGCAGGCAGCCGGAAACCACGGCTCTCAGATATGCGTTCGCAAATTTTTCCGCAAACAGTTCTTCTGTTTTATGCAGCGCCACGCAGAAAAGAATGCTGACCGCCGCGCAGCAAAGCCCGAGAATCAGTATTTTTCCGGCGCTCAGTAAAGTGAAATCGGGCAGAATGCCGAGAGAAAAACGTTCTCCGGTCAGACCAAAGCGGCAGGCTACTGCATAGGCCGTGTAGGAAGCCACCACACAGGGAACCAGAGCCGCATAATACATAATTCCGACGCTCACAACCTCCATGGAAAAGACTGCGGCCGCCATGGGCGTGCCAAACAGCGCGGAAAAGGCCGCGCTCATGCCGCACATAATCATGACGCGTCTGTCGTTTTCATCGATCCGTAAGACTTTTCCGAGAAAATTTCCGATGCTTCCGCCCAGCTGCAGAGCCGCTCCCTCACGTCCCGCAGAGCCTCCGAACAGGTGGGTCAGAATCGTCGCCGCAAAGATAAGCGGAGCTGTCTTCAGGGGAATCTCCCTCTCCGCGTGAATCGCGTCCAGCACCATATTGGTACTGCTTCTCTCCTGTTTTCTCTCCCAGTGGTACATCCAGACGATCACCAGTCCTGCTATAGGAAGGCCAAACAGAATCCATGAATGGGCCACGCGGAACTTTGTAGCCAGCTCCACACCCTTTCCAAAGGCAGTTCCCACAAGTCCCAGAATCACCCCTGTAAGCGCCGCAAAAATCAGCCACCGGGCCAGCATCAGCAGACGGTTCCAGATGGTCACCCGGAACCGCTCCTCCAGTTGAGGCACAAGGTCTTTCAACTCTGATTCCTTATGTTCTGTTTTTTCATTTCTTTCTTCACTCATAATGCACACCGCCGGAATCCTGCTTTCTTCCTGTTTGTTCCTGAAGCTTTGTCTTCCGGCTCCCCCTCTTTTCTTATATCTTCTCCCAGAGCAGGAGATTCTTTTCAAATACTGCGTTCAGTCTTCCTGTGTCTTTCAGCCAGGCCAGATAGGAACGGACGGTGCTTCCCACAAGAACATACTGCTCGAAATTCATGACAAGGCCGTATTCTGTGAACAGGCGCTGCAGAATCACTTCAAAACCAAGAGGTTCCTTACAGAGGCTTACGATTTTATCCGCTATCTCATTTACCTTGTCTATATTATACTGAGCCAGTTCTGTGATATCCTTCGCCGCTTCCGCATGAGCAGGCACAAAGAGCCTGGCTTTCAGCGTCTTTACCTTTTCCAGCGTATTCAGATAAGCCGCCACATCATAGATAAAGCCGATCTGATATTTGTCCAGAGTCTCCCGGCTGGAAAGGCAGTCTGCCAGATATACGGTATCATCCGGCGTCCGGAAACCTGCCATATCAAAGAAATGTCCCGGCAGCGGAATCAGTTCAAAGCCTTCCGGCAGCGTCTCTTTCGTCAGATATTCCGCGCCGCTCTCCTGCGCCAGCAGGAACTTATGCCTCAGATCTTTGCATGGATAGCCGCCATACAGCAAGGAAGGCTCCAGAATCGGATGCCTGGTAAAATCACACTCAATTCCCGGCGCATAAATTTTACAGCCTGTCTGTCCCTGCAGATACTTATTGCCGCCGATGTGATCCGCATTGGAATGCGTATTATAGATAGCTTTCAGCGTCCATTCATGTTCATCCAGAAGCTTTCTGACCTTCCGGCCCGCGTCCTTGTCATTCCCGCTGTCAATCAGGCAGACTTCCGTATCGTTCAGCTTTACCAGTCCGATTTTCGCCGGGCTCTGTATGTAATAATCGTGTTCCGAAATCTGTATCAGTTCATACATGATGTTTCCTCCATCGAATTATAGTTTTCCTGTACAATATAATTTACTATTTGGAATCTCTTATTTTTCTGATATTGCAATTCATCAAATGTCTTCCCAGATATCTGTACAAAAAAATTTTTAATCCGGACATTTCCTGGTGATGCTCTTGAAGCAAATCATCCGGGCAGTCATATATTCCGAAATCACGCGTGATTCCTTCACTTTGAATATAAGTATGATTTCTTTCAAACTCAATAACCGGATTACGAAAATCCTTTACAGCAACACCATAACCGCAAAAAGGGCCCTGACAGTCCGCATGGATGCTTTGCAGCCGCGCCAGATATTGCTTATCCAATATAAAGCCTTCCAGCTCATACCATACCTTTTCTAAATATACTTCCACCCAGCTGTGAAAGATATTTTGAGGAGCATTTTTATATACAATGCCTGTCACGGCTCCTTTCTGCAGTTTTTTGTCAATTGTAAAGCCATGAATCCTGCAGGGGATATGCACTCCGCGGAGCAGCGCCATAAACAAAATTCCTTTTGTATTGCACTGTCCATAACCATCTGCAAGCACCCTGGAAGCCGGAATGTGATCATCTATATTATAGCCAAACCGGATTTCATCACGGACAAATTCATAAACCGCTTTTGTGCGCTTCACAGCTCTTTTTGAGAAACGGCGCAGATAATGTCTCCACTATCCGCGCCATTTCTCATTACACTCTAAGTGTTTTATTCTTTATTTTACTACGAAGTTCAGGATTCTTCCGGGCACGTAAATCTCTTTCACAATCGTTCCCTTCAGCCACTCCGGTACAGCGGCCCTTCCTGCTGCAAGGGCGTCTTCCTTGGAAACGCTGGTGGAAAGCGTTACCGTACCTCTTGTCTTTCCATTGACCTGAACGGCGATCTCGATCTCGTCATCCTTCATGGCTTCCTCATCCGCATCCGGCCAGCCGTGTCCGAAGACGGTCTCGCTGTGTCCAAGCTGCTCCCAGAGCTCTTCTGCCACATGGGGAGCGAAGGGCGCAAGCAGGGTAACGGCTGTCTCCAGCGTCTCCTTGTCGATGCCGCCCTGGCGCTTCGCCAGATCGATCATTTTGTTGTTATACTCCATGAATCCGGAGATAACCGTATTCAGGCTGAAGCTGTTCAGACGGCTGGTGATATCATAAACCAGCTTATGGCGCAGCTTCACGCTCTCCGGCGTTTCTTTGGTTCCCTTGTCCTTGTTGTCCAGAACCAGATTCCAGAAGCGCTTCAGGAAGCGGGATACGCCGTCGATTCCGCGGTCATCCCACTCGGCGTCCAGCTCGGGCGGTCCCACGAACAGCTCGTACATTCTTAAGGAATCGCAGCCATAATCGCGGATCAGGTCGTCCGGTGATACCACATTTCCCTTGGACTTGCTCATCTTGATGCCGTTCTTTCCGGTGATCATTCCCTGGTTGAACAGCTTCGTAAAGGGCTCGTCAAAGTCGATAACTCCAATATCGCAGAGGAACTTGGTGTAGAACCGGGAATACAGCAGGTGCAGCACCGCATGCTCCACGCCGCCGATGTACATATCTACCGGCAGATACTTGTCTGCCTTCTCACGGCTTACCAGCTCGTTGTCGTTGTGGTTGTCCACATAGCGCAGGAAGTACCAGGAGGAGCCTGCCCACTGGGGCATGGTGTTCGTCTCTCTCTTCGCAGGAGCGCCGCAGACCGGACAGGTGGTATTTACCCACTCGTCGATGGCTGCCAGCGGAGACTCGCCTGTTCCTGTCGGCTGATAGCTCTCCACCTCCGGAAGCTCCAGAGGAAGCTGATCCTCCGGCACCGGAACATTTCCGCAGTGCGGGCAGTGGATGATCGGAATGGGCTCGCCCCAGTAACGCTGGCGGGAGAATACCCAGTCACGCAGCTTGTAGTTGACCGTCTTTCTTCCGACGCCCATCTTCTCCACGATATGAGGAGCTTCCTTCTTGAGGACTGCGGATTCCATACCGTTCCAGTCGCCGGAATTGATCATGGTTCCGCTGGCCTCCGTATAGGCTTCGGTCATATTTTCAATTTCTTTTCCATCCTTCGCAATAACCTGAATGATCGGAATGTCGAATTTCTTCGCAAACTCAAAGTCACGGTCGTCGTGAGCCGGAACGCACATGATGGCTCCCGTACCGTAATCAGCCAGAACGTAATCGGACAGCCAGATCGGAAGCTTCGCTCCGTTCATCGGGTTGATGGCATAGCTTCCTGTAAATACGCCCGTCTTGTCCTTATCCTGCACACGGTCCACATTGGAACGCATGGAGGACTTGAAGATGTAATCCTCTACGGCTGCTCTCGTCTCATCTGTGGCCAGCTCTTTTGCCAGCGCGTGCTCAGGAGCAAGTACCATAAAGGTAGCTCCGTACAGGGTATCCGGTCTGGTGGTGTACACAGTGATCTTGTCGTCGCGCCCCTCTACCTGGAAATCCACCTCGGCGCCGTAGGATTTGCCGATCCAGTCGGTCTGCATCTTCTTTACCTTCTCCGGCCAGTCCAGCTTGTCCAGGTCGTTCAGAAGTCGGTCTGCGTATGCCGTAATCTTCAGCATCCACTGACGCAGATTCTTCTTCGTAACCGGGGTTCCGCAGCGCTCGCAGACGCCGTTTACCACTTCCTCATTGGCCAGACCTGTCTTACAGGAAGGACACCAGTTGATCGGGAACTCCTTCTCATAGGCCAGACCTTTCTTGAACATCTGTACAAAGATCCACTGGGTCCACTTATAGAACTTCGGATCGGTCGTGTTGACCTCCATATCCCAGTCGTAAAGCGCTGCGATGTCGTTAATCTGCTTCTTGATATTCTTTACATTCTCCTCTGTGGAAACTGCCGGATGAATGCCCATCTTAATAGCGTAGTTTTCCGCAGGAAGACCGAACGCATCCCAGCCCATGGGATGAATGATATAGTGTCCCTGCATCAGCTTATAGCGGCTCCACACGTCACTGATGACATAGCCTCTCCAGTGTCCCACATGGAGTCCGTTTCCGGACGGATAGGGGAACATGTCCAGACAATAATATTTCGGCTTCTTGCCGTCATTGACGTTTACCGGATGCTCTTCCCATCTCTTACGCCATTTCTCTTCCACCGCGCGGTGGTTAAAGGGTACTGCCATTTTCATTCCACTCCTCTTATTTACTCCCACAGCCTGCTGCAGGGTATTGTCTTGCCGCTGCCGGCCCTGTCCGCAGATTTTTACGGCCGGCGAGTCTGCAGGCGCAGACTTTCACTGCATTTTATCATAATCATACAGAGCCGATTTGTCAAGTCAAATGCCGGACTAAACCGCCCACTGGCTGTTGTACAGCTCCGCGTAAAAACCGTTTCTTTCAAGCAGGCTCTCATGAGTTCCCTGCTCGATGATCTGGCCGTCCCGCATAACCAGAATCAGGTCTGCCTCTTTGATGGTAGACAGGCGGTGGGCCACGATAAAGCTGGTCCTTCCCTCCATCATTTTAACGAAGGCATTCTGGATCTTCAGCTCCGTACGGGTGTCAATGGATGAGGTAGCTTCGTCCAGAATCAGCATAGGCGGCAGACAGAGCATGACGCGGGCGATACACAGAAGCTGCTTCTGTCCCTGAGACAGGCTGCCTCCGTCCTCGGAAAGCACCGTATCGTAGCCTTTTGGCAGACGCCGGATAAAGCTGTGAGCGTGAGCCGCTTTTGCCGCCTGAATGATCTCTTCCTCCGTGGCGTCCGGCTTTCCGTAAGCGATATTTTCCCGTACCGTAGCAGATTTCAGCCAGGTCTCCTGAAGCACCATCCCGTACTGCTCCCGCAGATTTTTCCGGGTCAGCTCCCGGATATCGCAGCCGTCCACCGCAATCCGCCCGCCGTCCACGTCATAGAAGCGCATCAGCAGATTGATCAGCGTGCTTTTTCCGCAGCCCGTGGGGCCCACGATGGCGATCCGCTGGCCCGGCTCCACATGGAGATTCAGGTCCTGAATCAGCGGGCGCTCCTTCGTGTAGGAAAATTCCACCTCCGAAAGGTCCACGCGTCCCTCCGCCCTTTCGAGCACCGGTCCTTCCTCCGGATCCGGCGTCATGGGCTCCTGATCGATAAACGCAAAAACCCGGGCTGCACATGCAAAAGCATTCTGAAGCTCCGTCACCACACCGGATATTTCATTGAAGGGCTTTGTGTACTGGTTGGCGTAGCTTAAAAAAATCGAAAGCTGTCCGACGCTTAAAGCTCCGCGGATGACCGCAAAGGCTCCGGCCACACCTACTCCCGCATACACAAGACTGTTGACAAAACGGGTCGCCGGGTTTGTGATAGAGGAAAAGAAGATCGCCCGCAGGCTGTGCTTTTCCAGCCTCCGATTGATGCTGTCAAAACGGGAAACAGACTCCTCCTCATACCCAAAGGCCTTCACCACCTTCTGATTTCCCACCATCTCGTCAATCAGCCCTGTCAGCTCTCCTCTCGTCTCCGACTGGAGCTGGAACATTTTGTGAGTATTTTTTGCAATAAAATTCGCCACAAGGAAGGACACCGGCGTCACACAGACCACCACCAGGGTGATCCACACGTTGACGGACAGCATGAAAAGAAGGGTTCCGAAGATCGTCATCACTCCTGTAAAGAGCTGGGTAAATCCCATCAGAAGGCCATCGGAAAACTGGTCGATATCTGCGATGAGACGGCTCACAATATCTCCCTGGGGATGGCTGTCGATATAACTCAAGGGCAGATCCTGCATATGGTCAAAGGCTTCTGTCCTTACATCCATGACGACCTTATAGGTCATATGATTGTTGCAGAGGTTCATCAGCCACTGAAACAGCGAAGTGGCTCCAACCACGACGCCAAGCCGTATCAGAAGCGCCGTGAGCGCCTCGAAATCCACTTGTCCTATGCCGATCATATAGTCAATGGCATCTCCGGTCAGTACCGGAGCATACAAAGTCAGCGCTACCGTCAGTACGGCAAGGATAAGAGAGGCCGCCAGATAGAAGCGGTAGCCCGCGATATAATGAAGAATCCTTTTCAGAGCCGATTTATGCTTCATGTGCTTTTTCCTCCTCTGCCGACGCCTGGGAAAGACAGATTTCACGGTAAACCTCGCAGGTCTCAAACAGCTCTCCGTGTGTCCCGATGCCTGCGACCTCGCCATCGTCCAGCACGATGATCTTATCCGCCTGCCGGACTGTGGCCGCCCGCTGGGATACCAGAAAAACAGCCGCTCCCTTCTTTCTCTCCCGGAGCGCCCGGCGGAGCCTTGCGTCCGTGGCGAAATCAAGGGCCGAAGCGCTGTCGTCAAGAATCAGAATCTCCGGATCCCGTACAAGAGCCCGGGCAATCGTAAGTCTCTGTCTCTGTCCGCCGGACAGGTTCCGGCCTCCCTGCAGGATCTCTTCCTCCAGCCCCTTTTCCTTCTTCTCCACGATTTCCAGTCCCTGGGCCGTCTTCAGCGCCTCCAGAAGCTCCTCATCTGAAGCGTCCTTCTTTCCCCAGCACAGATTGTCGCGGATAGTGCCGGAAAACAGCACAGCTTTCTGGGGAACCACGCCGATTTTCTGGCGGAGCGCCTGAAATTCATACTCTCGCACATCCACACCGTCCACCAGCACGCTACCCTCTGATACATCGTAAAATCTCGGGATCAGATTGACCAGCGTAGACTTTCCGGAACCGGTTCCTCCGATGACTCCGATTGTCTCGCCCGGCCATGCCTGAAAGCTTACATGCTCCAAAGAGGCTTCCGCTCCCTGCTGATACGTCATGCTCACATCCCGGAATTCCACGACAGGGACGCCATCTGCTCCATCTTCCAGTTCAGCCGCTCTGCTGCCTGCTCCTGCTGCTCCTGTCGTTCCTGTTTTCACGCCCTTTTCTCCTGTATAGCTTCCCTCTCTCATGCCTGCTTCCTGATCGAAGACCGCGTTAATTCTGGACAGGCAGGCCAGGGAACGTGTCACATTCACAATCAAATTCGCCAGCTTGATAAGCTCCACCAGAATCTGCGACATGTAATTGACAAGAGCCACGACCTGTCCCTGGGTCAGGGCGCCGCTGTCCACCTGCTTTCCACCGGTCCAGACCAGGAGAATCACGGCTCCATTAATGAGCGCATAGGTAAGCGGATTTAGAAGCGCTGAAATCTTTCCCACAAAGAGCTGGGTCTTCATCAGAACCGAACTGTCCGCGTGGAAGGCCGCCCGCTCGTCCTGCTGACGGTTGAACGCCCGCACAACACGGACGCCGGAAAGATTTTCCCTCACGTGAAGGAGCACCCGGTCCAGCTGCCCCTGAACCTTCCGGTATACAGGAACCGTAATCCCCATGATACCGAAAACCACCGCAAAAAGAATGGGTATGACGCCAAGAAAAATGAGCGCCGCTTTTACATCAATGGTAAACGCCATAATCATGGCGCCGAACACAATGAAGGGGGAGCGTAAAAACAGGCGGAGAACCAGATTCACGCCCGTCTGAACCTGATTGATGTCGCTGGTAATCCGGGTGATCAGCGTGGACGTGCCGATAGTATCAAGCTCTTTATAGGAAAAGCTGTTCAGATGGCGGAACAGGGCTCCCCGCATCTGGGTGCTGCAGCCCACTGCCGCCTTCGCCGCAAAATACTGGGCTGTGATGGAGCTTATGAGACCGATCAGTCCCAGCAGAATCAGAATCCCGCCTCTGCCAAGCACATAGGCGGAATCGCCGGCTGCAATTCCCACATCAATGATATCTGCCACGACCAGAGGCACCAGCAGCTCAAAGCTGGCTTCCAGCAGCTTGAACAGAGGCCCCAGAATGCTCTCCTTCCGGTAGTCTCTCATAAAATATAATAACCGCCTCATTGGGTAAAATCCTCCTTTTGGCTCCCGGGAAACGGGAGAACAAGGGTATTTTACACCAACAAGGCGGTTATGACAAGCCGTCATACAAAATGCAGGAGGCCGTCCGGCATCACACCGGAAATATGCCGGAACAATTAAACAGCCTCCTGCAGGACTGATGTCTGGTTTTTACTTTTTACGCCTTCAGCTTAAGCCTCCAGATTCACCCCTGTATTTTTGTCAAATACATGGGCTACATTTCCACCGAAGGTAAAGGCAATTTCATGTCCCATATTGATCACAGAATTATTGATTGTGGGAACAATAATGATTACATCCTGTCCCATCACAGAGACATGGTAATGAATTTCGCTACCCATCATCTCAAATACATCCACAGTTCCATGGAGCATCTCTGTTCCCTGAAGTGAAATATGCTCCGGGCGGACACCAAGAGTCACAGGCCTGGGCTCCACATGGTTCGCAGCCAGCCGTTTCTGCTTTTCCTCAGAGAGCTCCACTGTAATTCCACCAAGAGACACTGCATATTTTCCGCCCTCTTTTACAAGCTCCGCATCAAACAGATTCATCCTCGGCATTCCTATAAAACCAGCTACGAACAGGTTCAGCGGATGATCAAAGACCTCCTGGGGGGTTCCCACCTGCTGAATTACACCGTCCTTCATGATCACAATCCGATCCCCCAGGGTCATAGCCTCTGTCTGATCATGTGTCACATAGATAAAGGTCGTATCAATGCTTTTGCGCAGCTTGATAATCTCCGCCCGCATCTGGTTGCGCAGCTTTGCGTCCAGATTGGAAAGAGGCTCGTCCATCAGCAGCACCTTGGGCTTACGTACGATGGCCCGTCCAATCGCCACACGCTGTCTTTGTCCGCCGGACAGCTCCTTGGGCTTGCGGTTCAAATATTCGGTAATGCCAAGTATCCGAGCTGCTTCCTGAACCTTGCTGTCGATTTCCTCCCTGCTCATTTTTTTCAGCTTCAACGGAAACGCCATATTTTCATAGACCGTCATATGCGGATAAAGAGCATAGCTCTGGAAAACCATCGCGATATCCCTGTCCTTTGCCGTCACATTGTTTACCAGGACTCCGTCTATATACAGCTCTCCGCTGGTAATCTCCTCCAGGCCAGCCACCATACGCAGCGTCGTGGATTTTCCGCAGCCAGAGGGGCCTACGAGAACAATGAATTCCCGATCCGCAATTTCCAGATTAAACTCCTGGACGGCCACTACTCCCTCCTCTGTTACGAGAAGATTGCTTTTCTGTTCCTCCTGCGCTCCCCTTTTCTTCTTTTTTCCGCCAGCGGAAACCGGATAAACCTTCTTCACTTCTTTTAAAGATAAACTTGCCATCTCTTATTCCTTTCTGCAGTATCTGCAGTCCAAATATTAAATCTCATACCACTTGATTTCATTCGCCTCAAGCTGAAGCTCAAAGCTGCTTCCATCTCCCCTGTAGACGATCGTGCTCTGAGGCTCATAGGTATTATTTACTACGCAGTATTTTCCGTTCTTTACATACGCATGGACCTCCACTCTGCAGTTCGTGCTGAACCATCTGTGAAGCTCCTCTTCCCCATGGGCACTCCAGAGAATGCTCCGCAGAAGAATCCGGCTGTTGGCAAAACTGTAGGGAAGGCCGCTGATATAGACGCTCCGTCCCCTTCCAAAAGAATTTACGGCCATCTGTACCTCTTTTTCCCGCTGCACCAGAATTTCCGTTCCCTCAAAAGCATAAATTCCCTTTTTGCCCTCTCCAAAATCTACAGGCTCCTTTGTATCCGCCAGAATAAAGTGTTCCGGATGCTCTTCCCAGTTATATTTGTCATAATTCAGCGTGAGTCCCGTCTCCTTTTCTACGCCCAGCAGACAGGCAAGTTGCAGGAAATGTCCCTGATACTGATGACCGGAAGGTTCTCCCACACCGATGAAGCCGCCGCCTTTACTCACAAACCTGCGTACTGCCGTCACGATTCCTTCATCCGCCCATTCATATCCGCCGGTGTGAGCCGTATCCGCATCTCCTACATTAATCAACACATCAATTTCATCCAGAATTCCTTCATTCTCCCGGATATCATCAAAGGAAATGAACCTGACATCAAAGGGCGCTCCGGACAGAGCTTCTATGACGCCTGCATAGCTGTAGTTTTGCTTCTGATACAGCGCATGGTGTACCATATGACATCCCCAGCTTCGGCTCCTTCCCCAGCTGTTCAATACAGCCACCGTCTTTACACAATAAGGAGTCGTGCCCTTTGCATTCTCATACAGCTCCCGGAATTCCCTGCACACGCTCTCCACATACTCTACAAATTCAGGAAATTTCAGTGCCAGCTTCAAATATCCACCATAGCCGATACGATCCACAGAGCTTCTTAAGATAGCACGCCTGGCTGTCACCCAGTTTTCCTTCGCTTCCCGCACCGGGTCTCCCCCTTCATGGAATACATCCGGGAAAAAGTATGGAAGAAAACGTCCTTCCGTGTACTTTACGCCCGGAATATCGGAAATCAGGCGAAGTGTGCTGCCATTGCCCACGCTTCCCACGACCGCATCCAGACCAATGCTGGCGAATTCCGGCATAAAAGGCTCCGTGCCGATCCAGTGATCGCCCAGAAACATCATGGCCTCTTTTCCATACTCATGGGTAATGTCTACCAGCTCCTTCGCAATTTTTGCCACCTCACGGCGCTGAAACGCCTGAAAGTCCTTGTATTCCCTGCTCGGGATCCGGTACTGGTTATTATAATAGCCCTGATCAATGATATACTCCGGCCGGAAGGGATATCCTGCCTCCTTTTCGAACTGTTCCAGAATATAAGGACTTACGGAAGCAGAATAGCCGTACCAGTCCACGTATTTTTCCCGTTTCAGCTCATCGAACACCAGCGTAAACTGATGAAAAAATGTCGTGTACCGAATCACATTCACATAGGGGTTCTCCTCGCAGAACCGGCGCAGCCGGTCCAGGGAGTACTGGTGTGTCTTCGGCTGTCTTACATCGAACGTAATCTGATGCTCAAAATCCTTCCAGTCATTCGTCACCGCATTGTACATATGTACCGGATCCCAGATAATATAAGCCAGAAAGCTTACCGTATATTCATGGTACGCCTTTGGATCCGGAATCACTACGCAGCCCGTCTCTTCACAGTAGCTCCAGGCATCCGGCGAAACCACCTCTCCGAGCGTACGATCCATGACCTCCCACCAGCGCCGGATATCATCTCTGGTATTTACCTGGAGCAGCTCACCGGATATTCCGCTCATCAGAGGAATTTCGAGGCTCCCGTCTCCGGCTGTATAAAAGCCTGTCATAATATAGCACTGCTGAATCTCATCCGGATTCGCTTTTGCCCACGCATTGTCCTTGCGTGTCGTATAATAGGTAGAATAGATTTTCGCCCCGGTATTCACCAGCTCCTCGGGAAATTCTGTGCCGTCACAGTCCCGAATCGCGTCTGCACCCCAGCGCTTCAGAATCTCTATTGTCTCCGGAACCACATCCAGATCCGTAGGGATTGTTACCCGTCCTGTCTTTTCTGCCTGTCTTATTTCTGCCATATATATGTTCTCCTTATTATTTCCCTGCGGGTGTCTCATAGGGTTTGTTGTAAATCATAAGCGCCGCCAGCAGGCATGCCGTCCCCAGAATCATGATGCCCAGCCCGGCAAGCTGCCCGGTCATCTTCCATCCAATAATCACAAGGCTCAGGCCAAGGATAAAAAACGCCGCAATCAGCGCGCATCTCAGCGTTACATGCTCTTTCCAAAACTTCATTCCTTCACCTTATCCTTTCAATCCGCCCACTGTCATTCCTTCTGTCAGCTGCTTTTGCACACAGATATACAGAATCAGCGTCGGCAGCATGACAAGCACCAGGCCTGCATACATAATACCGTACTCCGCCGCAGACTGCTGGGCCTGCATCAGGTTCAAAAGGCCTACCGGCAGCGTCTTCTGTCCAGTCGCCGAGCTCATCAGCGTCATAGAAATGATATACTCATTCCAGAATGACAAAAAATTAAATAAAATCACCGTGATAATCGAAGGCTTCGCCATCGGAAAGATAATATTCCACATAGCTCTGCCATAGCCCGCTCCATCAATATAGGCCGCCTCCTCATAATCATGAGGCAGGGTCGCAAAATACCCAGAAAGCAGATAAATCGTAAACGGCAGGGCTGTAGCTGCGTAAACCACTGCCAGGACTACCAGATTATTCAGCAGAAAGCCGTTTCCAAACACCTTCCTCAGCCACAAATCGCCATCCCGGAGCATCAGGAAAATCGGAACCACAATATAGTTCACATTGATAAAAAGGCCTGCCATAAATGCCGTATTTAAAAGCTTTCTCCCCCGAAACCGGAAGCGGGACAAACAGTAGGCTGCCGGAAGCGCCACGATCAGCAGAATACCCAGAGCCAGCGCCGTCACCATTACAGAATTGAGCATATAGCTTCCCATATTTGCAGAATTCCATGCGTCCACAAAATTCTGCCAGTAAAAGCCCTTGGGCAGCGCCCAGGGGTTACCATAAAATTCACTGTTCTCCTTGATGGACGCCATAAACACCCAGGCCACCGGAACTATGATCGTGACCGCCAGCGCAATCAGCACCACATAGATAAACGCCTTGTAGAGCCGCTCACCGGAAGCTGTATTTTTCTTCTTACCCATATACGTCCTCCTCAGAATTCCAAAGTCTCACGCTCTGTAACCTTATTTACCAGAGCGGACAGCGCGAAGGAAAACAGAAAGATCACAACTCCAATAGCCATGCTGTAGCCGTAGAGGCCCGCGTCCTTCTGGCTGTACATATAATTCAGCGCCACATCCGAAGCCCCGTTTGGACCGCCCGAGGTCATGGCCTTCACAAACAGAAACGCCATGTTGATCGTGGATATGATAAAAAAGGTCAGCGTGGTCCGGATGTTTGTCCAAATCAATGGAATTGTAATCTGAAAAAACTGTGTAAGCCGCCCTGCTCCGTCCAGCCCGGCACTTTCATAGAGGCTCTGAGGCACGCTGGCCATAGACGCCATATACATCACCATATAGTATCCAATGGCCTGCCAGACCATGGCAATGATAATGCTTACCATAACCAGCGACTGCCCCTTCCACAGGATTGGATTGGTCATATCGCGGAACAGGCCTATAATGCTGTTCAGCATTCCGTTTTCCGGCTTGTAAATCGCAGAGAAAATACCAGAGATTACAACGACAGAAAGAATATTCGGAATGTAGAAAACCACCCTGAAAAAATTCTGTCCCTTCAGCTTTTCCCTGGTCAGGATCCCTGCAAAGACCAGAGCAAAGGCAAAGGTAATAATTGTAACCACAACCACCAGCAGAATCATATTCTGCATAGAACGGATAAAGCTGGCGTCAGTCAGAAGGGTTTTAAAATTTGCCAGGCCTACAAACGTCTCGTCCGGTGTGTAGGCTCCCTTTTCATAGAGGGAAATCCGGAACACATTGAACGTAGGCACAATCATAAATATAAAGAAAAGGATCACGGCTGGCGCCAGGCACAGCACCAGAAACCCCGACATTTTTCTGTCTTTTTTCATAACTGCTTGTTCCTTCCCCAAATCAACACTAACGCGGCGGGCAGTTCTCCTGCCCGCCGCCACAGAAAACATGATACTGTTTCCTTATTCATACATGTTATTTCAGATTTGCGCGCATCTGATCGCTTCCGGCAATCACACCGTCGATCCAATCCTGCTCTGTGATGTCGCCAGACACCAGAGAGTTGACCGGGTCGAAAAATACCGTACGAACCTCGACACCCGGAATCGCGTCAAATGCAGCAAAGTTACCCATGGCTGCCTTTGCGCCATTGTCATAGATGGAGTAGAACATCTGATTATCGCCTTCCAGCGTATCAGAAATATTCAGAACCGGCTGAATCGCACCAGCCTTTGCAAAGATTCCGCATGCCACGTCGCTGTAAAGGAATGCAATAAACTGCTTTGCCGCATCCTGATTTGCAGCGCCGGAAGGAATCCATGCCTGCTCAAACCATGTGTAGCTGTATCTGTCTCCGCCTTCCTCTACGGCCGGAAGAGCTGTCATACCCCACTCAAAGCCTTCTGCTCTCGGAGCATCCTTCATCTCCTCTACGATCCATGTGCCGTTCGGCATAAAGATTGCTTTATTATCCAATACAAGCTGCTGGTTCTGGGTGAAATCCTGATCATTTGCCTGTGCCGGCGTAATCGGATTCGTATAGGAAGCCAGCTTGGTCACAATATCAAAGCATGTCTGTGCCTCTGGAGTCTCCCAGATTCCCTCTTCATAATTAGTCGCTTTGTTAAAGAATTCCGGACCGCCTGCGGAATACATCAGAGCATAGAAGAATGCGTCAAAATATCCTGTAGTCGGATAGGTAAAGAGATAGATTCCCTCTTCCATCGCCTTATCTCCAAGCTCCCACATCTCATCCCAGGTAGTCGGAACAGACCAGCCCTTTTCCTCCAGAAGCCCTGCATTATAGAACAGTCCGCAGGGAGAATAGAACATGGGTGCAAGATAGGTCTTGCCATCGCCATAGGGGTTGGTCAGGCTTGTCTCAGTAAAGCCGCCTGCAATCTTTTCAGAAACCAGGGCATCCTCTCCCGGAACTGTCATGGATAATACATCTGTAATATCCGCAATCATGTTCCCCTTGATAAACTGCTCTGTCAGAGCAGCCTCACGGCCTGTAGCCAGATGAATCACATCCGGATAATCTCCACCCTGCATGGAAGGTCCAATCACATCCTCCAGGTTCTTGTCCGTGGTCAGCTCTACCTGGATTCCGGTCTCAGCTGTAAATGCCTCACACACTTCCTTCCACATATCAGAGCCGTAGGCCGTCTCAATAGCAGCCACCTTAATCGTCACGTCCGATACAGCCTCGCCCTCAGCTTCTGTTCCGGCCTCAGCCTCTGTCTCCGCATCGGTCTGCGTATCAGCCGCCGGAGTCTCTCCTCCGCTGCCACAGCCTGCCAGAAGTGAAACAAGCATAGCTGAACACAGCAACATGCTAATCAGTTTCTTTTTCATATCCTTCCTCCTTTTCCTTGACTGGTGAATACTCACGCATCAATGTTTATAGCCAAAGTATAACCCATTCTTTTCCATATGCAATCCATTTGTTGCTCACTTTTTTATATATCTTGCTCTTCATTCTTGGTTTGTTCAATTTATATAAATTAATCGAACAATAATTGTAAGAAATGCACAAAGAATTATTGTCCAAATACCACAAAAATCAAGATTTCTTTTTTACATTTTATAGAAACTGTTGCCATTCTGTATTTTTAATATTATAATTATCTTGTTTTTATTATTTCTATTTCAACAATAATTATAAAGTATATAAAACGAAAGGAGTCTTATGAGCACCAACCGTTACGACTTTAATTTTCAGGAAAATTCCCGCAAACGCAGCGCCGCCAGGCTGCTCTATGTCAGCTCTGCCAAATACGGCGGCGACTGGCACAGTACACCCCACACCCACAGCTGTTCCGAACTTTTTTATGTAACCGGAGGAACAGGAAAGTTTCTGATCGAGGATCAGAGCTATCCCGTATCCGCCGATGATCTGATCATTGTAAATCCAGGCGTAGAGCACACAGAGCAGGGGGTAAATGCTTCTCCTCTGGAATATATTGTCCTTGGCATAGAAGGCCTGGAGCTGTCCGGCATCCGCGAGGAGAAGGAAAGCCATTACTGCATCGTAAATTTTCGGGGGATGAAGGACAACATCCGTTTTTACCTGAAAAATATGCTGGCTGAGATTGAAGCCAAATCACCTGGCTACGAAATCATCTGCAGCAGCCTGATGGAAATCTTAAGCATCTACCTGACCCGCCAGACAGATTTTTCAACTACCCTCGCTCCGGTCCGGCGCAAGGCCTCGCATCTGTGTGCAGCTGTGCGCCGTTATATCGACAGCCATTACAAGGAAAACATCAATCTGGATCTTCTCGCCTCTATGAACCACGTAAACAAATTCTATATGGTTCATGCTTTTACAGAGGAATACGGGATCTCACCCATCAGCTATATGATTGGCATCCGAATCGAGGAAGCACGTCATCTTCTGAAAAATGATGATTACTCCCTGGCTCTGATCAGCCGCATGCTTGGCTTTTCTTCACCCAGCTATTTTTCTCAAAGCTTCAAAAAATTCGAACACATCAGCCCAGGCGAATACCGGAAACGCTGCAAACAGGAAGCGGCAAAAAGAGCAGACACTCCATGAAGCAGCTAGACTGCAGCCGCAAAAGCGCCGCGAAATCAACAGTCTCCCGTGATTTTGCGGCGCTTCCATATCTCTTTTACTCTATAAAATAAGCTTTACTCGCTTTCCGCAGCTCTCGCAGCGACCTCTTTTTCCTGTACATCAGACGGAGCCTGCTCATAACGCGCAAACTCATAAGAGAACTCGCCGCTTCCACCTGTCATGGAACGGAGATCGGTGGAATAACCGAAGATCTCGGTCATCGGCACATCTGCCACTACCTCCTGCTTTCCGCCCGCTACCGGATTCATGCCCAGCACCCGGCCGCGGCGCTTATTCAGATCACCCATTACGTCTCCGGTATACTTATCCGGAACGGTAACCGTCATCGTCACAATCGGCTCCAGAAGAACCGGGCTGGCTTCCATGAAGCCCTTCTTGAACGCCTGCATCGTAGCCGTCTTAAACGCCATCTCAGAGGAGTCTACCGGATGATAGGAGCCATCGTAAAGCACAGCCTTCACGCCTACAACCGGATATCCGGCCAGAGGACCCTTTGCCACAGATTCCTGCACGCCCTTTTCCACTGCCGGGAAATAGTTCTTCGGAACCGCGCCGCCCACTACGATCTGCTCAAATACGTAAGGCGTCTCCAGATCGCCGGAGGGCTCGAAGGTCATCTTTACATGTCCATACTGTCCGTGTCCGCCGGACTGCTTTTTATACTTGGAATCCACGTCTGCCTTCTTGCGGATCGTCTCGCGGAAGGCTACCTTCGGACGCTCCAGCTCCACCTCTACCTTGAATTTGTCCGCCAGCTTGCTGACCACTACGTCCAGATGCTGGTCGCCCATGCCGTACAGCAGGGTCTGCCGGTTTTCAGAATCGTTGACATTCTTCAGCGTCAGATCCTCCTCCATCATTCTGGAGAGCGCCTGGGAAATCTTATCCTCATCTCCCTTATTCTTTGCTCTGTAGCGCTTGTATGTATAGGGCTTGGAAATCTCCGTCTTTCCGTAAAGAACCGGCGTCGCCTTCGTAGACAGGGTATCTCCTGTCTTTGTATTCGAAAGCTTTCCGATCGCTCCGATATCGCCTGCGTGAAGCTCAGAAACCTCAATGGGCTTATTGCCCTGCATTACATAGAGCTTGCTCAGCTTCTCCTCCGTCTCCCGCTCCTGATTGTACAGGGTATCATCCGATTTGATGACGCCGGAGGACACCTTGATCAGGGAATACTTTCCGATAAAGGGATCCACGATGGTCTTAAATACATAGGCGGATTTTGCCTTTGAGAAATCATAATTTGCCTCAAAGATCTCATTGGTCTTCATATTGATGCCGTTGCAGGCCTTCTTGTCCGGGCTCGGGAACAGCTCCACGATATCGTTCAGCAGGTTGTGAATATTGCGGATCTCTGTGCTGGATCCCATGGAAACCGGAATAATGTCTCCGTCGCATACGTTAAACTTCATAGCTGCGCGGATCTCACTGAAGGTAAACTCCTCGCCGTTGAAATAGCGCTCCATAAACTCGTCAGAGGTCTCCGCCACGGCGTCCAGAAGAGCCTCGCGGCAGATCGCAAGGTTTTCCTTGGAATACTCAGGGATCTCGCAGGGCTCACGCTTTCCGATATCCGTAAAGCGGCGGCCTTCCATCTTGCATACGTTGATATATCCTACAAATTTTTCATTCTCACGGATGGGCTGATAGAACGGAGCAATCTTCTTTCCGTACAGCTCGGTCAGATCCTCCACCACCTGGCGGAAGGACGCATGGTCCACATCCATCTCAGATACAAATACCATTCTCGGCAGCTTATATTTCTCGCAGAGCTCCCACGCCTTCTGCGTGCCCACCTCTACGCCCGCCTTTCCGGACACTACGATGATCGCCGCGTCAGCCGCAGACACTGCCTCTTCCGCTTCTCCCACAAAATCAAAATATCCCGGCGCGTCCAGAATATTAATCTTGCAGCCCTGCCAGATGATAGGAACCACAGACGTGGTGATGGAAAATTTTCTCTTAATCTCTTCCTTATCATAATCGCTGATCGTATTTCCCTCAGTCACCTTGCCGATACGGGACGTCAGTCCGGACGCATATGCCATCGCTTCCACCAGACTGGTTTTTCCGCAGCCGCCGTGCCCCAGAAGTACTACATTGCGAATCTTGTCAGTTGTGTAAATATTCATGCCTCTTCCTCCGATTACTTGATTTTACGGTTCAAAACGTGCTCTTTGCCAAGACATACAACATCAGCAGGAAAAGCAGTTCGATCGCCATGGCTATATTCTACTAAAATTTCAGGTAAAGTTCAACCCTTTTATACAATTTTGCCAAGATTTCCAGTCTGTTTTTGTGGCATTTTTCTCTATTATGCAGATTTTCTTCTGTTTTTTTGCTCCCGTCATCCTGGTTCATCCAGTATTGCTTTCTCACTTTAAAGCAAGAAAGGATTGACATTTATGCAGAAAAACCTTAAACTAGAAAACCAGGGGGCTTCAGAAGCGGAAGCCATGCCGCAGGCATGCCGACGGAACCAAAAGCCCCTTCACCTGCAGCGCACGAAAGGGAGTATTCACATGAAGATACAGACAGTTGGTTTTATCGGCCTTGGGCTGATCGGCGGTTCGCTCGCCAAAGCAATTAAAATGTACCATCCGGACGTCCGAATCCTGGCCTACATGCGCAGCCAGGACACTCTTCGGGAAGCCGTCCAGGAGGGGACGATCGATCAGGCCTGTGAAGCAGTAGACGGGAAATTCTCAGCCTGCGATATCATATACCTGTGCGCGCCTGTCTCCACCAACGCCCGTTATCTGGAGGCGCTGAAGGCCTTTCTGCCTGAGACCTGCCTTTTGACCGACGTGGGAAGCACGAAAACAGATATTCACAGTAAGGTGCGCGCGCTTGGGCTGACAGACCGTTTCATCGGAGGCCATCCCATGGCAGGCTCAGAAAAAACAGGCTACGAGAACGCCAAGCCGCATCTTATAGAAAACGCTTACTATATTCTTACCCCCGGGGAAAACGTCCCTTCTCAGACTGTGGAAGCCTTTACCGCCTTCACCGCCTCACTGAAAGCGATTCCCCTTGTGCTGGATTACCGGCAGCATGATTTTATCACCGCCTGCGTCAGCCATCTTCCCCATCTGATCGCTTCTTCTCTGGTAGAGCTGGTAAAGGATCTGGACGGGCCGCAGGAGCTGATGAAGCAGATTGCCGCAGGCGGCTTCAAGGACATTACCCGGATCGCCTCCTCTTCCCCTGAGATGTGGGAGCAGATCTGTATGACGAATTCCGCAAACATCCTTCAGGCTCTGGAGCATTACCAGAAGCAGCTGGAGGATTTCCGCCAGGAGCTGCTTCAAAAGGATTCGGAAGGAATCCACAGCTTTTTTGCCGCCGCCAGAGATTACCGGAATTCTATTCCCGATACCTCTGCCGGACCTCTCAAAAAGGTATACGCTTTTTACTGCGATATGGTGGACGAGGCAGGCGGCATCGCCACGCTGGCGACTATCCTTGCTTCCGGCGGCATCAGCCTCCGGAATATCGGCATCATCCATAACCGGGAATTTGAAGAGGCCGTTCTGCGGGTAGAGCTTTACGACGAGGATGCCTATCAGAAGGCAGTCGCCCTTCTCCGGAAATACCGTTATACCATCTATGAACGGTAAGGCATTCCTGCCGCCCCGCTGTTCATTTATAAACGAATCAGGAGAACTGTTATGAAATTCACGCGAGTTAAAAGCTTAAGGGGAGAAATCACTGTCCCCGGAGATAAATCCATTTCCCACCGGGCCGTCATGTTCGGCTCTCTGGCACAGGGCACGACGACGGTGGAAAATTTTCTGAGAGGGGCTGACTGCCTCTCGACAATCGACTGCTTCCGCCGCCTCGGAATCCAGATTGACGAGACGCCGGAGCTTATCACCATTCACGGCAAAGGGCTTCACGGCCTCACTGCTCCGTCGCAGCTTCTGGATGCGGGGAACAGCGGAACGACCACCCGCCTGATTTCAGGAATCTTAAGCGGTCAGAGCTTTGAAACCACCCTGACAGGAGACGCTTCCATTCAGAAGCGGCCCATGAAGCGTATCATCGAGCCTCTGACCCAGATGGGCGCTTCCATCACAAGTCTTCACGGGAACGGCTGCGCCCCTCTGAACATTCAGGGGCGCCCTCTTCACGGCATTCACTATACCACAAAGGTAGCTTCCGCCCAAGTGAAATCCTCCATTCTTCTGGCGGGGCTTTACGCAGACAGCGCAACCAGCGTCACCGAGCCCGCTCTCTCCCGCAATCACTCGGAACTGATGCTGCGGCAGTTCGGCGCGGACGTGCAGACAGAGGGAACTACCGCCACGATCCAGCCGGGGCCCGCTCTGGCCGGACAGAAAATCGTCGTCCCCGGAGATATCTCTTCCGCAGCCTATTTTATTGCGGCGGCCTGCATCACGCCGGATTCCGAGCTTCTTATCCGAAACGTGGGAACGAATCCCACCCGGGACGGCATCTTACGTGTCTGCCGCATGATGAATGCTGATGTCACCATACTTCCCCATGCACAGAACGACGGGGAGCCTTCCGCCGATCTGCTGATCCGGAGCTCCTCTCTGAAGGGCTGCGTCATAGAAGGGGAACTGATCCCGACGCTGATCGACGAGCTGCCTGTCATTGCAGTCATGGCCTGCTTTGCCGAAGGAACCACCATCATCCGGGATGCTGCAGAGCTGAAGGTCAAGGAATCCAACCGCATTGACGTCATGGCCGAAAACCTCACTGCCATGGGCGCTCAGGTCACAGCCACAGATGACGGCCTCATCATAGAAGGCGGCCGCCCCTTGCGGGGAGCCGCCATAGACAGTCATCTTGACCACCGGATCGCCATGTCCTTTGCCGTCGCCGCCCTGAATGCAGACGGAGAGACCGAAATTCAGGATGCCGAATGCGTCAATATTTCCTATCCTGCCTTTTATCAGGATTTAAACAGAATCTCTTCCAGGACCTGAGCTACGCCTTCCTCGGTATTGGCCGGAGCGACGCGGTCCGCCTCACACTTTACGTTGTCCGGACTGTTCGCCACCGCCACGCCGATTCCGGCAAAGCGCAGCATATCAATATCGTTGTCCGCGTTGCCAAAGGCAATGATCTCATCCGGACAGACACCTAGACGGGCGGCCGCTTCCCGAAGCGCCGCCCCTTTTCCGCTTTTCAGAGCAGAAAGCTCCAGACGGTAGTGCGTGGAGGAGGTCATATAAAATCCTCCCAGCGCATAGATCTTATCAAACCATTCCACCTTGTTCAGCGGTCCCTGGCAGATGATATCCAGCGCGTCCAGCTCTTTCTTATGTTCCCATATAAAAGCATAAATATCGTTCACCGGCGTCCGCGTCCGCTGCAGATAGGGAATCACCCGTTTCGGCGCTCCATAGGACACCGGGTTCTCAAGGAAGGCCCGGGAAGCGAGGGGATGTCCCTGCCAGAACACCTCTATGGCTGTCTCCGGCTCTTCTCTCAGAAGCTCCAGCAGCTTTTCCACCTTCTCCTCCTCCATAGGACAGGAAAAGCTCCGCTCTCCCTTCTTCGGATCGTAGGTGGCAGCCCCGTTGGAAGTGATGGCATAGGTCAGCCCTTTCAGCGCCATGACGTCTTCCGGAAGTGAACTGTAGGCCCGGCCGCTGGCGGCGATCAGGTAGATGCCGGCTTCCGCAGCCTGTTCCAGCACCCGTTTTGTCCGCTCCGTCAGACGGCTTTTCTCATCCAGGGCAGTGCCATCCAGATCAAGGGCAATCAATTTTATCTTCTGCATTCCTCTTCCTCCTTCATCCGTCCCCTCTGAAGCCTTCTTAAGACTTATCCGCTTTTATACACGCTCTCTTTTAAAGAGCCGCCGGACGTCTCATTTTATGAACATCGCATCTCCAAAGGAGAAAAACCGGTACCTCTCCTTCACAGCCTCCTCATAGGCCTTCATGATGGTCTCCTTATCCGCAAAGGCTGACACCAGCATCAGGAGCGTGGATTCCGGCAGGTGGAAATTTGTAATCAGGGCATCCATCATCTTAAACCGGTATCCCGGATAGATAAAGATATCCGTCCAGCCGCTTCCGGCCCTCAGGATCCCGTCTTCTCCGGTGGCAGATTCCAGCGTGCGGCAGCTTGTGGTTCCCACGCAGATTACTCTGCCTCCGGCTGCCTTCGTATCATTGATGAGCTTCGCCTGCTCCTCCTCCACCACATAAAACTCCGAGTGCATGTGATGCTGCGTCACATCCTCCACCTTCACCGGACGGAAGGTGCCAAGCCCCACATGGAGCGTCACATGGGCCAGCTTCACTCCCTTCTCTTCGATCTCCTTCAAAAGCTCCGGCGTAAAATGAAGGCCCGCCGTGGGGGCCGCCGCCGAACCGTCATGCTCTGCGTAGACGGTCTGATAACGGTTCTTATCCTTCAGCTGATGGGTAATATAAGGCGGCAGAGGCATCTGTCCCAGCCTGTCCAGGATCTCCTCAAAAATACCGTCGTACTCGAAACGGATCAGCCGGTTTCCTTCTTCCACCACTTCCAGAACCTCGCCCTTTAAAAGCCCCTCTCCGAACACAATCCGTGCTCCCGGCCTGGCCTTCTTTCCCGGCTTTACCAGCGTCTCCCAGACGTTGTCTGCTTTCCGTGTAAGGAGCAGGACCTCGATTCCCGCTCCCGTATCCTCCTTAACACCCATCAGACGGGCCGGAATTACCTTTGTATTATTTACCACCAGGCAGTCTCCCGGACGCAGATATTCTGTGATATCGCGGAACACTCTGTGCTCTGTCTCTCCTGTCTTTCGATCCAGGACAAGCAGCCTGGAGCTGCTTCTGTCCTCCAGAGGATCCTGGGCAATCAGCTCCTGGGGAAGATCATAATAAAAATCACTTGTTTTCATCTTTTCTGTTTCCTTATCTGTTCTTCTTGTCCTTTCGGCAGCCCTTCTCAATTCTGCCAGTATTTCTTTTTCTTAAAGTAATACAAAATTCCGCCTGCTATGGCGACGCTCAGAAGGATCACGTAAAGATAGCCAAATCTCCATCCAAGCTCCGGCATATTCTTAAAGTTCATGCCGTACCAGCCCACAATCAGCGTCAGCGGCTGGAAGATAATCGTCACCATCGTAAACAGCTTCATCGTATTGTTCAGATTATAATTGAGCGTCGCGTCAAGAGCCTCTCTGAGGTGAATCAGATTGTCGCAGAGAAGCTGTGTATTGTTGCTCAGGCGCTCGGATTTATCCGTAAAAATCTTAAAATACCGCAGATCCTCTTCCTCGAAGAGATCGTTTTCGTTCTCCTGCAGAGTCTCTCCGATATCAATCAGCTGCTCGTAGTAGTTCTTCAGAGTGGACAGCCGGTTGCGCAGCTCAAAAATCTCCGTGTTCAATTCCCTGTCTGTCTTTCCGTCCACGACCTCGCGCTCCATGGCAATGATCTGGCGTTCCGTCATGACAAGGCCCTTGTTGCCGCTGGAAAGCAGACGTTCCAACACGCCGTAGATCACCTTTTCCATCGTCGCATTCTGCCGGAACCTTCCGATCGCGTCCAGAAACATCTGCCGGATGCTGTCGCCCTTGTCAATAATCTTTACCACGATAAACAGGTTCTTTTTGATAAAAAAGCCAATACGGTTTCTCCTGCTGCTTAAGTTTAGAATATCTACTATGTTAATCATGCCGAAGCTGAATTCATCATATACATCGATGCTGGTCCGAAAATGCGTGAAATCCGTCATGCAGTCCTTGACCGCTATCTCGGAAAGTCCCAGATCCTTATGGCACTTTCGCAGCTCGTCCAGCGTCAGATATCCTACGCAGATGTCATGCTCTCCCAGCTGCTCCAGCGTGATTTCCCGGATCTCTTTGTCATGAATTGCAAAAAACATAACGCCCTCCCATTTTGCTTTTACTCCGAATTTATTCTATACCTTTTTTCGTTTCGGGTAAAGAAAAAAGTGAAGAAAAGCAGGGCCTGTCCCTGCGCGCGTTTTCATTGACAGGCCTCCCCCTGCGGGCTTATACTGGAAAAAGCCAAAACCGGGCAGCTTACTTTGCCCGGCAGAAAGGATGGAAACGCTATGAATATACAGATATCCAATATACAAATACGCGCCTATGCAGAACAGGATGTAGCCGCCATGAATAAAATCTGGAATGAGGTCGTGGAGGACGGCATCGCATTTCCACAGACCGAGCTGCTGGATGAACAGTCCGGCGCCGCATTTTTCTCGGAACAGACATACTGCGCCGTGGCTGAGAATACGGAAAGCGGCCGCATCCTCGGCCTCTATATTCTCCATCCCAACAACGTCGGCCGCTGCGGCCATATCTGCAACGCCAGCTACGCCGTAAGCAGGGATGCCCGCGGCCTCCATATCGGCGAAAAGCTGGTGCTGGACTGCCTGGCCCAGGGAAAGGCCCACGGCTTCCGGATTCTCCAGTTCAATGCCGTCGTGCGGACCAACACCCACGCAAGGCATCTCTATGAACGGCTTGGCTTTACACAGCTTGGCGTAATCCCCAGAGGCTTTCTGATGAAGGACGGGCATTATGAGGATATCTGCCCCTACTACCGGGAGCTGTAAAAAGAGGTAAAAGTAAGGGTGAAAGGGACGCCCCGGAATTTCTGTATTCCGGGGCTGTTCTCTTTCTCCTTACGTATTAACGGGAAAGTCTCTGTTTTGATTTTCCGGCTGCTCAGCAGCTTTTTTCAAAATGCCGGTCAACAGCTCCCTGTGCGATTTTGGAATACTGATCCCGCTAAGATAAGCTCCAATAAAAACTGCCGTTATCAAAATCAGCTCTATCCAATCTTTTCCGGTAATAAAATGCCCCGCCGCTGCATCACCGATGATAAAGAACCAGAAAATTCCCAAAAAAGCTATGATTATCGTATAGAAAATGCGGTATTTCCTGTGAAATTTTTCTTCTTTCCTGAAATAATACTGGATTATGATTCTATTTTGCTCTGTTTTAAAGCATCCAGCCAGTTCCGTAGGGTTAGATGGCAAAAAGAATCTGGTTATGTTCGTTGCTGTATCAGTCTGATACGTTAATACAAAATTATTCCATCCAGTCCAGCACGATATACTTCCCCAGTCTCCTCTATTCGCATTGTAAATGACTGTCTCATACTCAATATTTTTTAACAGCTTCTCTGTCTCTCTCTCATTTGCAGCAATTTTGTAAGGATTCTTTTCACTGTAATTTCCGAAAAGGCTTCTGCAAAAGCTCTTCATGAAGCTCACCTCCCAACAGGGCAGGGAATTTCCCAATTCCAGGAACTGCTGTTTTCTATTCTATCCCTCTGGCTCTGTCCAGGACCTTCATGACAAGCAGGCTCTGATCGAGACGCTGGCGAAAAGTCTCTCTGTCGTCCTTTATCCAATAATCCGCAAATGCCCGAAGCTCATCATAGAAGACGGGGACATTCTTCACAAGCTCATAATGAACCGCCTCTTTTCCATTCTCCTGGTAAGAAAATTCCGGAAAACGGCTCGTATTGGAGTGGCTGAAGATGCAGCCCTTATCACCCTGGATATTGACAGACAGGGGAGCCGCGCAGTCCTTTGCGGCAATGCAGGCGCACTTGAAGGAGGGATATTCCAGAATCAGAATCCCGGAGGTATCCACGCCCTGCTCGATATTCGGGAAATAATGAACGCCCGCAGGCTCGCCAAACAGCCCTGTCACAAAATGAATGTTGTAGACATTCAGGTCAAACAGGGCTCCGCCCGCCTTATTCACGTCAAAGACCGGCGTGATATTTCCCTGCTTGAATGCGTCATAACGGCTGGAATACTGGGCGAAATCGATCTGCACAATCTTGATGTCTCCCAGGCCCGGCAGCAGCTCTCTGACCTTTTCATAATTGGGATTGTACTGGTTGGTGACCGCCTCGAAAAGAATCAGGCCCTTTTTCTCCGCAAGCTCTGCCAGCTCCGCCGCCTCTGCATAGGTCACGGTAAAGGGCTTTTCCATAATCAGATGCTTCCCGGCCTCCAGCGCCTGCTTCGCGAAGCTGTAATGCAGGCTGTTCGGCAGCGGAAGATACAGCACATCCAGCGAATCGTCCGCCAGCAGCTTTTCATAGCTGTCATAGGACGCCGGAATCTGATATTTCTCACAGAGCTCTCTTCTCTTTTCCTCTTTTCTTGCAAACAGAGCTCCCACCTCCATCTCCGGGATCTGCTCTGCCGCCTCCAGAAACCAGGGGACCGTCATGCCTGCCCCTGTAATTCCCACTCTTATCGGTCTTCTCATCCTTCTGTCTCCTCCTAAATATATAAGTGTAGGATTTATTCCATAAATCCCCATTTATAAATCTGCTGCGCCAAAGTCTTCTCCGCTTCTGCGGATTTCTTTTATTTTATCATATCCGTACGCAGCTTGGGAAGCAGAAAGATTGAAAATGAAAAGTAGAGGGTATCCATTCCTTTAATCGCATGACAAACAAGCCATCTTTCGGTGGCTGCTTTAAAAATTGAATATTGAAAAGTTAAGGTTATGCAGTTGCTGACTTAATCTTATAACCTTGATTTCTTGCGATGATGATTGCCTGTTCTACCGTGATTTCCCGGTCAACAGGAGGCAAATCTGATTTCCGGTAAAGTTCCGCATTATAGTTTTCACCGTTCTTCAACATGTGATATAATGCGGTAAGAAGCATTCTTGCTATGGCAATGATTGCTTTCTTGTGACCGCGACGCTTTTTGAGACGGAGATAGCGGTTACGAATCTCAGGATGCTTTTTGCTGG
>NZ_NFLI01000012.1 GCF_002160825.1 Lachnoclostridium sp. An131
CTGGCAATCTCTTTCCCGTTTACTGTTATAAATAGGTTTTGTTCTTTGAACAATTCTCTTTAGAATTTTCAAGGATTCTTAGCACTGTTCAGTTATCAAGGTTCGCTGTGCATCTCTCAGACGCAACTTTGACATTCTATCATGTCTGTTCCTGTTTGTCAACAACTTTTTTAACTTTTTTTGAAGTTTTTGTTGTTTCCTTTTCAAGAACTCGTTGTCCCTTGAGACAGCTTAGTTAATTTACCACACTGGGAAACAAATGTCAACAGTTTTTTTCATTTTTTTATTTTTTTATTTTGCAGGAAATATTGAGAACCGCCTGGCTTTACTATCAATCTCAAAGACTGAGAAATTATGATATTATTATCATTTCAAAGGATATAACTTAATCTTATTGATTTTAGCTTTAAACTTATGCAAATCACTGCTTTTAAATCGTTTTCCATGTGCCGGGTAAATATACTCTGCGTTTTCGCTCAATAATACTTTCCATGAATTTTCAAACTCTTTTTTATTTTCTATCCATATCGTTATCCTGTGTAGACTTGGCACACCATTCATAGCGGCATCTCCACAGAATATCATGTTTTTCACCCTTAAAGAAATAGAGTCTGTCGTATGTCCTGGCGTAAATAATATTTTGCCAGACAACATCCTTTCTATTTCAGCAATATTATCTTTTGTTATACTAATCAGTCTATTTGCGTAGGTTTCATTTATTGCAGGAAAAAGATGTTTTCCTTTACCCACTATTTTCATAATGTAACAGAAGAGCAAAGCTAATCTGCTGCTGCACCCCCCATTGAAAGAATTTTGCCCTTTGGCTAAAACTGAAAATGCCTTATCGCTTATAATACAAGTAATATTTAAATGTTTATCCAATACTTCTTTCAAAAAGCCCGCGTGGTCATCATGAGCGTGTGTCAGAAAAATATATTTGACATCATCCCATGAAATTCCTTGTCGTTTCATAGATGAAGTACACTTCTGATAACTATTTTCATATCCAGTATCAATCATTACATACCCATCTTTAATTCGATAAAGATATGTATTCATAACTCTGTTCCCTACATTATATATTTTCATATATGTTCTCCTATGTTCTCCGGCAAATTCATACCTATCGCTTTTTACTTCCGTCCACGCTGTAGGTTTGGATTTTCCAGTAAATCCGACTTCTGTGCAATTCTTTTCCGCGCTCTCCCTCCCTGTCTGCCCGACAAATTGGAATTTGAATATCAGTAAATTATGACCTCTCAACAGAGGTTACAGTGTTTTAATAAAATCCTCCAAAAGCCTTGAAAATAAAGGATTTATCGCAATGTGTCTGCCTTATCTCTTTATACGGTTACACACAAGTTTACTCTTTCCCTCATTGCTCATAAGGGCAAATACAAGGGCAAGAAAATCTCATAACAAGATATAACAAAGTGTGGCAATCGGAGAACTGTGATGTATGTGCGAATATATTATAACGGAGGATTTTTCAATGGACAAGTACATTTACGATGATAAAAATGGTCTGTGGTATGAACTGCAAGGAGATTATTATATCCCATGTCTTATCTTACCAGCCGAAAAAGAACAGCCTATTGGTTTGTGGGGACAGCGGCACTTGCGGTATCTGAAAGAATACCGCCGAGCCACCTACATAACCTTGTTCACAAGCGGCAGACTGAACAATTACCTTGCTGACATCGACAGGCAGGCGCAGGAACGCATGGAAAGGCTCACAGAGCAGATGAAACGGGTGCAGGGTATTACGGAGCAGTTAAAGGCGGAAAACGCTTTGGAATGGACACAGAGAATGAATAACATACGGGCGTGTGCAAAGGAGATTGTGGAAAAAGAAATCATCTTTGCATAAGAAGACAGCGGTAGGATTTAGTTTTCCTACCGCTGTTTCACTTAAATCAAAAAAATATATTGACATTTTTCTATGTGTTGCATATAATAACACATAGACATTTATCTATAGGAGGTGATTGAGAGAGATGGATGAAAAAAGAATTGCGGCAATTTTCAAAGCGTTTTGTGATGAAAACCGCATTAGGATTATAAAACTGCTGCGTTCAGGTGAAAAATGTGCTTGCAAGTTGCTAGAAGAAATCAATGTCACGCAGCCTACGCTTTCCCACCATATGAAAATTCTTTGTGACGCTGAAATAGTTGTCGGGCGCAAAGAGGGAAAATGGACACACTATTCTATTTCAGAAAAAGGTGTGGAGCAGGCAAAAGAATGTTTGCGGCAGTTGACAACACTTGATGTTGAAAGCGAAAACAAGTCGTGCTGTGAAAAGTGAGGAAGTTTATTGATTGCTTTTCCGCACGGCTTATATTCGGGACGATAAATCGACATATTTCAATATAACTATATGAAAGGGGCTTTTTATGGAGACACTAAAAACAATTTGGGACTTTTTTCAAAATGAAGTCCTTGGTATGAACTGGCTGAATCGCCTCATTGAAACATTTTTGAACGCTTGCGGTTTAGATACCACGGGCAAAATAGGAGGAAGTGTTCAGTTTTTCATCTATGATACTGTAAAAATTATGGTACTGCTCGGCGTTTTGATTTTGATTATCTCGTATATTCAAAGTTATTTCCCGCCCGAAAGAGCTAAAAAGATACTCGGCAGATTTCACGGAATATGGGCGAATATCATCGCCGCTCTGCTCGGTACGGTAACACCGTTTTGCTCGTGTTCTTCCATTCCGTTGTTTATCGGGTTTACAAGCGCAGGTTTGCCGCTTGGCGTTACATTCTCCTTTTTGATTTCTTCGCCGATGGTTGACCTCGGAAGCCTTGTCTTACTGATGAGTATTTTCGGCTGGAAAGTTGCTGTTTTATATGTAATATTCGGTTTGGTAATCGCTGTGGCTGGCGGAACGCTAATTGAAAAGTTGCACCTCGATAATCAAGTGGAAGAATATATCCGAAACGGTCACTCGATTGATGTTCCGCAGGAGGAACTGCATTTCAAAGACCGTATGAAATTTGCGTGGGAACAGGTTGTTGAAACCGCTAAAAAGGTTGCTCCTTATGTTCTGATCGGCGTGGGCATTGGTGCTTTCATTCACAACTGGATTCCTGAAGAATTTATTGTCAAAGCACTTGGCGAAAATAATCCGTTTGGCGTAATTCTTGCTACGATAGTCGGTATTCCGATGTATGCGGATATTTTCGGTACAATTCCGATTGCAGAAGCCCTGCTTGCAAAAGGTGCTTTGCTCGGCGTTGTCCTTTCCTTTATGATGGGCGTTACTACGCTTTCGCTCCCTTCAATGATTATGCTTCGCAAGGCGGTCAAACCGAAACTGCTTGGTATTTTCATTGGAATATGTGCTGCTGGTATTATTATTGTAGGCTATCTTTTCAACGCAATACAATATTTAATTGTTTAATTTTAGGAGGTTATTATTATGGCATTATTTAACTTTGGAAAGAAAAAGGAAGAAGAAAAGAAAACACCTGCTTGCGCTTGTAGCTGCGGTTGTGCTGCCAGCGAAGCAGAAAGCATTACAAACGATTGCTGTCCTGATTTGAAAGAGGGAGAAATCTGCTGTATCAAAGTGTTGGCAGGTTGTAAATCCTGTCACGAACAATTTGAATACACAAAGCAGGCAGTAAAGGATATGGGACTTTCCGTAGAGGTCGAATACATTACCGATATGCAGAAAGTAATGGAATACGGTGTTATGAGTATGCCTGCCCTTGTTGTCAACGAAAAGGTTGTTGCTATGGGTAAGGTTTTGAAAGCTGCTGATGTGGTTGCTCTGCTGCACAAGCTGGGGTTTTAACGATGGATAAGAAAAAGGTAGCCTTTATTTGTGTGCATAACTCCTGCCGCAGTCAGATTGCAGAAGCACTTGGAAAACATTTGGCGGGAGATAAGTTTGATTTCTATTCTGCCGGAACAGAAACAAAATCACAAATCAATCAGGACGCTGTGCGGCTTATGAAACAGCTTTATGGGATAGATATGGAGCAAAGCCAGTATAGCAAGACGATTGATAAAATCCCTACGCCCGATATTGCGATTTCAATGGGGTGTGATGTCGGTTGTCCCTATATCGGTAGAGCGTTTGATGATAATTGGGGACTTCCCGATCCGACGGGCAAAAGTGATGAATGTTTTATACAGGTCATTGAGAGAATATCTCAAAAAATAAAAGACTTGAAATTAGAAAAGTAACATGAAAGCCACAGAATGGATATATTGCCCTATCTGCGGCAATAAAACTCGCACAATGATACGGGAAGATACAGAATTAAGAAACTTCCCTCTCTACTGTCCGAAGTGCAAAAAGGAAACAAGCATCAATGCTCAGGATATGAAAGTCACGCTTGCAGAACACAAATAAGATTTTTATGTATGCCGCCGCATGGGTGATACCATAGCGGCGGTTTTTCGTGCCTATCGGCTGTCTCTGTCAAAGGATTTCTTTCTCTGTCTCGGCTGGTTTCTCTGCTTACCCTCCGCCTGAAGCTGACGCAGGCGTTTCAGCACGCTCTCTCGTTCAGGCGGCTTTGCCTGCTCTTTTTTGGCGGGTTTCTGTTTTTCCCTGACCTGTTGCTCCCATGCGGCAAGGTCACGATTGAACTGCTCCACAACAGCCTCCGCCTTACGGTAGGTTGCCATGTACGCCTGCACATCGGGATAACCGTCCTCTTTCAGAACATCGGGCAGTTTATCCAGCTTTTCAGCGATTTCCTTTTCTGTCCGCTGTATCTGCTCTGTGAGCGCCTTGCGCTCCTTACCCTTGAAAATCCCTTTTGTATCGGCAAGCTGTTGTTTCAGCTTCGGAAGTACCGTATCCTGCAAATGCCGGATTTCTTTCGCCTTATCCTGCGCCTTTATCATCAGCTTTTGCATGGTACGGAACTCTGCCATATCTATTTCAAGGACAGGCTTCGGCGGCATATCGTGTTCACGGATTAAGTTTTGCAGGAAGTCCTTAGCCTTGTTTACGATACTGCGGAACAGACCCGGCAGCCAGCCCTTGCTTTTGATAGACTGGCTCGCCTTTTCGTGTATCTCTGTCTGCTTGACTTCTAAAATCTTTGCTTCGGAGATACCTGATAATAACGCCATATCCGCTGTCCTGTTCCATTCCTGCCTTGCGGCATTATCGGCTTTGATTTCGTCCTCTTTGGGATTATTTTTGCCGATTTTCTTGGCCGGAAGATAGACGCTGTTTTTATCAAATACCTTTAAGTGCTGCTCAGGATCGGAGATATGGCAGTTAATAAGTTCTGTATACACTTCCTTTATCTCTCGGAGAAAAGGCTCTCCCTTAAAGCGTGTATCTTTGGTAGTAAACAGATGGCTTTCGTATACCTCGCCTTTTTTGATGACGGTACAGCCTTTCCGTATCTGCCCGTCCTCCCCCGTGATTTCCTTTTTGGTGCGGACACGCTTTCCAGTCTCGTCAAAGAACACGCTGCGGGAAGCAACCTTTACATCAGGTTCGGGGAGCAACCTCCTCTCGCTGAAAATCAGATGGATATGATAATTTGTCTTGCGCTTGTTGTGGTGGAGGGCGGACACGCACTCCACACCGTACCGCCTGCGGAACTCCTCTGTAAAGTCCGTGAGTACCTGCTGCGGCTCGTATTGCGTATAGATTTCGGGCAAGGCGATAATCAGTTCCCTTGCTTCGATACATTTGCCCTCTGTGCCGCTGCGCTGAAACTCCTGCTGGCTTTCCCTTGCAAGGTTGCTCCAAAAGGTGCTGTCGGCGGTGCGGTAGGTGGCATAGAGATTTTCCTGCCTTGCATGGCTTGTAATATACGATATTCGCCCTTTGACATTGGGCAGTTTTGACATCTGGATAAAACTGTGTCTCGGCATACATCATCTCCGTTTTCTGTTGTCAAGGTGCGTCCTTTTTTTGCAACCGTTTACGGTTGTGGCTGTCGCTGCGGCAGCGGTGACAGCCCCGTATCATACGCCGCAGGCGGTTGATACGGAAGCCCCCTGCAAGGGCGAAATACCCGGAGTACAAATCGAAGATTTGTGCGAGGGGTGTATTTCGCTCTCAAACGCCGAGGGCTTAGGGTTACTTTCCGAAAAGAGAATGGATGGTCATTCCACTCTGCGGACATCATCGGGCTTCAGAAGATTTCTTCCCTGATTGACCGTCAGAAACCGTTCCAGCGTGTCCCTGCGGATAATGGTCTTGCGCCCCACTTTGAGGACGGGCAGCTTTCCCCATTCCACCAGCTTCCGCATGGTGTTCCTGCCGATACCCGTACATTCTGCGGCTTCCTCTATGGTAAGTCCCATTTTGACTGCGCTCATTCTATCAACCTCCTTTTAGAATACTCATTTTGCAACTACTGTTTTATCATTATACTTATTCTGCCATCTCTTGTCAACCTATTTTGCAACCATTCATAGTTTATTTACAACTTTCATTGAGATAAAGGTTGCAAAATAAGTATCGGCGTGTTATACTGATACCAGTCAGGAGGTGAACACCTTGAAAAAAGAAACCACATTCACCGCAAAACAGGTCGGTAGGAGGATTAAGGAACGCCGCACAGAGTTAAACATTACCATGCCGGAACTTGGCAGGCGTGTAGGCGTGAACAAATCCACCATTCAGCGGTATGAAGCGGACGGAGTTGATCCGAAGCGCACAATGGTTATCAACGGTCTTGCGGAAGCGTTGCTCACAACTCCCGAATGGCTGACAGGTCTTTCCGATGATAAGGAATATGACACCTATACTCTTTGCCAGCGGGATATTGAGGAACACATCAGGAAATATCTGGACACAGTTTCCTATACAGTAAAGGGCGAGCCGCACCAGCAGCTTCTCACGACATTTCTCGGCAAGATGGTTGACCTGTATACGGTTATGACCTGCTACTTTGCTGATGCTATGGAGGAAGTTGACCGTGTGGCGGAGGACAAAGGGCTGAAAGAGTCTCTTGGACGGTACGCCATAGAGTCCGGGGCAATCATGGAACAGGTATACCGCAAGAAGATGGAAGTACCGATTGAGGATATGAAACGGTTTTTAGACGGGATTTTACATATCCACGATGAGGGGCGCACAAGAATGTCGATGGGCGCACTTTTCGGGATAGTGGAGGAAGCCGAAGAAAGGCTTTCCGAAAAAGAAAATTCCGTGGCACCTTGACAAGTAAAGACGCCAGTTGACTTTCACTGGCGGAAGTGACACAATTACTTTACGCACACCATATGTCACAGTCCCGATTGCCACGGATAGAAAGGAGTTTTTTATCTATGGCAAAAGGTTCTGTAAGAAAGAAAGGCAAAAAGTGGTACGGACGCTTTTATATTGAAGATGAAAGCGGCAGAAAAGTGCAGAAAGAGTTTGCAGGCACAGAGAGCAAGGCGGAAACAGAAGCCATGCTCCGCAAAGCGATAGCGGACTATGAGGAAAAGCAGTTTGTCGGGAAAGCGGAAAACATCACGGTAGGCGATATGCTGGATATGTGGGTAGAGGAAGAACTGAAACCCGGCAACTTAAGCAACGGGACGGTCATGTCCTATCAGGGAACGGTCAACCGTATCAAGCAATATCCCATTGGCAAACGCAAGCTGAAAACCGTGACCGCCGACCATTTGCAGGCGTTCATTGATTTTCTGAGCTACGGTGGGACAAACCCGGACGGGACAACTTCAAAGCCCATGAGCAAAGGATATATGCTCCTGTTCTCGGCGGTGTTGCAAAATTCCTTCCGCTTTGCGGTTTTCCCGAAAAAACTGATTACCTTTAACCCTATGCAGTATGTGAAGCTGAGGGGCAGGAAGCAGGAAACGGATATTTTCTCGGACAGTGAGGAAGATACTTCCAGTATTCCTACTATCACCCATGAACAGTTCCAAAAGCTGGAGGAATTTCTCAAGGCAAAAGATAATCCCGCCTTGCTGCCTGTGCAGATAGCGTACTACACGGGGCTTCGTATCGGGGAAGTATGCGGCTTGACTTGGCAGGATATTAACCTTGAGGAACAATATCTCACGGTACGCCGAAGCATGCGCTATAACGGAACAAGGCACACAACCGAAGTGGGAACGACAAAACGGAGCAAAGTCCGCACCGTTGATTTCTGCGACACGCTGGCGGCAATCCTGCGGGCGGCGAGAACAGAACAGCGCAAAAACCGTTTCCGCTACGGGGAGTTTTATCACCTGAACTACTACAAAGAAGTAAAGGAAAAAGGGCGCACCTATTATGAGGTTTACAGCCTGCAAAGGACAGAGGAAGTCCCGGAGGATTACAAGGAAATCTCCTTTGTCTGCCTGAGAGCAGACGGGGCGTATGAAGCGCCGAGTACGGTAGGGATTATGTGCAGGGCGGCAAAGAAGAAAGTGAAAGGGCTTGAAGATTTCCATTTCCACACGCTCCGTCACACCTACACAAGCAATCTGCTTTCCGGCGGCGCAAAGCCGAAAGATGTGCAGGAACTTCTCGGACACTCCGATGTCAGTACCACAATGAACATCTACGCTCACTCTACAAGGGAAGCGAAGCGCACTTCCGCAAGGCTGCTGGATAAGGTGGTCGGCGGGGAATAAAAAGTTGCCCTTGTTTCGGCTCGTAAGGGCAAAAACAAGGGCAAACAGATAAGGTTTGAATGAAAAACAGGCGTGAAGCCTTGAAAAATCAATGGTTTTTGAGGATTAGATAGTTAAATGGGAATTTGCCCAATAAGCAGAGATTATCTTACATATATTTCTTTTCGATTAAATCCAACACTTCTTTAAATTCCGTTTCAGTTAATAATTTGACCCAGCGCCCATAATGTATTTCTTCAAATCCGGCTTCGTACGTTTTCTCTGAATTCGGGCTATCTAATAAAAAGAGTGCTGGCACACTCTCTCCCATTATTCGCTCATATCCTGTTTCGCAAAGTACACCCTTATATACAATTTTCAAACCATCCCGTCCTTTCACCAATTCTTCTTTGTCTCTTTGTATTTATCATACTACCACAATTCCGAGAGCGTGGAAACGGCCTGTTTTCAGGCCGATTTCCTACCTTTCGGATATACGGGGCGGCGGGCGGTCATTTAGGTGTAGACTTAAAGTAATTCATCGATGGACAGCACCTTGAAAACTGAATATGGAGGACACCGGGTGTACAGCGTCTTCCCTTCCTTGATCGTCTCCAGCACCTGGATATCCCGGATCTGCATTTTATCCGTCTTCAGCGGATTGCGGTCCAGAATTACCATATCAGCCAGCTTGCCCGCCTCCAGCGTGCCTTTCCGCTCCTCTTCATGATAAGCATAGGCGCCGTGGATAGTTACGCCTTTGAGGGCCTCATAGACGCCGATGCACTGTTCCTGTCCGATGGGCTTCCCGCTTCTCGTAACGCGGTTTACCGCGCACCATACCGTGTGCAGCATATCCGGCTCCACCACCGGAGTATCCTGATGGAAGTTGTAAATCAGCCCCCGTTCCATGGCAGCCCGGGCCGGACTGATATGCGCGCCCCGCACAGAGCCCAGATTTTTCAGATGCACGTCTCCCCAGTACCAGGTATGCGCCACGAATATGGACGGAATCATGCCGAGCTCTTTCATTTCATCCAGCTGGTCGTCTCCCACGGTCTGGCAGTGAATCATGACAGGCCGCAGGGCCCGGATTTTCTCCGGATTTTCAGGGGTCTTTGCGGCAGCTTTTTCAAAGGCTGCCAGATACTGGCCGGAGGCCGCGTCTCCATTGCAGTGGGCCAGGAGCTGATACCCTTTCTCCACAGCCGTCTCCACCCAGCGGTCTGTCTCCTCCTGCGTGTGGGCCGGGTAGCCGCAATAAGTCTCTTCCCCCTCATAAGGCTTCCGAAGCCATGCGGAGCGTCCCTGGGGCGAGCCGTCAAGAATAATCTTCGCTCCTCCGATTTTCAGCCTGTTATGGTACTTTTGATAATATTCCGGATAATCTTCAGCTGTCTTTTCCAGATCGTCCGCCAGCACATAAGACACCACATCCAAATGGAACACCTGCCCTTTTGCGCACTCTGCCAGCTTCTGAAAACCGGAGGCATTGGTGGAGCCATCCTGCACTGTGGTGATTCCGTATTTCAGGTAGATCTGCTGCGCCTTTTCCAACTGCCGCGCGAAATCCGCCTTCACTCTGGAGAACACCGGAATCAGAACCTTCACCATAGCCGGGACTTCCTCAATGTAGCCATTCGGCGTCCCATCTTCCTCCCGGCCGAATTTTCCGCCCTCCGGGTCCGGCGTATCCGCCGTAATCCCGCACTCCCGCAGAAGCACGCTGTTCGCCACACACATATGGCCGGAAGTATGCAGGATGCAGACAGGAATGGTGTCGGACACCCTGTCCAGGACCTCTTTCGTAGGATGCTGCTGCTCGTCCAGAAAATTATGGTCATATCCGTAGCCCACCAGGACCTCTCCTTCTGCCAGCCGCTTTTCTTTCAGCCAGTCAGAAAGCGTCACCGCCAGGTCCTTAAAGCTGGTGCATTTCCCCAGATTCGCAAAATCCGTATACTGGGCCAGCATGGCAATATGACTGTGGGGATCGATAAAGGATGGCATCAGCGTCTTTCCTTCCAGATCGATCTCTTCCGCGCCCGGCAGACACTGCCGCCGTGCCTCCGCAAGCTCTCCCACATAGCTGATTTTTCCGTCTGTGACCAGAACCGCCTCCGGCGCGTCTGTCTCTTCCCGCATGGTGACGATGTCTCCGCCATAATATAATTTCTGCATGAAACCCGTTCTCCTTTCCCGTCATTCTGTCTGCGCTGTCCAAAAAGGCTGACGCAGGATCATCATCTTATGTATCAGTATACACAAATTTGGTCCAAAGACACAGTCTCTGGACCAAATTTTTAGAAAGCCGCAGTCTGCGGCTGAACCGGATTTATTTCAGCTCGGGCCAGTATTCCTTATTGGCCTCAATCATATCATCCAGGATCTCCTTTGCCACTTTCATGCTCGGCACTGTCTTGTTCAGGGTAAACGCCTGCAGCACCTTTTCATAGGAGCCTTCGATGCAACCCTCTACCAGCAGTTTCTCGCTGTTCAACTGCTGCATCATCAGACCCTGCTGGAACAGCGGGATCTCATTCTGAGCGATGACCTCCGGTCCCTTCTTGCCGATGTAAGCCGGTACTTCCACCATGGCATCATAGGGCATGTTCGGAATGGCTCCCCGATTCTCGGTAATAACCAGGAAGCGGGCCTTGGTGTCGTTCTTCAGGGCGATAGCCAGGTCAGCGATCCAGTCGCCATGGCTTCCCGCGTAGAATACGCTCTCATCTATCTCTCCTGTAGCCAGATAACGGTCAATACCGTCAAAGAGATTTTTCTCTCTGGTCTCCATAACCTCGTTGGCGCGGGTATGGGTCGGATCGGAATGCTCTACGAACTCCTTCTGCTGCAAATAATAGTTCAGATAGGTATTCGGCAGGGTCTCCGGGAAATTCTGCATGATCTCATAAACGCCCTTCCATACATAATACCAGCTTCCCTTTGTGTGGCGGTTTCCACCGCTGCTACCGCTGCTGGTCAGAGCCTGCTTATCCTTTAAGTAAGCCGCCGGAAGCAGAATCTCCTGCTCCATAATGTAGTCGCGCAGCTTCGGCATCACATCCTCGCCCTTGTACTCGATGGAGGTAAACCAGCCAAAATGATTCAATCCGTAATAATCATATACCAAATCCTTTTTATTTACCTCAAGCGCCGCAGCTACCACATCAATGATGGCAATAGGCATGTCACAGATGTTGATAATACGGGCGTTCGGACGCAGCTTTCTGCACGCCTCGGATACGATGGATGCCGGATTGGAGTAGTTCAGAATCCAGTAGGTGGGTTTCGCGTATTTCTCCACATCATCAATCACTTTGATCATGGGGAAGATGGTACGCATGCCGTATGCCATTCCGCCGCAGCCGCAGGTCTCCTGTCCCACGCAGCCATGCTTCAGAGGGATCTTCTCATCCTGCTCTCTCATAGCGTATTTTCCCACACGCATCTGAGCAAAGATGAAGTCCGCGTCCGTATAGGCTTCTTTCTCATCATAGGTTACGGTAAGCTTGATCCCGCTCTTCAGATCCTCTTCCAGAATCCATTTTACCAGCACGCCCAGCTTGTCCTGACGCTCTCTGTCGATGTCAAAGAGACGGATCTCGTCTACTTCCAGCTCGTCCTTGCGGAGCGCGATTGATTTTACAATTCCGGGCGTAAAAGTACTTCCGCCGCCAACTATGGTAATAATCATATTTCTTCCTCCTGACTTATATGTAAGTTAAATTGTTTTCAGGTAATCTTCCACCGCGTTCCGCAGCTCGGCCACCTGCAGGCCGATGATAATCTGGATATCGTCACCCTTCTTTACAATACCGCTGTTGGGCACCTTGTTAATCAGCTCATCCTTTAAGAGAGAGGGGTCCTTCACATTTACTCTCAGGCGGGTAAAGCAGTTCTCTGTGCTGTTGATATTCTCCTTGCCGCCAAGTCCTTCTACCAGACTTGCCACATTGGCTGTAAGAGCGCTTGCCTTGGAGCTCTTACCGGTTTCCGCAGCTGTGGGAGCGATTCCTTCCGCTTCCGCAAGGGCCGCGTCCACATCCTCGCGTCCCGGAGTCTTCAGGTTGAACTTCTTAATAAGGAAAGTGAACAGTACAAAATAAACAACAATCTGAATCACAGCAAGCACATACATCATGGGCCAGTTTGTCTTCTCCGTACCTGCGGCCAGGTTGGTCAGGAAGGAAGTGATAATATTTCCTCCGCAGAACGCAGTTACGTTAAAGATCTTCAGCAGCGCGATAAACAGGCCGGCAATCGCCGCATGCAGTACAAACAGCACCGGAGCCGCAAAGATAAACATGAAATCGATAGGCTCCGTAATACCCGCGATACAGGAAGTAATTACCAGCGGAATCAGGGTCGCGCGGACACGCTTCTTGTTTTCCGGACGGGCTGTGTGAATAAACGCCGCCACAATACCGATATATCCAAACATCTTGGTGAAGCCGATTGCCATATAATAAATGCTGTCGGACATCTGCGTCACATTCGGCATGTTCAGCTCTGTCATGGCGATGGCATAAGCTCCCGCCACAGTGGTATCGCCGAGCTGAAGGACTCCGCCCAGGTCAGAGAACTGGAACGGTGTGTAAACCAGGTGGTGAAGACCCGTCGGAATCAGCAGTCTCTCCAGGAAACCATACAGGAAGAGGCCGAAGGCTCCGCTGCCGCTGATAACATTTGCCAGCGCAGAGATTCCGGACTGAACTACCGGCCATACCAGATTGCTCAGAGCGCCGAATACCATGGACACGAAAATCATAATCAGGAAAGAGAAGCGCACGCCGGAAAACATCTGCATGGCGCCGTTGAATCTCTTATTATAGGTGCGGTTAAATACATACGCCGTCAGACAGCCCAGGATAATGCCGCCAAACACGCTCATATCCACGCACTGGATACCCAGGATTTCAGTCTGGCCCGTTCCCACAAGGCCGAGCATCTCATTGGGCTCTGCCAGCTGTCCCATGGTGCTCAGGAGCACGTTGGAAGTGGTCAGATACATCAGATAGGACATCAGTCCGATAATGCCCGCGTGATGCTTGTCTTTCTTCGCCATAGCCGCCGGAATACCGATGACAAACAGCACGGCCAGGTTGTTGACAATAACATAGATAGTCTGATACATCAGATTTCCAAGAATCTGAATCGGAGCCCATTTCAGGAACGGCAGAGCTCCCGAAATAGCTGAATTGGTGAGCAGCGCGCCGATTGCCAGGATCAGGCCGCCCACAGAAAGATACATCAGTGGCTGCAGCATGGCTTTGGAAAAGTTCTCCAAAGCTCCCATAATCTTTTTCTTCATAACAGTATTTCTCCTTTGAAACTTTTTTAACTCTTTAAAAGCTGTTTAAAAGCCATAAACAGCTAATAAAATATCTTGCTCAGATGCACCAGCAGGTACACCTCTTCCTGGGCGTTCAGGGTATAGTCAAAATTATCCCGGATATACTCCTTTAGCCTCTCCATACACTTTCTGTTCTGCTTATGCTTTTTCAGAAGCATCTCATGAAGCCCTTCCATATCGTCGTCGGTCCACTGCACCTGCTGAAAAATGCGCTGTGCCAGAAATTTCAGATGAGTGGTCAGACGCACTGTGTCAATCTGGTCCGGGTCCAGCTCTACTCCGTAGGTATCACGGATAATATCCATGCATCCTTTGGTAAGCTTCAGAGTATTATAGGTCATCTCGCGGTTCATGGACGCGCTCGCGAGCTGCAGCGCAATATAGCCCGCCTCATAATCCGGCAGCCGCACACCGCAGCGGAGCTCGATCTGATCCAGGGCCCATCTTCCCGCTTCAAATTCCCTGGGATAGAGAAGCCGGGTCTCCGCCAGCATCAGATAAGGCAGGTCAATTCCCTGCTCATATCGTTCGATGGCAAAGCAGATGTGGTCAATCAGCGACACCAGCAGCTGATCCTTCAGCTCCAGCCCTTTCCCCCGCGCATATTTCAGAATATCTTCCGCCGCGCGGATCGCATCCGGTCCCGCATCCTTCATGAGCTGCAGAAACTTTGTCTGAAACTCACTCTGTATGTAATAGGTTTTTTCTATCTTCCGCTCATCGATGGTATCTCCGGGCTTTTTGGCAAAGCCTACTCCGGAGCCAACCAGAATGACCTCACGCCCGTCCGGCTGTACCGCCGACACAGCATTATTGTTATATACCTTTACGGCTTCCATCTCACTTAAAGTCCCCACTCGCTCAAAGATTTTACCGGCTGCATTCAATTACGGTATCAACATTCTTTTTCACCTGCTGTCCGCCAGCCAGCGTTTTAAACTGATACTGTCCGGGATTCAGAAGAATCAGCATGGTAGTCATATCGATTCCCTTCTTCTCCATAACCGCGGCGTCAAAACGAATCAGAGGCTCTCCCTTCTTCACCTGGTCTCCCTGGGAAACCAGAGCCTCAAAGCCCTCTCCCTTCAGAGCAACCGTATCAATGCCGATATGCACCATCAGCTCAAGTCCATCGTCCCTTGTCATGCCAAACGCATGAAGCGTCTCCGCCAGCATGGACACCGTTCCGTCACAGGGAGCCGCAATCACACAGTCCTCCGGAACAATGGCAATTCCATCTCCCAGCGCCTTTCCGGAAAATACCGGATCGTTAACCTCCTCCAGGGGAATACAGCGTCCGTCCGTCATAGCTGTAAGCTCCAGACCTGTTTTTTCCAAATCAGGTTTTTTCTTAAAAAACTGAAACATTCTCATCCTCCCTTTTGCCTGCGCGCCTCCCTGTCCCTGGCAGTCCGGCCGAAACTGCCGCACAAAAAAGGCATGAATCCTCCTCCGTAGAGAAGAGAACTCATGCCTGATTTAACAGTAACACGCATCTCAAATTTTGTTATCATTATAGTAATTGCAGCAGTAAATGTCAAGTGAATTTTGTATCATTCTTCTTTTTGTCAGCTTTTAACAATTTTGTTCCCGGGTTTTTGTACAATTTGCCTTATACAATCGCAAGCACCCCGGAAACAATCAGAAGCACATACGTCAGTTTCAGGAACGTCTCCTGATCAATCCGCTTCACCAGTTTTGTCCCGGCCCAAATTCCGGCAAACAGCGGAATCATTCCCACCAGACACAATAAGATCACCTGGGAATTGAAATAGCCGGACTGAATCTGATTTCCTGTAATATAGCAGCCGATAGTCACCCAGAGCATGGCCATAGTAGCCCGGAACTCCTCTTTCTTTTTCAGCGCGGAAGAAGCATAAATAACGAGCAGAGCTCCGCCGGACACAAACATTCCGTGAATCACGCCAGCCGCCAGAATCACGCACAGCATGCCCGCCGTCCGAAGCGGAAATCCCTTTTTCTTTACAGATACAGACGCCGCAGACGCAGGAAGCCCGTCCGCCTGTCCTGTCTCCGCCGTCTGCGGATTTGTCTGCTGATTTTCTTCAGTCTGTGAAGCTTCCGCCCCCCGCACCCGGGACAATCCGCTTTTCTTCATCAGCCTCTGTCCGAACAGCTTCCACAAGGCAATGCAGAGAATCATGACGCCATACAGTGTCAGAAGCTGCTGAATCGGGAACGCCTCAAAAATTTTCATTCCCGCAAACATTCCCGCCACCATGAGAACCGCCATCTTCCCAAACTCTTTCCAGTTAATATGCCGGAAACCGGTCAGAACAATCAACAGGCAGGAAAGCTGATCAAGAACCGCCAGAACCGACTTGGCCTCGTCCACTCCAAGAAGCTGCATACTGGGCGGCATGGCCAGAAGCGTTCCCGCAAAGCCTGTGATAGCCTGAATCAGATTTGCCCCAAACAAAATCAGGAAAAACAGAATTTCTCTCCATGTCACTGTCATATCTTCTCCCTCCCGTTTGCCTTTTGAAACACAGCAAAAAAAGGCACAACCAAAATATATGCCTGCGCATATTTTCCGGTCATGCCTGATTTAACAGTAACACTCTGCAGTTAATAATAAACGGTTTCCCTGCATTTGTCAAGAAAGCTTTGACTATTTCTTTACTCCAACTTTTGTTCAGCCGCTGCAGGACCTACAGCAGTCCAAACAGCAAATTCTCCTGATACAGCCATGTGAGGATCCGGCTGTCTGAAACCATGGAAAGCATACTTCCTCCCCATTCGGTGGTCGAAAAGACGGTAATTACAAAAAAGAAAATCCAGACCACGAGCACGCCTTCCGCAAATCCAAAGACCAGCCCCGCCAGCTTATTGATGCCGTGCAGCACCGGAAGCCTGGCCGCAAGTCCCAGTGAAAATGCGATTCCACGCACCAGCACTCCTACGAGAAGAAGTGTGACAAGCAGTGCCAGCGCCTGCAGAATCTGATCTGCCAGATAACCGCTTACCGCATCCTCAAGGCCAAGTGCCTGCAGCGTATCCAAAAGCTCCGCATCGCTGGCGCTGATGCTGTTCTGCAGCGTAGAATAAATGCCGGTATAGCTCTTCAGAAATTCCGCTACAAAGGGGGACGCTATGGAGGTCAGAATCAGCGTAAGCGCCAGGCTTACAATTCCCACCAGCTTTTTGATAAATCCTTTTCTGTGTCCATCCCAGGCAGCCAGCAGCAAAAATACCGCCACTGCAGGTAATAACCAGTTCATGTGCTTTTCTCCTCTATTTCAGCTTGATAGTATCTGTCCGATCCGAAAATACTGCCACATACCTTCGGAAGCCTGACCCTTTGTACAAATCCGCAATCTCTGTGTCAAAGGTGCCCGCGTATTTCAGCACGCCCTTCTCGCTGTAAATCTCACATTCTGTTTCGTTGTAAAGGATCAGCATATTCCTGGAAAGCTTTGCCTGCGTATATTTCAAATCTGTTCTTTGCGACAGGAGCAACCGGCCGTTTGTGTCATAGATATTGACCTGATAGCGCCCGGACTCTTCCTCCTCCCCGCTTTCCACGGAAGCTTCCGCTCCACCTGCTCCGTCTGCCTCTCCCGTGGCTTCCGAACTGTCCGCCGCATCCCCTTCTGCTGTATCCGTTCCATCCGCAGACGTATCATCCGCGGCTGTATCATCCGCAGCTGTCCCGTCCGCACTGTCTGCTTCCTCCGCAGCCGTGTCCTGCGCTCCGTCCGACTCTTCCGCGCCGTCCTCCTGCTCCGAAGCCTCCTGCACTTCCTCGGGGTTCTGTGTTTCCTCCGTAATAATGCCTACCCTGTCTGTCCCAAAAAATACGCTCAGGATCTCTGCGTTCATCTCCAGATTTACCGTTTCCTCCGGAATCTCTGCTCCCTCATAATAGATCAGGCCCTGATCGGAAACCGCCGCACACACGGAGCTGCCCAGATACTTCACTCTCGGAATAATCGTATCCTCGTAAACCTTGGAAGACACAATCTTATCTACAAAATTCGTTCCCACTGAACCGAAATTATAAAAGACAATACAGCTTCCCGCCGCTCCGTTCTGCACCTGAAGATAGGACACCGCAAGCTTCGTTCCATCTGAAGAAATGCTGATGGAAAGAGGCTGTCCTGTTTCATCCAGACTGCACCTGGACTCTGCCAGAACATTTCCCTCCGCGTCATACAGGTAAATCCAGGATACATCGCTGTCATTCACCAGCAGCGCTGTCACCCCCTGGGATGAAACGCTGATCTGCTGAATCGGCAGGCGCGTGGTAATCTGAGTCAGCAGCCCTCCGGAATCAAAGACATAGGCTTCATTTCCCTGCTGATCCGCAATCGCGGCTGCGCTTCCGCATATATCCAGTACAGGGTACTGCATATTGTAGGTCTGGCTCCAGATCGCCTCATTGTTCGAATCGATACAGGAGATGCCGTCACGGCTGTATCTGAGCAAATGGCCATTATATTCTGCATACTGCGTATTTACTGCGCTGCTGTGCTCTACAGAGGAAACCACCTCATAATCTGTATAGGTCTTATTCTGATACCAGAACCACAGTCCCAGAACAATCACCAGCACGACAGCCGCGCATATCAGGAATCTGATTCCCAGACCAGCGCGGTGCCGAAACAGTTTTTTCTTGTATTCATCCATGCCGCTGTCTCCATGCGGCGGAGCCTTATAGAGCTGCGTGATACTTGCCATTCGCCTTTTATCCTTTGATTTTTTCCTATATGATAGCATAAATCAATCACGGAAGCAAAAGTTTTTGTCCCACCAGAATGTGGTCGCTGTCGTCAATCCCATTCAGGCTGCAGATAGCGTCTATCTGATCGTCTCTTCCATAGATCTTACGGCTGATTCCAAGAAGCGTGTCTCCCGCCTGCACTACATAGGTCTCCGGAACCACGCTTTCAGCAGAGGCCTCCTGTGCTGCTTCCTCCTGTACCGCTTCCTCCGAAGCCTGATCCGCCGCGTCTTCTTCTGTTCCTTCTGCCGCTGCTTCATCTTCTGTTTCTTCCGGCACGGCCTGTGCGCCTGCAGCTTCTCCTGACTGTTCCTCCCCAGACTGCGCTCCGCCGGTTCCGGCCTCCTCCGGCGCGGCAGCCTCTGCTGCGGCGCCGGAAGCCTCTCCGTTCTGCTGTGCAGCCGTCTCAGCCGAATCAACTGCCTCTGCTGCCGCCGGGGCATCCTGGCTTTCCAGCGTCCGGGAAATATCGCTGAGCGCCATCTCCAGCCCTTCCATCTTTTCATAATTATTAATCAGGGTAATCCCGATCACCAGAACCACCATAACCAGGAATGTACTGGCCGTATACAGAAAGGTCATCACCCGCTTCTGACCGGAAAGCTCCTTTTTTTCCTGCACAATCGCCCGAAAGCTCTTAATCGCCCGGTCTTCAAACTGCTCCTTCTCGTCAATGCTCTCGCCGTCGCCTGTGTCTATCATGAAACGCTGCATGGCTTCGTTTTGCTCATAGAAGATATAATACCCTCTCTGCCGCGTCAGCTTTCCCTGCTCATAGGCGAAAAAATCCTCATCCCCGTCCGTCGGCTCCTCTACCATCAGAACCTTGTCCACTCCGCCGAAGTAATTGACGTGGATCTTCAGAAGTCCCGGATCCAGCTCCATGGGATAGCCGGGCACAGAAAGAAACCAGCCCAGTATATCCTGCGCCGGAAAATACTCTTTGATCGTGCTGTAAACCTCAGCCCAGACCTCATCGGTAAAGGGAATGCCCCCATCACTGTATTCCAGCTCCTTCAGGGCAATGGCACTTTTTATAAACAGATAGGGAATTCCTCCCATGCGCTCCGAATTTCCCAGAAGGATCGCCATCCGGCTGCTCAGCGCCTCCTCCTTTGCAAACCGTTTCAGATATGTAATCACATAATCCTCTATATAGATCTTCCGGTTTTCCTCGGGTTCTCCGATCTGCTGCACATTCTTCGGCAGATCCAGCCGAAGCTCAGGCCCCTCTTCCTTTGCCTTCTCTTTATAAACGAATTCAATCATACTTTTACCTCATCTGCCCTCTGTATTTACCTGCAGGCATATGGACATGCCCCGGCTGATTACCTGAATCATAGCACAGAGGTACCGCGTGATTTATCGTTTCCTGTCGAAGGAGACGGAAATGTTTTCGACATATTTTCTCTTCCGGCCAGCAGCCTTTTCTGCCTGAAGCCTCATCTGCGGCGACGCCCGAAATCACGAAAGCAGGAATGTGCGCCTCCAGGCGCACCACGCACAAAACCCCCTGCGGCTCTCCCGAACCACAGGGGGGTTTGTATTTTACGCTTATTTCAGCCAATCCTTAATCTGCTCGTACAGACCGTTTCCATCCAGCTTGTACTTCTCAAGAAGCTTCACAGCCGGGCCGGACTCGCAGTAAGTATCGTACACACCAATCTTCTTTACCGGAGTCGGCAGCTTTTCGCTTAAGACATCGCATACTGCGCTTCCAAGACCGCCGATCACGGAGTGCTCCTCCGCTGTCACCACCTTGCCGGTCTTCTTTGCAGAATTCAGGATAATCTCCTCATCCAGCGGCTTGATGGTATGGATATTGATAACTTCCGCGGATACGCCTTCTGCCGCGAGCTTTTCTGCTGCTTCCAGGGCGCTGTTTACGCAGAGGCCGGTAGCTACGATCGTCAAATCCGTTCCCTCTCTTAAAAGGATTCCTTTTCCCAGCTCGAATTTATAGGTAGCCTCGTCGTTGATCACCGGTACAGCCAGTCTTCCGAACCGGAGATAAACCGGCCCTACATACTCAGCGGCAGCCTTTACAGCCGCTCTCGCCTCTACGTCATCCGCCGGGCTGATCACAACCATGCCGGGGATCGTCCGCATCAGAGCGATATCCTCGTTGCACTGGTGGGTTGCTCCGTCCTCTCCTACGGAGATACCTGCATGGGTAGCGCCGATCTTCACATTCAGATGCGGATAGCCTACCGCGTTGCGCACCTGCTCATACGCGCGGCCTGCAGCGAACATCGCAAAGGTGCTGCAGAACGGAATCCTTCCTGTCGTAGCGATTCCGGCCGCGATGCTTACCATATTGGACTCTGCGATACCGCAGTCAAAGAAGCGATCCGGGAACGCCTTCTTAAATACGCTGGTCTTGGTAGCTCCTGCCAGGTCAGCGTCCAGTACGATGACGTTGGGATTCTCCGCTCCCAGCTCCTTCAAAGCATTGCCATAGCTTTCTCTTGTTGCAATCTTCTTTACTTCTGACATAACGCTTCACCTACCTTCTCTAAATCTGCCATCGCCACAGCGTACTGCTCGTCGTTCGGAGCAGAGCCGTGCCATGCCACGTTATTCTCCATAAAGGAGACGCCCTTGCCTTTGACTGTCTTCATAATAATCGCAGTGGGCTGGCCCTTTACTGTCTTTGCCTCGGCAAAGGCTGCTCTGAGCTCGTCGAAATCATGTCCGTTCACGTTGATTACATGGAAGCCAAACGCGGTAAACTTCTCATCGATCGGATACGGGGAGTTTACTTCCACGACCGTTCCGTCGATCTGAAGGTTGTTGTTGTCTACAATCACGCACAGGTTGTCCAGCTTCTTAGCGCTGGCAAACATGGAAGCCTCCCATACCTGGCCTTCCTGAAGCTCGCCGTCACCCAGCAGCGTGTACACACGGAAGCTGTCGCCAAACACCTTTGCAGACAGCGCCATGCCTACCGCCGCAGAAATGCCCTGGCCCAGAGAACCGCTGGACATGTCAAGTCCCGGCGTATGCTGCATACAGGGATGGCCCTGCAGATGCGATCCGATCTGGCGCAGAGTCGTCAGATCCTCCTTCGGGAAAAATCCACGCTCAGCCAAAGCCGCATACAGACCCGGAGCCGTATGACCCTTTGAGAGTACGAAGCGATCACGGTCCGGCTTGTTCGGATCCTTCGGATCGATATTCAACTCTTCAAAATACAGATATGTAAACACATCCGCTGCCGACAGGGAACCGCCCGGATGACCGGACTTTGCGCTGTGAACCTCGGTAACGATGTCCTTGCGGACTTCGTTAGCGATCCTTTGAAGCTCTAAATTCGTCATGTTTGTCCCACCTTTTCATAGATTTTAAAAGTTTCTTGTTATAGTATAACCCAGAGAAATCGGGCCGGTCAAGCTCTATTTCTCAAAGCTCTACCCGACCTTCCAGCGCCCGCAGGAGTGTCACTTCATCAATGTATTCCAGGTCCCCGCCCACCGGGACGCCGCTTGCGATCCGGCTGACCTTGATGCCGGTCGGCTTGATGAGCTTGCTGATATACATAGCCGTCGTCTCTCCTTCCAGGCTGGAATTCGTGGCTATGATCACTTCCTCCACATCGCCCTGAAGGCGCGTCATAAGCTCCTTCAGCCGGATATCGTTCGGCCCTATGCCAAGCATCGGGGAAATGGCCCCGTGAAGCACATGATATACCCCGTCATATTTCCCGGTTTTTTCATACGCTGCCAGATCCCGGGTGTTTTCCACCACCATAATCATCCGGTGATTCCGCTTCGGATTGCCGCAGATGGGGCAGAGCTCCTGATCGGTCATCGTAAAGCACTCTCTGCAGTAGCGGACATTTTTCTTTGCGTCAATGATAGAATCCGACAGAGCCTGTACCTTTTCCACCGGCATATTGACAATGTGAAAGGCCAGGCGCTGGGCCGTCTTACTGCCGATCCCCGGCAGCGCAGACAGCTGTTCGATCAATTTACTGAGCTGGCTTCCATAGTAATCCATCAGAACGGAAAGCCTCCGCCCAAGCCGCCGGTCAGCTTCGACATCATGGCTGCCGAATCCTCTTCCTGCTGCCGCAGGGCCTGATTTACCGCGGCCATAATCATATCCTCCAGCATCTCCACGTCATCGGGATCCACCGCTTCGGGATCAATCTTAATCCTTGTGAGCTCCTTTTTGCCCGATACTGTCACCTCGACCGCTCCGCCGCCTGCGGCTGCCGTATATTCCTTTTCCTCAAGGGCTTTCTGGTTTTCCTCCATCTGGCGCTGCATCTTCTGCGCCTGCTTCATCAGATTGTTCATGTTTCCGGGCATTCCCATGCCTCCGGGATATCCACCTCTTTTTGCCATAATAAGGTCCTCCTATTCGTCTTCGTATTCGATCTCTGTATGGATCAGCTGCTCTATATCGATCGCGCCCACATCCTTATGCGGGTCGCTCTCCCGGCAGGCCACAAGAATCTCCATTTCCTTTCCCGTGTCCTGCAGAATCACATTCCGTATCTCACGAAGATGTGCTTCTTCCTTCAAAAACGCTTCGCCTGTGGGCGTGGCTGCTATAATTCCAAGCTTTCCGCCGCCCAGGGCTTTCAGCCCCGCGTCCTTCAGATACGTGCGGAGGAGCGGATGCAGGCGTGCCGTGACGCCCGGCCAGTTTTTCACAACCTCCTGCACGTCTTCCGGAAGCGCTTCCGGAGCAGGCGGCGGGGCCTCCGACGCCTGCTGTGCCCCCATCCTTCCCCGGGCTCCCGCGCCAGGGCCGCCTCCCGCCGCGCTCCCGGCCTGGATCCCCGGATTCTGGTAAAGGTACGCGCCTCCTGCCGCAAGCTCTGCCATACTTTCCTCAAACTGCTGCTCAAGGATCCGGATCCTGTCCAGAATCACATCGGCATTCGTCTCCATGGACGGGCGGCACAGCTTGATAAAGGCCACCTCCACGAGGACCCGCTTCTGCGAGGCGTAGCGGATCTGCCCGCCGAGCTCGGAAAAAATCCGGATATAGCGCATCAGCGTATCTGTCTCCAGCATCCTGGATTCCTCCTGAAGCCTCTTCAGGTTTTCGGTAGAGACATCCAGCACGTCCTCCATGTGATCAGAGGTCTTCAGAAGAAGAAGGTTTCTCAGGTACCAGGTAAAATCCGTCACGAACTGCGAAAGCTCCCTGCCCTGTACTACCAGCTCTTCTATCTGCTCCATGACGCCGGGCAGGTCCTGGTCTAAAGTGAGCCGCAGCAGCCGGCTGTACACCTCTGTGTCCACAGCCCCCAGCACATCCAGCACATGATCGTAGGTCAGCTCCTGGTCGAGATAAAAAGCAATGCACTGGTCAAGAAGACTCAGCGCGTCACGCATAGAGCCGTCCGCCGCTTTCGCAATATAACGGAGAGCCTTCTCCTCCGTCTGCACGCCTTCCCTCTCTGTCAGCTCCCGCAGCCGGTCTGAGATGGTATCCGCCGTGATCCGGCGGAAATCATACCGCTGGCACCGGGACAGGATCGTCACCGGAATCTTGTGGACCTCCGTCGTCGCCAAAATAAAAATGACATAAGAGGGCGGTTCCTCCAGAGTCTTCAAAAGCGCGTTAAAGGCCCCGATGGAAAGCATATGCACCTCGTCTATGATATAGACCTTATACTTCCCTTCCGTGGGGGAATAGGCCACCTCCTCGCGTATCTCACGGATATTGTCCACGCCGTTGTTGGAGGCCGCGTCAATCTCTATCACATTCATGGAAGTGCCTGCCGCGATAGAGCGGCAGGCCGCACATACTCCACAGGGGTTCCCGTCCACCGGGTGCTCACAGTTTACCGCCTTCGCAAAAATCTTGGCGACTGTGGTCTTTCCAGTACCTCTGGTGCCGCAGAACAGATAGGCATGGCCGATTCTGTCCGCTTTTATCTGGTTTTTCAGTGTAGTTACGATATGATCCTGTCCCCGTACCTCGCTGAATTCAGAAGGCCGGAACTTTCGGTAAAGGGCCATATACGACATCGGTCAAATCCCCTTATCTGGAAACGGCTGCGCAAAATGCTTCGCAGCCGTCTCTTCTTTCTATCCGTCTCTTTCACATCCCGGAGCCCCTGCCCCGGGTCCTGTAACCGTCCTTAATCGCCGAAGCTGATTCCAATCATCTTCGCCTCGGAAATAATCGAGGAATTCGGATCGATGAACTTCAGCTTGCCCGCAGATTCCTCCAGCGGAATTCTGACGCACTCATTGTTCACGATACCAATCATATATCCGTAAGCGTCGTCTACAATCGCCTGCGCTGCCGCCGCGCCCAGCCTCGTAGAAAGCACGCGGTCGTATGGGCAGGGACTTCCGCCTCTCTGGGTATGGCCGGGCACTGTCACGCGGACCTCTGTGCCAAGACGCTCGGTAAGCTGAGCCGCAATCTCATAAGAAACGGTCGGATACTGATAGGTTTCCATGAACTTCTTCAGCTCCTTCTTGCCCATCTCGGCGCGCTCCTTCGGGATAGCGCCCTCGGCTACAGCCAGAATCGTAAAGCCCTTTTTCTGCTTATTGCGGGCCTCGATCGCTTTGCAGATGCTGTCGATGCTGTAGGGAATCTCCGGAATCAGGATAATATCCGCTCCGCCTGCGATTCCTGCATGAAGTGTCAGCTGGCCCACCTTGTGGCCCATAACCTCCACGATGAATACTCGTCCATGGGAAGCCGCCGTAGTGTGGATACAGTCGATGGCCTGCGTCGCGATATCCACCGCGCTCTGGAACCCGAAGGTCATGTCTGTTCCCCAGATATCATTGTCAATCGTTTTCGGCATATGAAGAATGTTCAGGCCCTCCTCCCGCAGAAGGTTCGCCGTCTTCTGGGTTCCGTTGCCTCCCAGAATCACAAGGCAGTCCAGGCGCAGCTTGTGATACGTCTGCTTCATGGCTTCCACCTTGTCCAGTCCGTTCTCATCCGGCACTCTCATCATTTTAAACGGCTGACGGGAGCTTCCGAGAATCGTTCCGCCCTTGGTCAGAATTCCCGAAAAATCTCTGGGCGTCAGCATCCGGTAATTTCCGTAAATCAGGCCCTTATAGCCTTCCTCAAATCCATAGAGCTCCACCTCGTCCAGTGCGTTGCACACTCCTTTTACGATGCCGCGCATCGTAGCGTTCAGGGCCTGGCAGTCTCCGCCGCTGGTCAGCATTCCGATTCGTTTCATACAACATGCCTCCATCTCTTTTAAATTTCGCCCATGCAGCTTCTCTTCACGCACGTAATCTTCCCCCGCCTGCATGGTTTCCCCGTGTCCGGCTTCTCCTCCGTTTCCGGGAATTATAATAATTGAATTTTATCATAAAAAGCCAGAGCGGGCAAGCCCGCAGAATCTTCGGCAGGAAATCTCTTGAAAATTTTCTCCGGATATTGTATGATAGATAACAGTCTGGAGGAGTACCCAAGCGGCTGAAGGGTCTGGCTTCGAACACCAGTAGGTCGGTAACACGGCGCGAGGGTTCAAATCCCTCCTCCTCCGCTCAGAAAGAGGACATCATTGCTCTGCCCAAAAGGATGGAATGATGTCCTCTTTTTATTTACGGAATCTCTATATTCCCCAAGCCGGCAGGGGCATGCCTTTGCTATACTCAAAATCAGAAACCATACAAGGAGGGCACACAGAATGGTAAAACTGTATTCTACAAAGGACAGCCGTAAAAAGGAGCAGGTACAGCTGCTTTTAAGCAAAAACAATATCCCTTATAAGCTCAAAACCAAAAGCAGCTCTCCTCTTCATGTGATGGATTCGGCTGTTCTGGGCAGCATGGGACAGCCCCTTGAACTGGTCCACACCTTTCTTGTGGAAGAGAAGGATGCCGACCAGGCCAGAAAGCTGCTTCAGGCCGGGCTTTAATCCTGTGCGCCTGCTTCCAGCGCCGCCAGCAGCTCCGCTGCCGTCCGGTTGTACACCGGATGGCGCACATAGGGCGCGATCTGGCACAGCGGCTTCAGCACAAAATCCCTCTTATACATCTCAATGTGAGGGATATGCAGTTCCTCCTCATCCAGAATCAGATCATCGTACAGGAGAATGTCCAGATCGAGAGTCCGCGGCCCCCAACGGACGACGCGCTCCCTTTTTGCCTCCTGCTCAATCTCATGAAGCCGTTCCAGAAGCTCGTGGGGCGTAAGCAGAGTCCGGATCTTCATGGCTCCGTTCAGGAAGTCATCCTGTTCTACGCCGCCGTAGGGCTCCGTCACAAGGAAATCGGAAACCGCAAGCACCTGACAGCCCTTTGTGGCGCGCAAAGCCTCCACTCCAAGGCGCAGATTTGCCTCCTTATCTCCCAGATTGGCTCCAAGTGCGATATAGGCCGTGTGCCAGCCCCGTTCAATCTCCACGGAGACAGTCTCCAGCGGAAGGCCCACAGGCGCCCAGGGCTTTTTGATTTCCAGGCAGACCTTTTCCAGACGCTCCGTTCTCAGAAGCAGCTCCTCTGCCATGCGCTCCGCCACAGCCTCAAGGAGCTTAAAGGTATTCTGCTTCATAAACTCCGTGATAAACTGGCCGACCTCTCCGTAATGGATGGATTTCGTCAAATCGTCCGTTTTCCCGGCCTCCCGTGTGGAGGTATAAAGTACAGCCGAGATCACAAACTTCTGTCCCAGCACATTTTCTTCCGGAAACACCCCGTGCTTCGCAAATACTTCGAGATTTTTGATATGTATTTTATCCATCCTATTTCTCCCGCCCGGCCGCCAGAATGGCCTCCGTCATCCTCACCGTCCGCAGATTTTCCTTCACGTCATGGACACGCACGAACGCATACCCCTTCATCACAGCCAGAACCGTCGTCACGAGAGTTCCTTCCAGCCGCTGATCCGCAGGAAGATCCAGCGTCAGCCCGATCACCGATTTCCGGGAAGCTCCCAGCAGCATGGGATAGCCCAGCCCGTGGAACCTTTCCAGATAATGCAGCGTCTCCAGATTCATCTCCCGGGTCTTTCCAAAGCCGATGCCCGGATCCAGTATGATCTTGTCCTCAGGAATCCCTGCCACTCTGGCGATTTTGGCACATTCCGCCGTCTCCCGCAGCATATCCGGGAAAAAGTCCTGATATTCTGTGGTGTCCTTATTGTGCATCAGACAGCAGGCTGTGCCGGTACGGGCGATCAGGCCCGCCATCTCCGGATCGTACTTCAGTCCCCAGATGTCATTGACCAGATCCGCCCCTGCCTCTATGGCAGCGGCTGCCACCTTGGACTTATAGGTATCCACAGAAACCGGAATGTCAAGCTCCCGTTTCACTGCTTCAATCACAGGCGCCACGCGGGCAATCTCTTCCTCATCCGAAATCTGCTGATGGCCCGGGCGCGTGGATTCTCCTCCGATATCGAGGATATCGGCGCCCTCCTCTGCCATGGCCTTCGCATGAGCAACAGCCGCATCCAGGCAGTTCCATTTTCCGCCGTCCGAAAAGGAATCCGGCGTCACATTCAGGATTCCCATAATGTATGTTTTATTCCTTACGTCAAACTCTCTGTTTCCTATTTTCATAATTTAATCTCCAGATTCTTTTTCGTCTCCGGCCAGTCGCATTTTTCCTGAGCCGGACAGGCAAAACAGTTCCGGGAAAGCTTGTCCGCCCTGTAAAAGAGGGGCGCCAGATCCTTTCCCTGCTGTCTGGTCCTGTGGCTGCGTATCAGATAAAGGACCAGTTCCCGTTCCTCTTCCGCAAAGCCGCAGTCCGACAGGATTCCTTCTGCGATCTCTGCGCTGGCTTTTTCATGGGGAATGCCTTCTTCATACTGAAGATGCCTGCCGATGTCATGAAGCAGGCCCGCCGCGTAGATCAGCTCTCTGGCCTCTTCTCGTTCTTCCGGTTTCTCCGGAAGGCTGCCTGCCTCCAGGGCCAGAATGTAAGTAAGCCTCGCTACATCCAGGAAATGCTCCGGCGTATGGCGGCAGAATTCTCTCGCCTCTTCATGGACGCGTATTTTCCCCAGGCACTCCTGATACCCCCTGTGATGCCAAATCCGGTTTACACGCTCCATTTCCATCATCCCTGTCTCACCATGGACAGAAAGCGGTTCTGAAGCTCATAATTGTCCTGAAACACTCCTGTCGTCACCATCGTCACGGTCTTGCTTCCGGGCTTTTTGATACCGCGCATGGTCATACAGGTATGCTCTGCCTCCAGCATGACGATCACGCCCTGGGGCTGCAGATTTTCTTCCAGCGCCTGCGCGATCTGAGCCGTCATCTTCTCCTGAATCTGCGGCCTTCTGGCAAATACATCCACCGTCCGGGCAAGCTTGCTTAAGCCCACCACTCTGCCATTTGGCAGGTATCCGATATGCGCTTTTCCATAAAAGGGGAGTAAATGATGTTCACAGACAGAATAGAACGTGATATCCTTCTCAATCACGATATCATTTCTTTCCACAGAAAACTGTTTTTTCAGATGTACGGCCGCGTCCTCGTAAAGTCCGCCGTAGATCTCCCGGCACATACGGGCGATCCGGTCCGGAGTCTCCAGAAGCCCCTCCCGGTTCACATCCTCGCCGATTCCCTCCAGCAGAAGCTGAACGCCGGCCTTAATCTTCTCATAATCCATCATAAAAAAACACACCTCCTTCGTGTGACAGAACATATGACGAAATATCCCTTCACAATATGAGATGCGTTATTATCTTATATTGCTGCAACGGGTGCGGTCTCCATATCGTAAGACTTAGCTTTTCGTTTCGGCGGCAACTCCCCATCCACCGAACACTTGACGCATGAAAACCTATTTTGCATATTATTCTCTTGTTTGATATAATCAAGATTATAGCACACCCTAGCGTCGGTGTACAAGATAAAAGTAGATTTTTACGCACATTTTACTGCCGTTTAAGGCAGCACAGCCCGCAGACCCGGTCAGGCGCCTCCGGCGCCTGACGGAAAATATTCAGGAGGACATGACTATGAGCCGACCCCTATCACAGATGCTGGCAGTTCCGGCCAGCCCCGATTCCCTGCATGACCCGGAAATTCTGCTGAAGCGCGCAAAATCTACAGGCGCATTTCAGCTTCAGTCCAGCCGCCTGGAAGACGAAATACTTCATCTGGATATCGCTTCCGATGGAGAGCTTTACCATGCAGAGATTTTTCCCACAGAATTTCAGATTCCGGAGCTTTACCGCTGCCAGCACCTTTTTCCGGATGTGGATCTGGACGCTATCGAAAGGGCTCAAATCGGCCTTTCCGTGGAAATGGAATTTGGCGAAAACGCTCTGGCCTCTTACCACCTGCAGCTGAAGCTGATCTGCGCTCTGGTTCCGGATCTGCTGGCCGTGCTGGACGACAGCTCAGAAAAGATTCTCTCCGGCCGCTGGGTCACTCTGGCAGCCCAATCCCGGGTCGCTCCCGCGCCCCGGTATCTCTACACGGCCCAGGCCGTGTCCGGAGAAGACGACTGCGTCTGGCTCCACACCCATGGATTAGACCGCTGCGGCCGTCCGGAGCTGGAGATCCTGAATTCCACCAGAGATACATACCAGACTCATTACAACGTGCTGGAAACCCTGGCGAACCGGCTTCTCGAGCAAGAGGAGCTTCCCAGGTATGGAGAACCCTTTTTTCTGGCCTATGTGACTCAGGACATTCCTCTGATCGTCACGTTAATCCCCTGGGCTGATGCGGTGGAGCATTATCCAGAGGATATGACCGGCGGAAAAGGCGACCGGACAGAAGGGCACAACGAGGAGAGCTGTTCTATCTTTGTCTATCCATCTGAGGAAAGCATTGACAAGGGCGAATATTCCTCTCTTTCCATCTATGATCAGCTCCTGCAGGATAACCCCATCTATATGATCACAACGTCCGAGACGAACCGTATGCACGATCTGGCCGCGGAGCGCCTGCCCTATTTTACGGCTGCCTTCCGGGACAGCCGGAACAAGCTCCTGGGCAAATTCGGCCTGCTCATCGATGAAGAATACCGCACGGAGGACAACTGTCGGGAACATATCTGGTTTGAAATTCTGGATATTCAGGGAGACCGCTTCAAAGCCCGGCTTACACAGGAACCCTACTACGTGGCCGGCGTCCATGAGGGATATGAATGCGAGTTCGGCCCGGAGGATCTGACAGACTGGCTGATCTTTACGCCGGAAAGACGGATTTCACCGGATGATGTGTATTTGCTGGAGCTGTAAACGCAGCTCCGGTAAATACCCTTACCCTGCCATCTTAAACGGCTGGACGCTCTCCTCATCCCGCAGCGTCTCCTTTCACCTGCACAAAGCATATTCGTCTTTTGTTTTCTTATCTCTCCAGAGCCGCGGCCATTCCTCCGGCCCGTTCCGTTTCCATGCCAGGCACTGAGCCGCGGCGCCTCAGGCTCAGCCTCTCCGCAAGCCCGCAGATCTGCGCGGCAGCGTCCTGATGAACCTGTTCCTGCTGCTTTCGGATCATTTCAGCACGAATCTCTTCGTGATCCAATATCTCAAAAATGGAACGCAGCCCGTCTTTTGTAGTCCGGCACGCCCTGCTCATTCCATGGCTGCTGAAATAACGGGCATTGCAGGTTTCGCACCCGGGTATCGCCGCCACATGTACGATAGGTACGCCGCAGGCCGCAGCCTCGGTAGATGACAGTCCCCCGGGCTTGGTGACGAACACATCCGCCGCCTTCATATAATCAGCCATATCCCTGGTATAGCCTATGACCCTCATTCCAGGCAGTTCTTCTGCGCTCAGCTCCTCATACAGCCGCCGGTTGCTTCCGCATATGGCAATAAGCTCTATATCCCTGCGCCCTGCTGTTTCCTCCTTCAGGATCCGGATCGCTCTTCGGATACTTCCTCCGCCCATGCTGCCCCCAGCTGCCAGAATATATTTTTTGTCTGGATCAAGTCCCAGCCGCGCCCGGACCTCCTCACGGCTTTCCTTCTGCCGAAACCGTCTCTGCACCGGAATGCCAAAGGGATACAGCCTTTCCCGCGGCAGACCGTAATCCGCAAACACTCCGGATAGCTCTGCAGACGGAACTACATAGGCATCGCAGTCCGTTTCCTCTGTGAACGGAATGCAGATATAATCCGTAGCAACAAACACGACAGCAGGCGTACAGAGTCCCTCACGCTTCATATTTGTCAGAATTTCAGCCGGAAACAGATGCGGCGTAATAATCACGTCAAAATGATTGTTCTTCAGATAGTCCTGCATAACAGGAACCATAGCCCGGTTGGCAAAATATACCGGAGACCGGAATGGCAGCCGCCTGTACAGCTCTCCCGCCCCGTAAAGCGCGCCAAAGGCTCCCGGAGCCTTCTGGGCCAAAAGCAGATAAACGCGGTTAATCCAGTCGGCTGTCCGGTCACTGTGCAGCGTATATGGATTGAGCATCACCGTGTGATGACCACGGCCCGCAAGCTCTTCCGCAAGCGCCATTCCCGCCGAGTCATGTCCGCCTCCTGTCCCGCAGGAAAGTATTAAAGCATCCAAACAGTTTCACCTCCAGTCGGCCTCTCTCTTCCCTGCTGGCATGCAGTCTCACAAGGACAACTGCTGTGATCACAAGGAAGCCAAAGATAACGGCCGGATTTCTCATTCTCCTGATCAGGATCACCAGCGACAGCACATAAGAAAAAACCGTCCGATAAAAATGCGGTGATATTTTTACTATCAGGGAAAAGAAAAGAAAACAAAACGCAAACGCAAGCAGCGGCTGCAGCACAGGATACAGGCCTGCCAGGCAGCCGAAGGTGACGGCAATCCCCTTTCCGCCTTTCAATCCGTAAAACAGCGGAAATATATGCCCGATGACGGGCGCTGCCAGAACGAGCGCCACCAGGAAGGGATGGACACGGCCCGGATTTCCATACTGCAGAAACAGATATACCGGCAGAAATCCTTTCAGCAGGTCAAAAACCAGCGTAAGCGTCCCGCACCAGAAGCCGCCATACAAAAAGGCGTTCGCTGTCCCGGGATTTTGGTCTCTGCTCTGCTCCAGCATATTCTCTTTCCGGAATAATCTGGCGAACACCCGCGCGTACAGCACGCTGCCGGACAGATATCCCAGCACCGCAAACATTGCCGCCCGAACCATCGTGCTCATCTTCCTCCCCTCTTATCCCGAAGCCGCCTGTTGACGGCGCGCAAAGTAAATGCTAGTATAAAAGAAACTTTCGTATCATAGAAGCAATCATACCATAAACATCCCGCAGGTCAAGAGCCTGTGAAAAAGTGGAACGAATGACCCGTTTTAGTTTCTCAGAAACGTGCCCCTGTAAATCGTCTCACTGCTTATTCCGTACAGGGGTCGGGAGGAGAAGGCTCATGCGCAGAACAACAGCAACTACGGACTATTTAAAAGAATGTATGGGAACAGCTCTTTTAGAATTGATGAAAGAGAAGCCGATAGAAAAAATCAGCATAGAAGAAATGACGGCCAGGGCTGACGTCGGCCGTTCTACGTATTTTCGCTATTTTAAAACAAAGGACGAGGTTCTGGCATTTAAGCTGTGCTGTATGTGGAGCCGCTTTGCGCAGCAAAGCCATATCACAGAGCTTCGGTATGACGAGCCTGCCGCTGCCCGCCTGTTTTTTGAATTCTGCCTGTCCATCCGGAACATAACCGACAGGCTTTACGCTGCCGGGCACCAGAACGTCATCCTGGATGCCTACCTGCAGATCCTGGTTTCCAAAAATCCAGGAAAAGATATCAATGCCTATTACAGAAGCAGCGCGGTCGCTTATGCGCTTTACGGCATCGTAAACGCCTGGATTCTCCGGGGTTACCAGGAAACGCCGGAACAGATCGCCGCTATACTCTACGATATACAGGAAAAGATGCCTGATTAGGATGTTTGATATAAAAAGAAGACCGCAGGGGACGCCGGCGCCTCCAGCCGTCTCCGCAGTCTTCTCTGCTTATGTCTGCCTCACACAGATAGGTTTACCCGTTTACTGCAGGCCCTTTGTCAGGGGAATCAGGCACAGCAGTACAACAATTCCCACGATTCCGATTACAATTCCCAGAATCATGTTGCTCCACACTATGGTCAGACACATTCCCACACCCAAAAGCAGGGCGCCGGCAATTCCCAGGAGCACAGTTCCCAGGGTTTTTCCTGACACATGGACCGGCGCTTTGTTTTCCATCCTTCTCCATACCAGCACCATAATCAACAGCACCACCGCTCCGATAACTCCCATAATAACGCCTGGGCGAAATGCGTTCCATTCCGGAATCAATGCCATACACATTCCAAGCGCAAACAAAATTCCTCCGATGGTTCCCAAAATCATTGCTGCAAAGCTACTCTTTTTCATTTCCCTCTTTCCTTTCCTGAAAACAGTGTATTAATTGATGAAAAAAGAATAAGCCTCTGTTGTTTTCATTGTGTTTCTTTTTTGTTTGAATTATATTAATTTATTCTGAACGGAATTTTCCTTTCTGCGGCCTGCCCAGGCCTCTCCTTTTCACGGTCATTTAACAGAGTGCAGCATTTCCCGCCAAAAAATAACAGGAATCCCTTTCCATAAGGAATTCCTGTTTTCCATGAAGCGGGTGATGGGAATCGAACCCACGTGTCCAGCTTGGAAGGCTGGTGTTCTACCATTGAACTACACCCGCATATAAGCTTCAATGCCCAGAACCGGAATCGAACCAGTGACACGAGGATTTTCAGTCCTCTGCTCTACCAACTGAGCTATCTGGGCAGATGCTCGTACATATTCAGCTATTATGTATCGCAACGGTAATAATTTATCATGACTGGCAAGGTTTGTCAAGCTGTTTTTTTACTTTTTCGAGCTCCTTGAAAAAAGCCATTTTCTATCAGCAAACGGCGTCCTTCTCTCCGTATAAAAAGCCGGACTGATGTCCCAGCCCGGCCGCTTCTCTTTCGTTGTGATTTTTTTGTTTTCCTGGATGTTCCCGGTCTTTCTGCTAATTTCTTTCCGCCTGTTCTTTCAGCAGCTTCTTCAGCTCCGCGATTTCGGCGTCTTTCTCTTCTGTTATTTTCTGCAGTTCCGTATCCTTTTCTTTTGCCACTTTCTGCAGCTCCGCATCTTTTTCTTCTGTTACTTTCCGAAGCTTTTCTTCCAGCTCTTCCACATAATATTTTAATGTGTTTTCATCCAATATCCGCAGTGCTTCCGACCACATCCCGAGCACCTCCTCCGGTCTCTGGCGCAGCATGGCAATCTCCCGGTAAATCTCCTCCAGCCACGGATAATTTTGAATCTGCCGTTCTGCATCTTTCAGATTCTCCGTCGTCAGCAGAGAAAGCCACGCTTTCTGTTCACTCTTTTCATCTTCAGAATACGGGATTTCCCGGAATACGTCAAGGGCTATGAGGCAGAATTCCTGCAAAAGCTCCATCTCAAGCCCTGTATCAAAACAGGTCTTTCCGTAATGAAGATATGATGCAGGATGCCGATGAAATACCGCCGTGCTTTTCTCAAAAAGCACGATTACATAGACTTTTTTGATGTCTCTGTAGGAGAACGTTTCTGCCTGTCCCCTGACCCTCATGTACTGACGCATAACCAGATCTGCAGAATAACAGGAGATGCGCTCTGCCGGAAAGGCGTAGCCCTGCTTCTGAATCTCTACATTGCACAGGGCCCCGTCCGCAGTCTCAGCCAGCAGGTCCATGATCAGACAGCTCTCTCCGTCTATCATTCTGTCTTCGCCCGGCAGAACACGCAGGATCTTCACTTCAAAGCCAAGCAGACTGGAAACAAAACGGGAAAGCCTGTCTCCATGTATCTCCGGATCAAAAAGATACTTGAAAAACGGATCATATGTAAGAGGAAGAGACTTTTTTCCGATACAAAAATCAAGAAACCTCTCTTTCCAGTTATAACTTAAACTCTGATAGCTTCTGTGAAGAGCAGGTGATTTTTTCAGAAGCTCCAGGGTTTCCTCCTTTGTCTGCGGCGCGGTATCCCACGTCACAGCCTGCCATAAACCATGCAATCCCTGTGTCATGAACCGTGTTTCCTTCCTTTTTACATGAATAACTGAAAAATAATATTGGGATTCTTCCGGCGAACTGCCAGGAAACATGTACCGATCAGTACTTTTTCATGTTACCATATAATTCCAGTTAACACAAGAACAAGTGAAACAGGCCGGATATAAACCGGACGCCCCGCAAATCACCTCTTGACTGCATAAAAATGCAGCGGTTCCATTCTTTCGCCGCTGCATTTTTATTGATTTAAACTCGGTTTTATCGAATCCGTTTTATCTGCCTTTCCGCAGTCCGGGAGCCTATTCCTTCAGGCTCGCCCCATTCGTCGCAATCACTTCCCGGTACCAGTCATAGCTCTTCTTTTTATAGCGCGCCAGCGTACCCGTTCCGTCGTCGTTCCGGTCCACATAGATAAAGCCATAACGCTTTTTCAGCTGCGCGGAAGAGGCGCTGACCAGATCGATGCAGCCCCATGCGGCATATCCCATGACATCCACGCCATCCTCCAGGGCCTTCTCCACCTCCAGGAGATGGTCGCGCAGATATTCGATACGGTAATCATCCTGAACTGTCGGCTGTCCGTCCGGGCCTTCCACCAGCCTGTCCACTGCGCCCAGGCCGTTCTCAGCCACAAACAGGGGCTTCTGGTAACGATCATAAAAATAATTCAGCGTATAACGCAGTCCCTGCGGATCGATCTGCCATCCCCACTCGCTCTCCTTCAGATAGGGATTCTTTACGCCGCTGGTCAGATTTCCCGCGCCCTTCTGATACTGGGAACAGTCTGCTGCCGTGCATTTGCTCATATAATAGCTGAAGGAGATATAATCCACGGTATTTTTCAGCAGCTCTTCGTCTCCCGGCTCCATCTGAATCTCTATGCCTTCTCTCTCCCAAAGCTTGCGGATATAGCCCGGGTAATAGCCTCTGGCCTGTACGTCAGCAAAGAACATGACATTACGGTCCGCCTCCATCATCGCAATCATGTCCTCAGGCTTCGGCGTCATCGGGTAGCTGAGCGCTCCCAGCACCATGCAGCCCATCTTCGCACCCGGAATCATTTCATGCAGAAGCTTCGTCGCAAGAGCGCTGGCCACAAATTCGTGATGGGCCGCCTGGTATTTATCCTGGCTGCTCAGCTTCTCCTTCGACGTCCAGATTCCGGCGCCCATCAGCGGGAAATTCCAGATGGCATTGATCTCGTTGAAGGTAATCCAGTACTTCACTTTGTCCCGGTAACGGGCAAATACCGTACGGCAGTACCTCTCGAAAAATCCGATCAGCCTCCTGTCCCTCCAGCCGTCATAATGCTGCGCCAGATAAAGCGGGGTCTCATAATGGGACAGCGTTACAAGCGGTTCCATACCGTAACGCAGGCAGGCGTCAAATACTTTGTCATAAAAAGCCAGCCCGGCCTCATTGGGTTCCTCCTCATCTCCCCGCGGGAAAATGCGGCTCCAGGCAATGGACAGGCGGAATACCTTAAATCCCATCCCGGCCAGAAGGCGGATGTCCTCCTCATACCGGTGGTAGAAATCGATTCCCACCAGCTTCAGATTGGAAGGCTCCGGCTTCTCTGACACCGGCCCCATGACGCCCTTCGGCATCACGTCCTGAATGGAAGGTCCCTTGCCGTCCTCGTTCCAGGCTCCCTCACACTGATTGGCGGCTACAGCGCCGCCCCAAAGAAACTCTTTTGGAAAACTCATGCTTTGTCTCCTTATGATGTTCAGGCGGCGTCCGGAGGACGCCGCCCGCAGTTATTCAGCTCTTTTTATTTTACAATGGTAATCAGCATATCGCCAGCATTTATTTCTCCGGCGTCCGCAGCCAGCACATCCAGATAGCTGTCCGTATTGCTGATGACAACCGGAGTAACGATGTCATAGCCTGCTGCCTTTATGGCATCCATGTCAAACTCCAGAAGCAGCTGTCCCTTCGTGACCTTATCATCCTGGGCTACGTGCGCTGTGAAATGCTGTCCACCCAGCTCCACCGTGTCAAGGCCCACATGGATCAGGACCTCTACTCCCTCTTCCGACACAAGGCCGATGGCATGCTTCGTATCAAACACAGAAGCGACTGTTCCGTCTACGGGAGAATACACCTTTCCCTCAGAAGGAATGACAGCAGCGCCCTTTCCTACGATGTTTTTGGAGAATACCTCGTCCTTCACCTCGCTCAGCGGAATCTCCGTTCCCTTTACAGGAGAAGCGATTTCGATTCTCATGGAAGGAGCCTGCTCCTCCTCTTTTTTCTCCACAGCAGGAGTCTCTTCCGCCAGCTCCTCCACCGGATCATCGAAACCGAGAAGCAGGGTAGCAACAGCGGTTACAATCATGGAAATCACGATCGTGATTGCTGCGTTGATCACATTTCCAAAGCCGGAACCTCCGATGTATACCGGCAGCGCCAGAAGACCCGCAGTCGTGGAAGAATATGTATGAATTCCTGTGATACCTGCGTACAGGCCTGCCACACCGCCGCCGATCATGGCTGCATACAGCGGTCTCTTGTATTTCAGAGTAACTCCGTACAGAGCCGGCTCCGTGATACCCATCAGTCCTGTGAAGCCTGCAGAGATACCCAGCTGCTTCAGGTCCTTGTTCTTTGACTTCAGGCCGACTACCAGAGAAGCAGTGCCCTGTGCGATATTGGAAGCCAGCATACCCGGTCCAAGGATGGTTCCGTATCCCAGCGTCGCATACTGAATTGTCTGAATCGGGGCAAAGCAGTAATGCATACCAGTCATAACGAAGAACGGACAGAAGGTTCCCATCAGGAACGGAATAACCCAGCCTGCGTAATCATTCAGCCAGTTGAAGCCTACCGCCAGTCCCTGTCCTACCAGGTTGCCAAGCGGTCCAAGGATCGTGATTCCAAGGCAGCCTGTTACAATAATGGTCAAAAGCGGCGCAAGGAAAATCTTCACACTCTTGGGTGAAATCTTATTTGCAAAACGCTCGATGTAAGACTGTGCCCACACAATCAGAAGAATCGGCACAACGCTTCCGCCGTAGCTTACCTGTGTAACCGGAACGAAACCGAACAGGAGAATCGGAGCTTCCAGTGAAGTGAAGCTGCTGTGCAGAAGCACTCCTGCCAGAGCCGCCGATACATACTGGTTGCAGCCGAAATATTTTGCGGCCGAGAACGCAAGCATAAACGGCATGAAGCTGAACAGCGCGTCGCCAAAGGCATTGAAAATCTGATAGGTCTGGGAGCCGCTGTCAACCCAGCCTACAAATACGAGCAGGGCCAGCAGCGCCTTGATCATACCGGAACCAGCCAGAGCCGGAATGATCGGCTGGAAGATAGCCGTCAGGCCGCCGAAAAAGCCTGCCACAATTCCTTTCTTCTCTTTCGGAGCCTGTGTCTCCTCCCCGAAATGTCCCATTTTCTTGATCTCATCGCATACGTGGCTCACATCTGTTCCGATTACGACCTGAAACTGTCCGTTTTTGGTGACTACTCCCTGGACGCCCTTTACCTTTTTCAGGCCCTCTACATCAGCCTTTCCGGCATCGTTCAAAACAAATCGCAGACGTGTCATACAGTTTGTCACGCTGGCTACATTCTTTTCGCCGCCGACCAGTTCCAGAATGTCGGCCGCTGTCTTTTTGTAATCCATTTAGAACCCCTCCTGAAAGTAATTATCTTGATTTATGTGAAACTCCTTTGCCTGCTCCTGCAGTAAGCCTGCAAATCAGTTTTCAACCTCTATTGTCTTTCGTTATTCTTCTTCCGCCGTCGTAATTCTCTTTATGTATACCGTCAGATAAATCATCTCTTCCTCTGGTATCTCTGTCTGATAATCCTGCTCTATCAGGCTGCGGATTTTCCTGGCGCACTCATAGGCTTCCGAGTACTGCTTCTGGACCATCTCCAGAAGCGCGCCGCCCTCTCCGTTCAGCATTTTCCCGGAAAAGAACCTGGACGCGAAAAATTTCAGATGCGTAATGAAACGCACAAAATGAACGGAATTTTCATCAAAATTCGTGTGGAACTGGTAGCGGACCACACTGACAATCTTATGTATCAGCTCTGTCATGCGCACGGCGTCATTCCGGTCCGCCTGATCGAATTCCGCATTGACAATGTGCATCGCGATGCTCCCCGCCTCATCCGGCGGCAGCTCGCAGCCTGTATACTCCTTCAGGAGCTCCAGGCCGTATTCCGCGATTTTGTATTCGACCGGATAGAAATGGACGATTTCCCAGAGAAGCGTATTCTTGAACTCCAGCCCCTTTTCCATCCGCGACACTGCGAAGGACATGTGGTCGATCAGATTCAGAAACACACTTTCGTCCAGCTCCTTGTTCAGCTCTTCCTGCGCCTTTTTCACGATTTTGTCTGCGATTTCCATGTAGCTCTCAGGCGTCTGGGCCAGAAGCGCGTACAGCTTTCCTGCTATAGATTTTGATTTCAGGAAATACTCCTTATCTATCTTTGCGGCATCCACCAGATCGCCCTTGTGCGCCTTAAAGCCGATGCCTTTCCCGACGAGTATCCGCTCCTGATGCCGTTCATTCATAGCGCTGACCACATTGTTGTTGATAACACAGACAATGCTGTAATATTTCCCTCCCATTTTTCTCCCCCAAAGACTGCTTCCGCATACGGTAAGCATCCTGCCGCCCGCGCTTCCGGAACAACTTTTCCGGAAAATTTTCTGCGGCGTAAACGCAAAAAACCTAATATGGTACATGATGACCATGCACCATATTAGGTTTTGCCTGCTTACCAGTTACAATCCTAACAATCACGTTCGTTTAATTCTGCTTATACTCTAGCATAAGGAAAACGGATTGTCAATGCGGTTTTTATTATTTTCCGCCTGATTTTACAGCAGCTCCTTCTGATGGGTCGCATACAGATACTCGTCAATCGTATTCACGATCCGGTCCTCCAGAAGCGCCACCGGATCATTCTCCAGCTCTCCCTCACGTACCTTCGTGTACTGAATCGGCATGAACTGGCTCAGAAGATTCAGCGGAACGCCCAGAGTTCTCAGGTTGGAAATCAGACGGTCTGCGGCCGCTTCCACAGCCGGAGTCGGCATGTAGTATCTGCAGCGGTCAGAGAAGGAGTATTTGCGCTTCATGCGAAGCTCCAGCTCTGTTCCCTGATAGTGCTTTCTCCAATACTTATCGTCCTTCAGCATCTCCGCTTCCAGCGTGTCCGCGAAATTGCTGGGCTCGATATCTGTGCCGTAAACCAGCTCTTTCTCGATATGCTCCAGAGCAAACATTCCCTCGCGCATGGCAAAGGTCAGCCCCGGTCCCACTTTCAGGATTCCCACGCCGTCCTCGATCAGCTCACGCAGCTTGATCTTGGTCTGGTAGTCTGTGGAATGTCCCTCGAACACCAGATTCGGGAAATCCTTGATGGACGCCATCAGCTCCTTCGCCTTTTCACGGTCGTACTCCGTGCAGCCGCTGTCCTTTTCCTCCACACCAGGCTGTACGACTACCGCGATCACGCGATCCCAGACGTCCGCGCCCAGGCCCGCGTCTTTGAAGGCCTTCTCGAAAGCCGCCACTGTATTTTTGAAGTCTTCTACCTTCGTCACCTGTACTCCGGCATCCTCGCTTCCCACAGCGCCTCCCGGAATCGGAACCTCGCTTCCAATGATATAGACCGGAGGAATTGCGTCCGGCTCCTTCTCCAGAAGCTTTTTGTAGGTCTCTTCCGCAATCTCTGCCAGATGCGCGCCGCGTCCTGCGATAATCTCATCGGAAAGACGCACATTCGGATCGTCGCTCTTCACCTTCATACTGGTGTCGATATGAATCTTTGTAAAGCCCGCTCCTACATAATGGCGGATCAGCTCTTCCGCGTCAGCCATGGCCTCTGCCTCATCCTTGCCCGCAAAGGTCAGCGGTCCCAGATGGTCTCCGCCCAGGAAAAGCTTTCCCTTATCAAAGCCGATTTCTTCCGCGATATCCAGAACAAATTTCTTGAAATCCGCCGGCTTCATTCCTGTATAGCCGCCATTCTGGTCGCACTGGTTCGCTGTGCTCTCGATCAGCACACAGGAACCATCTTCCTTCCCCCTTTTCAGTGCAGCTTCAATCACGTACTTATTGGCGCTGCACACGGAATAGATGCCTACGCTCTTTCCCTGCTTCTGAAGCTCTACAAGTTTTTTCAATGGATTCTGAAGCATGATAAACCCCTCCTGATTTTATTTTCTTCCCGTCTTTTTATTTTCGTTCTGGCTGATCTTTGCCAGTCCAACAAAATGAAGCACGCTAAAGTACACGCCTATAGCCGCAATACAGCCGCTGAATACCATAAGCCCGGTACCATAATCCTGATCGACAGCATTCAGGATCACCAATACAGCCAGCAGCAGATAAAGCACCGCCAGAAGCAGCACACGTCCCTTGGGCTTTTCCGTTACTATGTATTGAAGTCCTGAGACACGTTTCTCGAAGTCTATATCCTTTACTGGCTCCAGCTTTTTCAAAAAGGACAGCCGGAAGGTAAGCTCCGCAAGAACCAGCATCACGGCGCCGGCAACCACAGCCTGAGGCACTGTCAGAAATGTAGCGCCAAGTAGGATCGCCGCCATCAGAATTACTGCAAAGCGGTTTTTATAAAACAGGGCCGCATTTTCATTTTTCTTCTCTATCAGATACCCCTGCTTTGTCACCCAGTCATAATAAATGGTACGATTTTGTTTATCTGTATAAATATTTCTGCCCGACAGGCGGATGGACTCTCTTGCCTTTCCGTTATCCTCTGTCTGCTTCACTAATTTCCTGCTCATTTATCTGTCTTCCACATCTTTCACTGATACTGCCTAAAAGCGCAAAATCACTCTGATACTACATCCTGGATACCATAGCGCGAGATCTGCACTACCAGGCCCTTCGCCATCTCCACATCGATGACGTCATCCTTAATCCTTACAATCTTTCCATAGATACCGCCGCCAAACAGAACCCGTGCGCCGATCTGAATTTTATTCTGCAGCTCCTGCATCGCCTGACGGTTTTTCCTCATATTCCGCGCAGAGATAAATGTCAGGATGATCGCAAAGATTCCAAGCAGCACGATCACGGTCACACAGCTCCACATGATAACTTCCCAGTTCATAACTATATTTTTCCTCCGTACTAAGAATGCCTCAAAAGCCCATGCTGGATCATGGTGGATCCGGCTCGGACCTTTGAGACACCTTTATTCTAACAGCTTTTTATTTTCTTGTATAGGGGTAAAGTGTCACGCCCTTTACGACTCTGTTCACCTCTCCGGTCGGGCAGGGATTGTCCGGTGTGATGGAAAGGGACAGGGATTTCAGAACAGCCAGCGTCTGCGCAAACAGAATGTAATCCAGGCCCAGCTGTACATTCTCATGATCCTCTTCCAGTCCGTACACCACGGTATAATCCACGAGAGCTGCCACAGCCTCATCCGCCTTGCTCATAACTGCTACAATCTTATTGCCCTTGCGCTGTCCGCTCATCTCTTTGATCAGGTCAATCTCATACTGTCTTGTATAAGCGTCGTCACTGAGATATACAACGGTCAGTGTATTGTCATCGATGATGGACTTCGGGCCATGACGGAAGCCCAGCGGAGTGTCATACATGGTCACAACACGTCCTGCGGTCAGCTCCAGCATCTTCAGAGCGGACTCCTGGGAGGTTCCCTTCAGAGTATTGCTTCCCAGATAAACGATCCGGTTGAAGTCATACTCGTTTACAATCGTCTGTGCGATGCTGTACTGGTTGTCCAGGAAGTTCTGGCCTGCAGCTATGATTTTCCGAATCTCTGCCTCTACCTTGTCCAGCTCATTCAGATGGAAGCACAGATAGGTAGCAAGATACATATTGGAAAAGCTGGAGGTCATGGCAAAGCTCTGATCATGAGTCTCCGGCGTCAGATTGATAGCATAGCAGTGCTCTGTACTCTCCGCACGTTTGGACAGCGCTCCGTCCTTATTGCAGGTAACGAACAGGTGGTACAGATTATCGCAGACACTCTCTGCATTGTCCACAGCGCCGATGGACTCCGGTGAATTTCCGGAACGTCCAAAGCTGATCAGAAGGGTCGGCTTTGTGCGGGACAGGTATGCCTCCGGCGTCGCCACGATATCTGTCGTGCCGTAGGATTTCACCTTATAATTCAGAAGGCCTGTCAGGTGGGGAAACAGGGCATTTCCCACAAACTCACTTGTGCCTGCTCCGGTCAGAATCACATCGAAATCCTCCTGTGTGATTACCTGATCGATAAATTTCTGAATCTCATCCTTATGCTCCGCAATCTGTCTGCAGGTTTTCTCCCAGGTAGACGGCTGCTGATAAATCTCAGTGACAGTCCATTTTGAAGATGTCTCCTGCATTTTTTCCTCTGTAATTCCAAAAATGCTGCTCATATGATCTCTTCCTTTCTCTCTGTTTTATCGTAAATGAGGCATTTAGATACCGTCTTCGTCTTCCGTCTCAGTCTGTTCTGCCTTCTTGATTTCAAATTTTGCAACCTGCTCTTTTCCTGTCTGAAGAAGGGAATCTACCAGTCCGTCCAGATCATCCATAAACTTTCTGGACATTACCACTTCTACAAGCATCGGCAGATTGGTTCCAGCCAGAATCCGGACATTCTCCTTGTCACGTCCCAGCTGAGCTGCTGTATTGAACGGCGTACCGCCCATCAAATCTGTAAAAATAATAATTCCTTCACAATCCTTCAGTTCATCCATAGCCTTTGTAAGCCCGCCGGCCAGATCCTCTGTGCTGTAGGTCGGAAGGAAGTCTACATACTGGTATGCTTCCTGCTCTCCCGCAATCAAATTCACAGAGCTTGTCATACCAGAACCAAAATTTGCATGTCCTGTCACCAATAAACCAATCATACTATCTCTCCTACTCTTGAGTCTTATATGCATATCCGCATACGTTTTTATGCGCCTCTATGCCTCCAGCTCTTTCAGCTTCTTTTCAACCAAAGGCATATACACGGCCCTTGGATCCAAACACGCCTTTGCGCTCTGATAATAAACCAGCTCATTCTCTCTATCCTGCAGATAAGAATACTGTTTTGCAATCATAACCAGAATCGCACCGAGCGCAAATCCACAATATTTCTTTGAATTGATATCTTCTTCCATTACATCAATCAGATCGCTTCTCTCATCCAGCATCACGCCATACGACAGCTCATTGTAATGAATAAAGGTCTCATCGCCCGTGTTCCTTATCGCTTCCAGAAGCCAGTCTGCATACTTCCGGTTTCCCTTCAGCAAAAAGGTATGAAAATAGTTTTCCAAAAAGCTTTTTTTATCTGCCGCTCCCTTGTACGGCGTCTCTATCATATGCAAAAGCGTCTTTTCAAATTTATCTGTCTCTTTTGCCACATAGTAGCCGCGGAGCTTATACAGATCACATACATAATTCCCCAGAAGCTTCCGGGATATTCCCATGTCCGCCAGTCTTTCCAGCGTGCCGCTGTCCTTTTTCTGAAGCGCCGCGTTCATGCTGCCAAGCTGAAAACGCTTAATTCCCTGGAAAATCACATATCCCGCAAACACAAGCAGAATGATGGTAAATGTTATTTTGTTCAAAAAGCCACCCGATTTCGTATAATATAATAGGGAGGGGGGATTTTCATCCTCTCCCCTCCCTTTTGTCTGACGTAAATTTTACCTCAGAATTTTACTTTCTCCGCCTTATTCCTCAGGCGTGGGATACTGATACCACTCAACAAGCGGTGTATATCCGCCCGGAAGAGCGTTTCCAGCCTCATCCTGAACCTTGGAGTCTCCGGACCAGATACCGAAAGCACAGCCCACAATACCAACTACCAGAATCAGAACGATACACTTAACCGGAGTCCAGCCCTTCTTAATCAGAGCATAGATTCCAAGTGTGATCAGCAGCGGAATCAGCTTCGGCAGTACGCCGTCCAGAAGGCTCTGAACATTGATCTGAGTCTCGCCAACGATCAGACGGAGTGTGGTAGAACCATAGTTTGCAATCAGAGCGCCTACTACGAAGATACCCAGAATGCTGGCTGCACGGGTAAACTCCTTCGCGTTGGAGGTCAGCATCGTAACTGCCTTGGTTCCCAGTCCGTAAGACCAGTACATCAGGCCGAAACGTACAACAAACTGTACTGCGTTGAAAATGATCAGGAAGAGAATCGCTCCTACAAGACTCTTCTGCTCCATAGCCATGTTCGCGGTCAGACCTGCCGTAATCGGAACCAGGGTCAGCCAGAACAGAGCGTCACCGATACCGCCCAGGGGGCTGGCAGCGGAAATACGTACGGAACGGATGGTCTGTGTATCAGCCTTGTTCTGCTCCAGGGAGAGAACAATACCCATTACAAATGTTACCAGGAACGGGTGTGTATTCAGGAAGTCCAGGTTGTGAGCCATGGAGGCTTTCAGGTCTTCCTTATTTGTATGTATCTTCTGAAGGCCGGGGAGCATGGACCAGAGCCATCCGCAGGCCTGCATTCTTTCATAGTTGAAGGATGCCTGTAAGAAACAGGACAGCCAAACCATCTTATTCAGGGTCTTCTTGTCAAGCGGCTGAGCCGGAGTCAGATCCTGATACTTTTCGGGAATATTATATGCCATCCTCGTCACCTCCTGCAAAGCCTGAACCAGCGTTCTGTCTAATCTTTGTCTGAGTCGTGAAATCATAGATAGCGATAGCCGCACCTACGAATGCACACAGAATCAGAGTTGCACCGGATGTAGTGGAGTTTGCGCTGCAAAGCAGAGACATAGCAAAGCCTGCAAGAAGGAATCCCCACATCTCTCCGGACATCATAACCTTCATCAGGATAGCGAAGCCGACGAACTTCATAGCGCCGCCTGCTGCGTCCAGACCAGCCATTACCCAAGAGAAGGACTTGGAGAACTCTCTTAAGGTATCGCCCAGTGCTGTACCGCCGTACAGACCTGCTACTGCGATTACGCCGAACAGAACACCCAGGAATCCCATCTCCAGAAGGTTGATGTTGCGGATGCCCTTTACGTTAGCTTCTTCCGCGTACTTGTCAGCCTTGGTCATCATACCGGAGAACAGTGTAAAGGTCAGGGTAACTACGTACTGTCCGAATACCGCGAACGGAACCGCAAGGCCAAGGGCCGCGCCTACTCCGTCTGCTGATGCTTCCATGTTAAGAGAAACCGCGAACACGGTCGCCATAATACCACCCATGATGGCGTTCGGCGGCTGTGCGCCTCCGATCGGCATACTTCCGATCTGAACGAGCTGATAAGCTCCACCCACTACGATACCAAGCTCCAGATTTCCGAGGATTGCTCCGATAATCGGGCAGGTAACGATGGGCTGATACAGAGATTCCAAAAAGCTGAACTGGTCAATGCCCATGATGAAGGCAACTACGAAGACCAGAAGAGCCTGGATAATTGTAATATCTCCCATGTTTTCTCCTTTCCAATAAACACATATCAGTTATTTGAATAATTTGTCGACGCTCTCCGCAGGTGTATCCGGAACTCGTTTGATCTCCAGCTCTACACCCAGCTCCTGCAGCTTCTTAAAGCAGGCCACATCGTCGTCGTCAACCGCAACCGAGGTCGCAACCTGACGCTTGCCTTCAGCCATGTGCATATTGCCAATATTTACCTTCTTAATCGGCACTCCGCCTTCTACCAGCTTAAGCACATCCTGAGGCGTCTCACAGATAATTGCAATATGCTGATTCGCAGAAGCCTTGTGGATGATATTGATTGTTTTCTCCAGGGTGAAGAACCGCGTCTGCGCATAGGACGGCGCAGCCATATTCATCAGCCCCTGACGGAACTCATCCTTGGCGACCGCATCATTCGCGACCAGAAGAAGATTCGCGCCTACGACGCCGCACCACTGTGTCGCAACCTGACCATGAATCAGCCGATTGTCAATTCTCGTCAATCGAATATCGGGCATGTCTCACTCCCCCTTTCCTAAATATTTCAGCATAACCCGGGCAGGCAAGCCCGCTCCCTCATGCTTTTGTACAAGCGCTTCCCAAATATATCCTATGAGAGGCAGCATATATCTACAAAGGATATTATATCAAATTTATCCAAAAAGAAGTTGCACTTTTTACTTTTTCTCTTGCACTTTTGACTATGCCCCTGTGAAAGTCTGCACATGTCTTTCGTACAAAAACAGGAGTCTCTGCCTCACAGCACAAAGACTCCTGCCCTTATTTTCATTCAATGATTACTTTCCTGCCATTTATGTGCCTGGCAGCTCTTCCTACGCGGAAAAATTCCAGGTGTAGGAGAAAATATGCGCCCCTATCACCAGGCCGCTTAAGGACGGATAGCTTGCATAGGTCCGGAAGAACACTCTGTTTCCGATGTTGGATTCCCCGGCGGCGGCCCGCCGCGCAGCTATATAGCAGGATTCCGGCACAGAACCGAGGTCCTGTTCCAGAATCAGGTCAAAACGCCCCGAGGTCACCGGCGAAAACTGGCCGGAGGCCCTGATCACGCTCATGATATCGCTCTGCGCAAAGCGTGAGTCCCGAATGCGGTTCATGACGACAGCGCCGACAGCCAGCTGTCCCTCCGCTCCCTGATTGCCGGCCTCACAGTAAATCAAAACCGCCAGCGCTGTGATCTCTTCTTCTGTAGCATTGTACGCGCCATACTGTACATACTCCAGCTCAGTCGTCCGCACGCCGGTCACATCACCCAGCGACGCCTGAATCTCAGCCGCCTTAGCCGCTTCTATCTGTGCCTCTATCTGCTTCTTCTCGGCAATCAGCTGCTCCAGAACCTCTTTCTGGTTCTCAAGAGTATTATTTTTTCCATCCAGATCCGCCTGCGCCTGGGCAATCTCATTGACATGCTGGCTGATCTGGCCGGATGTGCTGTCTGCCAGAGCGGATACCTGGCTCTGCTTCTCTTCTACCGAAGCCTGAAGCTCTTCCAGCGCCTCCATTTCTCCCTGAAGCTGCGCTTCCTTTTCCTCGATGGCCTCCTTCTGCGCTACATACTCTTCCAGCATCTTTCTGTCGTATTCTGTAATGCTGGCTGCATATCCCGCCTGGTTCAGCGCGTCCGCAAAGCTTCCTGACGTCAGAAGAATCTCCAGAAAAGAGTTCTGAGGATGCTCATACATATACTGAATGCGTGCCTTCATGTCCGCATACTGCTGTTCCTCAACTGCCTTCGCTTCCTCCAGATCCGCCTGGGCCTGCTCAATCTCTGCCTGCTTGTCCTCTATCTGGCTGTTCAGATCCGCGATTTCCTCCTCCAGGGAGGCATACTGCTTATTCAGATCCGACAGATAGCTTTCCATATCCTCCTTGGCCTGCTGCAGCTTCTGCTTCTTCGCCTCTGTCTCGTCAATCTCCTGCTGCGTCTTGTCGATCTCCTGCTGCTGATTGTCGATCTCCTGCTGAATTTCCTGCACGTCGCTCTCATCCGGCGTCTCCGAGGCATAGGAAGGGAACCCAAGCGCCAGGACCAGGGCCATCACTGCTATCTTCCGTATCATCTTCAAGCTTCGCGTCTTTTTCATGGTCTCTCCTGTATTCAGGGCATCTGTTTCCAGTCGTATTTCGTCAGACTGCCTTCCAGCTTCATGCCCGGAAAGCCATTCTGGCGCAGCGCCTCATAAAGCACGATCGCCGCGGAATTGGACAGATTCAGAGAACGCGTCTCCCCCACCATGGGAATCCGGATCGCCCGCTCCTGGTTCTCCAGCAGAAGCTCTTCCGGAATTCCGGCGCTCTCCTTGCCGAACATCAGATAGCAGTCCGGCTCAAACTCAGCCTCCGTATAGGTCTTCCGGCCCTTAGTCGTCGCCATCCAGGGCCTCGCGCCAGGATTCCGGCGCAGAAAATCTTCATAATTTATGTAAGTCGTCACGTCCAGCTGGGACCAGTAATCCATACCGGCTCTTTTCAAATCCTTTTCGCCAAGCCGGAAGCCCAGCGGCTCAATCAGATGAAGGCGCGTTCCCGTAGCCACGCAGGTACGGCCTATATTTCCGGTGTTCGCCGGTATCTCAGGCTCCAGCAGCACAATATTGAAAGCCATTTATTCCGCTCCCTTTTCCTTCTCCGCCCTGAGCTTCGCCACAAAACGGCTCAGGCGGCCAAGAGCCTCCTTCAGCTGCTCCAGAGAGTATGCATAGGAAATCCGCAGGAAGCCTTCTCCGCAGGCTCCAAACGCAGTTCCCGGAACTACCGCCACCTTTTCCTCCTCCAGAAAACGGGTTGCGAACTCATCCGAGGTCATGCCGAATTCCTTGATGCACGGAAAGGTGTAGAAGGCCCCGTACGGCTCGAAGCAGGAAAGTCCCATTTCCCGGAAGGCATTCATCAGATAGCGGCGCCTCTGATCGTAGGACTCACGCATCATGGCCACATCGGCGTCTCCGTTGCGCAGGGCGTCCACAGCCGCATACTGGCTGTTCGTAGGCGCGCACATAATCGCGTACTGATGAATCTTCGTCATCTGTGCAATGATCTCTGCCGGCCCGCAGGCGTATCCCAGGCGCCAGCCCGTCATCGCATAAGCCTTGGAGAAGCCGTTAATCAGAATCGTACGCTCCCGCATGCCCGGCAGGCTCGCGATAGAGACATGGTCTCCCTTGTAGCTCAGCTCCGCATAAATCTCATCCGAGAGCACAAAGAGATCCTTTTCTATGCAGACCTCCGCAATCTCCTCCAAATCCTTTTTCTCCATAATGGCTCCCGTCGGATTGTTCGGGAACGGAAGCACCAGAATCTTCGTCTTATCCGTGACAGCCGCCAGCAGCTCCTCCTTTGTAAGGCGGAATTCATTTTCCTCCTTCAGTTCAATGATGACCGGAACGCCGTCCGCCAGAACCGCACAGGGCTCATAGGAGACATAGCTCGGCTGGGGAATCAGCACCTCATCCCCGGGATTCAGCATCGCGCGGAAGGCCATATCGATTCCCTCGCTGCCGCCCACGGCGATCAGAACCTCATCTGCCGGGTTGTAGCTCACATGGATACGCCGCTCCAGATAGCGGACAATCTCTTCCCGCAGCTCCTTCAGGCCTGCGTTGGAGGTATAGAAGGTACGCCCCTTCTCCAGGGCATAGATTCCCTCGTCACGGATGTGCCAGGGCGTATCGAAATCCGGTTCGCCCACTCCCAGGGAAATCGCATCCGGCATCTCGCTCACAATATCAAAAAACTTCCGGATGCCGGAGGGGGGAATCGCGACAATCTTGTCAGATAATGGGTTTCTCACAGCGTCATCAGCATCCTTTCATCCTTGGACTCATGTGCCATTATAGAACCATGATCCTTGTATTTTTTCAATATGAAATGTGTGGCAGTGCTCAGCACGGAATCCAGCGGGGAGAGCTTGTCGGAAACAAACTGGGCCACGTCCCGCATCGTCTTGCCTTCCAGCATAACCAGGAAATCGAAGCCTCCCGAAATCAGGTACACGCTGGTCACCTCTGGATAATTGTAGATGCGCTCCGCCACCTTATCGAAGCCAAGCCCCCTCTGAGGCGTAACCTTTACCTCGATCAGAGCCGTTACCTTTTCCTCACTGGTCTTATCCCAGTCAATCAGCGTATGGTAACCGCAGATAATTCCTTCCTTTTCCATATCTGCGATCTCATTGGCCACCGCCGCCTCGCTGGATCCCAGCATCACAGCCAGATCCTTCAGCTCAATGCGGCTGTTGTTCTCAATAAATGTCAGTATTTTTTCTCTCACAGCAGTTCCCTCCCATCAGTTTTGATATATTTTATATAATTCGTCTGTCTTCGGACGCTCCAGATAGCTTTCTTCCCCGCCGTTCCAAATCCGGCGGGCCTTTCCATCCGTGGCCTTTCCGATGACGGCTGCCGGGATACCGGCCGCTTCCAGCTTCCGTACCAGATCGTGTCCCCGGTCGGCAGCCATCAGCATACAGCCGCTGGAAATCAGATAATAGGGGTTCAGCTCGAAATATTCGCAGATTTCCACTGTCTCCTGGCGAATCGGAATCGCCTTCAAATCAATCTCAAGGCCAATTCCGGAGGCCTCGGCCACCTCCCAGAGCGCGCCGTAGATGCCGCCCTCTGTCACATCATGCATGGCGCTCACCCCATGCTCCACGGCAATCCGGGAATCCGGGAGCACTGACAGATACTGGTCAAAGCCCTTCGCCGTATCCACAAAGGCTGCTGAAAAATGCTCCAGCAGCTCCTTTTCCTTTTCCTTCGCAATAATCGAAGTCCCTTCAATTCCAATCCATTTCGTCACAAGAATGTCCTGGCCGGGCTTTGCGCCTGCCGTAGATACCAGCCGATCCTCCCGGACCTTGCCCACGCCCGTGACACTGATCACCGGCTGAGTCACAGCCCTTGTGACTTCCGTGTGGCCTCCCATGACCTGAATATGAAAATGAGCGCAGGCATCCTCTACCTGACGCATCATTTCCCGGATATCCGCTTCCTCTACCTCTTCCGGCAGGAGCACAGTCAGCATAACGCCCACCGGCTCCGCCCCGCTGCTGGCCAGATCGTTTGCGGTGATCTGAATCGCCAGCATTCCCACATCCTTCACGGTTCCCGTGATCGGATCTGTGGAAATCACAAAAATCTCTCCGGGAGAGAGCTTCATGGCCGCGCAGTCCTCGCCTACGCCGGCACCCAGCAGCACCTCATCCCGTTTTGTATGAATCTGCTTGATAATGCTTCTCTTTAAGACGGTCTCCGAAACCTTTCCGACCTTCATGCCCTGGCGCTCCCTTCCTGCTGCAGTATCTTTCGTCCAAACACAGAATCTCTGCCGGCTCCGCCTACTGCATTCTTTCCATACAGGATGCAAGCGTCGCGTTCACCAGAGCCTCATCCTGCGTCGCTATAGCGGCCTGCAGCTCATTGGAAAGAGTCTCGTCGCCCGCCACTCCTACCGTGATCGTCCGCGGGAACATCCGGTATGTGGTCTTATTCACCTTAGTCACTTCCTGCTCTACGCCGTCGACATAGACGTGCTTATAAAGCTCTGCCACCACTCCCGTATTTCCATTTGTGGCAACGATATAGCCAATCGGCTGCCCTGCGTCTGCCACAATCTGTGTCGTCGGCGGGGTAGTGCTTACCGTCGTGCTCGTAAAAGCAATCGTCCGGTCGGGATCTCTCGTCTCCTCGCCGTAGATCGTAAAGGTAATTGTCTTATTCGACGTGTACGCCTCAATATAAACGGGCGAATCTGTGTTATTGGTAAATTTCAAATCCTTGTAGGTTCCCGCAATCGCCGCATCAGCTGCCGGATCCACGTAAGACACGGGCATGGAATGCCCCGAACGTTCCACGACCTCCAGCTCAGCGCGGATCACCGCATTGTAAAGCGTCGTGGATACCTGGCAGATCCCCCCGCCCATACTGTCCACAGTCTCTCCGTTCAGATAAGAGCCCGCCATATAATACCCGTTAGCCGTGGTAAAGGGACTTACTGCCTCATAGGCCGAAAAGGTGTCTCCCGGATACAGCACTGTGCCATTGATCAGCTCTGCTCCTCTGGCAATATTTGCGGATCGGTTGCTGTTTGATGTCTTGAAGCTTGTGGTATAGGTTCCAAGCTCATCCTGGATCCTGCTCAGCTCCTCCTCGCTTCCCCGGGGTTCATCGATTTCCACCGGAAGATCGACGCTCCCCTCTATGTAATCCCATTCATTTTCTATGTAATTTACAATAGCTTCCACGGAACCCTCCACATCCAGCAGAAGGCCTTCCGTCCCCGCCACATACTCGAAGCTGCTTCCGTTCTTTTCCAGCGTGGCGTCTACCGCCTCCTGGTCAAACTGCGTGCATTCGGCATTCACATATTCTGTTACCAGAGCAGAATCCAGTGTCCATTCCAGCTGATAATTTTTATTTTCATGCTCCAGATCCTTGCGGTCCTTGTAGCGCTGAATGATATTTCCAGTCTTTCCAAGCTGCGCTGCTTCCTCTATCACTTCCAGGTTCGTACAGCTTAAGCCCAGATCTCCCAGAGCCGTCTGAAGCTGATTGTCTCCGATGTTCAGCGTCAGGGGCTCCGTTCCCATCTCCTGCACATAGCTCTCAATCGCCGTCTGCGCTTCCGCCACCGTCATGCCGGACACATCGATTCCGTCGATATAGACTCCTGTGTGAATAACGTTTCCGGAAGAAGCATCCGCCGCCTGCGCCTCTGTGCTGCCGGCCGTCAGTACAAGGCTCAGGACAAGACCGGCAAACCATGTCATTTTCCTCATAATAGCTCCTCTTTTCCTGTCTTTCGATATGCCTCCGGCTTACGTCAACGCATAGGCCAGCATCGGCACTACCATGGCAATTACCAGAATTACAATGATAACGGTAGAAATTACCTTTCTTGATTTCTTGTCATAAAAATTCATCTTATTATCCTCCCGTGTGTGGAAATGATTTTATCAATCAGTCTCGAGGCTTCATTTTTCGTAAGTGTATCCATGGACACATCTAACGTTATTTTATGATATTTTATCAAATCATTCAAGTATCCTTTTTGCGCAGGCGTCATTGGTCCCTGCTTCTTGGCCCTGTACACAAGAGGGCTGGGAGCAAAGAGCTCCGCCGGACTGTCCGGAAATTCCCGCGCGAGGCGCTGATACAGCTCCATGGCCGCACAGGCGTCGTCCACAGCCCGGTGCGCCCGCTCATGAGCTATGCCGTAGCGGCAGCAGAGGGCTGTCAGGCTTTTATGCTCCGCATCCGGGAGCAGCCTTCTGGCAATCTTCAGTGTGTCGATGCCTGTTTTTTCGAACTCCAGTCCGAAATTCACGGCATTTTTCTTTACAAAGCTGTAATCAAACAGGATATTGTGTCCCAGAAGAGGCAGATCCCCGCAAAACTCCACCAGCTCAGCTACCGCAGTCCGGGTATCCCTTCCGCCTGCCGCCATCTCATCCGTGATTCCGGTCAGCTCCTGGATTCTGGCGCTGATCCGAATTCCCGGATTCAGAAGCGTCCCGTACCTTTCCCTGATTCTTCCGTTTTCTACCTTCACCGCCCCAATCTCAAGGATCCGGTCTTCTGCCGGGCTTAAGCCTGTCGTTTCCAAATCAAGCGCGATGTAGCTGTCAGTCAAGCCGTTCACCTCTTTTGTCCTTCTCTTTACCGCTCCGGGGCTTTCATCAGCTTCCCATTAGCCTGCCCCTTCCTCTCTCCAGACGCTTAAGCAGGCGTCTCCGGTCAGCGGATTTCTCTTTTCGTAATCAAATATCAGATAGATCAGATCCTGCTCTCCAAACAGGACCGCCGCGTTTTCGCGGCTCAGCGCTTCCACATGCACCTGCTTCGGCGCCCGCTGCCGGATTTCCCGCAGCGTTTTCTTATATGGATCTGGATCCGGCGCAAAGGACGGCCGGGCCTTCGCCCGCTCCCTCAGATAATAATCTATAGTCAGAAGCTCCCGGTACCTGTCCTCATCCTCCGGAAAATGCTCCGAGGCAAAGCCCAGAAGCAGCTCATATTTGCGTACACGCGAAGATTTCTGCCCCTCCTGATTCCTCTCATAATACAGAGCCAGCTGCTCAAAAAATGCAAAGGCCGACGAAAAACGGGGAATCAGCTGCCCGAGCGTCATTCCGAATTGATGACTATTATAATAGATTTCCACCATTTCTTCAATCATCTTCAGCCGTAAAATATCGGAAAACGGAAGCCAGGGCGTGAAAAGCACCTCGTAAGGCGGCTGGCTCCGGTACGCAATTCCATATTTCCGCGCGTCCTCATACATGGGGGCCCCTTTGAGCACCTTCAGAAAGCCCAGCTGAAGCTGCTCCGGCTTCAGCGCAAAGACCTGGTCAAAGGAATGGCCAAAGCTTTCATAGTCCTCAAAGGGCAGGCCTGCTATCAGATCCAGATGCTGATGAATATTTTTTCCATCCCGGATTCGCTCTACGACCCTTCGCAGCCGTTCCAGATCTGTGCTGCGGCGCACTGCCTTCAGCGTCTCCCGGTTCGCCGACTGCACGCCAATCTCCAGCTGCACCAGCCCCGGCCTCATCCGTTCCAGCAGGGCCAGCTCTTCTTCATCCAGAAGCTCTGCTTCTATCTCAAAGTGGAAATTGGTAATCCCATTGTCGTGCTCCAGGATATAGCTCCAGACCGCCATTGCGTGGCTCTTCCGGCAGTTGAAGGTCCGGTCTACGAATTTCACCTGAGGCACCCTTCGATCCAGAAAGAACTGCAGCTCCCTGCAGACCTTTTCTATATCCCGGAACCGCACGCTTTTTTCTATGGAGGACAGACAGTAGCTGCAGGAAAACGGACATCCCCGGCTGGACTCATAATAGATAATCCGGTTTTCGAACTCCGCCAGCTCCCCGTAAGGGAACGGCAGAGCGCTCAAATCCGGCAGAGGCGCGGGCGTATTTACGCGGATGAGCCGGGCCGCGCTTTCCACAGGCTCCCGAAATACAAGTCCGGGAATTTCCGCAAGGTGCTCTGTATCAGCCTGTCCGGCTGCATAACACTCTGCCAGCAGCCGGAACGTCTCCTCTCCCTCTCCGCAGAGAATCCCGTCTGCTGCCGGATTCTCCCGCAAAAATTTCTCCGCATCGTAAGACACCTCCGGCCCGCCCAGCCAGACGGGCACCTCCGGCATGATTTTCTTACAATTCTCCGCCAGCTCCCTCACATATACGATATTCCAGATATAACAGGAAAATAACAGGACGTCCGGCTTCCGCAGAAAAATATCCCGCAGAATTTCCTCTGTCCGGTGGTTAATTGTAAACTCTGCGAGCTCGACGGAGAACGGCTCATGTTTATCTGAAGCAGGCGCCGCAGCAAGAGCTGCGGCGCGCAGGCTGTAGACAGCGAGATTGGAATGAATATATTTTGCATTGATGGCAGTCAGTAAAAATTTCATTTATGTTCCCGTTCCTCCTGCAATACCCGGATGCTTTCCAGAATCGGCTCCAGATACCTTTTGTTCCGATGCCGGCTTAAGTCCCTTACACTTCAGCCGTTTTCAAATCAAATCTATTGTAACACACCAGCCCAGGTATCCAAAGCCTTAATTTTTCATTTTACCCGGGACGCCAAAACAGGGGTCCGTCCTCTGCTGTTCCGCTATCTGCACACCGCGGTCTGGCTGACAATATCAGAATATACCTCCACGCCTGGCGTCCGGCAGACATACAGCGTATCCCGGTGCTCGCCTCCATGGGTCAGAAGCTGCGTCAGCAGGTTCTCTTCTTTCAGGAAACGCTCCGGACAGAAGCCTACATCCTCCTTCTCCGCAAACAGCGCCGCATAGAAGATGCCCGTCTCCACAAGATCCTGGAAGAAATGGCTGCCGTAGGACAGCTCCGGCATCAGTCCCAGCGCGGACGAGGAATACTCGCACATGACCTGAACCCTATTCAGCTCTGTAAAATGGACCGGCACGCCCAGAGAGGGCGTCGTAGTCCCGAAACGTCCGGGGCCGATCAGCATCAGATTTTTGTCTCCCAGCTTCCGGTTCAGCTCTCCGATCAGACGGGCGATGGTGTATTTCTCCTGCTCGCTCTTCCCCGCATAGCCTCTGGCGTCCACGTAGATCACATAGTCGATGGGAAGGCGCACGTTTCCGCCCATAAAATTCCCCTTCGTATAGAAAATGCAGTCGTCTTTTCCGGTAATCCTCGGAAGCTCCACCGTTTTCCCAAGCCCCTTTGTCTGCAGGGGCCGGCACTGAAGCAGATTGATGCGGAAGCTTCCGTCCCTCCGGAAGTTCGCGGTAAATTCGATATCCACCGGATAATCATATTTCCGGGCCAGGAGAGCCAGCACGTCCCGCATCAGCCCCGGAAACGGCGTATCCTTAAGAAGCTTCCGGAAGTTCAGGGAATAGGGCGGTTTCCGGTTCCGGTAGCCCAGCTCCCGCAGCCTCTGATACTCGTCATAATCCATCTGGGCGAAAATGCTCTTGTCTGTCTTGATATCCAGAGCCAGGGCGTCGTCCAGATCAATGCTCATAAACCTGTTTTCTCTGAGGTTCAGCACATCCACATAATGCTGAGAAAATTTCCGCTCGTCACCGGCCTGAATCAGGGGCGTGCGCAGGGGATCGTCCAGCGTCACAATCCGCGCATAGTCTCCGATAATCCGATCCACAGCCCGGGTTCCCAGACCGAATACCAGGCGCAGCATTCCCGCATTCATGTCGATATCCTTATCCCATACATAAAGGTTTGAGGAATTCCCCATGCCGGCCAGATGGGGGAAGAAATAATCTCCGAAATAGTCTCCCGACACCCGCTGAACCAGCACTGCCATCTGCTCATCCTTCTGAGCCAGCCCGCGGCTCACACGGTACTGGAGCGCATCCTCATTCATGGTGCTGGCATAGACCGTTTTCACGGCGTCCTCAAAGGCGCGCAGCCTCTCCTCCGGGGAGCCCTGGTTCGGACAGAAAACGCTCTCGTATTTTCCGGCGAAGGCATTCCCGAAATTGTCCTCCAGAAGGGAGCTGGAACGGACGATAATCGGCGACTGTCCATAGTATTCCAGCATCCGCACGAAATGATCCCGAATCATCTCCGGGAAGCTTCCTTCCAGAATCCGTTTCTTCAGCTCCGGCGCATAAGTAAAATACCCTTCCTTCGTCTTCTGCCTGGTCCGCAGGCTCCAGCAGCCGTTCTGCACAATATAGGTATAGAAAATGTCCGCGCCCAGATAGTAGGAATCGTTGGGCTCCAGAAGGGGCTGGAAACGGGCCGCGTCCGCCGGATCCTTCACCAGCATCCGGCGGGCCAGAAGCATACCCACGCTCTTTCCGCCGATATAGCCGCTGCCAATCTCCCGGCAGGCCACCCTGACCACGTCCTCCAGTGTAAAGTATTCCACACAAAGATCATAAATCCGGGAATTTTTCCCCACAAGAAGCTCCAGAAGCAGGCGTTTTTTCTCCTCCTGCAGCTCTCCGCTTCCACTGCGGGCGTCCGCGCAGCTCTTTACGATCTCCTCCCAGTAATCCCGCTTTGTCTCCCGATACGCCAGATTGGAAAAGAGCTCCGCCGTCTCCGCGGAGGCTGTGATGGAGACAGCCTCCTGTTCCTTCAGCAGATGCGGCAGAAACATGGTCGGCGAATACCGCTGCCACACCTTCAGCGGGTGCACATAGTAATTTCCTTCAATGTGATAGAGCTCCAGAAGCAGCTGGGTCGTCTCGCGGATCCGGGCAATCGTATCATAGGTATGGGCGTTCCGGATCAGCGCAAAATAGGCAATGGTATTCAGCTCATACAGATATGGACAGGTCACCTGAAAGAAGTTTCCAATCATCAGATCCGAATGCCAGGCATCCAGAAGAAAGGTCAGGCTGTCGAACACATAGAAGGCGTCCAGACCCGCCTCTGTGATAATATCCCGGATCTGGGAAGCGAACGCCTCAAAGCCCTGTCCCGAATCCACCTCGCAGACCCGTATTCCTTCCGTATCGCGCAGGATGGGTTCATGGGACGCAAACCGGATGTAGATCATGTTTCTCTGATCCCGCTTTGCCTGCGCGATAAAGGCATCTGTCATATACCGGTAATCTTCGATGGAATCCACCTGCCATACCACGTTGTCTCCCATGCGGAGCATGTCAATCATCTGATCAAAGCCTTTGATTCCCGTACTTGCCCGTTCATGCATTCTCTTCATCCTCCTTCTGCATCCTGTTTCTCTGAATTCTGCTCCTACGAATCCTGCTTCTGAACGAAACCGGAAGCGGATCTTCTGTGTTTCCGCGGCTTCCCTGGATTTGGGGCAGGACAGATTTTCTGCCTGAAAAAAGAAAACGGCGATCCCGGCGGACACCCCTCAGGGCATCCGCCGGAAACCGCCTCTTCGCGTTTTCTCTCTATGCACTTTTCGTACCGGCCACGCCTTCCCGCCGCCCGGTCATTCTGCGCCGTGCCGGCGGCTGGCCGGTTGGAGCGGGGTCCCCCGCCCTGGCACACCTTCTTTACTGAATACCAGTCACCTTGTAATCCTTATCCTCTACAGCCTTCTTCAGCACATCGTCCGCCACCTCAGCGTTCAGCGTCACAACCGCCGTCCCCTTTTCATGGCTTACCACAGCCTCGCTTACCTGGGGAAGCGCCTCCAGAGCCTTCTTAACCGCTGCCTCGCAGTGACCGCACATCATACCTTCAATTGTAATCGTTTTTTCCATCGTTGTCTTCTCCTTTTTTACATTTTGTTTGATTTTTTTATCTTTACTCGCGTCATGCACCTTAAACCAGTTAAGACGCAGGGCGTTTGTTACCACGCAGAAGCTGGACAGGCTCATGGCCGCCGCGCCGAACATGGGGTTCAGCTGCCAGCCGAAAATCGGAATCCAGACGCCCGCTGCCAGTGGAATGCCGATGACATTATAAAAGAATGCCCAGAACAGATTTTCATGGATATTCCGAAGAGTTGCCCGGCTTAAGCGGATGGCCGCAGGCACATCGCTTAAGCGGCTTTTCATCAACACCACATCGGCCGCGTCAATAGCGATATCAGTTCCCGCTCCGATGGCGATTCCCATGTCGGCTCTTGTCAGGGCCGGAGCATCGTTGATGCCGTCGCCTACCATGGCTACCTTGCCCTTCTCCTTCAGGGCCCGGATAACGCTTTCCTTTCCTTCCGGAAGCACGCCGGCAATGACCTCGTCCACCCCGGCCTGCTTTCCGATGGCCCTGGCGGTTCTCTCGTTATCGCCGGTCAGCATCACCACATGGATTCCCATATTCTGAAGCTCACGCACTGCCTGCGGGCTGTCTTCCTTGATGACGTCCGCCACGGCGATGATGCCAAGGAGTTTTCCATCCTTTGCGAAGAACAGCGGCGTCTTTCCTTCCTCCGCCAGCTCTTCCGCCTGCCGGCGCACGGCGTCTGTGACTTCCGCCGTCTGGCTGATGTATTTCAGATTGCCTCCGGTCAGACGGCTGCCGTCCAGCTCTCCGGTCAGGCCGCCGCCCGGCACTGCCTGGAAATCCGTCACTTCCAGATCAGACTGCACACCGCGTTCCCGGCCCGTCTCAAGAATCGCGTTTGCCAGCGGATGCTCGCTCTTCTTCTCAAGGGCATAGGCCAGGGTCAGGAACTCTTCCTCTGAGGTTTCTTCCGCCGGAAGGATGTCGGTGGTCTTCGGCTCACCGCTGGTGATGGTTCCTGTCTTATCCAGAGCAACAATCTGCATCTTTCCGGTCTCCTCCAGGGAAACCGCCGTCTTGAACATAATGCCGTTCCTGGCTCCCATTCCGTTGCCCACCATGATGGCTACCGGCGTCGCCAGTCCCAGAGCGCAGGGGCAGCTGATGACCAGAACAGAAATGGCCCGTGCCAACGCAAAGCCTATGGTCTGACCTGCCACCAGCCACACAATCAGCGTCACCACAGCAATCGCGATAACCGCCGGGACAAAGACTCCCGATACCCGGTCTGCAATCTTCGCAATAGGCGCTTTGGTTGCAGCCGCGTCGCTGACCATCTGGATAATCTGGGAAAGGGTCGTGTCCTCGCCCACGCGGGTCGCCTCACAGCGGATAAAGCCCGAGTGGTTCAGGGTTGCCGCAGATACGGCGTCGCCCGGCTTTTTGTCTACGGGAATACTCTCCCCGGTCAGCGCCGATTCATTGACCGCGCTGCTGCCCTCCAGCACAATGCCGTCCACGGGTATATTTTCCCCGGGCCGCACCACAAAAATGTCGCCTTTTCTGACCTGGTCGATGGACACCTCCACCTCTTCTCCGTCCCGGACGATCACGGCTGTCTTCGGCGCCAGCTTCATCAGCCCTTTGAGCGCGTCCGTGGTCTTTCCCTTGGAATGGGCCTCCAGCATCTTTCCGACCGTAATCAGGGTCAGAATCATAGCTGCGGACTCAAAATAGAATTCATGCATGTAAGACATGACGCCTGCCATATCGCCGTTCATCTGTGCCGCCGTCATGGCAAAAAGCGCATACAGGCTGTATCCAAAAGATGCTGCCGAACCAAGCGCCACCAGCGTATCCATATTGGGGGCCCCATGAATCAGCCCTTTGAAGCCGCTGATAAAAAACTTCTGGTTGATCACCATGACGATGCCCGTCAACAGAAGCTGGGCGATTCCGATAGCCACATGATTCTCCGCCAGCGCCTCCGGCAGCGGCCAGTTCCACATCATATGTCCCATGGACAAATACATCAGCGGAACCAGGAAACAGAGCGAGGCAATCAGCCTCCGCCGAATCTTCGGCGTCTCCGTATCCTTCAGAAAATCGTCGTCCGCTCCCGCGGCGGCGGAGACGTCTGCGGCTCTGCCGGAGCCAGCTCCGGCACCGGCGCCGGCGCCTCTGGCGCCCTTGACAGAGGCGCCGTAGCCCGCCGCCTCCACGGCGGCGATGACGGCCGCCTCGTCCGCCGTGCCTTCCACTCCCATCGAGTTTGTCAAAAGGCTTACGGAACAGGAAGTCACTCCAGGCACCTTGGAGACAGCCTTTTCCACTCTCGCGCTGCAGGCCGCACAGCTCATACCTGTCACATTATATTGTTCCATAATCTCTCCTCCTCACTCCATGCAGTTTACCATATCATTTACCGCATCAGCTTCTGAAGCACCGCTACCAGCTCGTCAATCGTCTCATCATTGCCATCCCGGATATCCTCTGCCACGCAGGTTCGGATATGATTGGCAAGCAAAACTTTATTAAAGCTGTTCAGCGCCGCGTTGACCGCTGACACCTGTACCAGTATGTCCGGACAATAGCAGTCACTCTCCACCATTTTCCGGATTCCCCGCACCTGGCCCTCGATCCGGCTCAGGCGGTTAATCAGATCCTTATATTCCTTCTCTGTACGCTCCTTCGTCTTGTGGGAGCAGCAGCATTCCTTTTGTTCTTCCATACCTGTCACCTCTTTTTTCCAGAATTCCCGCTGTGGGAGCCGCTGAATACTTCTGCCTGTACGTTCCGCTGCCGAATCGGCCGGTTCAACAGCATTTCACCGTATCATATTCCGCCGCTTCAAATACGCCCCAGGGGTATCTCTGTTTGAGCTCATTATATACCCCATCAGGGTATTTTGCAAGAGGAAATTTTATCAATTCCATTGTTTTCAGTACTGCCGTATAACGTTATAATTTATACAGAGATTTTTCTTTTTCACGCAACCAGCGTCTGTTTTTGTCGGCTTTTAGTTATAGAAGGGGGAATTTTATATGGAAGACAGCAAAATCATCGAACTGTACTGGCTGCGGGACGAATCTGCCATTCAGGCAACCAGCCGGAAATACGGACCCTATCTTTTTAAAATCGCATACAACATTCTGACCGATACCCAGGACAGCGAGGAGAGCGTCAATGACACCTATCTCAAAGCCTGGAATTCCATGCCGCCCCACAGACCAGGGCTTCTCCCGGCCTTCCTCGGAAAAATCACCCGGGAGCTGTCCATTGACCGGCTTCGTTACCGGACTCGGAAAAAACGACTGGATTCAGGATACATGCTTGCCCTTTCCGAACTGAAGGAATGCGTATCCGGCACTGATACGACGGAACAGCAGACATCAATGCTTTTACTTGCGGAATCTATCAGCTCCTATCTCCGCAGTCTGTCTCCGGAGGCGCGGAGTCTCTTTGTAGGGCGCTATTTTTATCTGGATTCCGTTCAGGAAGCGGCCGCTTATTGCGGAATGAGTATATCAAAAGCTAAAAGCCTGCTGCACCGGACCCGCAAAGGACTGAAGGTACACCTGGAAAAGGAGGGATTTCACTTATGAAAGCGGAAACCATTCTTGACTCTCTGAATTTTCTGGATGACGAAATCATTATCGAAACTGACAGACTCCGCAAAGCTCCAAGACAGGTGCGCTCCAAACGGCCCTGGCTGAGATGGGGAGCCGCCGCGGCCTGCCTTCTGGCCGCCCTGTGGATGACCTCAAAGCTCTGGCCTGCCGCCCGCCTGGAGCCCTCCCCGGCTTTTCCGGACCCTTCCTCTGAGTCTGCAGACTCTGCTCCCGAGGGAAGCACTCCCGAATCCTCAAACATCTCCGATCCCTCTCCCACGGAAGATGTTTCCGAGTCTTCCGGCCTTGCCCCGGAAGCAGGGCTTCCTGAGTTTTCAGATCCTTCGCCGGAAGCAGAACTGCCCGACCTCCCTGTCCTGACTGTCTCAGATATCTCGGCAGACGACATGGGATTTGAGGGACTTATGGCCTTCGATATCTCTGAGCTGACAAATGCCAATCCCTGGACGGAAGACGTTTCTCTTACAACGCTGCCCGTTTACCGAAACCACCAGAATTATGAAGAAAACTATTATCCGGTCGACGTCGACTGGGAGCAGATGAATGAGCTTCTGCTGGAAACCGCAGGAAAGCTTGGCATGGATACCGGCTCTCTTAACATCGCAAAGGAATCTGGCTGGTCCAATTATTTGAAAACAGAACAAGACGGAACGGTCATCACAGTATGGTCCTCTATGGAAATTCAAATAAATTTTGAACCGGCCGTATCACTTCCTGAGCAATATCATTTTACTCACTATTCTACTTATGAAGAGCTCGCGCAGGCTGCTGAGTATTTGCTCTCTGCTTACAGCCATCTGCTCGCCCTGGACAATCCCCGCCTGAACATCAGCGGAGGCGGTTATGACATTTACCTCCGTCAGAGTTATGAGCCGGAGTTTTTCGAAGCCGGAAGCAGCCTGGAAGAGGAGATCATAAATTATAATTTTTATCCCATCCGTTTATCCTGCGACGGCGCAGGACGACTGATGATCATCCGCATTTTCCGGCCCGATCTGTCAGGGAAAATCGGAGACTATCCTGTGATCACGGTTCAGGAGGCCGCCGCGCTTCTGGAAAGCGGAAACTACATTACCTCCGTCCCCTACAGCATTTCAGAAATGAAAGATGTAAAAAAGGTGGAGCTTGTGTACAAAACCGGAGATTACGAGACATATTACATGCCCTATTACCGGTTTTACGTGGAGCTTTCGGAAGAGGAACAGGAAAACGGCCTGAAGACCTACGGCTGTTATTATGTGCCTGCTGTAAACGGACGATACCTTGAGGTTGTACCTTCAGAAAGAGGCTTTTTTAACTAAACCTCCTGCCTCTCAATCCGCTTTTTCTGATAGAACGGCCTTGACGTACTCTAATTATTTTCTTATTCTAAAGGAAGATAAGCGAGAGGACGCGGTCTCAGAGATTCGAGTCCCAGAGATACGGAACACACAAAAATTTGTACAGAACAGAAGGATGTGAGATTTATGACCAAGCTTAACCAGGTACAGCTCCATGCAAAGCCAGTAATCTGCGGCGCCTGCATGGAGTAGTCATTGCCGCAGAAGCTTAATGCTGGCTTTGCCGCCTGAAGATTATCTCAAGGAGGGAGCCCGCATGAAATACATCAACGCAAAGGCGCTTCTTCCCGATGAGCTGGTCCGGGAGCTGCAGAGCTACATCCAGGGCGGATATATCTATGTCCCTGCGGATCCGGCGCATCACAGGCAATGGGGAGAAGCATCCGGCTGCCGGCAGGCACTTAAACGGCGAAACCGGAAAATCACAGAGGAGTACCGGAAAGGCTCCTCCGTGAATGAGCTGGCCGAAAAGTACTGCCTGTCTGTACATGCCATCCGAAAAATCATATATCAGAAAACAGAATAACCATCAGGGGGCTGCGGCAGCGCAGCCCCCTGGTTTTATAAAAAACAATTCGGTACCGACTGGTAGATAGAAAAACAGCTATGACAGCGGTATCATAAAGAGGAAACCACAAACACTCTGCAGGGAGGAAATCGTATGTGTACCCGTTTTGTCTACCGCGGCAGCGATGTCATTACCGGCTTCAATTTTGACATCAGCCTTGCCAAATGGAACCATCAGGTCATAAAAGAAAAGGAACGTTTTTATATCGGCATCCTGCGCCCCGACGGAATCCGTCACTCCTATCACGGCGTGAATCAAAACGGGAACGCCGGAACGCTGCTATATGTCCATGGCAGCCCAGCTGGAGCGTACCTGGAATCTCCTGATTGCATGACAATAGCCGATCTGACAGAACAGTTCATCCAGGCGCAGATTACTTTTGACGCTGCTCTCTGATTACCAACTATTCTCTGCTTGCGCCGGAAAGTACCCGCCCCTTCCTGGTGCCAGGGGACAATCGCTGCGAGAGAGCCTCACAGCTGCTGAATGGATATGGAAACCACTTCACTGTTTCCGATGCATTCTCTGTTCTGCGCGCCGTGCGCCAGGAGGGCCCCTGGGCTACCAGGGTTTCCTTTGTATATTCCGCAAAGGAGCATACTGTATACTATGTGCAGAACAACCACTTTGATCAGATTTCCCAATATAAATTTCCCTGTGCCTGAGAGAAAGGAGAATCTATGGAGCCGGAAAAGGTCTATCCCCGCGCAGGTGATCCGGACACCGTATATCTGAAACATGTCGTCACTGACCCCGGCATCACAGTCGGTGATTTCACGATATATAACGATTTCGTCCGCGATCCACGCTATTTTGAAAAGAATAATGTTTTATACCACTATCCAGTCAATCAGGATAAGCTTGTGATTGGGAAATTCTGTTCCATCGCATGCGGAGCGAAATTCCTGTTTAACAGCGCAAATCACACGCAGCAGTCGCTTTCCTCCTACCCCTTCCCGATCTTTTATGACGAATGGATGCTGAACATTCAGAATGTGACATCCGCATGGGACAATAAAGGGGATATCCGGATCGGAAATGATGTCTGGATTGGATATGAAGCCGTTATCATGGCCGGCGTTTCCATTGGAGATGGTGCGATTATCGGCGCCCGGGCCGTCGTCACCAGGGATGTGCCGCCTTACACCATCACAGGCGGTGTTCCTGCAAAAGCTATCCGCAAACGCTTTTCCGATGACGTGATATCAGAGCTTCTGAAGCTTCAATGGTGGAACTGGCCAGAAGAAAAAATCAGGCAGCACATCCCAGATATTCAATCCGGGCGGATAGACTGCCTGCTTTCCTGAAAATTTCTGAAGAATGCAGGCGCAGTCGAAAAAGCAGGCGCGGGCAGAAATCTGCCCGCGCCGTCTACAGCTGCAAAAGGGCTTCTTTGCCCTTTCTTATATCAATTTGGTTTATTTTAAATCCGCGCATTCTGCTTTGAACCATGAACAGAGCCGTTACCTCTGCAGCCGGCTCGGCCCAGGCTGCCTCGCGGCACACAGGAGCTTCCGCTTAGGGCTGCTTCATTCCTGACCTGACCCGGTTCGCAGATTCCTGTTGCGCAAGACCCAGGCGTCAGTGCTGCTTACAGAGGGCTGCACAATGTTCATTAAGTCCGGGGCAGAATATCACCCCTGCTGTAGCGGATTGCAGGTACAGGGCACCGCTAATTCCCCGGCTGCGCGGAAATTTTATGACAAAATGAAACTGTTGTTACAGTATATCCTGTTCCAAATTATTTGTCAATATTTTTCTGCCGGCGGAGCTGCTTCCTTTTTCCGCCGGAGCTCTTTAAAAAATTCCGTCAGCATCCTGCCGCATTCTTCTCCAAGGACCCCCCGCTCCACCTGAACCTGATGGTTAAACTCCGGCATTTCCAGAAGATTGAGCACGGAACCTGCGCATCCCGCTTTGGGATTCATGGCCCCTATCACAACACGTCCCATCCTGGCCTGCACGATAGCCCCAGCGCACATCTGGCAGGGCTCAAGCGTAATGTACATCGTACAATCCTCGAGTCTCCAGTCTCCCGTTTTTTTGCTGGCTCTGCGGATTGCATTCAATTCTGCGTGGGAAAGCGTGTTCTTGTCCGTATTTCTGCGGTTATAGCCTCTCGCTATGATCTTATCGTTTTGCACAATCACACAGCCGATTGGTACTTCCATCAGCGCCCAGGCTTTTTTGGCCTGGCGCATCGCCTCTTTCATATATTTTTCATCTGCTGTCATTTCTGCTCTACCTTTTCCTCCGTGCCATTCTCCTGCCTGCCGCCGCTATTTCAGCAGCCGGCACCAATAGCCGAAATTTTCGCCCTGCCCATCAGGCCCCTTCATCACCTTAAATTCCTCAAATCCAAACATAGACGCAAGCATCTGCTCCTTCTCATTATAGATTCCCGGAACACCTATGTAATAGTCTACCTGCGACTCTGTCTGTCTCCGAAGCAGAAGAAGGTGGTGGTGCTGATAAAATCCATGGAGCAGAAAGCTGTTATTTCCCAATCCCCACTTATCCCTTGGAATCCGGGACAGCTCACGGTTTCCGAGACGAATTCCCAACAATACGCTCCCGCTTGCATCCTGGTAGCGGACGGCAGGAAAATGTGAAATCAAGTACTCCCACTGCCTTCTCCTGGGATCCTCCGGCATGCCGGAAGCTCTTTCCGGCTGTCCTCTCTGCGAGCCCTGCTCTTCCAGACTTGGACGGACAGCTGCCATCTGGGCCGCCTGAATTGTCTGCTGTGTTTCCTGGACTATCTGCCGCTCTGTTTGGAATGCCTGCCTGTCCGTCTGAATCGTCTGGCGTTCTGCGCTTACTTCCGAAATTATCTCCGGAACATTTTTCCGAGAAGTCTCCGGACGCTCAAACGCTTCTCTTCCGTCCTCCTTTTTTCCAGGAGCTCCGGCATCCCGGTCCCCCCTTCTCCCTGTATGGGTTCCAATATTCTTTTCTGAATTTTCTTCCACACGAGCCAGCCTGGCAGACCTCTCAAGGGGTCTAAACCGCCCCACATCCACCGGATAGTCGTCCCACTCCGCGGCAAACACACGGTTCTCCCCTTCTATATAGATTCCCCGGCTTTCGTCCAGGCTGAAGGCCCCCATCAGGCTGTCCGTCTCTGTGACGCCATTCCATTCAAGCGCCCCGTTCCGGCTTTCCAGCTCTCCCAGATACTGCCCTTCCAGCCGCTCCTTTCTCTGCGTAAAAACATAGACACGGTACGGCCTTTGCCTGTGTGCATAAAAGCCTTTCACATGAACCCAGATTTTACATTCGCCGCCCCGGGCGTTTACCTTTACGAAGCCAGTATTTTCTCCCTTTTCTCCCTGATCATATCCGTAAATGTAGGAGACAAACCGTTTATAGTCAGACAAAGAATCCCTCCCTTTCTCTTATTTACTAAGATATTCTATGCCTGACCTGTCCTCTTCATTCCAGAATCTTTTTATTCTTTTCCATCAGCCATCCGATTCTTTAAACCGAGGCGTCTGCTTTTTTTAACCGGTTGCTGAGCTCGGCAAACTGAGAAAGCTCCATCGTCTCTCCCCGCACTCCCGCGCCAAGCCCCATTTCCTCCAGGATCGCGGCTGTCCTTTCTTTGGGTATCCGAAGCTCGGGCGCATTACAAAGCCCGTTGACCAGTGTCTTTCTGCGCTGGTTAAAGGACGCCCGTATAATCTGAAACATCAGCTTTTCATCCTGTACCCGAACCGGAGGCTTCTCATGCCTTGTGAGACGAATTACAGCCGAGCCCACCCGCGGGCGGGGCATAAAACAGTTCGGAGGCACATTCGCCACAAGCTCCGGCCTGGCATAATACTGAACCGCCAGTGATAACGCTCCGTAATCCTTGGAGCCCGGCCCCGTCTTCATTCGATCTGCCACTTCCTTCTGCACCATGATCGTAATGCTGTCTACCGGAACATGATTTTCAAAAAGACCCATAATAATCGGCGTCGTGATATAATAAGGAAGATTAGCAACTATCTTGACCGGCTTTCCTCCGTTCTTCTCTTCCGCAAGCCTGGTCAGATCCACCTTCAGCACATCCTCGTGAATCACCGTCACATTATCATATCCGCTCAGAGTATCCTCCAGAATGGGAATCAGCGCATCGTCTATCTCTATCGCCGCCACTTCCCTGGCCGACGCAGCCAGATACTGGGTCAGTGTGCCGATGCCGGGACCTATCTCGATTACAAAATCATCCTCTGTTATTTCTGCAGACCGGATAATTTTTCCCAGCACATGCTCATCGATCAGAAAGTTCTGTCCAAACCTCTTTTGAAAGACAAATTTATATTTATTCAAAATCTCTATCGTATTCTTTGGGTTTCCCAGCGTCGGTACCGGTCTGCTCATAAGCCTCTCCCCTGAAAATAAAGTTTTCTGGCGTTCTCGTTTGTAATACGGATTACTTCTTCTGTCTCCATCCCCTTCAGCTCCGCAACAGCAGCCGCCACATAGGGCAGATTCAAAGAGGAATTACGCTTTCCCCGATAAGGCACCGGCGCCAGATATGGGCAGTCCGTCTCCAGAAGAATCCGTTCGGGAGGCAGCATCTTCACAACCTCCTTCAGCTTCTTTGCGTTTTTAAAGGTCACAACTCCTCCGACACCGATATAATATCCCATATCAAGGTATTCCCTCGCTATCTCGGGCGCATAGGAAAAGCAGTGAATCACACCGCGAAGCTCCGGTGTGTGTGCCTTTTTTATTTCTTCCAGTGTATCAGCGCAGGCGTCCCGGCTGTGGACAATAATCGGAAGCTCCAATTCTTTTGCCAGCTCCAGCTGTCTCTGAAACCAGTATTTCTGAGTCTCATGATTTTCCTTATCCCAATAATAATCCAGGCCTATTTCTCCTACCGCCACTGTTCTGGGATGACGGCACTGTTCCTTCAGCCAGGTAAAGCTTTCTTCATTCAATTCCCCCACTTCGCTCGGATGAACACCTGCCGCCGCATAAATAAAATCATAGCTGTCTGCAAGTGCAAGCGTCGTCTTCACCGACTGCAGGCTGGCGCTCACATTCACAATATATTCAATTCCCTGTGCCCGGCACTCCTCAAGGAGTTCCCTGCGGTCCGGATCAAAAGCTTCGTCGTCGTAATGCGCATGGCTTTCAAATATCATAGCTGCCCTCTCTTTTCCTGAATCTCTTTTTCATTATACAGAACCAGCTCCCAAAAATCCAGTACCGCTTTCGCCTGATTTCTCACCCCTCTACGATATACCTCACATCAGCAAATCCCACACGGTCTCCAGGCCGGAGCCGCGCTTTTTCATTGACTTCAAGACGTCCGCCGTTCAGAAAGGTTCCGTTCGTGGAATTGAGATCTGTGAGATAATAACAGTCGTCTTCCCTGGAAATCCTCCCATGTATTCTGGAGATTCCCCTGGCTTTCAGGCAGGCGTCCACCGCGTCCTTTTTCTTGCCAATCAGAAAGCTGTCCTTCGTAATCCTGAGATCCGGAAAAGCCGCGCTTTCACTGCGCAGAAACAGCCCGGGTTCCCTGATTTTTGACAGAAACGAGGTTCCTCCCTCCGCCTCTCCTGTCCATTCCGGAGACGCTGCATCAAAACATCTTTTCGGCTCACGTTCGCGGATACAGTCCTCCTCCAGAACCGTCTGACCCCTTCCATCGTAATAAAGAATCTTTTTCTCCATCGCTTCGGACGGACACATTTTATCTTCTCTGCAAGGCTCCGCCTGTTCCTCCTCTGTCTGCTCCCCGGCTTCTTTTCCCTCCTGCCAGCTTTCCAAAAGCTTCCCCAGAGACGGATTTTCCTCTCCGGCAATCCTGTAAAACTCATAGCCCAGCGTAACGGCTCCGGAATCCTGCCGGTCCAGCCGGTCTAAAAGATACTCTGCCAGCTCCAGAAGCTCCTTTTCCGGACTCTGCTTTTCCAATGGAAAAAAGCAAAAAAACACTGTCCATTCATCCGGATCCAGATAAATATACTCCGGCGTCAGCAGAAGGCGTTCCACATCCAGCAGATACTCGCTGCAGGCTCTTACTGCCTGCCAGATTCCATCAAGCAGCTTCAAAAGCTCCTGAAGATTCAGCCTCTTTCTCTCCAGTACCAGGCTCAGGCTCTGCCTGGAGGTAATTTCATAATAGAAAAAAACGCCCCTGTCAAAGCGGCTCAGCCTGCATTCCAGAAAGCCCGGTATTTTATTTTTCAGCAGCATACCCACCTGATAATTTTCCTGATACTCCTCCTGTTCCAGAACCAGCCAGTTATGATCGAGCTCTCTTTTATATGACGTTTTCACCCTCCATCACTCCTATTCTCCTGAACTAAATTGTTAAGTCTCCTGCTGTTTCTGATAAAATTCACAGGATTCAGCCTTTCTGCCGTCTCCTCCTCCCTGGCCCTCAGGCCTCCCAGAAGAGAGGTATATCCCTCATAGCAAACAGATACCGTGTTTCCTGTCACCTCCGCAGAGGCTTCTCTCAGCTCCAGAAGCAAAAGCTTTTCCTCGGCCAGGCCTCTGGCCTGGACGGCAAGCCAGCCTTCCAGATGCTCCTCAGTCTCATATTTTCTCAGGGCTCCCTTTCCCGCCAGCTCTGCTGCACAGGAAGCCAGAACACTTCTGTCATGCAGATAAAGGCTTAAGATAAAAAAAGCAAAAATAATAAATATCAGAACCGGAAGGAGCAGTGAGGCCTCCACCGTAAAGCTGCCACTTTTCCACTCTGCCGTCCCGGCACTTTTTCCAGATTTCTTTTTTATTTCCATACCATTCTCCCCAGCTGAGCCAGACAAAGGAAGGGAACGAAAGGAAATTTCTGCTTCCACCGCACCTTTCCAAAAATCAATCCCGTTCCGAGTACGGCCGCACACAGCAGAGAGCCAGCCATAAGAAGACTCAGATTCTCTGTACCTCCCAGAAGGATTCCTGTCACACAGAGCAGAAGGCCGTCTCCAAAGCCAACCGCTCCCCTGGTAACTGCTGCGGCGGCCAGCACCAAAAGCCCTGTGCCAGCTCCCGCCGCCGCTTCTACTGCCTCCTGATACGGAAACAGCAGATTCCAAAGCAGCCCCGCTGCCGCAAATATCCCAAGACTCGGGAGGCTCACCTCGTGCCGCCGAATATCAGTCCATGAATTCCACACCAGAAGAAGAACCGTACAATATTCGTTCCACATCTTTCATCCTCCACATACCGAACAGGGCGGACAGCCCCCTGTCTCCCAGATCCGGACTGCGCGAATCCCCCGAATCAGGGAAGGACAGTTCAGGCTCTGATGATACCGGTTCCCGTCTTCTGTCAGAAACACCGTCTGCGTACCCTCTTTCCAGCAGCGCTCACAGGGATAATATTTCGCTCCGCCTGAATTGCGAAGCCCACCCACCTGATTTAGCCCGGTCTGCTGAACAGACAGCTTCAGATAACGGCATCCCAAATCTCTGTGGTAGACAGTTCCGTAGTCCGTCATATAGACAATCTCGCTATTCTCCGTCTCCTGCGTTCCGTTCCTTCCGGAAAAGCCCGTAAATCCCCGGATCGTCCTCTGCTCTGATACCAGAATCGGATGAAACCATGACAGCCCCGGAGGCAGCACGACCTGAAAGGAGGCGCGCAGGGTAAGAACAGAGGTCTCCTCATTCCAGGCTGTTCCCAGAAACGAAATGCCGTCTTCCCCTCCCCTTATAATCTGTGCTGACAGACGTCCGTCCAGATACTCTTTCACCTGGCTCCGCCCGTAAAGGCCGGCCAGAGCCGAAGGCGCCAGACCGCCGACATTCTCTGAAAAATACGCTGCCTGAGACACTTCTCTCCCCGTGTCTGTCAGTGCCCTCCCTATCTCCGCGCGAAGCTGTATCAGCAGAAACAGATACAGGAAGGCTGTCAGCGTAAACAAAAACAACGGAAAGACAAGCGCCGCTTCCACGGTCAGGCTGCCTTCTTTTTCAAAAGAGGCGCACCGTGATGTTTTTTCGACACAAGGGCCAGAAAGAGAGTTGTCAGATTTTTGTTTTAGAATGGAGGCTCGTCGTCCTGCCGCTGCCTGGAGAGCTTTGAAATTGATTAGACACACCCCTGTACGAAAAAACATCACGGTACGCCCCTTTCTTTTCCGCATTGATATACTCCTCGAAATTCCGCTTTACCATTCGTAAGCAATCCAGCGCTCTGCCGAAAGCTCCTGTGCGCCTGCGCACACCGTACGCATCCAGAACGCATCCGCGCACTGGTCCATATAAAACCACTGCCCGTCTGCCTGTTCCCGAATCACGCCTTCTATCGCGTCGAGACTTCTCATCATCTTGCTTTCCCGCCCGGTCAGAGTGAGCAGAATCCCCAGATAATCCTGATACAAAAGTCCGCCCGGATCCTCCTGCTCATCAAATTCAGACAGAGAGCTCAGCTCCAGAGCCCCAGACAGAGACAGCTTCCACGTGGAACTGTCCTTATGAAATGCCGTGCGTTTCCCGTTCAGCAGCATTCTCACATCCAGTATGCTCTCTGCAAAAGCCCAGGCAAGCAGAAGCACATGCTTCATAGCCTCTACAAGCCCCGGAATCATAGTGGCTCCCACCAAAGCTGCCGCCAGCGCCGCACACTCTGCTGTCTTCGCCGAATCCGAAAGCAAATATACATAATTCATTCCCTCCCGTATTGCCAGAAGCCGCCCGCAGACGGATTCCAGATTTGCGATATCAGAATCCTTTCCGGCTATCAGATATTCCAGCTGATAATCAAGCCAGGCGCCGCTCTCCTTTCCCTCTGCAAGATACTCTGCTGCATCCGGAAAATGCTCCAGCAGATAAGCCAGGAAAAACACATCATTTGCCGCGTTCGCTGTATGGCGCCCCCGCGGTCCTGCGCCAGAAAGAAGAAACCGGGCTGACGGAGCCGCGCTCAGCTCCGCCTTTTTCCCAGACAACCTCTCCGGAGCCTTTACCACCAGATTTAAAATGCTTGTCTGCTTCAGACTGTTCGTATTCGAAACCGGATCCGGCGTACTTTTTTCCTCCTCTTCCTCCCGCCTTTTCTTCAGTTCTTCCAGATTCTGATTTTCTCTCGCATCCGCCTGCGCATAGCTGGCCTCATTTCCGGAAGCCTGATTTCCGTACTCCTCATAGCTTTTCAGCCTCTGCAAAAGAGAAGCCCCTGTCTTCTGCTTCATATAGGCGACCGCCTGCTCATAATAGCCTGTCCCCCTTTCGTCAGTCGCCCGGGCATAGTCCCATGTCTCAAGTGCCAGAGCTTCTCCGGAAAAGAGATTGGCGTCCATAAATTCTGTCAATCTCTGATTCAGATAGTCCGTATCCTCGGCTCCTCCCCCGTAGCTCAGATCAAGATAAAAGAGACCGTAAAGCTCCAGAAGCTCTCTGTGATATTCCGAGAGCACAGAATACTCAGCCAGCTCCAGCGCTTCCTCCATCCGGCTTCTGAGCATGGCGCATCGGGCCGATGTAAACGCGGCCTGAAAAAAGAACAGCAGCACTGCCAGCATCAGGCTCACAAAGACTGTGATCTCTCCACGCTTCCACATCCTTGCGTTCATATGCTTTTATACCAGCCTGCTCTGGCTCGTGATTTTGTCAAAAATATCGTTTACCAGAGATGTCAGCTGGCTTTTAAAAATCAGCACGAGCGCAATCAAAACCACCAGAATCAGTATCATCTCCACCGTCCCGATTCCGTCCTCTTCCTTCCAAAAACGAACCCACCAGTTCTTCATATCTGTCCTTCCTTTCCCGCCTGTACGGCATGTATTTTTATCGCTGCAGGCTTCCTCCAGTCATATCTGCATGGACATAACTGCGGGAACCAGAATCAAAAGCATCACCACTGCCAGCATCATAACCATGGGAAACAGAAGCCGCGTAGACGTCTCCTCCCCCTGGCTCAGCGCACAGTCCTTTCTCTGCTCAAACGCCTCCCCAATCTCTGCGTTCAGTATCTGACTTAAGCCCTTGCTTCCTCCCCGCAGATTCTGTTCCAGCAGCGCTGAAAGCTTCAAATAGCACGGAAGCCTGCACCGTATTCCAAAATTTTCATACGCCTTTGCCTCCGCGACACCGCTCTGCATCTCATAGCAGGCCAGCGCCATTTCCTCATAGGCATAACGAAGCTTTATCTGTCCTCTGTCCCGTTTCACCTGATAATCCTTTACAATCATCTCCCAGGCATTCCGGATCGCCGCTCCTGCTCCCATTAAAAGCACAAGCTTGCTTACAATCCTGGCATAATCCCGCTGCATCTGCCTGTCACGGTCCAGCGCCTGCTTTCGGAGCTCCCTGTCCTTTCCAAGATACACGGCTGCCACAGCAAACAATGTAAGCGCAAGAGCAGCTCCTGCCTGGGAAGCGGGCACCTCTTCCCAGCTGACCGGACGCCCGTCTATCTCTTCCGGAAGCCTTTTCATTGCCTGCTGGCTGCTTTCCTTCTGGGAAGCGGCTATCGCTTCGTTTACCGACTGCTCCCATTGTTCCTCCTCCGTGAGAAGCGGCGGGTACACCCGGGCTGCCGCCCGGTAAATTTTCTCCTCCTCACCGCAGGTCAGCCGGGCTGTCAGCTCTGTCAGGCTCCCCTCCTCCTTCAGCTTCTCCAGCCGGAGGCTTCCGTCCAGATTCAGCGCCTCATAATGATCCAGCTCCCATTCTACTTCAATCGGAGTCCCCTCTATCTTCTGAACCAAGTTCAGATCGCTTCGTACTTCTTCCAGGGAGGTATTGGTTCCCAAAATATAAGATTCCATATTTGCAGCCGCTTTCTCCAACAGCTCCCGGCTTTCCTCCCGGGTAAGCTCCCGCGGCTCTACCTCCACCATAACGTTCTCCCCGGCCTTATCCTCCGTGCTCAGCTTCAGCCTGCGGGTGTAGCTCCTTTCTTCCCTCGGAAGAAGACAGCCTTCTGTCAGCAGCGTCTGACTGCCCGCGGTCAGAAACAGCAGCAGACTGACTGCCAGGCCTCCGATCAAAACCTGAATCATCAGCCTTGTCTTTTCAGCATAGTAGCTCTCCAGCCTGTCCCCAACGCTTCTGTCCGTACTGAGCAGTCTTAAGTTTTCTTCCACCTCCAGCCTTCCCGGACATTTTCCGCCAGTTTTTCTGAATATCCATCGGATTAGCCTGCGTAAATTTCCTGCTGTTTTCTCCGTTTTCTCCTTTTTCTCTCTGTCCTTGTCCCGATATTTTCCTGACGTCTTTTTTTCCATATCAGTTCTCTCCATACCGCCGGTCAAATCTCTACCTCCAGCATACGCCTTCCCAGATATCCCGCTGCCAGGTAAAGTCCCAGGCAGCCTGTCATGACTGCGGCTCCCGCCAGATTCCCGTACGCCGGGTCCAGAAACCCAGGGCATCCAATCCTCAGGTAAAGCACCATGGCAAAGGGAATCACATTCATAATTTTCTGCTCATATCTGCGGGAAGCCAATACAGAGGCCACCTGCCGCTCCGTATCCACAGTCTGGGAAATTGTGCGGGCGGTATCCTTCATAATTGCAATCAGATCCCCGCCGCTCCTTTTCCCAACTGCAAAGATCTCGGCAAAGGTCTCCGCTTCCTCCAGGCCGCTCCGGAGCGCAAAATCCCTGATTGCCTCTTCCACCGTCTGGTTGGCATCCAGCTTTCGCTGCATAGCCGCCAGCTCCTGGACCATGTCGGCCTTTTCCGGATATATCAGGCGCAGATCCTTTCCCGCTTCCCGAATGGCATTCTCTGCCGAATATCCTGCCGCAAGAGCCGCCGCCATTCCCTGCACCGCATCCTTAAACTGCAGCTGAAGCTTTTTTCTGCGCTCCTTCGCAAGCTGCTTTCCTTTTTCCCGAAAATACCAGAACGCTGCCAGAGGAAACATGATAAGCGCCCAGGGGGAATTGTAGAAGCAGAATGCTGTAATGCCTGTGAGAACCCCAGCTTCCAGACCATACCTGACCTTTTCCCTTCTGCTGAAACGGTAAATCCTGTAGTCCACCTCACCAGCCTCCTATCCCTGCTGCTCTCAGCTTTTCCGAGTGGAGCAGTCCGTCCTTTTTCCTGAGACTTCCCTGAACCTTGCTCCTGTCCCCGCCCTCCTCCTGAAATTCAAAAAGAGAATGCAGGCAGATCTCCCCTTCCCGGATCCCGTCCGTCTCCACAATTTCCAGTACCTTCCGGCTTCCATCACGCAGTCTCCCCAGATGCACGATCAGGTCCACCCCCGAAGCAATCTGTCTCCGTATGGCCGCAAGAGGCAGCTCCATTCCCATCAGCACCATGGTTTCCAGACGGGAAAGCATATCCCGCGGGCTGTTGGCATGGCCTGTGCTTAAGGAACCGTCGTGGCCTGTATTCATAGCCTGAAGCATGTCTATCGCTTCCGCGCCCCGTACCTCTCCCACGATAATCCGATCCGGCCGCATCCGCAGCGCCGTGCGGATCAGATCCCGGATGGTAATCTCCCGTTCCCCTTCCAGGTTCGCCATGCGGGCTTCCATGGTAACCAGATTCTGTACCCTGTCCAGCTGCAGCTCCGCGTTGTCCTCTATCGTGATAATCCGGGCTGTCTCAGGAATAAATTCCGAAAGGGCATTTAAAAACGTCGTCTTGCCGGAGCCTGTCCCGCCGCTTACAAAAATATTGTATCCCGCTCTCACCGCGTCCTTCAGAAAGTCCACTGCTTCCGGCGTCACAGAGCCCCAGGCTGTCAGCTGCGCAATTCGAACCGGTTCTGCCGGAAATCGCCGGATCGTGACAACCGGACCGTTCAGCGCGATCGGATCCAGCACAATGTTCACTCTGGAGCCGTCCGCCAGCCTGGCATCGGCTATGGGGCTGGCCCTGGATACGCTTCGGTTGCAGAAGCTTACAATCTGCTGCACCACATCCTCCAGCTGTATTCTGGAAGAAAATTTTCTGTTCCATCGAAAGAGCCTTCCTTTTTTCTCTATGAAAATATCCTCCGGGCCGTTCACCATGATCTCCGTCACCTCCGGATCCTCTATGAGCTCCTGCAGGATGTCCAGCCTGCGCATGGCATTAAACAGCTCTCTCTGCATCTGAAGCTTTTCTTCCAGAAGAAGATAGCTCTCCTGGCTCTGGCGCAGAATCTCTTCATCTATCAGCGCCCGTACCTCCTCGTCCTGAAGCTCTCTGGACAAATCCAGCCTGTCCTGAACACGGTTCCTGAGCTTTCCCCGAAGCTCCTCCCAGCCTGCTCTCACAGTCCGCTCCACCTCCTGCCTTCCGCTTTTGCCAGAGCCTCCGGCCCATCGAAGGCGGACAGCCGGAGCTTCTTGGTCTGCTCCATGATATGCTCCATGGAAAGAAGGTTCAGTGTATCCTCATACTGCGCCATTTTGGCCCGGGCCATTTCGTCCTCCTCCGTCGGCGTATAAATGAAATCACAGCGCTCCAGAAGCTCAAACAGGCCGTTGACCATACCGCTCAAATCAAGGATCAGCACCTCGTAACGGCTTTCCCGCTCAAGCGCCTCCAGAAGGGCCTCCCAATCCTCCAGGCTGATATGGCGCAGCTCTACGGGAGAGCGCAAAGGTGGAATATAGTCAAGCGCGCCCAGCTGCTGAATCACACTTTCCAGCTTGCAGGCAAACGCCTTCTTTCCCTGCTTTAGAAAATACATCAGCTCCGACAGTGTCCACCCGTCCCCATACGGATACAGAGCGGCAAACCCCGAATATTCCTCCATATTCAAATACAGTGTCCTTCTGCTCTTCGCCACCTCCTTCCCGAGGGCCAGCGCAAAGCCTGTCTTCCCGGTCCGCCCAACCGGCGAATAGATGCCGATTTTTTCCATCTGCGCTGTCCGTAAGGTTCTGCCAAGCGCCCTGGGAGCCTCCTCCGCGTACAGCTCCATCGCCTGACGGAGAATCTGCGTACAGGACTGATATTTATAGATTGCCGGATACCCTTCCTCCTTCCTGTATTCCTCTTCCGACAAAAGAATCACCTTTCCAAAGCCGCTGCTTTCGGAAAGCTGCGGCAGGCACTCCTCCGACAGGAGAAGAATATCGATCGGATGCTCCTTCGTATAAGCCATAAGCTCACTGCAGTCTGTAAACCCATGGACAGAAAACAACGGATCCCTCCGCGAATTTGCAAACGCCGCAAATTTCTCCGCATACCCCCGCTCTCTGCCGCATACCGCTATCTGTCTTCCCTTCACCCAAGGACTCCCATACAGGTATACAGCAGCATTGCAGCTACAAGGCTTACCGACAGCTCAATCCCAAGAAGGCTCCCCGCCAAAAGCAGAAATTTCGCATTTCTTTTGTAAAACCGGGTAAAAGAAATCAATAAAACCCTCCTCCTTCCATTTCGTTTCCAAACAGGAATTGTGGTTTGAATCAAACCAGAGACACAGGCTGCGCCGCTTCCGGCATCAGCCAGATATAAGAAATTTCTTGATCGATCGTAGGTAGAGTATAGCCTTTATTTCCAAATTTGTCCATTGTAAAAAATTCACAAAATTCCAAACGCCGCAATCCCGTAAAGCAGGCCGAGCCCGCTGATTCCAAGGCTTCCGACTGTCAAAAGGGTCAACACGTTAAGCCCCACAAAAACAGAAATGTTCTGGGAGATCAGGATTGCATTGATGATCTGGATTCCAATTGCGCCAAACACCATACGAAGCAGAAAATTTAATACTTTCATGATATTGTCCTGCTTTTTTTATTATTTATATTGTCCATTCATCCAATATATTCTATTTTTTAGTATAAATCCCAATCCCGCGGCCTATACTCATATTGTAGCAAACCAGATTTACAGAAAACGGGGGTTGCAGCATGGCCATTTTTAAGAAAGAACAGACGCAGAAGCCGGCCGGGGAAGCCTCATCCTTCACCCGCCGCCAGCTTCTGGAAGACCTTTATCTTACGAAAAACGCTCTGGACACCGCCTACGCAAACTTCGAGGCGGTCGTGGATCCGGATCTGATCGACTGCTATACCTATGAGATTTATTCTGTACAGAAGCGCTATAAGTTTCTGCTGGAGCAGGCAAAACAGATGGATCTGCAGACATTTTTCTAGGGCGCGGGAAACCGCAGCAGTTATCTGTCCCTTAACTTTACGGATATACATTGTCTTTTCCGGCGGGGATCCCTTTGGCTCCCCGTCCTTTCTGCCTGTCAGCTCTTCATGCTTTTAAGCGGTGTTACCAGGGCATTTCCCCTGCCATCCATCAAAATATCCCCATCCAGGCCTGTGCTGTAAGCTGCAAATCTGAATGGGGATATTCTATTCATCTTCTGATTCTGTTCTAGCAGATCTCTGCTCCCGCAGGCATATCCTTATCCGGCGTCATCAGTGCCAGATTGCCGTCCGCGTCCTCGGCGCAGAGCAGCATTCCCTCAGAGAGAACTCCAGCCAGCTTGGCAGGCTTTAAGTTTACCACAACCATTACCTTCTTGCCGACCATCTCCTCCGGCGTATAATGCGCCTTGATACCGGAGACAATCTGCTTTACCTGGCTGCCGATACGCACCTGAGAGCACAGAAGCTTCTTGGACTTCTTCACCGCCTCGCAGACAATGATCTCACCCACCTGGAACTGCAGCTTGGCGAAATCATCATAGGTAATTTCTGCTTTCGGCTCAATATCAATGACTGCCTTTTCGCTGTCCGCTCCGGCGTCTGCAGAAGCGCCCTCACCTTCCGCGCTGTCTGCTGCAGTACCTGCTGCCTCTGCCGCAGCCGCTCTCTTCGCCTCTACCTTTTCCAGCACCTCATTGACGTCGAGACGGGCAAACAGAATCTCCGGCTTATCTGTCACCTTCGTTCCTGACTGGTACAGTCCAAACATATTCATTACCTCAAGGGAACGCTTCTTTGCACCCAGCTGAGACAGAATCTTTGCGGAAGTCTCCGGCATGAACGGCTCAAGCAGGCTGGCTCCGATGCTGATGCTTTCCACCAGATTATAAAGCACGGTCGCCAGACGGTCCTTCTTGCTCTCATCCTTTGCCAGAGCCCAGGGCATTGTCTCATCAATGTATTTGTTGCAGCGCTTGAACAGGGCAAAGATCTCGGTGATCGCATCTGCCACGCGCAGCTCATCCATTTTGTCAGAAGCCTTCTGAGCTGCAGCGACTGCCGTTTCACGAAGCTCTCTGTCCACCGGCTCGATCACGCCGGTATTATTTACGACACCGTCAAAATACTTGTTTGACATGGAAATCGTACGGTTTACCAGATTTCCCAGGGTGTTGGCCAGCTCGGAATTGATGCGCTCCACCATCAGCTCCCAGGTAATCACTCCGTCATTGTCAAAGGGCATCTCATGCAGCACAAAGAAACGCACCGCATCCACACCGAACATCTCTACCAGATCGTCCGCGTAAAGTACATTGCCCTTGGACTTGCTCATCTTGCCGTCGCCCTGCAGCAGCCACGGATGACCGAACACCTGCTTCGGCAGCGGAAGATCGAGCGCCATCAGGAAAATCGGCCAGTAAATGGTATGGAAACGGATGATATCCTTTCCAATCAGGTGCAGGTCTGCCGGCCAGTTCTTCTTGAACAGATCGCTGGATTCCCCGTCGCACTCATACCCGATTCCGGTGATGTAGTTTGTCAGCGCGTCCAGCCACACATAAACCACATGCTTCGGATCGAAGTCTACCGGAATTCCCCATTTAAAGGAGGTACGGGATACACAGAGATCCTGCAGGCCCGGAAGCAGGAAATTGTTCATCATCTCATTTTTCCGGGATACCGGCTGAATAAATTCCGGATGCTTATTGATATGGTCAATCAGGCGATCCGCATATTTGCTCATACGGAAGAAATACGCCTCTTCCTTCGCCGGCTGCACCTCGCGGCCGCAGTCCGGACACTTGCCGTCCACCAGCTGGGACGGAGTCCAGAAGGATTCGCAGGGCGTACAATACAGCCCCTCATAGGATCCCTTGTAAATATCGCCCTGGTCATAGAGCTTCTTGAAAATCTTCTGCACCTGCTTCTCATGGTAATCATCCGTCGTGCGGATAAACTTATCATAGGAGGTATTCATCAGATCCCAGATCCGCTTGATTTCGCCGGCTACATGATCCACAAATTCCTTGGGCGTAATGCCTGCTTCCTGAGCCTTCAGCTCAATCTTCTGTCCGTGCTCGTCGGTTCCTGTCTGGAAGAACACATCATATCCCTGCATTCTCCGGAAACGCGCAATCGCGTCCGCCAGCACAATCTCATAAGTGTTTCCAATATGCGGCTTGCCGGAGGTATAGGCGATCGCCGTCGTCATATAAAATTTCTTTTTCTCCATCCTTGCTTCCCTCTCTTTTCTCTTCAAACTGCGAATAAATACTGCAACAAAATTCCGTCTACGGGCTTCTCCTGTGATACAAAAAACCCGCCTTCTCTGTTTCCAAAGAAGACGGGATATTCCCGTGTTACCACTTCCATTCGCCTGCCCCTCACGGGAACCGGCCTCTGCGGGTACGGAACGCCAGGAGCTGCACCGCCGTCAAAATCCTGCCTGCTGCCCGGCGCTGCCGCCGGTGTCTGCTGCGTCTTTCCTGCATCCTTATACCCTTCCGCTGTAACAGGCGGCCCTGTCACGTCTTATCGCAGAATTTTTATGTCCTGCGTTCATCCGTGCCGCTCAGAAACCATCTTCAGCTGCTTTGCCTTCATCCCTCTCAGCGTTCGGGAATTCTCTGTAAAAAGCGCATTCAGCTTACTCTTTTCTTCATAGCGTTTGCAGTAAATATGCGGTTTTTCATATAAATGAGCGTAACACGCGAGGGTAGCTTTGTCAAGCCGTTTTCTGTTTCAGAGTTGCTCCTTTACTTCTCTGCTTTCGCATATTTTTCAAAATACTGTTCTGCCTGTTCCGGCGTTAGTGAAAATCTGCGTTCCAGCTTGGAAAGAATCCTCTCCCTGGACACCTTTTCTTCCAGATTGTCCAGAATAAATACACAGATTCCTTCCTCCACTCCTTCTTCCCGGGATTGTTTCCGCAGATATTCTCTCTCCGCCCTCTCGTCATACTCTGTCAGCAGCATCTTACGCACCTCCATTTTACTTTTACTCAGAATATCCGATAATATTCCTCGTTCCATGCAGGCATTGATTCCCTGTTCCACAGCGTCCTCCAGCACCATCCCCGCTCTCAGGTTGCGGCGGATCTCTTCTATGAACTCAGAATAATCCTTAAGCCTGCGGCAGCGCTCCATGATTGCCTGATTATGTCCGTAATTGATATTCAGTACAACAGCCCTGCACTCCAGACTGGGAACTTCTCCCTCTACTCCCTTAAATGAGTCTGACAGCAGAAGCTGCGTTTGATCAGGTTCCTCTTTCGTACCATTGTAGAATACCACATACCTGGGAAACGGCAGCGGCAGCCTTCTCCCCGTTCCGGTCAGACGGTATCCGTTTTCCTCCAGATACCGCTGGTACAGCTCCGCAAAATACAGAAGTCCCCGCAGGGGCATATTTTCATTCCATGTACTCTGATGCTCATACAGACTCATGGACGTATCCAGAAGAAAAGACATATCATTTTTCATCCCCAGATAAAGCACGTCCTCCAGCGTATTGACTTCCAGTTCTTCTGCATCGTGATAATCTGTTCCGTTTATCGCATTGTAAAGCTCCAGCAAATCCTTTTTGTCACGAAAGACAAAGCGAAACAGCCTGTCCTTGTATTTGCGGTTTATCTTCTGTGCCGTTTTGATTTTGTACCGCTTATCTGACACCCGGTTGGTTTCTCCTTTCATTATACGTTTTCCGTAACCGTCCTGCAAGATCAGAAAACAGCAGTCATAGGCATCAGCTCCTTATTTTTTACTTCCATTTTGGGAATCAGAAAACAGAACTGTTTTCCTGTTCAGATAGAAAATTTACGATATAAGAATAGCACAGGCAAAAAGCGTGCGCAAGATTTCCTTCAAAAATATATTGTAAATATTTTTCATGCGCCACGGCAAGGTGCAGGCCCATGTCAAACGCCCGAGAGCAGTTATACTGTGCAGAGAAGCCGGCAGCGGACCCTGATTTCCAGCGCAGGAGATATCACGTTCACACATACTCTGTATAAGGATAAAAATGGAAAGCCCCGGTGTCTGCTGGATGAACGGATCCGGCTTCCGGACCGGGAAAGGTTCACCCCTGCTGCAGAAGCAAAAGTGTTAAATGAGGCAGAAGGATGGAGAAGAGCAGGGACGTTTTATGGGAAGGCCTATCTTTTTGAAGGGAAAAAAGAAGCTGCCGACACGGATCAAAAACCATTACGCCGGAAGTGAGCGGGCCGTGGAAGAATATAAACTTCAAAAAACGAACTTTCAGCTGTATGATTGAGAAAATGAATCTGGAACCATTTTGCTTTAGGAACAATCTCTTTCACGTCAACTGACAATTTGTTTACTTCATCATCTCATAGAAAGGACATTGATATTCAGTCATATAAATGGTAAAATACAACTATAAAAATGAAGGGTGGTTTTAGCTATGGCATGGGATGGACGTTATGAAACTTCGCATTATAACACAGCAGATTTGGTTGAAGATTTACTGAATTACATTGATTATGGCATTGTCAGTGCAAAAGAATTGCCAGGTGGTGGAGTAGAGGTCATGGAAGAACGTCCAGATGGAACAACACGCCTTAATGTATACTTCCCTAAAGATAATGGAAAACACAGTCATCATTGGGTAGATTCGAATGGAAAAGTCTATCATAGAAAATAAATAATAACCGGGCGCAGACAGCCACAAAAGACTGCCTGCGCCCTTCTTGTGTAGATGCGATTTTGGTATCTGTTACAGTGTGGAACACCATTTTAAGGGGATAAGGTATAAAGCCCTCTCTGGAAAAAACAGCTGTCAGAGCCGCACTCGGTATACCTCTTCCTGGCCTCGGTCTGGTAAAGCTCCGCATATTCCCTTTCCGCCAACGCGCCCCCTTTGGAAAGGGTGCGCTTTTCAAGCTCCCGCATTTCCGTGTCCATGTAAGGCAGCGCGGCGTTTATGTTCCCTAAGCTGCTCACGGCTCCCCTCATGGTAACTGCTCAAAAGGTTCCTTTCTTCCACCCGGAAATCTAATCACTCTGTCCGCAGCCGCTCTACTACGGTGTGCTTTTCTGACGCCCGGCTAGTCAGGATAGGAATACCTACCCCAAGGAGGGTAAACAGAGGAATCACCAGCAGGAAGGGTGTCAGCTCCAGATGGTAGGTGAAGAACCAGAACAGTCCCTCGATGGCCCGGAAGGCCACCGGACCCAGCGCCACAGTCAGAAGCAGAGCCAGTCCTGCTGCGCCCAGGGCGTACAGCAGACCCTCACATGCCAGCATGGCGCGCAGCTGTCTGCCCGTCATGCCCACGGCCTGAAGCACTGCCAGCTCCCGGCGGCGGGCAATGATACCGGTGAGAATGGCGTTAAAGAAATTCAGCACTCCGACCAGCCCCACAATGAAGCTTAAGACTCCACCCAGCATCAGGAACATGGACCGCATACTCTCAAACTCCCCGGCATAGGTAGTCTTACTCTCATAATCCATTTCCGGGTTTACATTTTCCGTGTAATCCGCCAGAAGCTCCTCCATGGCTCCGTTAGCCTCATCGGTAGTATCAAAGGCGTAGTACATGACGCTGTCTGTGCCCGTATCCTGGACAAAGGTCTGATCATTCAAAATAAATTCATCGGATCCGTAGTAGCGGTAGCTTAAGGCAGAGGGCACTGTCACCAGGGCAGCTACAGTGTATTCCACGTCCCGGTACTCCACGGGCCGCTCTGCATAGTCAGCCCCGTCCGGCACATCCTCATAGCTTCCATAAGCCTCTCCGGTGTCCGGGTCATAACATTCTGTTTCTTCCACATACCGGAGCGTGACCGTATCTCCAAGCTTCGCCCAGTGGCTGTCTATGTCAGCATTGCCATAATCGTCCTCGCTGTACACAGCGGCAATGGCACGGCTGCCCGGCTCATAGATGGAGGAGAGGTCTCCTTCCAGCACGGTCAGATGGTCGAGAGCAAAAGCGCTCATGCCGGAAATCTGAGCATTGGCGGCCAGGAGTCCCTCTTCGTTCTGATCTGTGAGGCGGATCAGATTATCCAGCTGTTCCGGAGTGTAGAAATGCTGGTTCATCTGACGGAAGTAATCCTCAGTGATATACTCCAGCACCTGAGAGGTCTGTCCATACACCATACCTTCGCCGGTGATGCCGCCCTGGGCCCGAATCTCGTCCATAGCCGCCTGGGGCACGCCCATATCGTCTGAAAAAATAAGGGCGCCGGTCTGGAATTTGGCGGCGTTTGCCACGATAAAGTCGCTGGCGGTGAAATTGGACACATACTTATCCATATCAAAGCCGCTGGTGAAGTTTACAGTTACGGTGAGCAGCACTACGGCGAGGGAAAGGGAGAGGATGGTCACGGTCGTCTTGCCCTTGTTTCGTCCCAGATTGGCCCAGGCCATGGTAAAGGGATTGACTCTGCGGGCCCTGCGGCTTTTCGCCCGGCTTCCCGCCCGGCCTTCCGTGTAACGCACTGCTTCCACCGGAGAGACTTTTGCCGCCATCCGTCCGGGCCGCCGGCAGGAGAGCAGCACTGTGATCAGGGCAAACAGAGCCGAGGCGGCAAAAATCAGTGGGTTCCCGGAGGTGAGCGTCACCACGCCGTCGAGCCGGGCTGTGATCGCCGGCGTCAGCCGTCCGCCTATGAGCCAGCCAATTACCAGACCGATGGGAATACCGGCGGCGCTTAAGACAAGAGCCTGCAGGCGGATGATCCGGCGCAGCTGCCGTGGTGTTGTGCCGATGGTTTTTAAAAGACCATAAAACCGGATATCTCCGGCGACGGAAATCTGAAATACATTGTAGATAATAAGGTAGCCGGTAAAAATAATGAGCAGGGCTATGACGATAATTGCCAGGAACACAGTGGGGTCCATGCTGTCAGACATCCGGGCTCCGGTATAGCCCCAGTTGACGCCGGTGTTGATGTAGTTCTCCCCCTGTGTCTCACTCTGATAGCCGTGATTGGCTAAAATCTGATTCAGATCCTGCTCAATGCGACGGGAACCGCTTTTCAGCATCAGGTCCATATTCCAGGCGCCGGTCATGCCGTCGGAAGGAGCGTTCGGATCCACGCCGCATTCCGAGAGGATTTCATTTACGCGGCTTTCGGGAATCAGGATATGATTTGCCACGATAGCTTCATCGTATTCCCACCAGCCGGAGAGAGTAAAGGTCTGCGTGGTGGTATGTCCGTCCACGGGAAACGTAAGGGTGAATTCCGCTCCGATTTCCGGCTCGATTCCCAGAAGCTCCAGCACATGGGTGTCGGTGGCAGCCTGGTTTGTGCCTTCCTGGGGCAGTGCGCCGTCTACCGGATCACAGTACATCCAGTGGGCTTCGTTGGCGTCAGCGTAGCTGACCTCCACATGAGATTTGTTGAAAGGGGCGTCTGTGGGCATGCCGAGAAAGCGCCGCAGGCCCCAGGCATCGATCAGAGGATCGTCTTTCAGGGCGTCGAACTGCTGCTCCGTCAGGTATTTAAAGCCTCCATGGGACCAGCCCCCTACCTGGCGGAAATTGGATTGCTGGATGCCTTCGTTGATGGAGAGGGCAATGGTAAACAGGCTGGTGAACAGCACCGCTGTCAGAGCAATCGCCGCCACTGCAATCAGATTCCGGGTACGGCTGGCCTGCAGACTCTTCCAGGCCAGGCGCCGGATACACTTGCTGTTTTTGACTTTCATGTGTCCCACCCCCTTACCGCGTCACAATCCGGCCGTCCTCAATGCGGACGATGCGGTCGGCGAGCTGGGCGATTTCCTCGTTATGCGTAATCATAACCATGGTCTGGGCGAATTTCCGTCCGGTGACCTTCATCAGGGACAGCACATCCTGACTGGTGCGGCTGTCCAGGTTTCCGGTGGGCTCATCGGCAAGAAGAATGGCGGGCTTAGTGGCCAGGGCCCGGGCGATGGCCACCCGCTGCTGCTGACCGCCGGAGAGCTGGCTGGGCAGGCTCTGAAGCTTCTTCTCCAGCCCCAGCGCCGCAATGACCTCACGGACATAGTGCTTATCGACCCTGCCGCCGTCCAGCTGAATCGGAAGAACAATATTTTCATATACCGTCAGTACCGGAACCAGGTTGTAGCTCTGAAAGACAAAGCCGATCTTCCTCCGGCGGAAGATAGTCAGCGCCTCGTCCTTCAAAGAAAAGATATTCTTTCCGCCCACGGTGACGGAGCCGGAGGTAGGCCGGTCCAGTCCTCCAAGCATGTGGAGCAGAGTGGACTTTCCGGAGCCTGACGTGCCCACGATGGCCACAAACTCTCCGTCCTCCACGCTTAAGTTTACCCCATCCAGGGCTTTTACCAGCGTATCCCCGCTTCCATAATATTTTTTCAAATCCTTGGTTTCCAAAATTGCCATAGAACGATACCTCCACGAAAAAGTCTGCACTGTCTTTCGACAATACAGACTTTACCACAGCAATCTTTCCAGGTCCTTTCTCAAATCTAACAGAATGGAAAGATTCTTACCTTTTGTCTTTCCCCTGAACTGGCGAAACGATGCGCGTCTCAGGCATCCCGGCTCCGGCCTTTTCCGGATTCGCGTTTTCTCTTGGCAGATACAGAGAAAAAACGCAGCCTTTTCCGGGCTGGGAAGCCACTTTGATGTATCCGCCCTGTTTCGTCAGAATCTCCCGGGCCAGATAGAGCCCAAGGCCCACCCCTTCTGCGGTGCGGGTACTCTCCCCCCGGAAAAAGCGGTGAAAGATTTCTCCCTGCTCGTTCTCCGGAATGCCCGGGCCGGTATCTGCCACATCCACCCGGCAGAAGGAATCCAGCATCTGGGCAGAAACAGTCACTGTCCCTCCGTCAGGGGTGTACTTTACGGCATTATTCACCACATTGCCCAGCGCCTCACCTGTCCAGCGCGGGTCAAAGGCAGCGCTGCCCTGAAAGGGTAGGGCTGTAAGTGTGATCTGCTTGGCCTGCGCCGCGTGTTCCTCCTGTTCTGCGGCTCCGAAGAGGAGCGGGCCCACCGGATTGGGCGCCGGCACCGGAGCCACGATGCCCGCTTCCAGCCGCGAGGTCTTCACCAATGCCTGAATCAGAAAAGACAGCTTCTCCGCCTGCGTGATGAGAGCCTGGGTCTGTTCCCGCTGCTCCGGCGGCAAATCGCTTTCGGAAAGCAGGGAAGCATACAGCAGCAGATTGGCAATGGGCGTGCGGGTCTGGTGGGAAATGTCGGAGATAAGAGCTTTTACTGCGGCCTGTTCTCTCTCCACCGTCCTTCTGGCGGCAGCAGAGCCCCGGAGGAACCGGGCCAGCCTGCTTTCCAGAGCGGACAGCTCCGTCTCGTCAAACACATCCTCAGAAAAGCCTCCGGCAATGGCCCTGTCCAGCATCCGGTTCAGTTGACGGAGCGTACGCCGTCTGGCCGACCACTGCCATATACCAAATCCCATGCCGGCGGCTGCCAGAATCAAAGCACACAAAGTCAAAGCAGTCATCTGCACACCTCCCAGGTATAGCCCATTCCATACACGGTCTTGATCGGGGCGTCACCCAGCTTGGCGCGCAGTCTCCGAACCGCCACAGACAGGGCATTTTCGTCCACAAACTCGCCGCCGTCCCATACTCTTTCCAGAAGCAGATCGCGGGGCAGGGTGCGGCCCCGGTTCTCCACCAGCAGACGCAGCAGCCTCTGTTCCGTCTTGGACAGCTCGATGGAAATCCCATCCCTGGAAAACTCCAGGCGGGAGAAATCAAAAAGAAAGCCGTCCAGCGATACCCGGTCCTGAGAAGCGGAAGCGGATCTCCGAAGCTGGGCGTTTACTCTTGCCCGCAGTACCGCCAGCGAAAAGGGCTTGGTGATATAATCATCCGCCCCGGCCTCCAGGCCGGTGACTTCATCAAGCTCCAGGTCATTGGCTGTAAGCAGTATGACCGGCGTGCAGTCGCCCCTCTGCCGAAGCTCCTTCAGCAGCTCGATCCCGTTTCCATCGGGCAGATTGATGTCCAGAATCAGCAGGGAAAAGGGCTGCTGCAGCGCACGCTCCGCTTCCCGGCATGTCTGTGCCAGCGTAACCCTGCATTCCGGTGTTTCCAGAGCCATGGCAATCCCCCGGCCCAGAGCTTTATCATCCTCTAAAATGAATATATTTTCCATATGAATTCTTCCTCTGTCTTTCTTCGATTATTATACTCGAAGAAGCTGGCTGTAGCAAACGCTTTCCGGCTGTGTATTTGCTTTCTGTTGTATTTGGAATGCTTTTTAAATTTCCAGTTTTATTCCAGATATATAGATAAAATAATTTTTTATCTATTTTTTATACTTTTTTAAGATATTTTTCCCAAAATATCTGACTTCTCCCTTGACACAGGGTGCTATAATAGGACTGTAACAAGGAAACGAACACTTAACAATACCTGTTTGTTCTGCAAAGTGGAAGGCTGCTAAGCGATTCAGATTTTTGGAGGAAAAGATAAATGAATACTTTAAAAGCTGAAAAAAGAGACATGACAACAAAAGCCAAGAAGCTCAGACGAGAAGGATATGTAACGGGCGTAATCTACGGCCGTGAAATGAAAGAGTCCATTCCGCTTAAAATGGAGAAGCCTGCGGTAGAGCGGGTTCTCAAGACAGGCGGTAAGGGCAGTCAGGTGATGCTGGAAGTAGACGGCCAGACCTATGATGCTCTGATCAAAGAGATTGACTACGATTCTTTAAAGGGACAGCTTCTGGAGGTTGATTTCCAGGCGCTGGTAAGCAACGAAAAGGTACACTCTGTAGCCGAGATTATCCTTCTGAACCATGAAGCTGTTCAAGAGGGTGTCATCCAGCAGATGCTGCAGGAGGTTTCCTACCGGGCGCTGCCTGCAGATCTGGTAGACAAGATCAAAATAGATGTAAGCAGCATGAAAGTAGGCGATACCCTGAAGGTAGAAGATCTGGAAATTGCAAAGAATCCGGAAATTGATCTTCAGACACCTCTGGATGCGGCAGTTGCCACTGTCATTGAGGTCCGCACTGCTCCTGCCGAGGACGAAAGCGAGGAGGCTGCTGAAGCTTAACAGATTTCAGGCACCAAACATTCTTTATACGAAAGGGCATGGCCTTTTGCCAACGCCAGATAAGGAAGTATTTATGCAGGGGGTACGGTGTAACTCAGTAAAATGGGTTACACCGTACCTTTTTGTTATGCTGCAAAGCGGAAGTCCTGCGGATTTTCCTGTATTTCCTTCATCATAGCAAGGATTTCGTGTTCGGTAGGAATGTCTATCATGCGGTATCCGGATCGTACTGGCTATTTGCTATTCGCCGACCTTCCGAAGCAAAATACCACACACCACAACAGCGATTGCCAAAAGCAGCAGCAGCGGAAGCAGTGTTGCAAACTGGAAAGCAGATTCTGTCATCAGCCTGTATCCCCAGACTGCCGGAAATATCCTTCCTGCGGCTTCCAGTCCCTTGGGAAGCAGTTCGGCCGGGAACATAATCCCGGAAAGCATGATGGAGGGCAGAAATACCAGAATGGAAACCATGGAGGTTTTGGCCTGGTCTTTTACCGCCAGTCCAATCATACTTGCAATACTCAGCGACACTAGGATAAAAACCGCAAGCCAGATAAAGTATGCCCCAGGATTTTCCGGAATTGCGGCATCAAAGACAGGCGGCGCGGCAAGGTAAAGGAGCACACTCATGATAAACAAATGGACAAACGCCGAAAGATTTGTCAATACAAGACCAAGATACAGCGGAACGCCATTTGCTTTGTACACTTTTTTTATGTCTCCGCCGTAAATCTCGACCAGGGAGGGCGGCAGGCCAATCAGCGCTCCCATCGATACGCCAAATACCGTCATGGACTGAATCAGGGTTTTTCCTGCCTCTGGCATCACAGCTGTAAAAATGCCGCCCATAATTGCAAAAAATAAAAGCGGAACCGCATAGCAGGTAATGAGCAGGGTTTTGCTCCGTATATCCATCTTCCACTGCAGAGCTGCTCCATAGAAAAAGGCTTCCATTCATCCTTCCCCCTTTGCGATTTTCATAAAATGCTGCTCCAGAGAGCCGCGGTCTACTTTAATATCCGAAATGCTCACACCCTTTTCCCTGTACTGCACAAGCAGCGCAAGCAATGTTTCCCCGATATTCTCAGACGCATATTCCTCCGTTCCGGCTTCCGTCTGAACTGTAATACGGTAATGCTTCCCCACCCTTTCACCAAGCTGCAGGGGCGTGCCGATAAACGCAATCCGTCCTTCATTCAAAATGGCAATCCGGTCGCACAGGCTCTCTACCTCCGCCATGTCATGACTGGCCAGCACGATTGTCTTACCCTGCGCCTTCAGCTTCCGGATTTGGGCATGGAGCGAAACTCTGCCCTCCACGTCAAGCCCCGCAGTCGGCTCATCCAGGAAAAGAATATCCGGATCCCGGGTCAGTGCAAGAGCCAGATGAAGCCGCCTCTTTTGTCCTGTGGACAGCTGATAATACTGCTTCTTTGCAAGCTCACGGATTCCAAGAGCGTCCAGCATCCCGTCCGCCGGCACGGTTTTATTCCATTTGGAAAACAGTCTGACCGCTTCCATGGCCCTGATATGCTCCGGCATGGAAGCCGACTGCAGCTGAATCCCCGTTTTTCCATGGATGGACACACCGCCGCTGTCATAGCTTCTAAGCCCCTCCACACACTCCAGCGTCGTTGTTTTTCCCGCACCGTTCACACCGAGCAGTGCGAAAATTTCTCCCTGACGCACGCAGAAGTCCAGTCCCTTCAGCACAGTATGGCTTCCATAGCTTTTCTTTAATCCCCGGACCTGTATTGCATCCATCACTCTGCCCCTTCCTGAAACGGATCTGTTCCCAGTCTTGTAAAATAGACGTCCAGCGCCTGTTCCGCATAGCTGCCTGCAAGCTTCTGCTTTTCCTCCCATTTCGGACTGGCCTCTATCAGCTGTCCAAACTCCATCAGCCTGGGAAGCAGGCTCATATCACCACCGGTAAACTCCGTGATCATGGCCCAATATTCCTGCGCAAACTGCTGTCCCTCCCTGCTGTCTGCAGGAATCCCTGCCTCCCGGAGCCGCACAGCCTCATCCTGAAGCTGCAGAAAGCGCTTCATAAACACTTTCCCGCTCTCCTGATCAAACCGTCTGCGGATATGATCCAGGGTATCATTGTCAAAGTGTTTAATCAGCCAGTAGAAATCATTTTTCATCTGCAGGTTCACAATGATATCCGCATATTTTTTGAAGTCGACAGACTGCATCTGAAGCACCTCTTCCCGGAGTGTGTTAAGCTCTCTTAAGGACTCGGAAAGGCTTTCTATCTTCTGCCGGACCAGCCCGGCCTGCTCGGCCAGGATTTCTGCCACCTCTTCCGGAGTGTCAAGCGAAATCAGCCGGTTCCTGATATCGCTCAGGGAAAAGCCCAGATGCTTAAGCGACAGGATCTGATGAAGCTTCACCAAATCCTTATCTGTGTAGAGCCTGCGGCCGCCTTCGCTTACCGCGGACGGAGAAAGCAGGCCTTCCTTGTCATAATGCTGCAGGGTACGCACAGTCACGTTCATTTTTTTTGCGACCTCGCCCACAGTCATATAGCCCTCTGGTATGGCCCTGTATTTTTCCATTGCTGCATCACCTCTTAACAAAAGTATATCTCATTACGTTACGTCACAAGCAAGCCCTGATTTTTACCTGGACTTTAATTACTGCTTTCCTCATAAGATCCAGTAAGATTTTTTCAGGTGAACAGAACATTGAAATTGATAAAAACCCTGTCCGAAAGGATCCGAAGATCCCCCAGAATCCTTCCGTTTCTCTTCCTCCTGCTGATTCTCCTGCTTTGTGCAGCTTTTCTTTATCCGGCTCTGCGGGGAAAAAGGGGCCAGACGACAGACGAAGCCTTTCGAGCCTTTACAAACGAGCTTTTTCTGTCGAACGTCTCCTCCAATACGCTGACGCTGCACTATACTCTGGCAGATCCGGCGGCTGCAGGCGTAAAGAACGCTCCCGTCTCCTTCGGTGAATACTCCGTATCCGCAAAAAAGCGTTCTGCTGCCGCCTTGGAAAACACGCTGGAGGCTCTGTCTGAGTTTCCGAAGGAAGAATTATCTGCATCGAACCGCCTGACCTGGGACATTCTCCGGGTACAGCTTCAAAACGAACTGGCACTCTCAGAGTACCCCTATTACGAAGAGGTTTTAAGCCCGCTTCTTGGAACCCAGGCCCAGCTCCCTACCCTGCTGGCAGAATTCAGCTTTACGTCCCGGGAGGATATCGAGGATTATCTGGCTCTTCTGGAACAGCTTGACAGCTATTATGAAAGCCTGTTGGACTACGAGCGTGAAAAGGCTCAGAACGGCCTGTTCATGTCAGACGAGGCTGCAGACGCAGTGATCGCCGGGTGCCGGGATTTTATCTCCAATCCTGGGGAGCATTTTCTCCTTTCCTCTTTTGAGGAGCGTCTGGAACAGGCCGGCTTTTTGTCCGAGGAGGAGAAGAAGGCCTACATAGAAGCCAACCGTGCCCGCGTCGTCGGTCATGTGTTTCCCGCTTACGAGCTTTTGATCCGGGGACTGGAGGAGCTCAAGGGCAGCGGAGTGAACCCCTGCGGCCTCTGCTGCTATCCCGAAGGCGCAGACTACTACGAGGCTCTCGTCAACTGCACAGTCGGATCTGGCCGCAGCATGCAGGAGATCAAAGAACTGGTCGACGCGCAGATTCTGTCGGACACCCGGCTGATGGCAGATATTATCACTGAGAACCCCAGGCTTCTCACGCAGCTGTCCCGCTCTGTCGAATCCCAAAGCCCGGAAGCCATACTGGAAACGCTCCAGGAAAAAATCAAAAAGGAGTTCCCGGCAGTCAACCAGGCCTCCTGCACCGTGAAATACGTGCCCGCGTCCCTGGAAAATTACGTGAGCCCGGCCTTTTACCTGACACCGCCCCTGGATCAGATGAATGACCATGTCATCTACATCAACCAGGCTTCCGGCTATGACAACCTGACGCTCTTTACCACCCTGGCCCACGAGGGCTGGCCCGGCCATCTGTACCAGACCCTTTACGAAAGCTCCCTGGAGCTCGATCCGGTCCGGAATATTTTTTATTTCGGAGGCTATGTGGAGGGCTGGGCCACCTATGCCGAGCGGTATGCCTATCGCTTCACTTCGCTGGATTCCAGCTCTGCGGAGCTTCTGGCTGCCAATTCGTTTCTTCTCTTAGGCCTCTACGCCCGTTCTGATATCGGAATTCACTACGACGGATGGAAGCCGGAGGATCTGGCAGGATTCTTAGGAGGCTTCGGGATCCACAATGAAACTGTGCTGGACTCCATTTACCAGGCTATCGTACAAAATCCTGCCAATTATCTGAAATACTATCTGGGTGCGGCAGAGATTCTGGATCTGAAGGCAGAGGCTCAGGAAGCCTTTGGACATCACTTCACTGTCAAAGATTTTCATGAGTTTATTCTGTCAATCGGGCCCGCTCCGTTTTCCGTCATAAGGGATTATCTTTACGGCTGGACAGGAACAGACTGAAAAGTCCCGGGACCCAGGCGCATCCCGGGCCGCACAGCGGCGGGGCGCAAAAAAGCTTCCTTTCTGCGCCCCGCCGCCCGCTCCTTTTCCCTTTCCGGCCATTACCCAAAAGCTTTATCCTGTCATCATCCCGGCCAGAACAATGCTCGCCGCCACGCCCACCAGCGTCGCCAGCAGCGCCCCGGCCAGCGTATATCTTGTCTTTTTCACCTTCGCCGTCATAAAATACACGCTCATCGTATAAAAAATCGTCTCTGTACATCCCATCAAAATGGAGGTCGCAAGCCCCAGGTAGGAATCCGTTCCATATTCCTTAAAAATATCCAGGGCAAGCCCCGTAGCCGCCGAAGCAGAAAACATTCTCACAATCGTAAGCGGAACTAATTCTGAAGGAAAACGGACTAATTCTGTCACACTCCCCAGCGTTTCAGCCAAAAAATTCAGAAATCCGGACGCCCGCAGCACACCGACTGCCACCATAAGCCCTACAAGCGTAGGCATAATCTGAATTACCGTCTGAAAGCCGTCCTTCGCCCCCTTTACAAAGTCATCATAGATGGGGCGCCGGGCAAGGAGTCCATGGGCCACCACATAGAGAATCAGAAACGGAACCAGCATATCGGATATGTAGAGAAGAATCTGAATCACTGTTTCCACGGCTGCTTCCTCCCATCCATCAGTTTGCAGAAGATCACCGCTGCCACTGTGCTAAGCAGCGTAGCCGCTATAGAGGGCGCGATCACCGCTGCCGGATTTACGCTTCCGTACTGGCTCCGATAGGCGATGATGCTGACTGGTATCAGCTGCAGTGAAGAAATATTCAGAATCAAAAAGGTACACATCTCATTGCTGGCGGTTCCCTTCGGCACAGCCCTTCTTCCGCCCACCGGGCGGGCTTTTCGCTCCTCCTCCAGCCCCTTCAGCTCCTCCATGGCCTTCAGCCCCGCCGGCGTAGCTGCCCATCCCAGTCCAAATACATTTGCGATGATATTGGTTGTGATATATTCCCTGGCCTTGTGCCCTTTGGGAAGTCCCGGAAACATAAAGCTGATAAAGGGCTGAATCTTCTTTGTGGCACGTCCGATGACGCCGCTTTTCTGAGCAATTTCCATCAGGCCCACCCAGAGAGACATGACGCCCGTCATGGTGATGCATAAGGTCACAGCTTCTTTTGCAGAATCGATTGCCGCCGATGTGATTTCCGGAAGCCTTCCATGAAAAGCTCCATAGACAATGCCAAGCAGAAGCATGGCTCCCCACAGGTAATTTAACATACTGCAGATCCTTTTTATCTCATTTTTACAGTATATTTCCTGTGATTTTCTTCTATGTTCTGTTTTTCATCCCAGATTTTTGTCAGATTTTGTCTTTTTCTCTCCCCTGTTTTTTCTCTCATTTTACTATATATTCCTTTGTGACCCAAAATTATCAATTTTCCAAAATAAATTCTGCATATTTATTGAAATTTCTATTGGAATCTTGTCGGTTTTTTGTTATACTAGGGGTTATCAAGTGTTACCATCATATAAGGAGGAGAAGCAATGAAGAACACCGGAGTAGTCAGACGGCTGGATGAACTCGGACGTATCACGCTTCCAATGGAATTACGTAAAGTATTCGGCATTGAAGAACGCGATTCTCTCGAGATCTATGTTGAAGATGACAAAATTATTTTAAAGAAGTATGCACCGACGGATATTTTCACTGGAGAACGCGAAGATCTCATTGAATACCATGGCAAACTGGTTTCAAAGAAATCTATCGAAGAATTGGCGAAGAAAGCTGGTTTAATCTAATAAATATCCGCAAAGAAACCGGCAGCCATTAATTTTTTGATGGTTACCGGTTTTTCTTAACCATTCTTTTCCTCTGAAAGCAGCGCCTGGTAAATCTCTCTTCTTGACACGCCCCGGTCCCTGGCGGCCAGCCGCATGGCTTCCTTCCTTGCTATCCCCTGCGCCTCGTACATACTGACATGCTCCTCAGGCGTCATTTCTTTCCAGGCGTCCTGTTTTTCCTTTTGGAGCTCTTCCGCCGTTTTTCCCTCCAGCACAAGCACACATTCGCCCCGCGGTTCCTCCGTCTGATAATGTGCCAGAGCATTTTCCAGATCTGTCCGGAAGATTGTCTCATGCTTTTTTGTCAGCTCCCGGCAGACAGACATTCTGCGGTTTCCCAGAGTCTCCAAAAGCTCTTCCAGTGTCCGCACAAGTCTGTGGGGAGCCTCATAGAGCACAATGGTCCGTGTCTCGTCCTTCAATCCCTCCAGAACGGTCCGCCGCTCCCTTTTGTCCGAAGGCAGAAAGGCCTCAAATGCAAAACGCCGCGTGCCAAGGCCCGAAAGCGTCAGCGCAGTCACACAGGCGCAGGCTCCCGGAAGAGCCGTCACCGTAATTCCGGCTTCCGCACACATCTTTACCAGCTCTTCCCCCGGATCCGAAATTCCGGGCATCCCCGCATCTGTGATCAGAGCGATATTTTCCCCTTTCTGAAGGCGGGCTACCAGCTCTCTTCCTTTTTCAAACTTATTATATTCATGATAGCTGGTCATCGGCGTGTGAATCTCAAAATGATTCAGAAGCCGGATGCTGTTGCGCGTATCCTCCGCCGCAATCAGATCTGCTTCCTTCAGCACCCTGACAGCCCGAAAGGTCATATCCTCCAGATTTCCGATGGGAGTCGCACACAAATATAAGGTTCCCTGCATTTTTCTACTCCTGCTCTTCTTCCGCCGCGGACACAGGCGAAGCTCCCTCCTGAGCCTGGGACTTTTCCGCGGCCTCCTCGGCCGCTTTTGCTTCCTCCGGGCTCAGCAGCCCGTCCGCTGTATAGGAACACTTTGCGTTCCAGAGAAGCCACTCTGTGCAGCCGCTGTCGTAAACCGCCTGGATCTGCTGGCGCAGCTGCTCTGGGCCGTAATCCTGATACACGTCCAGCCAGGTCGCTGTAAAATCCTGAAGCCATGGCCGGACCTCCGCCTTTTTTGTCTCCTCCGGGATCCCCGCCAGGCTGTCTGCAGAAGCCTGAAGGGCGGCCCGTATGGTCTCATAGGGCTGCAGATCCGGATGCGCCAGTCCATATACCCCGTCATTGTAATGAGAAGGATAAATCATCGGGCAGATATAGTCCAGATGCTCCGCCATTGCCTGGTAATCCTGCCCTACAATCAGCGCATCCTCCTCATTGTCGATCACGGTGCCGAACACATCCGCCGACACCTTCACCCCAAGAGGAGAAAGGGTCTCATAAGCGAAAGCTGTAAATTCCGTAATCACATCCGTCTTGGACCTTTCCAGAGCCTCTTCCCCATAATCCGCTTCCTCGTCTGTAATCTCCGTCGGAAAACGGATATAGTCAAACTGTATCTCATCAAAACCGACAGAGGCTGCCTGCCTCGCCACAGCCATCAGATAATCCCAGACCTCACGGCGGTAAGGATTCACCCAGGCCAGCCCGTTCTTATCCACAAAGACGCCGCCGTCCCTTCTCTGAATGCAGAGATCCGGGCGCTTCGATGCCAGAAGAGGATCCTTAAACGCCACAATTCTGGCAATCAGATAGACATTCTTCTCTTTCAGCCTCTGTACCAGCCCCGGCAAATCTGTGATATAGTTCACATCCGCCCCCAGCTCCTGAACCATGGGCTCTTCCATCTTATATGTGACGATCCCCTCATCGTTTTTAATATCGATCACCATGGCGTTCAGCTCGCTGTCGTCCGCCAGCTGTATCAAGTTCTCCATATTGGCATGACCTGCAAAGGGGCCTGTCACATAAATTCCTTTCACTGGTCCCTGCTCCTTTGCCGCCTCCTCTGCAGCCTTCTTCAGCACCGCTTCCGTCGCCGCCATAAGCTGGCCGGAAGCGGTTCCCGGCTGTTCAGCCTCTGGGGACTCTGCCTGTTCACTCTCTGAATCTTCCGGCTGTTCAGCCTCTGCGCTTTCCGTCCGCACCTGCTGAATCTCCGAATCTATGGATTCGCTGCTTCCACAGCCTGCCGCCAGAAGGCCAAGCACCGGCAGAAGCCAAAGACCTGCCATCCATTTTTTCATTGCCCTTTTCCTCAAATTCTCTCCCCATCAATACCCGTAAATATCGTAGATTTCGTCCGTATAGACGCCGGGCTCCCGATACACAATCAGCGGCTTTTCTACAGTCATCCTTGGCCTGCCTCCCCGGCACGCCTCCAGAAGCACCATGTTCGGCTCCCGATCCACGTAAGGGTACACCAGCTGCATTCTCTTCGGCTCCAGCTTATATTTTCCCAGCGTCATGATAAGCTCTGCCAGACGGAAGGGCCTGTGCACCAGATAAAAACGGCCGCCGGGCTTCAAAAGCTTCGCGGTTTCCCTGGCGACATCCTCAAAGCTGCAGAGAATCTCATGGCGCGCAATCGCTTTGGGAAGCTCCGGATTCTTAAGGCCGTGCTGATCGGTCATATAGGGCGGATTGCAGGTAACTGCGTCAAAGGAGGCCGCCCCAAATATGGAAGCCGCCTCCCTGATATCGCCCTTCACGATGGAAATCGAATCTGTCAGGTCATTCAGCTCCACGCTGCGCCTTGCCATATCTGCGCTTTCTTCCTGAATCTCAAGACCTGTAAAATCTCTTCCCTTCGTCTTTCCACGCAGCAGAATCGGGATGATTCCCGTACCTGTTCCCAGATCCAGGACTCTCTCCCCCTCCTTCACCCTGGCGAAGCCAGAGAGAAGAACCGCGTCCATGCCGAAGCAGAACCGGCCGGGATTCTGAATGATCCGGTATCCGTTCCTCTGCAGCTCATCGAGCCGCTCTCCACTTTTCAGCTCAGTCATCATCCAGCTTTGATTTCCTCTCCTGCTTTTCCAGAGCCTCCAGCTTTTTCAGCTCCTTGTCAGAGACGCCGCCCTTTTCCTTCTTCTTTCTCGGGCGGAATTTCAGCTCTTCTACCGGATACTCCCGGATCTCCTTCTCATCCCCATCCAGGGTGACAAGCACCTTCACCTTCTGACGCAGCACGTTGACACTCTGAACCTCACCCTTCAGTCCATCGGCTGTGGTCACATGATCCCCGTTTCCAGGCAGGCGGCTGTTCAGCTCCTCATAGGTCTCCTGCTCGTGCTTCAGGCAGCACATCAGGCGCCCGCAGACACCGGAAATCTTTGTAGGATTCAAGGACAGGTTCTGCTCCTTGGCCATCTTAATAGATACCGGGACAAATTCTGATAGATGCGTATGGCAGCACAGGCTTCTTCCACAGATTCCTACGCCCCCCAGAATCTTTGTCTCGTCCCGGACTCCGATCTGGCGGAGCTCAATCCGGGTACGGAATACGCTTGCCAGATCCTTAACCAGCTCCCGGAAATCGATCCGCCCGTCTGCAGTAAAATAAAACAGCACCTTATTGTTGTCAAACGTATATTCTGCCTGAATCAGCTTCATCTCCAGGCCGTGCTTCCGAATCTTTTCCTGGCAGATACGGAAGGCTTCCTTCTCCTTCTGCCGGTTGGCCGCCTCCCTCGCGTCATCCTCCGCCGTCGCAATCCGGATCACCGGCTTTAAAGGCTGCACTATCTTCTTGTCATCTACCTCTTTTGTCCCGACCACGACGCTTCCATACTCCACGCCCCTGGCCGTCTCTACAATCACATGCTTCCCTCTCGGGATATTCAGCTTTCCGGGAGAAAAATAATAGATTTTTCCCGCAGTCCGGAATCTGACGCCTATGACTCTTTCCATACTAATTCTCCTTTATCGTCAGCATGAGAAGCTCAATCGTCAGCTCAAAGCTCACGTTTGCTTTGAGACGCGTCTTGGCCTTCTCCAATGCATTTAAAATATGCTCCAGCCCCTCATAGGAGCTCTTCGCCGCCTGGGCGCTGATATAATTGATCTCATCCGAGAATACAAGACCGTCAATCTGCCTGGTGGCTTTAAACAGCAGCACGTCGCGGTACCAGAGCGCCATCAGATCCAGATAATCGTCGATATCCTCCTTGTATTTGACTGCCTCCCGCACTGCCTCTGTGACCTCATAGATCTCCATGTCACGCAGATGGCGCATGAGGTGAATGACCTCGTCCCGAAGCTCCGCGAAATGCTCGGACTGCGCCAGACGCTTCGCTTTTCCTACGTTTCCTCTCGCAAAGGACGCGCACACATCTGCCTGATAATCAGGTACATGCAGCTCCTCCATCAGATACTTCCGAATCAGCTCCTCCTTCACCGGACGCAGCTTCAGCGTCACACACCGGGAAAGAATCGTCGGCAGAAAGCTCTGAGAATTCTCAGTCAGAAGCAGTATGATGCCATAAGCAGGCGGCTCCTCTATGGTTTTAAGCAGGGCGTTCTGCGCCTGCACCGTCATTTTTTCAGCCTCGTCCACAATATAGATTTTCCACGGGCTGCTGTAGGGACGGATCAGGATATCTCCGCACAGCTGATCCCGGATATCGTCTACGCCGATAGAATTTGGCTTTTCATGGGTCACGCGGATAATGTCCGGCTGATTCAGGCTTTCCGCCTGAATGCAGGAATGACATGTCCCACAGGCTTCTGTACCGCCTTTCTCGCACTGAAGGGTCTGGGCGAAAGCCGAAGCCAGAAGCATCTTCCCGGATCCTTCTTCTCCGTCCAGAATATAGGCGTGGGACACCTTATTCAGACGAATCGCATTCTGTAAATGTTCAATAATCTGTTCATGTCCAATGATTCCTGAAAATCCTGCCATATACTCTCCCCTCCTTTGTCTTAGTCTGCCTGCAGCGCAAAATCTCCGCTTCGCCGAGTCTGCGCCAGTTTCAGTATAACACAATTTTTTTAGAAAAAACAGTCTTTTTGCACTTACAGGCTGCTTCGGATAAAGGAAGTTATTTCCTCTATACATTCTTTCAAATCCCGGTTGCAAAACCGCTTTTCGATTCCGGCTGCCCGAATCCTCTCCTCTGAGAAATCCTCGCTGTCCGCAAGGAACCTTCGGCAGAGTTCCGCGTAGCGGGGCTGCTCCTGAGCCCGTTCCCGGTCAAGCGCCCGCTGCAGGCGCTCCCCGTCCTCCACCTCAATGTAGATGGGAACCACCCTGTCCGCTCCGTAATATTTCCGCACCGCCTGAAAAGACTCCAGCACACCCACCGTGATATAATTGTGCCGCTGCAGATCCGTCGCTTCCGTATCTGCGGTGAAATATTTCCAGACTCCATGAACCGTCTGATAGGCCCGAAGCTCTATCACCCTTCCCTCTGCCTCAAGGCGTAAAAGCCCCGCCTCGTCTGTAAAATGATACTGTACACCGGGCGTCTCTCCCGCACGCATCGGGCGCGTCGTATACAGCACCAGGGATTTAAGCTCCAGCTCCTCATTTTCCAGAAGACTCTGAAAAATCGTATCCTTTCCTGTGGAGCTTTTCCCGATAATATAAAATAATTTTCCCATTTCCTTGTCTCTCCCTGCGCACTCTCAGAACAGCCACCGCCTGCAGCCCTTTTTATGGCCTTGCTGCTCTTTGGCTGTTTTAAAGCTTTATAACCTGCAGCTGGTTTCCATCCTCCAGCCCATGTACGGTAAAGCCCTCCTCCAGCCATCCTTCCATTCGGGCAGCCGCTTCCTCTGTAACTACTTCTCCCGGTACAATCAGTGGAATTCCCGGCGGATACAGGTACACATACCCTGCCGCCGTCCGCCCGGCGGCGGAGGAAAGAGCGCAGCGCTCTTTCTCCTGCTCTGCCGCCCTGGCGGCCGTCATTCCGAAGGGCAGCCGGGGAAGCCCGGCTGCCTCTGCTGTCCGGCAATCCGGATCCGGATTGCCCGCGCGGCCCTTTTGTCCCTTTTCTTCTGTACTTTCCTGAAATTCCCTGTCCAGATCATGAAGCGCACGGCTGAGTCTCTTAAAGCCTTCCTCTGTGTCCGCGATACTTGCGATCCCCACCACGTAGTCCGGCGCGCTCATCTCCATCTGCAGATGATACCGTTCCAGAAGAAGCTCCGAAAGACGGCTGCCCGTAATTCCCGCCTTCCTGGTAGAAATCAGGAGCTTGCTTCGGTCAAAATCCCACGCGGCGGCTGTCTTTTTCCCTCTGCCTGTCTCCGGCCTCTCCTCAGCCTCTTCCGCGATATTATTTCCTGCCAGGTCATCTCCTGCCAGATACAGCGATTTCAAATCCCGGCAGCCTTCACGAAAAGCGGAAAGCAGCCTGATATGCTCCCCAAAAAGCTCTTTTCCCCTTCTGTCCAGCAGATCCACGCAGGCATCGATAGACGCCATCAGCAGATAGGAGGGGCTGCTGCTCTGATATATGGAAAGAAAGCGCCGGATCCTCTCTCTGTCCGCCAGCTTTCCCTGCATATGGAGAAGAGCCGTCTGCGTCAGCGCCGGAAGCGTCTTATGAACACTGTGAATCACCACGTCCGCTCCTGCGCTCAGCGCATCCTCCGGAAAATAACCGGAAAACGGAAAATGAGCCCCGTGAGCCTGATCCACAATCAGCGGCACTCCGTACCTATGGCAGCTCTCCGCAATCGCCCTCACATCCGAGCAGATTCCGTCATAGGTGGGCGAAGTAATAATCACTGCCTGAATCCGGCCGTCTGCTTTCATGGCTTTATCCACATCCTCCGGACAAATCGCGCCGTTTATCCCCAATGAAGAGATCTGCTGTGGATAAAGATATTCTGCTGTCAGATCCCGAAGCTCTGCGGCGTGATATACAGATCTGTGGCAGTTCCGCGCCATCAGAATCCGGCCTCCCCGGCAGGTACATCCAGATATGGCGCTTAAGATCCCTGCGGTACTTCCTCCCACCAGAAAATGCGTTTCCTCTGCCCCGTACAGCTCTGCGGCCCGTTCCTGCGCCTTCGTCAGAACCCCATCTGTCTCCGGGTGATGAAGATCGTCAAAACCGTCTATTTCCGTAATATCGAACCGATAAGGATTCTCAAAGTCTCCCAGGATTCTTTTGTGCCCCGGCATGTGGAAGCCGTAATAATCAGAATCACTGTATTCCCGGAGCTTCCGGTACAGCGGACCGCCGAAGTCTCCGGAACGACCGGTTTTCATCCCCCCGGGAGCTCCTGCTGCCAGAGCTTCACCAGATTCTTTTTCAGAATGTTCTCTTTTCTGTGTCATTACACTTCCTCTTCCTTCAAAAGAGCCGCCATCTCTGGAAATGGCTGAAGGCTCCGCTCCAGAATTCCTTTCATATAAGCGATAAGAATTCCATAATTCGTCATGGGCACTCCCTGGGCCGCCGCCTCCTTAAGCCGGTACTGCATTTCCTGCTCATTCAGCATGCAGCCTCCGCAGTGCACAATCATGTGATACTCCTTCAGGTCACGCTCAAAACCGGTGCCTGAGGTAAACACGAACTCCGGCTTCTTCCCGGTATAGTTCTCTATCCACCGGGGCAGCTTTACCGTGCCGATATCGTCGCACTGGCGGTGATGGGTACAGCCTTCGGAAATCAAGATCTTATCCCCATCCCGCAGGGTCTCCAGCGCCCTCGCTCCCCGCACTGCCTGCTCCAGATTTCCCTTATAGCGCGCAAACAGAATCGAAAATGAAGTCAGCAGAATCTCCTCCGGCGTATCCCTATCCGCCAGATCAAAAACCTGGCTGTCTGTAATCACAAGCTTCGGCTGTCTGCCCAGACGGGAAAGCGTCTCCTTCAGTTCCTTTTCCCGGACCACCACGGACACAGCCCCGCTCTCCAGCACATCCCGTATCGTCTGCTGCTGGGGCAGGATCAGCCGCCCTTTGGGCGCCGCCTTGTCTATGGGCACCACCAGCACCACCAGATCCAACGGCTCCAGAAGATCTCCTGCCAGCCTCTTTTCCCTTTTTTCAGGAACCATGCGGGCCAGTCTTTCCTTCAGCTCCTGGATTCCTTCCCCAGTGCGGGCGCTTACCCAGATACAGGCTTCGTTCTCTGAATCCTTTCTCTGTTCCAAGGCATCCGCTGCTGTTCCTGAAATCAGATCACATTTATTAAAAACGACCAGATAGGGAAGCTCTCTTTTTTTCAGCTCCTCTTCCAGCCGTTCATCCTCCGGGCTCATCCCGGCGCTTCCATCCACGATCAAAAGAGCGATATCCGTCTTGCGAAGCACATCCAGCCCTTTCTGTACGCGGAGCGCCCCCAGCTCTCCCTCATCGTCCAGACCCGGCGTATCGATCAGCATGACCGGTCCCAGAGGCAGCAGCTCCATCGCTTTATAGACAGGGTCTGTGGTCGTACCCCGAACCTCTGATACGATAGCAATATCCTGATTTGTAACCGCGTTAATCACGCTTGATTTTCCCGCATTTCTTTTTCCGAACAGGCCGATATGCACCCGCTCGGAAGACGGTGTCTGATTCATCCCCATCTTTTCCTGCCTCCTTGCGCCAGCCAAGCTGATTTTTCATGTCTACACAATTCTACCATGGGCCCTTACAAATAGCAAGAAACGCCGGAAATACGCAAATATTTCCGGCTTGTTCTTATAATAAGAGTGATTGAATGATTTTTTATATTTCAGGAAAATCCCATCCGCAGTCTCTCATACTCCTTTCGGATTTGGCTGAGCGTCTCTTCATCCAATTCTGACAGTAATTCGCCCAGACACTCCGCCGGATTTTCCACAGGCTCCCCGTCCAGCTTCAAAGTTCCTGTCCTCTCCCCATACAACACGGCTGCCGCTGTCACCTTTTCCAGCGCCGATGTGTCGCATTCATACTCCTTCATAATCAGGAGCGGCGCAATCATGCGCTCTCTTGGCCCCAGCTTGCGCTGTACATCCCGGGCGTTCCGCTCTATTGTATCCCGGATACTGCGATTCTGAAATTTTCGCACGGCACGGGCAGAGAATTCTGCCTGCTCCATTTCTGTGATGCCATACCGTCTGGAAAGGCTTTGGTTCAAAGACCGGCATACCTCTTCCATTATCTGTACTACAGCCGGATCATTCGCAGCCTCCGCATAATCTGTATAGCCCAGAACGGCTCCAGTTGTCCATTCATATCTTTTCACTTCCATTTACCCTTGACGTTTTCGTTCCCCAGTGGTATGATTAATCATACAAATTATATTTATCATACTTTTGGAGGCATTTATGAAATTCACAGACGGAAAGTACGCATGGATGGTCAAAATCGGAGAAAAGGGACAGTTTGTAATTCCAAAAGAAGCCCGAGAAATCTTTGATTTCCAGCCCGGCGCAGAGATCCTGGTATTGGGGGATGTAAAACGGGGAATCGCCATTCTTCCCATGGAACAGCAGGAACAGTATATTTCAAAAATATTTGCAGACATAGAGCAGGCAGATTCCGATCAGCAGGGAGGAACAGATGAGTAAAATCGTATTTTTCTGCATACCGGCCTACGGGCATACCAATCCCACCTTAAATGTGGTGAGGGAGCTTACTGCCCGGGGACATCAGGTATGGTACTATTCTTATGAAGCTTTTCGTGAACGGATAGAAGCTGCCGGAGCAGTATTTATTTCCTGTGACGGATATGGACCGGAACAGAGTCTTTCACCGGAAGATACCGCCCGCGTGGGCCGGGATCTGGCTTTTTCCATGCAAATTCTTGTGGACACCACCCTGGCCCTTGACGCAAAGGTTTGTTCCGATATGGCCCGCCTGAAACCCGACTGCATCGTGGCAGATTCCATGGCCGTATGGGGAAAGGCCGCCGCCATGAAGCTGGGCATCCCCTTTGTATCTTCCACTACTACCTTTGCCTTTAACCGTTATTCCTCAAAAATCATGCCTCAAAGCCCTGGACAGATGCTGAAAATGCTTCTGGCTCTCCCCAAAAGCAGCCGTCTCATCCGGCGTCTCCGGGACAAAGGCTATCCTGTCAAAAATGTCCTGGATATCCTCCAGAACGACGCTTCCACCCACACTATTGTCTATACTTCTCCCGAATTTCAGCCCTGCGCCGAAACCTTTTCAGACAGATATGCCTTTGTGGGGCCTTCCGTCCGTCCTGCGGCTGAAGAGATCCGGAAAACCCGGGATATCCTCATCTATATCTCCATGGGAACCGTAGTCAATGACCTGCTGCCCTTCTACCGGGACTGTATCGCCGCTTTCTCAGATATGGACTGCCAGGTGATTCTGTCTGTCGGCCGCCTGGTCCCCCCGGAAGCCCTGGGAACGCTGCCGGATCATATTTCCGTCTTCCAAAGCGTCGATCAGATCGCCGTACTGGAAAAGGCGGACCTGTTCCTTTCTCACTGCGGCATGAACAGTGTCAATGAAAGTCTGTATTTCGGAGTTCCGCTGGTCATGTATCCCCAGACTTCCGAACAGCAGGGCGTGGCGGAAAGAGTCTCTCAGCTGGAAGCAGGCCTGAAACTGAAAAGAGCAGACCCGGCCTCCATTTCCGAAGCCGTCCGGAAAATACTTTCCGAGCCGAAATACCGGCGGAACGCCTGCCGGATCGCCGAAAGCTTCCGGAAATGTCTCGGCGCCAAAGGAGCCGCAGACAAAATCCTGCAGGTCTGCCGGGGAGAAAGAAGCGCCGTTTCTCCTTAAGTCTTTCCTCTCTGCCCGTTCCCATTCTCATCGCTCAGAAGAGCAGGCCTCCAGATACTCAAAGCATCCTATCAGCTCCCGGTAATTATTGTAGCCCTCCCGGATATGAAGGGTCTTTCTGCAGATGCGCCTGCTCTTTCCCTTCTCGATCACGCATTTTATGATGCAGTGTCCTTTCTTCTTAATGATTTTTTGAACCTCCAGAATTCTCCAGCAGTTATTTTTATTCAGCTGGGTGTGCAGGAAAGAATTTCTCGCCAGCAGCTCCTGGCTCTGCCGGCGGGATCGCTCGCCCATCTCTATCATCTTCAGCGCGGCTGCGGAACCAAGAAAGTCGTTTACAGCCTGAGCAGCTCCCGCCGCCTCGTTCTGGATAAAGATCCGGTACAGATCCCCGTCGCAGAGCACATAGGACACCATATTTCCGCCATAATTGAACTGATTTACAAAAAGGTACACCATCGCCGCTATGACTATCAGCATAGACAACAGAAACCCTGTGGAATTGCCAAAAACAGAATCCCAGATTATGCCGCCTGTCACAGCCAGCGCAGCCGGAACCATGATAATCAGGCAGCCGTACTTCATCATCTTGCCGGAACCATTTTCATCATGAAATACCCCGCGGGTAAAGTGAATTCCATACTCCGCCAGTTTTTCCGCCTTATGAATCTCCTCCAGCAGCAGCTCGCCTTCCCGAAGGGCCTGCTCCTCTGTCAGAAACCATCTGCGCCCGAATCTTACCTTTCTTCCGTTTTCGTCCAGAATCAGCGCCCGGTAATGTTCATTCTGATACTCCTTTATATACTTACTTTCTGTGGAAATCGTATATTGCTTCTTCTGCTTCATATTCTCTGTCCCCTCAATATATTTTTTATTACAGGTATGTCCGGCGCCTGCAAAAATCAAATCCGGATCTCGATTACACAACTGATCTCGATCTCCGTCCCGTCTTCCATAATAAGCTCCTGCCTGCAGGCATCGATCCTCCGAATCCGCCCGGATGCTTCCCGGTAAGAGCCTCCCGCCTTCTTTCTGTCCGGCACAAAATATGTGATCCGCACTTCCGGCCTCTCTCCTTCGCCGGCCGGCCCGCAGGCCATCTGAAGCTTATAGTCCAGCTCCGCCCGCTCCTCTTCCGAGAGATCGGGTTTCTGTTCTGTCAGCCTGGCCTTCTCCCGGACCGCGTCCCCGTATCCGGTCAGGGCCGCGAAGGGGGAAAACTGCGCGGCCCGGTCCGTCATGGACATCTGCGGATGCCGGGAGGAAACGTGATGGGGCAGATGGATCATATCCTCATACTGCCGTTGTTCTTCCTGCTTTGTACTCATACTGCATCCTCCCTCTCCTTTTTTAGTCTTTTCAGGCCCTGTGCCCGCCTATCTGATTGTTCCGGTCCCTGGCTGTGGCTCCTTCCTCCAGATTCATGCCTTTCAGAATCGCGTTCTTGCCGAATTTCTTCTTGATATCCAGCATGGCGTGCTGAAGCTTCTTTTCCCGCTCAGCCTCCGCCCGCTCTTCTTCCTTCTGTTTCTGAAGAGCCGCGTAGTCTGTAAACAGATCCAGCTGCTCAAATCCCGTCTCCATCTTTTCTTCCGCTTCTTTTTCCGGCAGCACATGATTGGCCGATATGCTCAGCCGCCGCACCAGAAGCTCCTTATCCACAATGCGCTCAAAAAGTCCTGTCACTGCCTCTGTAAGCTGGCGGGTCGAAGAAGTATAATTTTCCAGATTCACCGTGCCGTGGGCGTGCTTCGGTATGGCTCTCCCGTACCGGTCCGTCTTAATCTCTCCCTTGTATTTTCCGCGCAGAACAGGATCTCTCAGATTGTCGATATCATACCCCACCGTCAGAACAAGCTGGTTGGTTACAAGCCCCTTTTCCACCAAATCCAGCGCCAGCATATCCGCCATCTCCCGCGCTACCAGTTCTGCCTTTTCAAATGGGTAGGGGCACTGCAGCACCTGACCGGAAATAATGCTGCTGCTCTCGGGCTTATATGCCTTGATATCCGCTATGGTACAGGGCTCCCATCCCCAGGCATGATCAATGAGCAGCTCCGCGTTGACGCCGAACATGCCATACAGCAGGTCTTCATTGTAATAATCCGAAGCCTTTCCCAGAGAACAGCGGGCGATATCTCCCATGGTATACAGTCCTTTTTCCTCCAGCTTTTTCGCGTAACCCGGTCCTACCCGCCAGAAATCTGTCAACGGCCGGTGGGACCAGAGCAGCCGCCTGTAAGACAGCTCATCCAGCTCGGCGATGCGCACGCCGTTCTCATCCGCCGGCACATGCTTGGCCCAGATATCCATCGCCACCTTGCAGATATACAAATTCGTCCCGATTCCTGCTGCCGCCGTGATCCCCGTAGTGTCCAGCACATCCAGAATCATCTTCATAGCCAGCTCCCGGGCCGTCATCCGATAGGTTTTCAGATAAGCAGCCGCGTCGATAAATACCTCGTCAATGGAATAGACATGCATGTCTTCAGGCGCAATATATTTCAGATAAACTTCATAAATCCGGGCGCTGATCTCCATGTAGCGCGCCATCTGCGGCGGCGCGACCACATAGTCCACCGCCAGCGCAGGGTCTGCCTCCAGCTCCCCGCTCTGACAGGAGGAGCCCTTCAGTACGCCGCCGGGCGCCTTCTGCCGGCGCTTCGCGTTGACCTCCCGGACCTTCTGCACCACTTCAAAGAGCCTGGCCCGCCCGGAGATGCCGTAAGCCTTCAAAGCCGGAGAAACTGCCAGACAAATGGTCTTTTCCGTTCTGCTCTTATCTGCCACCACCAGATTTGTGGTCATAGGGTCCAGCCCCCGTTCCATACACTCCACGGAGGCGTAAAAGGATTTTAAATCAATGGCTATATAGACTTTTTCAGACATGGTTTCCGCCCTCCGCGCCGGTATTTTCGAACGCATGTTTGCTTTATTCGGATTATACCACATCCAGAAAGAAAAGAACAGTCCCTGCAGAAATTTTTTCTTCTTCTCTGCAGGGCAGCCTTTCTGTTCGCCCGTGCCTCGTTTCAGCAGCGATTCGCGGGCTCATCTTTTTTCAGTTCTATTTGAAAATATGAATCACGCCCCGGTCATTGAGATTTTTCACAAGCGAAAGTGTAATCGGAAAGCCGAACAGGCCGATCAGGCCGAAAAACTGCAGGCCAAGCAGCATGGAAAGCAGCGTTACCACCGGATGGAGCCCCACCTGGTATCCCACAAGCTTCGGCTCAATGATGTTCCGGATCACAGTAATGATAACGTACAGTATCAGCAAGCCAACGCCCAGCACCCATTTTCCCATAATCAGGCAGATAATGCCCCAGGGAATCATGATGCCTCCCGTACCCAGTACCGGCAGAATATCAAAGACCGCGATGCACGCCGCGATCAGAACCGCCCCCGGCACCTTCAGAACCGTCAGCCCTATGGAGAGCTCTGCAAAGGTAATGCAGAGAATCAGGGCATAGGACACAAGACATTTCAGCAGTGTTCCGACTACATAGCCGCGCACCTCCTCAAGTCCCTGCTTCCCCCGCTCCGGAAGCTGGCGCAGAAGAAAACCCGTTACTTTTGGAAAATCAATTGCCAGAAAAAAGGTGACAATAATCGTAATCACAATATTCAGAAACAAGCCCGGCACCGACGCCGCAATGCCGGAGATATAGGAAATGATCCGCACAGACCCGTTGGTCACAAAACTGCCCAGAGAGCCCAGGGCCGAATTTACGTTGTCGCTCAGCGCCGCTACCACGGCAGGGTCCAGCTCATCCAGCCGGTTCTGGAGATCCGCGAACAATGTCTCCAGAGCAGGCTCCAGCGTATTCCTGTATAACTGCGGCAGCTCCCGGACCGTCTCCCACACAAACATCAGCACCCTAAGCCCCAGAAAGCCAAACAGAACCGCCGCCAGCAGATAGAACAGAAGCGTAAGGCCGATGGCAGGAAGAACCCGCTTTCCATTCAGGCGCTTCGCCAGAAACCGGATCGGCCGGTCCAGCAGAGCCGCGATCAGAAACGCCATCACAAAAGGCAGGACCACCGGAAGCACGTATTGAAATCCGACCAGCATCAGCAGAATCACCACTGCCCAAAAGCCGATTCGGATCAGAAACCGTTTCTGAGTTTCAATGTTCATAGGTCTCCTCCCATTTTTTCGTCCACAGGCGGAAAAACTTCGCCATCAGCGGAATATATGTCACCAGAAATATTGCCATACCTGCCCCATACACCGCTTTTCTCTTCTCCTTCGGAACCTGCATTCCCACCATCAGTCCGATGGAAAACAGGCAGAATTTCAGGAGGGCAAGTGTTTTCCAGCTGCTTTCCTTACAGTATCTGTCAGCCACATCAAACAGCTTCATGTTATCTCTGCTCCTTTCCGCACCACTGTGCAATCTCTCTAATCAGTTCCAGGGGCAGCGCCCTGTCGTAAGGAAACTGAATTGCCCCTTTGCTCGTCTTATACTCTGCAAGCCTGTCCGCAAACGCCTCCACCGCCTGGGGTCCCGGATAAAGGCCCACATGCTTTTTAAAAGCCGCAAACTGGATGAGATTGTATTTCTTCCAGTAAGTCGGCATACTCCACGAAATCTTTTCCACTGCGTCGGGCAGTGCGCCCTTTATCACCTCATTCATCCTTCTCAGGTAACCCCGGGCCTGCTCCGGCTGCCGGGAAATGTATTCCTCAATTGTCTTCGGGGCTTCCCCGCAGTAATGATCCTGATTTCTGTTCTTAAATGTGCGCCCGCACTTCGGGCATTTCCACAGCTTCTTTTCCCGGGGCGCAGCGGAATCCACGGACTCGTCCGTCCCGGCTTTCACCGTGACCGCAATCCTGTCGCCAGGCTGCTTTCCGATCTTATTCCGGATATCCTTCCGGATTCCGATGATATAGCAGACGGAACCATCCTCATTTTTTACGCCCATGTTCACGATGCTCCCGGAATATGGTTCGCCGTCAAAGGTTACTTCCGCTTTCACTCTTCCTTTCCCAAACTCTTTCCGGATATCATACGGAAACCGCACATAAGCCCCGCCCTTATCCGGCACTGGCTCTATCACTGCCTCAAATTCATAAACCCGTTCGCCCATTCTTTCTGCCTCCGGTTCTCATTTTTTCCGCAGGATTTTCTCCATAGCCTTCCCTTTTGCCAGCTCGTCCACCAGCTTGTCCAGATAACGGATATCCTGCATCAGCGGCTCCTCGATATCTTCCACCCGGACGCCGCAGACCACTCCCTTTATCTGTTTCCGGTCCGGATTCATTTCCGGCGCCTGCCTGAAAAAATCTCCATAGCTGATGTCCGATACCGCAGCCTGTTCAACCTCCTCCGGCGAATACCCGGTCAGCCAGGTGATAAGCTGATTGACCTCTTCGGCGGTTCTTCCTTTCTTCACCGCTTTATTCACCAGAAGGGGATATACTTTCCCAAAACTCATGTTGTATACTTTTTCGTATGCCATCTTCTTTCCCCTGATTCTGCTTTATTTTTAAATACTTAATCTCCCGTTCAATCCCTCTTGTCTCTTACCTCTTATCTTTCATACTTCATCGGCGTATATCGGATTCCATCCTCTACCCGTTCCCTATCTGTATCTGCAAAACCGAGTTTATTTTCTATTTTCCTTATCTCCATAATTATCCCCCGGCATCCTGCATAACAAACACCCTGTGTCCGCCTTCTGTCCTTTTGCATCGTCCTTTCTGCTGTCTGCCTTGCTTCTACAGAAACTTCCCCGTCACGCTCTCCGGCGTATTCCGAATCTCTTCCGGCGTCCCGGCCGCCACGATTCTTCCGCCCTCATCGCCGCCGCCCGGGCCCATATCGATGATATAGTCCACGTTCCGGATTACATCCAGGTCGTGTTCGATGACTATGACCGTGGCGCCGTTCTCGATCAGGGTCTGAAACACCCCGAGCAGTGTCTGTACATCCAGAGGATGAAGGCCAATCGTAGGCTCATCGAAGACAAATACGGAATCTGACTGAAGCCGCCCCATCTCGCTTGCCAGCTTCAGCCGCTGGGCCTCGCCGCCGGACAGGCTGGGCGTCTCCTCCCCCAGCGTCAGGTAGCCCAGGCCCAGGCTCTGCAGCACCTGGAGCCTCTGATGGACCAGTTTCATATCCGCGCAGACCGGGAGCGCCGTATTGATATCCATAGCCATAAGCTCCGGCAGAGAATACGCCTCTCCCGCCTTATTCCGGTATCTGACTCTGCCTGCGTCTTTCCCGTAGCGGGAACCCCGGCATTCTGGGCATGGAATGTCTACGTCCGGAAGGAACTGCACATCCAGGCTGATGACTCCCGTGCCATCACACACCGGACAGCGCAGCCTGCCTGTATTATAGGAAAAATCGCCCGCCTTATAACCCAGCTCCTTTGCCTCCGGCGTCCTGGCAAAAATTTTTCTCAGCTCATCGTGAACGTTCGCATACGTCGCCACGGTGGAACGGACGTTGATTCCGATGGGCGTGGCGTCGATGAGCTTCACCCTCTCGATGCCTTCCGCCTCCACTGCTTTCACATGTTCCGGCAGTTTCTTTCCGGCAATGACTGCTTCCAGACCGGGTACCAGGCTTTCCAGAATCAACGTCGTCTTGCCGGAGCCTGACACGCCTGTGATGACTGTGAGGCGGCCTTTGGGAATGTCCACCTCCAGCGGATGCACGGTATGAATTTCTCCTGTAGAAAGACGGATTCGTCCTTCCGCAAAAATCTCATTCCGCGCATGGTGGCTTCCCGCTTCTATCTCCGCAGTTCCGGCAAGAAACGGGCCAATCAGGGATACCGGATTCCCGGCAAGATCAGAAACCGTCCCTTCCGCAATGACCTGCCCGCCGTCCGCTCCGGCCTTCGGCCCCATTTCGATCAGCCAGTCTGCCTGAGACAGAATCTGCGTGTCGTGATCCACCAGAAGAACAGAATTTCCATCCGCCGTCAGATCCTGCATGACCCGGACAAGACCCAGGATATTGGAGGGATGCAGACCGATGGACGGCTCGTCCAGCACATACAGAACGCCCGTGGTGCGGTTCCGCACCGCCCGGGCCAGCTGCATTCTCTGACGCTCTCCGGTAGAAAGCGTGGAGGCCGCCCGGTCCAGGGCCAGGTATCCAAGCCCCAGCTCCATCAGCCGCTTTGCCACGGTCTGGAAGGATTCACAGATACTCTCCGCCATGGGACGCATTTCCTCCGGCAGCGAAGCCGGTACGCCGTCCACCCACTCCACCAGCTGAGTCAGAGTCATCCGGCAGGCCTCGTCCAGCGTAATCCCCCGGAGCCTGGGCTGCCTGGCGGCCTCTGACAGACGGCTTCCGCCGCAGTCCGGGCAGACCTCCTCCTTCAGAAATTTTTCCACCCGTTTCATGCCCTTTTCATCCTTTACTTTGGAAAGGGCGTTCTCCACGGTGTAAACCGCGTTGAAATAGGTGAAATCCAATTCTCCCGCCTGATTGGAGTTCTTCGCCTTATAGAAAATATGCTTCTTTTCCGCAGGACCGTCAAATACGATATCCCGTTCCTGTTCCGTCAGCTCCCGGAAGGGCACGTCTGTCCGGACCCCCATTTCCCGGCATACGTCCACCATCAGGGACCACATGAGGGAATTCCAGGGAGCCACCGCTCCCTCCTCGATGGTCAGAGACTCATCCGGAACCAGTGTATCCCGGTCAACTGTCCTTACGATTCCTGTGCCGCCGCAGGTCCTGCAGGCTCCCTGGCTGTTAAATGCCAGCTCCTCCGCGGAAGGGGCGTAAAAATGAACACCGCACTCCGGGCACACAAGCTCCTGGCCCGCCGCCACCGCAAGGGCCGGCTTCAGATAGTGCCCGTTTGGACAGCGGTGCTCTGCCAGCCTGGAATACATGAGCCGCAGACTGTTCAGAAGCTCCGTGCCCGTGCCAAAGGTGCTGCGGATGCCGGGCACGCCCGGTCTCTGGTGAAGAGCCAGGGCCGCAGGCACATACAGCACCTCGTCCACATCCGCTTTCGCCGCCTGAGTCATCCTTCTTCTCGTATAAGTGGAAAGGGCCTCCAGATAACGCCTGGAGCCTTCCGCATACAGGACGCCCAGCGCCAGGGACGATTTACCGGAACCGGACACTCCGGCCACGCCCACGATTTTATTTAAGGGAATATCTACATTGATATTTTTCAGATTGTGCACCCGCGCGCCGCGGATTTGTATTTTATCAACCATCTGTCATCTCCCATACTTTTTCTGTATAACCGAATTTTATCATCGTAAAACTCTGGGCTACATAATGTAGCTCCATCTCCTCCAGGTTGCGTGTACTCTTTCACAAATTTACGCACTGCTTCCATTTCATTTTCTCCCTGACCGCTTCTATCTGTCAGTATATCAGGAAAAGGCTGTAAGTTCAATTTCGTTTGGAAAAAACGAAAAGCCGTTGACAGTTCTTTTTAAATGTGTAACAATATAATTAACCAAAAAGTTAATTCAGAAGGTGATATATGAGTGAAGATAACATATGCTAACAGTAAAGTAGAAAGATACTTTGAAGACTATACTAAAATGCAAAAGAAATTACCTTTTGAATGCGTAAGAACAATAAAGAAACATATGGATCGATTAAAGGCTGCTGAATGTTTTGGCGACTTTTTAAAACTGGGCCTGGGTAAGCCGGAACAGCTTAAAGGATACGCACAAATCCGCTATTCTCTGCATGTATCTCCTAATGCCCGTTTAATCATTGAACCCAATGCAACGCAGGATACTGTTATGATTTGTACTGAAATTGAAGTGGAAGGAGTGAGTGATTACCATGGCAGTAAAGAAAACTGGTATATCCCGTGATTTTATAATTCACCCCGGGGAAACCATTGCTGATGTACTGGAAGAACGCGGTATCTCACAGACTGAGCTGGCCTTCAGGACAGGTGTCTCACCCGCTTATGTAAGCAATGTATTGGCGGGAAAAAAAGGAATATCCGCGAATTTTGCAATGGGCCTGGAGTACGCTCTGGGTGTTCCGAAATCTTTTTGGTTAAATCTCCAGGCAAATTATGAAGCTGAACTTTTGGAATTAAACGAAGAACAGACCATCACAGCGGAAGAACGAAATGCCAGAGAAGACTTGAAGGATGTTGTAAAATATTTAAGACAAAGAGGTGCAATGCCTACGAGAGAAAAAAAAGAAGATTCCATCCTTTCTCTGCGAAAAGCGCTGCAAATCAGTAATATAGCAAATTTAAAAGAACTGATTCCATCCGGTGCTTTTCGGATATCTTCCAATACAGCCACAAATCCCTATATTCTTGGTGCCTGGATTCGCTTATGCCAGATTGCTGAAAATAATAATTTTTTGTCTGCAAAATACGATAAAAATCTCACTGCAAATCTGATCGAAGAAATCAAAGAAATTATGTGTCGGAAAGACGCAAATATACAAAATGAATTAAAAGAAACCATGGGGAAATATGGTATCGATTTCTCCATCATGAAAAATTTCAGAGGTGCGCCTGTACAGGGCTATATTTCCCTGAAAGATGACGGTGTCTATCAGATGGTTTTAACCATAAGGGGAGCATTTGCTGATATCTTCTGGTTTTCATTATTTCACGAAATAGGGCATCTTGTGAACGGAGACATCAAAAAATCCATAAAATTTGTGGACGACGGCTGTGATCGTGATAAAGAAGCTGCCGCTGATCTCTTTGCCAGCAACATGCTTTTATCGCCGGAAAGCTATAAAGCCTTTGTACAAAACGGAAATTTTTCTATTGAGATCATTCAAAAGTATGCCGCTTCTCAACATGTAATGCCTTACATTGTCATTGGCAGGCTTCAAAAAGAAAAGTATCTTGATTACAGCGCTTACAGCGACTACAAACTACGGTATAAGTGGGTTGATTAATTCATAATTTGCCTTATATTACACCATTCTTACATGCGAAAGAGGCTGTCTTTTCCGACAGCCTCTTTTAACAGAGCTACCTAAAAAGGATTTTACTGCTCCAGCCCCTCCAGATATGCAGGAAGCTCTGACAGGTTCCGCAGCACTGCAGAGGCTCCTGCTGCCAGGAACTTCTCTTCCACCTTCCGGCACCGGTCCGCCTGTTCTTCCGGAGACAGCGCGGCATATTCCGCTTCCGTAAGTCCCATGACAGAACTGCCTTCTACAATTCCCAGAGAAAGCATGCCTGCCGCCAGACCTTCTTTGATATCTGATACGGTATCCCCAACCTTGACGGCCGCAGCCACGGAGGTCACTTCCAGCTTTTTCAGGTTTTCGAAAATCATATACGGATAGGGCCGCCCGAAATTTCCCACGAAATTGGGAGAAAACCAGCAGTCCGGACTGTAGCCCTTCTTTGCGGCCTCAGGCACCACGATCTCCATCATTTCATCTGTATATCCTGTAGTGGAACCGATTTTGATTCCCTTATCCCGCAGATATTTCACCGTCTCCAGCACACAGGGCTTCGGCTCCGCAAACTGGTGCACGATCTTCAAAATGCTGTTCTCAGAAGTCTGATATACCTGCTCTACATCTTCTTCTGTGAAATCTCTTCCATGCACCCGTTTCCATTCCTCATGAATGCGTTCCATATTCATCATGGTCCGGATATGATCCCGCTTCAGCATGCCCATGGGCTCACGCACCTCATCCAGGGTCGGCGTGATGCCGTACTCCTCAAAGGCCGCGACAAATGCCTGTACCGGAGCGAAACATCCATAATCTACAGTAGTCCCGGCCCAGTCAAAAATGACTGCTTCTATTTTTCTGCCCATTTATGCCACCTCCTGACAATGCTTTTTCAGAAACTCCTCCAGAATATCGCATACCCTGTCGATGTCTTCCAGATATATCTCCCCGATATTTCCGATCCGGAAGGTATCCGCATCCGTCACCTTTCCCGGATAGATGGCATAGCCTCTCTCCTTAATATAACGGTACATCTCATCAAAGGAAAAGTTCTTTCCTTCAGGATAGAAAAAGGTAGTAATGATGGGGCCCTGGTGCTCCGCGTCGATATAGGGACGGATTCCCATAGCTTCCATCCGGCGGATCAGCTCCCGGTTATTTTCCAGATAGCGTTTTGCCCGGGCCGGAATCCCGCCTTCCTCCCGAAGCTCCTCCAAAGCCTTTGCAAAGGCAAGCACTGTGTGCGTCGGAGAGGTAAAACGCCATTTTCCATCCTTCTCCATGGTAACCCACTGATCATAGAGATCCAGAGACACACTTCGGCTCTTTCCCTCGCAGGCCGCAAGCGCGCTTCTTCTGCAAATAATATAAGAGAAGCCCGGCACGCCCTGTACGCACTTGTTGGCGCTGCTTACCAGAAAATCAATTCCGATTCCTGCCACATCAATGTCCACACCGGCGAAGGAAGACATGGCGTCCACGATAAAGGTCTTTCCTGCTGCCTTCACGGCTTTTCCCACCGCAGCAATATCGTTGAGAATTCCGGAAGTGGTTTCACTGTGAATGATTCCCACATGAGTGATTTCCGGATCTTCTTTCAGCATTTCCGCTACCTTCGCGGCGTCCGGAATCCTGTCGTAGTTTTCCCGGTAAACTACCGTATTCTTTCCCATTTTCTGCGCGATTTCGGCCATACGCTCCCCGTAAGCTCCGTTAGCGCAGACCAGAATCTTCTCCTGATCTCCCACAGAGCTTCCGATTACTGACTCCACGCCGAAGGTTCCGCTACCCTGCATCAGAACCACCGTATATTCTTCCTCTGATACATGGGCCAGCCTCAGAAGCTCTTTGCGGATCTTCTGGGTAATCTGCTTGTAATCATCGTCCCAGGTACAATGGTCAAACATCATTTCCTTTTTCACCGTGTCCGTCGTCGTCAGCGGTCCCGGTGTCAGCAGCTTATAATCCGGCATTTTTCTATCCTCTTTCTACCGTTCTTGTTTTCTTTTTTACTTTCTTTTTTGCTTTTTCATGAAACCGGCAGACCCCGAAGGGGCCTGCCAGACTAATGCTTCTTCTGCATCCTGCAGCCGCCGTCACTTACTTGCAGCTCTCAGACAGCTCCTGATGCTTCTCCAGCAGACCCAGGGTCAACGGCTCCGGAAATACCTTCGGATATGCAGAACTGTTCGCCTCATCCGTCGTCTCTCCCTCATATACTGCATTGGGGTAATACTGCTGCAGCTCGCTTCTTCCCTGAGTGATGATGCACTCCGCCATTTTCTGAGCCAGCGGATTCGTATCCTCACCCTTGTCTACTACAGCAACAGATTCTGTCAGAGAGAAGTTTCCTTCTGTCGGGTCTACAAAATCAATCGGCAGTCCTTCCGCCTTGTCTGCTACCGCCTGCTGACGCAGTCCAAAGCCTACAGCTACTTCTCCTGCGCGCACCTTTTTCAGCGGAGCGGAACCGGAAGTTTCGATATGGGGGCCTGCGTTCTCATAGATACCGGAAAGCACTTCCTTCGCGCCGTCCTCACTGTACTCGCTTACCAGAGCCTGAATCAGAAGCCATGCGGTAGAAGAGCTCTTGATATCTGTCACGGATACCAGATCCTTGTATTCCGGATTGGTCAGATCCTTTAAGCAGGTAGGCATGTCCAGATTGTTTTCCGCCAGCACTTCCGTATTGACAATGATTGTTCCCTCCTGAGAGGTGATCGGAGCGCAGTAATCCTTCTGGTCTGCGCTGTTCAGCAGCGTGTAATCAAATTCCAGCGGCTGGAACATATTCTGATCCTCCTGGGCCGCGTCAATATAGAAGGTACTTAAGGTAATCAGATCGGCTTCGATGTCCGTTCCCTCTGCCATAACCTTTCCGCCAAGCTCCGAGGTGCCGAAGGTCTGGAACAGGTACTGTCCCTCATAGCCGTTTTCATCCAGTGTCTTCTTCATGGCCTCTACAGCCTCGTCATCCGCGTTGGAATAAATGATGACCTCTTCTCCCGCCGCACTGGCGCTCTGTCCGCAGCCAGTCATGGAAAAGCTTCCTGCCAGAATGGCAGCCATTAAAATTACAGAAATCTTTCTTGCTTTCATTGTTTTATTTCTCCTTTTTTTCCTTTCTCTTTATCATATATCCCAGGATTCCCTTCACCAGCAGATTGGTTCCCAGGATAAATAACGATAATACAAATACCTCATTGAATTTTGTATAATACTGCAGTTCTTTAATCTTTGTGGTAATCACCATGGTCCTTGCGCCCGCGATGAAGATAACGGCGCTGACTGTGACCATTGCGTTTACAAAGTAATAGCTGAATACCTCCAGAATTGTGGATGTCATATTGGGCGTCACAATTCTCACGATGGTTTTGATCCAGGTATCTCCCATCAGAGAAGCCGTCGTCTCCCAGGAGCTGTTCAGCTTCGAAAGGGAGTTTCTCATCATCAGGTACGGCGTGGAGAAGAAATGCACCACATTGCACAGAATGATGAGCGGGAAAGTATTCTGAAGCGGCGTACCTGAGAAAATGAACATGAACGCAATACCAATTACCATACCGGGAATCGTATTGGTCACCAGCGCTATGGCGTCAATGACTCCCTTCAGCTTTCCATTCAGTCCACTCCGTGCGGTCGCCAGCGCCGCTCCATAAGTAATCAGAAGCCCTGCAAGCGCCGTACACACCGCCACAAAAATCGAGTTTTTATAAACTCCAAACAGGCTGCTGTCGTTCAGTACCGCCTGTACATGCTCCAGCGTAAAGCTCACCTGGTAGGGCCATTCCTGCACCAGAGGCACCACAAAGATAACCGCGAAAATAGCCAGAACCGAAATGATAATCAGCGAGGAGCCCGCGGCACACACGCCGTCTCTCACAGGATTTTTCTTCAGCTCAATCTGTGAAATCTTGCTGTACCGTACATTATACCGCTCCAAATATTTCAGAAGAGCGATGCTGAGTACGGAGGGAATCAGCATCATCATGGCAACCACGGCGCCTCTGTTGAAATTCGGAATGCTTCCCAGCATCTCATTGTAGAGAACCGTCGCAATCACCTCATACTCGCCGCCCACGGAAGCCGGAATTCCGTAATCCGTAAAGCAGAGGAAGAAGCACTGCACAAAGGAGGCAGCCAGCGTTCCCAGAAGCGGCCGGATGATCGTCTGCCAGAAGGTCCTTGCCGCGCTGTCTCCCATGACCCTGGATACCACCATAAACTTCTTATCGATAAAGCCCATGGTATTCAGAATCAGCATAAAGGAGATGGGCAGCGTGTAAATCACATAGCCGAACAGCAGTCCGTTGAATCCATAGATATCAAAAAGCTGTCTTCCGAAAAGCTTTGTAAGCAGTCCCTGCTTTCCAAAGGAATAAATAATGGCAAATCCATAGGTAATCGTGGGAAGCAGCATGGGAAGCACTGCCAGAGTCCGTATCACAGACTTGAATTTTCTATTTAAATTTGTATATTGTATACTGTATGCCAGAAAAAAAGCAAGCACTGTCGCCAGCAACGCGCTGCAGACCGAGACTGTCACGCTGTTTCCCAGCGCCGTCATAAAGCCTCTCTCTGTGAGAACCTCCACATAATTTCCGATTCCGGCCCCGGCCTCTCCCAGAAAAGACTCCATCAGGAGCCTGATGATGGGAACTGCCAGGAACACGGTAAATACAGCCAGAACCAGAGCATAGATTGTCTTGATTTCTCTCTCTTTTCTTACCATGGTCCTACACCGCCTGCATGCTTGTTGTCATGCTCTGCTGAAACAAAGCAAAGATATTATTCTTCTTGATCTCCAGCTGATTCAGGATGAACTCCTTCACGAAATTATTCTGGGGCGTCGTGATAATTTCCTGAGGCGCGCCGTACTGGGAGATACATCCCTTATTTACAATCAGCACCTTGTCTGACAGCGTCAGCGCCTCTTCCGGATCATGGGTCACGATGATGGTCGTCAGGTGGAAGTCCCTGGCGATTTCTTTAATCTTTTCCTTGATGGATTCCTTAATCACACCATCCAGCGCACTTAAGGGCTCGTCAAGAAGCAGAATCTTCGGCTTCATCACCATGGTTCTCGCCAGAGCCACCCTCTGCTTTTGTCCGCCGGAAAGCTGCTCAATCTTCTTATCCAGATGCTCCCTGAGGCCCAGCAGATCAATGAATTCATCCACTTCCTTCTTTGTAGAGATGTCAGGCTTGTTTTTCAGGCCATATGTAATGTTCTTATAAACGTTCAGATTGGGGAACAGGGCATAATCCTGAAATACAATGTTAAATCCCCTTTCCTCCATCGGCACATTTGTGATATCCTTTCCGTCAAAGATAATCTGTCCGCTGTCTGCCGGTGTAAGTCCCAGCACCAGGTTCAGAAGAGTCGTCTTTCCACAGCCCGAAGGTCCCAGAATGGAGATGATCTCTCCGTCCTCGATCTGCAGATTAATATCCTCCAGAATCGTTACATTATCATAAGATTTCTTCACATGTTTCAGCTCCAGCATGTTCATTCTCCTCTCTCTGGAAAGCGTTCTATTCCTGTTTTCCCCTCGACAACCGGTATTATAGCCATCCCCCGGAACGCATTCAATCAAGAGCAGGTGAAACCTTTGTAAAGTCCCGGTTAACCAAAAAAGAGAAGGTTTTGTAGAAATTCTACAAAATCTTCTCTCTTTTCTGCGCCTGAACCTCCCCTTGGGAAGCCCCGCTCTTTTTCCCGGCTCTCTCCAATGCTTCTCCCTAAAATTGTACGAAAAAAAATACATTTTATTCTGACTGATTTTTGCGGTTTCAGCTCCATTTTTTGTAATTTTTTACTTTTGAGACAGGTATGCCTTATCCTGCACAATCTGGCTGTTCCTGTTGAGAACCTTCACATATCTGTCATAATCTGAGGTAAGCAGCCCCATATAAATCATGTCTACGATCAGCAGCTGTGTCGTTCTGGAAAAAATCGCGTCTCCGTAAAAAAACTGATCCTGGCTGGTGCAAAGGAGCAAATCCGCATAGCGGGTAATCAGGGAATCCTTAAAATTCGTAATTACAATCGTGGAAGCCCCTGCTTTTCTGGCCACTTTTACCGCCTCTACCGTATCCCGGGAATTTCCGGAGTAGGAGACGCCGATGGCTACATCTCCCTGTTTCAGATTTCCGGCACAAATTCTCTGGTGGTAGGTGTCATCAAAATGCCGGCAGTCCATTCCCAGATAAAGAAGCTTTGTAAGGAGATCCTGGGCTGTCACATTGGAATTTTCCACGCTGTAGATATCAATTCTCCGCGCCTGGTTCAGCATTTCAATCACCTGGCAGAATATCTTGGGAGAAATATTTTTCAGCATCTCACCAGCCATATTTCCCGCTGCCGCCACAATCTTTTCTGGTATCTCCTCTGTCTTCTCCCTGCCAGTCAGAGAGTATCCGTACATGGCCCTGAAATTTCCGCTCTCCTTCTCTTCCCGCTGCGCAAGCCTTTCCACCACAGCATAGCGAAATTCTTTGTAACCGCTGTAGCCCAGCGCCTTGATCATCCGCATCACTGTAGGCTGGCTGACCTGACAGCGCTCCGCCAGCTGGTCAAGAGGCAGAAGCTTCAGCTCCTCCATATGGCCAAGCACATAATCCGCCACTCGCTTTTCTGAGGGCCGCAGGCCGCTGTAGCAGGCTTCTATCCGCAGTCTGATTTCCTTTCCCATTCCCCTTGCTCTCCCCTATTGTTTCCATTTCCCATCAGCCATCCGGGCCGTATGGCCCTTTGCAGCCCGCTTCAGCCATCCTTCAGAGCTTCCAGAATTTCATTCAGCTCTTCCAGCTCCTCTTCCGTCGTAGACCAGCTCGTAGCAAACCGCACCACCGTATGCGATTCATCATATTTTTCCCAGAAGCTTAAAGCAGCCCTTTCCTGAATCCTGTGGTACATCTCATCCTCCAGAATCACAAACTGCTGATTCGTCGGCGATTCCAAATAAAAGGGCAGATTCTTTTCATGCAGAATCTGCTTCAGCCTGTGAGCTGCCTCAATAGCGTTCCGGCTGATATTGAAATACAGATTATCCGTAAAAAGCGCGTCAAACTGAACACCCAAAAGCCGGCCCTTTGCCAGCATCGCTCCATGCTGCTTCACGATCGTCAAAAAATATTTCGGCGCGTTTCCTCTGGGAAACACCACCGCTTCGCCGCACAGCGCTCCTACTTTTGTACCGCCAATATAAAATACGTCACAGATTCCTGCAATATCCGGCAGAGTCATATCGGCTGCCTCACTCATAAGCCCATAGCCAAGCCTTGCCCCATCAAGATAAAGAGGCATCTCATACTCCCTGCACACAGCAGCGATGCTTTGCAGCTCCTCCCTGCTGTACAAAGTCCCATATTCTGTAGGCCAGGACAGATACACCATTCCCGGGAACACCTCATGCTCATGGTTCTCATCCCCATAGAATTTTTCCATATAGGTCTTCAGCTCCCCTGCATCCAGCTTCCCCTGGTGCTCCGGAAGAGTAAGAACCTTATGACCGGTATACTCAATAGCCCCCGCCTCATGCGTATTCACATGCCCCGTCTCTGCCGCTATCACACCTTCACAGGACTTCAGCATCGCCGAGATTACCACCGCATTTGTCTGCGTGCCTCCTTCCAGAAAATATATCTGTGCCTTCGGGCATCCGCAGGCCTCCTGTATCTTCCTTATAGCATTTTCACAGTAATGATCCATTCCATAACCGGGCAGCGGCTCCATATTTGTCTCAATCAGCCGCTGCAGAAGCTTCGGATGCGCTCCGGCAGAGTAGTCGTTTTTAAATGAAATCATTTTCCCGCCTCCTGAGTTCTTATGCTTCATGTCCAGTATACGTTCTGTGGGCCAGTCTGTCAAATAAGCCTGCAAACGCTCTGCCTGATACGCTGTCCAAGCGTTCTTTCCAAATATTCCAGCCAAAGATTCAGCGCCAAAGATTCACCAAATATTCTGACGCAAACATTGATACTTTTACTTGATTTTTTTCTCCAACGTGCTAAAATATTCTTTGACAGCAAAACGTCCGGGCTTGTAGCTCAGTTGGGAGAGCGCTGCGTTCGCAACGCAGAGGTCGAGGGTTCGAATCCCTTCAGGTCCACTCTGGAAGCATAGCTCAGCCGGGATGAGCGTTCGCCTCACACGCGAGAGGTCATGGGTTCGAGCCCCATTGCTTCCACTGGATAAAAGCCCTGAAAGCCTGGCATGACCAGAGTTTTCAGGGCTTTTCTTTTTCCTTTTACAGTTATCATCACTGCATTTTGTATTTCTTCCCGTTTTCGTAAGAAATTCTTAATTCTGATTATACTTTTTTTAGAGACTGTACACACTTTAGCCTTAATTATCTGATATATTATTAATCGTAGCAGGAACACATATCAGTATTTCATTCATAACACTCAGGGGCTTCCGTGAGGAAGCCCCACTCCCTCGAATCGTACAGTGCGGCTGCCGGGAAACCTTTTGGATTCCGGACAGGCCGCTTTTTTATCTTCTTTTTTTTCCCCTATTTTTTTACTATTACTGCCTCAAATCCTGCCTTTACCAGTTTATCACGCATCGCTTCTGCATTTGCCTTCACAGCATAGGCTCCTGTCTGTACACAATATATCTGTTTTTCTGTACCGCCTGCTTCCGTTATTTCTTTTCCGGCTTCAGCTTCTTCTGTCCCTTCTGTATCTCCGGGCCTCTTTCCAGCTATTCCTCTTACAATCGCTGATGCCATTTTTTCGGGAGAATACAGTCTTACGTCATCCCTGTCATCTACAAAACAGCATTCTATCAGCATCGCAGGCGCTTTTGTGTTTTTCAGGATATACAAATCTCTGCTGTATTTTACCCCACGGTTTCTATATCCCAGCGCTGCAATTTCGCTGCACACACGTTCTGCAGGCAGAACCGCACTGCTGGAAGCAGAATATACATAAACTTCTGTACCTGTGGTTCTTCCGTCTCCTGACATGTCATTTGCCGCACTGTTAAAATGAATGCTGACATCCAGATCTGCTTCATGAGCATTACACTTTTCCACTATTTTTTTCAGAACGTCCATCTGCCCCTTTCCATTGTCCACTGTGCAGTCATAAACCGTGTTTCCAAGCTCTCTCAGCTGACGAATTACCTCATTCTTTACCTTTCTGTTTTCTGTGCTTTCCTCTATCAGTCCTGACGCTCCGCTGGCTGTCATTCCTGCCGGATTATGTCCGGCGTGCACATTGATATGCATAACCTATCTCTCCTTACCGCCTTTACTTCCTGATTTATATATTTTTCGTTCTGTCTGCGTCTTCCTTCTGATGCAGAACTATATCTAAAACACTGCAGCTATCTGTGCTTTACCCATCCTTTTCACTGATTTCGGGAAGCCCCGCCATACACGTCAGCAGTGACAGAATCCCCGAAAGGCCGGATGCGCTCAGCACCATAAGCCAGTTTACGTCTCCGATAGTAACTGCTGTGGTTCCAATCGTAGCGACAGCTGTCTGCGCTGTTGTCCTGACCGCCCGAACAAGAGCCGCTCTCAGCCACTTTTTTGTTTTTTCATTCATCAAAGCAACCTTCTTTTAACCTTTCCTCTTTGTCCCTTTTCTATATTTTATTCTTAGATACGGCAATCGGTTTCTTATATTCTTAAAAAGCTCTCAGACAGCAAAAAAACCCTTACGATCACTATAAATAAGTAACCGTAAGGGTTTTCTTTTTCATGCCCAGAACCGGAATCGAACCAGTGACACGAGGATTTTCAGTCCTCTGCTCTACCAACTGAGCTATCTGGGCATTTATAAAACAGGAGCACGAATACCTTTGCTTCGTGCACCCAAGTTGCGAGGACAGGATTTGAACCTGTGACCTTCGGGTTATGAGCCCGACGAGCTTCCAGACTGCTCCACCTCGCGATATAAAATTAATTTTGATTATCCTTTCGGATAAATCTGAGTGGGGGAAAGTGGATTCGAACCACTGAAAGCACAGCTAACAGATTTACAGTCTGCCCCCTTTGGCCACTCGGGAATTCCCCCATATAAATTGCGGTCCGTCAACGACTGATGCTCGTTCCCTATTCCGCTCAAGCCGATGATCGGACTCGAACCGATAACCTGCTGATTACAAATCAGCTGCTCTGCCAATTGAGCCACATCGGCACTTAACAGCTTTTGCTGTATAAATGGGACCTATAGGGCTCGAACCTATGACCCTCTGCTTGTAAGGCAGATGCTCTCCCAGCTGAGCTAAGATCCCATTTGTACTTTGTATGTAAAATACATACTGTACGCTATATATCGAATTTCTTCGATAAGCGACCCGAATGGGACTCGAACCCACGACCTCCGCCGTGACAGGGCGGCGCTCTAACCAACTGAGCCATCGGGCCATATCATTTGAATTATACCTTCAAAACTATATACTGTCAATCCATTTAAGACTTTTTTCTATCCTATGACGCTTTGCGAAGTGCTTTCGCTTTCTTCGCTCTTGGTCAAGCCCTCGACCTA
>NZ_NFLI01000013.1 GCF_002160825.1 Lachnoclostridium sp. An131
AGTCCGGGTTCAGCCGGCAGTCTACACGGTCGAAGAACATCATGTGGCCGTATATGCCGGCAGGGACAATCAGACGATCGTCAAAGCGGACCGGCCCAAGGAACTGCTCTGTAACAGCATTCTAACGCCTTCGCTGGCTGCAGGCATCATGAATGCCAAGTATGTCAACGGACTTCCTTTATACCGGATCAGCCAGGAGTTCCTGAGAAATGACATCCACATCTCCCGGCAGGTGATGGCAAACTGGATGATTCAGTGTGCGGACCGATATCTGGGACCGCTTTATGATTACCTTCATAACAGGATGTACCGTTTCCATGTGCTGCAGGCCGATGAGACTCCGGTCAAGGCATCGAAGGATGGGCGTCCGGCCAACAGTAAGAGTTACATGTGGGTTTACCGGACGGGAAAGGGATATGGGGATACCCCTATTATCCTGTATGAATACCAGAAGACCCGGAAAGCAGATCATCCGCGGGAATTTCTGAAAGGATTCACAGGAGTAGTTGTCTGTGACGGATACTCCGCCTGCCGGAAGCTGGACAGGGAGAGCGGGACCATCGTTTTTGCAGGGGGCTGGACCCACGCGAGAAGGTATTTCGCTGACGCCCTGAAAGCATTGCCGAAAAAGGAGCATCCGGCAGCCAAAGATACGGTCGCTTACGAGGCGCTCAAACGGATCGGCGCAATCTACCATCTGGATAACCAGCTCGCTGATCTGAAACCGGATGAGCGCAGAAAACAGCGTCAGATCAATCTCAAACCTCTGGTGGAGGCTTTCTTTGCGTGGGCAAAAGAGATCCAGGCTTCCGGCCGTCTCTCCAAAGGAAAAACACTGGATGGGATAAACTACAGCATCAACCAGGAAGAGGCATTAAAAGTATTCCTGGATGACGGCGAAGTCCCGCTTGATAATAACGCAACGGAAGGAGCGCTGCGCAGCTTCTGCCTGCACAAACATGCATAGAAGCTGCTCGACAGTATCGACGGCGCAAAATCCAGCGCGATCATCTACAGCATTACGGAAACAGCAAAAGCGAATAACCTGAGTCCTTTCCGTTATTTGGAATACGTTCTGACCGTAATGAAGGACCATCAGGAGGATACGGATTACTGTTTTATGGAAGAACTGCTTCCCTGGTCTGAGCAGTTGCCGGAAATCTGCCGGAATAAAACAAAAACAACAAATGTGTAAGCCGGCTGCCGGAAACGGCGGCTATAAAACGGGCCGGTACTCATGGTTTACTGTGTACGTTTTTTATCTATCAGAATATCTGCCTTAGAGTGGAGAAAAGAGGAGTTTTTATGAAGCTGGTACCCGTCCGCCATGATCAATATGGAGAATACCGCCTCACCCTGATGTTCGACTGCTATAAATGGGATCCGCAGTTTCTGGATAAGGGAACCATCGCGCCATATGCCCTGGTCCTGACCCGGGAGGAGCATGAAGAGCTGGCAGAGCTGACAGAGGCGCTCGACCGGGAGACCAGGGCTGCGGAGCAGTTCCTGAACAGGCATCCGGAGCTTTCCGGGCCTCTGGCTCTTCCGCGGAGCCTGAAGAAAGAGATACGATCGATGCGCGGCTATGAGCCGGAGCGGCATATCCGGCTCATGCGGTATGATTTTCACCCTGTGGCAGAGGGCGGATGGGCGGTCAGCGAGGTGAACAGCGACGTGCCCGGCGGATTTGCGGAGGCTTCGCTGATGCCGGAGGCTGCGCTGCGTTATCTGGAAGGGGCAGAGAAGGAAAAATGCCGGTACATAGATTTCGGGGAGATTCTGACAGGGGCGGTTCAGAGAAAGGTGCCGGCCGGAGGCCGGATCATGCTGGTGCACTGTACCTGTTACAGTGATGACAGGCAGGTCATGCAGTTTTTGGGAGACCGGCTGGAGGAGAAGGGCTTCCGCGTCCTTTACGGAGCGGCGGATCATCTGATATTTCAGGGGAGGGAGGCATTCAGCATCCTGGATGGAAATGAAGGGAGGGTGGACGCCATTATCCGCTTTACGCCGTTGGAATGGCTGGTCAAGATGCGGCCAAAGCGCTGGCAGGGGTATTTTGACACGATCACCGTGTCCTGCAACCATCCCATTGCAATCTATGCCCAGACCAAGCGCTTTCCTTTTGTCTGGGATATCCTTGAGAAAAACGGAATCAGCATGTCTGTCTGGAGAAGCCTGCTTCCTGACACGCGGGAGGTCCGGGACGCCAGAGAAAAAGAAGGCTATATCTTCAAGCCTGCGTATGGAAGAGTGGGCGAGAAGATAGGAATTCCCGAAGCCTGCAGCGGGGAGGAATACCGGGAGCTCCTTGCGGAAGTAAAGAGAAGCCCGAAAAAGTTTCTGGCGCAGAAGCGGTTTCAGAGCAGGCCTCTGGAAGGGAAAAACGGGGAAGCGTTTCATCTCTGCCTGGGCTCCTATACGGTGGATGGAGCCCATGCCGGCTACTACGCCCGGGTCAGCGAAACACCCCGGATCGATTCCGGAGCGGCGGATTTGCCGGTTCTGATTGAAAAAGAAGGGAGAAGCTCATGACTGGTAAGGAAGCATATCGAATCTGGGCGCCGGAAGGCGGAAAATGGTCCGGCTGGGTCCGCCCGGTTCCTTTTCTGGCGGCGGAGACAGCTTCCAGAGCCTATCTGGATTTTTATTCTGCCGTGCCAGCGGCAGAATATGTTGATGAAGCATGGGCGGGCGCGGCGGTCATTGTCGATCTGCCCGGGACCGAAAGCGTCAGGGAAGGGATCGCGCTGGCAAAGGCCGGATACCGTCCGGTTCCCATTTACAACGGGACGGTGGAGCAGCAGGGGGCAAGAGCGGCGGCGGACAATCAGTCTGTGGGGAAGGCCCTGGTGATGAGCGCAGCAGAGCTGGCGCAGATTGAGATAAGTGGGGATGCGCTGCCGGCCTTTCTGACGGACAGCGGCCGCAGGAACCGTTTTCGGATGGAGCATTCCCTGTTTGACAACAGCTGGGACATATATCCCCAGGATCTGCCTTCGGCGGAATATTTTCAGAAGAACGAAATCCGGAAAATCATCGTAATCGGAGATGAAATCTCCGCAGATCTGAAGAAGATCCTGTACGGCTTTCAGAAAAAGAAAATGGAAATCTTTTTGGCGGAAAGGTATGGGATACCGAAAAGGGTCGTTCTTCACAGACCGATCCGCCGGATAGGGGACTAAAGGAGCAAAAGAAAGTGATAAGGTATGAAGGCAGGATCGTCCAGTTCGGATTCGGAGCGGTAGGAAAAAGCTTTTATGAGAAGGCGGCGGGAGAAATCTGTTTTGATGAAAACAGATATTTTGTCATTACAGGAGACCCGTCGGAGTTCGAAGCCTATGTAAATCTGGGAGGCATTGTCTCCAATTTTCTGGTCAGAGAGGTGACGAGAGAGAACTTTGCGCAGGTTTTTGAACCATATCTGAGCGAAGGAGATCTTCTGATAGATTTTGCGGATACGGTTGGGACAGGAGATCTCTGCGAGTGGTGCGCCCGGAGAAATGTGATGTACCTCAATACGGGGGAAGCGGACTGGCCAGACCACTGGTACAGCATTTTTGAGGAAAACGAGCGGAAAAACGCTCTGAAGAAAAAATATGCCGGGAGTTCTGCGGAGAACCGTCATCCCATCGTCCTGCAGCACGGCTGCAATCCCGGGCTGGTATCCCATTTTGTGAAGGCTGCCATCGCCTATGTGGCTGACACGCAGCACAGAAGGAACCGGCGCTTAAAGGAGCTGGTCCGCAGCGGAAGGTTTCCGGAGGCGGCCAGGGAGCTTGGCCTGAGAATGATTCATGTCAACGATATCGATCTGCAGGAAATCAGAGACAGCTACCGGAGAGACCGGCTTTTCAGTACCTGGAGCCCGGATTCCTTCTGGTTTGAGATGCTGAGCGAGGCAGCTGCCAGCATCGGGCCTCATGAAGAAATTGATTTTGAAGAGAAATGCAGGCTCACAGACAAGGAAAAGGGATATCTGGAATTCCGGAGTCCTGCGGCGCAGATAAAGGGGCGTACCTTTTATCCGGGCGGAGCCTTTGACGGATTTCTGGTGCCTCACGAAGAGACAGTTTCCATAGCAAGGAGCCTGGAGATACGGGAAAACGGAAGGGCAGTCTACCGTCCCACGGTACTCTTTCTGTACCGTCCCTGCGCTTACGCAGAAGCGTATTTTCGGGATGCCAGGGTCAATGACTACCCAAATCCCGATCCGTCACGGCCTTTGGACTGCGAGAATGAGAATGGGCGGACGATTATCCGGGGCTATGTGTATCCTGCGGATACGGAGATTGTATATCAGGAAAAGCTCACCTCCGGGACGGAGTATGTGGGCGTGCTTCTTCTGGGAGAGCATTTTGAGCCTGTTTGGGTGGGAAACCGGACAGAGCCCTCTTTCCTTTATAAAAAGAAAAAGGGCTCTTACTGGCAGACGCCGACCATTACGCCCGTGGCCGTGTCTGCGCTGGCAGCAGTCTGCTGGATGCTGAAAAACAGGGACAGGGGCGGCATCTATTTTCCGGATGATATTAAAGAATACTCTTATATTATTAAAACTGCTGAGAAATCTATTTCCCGGACAATCTACAAAACCTTTTCCAAAAAGGAGCTGGCGGAAGCGCTGCAGATCGACTTCGGAAGGCTTCAGGTGAAGGATTTGCTGACAGCGCTGTGACAGCCTGAGGATGGCTCTGCGGCGGCTCAGTGGCCGCCGCCACCTCCCCCGCCGCCGCGGCCTCCCCCGCCATAGCCGAAGCCGCCGTGTCCTCCGAAGGAACCGTGGGGCCTGGAAGCATGGAAGGAGCGGCCATAATGGCGGAAACGTCTGGAACGGTAATAGCCGCTGTGGAGAATGGGGCTCTCCGCGGCATTGGGACATTTCAGCGTAATGGCCTTCAGCTTCTTTTCGGACAGGCCGAAGGCTGCCGCGTAGACCAGATACTTTTCTCCCATGGAGCTCTCCATGATGATGCTGTCCTGGCTGAAAGCGTCACTCTTCAGCCAGCGGTAAAAGCTTCTCCATTTTGCGTATTCATTTTCTCCGGACTGGGTGAGCAGGATATAGCTTCCGGCTCGGATTTTGAGAAAGACAGAGCAGGCGATGCAGGCCGCGCCCAGAAGGAAGAAGCCTCCAAAGGCGAAATCCAGGCGGGTAAAACAGGTGATGAGGTTCAGCAGTACCGCAATCACGCCGCATACGAGAAGGAAGGAGGCGCGGGATCTCAGGAGCTTTTGTACCTCAGCATAGTCTGCCTTCTGGAAATAGCCCTCGTTGATGCCCGTATTTACAATGGATTTCTCCAGGCTTTTCACGAAAGCGCCGGTGTTTTCCCAGTCTTGCGAGACCCTGGACTGGAATGCGCTCATCAGGATGGAGCCTGAAGCCGTATGGCGCACCAGCAGGTTATAATAATATGCTTCACAGACCGTCAGAGGCTCTGAAAAGCTGACCGGCGTCTGCTGGGTGGATACGGAAATGGTAATCCGCGCGTCCTCGGATGAAACCTCATCAATTCTGACATAACCCTTACGCGCCAGGCTCAGAAGCAGCGCAGAGTAGACTCCGGGACGGATCTTCGTTGTCTTATGCTTGCAGAATACCAGGAAGGCGGCGAAATTGGGGTCCAGATCACCGGGAATTCCTCTGAAATAGCCTGTATTTTCATCCGCCTTATAAAAGATGTGCTTCTTCCTGATGCGGACGCCTGCAGTGAGGCAGTAGATGACTGCCGCAGCCGCGCCGGCAGCGCACAGAAGGAATGCGATGGTTTTGTAGGTCTGGTACGTCTGTGGAGCTTCCGCATAGGCCTGCTGCTCTGCGCGTATTTCGTCCAGAACGTTGTCCCCGGAGTAATCGTTTGAGGGGGCATATTCCGTAAAAATGTGCCGGTCACTGCCGTATGAGACCAGATCAAACTCGATGTATTCATTGTAGGGCCGGAATTTCAGCTGATCCTTATCCAGCGCAAAGGAAAAGGTATAATAGCCCGGATTGGCGTCCGCGGATTCCGTGACGGGAAAGCTGGCGGCGTTCGTGCCGTAGGTAGTCACCTCGTAATTGCCGGAAGAGGGCATATCCTTGTCCGGGAACAGAATCTGAGCCCGGAAGGAATCCAGGTGCCGGACATTGCTTCCCGAGTAAAGGGCCAGGTACAGGTCAGAACAGTCGTTGTACCGCAGGGCGGCATTGTGCATCTCGTATTCGATCTCGAATACCACCTCTTCCCGGTACAGTCCGTCCACATAGAAAAAGACACACTCATATCTGGCCTGGGATTCGCTGTACGGGCCTTCGCTGTGATACCATTTGCCGGGACCATAGAAAGGATTGGCGCTTACATAGTCGTAATCCTCCCAGTACAGCTTCGGGCTCTCCTCGTAGACGATTTCCGTGCCGTCCTCCAGTACCTGTTTCACGGAAAGTACGGTGTAATCGACCTTTACGCCGTCTATGTAATCCTCCGGCAGATCCCGCCACAGCTCCCAGTAGAGGTTGTCTCTGGAAGCGGCGTGCACGTCAAAGGTCAGCCGTTCTGTGATCCGGACGCTTCCGCCGCTTTCCGGTTCATCCATAACGACAGCAGTATAATCCACATCAGTAATCCTGGCGTAGTCAAAGGGATTCAGCTGCAGATCCGCAAGGGGAGTGCCCTCCGTGATTGTGGAGAAAAGAGGGACCACAATGAGAAAGAACAGGTAGCATATGAGAATTGCCCGAACAAGTTTGTTTTTCATTTTCAATCTTCGTCTCCTGTGGGAATGTATGCCAGCGCCGGCGTACAGGGGGATTATTCCTGATACAGCGCCGCTGTGTTCTGTATATATTTTCAGTATATAAAAAAGGGAAATGCCTGTAAAGATAAATTCACGGCAGCATACTTTTTCTTTAGAACATCAGAAATATATCAGACGGGAATCCCTTTTATTGTGGTAAATTTGGGAAGCCTTTATAAAGCATATTTATATGAGAAGCATGAAAATGCTTTAGAAACAAAGAATAATCCCTCCACAATAATGCCTTCGCATGGTATAATGTCGTCAGACATTATACTGTGCCGGATGGCATCCCCCGGAGGGACCATGTCCGGAGGACATGGTATAATGTCGTCAGACATTATACTGTGCGAAGGAGGAATTTGTGTGCGTGCAGAAGAACGCCGCCAGGCTGTTTTAAAACTGATTGAGCAGTCAGAAAAGCCCGTCAGCGCTGCGGCGCTGGCATCCCGTTTTTCTGTCAGCCGGCAGATTATTGTGGGAGATATCGCGCTGCTGAGAGCAGCCGGGGCAGAGATTTCCGCCACGCCCCGGGGATATGTGATTCTGCGGGACAGGATGGCGGGGATGGTGAAGCGGATTGCCTGCCGGCACAGCGCGGAGGACATGGAGGCGGAGCTGAATGCGGTCGTGGATCAGGGCTGCACTGTAGTGGATGTGATTGTAGAGCACCCGATTTATGGACAGCTCACCGGACCTCTTCATCTTTCCAGCAGATATGATGTGGCCCGGTTTATTGCGCGATCCGCAGAAGAGGACGCCCTGCCGCTTTCCAACCTTACGGAGGGAATCCATCTTCATACGCTGCTGTGCCCGGACGAGGCTGCGTTTCTGCGGGTAAGAGCTGCCCTTGGAGAGCTTGGCATTTTGCTGGAAGGATGAGAATAGGACGGGAAATTCGGGAAATAGATTGACAGAGGCATTTTACGGGAGTATAGTGTGGTATACAGGTGTCATGACACCTGTATGCTGCACTGTTTTTTTATATATACGGGGAGTGGAGGAGAATGGAAAAAATCAAAGCCTTTTTGAAAAGAAAAAATGTTGTGATCTCTGCAAAGCGGTATGGAATTGATGCCCTGGGCGCCATGGCACAGGGCCTGTTCTGTTCGCTCTTGATTGGTACGATTCTGAATACAATCGGAAGCCAGTTTCATGTGGGGTTCCTGACAGCAGAGCTGATTGCTATCAATGGAGTGGGCTATACCATTGGAGGAATGGCTTCTTTTATGAGCGGCGCCGCTATGGCAGTCGCTATCGGCTATGCCCTGCAGGCGCCGCCGCTGGTGCTGTTTTCTCTTGCGACCGTGGGCTATGCCTGTAATGCTCTGGGGCAGGCCGGAGGTCCTCTGGCAGTCCTGTTCGTGGCTGTGATTGCGGCAGAGGCGGGAAAACTGATCAGTAAGGAAACAAAAATAGATATTCTGGTGACGCCGGTTGTCACCACCCTTGTGGGAATCGGAGCCGCCTGGGTGATTGCGCCGCCTGTCGGCGCCGCGGCCGGCGCCTTCGGACAGCTGATTATGCGGGCGACGGATCTGCAGCCCTTCCTGATGGGAATCCTGGTATCTGTGCTTGTAGGCGTAGCGCTGACTCTGCCTATTTCCTCGGCGGCTATCTGCTCTGTTCTGGGGCTGACCGGCCTTGCCGGCGGCGCCGCAGTGGCAGGCTGCTGTGCGCAGATGGTAGGCTTTGCCGTCATGAGCTTTCGGGAAAATGGCTGGGGCGGCCTCGTGAGCCAGGGGCTTGGAACCTCTATGCTTCAGATGCCCAACATTGTAAAGAACCCCCGTATCTGGATTGCGCCCACGCTGGCCTCCGCTGTCACGGGCCCTATTGCTACCTGCGTTTTCCGGCTGCAGATGAACGGAGACGCTATCAATTCCGGCATGGGTACCTGCGGGCTGTGCGGACAGCTGGGTGTGTGGACCGGCTGGATAGCTCCCAGTGAGACAGCTCTGGCCAGCGGGGCGGCAGCTGTCACGCCGACTGCCTTTGACTGGGCAGGGCTGCTCCTGATTTCCTTTGTGCTTCCTGCCATTCTGGCGCCGGCTATCAATCAGGTCTGCCGCAGGCTGGGCTGGGTGAAGGACGGAGATTTAAAGCTTTCCTGAGAAGATAACTGGAAAGAGTATTTTTTACAAAAAAATACGTTTGGACTGGATAACTCTGAGGTTTTGTGATATGCTTAGATAGATAATGATTACGGCGCCGCACACAGTCCTGCCTTTCAGGCATGGAGAGGCAGGACAGTAAAAATGGCAGACAGAAAAGGCGTACGAATCAATACATAAGGAAGGTGAGCAATTGGAAAACTATACCAAGTACAAGCTGAAGGAAAAGGATGAGCTGACGTCCTTACTGGCCGATAAGGACAAGCTTTTCATTATCGCTTGTAACAAATGCTTCAAGGAATTCGAGACGGTTGATGAACCGGAATGCGCCGAGTTCGAGAAACTTGCTGCCGAACAGGGAAAGACTGTTACAGGCAGCGCCAGAGTAGATTTCCTGTGTAACAAAACCCAGACAGAGCAGAAGCTGCAGGATATGATTCCGGAAGGAACAGAGAATGTCATCGTGATTTCCTGCGGACTGGGTATCCAGACCATTGCGGATCTGGCAGGAAAACCCGTATATGCGGCCAGCAATTCATTGAATTATACGGGATACCATGGAATGGCGCTTACAGAGCGCAAATGTGATGCCTGCGCGCAGTGCTATCTGAACGTGACAGGCGGCGTCTGTCCGATTGTGGACTGCTCCAAGAGCCTGGTAAACGGCCAGTGCGGCGGCGCGAAGGACGGAAAATGTGAGGTAGACAGCAGCAAGGACTGCGCCTGGGAGAAGATCTACCGGAGACTGGAGAAGCAGGGACGTCTGGAAGAATTCCTGAATCAGCCGGTACAGCTGCGCGACTATTCCAGGGTGAATGTGAAATTTGTCAATGATTATGTGAAATCCATCCGCGAGAACCGTCTGGATGGCTATTATGGCGGTGTGCATCCCAACGAGCGGAAGGAATTTACCGAGCACCTGCCGCTGAAGCAGTTCCCGGATCCGGAAGAGGTTGTGATTCCTCTTTCCATGCATGCCGGTGCTCCCGCAAATCCTGTGGTACAGGTAGGGGATACCGTGAAGGTGGGACAGAAGATCGGCGAGGCTGCCGGCTTTATCAGCGCTCCCGTACATTCCAGTGTCAGCGGTACGGTCACAGCCATTGAGGAGCATGGACATGCTACGAGAGGCACCTGTCTGTCTGTCGTGATTAAGTCCGATGGAAAGAATACGCTGGACGAGTCTGTAAAGCCCCGCAAGCCCCTGGAGGAGCTGACTCCGGATGAGATTGTGGAAATCGTAAAGGAAGCGGGAATCGTCGGCATGGGCGGAGCAGGGTTCCCGACCTCTGTGAAGCTGAAGCCTGCCAAGCCGGTGGATACGATTCTGCTGAACGGCTGTGAGTGCGAGCCGCTTCTGACTGCGGACCACAGAGTGCTCCTGGAGTATGCGGATGACGTTATCTATGGCCTGAAGGCTATCATGAAGGCAGTAGATGCTGAAAGGGGGCTGATTGTCATTGAGGACAACAAGCCCGATGCCATCGAGCTGATGAAGGAAAAGACCGCAGCCTTTGATAATATGGATGTGGTAGTGGCCAGGACAAAATATCCCCAGGGCGCTGAGAAGATGCTGATCAAGCGCGTGACGGGAAGAAAGGTGCCCAGCGGCGGCCTTCCGGCAGACGTGGGATGCATTGTGAGCAACATCAGCACTACAAAGGCTATTTCTGACGCCATTCAGAAGGGCATGCCTCTGGTAGAGCGTGTGGTGACTGTAACTGGCGAGCATGTAAAGAATCCGGGCAATTTTGTCGTAAAGATTGGTACGAATACCGGGGATCTGCTGGATTACTGCGGCGCTGAGACGGGCGGGGATGTCACTGTCAAGGCCGGAGGGCCAATGATGGGCTTCGTCCTTTCTGATGTAAACGTGCCTATTATGAAGGGATCCAATGGTATTATTGCCGTAGATACAGATCATACCGTGGAGCAGCCCTGTATCAAGTGCGGCCGCTGTATGGATGTGTGTCCGATGGAGCTCTCTCCGCTGTACTTTGCAAAATATGCGGATGAGGAGAACTGGCAGGGTATGAAGGAGAAGAATGTCATGGACTGCGTAGAGTGCAGATGCTGTGAATATATCTGCTCCTCCAAGATTCCGCTGGTTACCAAGATCAAGGCCGGAAAAGCGGCGGTAAGGGGGATGAAGTAATATGTTGATCACAGAAATGAAAGCAAAAGAAACCCTTGCATCGCTGACAGACGGGAAAAAGGTCTTTATCATCAACTGTGAGGGATGCAAGGAAGTGCATTTCCCAGGGAAGGAAGCGAAGGAATTCCAGAAGGAGCTTATCAGTACCGGAAGGGTGACGGGAACCATTACTACAGATTATATCTGTAATCCGGACAATATGAAGCTCCGCCTGTCAAAGCATATGAGCGAGATCGAAGCAGCTGATGCGGTACTGGTATTCTCCTGCGGCGTGGGTGTACAGACTATTTCTGCTTATCTGGAGGATAAGCCTGTATATGCAGCCTGCGATACCTATCCGCTGCCGGGATTCCAGGGAGTGACTCCGCTGGAGTATCAGTGCGACCAGTGCGGCGAGTGCTGGCTGAACCTGACCGGAGGGATCTGCCCGATTACAGCATGCTCCAAGAGCCTGGTGAACGGACAGTGCGGCGGTTCCAAGGACGGCATGTGCGAGGTAGACAGCAGCATGGAATGCGGCTGGGAGCGTATCCAGAGACGCCTGGCGCAGATCGGACGTCTGGATCTGTTAAAATGTCCGACGAATGTGCGGAATTTTGCTACGGATGAAGAGGTTTCCAAATAAAAAGGAACCGTTAAAATTATAATGATTAGGAGCAATGGATAATGAAGATTACAGAGTTATTTGAACGCGGTGAATTTGTTGTTTCTGCAGAAGTTGGACCGCCTAAAGGATTCCATGTGGAGCATCTGCTGGAGGAAGCAAAGACTTATCTGAAAGGCGTACATGCCGTGAATGTGACAGATAACCAGTCCTCCGTTATGCGTCTTGGTTCCCTGGCTATGTGCAAGGCTCTGAAGGATGAGGGGCTGAATCCTATTTTCCAGCTGGCCTGCCGTGACCGCAACCGGATCGCGCTGGAGTCCGACCTCTTAAGTGCGGCTATGTTCGGCATTGACAATGTTCTCTGCCTGACAGGCGACCATACCAAGCTGGGCGATCATCCCCAGGCAAAGCCGGTATTCGATCTGGATTCCGTATCTCTGCTTCACACAGTGGCGAAGCTGGAGGAAGGCGAGGATCTGGGCGGAAACAAGCTGGTAGGAGAGCCGCCGAAGTTCGCGAAGGGAGCCGTTGTATCTCCCTGCAGCGATTCTGTGGACGCGCAGCTTGCAAAGATGGAGAGAAAGGTAGCCGCAGGCGCCGAATATTTCCAGACCCAGGCTGTATTTGAGCCGGAAAAATTCATCAAATTCATGGAGAAGGCAAAGCAGTTCGGAAAGCCGGTACAGCTGGGAATCATCATTCCCAAGTCTGCAGGCATGGTGAAATTCATGAACAACAATGTAGCCGGTATCCATGTGCCGGATGAGATGATCGAGGAGCTGAAAGCAGATCCCGAGAAGGCCAAGGCAGGCATCACCGGAGTGGAGATTGCGGCCCGCATCATCAAGGAATGTAAGCCCTATTGCCAGGGTGTACATATCATGGCCCTTGGCTGGGAGTCCAAGGTGCCGGCTCTGCTGGAGGCAGCCGGACTTTAAATTTTGGACGGCTGGTTTCAGACAGATAAAAGAATTACAAATAACTGCAGATAACTGCAGAAGAGACACCGGATTCAGGTTTTACTGAGTCCGGTGTCTTTGTGTAGAAGGGGTTTTGCCGGAAAAGAAGCCTGGAATCCGTGATTCTACTTCGGAGGGGTGTTCAGACAGCACGCGTTCCATGTCTACTCCTCTGACAGATGGGAAGTGCAATGGGGGCATCTCACAGCCGCAATGGGGATCTCGCTCATACAGTAAGGACATTTTTTAGTGGCCGGCGCTGCCGCGGCTTCTTTTTTATGCCCCAGAGAAGCCAGCTTGTTCACGGCCTTGAGCAGGCAGAAAAGTACAAAAGCCATAATCAGAAAGTTAAGCAGAGCGGAAATGAAATTGGAGGCAAAGCCTGCAATATCGCTCAGCCCGTAGGCCTGCGCCCCTGTCACGAAGTTCAGTATCGGATTGATAAAATTGTCTGTAAGGGAAGTGACGATGCTGGAGAAAGCGCCGCCGATAATGACGCCTACAGCCATGTCCATCATGTTGCCGCGCAGAGCGAAAGCTTTGAATTCCTGGATAAATTTCTTCATTTTTCATTCTCCTTTGTCAGTTGAAATATAGATTTGGAGCATGCCGCGAAGCTGCTCTCTGCTGCCACTATAACACAAAAAAGCTTTCCAGGATACCCGCTGCGGCGTTTTTACTGTTTATTTTCTGAGTTTTTCAGCGGCAGAAGCTTAGTGACATAAACGGCTGATACAGATGAAATGGAGCCTGCAGGAAGTTGGGCTTCAGAGATTTCTGAAAGAATTGACAAAAATATTTGTCAAAACCATTGACAAAGAAAGTTGTCAATGCTATAGTGATATTGACAAGAAAAGTTGTCAATCTACTTGTTGGAAGATGGGGGCACAGAGGATTCCGGAACCTTTGATGCCGCCAGAAGGCCTTTTTGGGCCACGCATGCGGAAAAAACAGAAGAAAAAGGGCAGCGGCAGAATGCAGGCGGCCCGGTCACTCAAAACATATCAGGATATTTCAGGGGGAATGAACGTTGCCATTATTCAATCATTTAAAGGAGTACCGCTCCAGGCTGGGCATCAACCAGACGGAGCTGGGAAAGCTGGCGGGGGTGTCCAGGCAGACTATCAGCCTGATTGAGCGGGGGGATTATTCTCCGTCCGTTACCCTGGCCCTGAAGCTGGCAAAGCTGTGCCAGGTTACTGTGGAAGATATTTTTGTATATGAGGAGGATGAGGAAGAATGAAGACCAGAAAGTCAAACAGTTATGTGAAAACAGGAATGTATCTGCTCATAGGCGCTCTGGCAGGAGGTGTGCTGGGAGCGGGAGCCTATATGATTCTGAGCAGCTGGGGGCAGGGATTCGAGGGTACTCATCCAATTATCTGGACAGTTCGGAAGCGGCCAGAAATGGCTTCCTGTATGCCTGCGCTGTCTTTATTATCTGTATGGTGTACGACAGCTTCTGGCAGATTCGTTATGTGAAACTGATACAGCTGGGCCATCCGGAAAAGACGGCAGATCCCTCCTCCAGAAATTTTCAGAAGAAATGGCTGGAAAGCTGTGATGAGGCAGAGAGGGAAGTGATTTACCGAAGCGCCTATAAGGCTTACGCAATGATGGGAAAGCTGGTTCCGGTACTGCTGGTGGTGACTATGCTCGCCAACCTGTTTTTTAACACGGGAATGCTGGCGGTAGTTATGGTAGCAGTGATCTGGCTGGCAGTGACGATGACCTACACCTGCTCCTGCGTAGCACTGAAAGAAGAGAAGGCGCTGATGAAGTAGAGTTCTGCTTTCGTTCCAATCAAAGAGGCGGGAGAAAACCACACGCGGTCTATGATTTTCTCCCGCCTCTTTATCAATCTTTCCTTTTAAAGTGCAGGAAGACATGATATGATGAAAAGAAGAAAGGTTGTAATAGAGAATATGATACGGGCGCGGAGGGAGAAACTAAAATGTTTACCATTTTTAATTCGGAAAGTCTCTGGATAGGCACGGATTTGAAGCGGTTCAACGAGATCCGGGACAAGCTGGATGCTGTAAAAATCCCATACAAATATAAAGTAAAAAACCGCCTCGGCCAGTGGGTCGGAAGGGGAACACTACGGGGAAATATGGGGAGCTTCGGAACTCCTTCTGATCAGATGTACCAGTATGAGATTCTGGTATACAGAAAAGATCTGGATAAGGCAAGATATATATTGGGACGGTCATAATACATTGTACAGGAGAAGAGAAATGAGACGGGAAGCGAATATAGAAGAATGGAAAAGACTTTATGAGGCAGCAGAAAAAATAAAAGAGAGAAAGCCCTGGGAATATCTCTGGGATATGGATCTGATTTGTCTGAAAGAGGAAGGAAAACCGGAAAAAGAGTCAGTATTTGTCAGCGTGCTTGGCAGGGGAGGAACCTGCTATGGGCTCAGTATTTACGAAGGATATGAAGGGTTGAATGATTTCTGGATGCTGGCCTTTCAGGACAGGATGAACCTTCTATCGGAGTATGTGATGTACAGCCAGCACTGCCTGACCTGCTACTGGGGGAACAGGGAGGAGCTTTCGAAGAAACAGAGGGATATTATCAAGGAACTGGGTTATAAGTTCCGGGGAAAGAATCAGTGGCTTTATTTTATGTCTTATCAGCCCGGATATATTCCTTTTCATATGAATCAGGCTGAGGTAAGGCGCATGACGCGTTATCTGGAGCTTCTGAACAAGGCTCTTCCGGCGTATCTGCAGGACAGGGATTCTGTAGCGTTTGAGAAAGAAGAAATGTTCACGTATATAGCTGGTAAAGATGAGAAAACAGATACCTGGAAGGCAGAGCGCCTGCCTTTTACTTCTTTTCAGTTTGCCAGTCTTACCATCCAGGATGAAGAGGTAGAGGAAGAACTGCGGCAGAGTCAGAAAAATGAAATGGTTCTGGAAGCAGATATTCCGTTTCTGGGAGCGGCAGTGACGGATAAGAAATACGAACGTCCGGCAAATCCGCAGCTCTGTATTCTGGCAGAGGCCAGAAGCCATATGATTATAAGGACGGAAATGACAGAACCGGATGAGGATGCGCGCGAAACCATGGCAGAGCTTATCGTAGGCTTTATCGAAAATTTTGGCGCCCCGAAAGAGATACGGGTCAGCAATCTGATTTTGGAGGCCATACTGGAGCATATCTGTAAACTGGCCGGAGTAAAGCTGCGGAGGGTAAAAGCTCTGAGCTGTATTTCTGATTTCACTGAACAAATGAGGAGATTCCGCTGAAAGGCGGAATCTCCTGCGTTACGCCTGCGTTAAATCGCGGCTTGTTTTTCCTGTGAGGTTTTTCTGCTTTTCATTTCTCCACCCCGAACAAACCGCCCCTGTGGGACAGGCCTTTTTACAGAGTCCGCAGCGGATACACTCCGGATCGTTGGCGTTTTTCACCGGGTTGCAGTTCATCTTGCAGGCCCGGGCGCAGGCGCCGCAGCCTGTGCATTTTTCCTTGTCCACCCGGTAACGGAAAACCGAGATGGGATTGAAGACGGAATAGATCGCGCCCAGCGGACAGAGATATTTGCAGAAAGGCCGGTAAATCACAATGGACAGCAGGACAATGACAATCAGCAGCACATTTTTCCAGGCATAAAGCCAGCCGATGGCGCTGCGCATGACAGGGTTTAAAAGCACCAGAGGAATGCCGCCCTCCAGAGTTCCTGCGGGACAGATCAGCTTGCAGAAGTATGGCGCGCCCTGTCCGAGAATGTCCGTCAGGAACATGGGCAGCAGGATGACAAACAGGATCAGGATCACATATTTCAGCTTCCGCAGCAGCTTGTCGCCCCGGAAGGTCTTCAGCTTTTTCGGAAACGGAATTTTGTGAAGCAGATCCTGAATCAGCCCGAAGGGGCACAGGAAGCCACAGACAAAGCGCCCCACAAGGGCGCCCACGAAAATCAGGAAGCCGGACACATAGAAGGCCCACTGATAATTGCGGCTTCCGATGACAGCCTGCAGGGCGCCGATGGGGCAGGAGCCCAGAGCGCCCGGGCAGGAATAGCAGTTCAGGCCGGGGACACATAAGCTTTTCAGCTTTCCCGTATAGATTTTCCCCTGGAGAAAGCCGGCCAGATAACTGTTCGTGATCAGGGCCCAGAGGAACTGGATTCCATGTCTGGGCCATTCATGGATTGATTTTATTTTCTTTGAATTCTTTTCCGTATTCTTTTCAGCCAATTCCGATACACTCCATACAGATTCTTACGGCCTTGTCAAAGACCACGCTCATTTCGCCCCGGGAGATGCCAAAAACCATCAGGCACAGACCTGCCGCGGCCAGAAGAATTCCCGCATGCCGGGAGAAAAAATTCCGCCCGCTCATTCGGTTCCTCCCAGCATTTCCAGCTCACTGTTCACGATCTCGGTCCAGTCTTCCAGAGAGCGGCTGCCAACATAGGCATATCCGGTCAGGTTTCCTTCGCTGTCCACGAAAAAGGTAGTGGGAATAGACTGAATACCTGTCAGAAGACCGTTCATCAGTCCAGCGTCCGGAATCAGGAAGGGATAGGTAGTTTCCAGTTCTTCCGCCAGTGTCTTTGCCGCGTCCAGAGCGTCGGCGTCCACACCGCCTTCTCCGTCAGCTGTATCCAGCACGATGCCCACCACGCCTACGCCTCTGTCAGCCATATCCTGGCTGAGCTGTTCCAGATAAGGGATCTCCGCAATACAGGGAGAGCACCAGGTAGCGAAGACATTTACCATAGTCAGGTCGTAATCCTGGAACATGGCTTCCGTATAAGCTTCGCCGTTGATATCTTCCATGGTGAAGCTTCCTATGTTATAGACAGTTTCCGATGCTGCTTCTTCGGAAGTATCCGGCGTTTCAGCAGCTTCCGTATCTGCAGTGCCCTCGGAGTTCTGCCCGTCGGCTTCGGAGCTGCCGGCGTCAGCGGATTCCAGAGAGGACGCACCTTTTTCGGAAGTGTTCTGCCCGGAAGAGCAGGCGGTCAAAAACAGACCGAGAAGCAGGATAAAAGCAAAAAGGACAGCGGTTTTTCTTTTTTTATGATTCATAGCGTCACCTCGCCGTTAAAGTTTTGTATGCCTATCATATCAGATCACAGGTTAAATTTCAGTAACAAAATCACAAAATTTGAAATGGAGCAGAAAAAATAGTTTAGGAATTGTTTAGATAATCTATCCGGATAATTTAGAACTCCGGTTTACGATTAGAAAAAGAACAGTAGATTTGATGTTTGTTATGGCGGCGTGTACGCCTTATTTGAGGATTTACAGGCACAGTTTCACAGGGAAGCAAAGGGGACTGTGTGATAAACTATCTTTTTCGGATTGGAGGTAGGACGATTACATGAAGAATATTTTGAAAAATATGGTAAACCGCAGGGTCGGTAATTCTGAAATTGTAGAAGTAGAGCAGCTTAATCCAGAGGAAGAAGAGACCATGTTTCTGCCTATAGCGAGCGAAGCTTTAAATATAACCGAGCAGTATAATCAGATCATTTTTTCTATGAGGCAGGGATCTGCCAGCTGACGTCAAAATTGGAAATTTTGAAGCAGGAATTTCAGGCGTGCAAAAACCGCAATCCAATCGAAAATATAGAAACCAGAGTAAAATCGCCGGAAAGCATCAAAGGCAAAATGGAAAGGAGGGGCGTTCCTCTTACTGTCAGCAGTATGGTAAAAAATATCATGGATATTGCGGGAATTCGTGTGGTCTGTCCATTTATATCCGATGTGTATTATATTGCGGATTTCCTGCTGAGACAGGAAGACATTGAGAAGATCCAGATTAAAGACTATATCAAAAATCCGAAAGAAAACGGGTACAGAAGCCTGCATTTGATTGTGATGGTTACCGTCTACTTTTCCGATCATAAATGTGATGTTCCGGTAGAAATCCAGCTTAGAACAATCGCGATGGAGTTCTGGGCGGCTCTTGAGCATCAGCTCCGGTATAAGAAGAACAGAAACCGGATGGAAGGTCTGCAGAAGCAGTTGAAGCAGTGTGCGGAGCTGATAACAGCGGCAGACTGTAAAATGCAGCAACTGGCAGATCAGTGGCTATAGTTTATTCAGAATGTTCCAGAGGTTCCCAATATTGCGACCGGTGTGGAAGAGCATTTGCAAAGGAATGCCCGGAATATGGGCAGACCGCAGATATAAAGGCAGATTACGGCAGCGGCTGCGGCAAAAATCCCCTCTTCGCTTATCGACGAATTCCCCTTTCTGTGTTATGATAATCAATGTATTCTCAGAAACAACAGAAAGGGGTATTTTCATGGAAAATACGTCTGAAAATAGAAAAACGGGCTCGAAACAGCACAGTCCGAACCGTCTCATCCTGGGCATTCTGGCCCATGTGTGAGCTAAAAGACGGTCACAACTGCTAAATAAAACTGAATAATGCAATAAAACCGCTTATTTTTTGAAATAGGCGGTTTTTTAACTTACTAAGGCCATTCAAGGAAACTTGAGTGGCTTTTTCTGTTTTAAGGAGGAATTGATCTTTGAATACTCAAATCATCGCCGTCGCTAACCAGAAGGGCGGCGTCGGCAAGACAACGACCTGTGCTAACTTAGGCATCGGGCTGGCCCAGGCCGGGAAGAAGGTCCTGCTGGTAGATGCTGACCCGCAGGCCAGCCTGACCATCAGCCTGGGCAACCCGCAGCCGGACAAGCTGCCCTTCACCCTCTCGGACGCAATGGGCCGCATCCTGATGGATGAGCCGATCAAACCCGGTGAGGGCATCCTGCACCACTCGGAGGGCGTGGACCTGATGCCCGCTGACATCCAGCTGTCCGGCATGGAGGTGTCGCTGGTGAACGCTATGAGCCGCGAGACCATTCTGCGGCAGTATCTGGACACCGTGAAGGGACAGTATTCCCATATCCTGATCGACTGCCAGCCATCCCTGGGGATGCTCACGGTCAATGCTTTGGCCGCCGCCAACCGGATCATAGTCCCCGTCCAGGCAGAGTATCTGCCCGCCAAGGGCCTGGAGCAGTTGCTGTCTACCATCAACAAGGTCAAGCGACAGCTGAACCCGAAGCTCCAGATTGACGGCATCTTGCTGACGATGGTGGACAACCGTACCAACTTTGCCAGAGAGATTGCCGCCCTGCTGCGGGAGACCTATGGCAGCAAAATCAAGGTGTTCGGCACCGAGATACCCCACTCGGTCCGGGCCAAGGAGACCAGCGCCGAGGGCAAGAGCATTTATGCCCACGACCCCGGCGGCAAGGTGGCCGAGGGGTACAAAAATCTGACGAAGGAGGTGTTGAAACTTGAAAAGCAGCGCGAAAAAAGTAGAACTGGCATCGGTAGATGACCTGTTTTCCACCGAGGAAAGCCGTGCCGACGCCCAGCGTGAAAAGGTTATGGAGATACCGCTGTCTGAATTGCACCCTTTCAAGGACCATCCCTTCAAAGTCAAGGATGACGATGCCATGATGGAGACCGCAGACAGCATCAGGCAGTACGGCGTACTGGTTCCAGCCATCGCCCGCCCGGACCCCAACGGCGGCTATGAGCTGGTGGCCGGACACCGGCGACACCGGGCCAGCGAACTGGCGGGCAAAGAGACCATGCCGGTGATTGTCCGGGACCTGGACGACGATCAGGCCACAATCATCATGGTAGACAGTAATCTTCAGAGAGAAAGCCTTCTCCCCAGTGAGAGGGCTTTTGTTTATAAGATGAAGTTAGAGGCCATGCGCCATCAGGGAGAACGCATGGATTTAACTTCCGCCCAAGTTGGGCGGAAGTTGGGCGGAAAGGAATCGAGGGAAATTCTTGCTGAACAAGTCGGACAGAGCCGTAACCAGATTTCACGCTATATCCGCCTCACCGAGCTGATTCCTGAACTACTGGACATGGTGGATGAGAAAAAAATCGCCGTCAATCCGGCCTATGAGCTATCCTTCCTCAAAAAAGAGGAACAGATGCAGCTTCTGGACGCAATGGATAGTGAGCAGGCCACCCCTTCTCTCTCCCAGGCCCAGCGGCTGAAAAAGTTCAGTCAGGAAGGGCGCCTCAACATCGACGTGATGCGGGCCATTATGAGTGAGGAAAAGAAAAGCGACCTGGATAAAGTCACCTTCACCAGCGACACCCTGCGGAAGTATTTCCCCAAGAGCTACACGCCAGCCAGGATGCAGGAGACGATCATCAAACTGCTGGAGCAGTGGCAGCGCCGCCGTCAGCAGCAGCACGACCGCTGAGAAAGGAGTTGCCTATGAGGGATATTTCAGCCAGGGAGCTGAAAGGACATAACATTCTCGCTGTGGAGCGATTTCGGGATGAGACCCGCTGGATGATCGAGTTTTCCGTCCGCTCTCCCCGCGCCGCCTATGGCAGCCCCGGCGATGAGATGCGCCTGTTTTTGACTGAGGATGGGTATCAGGCCGCTCTTTTAAGCCAGCAACGCCGGGAAATCAAAATCAAGCGGTACGCCCGCATTATCGAGGGGCATATCCTCGATTTCAAACCGAAAAAACACCGCCGTCACTCGTAAACAAACACCCAGGAAAAAGAGCGTTGCCATAAGAAAACATGAAAAAACCCAGTAAAATCAATGTTTTTTAGGGCAGCGGAAAACGGGGCAGGTCAAAACAACTGAATAATCAGACAGAAACAGGGTGTTGTCAAGTATGACAGCGCCCTTTTCTGTTCCCCGGCCAAGCCGAAGATTTTGAAAAAAGTCTGCGGCTTTTCTTTTTGCCCAAACGCAGAAAGGAGGCGACGGCCTATGTACTTCACTTCCGGCAACAGGCTAAGATGATGTAGATTTTTTCACAGATTTGTGCTATGCTTTTCCCTAAAGTCACCAAGTGACAAATAAGAATTTGAATATCAGTAAATTATGACCTCTCAACAGAGGTTACAGTGTTTTAATAAAATCCTCCAAAAGCCCTGAAAATAAAGGATTTATCGCAATGTATTCTCCTTATCTCTTTATACGGTTACACACAAGTTTACTCTTTCTCTCCTTGCTCATAAGGGCAAATACAAGGGCAAGAAAATCTCATAACAAGATATAACAGAGTGTGGCAATCGGGAAACTGTGATGTATGTGCGAATATATAATTTTGGAGGATTACAAAATGAAACAGTACATCTACAACGAGCAAAACGGTCTTTGGTATGAGCTATGGGGCGATTATTATATCCCCTGCTTGGAACTACCAACCGAAAAAGAAGAACGGCACATCGGCGTATGGGGGCAGCGGCATTTGCGGTATATCCGTGAGCATAAAAAGGCGCTTTATACCAGCCTTTTGACAAGCGGCAGGCTGCATTCCTACCTTGCCGATGTTGAGGAACAGGCGCAGGAGCTGTTTGACCGTCTTATGAAGCAGCGGGCAGAGCGTGAGGGCATTACCGAAACGCTGAAAACCGACAATCAAATGGAGTGGGTGCAGAGAATGAACGCCCTCCGGTTGGCGGTTACGGAAACCGTCAATGCCGAGGTGATCTTCGTATGAGAAAGAAGAAATACCACCTTTATTTGACGGCAGAAGAAAGACGGTATGTTTTTAACGCCCTGCTTGCGTACCGCAATAAGCTGCTGGCGCAGGGCAGATATACAGACCTTATAGACGAGGTAATGATAAAGCTGCAAAAATGAGCCTGTAACGCTTTCAGACGCAAAAACGAGGGGTAAGGGTACAAACACTTTGCCCCTCAAAGTTTAGGCTCTGGAAACGGCTTAAAATCACGCCTTTTTGACCTCTAAATGTCTACACGGCGGAATAGATGATTCGACCTGAATTGTTGATAGCGCACCCCATTTTTTCTCGAATAGAGGTTGAAAATCAGCGGGATTTGTGATAAAATTTTATATGTATATTTATGTTCAGAAAGGGGCTTGACAAAAATGGCGGCAGGAAGCACACTGGTAGCAAGCAAGCAAGCAAGCAAGCAAGCAAGCAAACACAGCATAACTGCGCCCTTTTTCCTTGTCAAGAGTACAATCGCATATTTTTCAAAGGCGTATTCCGCCCGTTTTTATACGGATGGGGTACGCCTTTTTGTGTTGCCTGATAAACAGTACAATTTTTTTCTCATAGAATTTACCGCTTAGTCAATCAAAAAAAGCAGGAGGTGAATTATATTGCAAGAAAAAGGGATCCCGGAAAGGCGTACAGCATTTCTGGAAACCTGCTTTGATACTTTTTGTGAAAACGGATTGGAAAACACGAGTTTGAAAATGCTTGCAGATGCTTGTGGGGTTACCAATGGGAGCTTACTTTATTATTTTGAAAGTAAGGATAATCTTGTAATCGAAGCCACCGCTCACTGTATGGCAAAGGTGGAAAATGACTTTATGGCACAGGCCCCCACCAGTTTTGCTGACATCGAACGATTTTTGCGGGAAATGCCTTATCTCACTGCAAAACTCCACGGAGCAAAATACCGCTTTATGTATCAGGTGTATGCAAGCCCAAAGTACCGGGAATACGGCAAGGAATTTTTCAAAGGTGTTAATATCAGGTATCACAATTATGCCGAACTGCTTTCCGGCAAACTGGGGATGCCCACAGATTTTATCCAGGGCATGACCTATCTGTTTGTCCGTGCCTGTGTTCATTATGCGCTGTTTGAGGACGAGGACTATCTACAGTTACAGTTAAATGCAATTCGTACTTCCCTGCGGGCATTTATTGCCATGAAAACAGGGAGTGAAAATTGGAAAGCAGGTGGTGCCCATGAGTAAAATCAATCGCTATGAATATGAGGGGAAGGTGATAGAGATTCCTTTGCGATGGGACGAACACTCTAAAAAAGAAATCGAGGATTACAGTTTGTTTATAGAACAATCCCCGATCTACACCCCGGAGGGACGTCCTATTCTTTTGACTATTGAGGACGCCTGCCCTCACGCCGTCATGGTAGATGATGATCCCGCAAGTATTGACTGCGGTTCCTGCGTCTACTTCCGGCAGCCAGCCGAATCCATTCTGGGTGCCTGCCACAATGAAAATATGCGCTGTGTTTCGGCAAAGCAAATGAACACAGGCGCAAACAAGGAGGAAACATTATGAAAAAACGATTGTTTGCAGCAATTGTCAGCCTGTGCATGATCGTGTCCATGCTGCCGACAATGGCGTTTGCCGAAGCAGGCGTACAGGACAGCGGTATTGTCACAAGCGCAAGCGGGCTGTGTGAACACCACACCCAGCATGATGAAAGCTGCAGCTACACCGAGGGGACTGCGGAAATTCCCTGTTCCCATGAACACGATGAGAGTTGCGGCGGGCTGACCGACCCGGAAGCCTGCAATCACACCCACGATGAAGCCTGCGGCTATGTTCCCGCCACAGAGGGAACGCCTTGCACCTATGTTTGCGAGATTTGCAATGCACAGGACAGCGGGAACCCAGAGGCTCCGTCCGACGCACAACCGGAAGAATGTACCTGTGAAACCCTCTGCACCGAGGAAGAAATCAATGGGGATTGTCCGGTCTGCTCTGCGGAGGGTGCCGAGCTGGACAAGGTTTGCGTCGGTGCAGCTCTGCTGTTGACAGCACCAACTTTGCGAACCGGCGAAATTAAGCTGTTTATAGGCGGTCAGCAAATCACAGAAAGCGGCTGCTATGAAAACAAAAATGGAACTTGGACAAAGGTTGACGGTACAGAACCTGCCAGCGGTCAGTTTTACTATGACGCCGCCACCTTCACCCTTACGCTGAATCAGGCGGAGATTACTCACGATCAAACTGTGAAAGTTGCAGAAGGTTACACCTACGAAGGTAGCGTGATTGCCTTTAGTCAAACTGCCGATGTTTCTCTCAAAATAGTAGTATCCCAAGGAACGAGTACCATAACGGGAACCGGCGGGATTCGTGTAGAGTCCACGACTGAAAATGCCTCCTTGTCTATTAAGGGTTCTGGCAGCTTAGATGTCGAACCGAAAGGGAGTAATTCAGGAATTACGCTTTGTAGTTCAAAGAATACGAACCTGGATATCGACGGTGCGGATGTTACAGCTTCATCTCCTGCCCAGTATGGAGTTTATCTAATCTCTAGTACCGACGCAACATCCACTTCTACTATTACGGTAAATAATGGAATCCTGACCACCGGTGGCAATGGTAATGTCGGAATTTACTATTATTGGTCTGGCACGAGCAATGCTGGCACTTCCAGCCTGACCGTCAGCGGCAACGCAGTGGTGGATACAAGAAACAGTCAAATAATGGCTCAGAATAAGGAAACGGTTGTTCAGGTTGGTGCAGGCAGCGATGGCAACGGAGGTATCGTCTTTAACGGCAAGAGCGGCACTGTCTACGGCGATGTGACCTTGCAGGAGGACTTGGAGATCGGTAATGACGAAACCCTGACCATCGGAAAGGACGCCAGCCTGACCGTCCCGGATGGAAAGACTTTGACCAACAACGGCACCATCAATGTAGAGAGCGGTGGCAAGCTGGAAGGCACAACGACCGGCAATGGCACGCTCAAAATCGCCCCCACTATTACCACCCAACCACAGGATGTGGAAGTAAAAGAAAATGAAACTGCCACCTTTAACGTGAAAGTCACCGGCACTGAGCCGTTGTCCTATCAGTGGCAGCAAAGTACCGACAACGGCCAAAGCTGGACGGATATTACAGGCGAAACCAACGCCACCTATACCATTGCGACTACCACAATGGACATGAGCGGCACTCAATACCGTTGTGTTGTGAAAAACAGTATAGATGAAGTAACAAGTGACGTTGCTCTCCTCAAGGTAAAACATAATTTGGTAAAGATCGAATATAAAGCACCAACCTGCACAGTGAATGGAAACGAAGAATACTGGACTTGCGACACCTGCGATAAATACTTCAGCGACGCCAACGGTGATACCGAAATTGCAAAGGATTCCTGGATTATTAGCGCAATTAATCATGATTGGAACGATGCGGTTTACACATGGGGCGATGACGGAAGCACCTGTACGGCTACCCGTACCTGCAAAAATGACAGCGCTCATACGGAAACATCCAAGGCAACGGTAACAGATGCACAGACCAAAGCGCCGACCTGCACAGAGAAAGGCGAAACCACCTATACGGCTACCTTTGAGGCTGATTGGGCGGTGACACAGACAAAAGTGATTGTTGACATCCCGGCCACCGGCCACAGCTATGGCGAACCGGAATGGAGCTGGTCGGAGGATGGAAAAACCTGCACCGTGACATTTACCTGTGAAAAGGATGAAACCCATAAGGAAACTCCGGTGGTAACGGTTACATCAGCAGTAAAGACGCCAGCCACCTGCACGGAAACAGGCGTAACCACTTATACGGCAACCGTTGAATTTAACGGCCAGATCCACACGGATACGAAGGATGTGGCAGACATCCCGGCCACCGGCCACAGCTATGACAATGGCAAATGTACTGTCTGCGGTGCGATTGCTTCCGATTTCAAGGTCATCATCACAGCCGGGGCAAACGGTAGCTGGCAGAAAGGCACAAAGGACGGTCTTACCTTTACTTCCAATGCAGCTTATAAACACTTCCAGAAGGTACAGGTAGACGGCAAAGACCTGGATGCTTCCAACTACACAGTAAAGGAAGGCAGCACCATTGTCACTTTGAAAACTTCCTATCTGGAAACTCTGTCTGTGGGCAAACACACACTGGCTATCGTTTCTGAAACCGGTACTGCTACTACGGAATTTACCATCAAGGCAGCGGCTGTTACTGACGATACCCAATCGCCGCAGACCGGCGATGACAGCAATATCGCCCTTTGGATTGCGGTACTGCTTGCAGCGGGCACTGCCCTGACCGGCACAGCCGTTTACAGCCGCAAGAGAAAATATAGCAAATAAATCCATATATAACATGCGCTCTGTGGAAGAAAGCCACGGGGCGCATTCTTTATGTATGCACCGCAGGAAGCCTGCGGTGTTGTTTTCGATGTGAAAGCTATCGTTCCCTGTCGTGGGTTTTGGGCTTTGGCTTTTGCCTTCTGCCCTCCGCCTGAAGCTGGCGCAGGCGCTTCAGCACGCTCTCCCGCCGGGGCGGCTTTGCCTGCTCTTTTTGGGCGGGTTTCTGTTTTTCCCTGACCTGCCGCTCCCATGCGGCAAGGTCACGGTTGTACTGCTCCACAACAGCCTCCGCCTTGCGGTAGGTTGCCATGAACGCCTGCACATCGGGATAACCGTCCTCTTTCAGAACATCGGGCAGTTTATCCAGATTTTCAGCGATTTCCTTTTCTGTCCGCTGTATCTGCTCTGTGAGCGCCTTGCGCTCCTTACCTTTGAAAATCCCTTTTGTATCGGCAAGCTGCTGTTTCAGCTTCGGAAGTACCGTATCCTGCAATCCTCAGCAAGCAATTATAGAATTTTGTAGGGTTATAAAGCCCAACGGAAGATTATTGATTAGTGACTACTGGAAACCATTTCCCATTCGCCAGATAATGAATTTGTTTTTGCCATACAGCAATGATGGTGATGTAAAAATATATTCTCAAAAAGAAATTATGGCGTTTCTGGAAACAGCTCATTTTGATGTGACTTGTTATGAACACACAAATAGTTCCTCATACATAGTTATTGCAAAAAAGGAATTTTGACAATTCCGTTTTATATGTAACATTCTGCCCGGCGGCAGAAAAGAAAAAAACCGTTGCCGGGCAGGTTGATTTCGTGCGCTCATTCCACATATTCCAGCGGCGGTTTTGAGAAATCAAGGCCGCCGTTTCTCTTTTCCCGGCGCAGGATCGGCGGCCCACGGAGGGAGCCGCCATGCTGATATGTTCTGTTTTTCAAAAGCGTAATTTCTTAAAAAAAGCCTGTACCCAACAGGGGGCAGCTCCGGCCACGAGTATGAACTATACCATGTAAGACAACTTCATATATCTTTCATTTCCGCCCGGTGGGTCTATGACCTGCCGGGCGAATTTTGTCGGTTCCTGCGGTTTTTCGGTGCGGGCCGGAGCTGCCGCAGCAACATAGACAAAGGGGGCGGCGCAACCGGCCCCGGCTTCTCACTCTCCCGCAGATCGGGGGTGAGAAGATGAAGTACACCCCTGATGGTTATGGAGAACGCTGCCGGTTTGACGCTTTCTGCAAAACCGTTCTCCGCAACGAGGCCAGAACCCACCTGCGGGATTTGGGCCGCCAGCGGAACCGGGAAACCGAGTTCAGCGCCTTGTCCCAGCATGAAATGGACAAGCTCTGCACAGTGGACGAATACCCAAGCGACAACTTCCTATTCACGGCCTATGGCTACACTCTGCATATCCGTGACGAGCTAGTGGCCGCTGCCTTTGCCAGTCTGCCGGAACAGGAGCAGGGCATTTTGATCCTGCATTGTGTGTTGGAGCTGACAGACGGCGAGATCAGCAAACTTGTTGGAATGTCCCGCAGCGCCGTCCAGCGGCACCGCACCAAGGCCCTGAACGAATTGCGGAAACGATTGGAGGACGAAAGGAGGAAACCGAAATGAAGCAACCGACTTTCTGTGGGCGGGCGCTGTTGCCCCTGTCTGTGATCGAGGCGGCCCGCGCCGGTGATCCTCTGGCCGTGGAGCGCGTCTTGCGGTACTATGAGGGCTACATGGACAAGCTCTGTACCCGGACGCTCTACGATCTGGACGGTACGCCTCGTGTGCGGGTGGACGAGTACATGAAGCGCCGATTACAAAGCAGACTGATCCGGGCCATTCTGAACAGCCCATAAGAAAGCGCCGGGCGCGGCGGCCTGTTGGCCCTGCGCCCGGCGTTTTCCTATGGGGGATATTCTACGCATTTCAAATCCCGTTTCGGCGGGGATTGAAGCAATCCTATTGCCGCCCTGTCAATCGTCCGTCAGAAGCCCGCTATGGCGGCCTATTCAGCGGCTTAACTGCGTAGCTTGCAGGTATCTTTTCCGCTGTCTTTTGGCATTTAACTTGTGTAGCTGTTTTGCATTTGTGTTCTTTTCTATTGACAACTTGCATAAGTGTGACTATACTGTACTTATCGAATAAGTACGCCAAGTACGGAAAGTACGGTGATAAAATGGAAATACTTATCAGCAATAGTAGTGATAAGCCGATTTATGAACAAATTTGTATTCAAATTAAAAGCATGATTATGGACGGAACGCTTTCGGCAGGTGAAGCATTACCCTCTATGCGTGCTTTAGCAAAAGACCTGCATCTTAGTGTCATTACCGTTCAAAGAGCCTATGAGGATTTGACAAGAGATGGTTTTATAGAAACGGTGTCTGGCAAAGGTAGTTTTGTTGCGGCCCAGAATAAGCAATTTATCCAAGAAGAACAACTAAGAATTGCCGAAGGATTGTTACAAAAGGTGGCTGAAATTGGCCGGTCACACGGGATTGATTATCAGCAAATGGCTAACATTTTGAAACTGTTTTACGAAGAATAGAAGCGAGGTATTGTATGGACAGTATTTTGGTAACAGATTTGTGTAAATCATTAGGGGATTTCACGTTGGATCATGTATCTTTTCGTGTTCCCCAAGGAAGAATTGTTGGGTTTATTGGTGAGAATGGAGCAGGCAAAAGTACAACAATAAACCTCATTCTTGATGAATTAAGCCCTGATGCCGGAAAGATCGAAGTTCTCGGAAAAAATAATTCTCGTTGTTCTGCAAGAAATGATGTAGGAGTTGTTTTTGACGAATGTAATTTCCATGATGTTTTCAATGCGAGAATTATAGGGAAAATTTTATCTGGCGTTTTTTCCGCATGGAATAACGAGCTATACTACGGCTATCTAAAGAAGTTCAAAATTCCTGAAAAGAAACCCATCGGTTCTTTTTCAAAAGGGATGAAAATGAAGCTCTCTATAATCTGTGCATTGGCTCATTCACCCAAGTTACTAATTCTGGACGAAGCAACTACGGGGCTTGATCCAGTTGTTCGTGACGAGATATTAGACCTGTTTTTAGATTTCATTCAAGACGAATCCCATGCGATTTTCTTTTCTTCGCATATTACGTCCGACATTCAAAAAATTGCCGATTATGTAATTCTAATTCATCAAGGAAAGATTATTTTTGAGGAACAAAAGGACGATTTGGTCTACCATTACGGTATATTGAAATGCCGCCGTAGCGATTTTCCCTCTTTGTCCCCGGACGACTACCTTATTTCTCGCCAAACAACCACCGGAATTGAATGTTTGGTAAAAGACAAGGAACTGGCAAAGAGAAAATATAAAAATATGATTGTGGATAATGCAACTCTGGAAGATATAATGCTTTTCTATATTAAGGGGGGAACATCATGCGAGGATTGATTTATAAAGACGTTCAGCTTTTCTTTAGGAGCATTGATAAAAAGCTAATCCTGATTGCTGTTGTTGCGATTGCATTACTTTTGACAAAAGCTGGTGTTTACGGCGGATTGATGGGGAGCATCATGCTGGCCATGACAGTAAGTATGCAGAATATTATGACGTTCGCCACAGATGAAAAGGTTGATTGGAAAAAATATCAGAAAGCCCTTCCCATTAGCAATACATCTGTGATTGTCAGCAAGTATCTTTCTGTCCTGATTACCCTGATAGTTAGCGTTATTGGCAGTGTTGTATTCTCTTTGGTGTCCTGCGTGATTCATGGCAAGTTTGACATCATGTTATTGGGGCTATCAGTATTGAGCGCCATTGTTGTTCCTCTGATCTGGACAGGAATTTGTTTACCTCTTACCTTTTGGTTTGGTTTCCGTTCTGCACAAACAATGGGTTTAATTGTTGTAATTCCGATCTTTTATATGATTAAATTTTTCGAGGATGGCCCCGGCTTATCCGAGCTTCCGACTTCAATTTCAACCTATTTATTTTGGATTTGCGTTGCAGCTATTGCTATTTTTATAATATCCATTGTAGTTAGCCTCTTGGGGTATTCAAAGAAAAAATGATGAATTGGGCGATTGACACTAAAGAACGGTTGTATCAGAAACTTGCGGATGAAATATTCTTTCGTGTTTTACATGGCGAGTTTCCACCGGGAAGTAAACTTCCATCCCGTACCGTGCTTATCAAAGAAGCAAATACAAGTCAAGACACTTTGCGAAAAGCACTTGTGCAACTTACAGTTCAAAAAGTATTGTTCAAAACGCGGCAAGGTGTCTATGTAACGTCGGATGAACAAGTGTTGAAAAAAGTGCGGCAGCAATATATCGAGAGAACAATCAGCAAATGTCAAAGTGCGTTAAAAAAGGTTAATTGTGAAGCAAACATTCAGATTGAAAATGAATTTGAGTAATAAGAAAGCGCCGGACGCGGCGGCCTGCTGGCCCTGCGCCCGGCGTTTTCCTATGGGTTTATTCTACGCATTTCAAAGCCTGTTTCGGCGGGGATTGGAGAAATCCTATTGCCGCCCCGTCAATCGCTTGTCAGAAGCCCGCTGTGGCGGCCTATTCAGCGGCTTAACTGCGTAGTTTGCAGGTATCTTTTCCGCTGCCTTTCGGCCTCTTGCTTTCGGCGCATCCGCACCGCACAATCGGGGCAGTATTTCGCCCGGTTGGATTTCGGTGTAAATGCAGCACCGCACACGGCGCACCGCTTCACGCTGTCCCGGCTCTGGATGATCTCGGCATACAGCGCCCCGTCCAGTGGGAGAACAGCGGCACGAAACCACCGGCACAGCAGCGAATGGGAAACTTTACTTTTGAAGAAATGAACCTGCTTTGTATCTACAACACCGGCAGCCGCACCGGGCTGATGGAGGCTCTGACCGAGATGCGCGGCGAACTTTCGCCGGAGGAAACGGAACTGCGGGAGCTGACGGACAGCGCCCTGATGAAGCTCCAGGCTATGAGCGACGATGCGTTTGCTCAGCTGGAACTGTACCCGGATTTTGATGAATAAGCAAATACTTGATAATTGCTGCCTGTTGTGGTATATTTATAGTTAGTTGATGCTAACTGGAAATATCTTCGGATGTACAAAGAGGTAGAGGCTATGAAAAAAACACTAATTGGCGGTTTTTTAACTTTGAGTGGAACGATTGGCATTGTGATTCTGCTGGCGGCTTGTATCTTAAATCCCGTAACGAGTTGGATAACACCACCGGGCAGATTGATTTGTACCATGCTTGAACATGGTATTGCTGTTCCCATCGGTTGTTTTTCAATCATATTTATCACTGGGTTGTTTATTTTAGGAATTGAATACAGGAAAAAGATATAAATATATCAAGAAGGGGTTGGGAATGGGAAATGGGAATTGTAAAAAAATTATTTAATAGCACAAGAAAACCAGAAGGCTTGCTGGGCGAACTTATGGTGAAAAGTATGAATAAAGGCCACGCTGCTGTTTCGGATTGGGGGATGGAGCATATTACAAAATTGCACCCATCTAAAATCATAGATCTGGGGTGTGGAGGTGGGCGAAATGCAGCAGAATTATTAAAGCGATTTCCGGCTGCAACGGTGCATGCTTTAGATTACTCTGAGGTTTCTGTCCAAAAAACAAAACAGTTCAATCAGCAAGCGATTAAAAACGGAAGATTGCAGGTTACTCATGCAAATGTTTTGCAGCTTCCTTTTAACGCAGACACTTTTGATTTGGCTACAGCATTTGAAACTGTATATTTCTGGCCGGGACCTCTTGAGAGTTTTAAACAGGTGTACCGAATCCTCAAAAAAGGTGGCTGTTTTTTAATTGTGAATGAATCCGATGGTACAAATAAAGCGGATGATAAGTGGTTGAAAATCATTGACAACATGAAAATTTATACTGTAGAGCAGTTAGAATTTTTTCTAACTGAAGCAGGATTTTCAGAAATTACTATCGATCAGAAAAACAAAAAACATCATATCTGTATTCTGGCAAAAAAATAGGTAATAATGGTATAAGCAGCAGGAAATCTTCAAGGTTTCCTGCTTTTCTTTTACCCAAAACTGAAAGGAGGATAAATAACCATGCCATCCAAAGCTGAATTTTACCGGCAGATGGCCGAACAGGTATCGACCCAGCTTGTGGGAAGCTGGAAGGAATGGACGGCTTTTCTTACCACTGCCGCGCGCCTTTATAAGTACCCGTTCCATGAGCAGATGATGATTTACGCCCAGCGCCCGGATGCCACCGCCTGCGCCGAGTATGACCTGTGGAACAACCGTATGGGCCGCTACGTCCGGCGCGGTTCCAAGGGCATCGCCCTGGTGGATGATTCCGGCGACCGGCTCCGTCTGCGCTATGTGTTCGATATTTCCGACACCGGCACCCGTGAACATTCCCGCACCCCCTGGCTGTGGACGCTGGAAGAATCCCATACTGCTCCGGTCGCAGCCATGCTGGAAAACCGTTATGAAATGACCGGGAGCGATCTTGCCGAACAGCTGACCCGTGTGGCCGGAAAACTGGCAGAGGAATACTGGACGGAGTATCAACAGGACATTCGCCACATCGTTGACGGTTCATTCCTGGAGGAATATGATGAAATTGACATCGGAGTACAGTTCCAATCAGCCGCCACTGTCAGCATCGCCTATGCCCTGATGTCCCGCTGCGGACTGGAGCCGGAACAGCACTTTGATTACGAAGATTTCATGCCGATCTTTGACTTCAACACCCCGGCCACTGTCAGGGCGCTGGGAACAGCCGTCAGCCAGGCAAGTCAGCAGGTGCTGCGGCAGATCGGCGTCACCATCCAAAACTACGAACGCGCACAGATCGCGGAAAGGAGCGTCACACATGGAGAACAACCTGACCTACATCCAGAACGGGGACTATCTGATTCCCGAACTGAAGCTGACCGAGCAGCCGCCGAGGCCCCTGGGCAAGTACGGCAGGATGCGGAAAACCTATCTGAAGGAGCACCGGCCCATCCTGTACAACCAGCTGTTGATGACCGAGAAGCTGTACCCGCACCTCGCGGAGATCGACGAGACGGCGAACCGGCGTCTGGAGCAGATGATGCCGAAGCTGGCCGAGGCAGCGGGCGCAACGGAGCAGCTGAAAGCCCGCGACCCGATGAAGTGGGTGGGCCTGATGAACACCTGCAAGGCTCAGGCGGAAGAAATCCTGCTAGCGGAACTTATCAACAGCTGACCTTAAACCTGTTCCTCTCCGAAGCGGAACAAATAAAAGCCATCGACGAAGGATCGAGCGTACAAACGCCCGGTCCTTTTTCTATGCCGGAACACCATACCACGACAGAGCGCCCGGCAGCGCCCCAGCGCCGGACGCTGACCCAAGCCGAGATTGACGCGGCTATCCAGGAATGGAACGGCAATATTGAGAGCAAGCACGCAGTCGTGCGCTATATGAAGGACCACGCCCGTGAAAAGGACACCGCCGCCTGGCTGCGGCAGGAGTTTGGCGATGATCTGCCTGCCTTGTAAAAAAGAGGGTAAAGTCTCACGATTATGAGTTATATGAAGGCTTGCATGATCCAATCGTTACTCAAGAACAGTGGGACGCCGTAAAGGCCAAGCAGAGAGAAAGAGGCCATGTTTCGGTTAATACAAACAGGAAGTTGGCTAATCCTTTTGCTTCTATTTTATATTGTGAAAAATGCGGTGCGCTTATGAAGCGAAATGTCCCTAGCAAAAAGCAGAGTACATTGCCTTGGTATCGCTGCCCAACTAGGGGGTGTAACTGTCGGGCAATCAAATGTGATTTTGCAGAGGATGCGATTTTGGATGCAATGAGAAGTTGGTTGGCAGAATATACGATCAGGGTAAAATCAGATGATCTTCCTCAAACAGATCCTATTGATACAGCCTTATCTGTTGTTCAAGGTCAACTGGCTCAACTTCGCACACAACAGGACAATATTTGCGAATACTTAGAGAAAGGCGTTTATACCGTTGAAATGTTCACAAAACGCAATGAGACATTGATGAAAGAGCTTCGAAAGCTGCAAGCCTCAGAGGATGACCTGCTGAAGCAGAAGGAATCCAAGAGCAGTACGAAAAGCATTGAAGCAGAGGTAATACCTACAACACAGCAAATCCTGGACAGTTATCCCCACCTATCGGTAGAAGAAAAAAATCGGTTGTGGAAAATTGTCATGAAGAAAATCACAATGTATCGAACTCCAGAAGGAGACTTTACCCTACATATTTATCCAAAGCTCCCTATGGGAAACACGCCGTAGGCTGTAGGCGAGTTCAAATCTATATCTCGACGCTGCCCTCCTCTTGTGATATACTAATCTATAGTATGTCTTTACGAGAGGAGGATTTTTTATGGGCCGACAGGCCAACGAAACGAAGCCTATCAAACATATTTGTGCGGGTCTGTTGGCCCATGTGGACGCCGGGAAGACGACCCTTGCGGAGAGTATGCTTTACCACTGCGGCAGCATCCGTAAAGCCGGACGGGTGGATCATGGGGATACCCATATGGATACCTATGAGCTGGAGCGGTCCAGAGGAATCACGATTTTCGCCAGCCAGGCGCAGCTGGCCCTGGCCGCCCGAAGCGGCGCGGATGACAGCGGGGCAGAGCGGGAATCTCTGATTCAGGCAGCTCTTGTGGACACGCCGGGACATGTGGATTTTTCGGCGGAAATGGAGCGCACCCTGTGGATACTGGATTACTGTATTCTCGTTATCAGCGGAGCGGACGGTGTGCAGGGCCATGTGAGAACCCTGTGGCGCCTGCTGTCCCAGTACCGGATTCCGGTCTTTCTCTTTATCAACAAGATGGATCAGCAGGGAACGGACAGAGAAACCCTGCTGGCAGAGCTGAGAGCGGAGCTTGACGAGCGGTGCGTGGACTTCTCAGAGGACCGCGGCCCAGGGGAGCTGTGGGAGGATCTGGCGGTCTGTGATGAGGAGCTTCTGGAAGCATATCTGGAGAAGGGAGAGCTCCCGGATGAACGAATCGCGGAAAAGATAGCGGACAGAAAGGTGTTTCCCTGTTATTTTGGTTCCGCTTTGAAGGATGAGGGCGTGGAAGAGTTCCTGAAGGGGCTTGGGCGTTTTCTGATCTGCCCGTCTTATCCCGGGGAGTTTGGCGCGCGTGTCTATAAGATAGGAAGAGACGGCCAGGGAAACCGTCTGAGCTATCTGAAGGTGACCGGAGGCAGCCTGAAGGTGAAGCAGAATCTGACCGGAGAGCGGGACGGAGAGGTATGGGAAGAAAAGGCAGACCAGCTCCGGCTCTATTCCGGGGCCGGATTTCAGCCCATTCAGGAAGCGGAGGCAGGGACGGTCTGCGCAGTGACGGGTCTGTCCCGCACTTATGAGGGAGAGGGGCTTGGCCTTGAGGAGAACGGACCTGTGCCGGAGCTGGAACCTGTGCTGACTTATCAGCTTCTTCCGCCGGAGGGCGTCAATCTTCATGAGCTCCTGGGAAATTTAAGGACCCTGGAGGAGGAGCTTCCGGAGCTCCATGTGGTCTGGAGAGAGGAGCTTGGAGAGATTCATGTCCGTGTGATGGGCGAGGTTCAGCTGGAGATTTTAAAAAATCTGATGGAAGAGCGCTTTGGCGTGCCGGTGGAATTCGGCGCGGGCAGTATCGTATATAAGGAGACGATTCGGAACACTGTGGAGGGCGTGGGCCATTTTGAGCCCCTGCGCCACTATGCGGAGGTCCATCTTCTGCTGGAGCCCGGGAAGCCGGGCAGCGGACTGGTCTTTGAAAGCCGCTGCAGCGAGGATGTGCTGGACCGGAACTGGCAGAGGCTGATTCTGACTCATCTGCGGGAGAGGAACCATCCGGGAGTGCTGACGGGATCGGACATCACGGATATGAAGATCACGCTGATGTCCGGCAGGGCCCATCCCAAGCACACGGAGGGCGGTGATTTCCGCCAGGCTACCTACCGGGCAGTGCGCCAGGGCCTGAAGCAGGCGGAGTCTGTGCTTCTGGAGCCCTTTTATGAGTTCCGTCTGGAGGTGCCGCCGGACCGGGTAGGCCGGGCCATGACGGACATCCAGAAGATGGGAGGAAGCTTTTCTGAGCCGGGCCAGGAAGGCAGACTGATGCTGCTGACCGGCATGGCTCCGGTATCGAAGCTGCAGGGGTACAGCGCTGAGGTGACTGCCTACACAAAAGGAGAAGGCAGATTTTCCTGCGTGCTGAAGGGCTACGGTCCCTGCGCGGACGCGGATGAGGTGATCGCGGCAGCAGGCTACGACTCGGAACTGGATGCGGAGAATCCCACAGGGTCTGTCTTCTGCGCCCACGGGGCAGGCTTTTATGTGCCCTGGAATCAGGTCTTTTCCTATATGCACCTGGAAAGCGCGCTCCGGCCTGAAAAGACGGCAGAGCGCACCGGCCTTGCCGCCGCCAGGCAGAGCCGTTCCTCTCTGGGCGCGGTAGATCCGAAGGAGCTGGAGGAAATTTTTGAGCGTACTTATGGCCCTATCCGCCGTGACCGGCAGGGTGTGGGACGCCGGGAGAGGGTCTTCCGTCCCGATCCGGAGGATGAGCCGGTCCGTAAGATCAAGAGCCGGAGAGGAGAAAAGGAATATCTTCTGGTGGACGGCTACAATATTATTTTTGCCTGGGACGAGCTCAAAGAGCTGTCAGAGCTGAACCTGGAATCGGCCAGGGGACGGCTGATGGACATTCTCTGCGATCTGCAGGGAGCTCTTGGCTGTACGGTGATTCTGGTATTTGACGCCTACCGGGTGGAAGGAAACCGGGGCGAAGTCATGAAATACCACAATATCCATGTAGTGTATACAAAGGAGGCCGAGACGGCCGATCAGTACATAGAAAAGACGGTTCACGAGATCGGAAGAAAGCACCGGGTGACGGTGGCTACGTCCGACGGTCTGGAACAGGTGATTATTCTGGGCCAGGGAGCGGCCAGGCTGTCGGCGGCCGGACTTCATGAGCTGGTGCAGCTTACGAAGGAACAGCTGCGGGAGACGGTCAGCCAGACGGAGCCGGGCGGAAAGAACTACCTGTTTGAGCAGCTTTCGGAGGACACGCGGCGGCTCATCGAGGAGATCCGCGCAGGAAGTACGGAAGAAGAAAACGGATAGCGATTCAGTGCGGGCCCAATTCTTACAGGAAAGAAACAGAACCGTTACAAAATGACAGAGAATGAGGAAAGCAGGAGATATAGATGAATAAGAAAGAGATATCCGAAATCAAAAAGCAGCTGACGCCGGAGAACTGCGCGCTGACGCGGCTCTGCGCCTGCTATGTGGACGGAGAAAAGAATAAAAAAAGCGAGATGAAGGAAGCGTTTCTCTCGCAATCGGAGGAAGAGTGCTTCAAGTATTTTGAGATTTTCCGGAAGAGCCTGTCGGGAACCGTAGGAAAGAACCTGATCAATCTGGAATTTCCGCTGGACGCGGAGATGGAGGGCGGGGCCCAGGAATTTCTCATGCGCCTTAAGGAAAGCCGTCTGAAGGACGACGAGCTTCTGGAGGAATTTTATGACCGGATCATCGAGAGCTTTGACTATGGAGAAAATTATCTGATTCTTCTGGTCCATGGCGCATATGATATACCGGGAAAGTCTTCTGACAACGAGGAAATGTTTGACGCTTCCGACGAGGTGTACGAGTATCTGCTCTGTGCGGTCTGTCCTGTAAACCTGTCCAAAGCAGGCTTAAGCTACGACGCGGAGAATAACCGGTTCGGCTCCCGGGTGCGGGACTGGCTGGTGGAGCTTCCCATGGCAGGCTTCCTGTTTCCGGCATTCCAGGACAGAAGCACGGATCTGCACAGTATGCTATATTATTCCAAGAATCCGGAGGAGCTGCGGGATGATTTTGTGGAAAAGCTTTTTGGCTGCAGCACGCCTCTGTCCGCGGGAGATCAGAAGGAAACCTTCAACGCCATGATTGAGGAGACTCTGGGCGAGGAATGCGATTATGAGGCGGTCCGCAATATCCACGAAAAGCTCCAGGAGCTGGTGGAGGAGCGGAAAGACGAGCCGGAGCCGCTGGTGCTTGACAAGGCTGAGGTAAAACAGCTTCTGGCAGGCAGCGGCGTGGACGCGGAGAAGTTTGAAGAGCTGGAGGAGCGCTACGAGGAGACGGCGGGCGCCCAGACAGAATTTCTGGCCTCCAATATCATCAATACGAGAAAATTTGAGATTAAGACGCCGGATGTGGTGATTCAGGTGAATCCGGAAAGGGCCGATCTGGTGGAAACCAGAATGATAGACGGCCGCCAGTGTCTGGTGATCCCGGTGGACGATTCTGTGGAGGTCAACGGTATCTCTGTCCGGACACTGGACAAAAGAAATATGGAAAAGAGGGATTTTTGATGCGGGAGCAGCTGACAAAGCATGACGTGGAAAAGATACAGGAAGAGATTGACCACAGAAAGCTTGTGGTGCGCAAAGAGGCCATCGAGGCGGTGAAAGAGGCCCGGGCGCAGGGAGACTTAAGCGAAAATTTTGAGTATTACGCGGCAAAGCGCGAGAAAAACCAGAATGAAAGCCGAATCCGCTACCTGGAGCGGATGCTGCGCACGGCTGAGATTATCGAGGATGAATCCGGCGCCGATGAGATAGGGCTGAATACCCGCGTGGAGCTTTATTATGAGGATGAGGACGAGACAGAATGGATCAAGCTCGTGACTTCCATCCGCGGAAATTCCATGGAAGGGCGCATCAGCATTGAATCGCCCCTTGGAAAGGCCATCCAGGGTCATAAGGCGGGAGACCGGGTCCATGTACAGGTGGGAGACGGCGGCTACGATGTGGTGATCCGTTCCATTGAAAAAGACGCCGGGGATGAGGATGAGATAAGAAAGTTTTGACAGTAACCGGGAAAGAACCTTCGGAATCATGATTTGCCATGCAAGGATTGACCAGACGGTGCGTTTGGGGTAGACTAGAGATATGCGCAGCGGGCGTCATGCCCGCTGTGTTCCTGTGATAAGGGAAAGACTGCCGGAGGCAGAAGGAATATAAGAAGAACGGGGAGAAATGATGAATACAGGAATGATGGTGCCGTTTGTGAAGTGGGCAGGCGGAAAAAGACAGATGCTGGAGCAGCTTACGTTGCGCATGCCTGATGAATATGGAATATATTATGAACCCTTTGTGGGAGGCGGAGCCCTGGCTCTCTATCTGGAGCCGGAGCGGGCTTTCTTAAATGATATTAACAGAGAACTGGTCCATACCTATACAGAGATCCGGGATCATCTGGATACGATTCTGGTGCTCCTGGATACCATGGACAAGGTGACCTGTACTAAGGAATACTATTATGAGATGCGGAGCCGCTACAATGAGAAGCTGAGGCTGCAGGATTATGACACAGAGATGGCAGCCCTGTTCATTTATCTGAACAAGCACTGCTTTAACGGCCTGTACCGGGTGAATACCCAGGGCCAGTTTAATGTGCCCTGGAATCAGAAGCAGCAGGTACGCTCCATGGATATGGAGAACATTAAACGGATTTCCGCTTTTCTGAAATCTGTGACAATCACCTGTCAGGACTTTGAGGCATCTCTGAAAGGGATAAAGAAAGGGGATTTCGTTTATTTTGACAGCCCCTATGCCCCTTTGAATCCCGCCTCTTTTGATTCTTATACGAAGGAAGGCTTTGCGGAGGAGGAGCACCGCCGGCTGGCAGGCCTGTTCCGCCGGCTGACGGACGAAGGCGTATACTGCATGCTGACCAACCATAATACGGAGCTGATCCGGGAACTGTATGACGGTTTTCTGATTGAGGAGATTGACGTGCGCCGGGCCATCAATTCCGATCCGAAGAAGCGGACCGGAAAAGAGGTCATCATCCGAAATTACGGAGAGGCGGTCAAGGACGCGGAGCACGGGGAATGAAGCACGTTCTGGATGAAGACCTAATTTATGAGATTCTTTCCGTGGTGGAAGAGATCCCGGAAGGATGTGTGGCCACCTATGGACAGATCGCCAGACTCATTGGCCGGGAGAAAAATTCCAGGCTGGTGGGAAAGGTGCTAAGCATGGCGGAATATTACGGGCAGTATCCCTGCCACCGGGTCGTGAACCATGCGGGAAGGCCGGCGCCGGGCTGGAGAGAGCAGGAGGAGCTGCTGCATGAGGAAGGCGTGGAGCTGAAAAGAAACGGCTGTGTGGATTTGAAAAAGTATCAGTGGGACTGCTGAGAATGTATGGAAAATCCGGCCGAAAGAGCTGAAAGAATGAAAGCAGGGAGCCGTTCCTTCAGTGGGCGGCTCCCTTCGTGTATGGTATTTACGTGGTAATATAAGTATTGTATCCCTTCTGGCGCACTTCCCGCTCCATGGCGATGGCGTTGCTTAAACGGGAATATGCTCCTACCTGCACCTTATACAGGCCATCCTGGTAAATGATGTAGGCCGGGAAGCCGTCGTTTTCCAGAAGGCTTAACAGATTGTCGGCGTTCTGCCGGTCGCGGAAGGCCCCTGCCTGCACCCGGTACAGTTCCTGCTCCGGGCCTGTGCCCTCAGGCATGGAGGGGCATACAGGGCAGTTCTGCCCGTTTCCCATTATATTATTTCCCATATTGTTTCCCATCGAATTTCCAGTCATATTTCCTCCTCCTGATACATTCTGATTTTCCAGTGTTTCCATGATGCCGTCAGCGATCCCCTGGGCTATGGCCTGGAATCGGGAATCAAACAGCTGATTATCTGTAGTGCTGTCGATGAATCCTGCCTCCACAAGAAGGGCGGGCATCTGCGTGCTGTTCAGCACCACCAGATTGGGACGGATGCTTACGCCTGCGTTGCGGAACCCCAGACGCTCCAGATTGGCGTTGATGTTCTGGGCCATTTCCTTTTTGATGCCGGAATCGTCGTAGATCAGTGTCTGGACTCCCGAATATTTCCCGGGATACTCTGCAGCGTTCCGGTGAATCGAGACGAAAAGATCCGCTCCTTCTTCGTTGGCGATGGCTGCCTTCTGCCCTACGGACTGGGTGGTGTCCGTAGTTCTTGTGTAGCTCACGTCATAGCCGTTTTCCTCCAGAATCCGTCCTACCGCCATGGCAAGGCGCAGGGCATCATCGCTTTCCCGGCGGCCCTGATATACCGCGCCGGGGTTGCTCCCGCCGTGTCCGGCGTCCACTACTATTTTTGTCGCCATGCAATCTCCTTATCAACTGAAAGTACATTCTTCACCCATAAGATATGCGTGTAAACTGTGTCTTGTGAAAATAAATAAAGTGGTGTATCATGAATACGGCTTTTACTTTTCCTGCCCGTTCCGAATCCGAAAAACGCGGCGGATTCCGAAGGAAAAGGGAACATGACTGTAAGAAAACAGAAAGGATTTGCATAGAATGAAACAGAAATGCGCGGTGATCACGGGAGCGTCCCGAGGGATAGGAGCCGCGGCGGCAGAGCGCTTCGCGGCCGGCGGCTGGAACCTGGCTCTTTCCTGTGTCCGTTCCCGGGAAACATTGGAGGAGCTGGCCCGGAGACTTCACGCCAAATGGGGGATCACCTGCCTGACCTATATGGGAGACATGGGACGGGAGGAAGCGGTCCGGGAATTTTTCGGCAGGATAGAAGAGAGCTTCGGGGGCGCCGGCGTGCTGGTTAATAACGCGGGAATCTCCCGGGTGGGCCTTCTGGAGGAAATGTCCCTGGAAGAATGGGAGGAGGTTATGCGCACCAATGTAACCTCTGCTTTCCTCTGCGCAAGAGCGGCCATTCCCTATATGCTCCGCAGAAAGTCCGGTTCCATCATCAATGTGTCCTCCGTCTGGGGCTGTGTGGGGGCTTCCTGCGAGGCGGCCTATTCCGCCTCCAAAGGAGCGGTCAATGCCCTGACCCGGGCGCTGGCCAAGGAACTGGCTCCCAGCGGCATCGCGGTGAACGCGGTGGCCTGCGGAGCGGTGGATACGGATATGAACGCCTGTTTTTCTCCGGAGGAGCGTCAGGAGATTGCAGAGGAGATCCCTGCCGGACGGTTTGCCCTTCCTTCGGAAGCGGCGGATCTGATTTATACCCTTGCGGAGCGCCCGTCCTATCTGACCGGACAGATCATCCGGCTGGACGGCGGGTGGATTTAAGTACTTTATGAGAAACATTGCCGCCCGGGGAGGCGGCAGGAGGGAGTAAGTTATGAAAATTATCAAACAGTTCGGGATTATCTTTTCCCTGTGCTGGATCGCCACGGTGATTGAGGAGCTTTTACCCATCGCCTTTCCGGCCAGTGTCATTGCCATGCTGCTTCTGCTGCTCTGTCTGATGACAGGCGTGCTGAAGATTGACCATATCCGGGAGAAGTCGGATTTTCTTCTGGCGAATATGGCTTTCTTTTTCATTCCGGCCGGAGTGAATGTGATCAACTATCTGGATATCCTGAAAGCGAACTGGCTGCCGCTTCTGCTGATCTGCGTGATTACCACGGTTATCACCTTTGCGGCCACTGCCTACAGCATCCGTCTTACCATCTGGCTGCTTGGCCGGAGGAAAGGAGCAGACAGATGAGTGATATATTTTCTTCTCCTTTCTTTGGAATCGCCCTCAGTATTCTGACCTTCTGGATCGGCGTAAAGCTTCAGAAGCAGCTGAAATCGGTTCTGTGCAATCCGCTGCTGATTGCGATCCTGCTTACATCGGTGGTGCTTCTGGCTTTTGATATTCCCTATGAGAGCTACAACGAGGGCGGAGCCGTCATCAATATGTTTCTGACCCCTGCCACGGCCTGCCTGGCAGTGTCGATCTATACAAAGATACAGATCCTGAAGAAAAACTGTATTCCCATTGTGGTGGGCTGTACGGTAGGTTCCCTGGCATCCATGGGAAGCGTCTGGCTGCTCTGTCAGCTTTTCGGCCTGGATGAGGCCATGACAGCCTCCCTGATCCCGAAATCCATCACCACCCCCATTGCCATGGAGGTCTGCCAGTCCCACGGCGGTATTGTGCCGGTGACTGTGATCGCGGTGATTTTCACGGGAATTCTCGGAAGCATTCTGGCGCCTTTCCTGATCCGCCTGTTTCGGGTGGACAATCCCGTGACAGCCGGCCTGGCCATCGGAGCCTGCAGCCACGCGGTGGGAACCTCCCGGGCGCTGGAGCTGGGCGAGACGGAGGGAGCTATGAGCGGCCTTGCCATCGGCGTCTGCGGAATCATTACGGTGCTTGTTTCCATGATTCTGCTGTGAGAACTGTGTGGTCAGTGGTTTTCATTTGCTCTATAGGGTATAGACGTTACTTTGTTGATTAATGGAAAATGGTACATGAATAAAAGCTGTAAAATTTCACGTTGAATTTTACAGCTTTTTGGGTATAATATAGATAGCAGAAACAATATGGAATCAAGGAAGGAGCTGAAAGAATATGGCAAATATTTTACCGGTATCTGATTTGAGAAATTATAATGAAGTCCTGAAAAACTGCCGCAAAGGTGAACCTGTATATCTTACTAAGAATGGCAGAGGACGGTTTGTTGTGCTTGATATAGAAGATTATGAGCGTGATCGTGCAGAGAAAAAGCTATTAATGAGGTTACAGGAGGCAGAGGAGGCAGTCAAAGACGGCGAAGGCTGGCTTAGCTTGGATGAATTAAAAGCACTTGTAGGGGAGTAAACGATGCTGAAATTACGAATTAACCCATTGGTTGCAGCGGATTTAAAAGAAATTCGTGAGTATATCGCTGAGGATAATGCAGAATGTGCTGCAAAGACGATGAAAGAAATTTATGGTAAATTTGAGAATCTTCAAATGTTTCCGGGGATAGGTGCAGATCTCTCCAGAAGAGTCAGTTTCCGAACAGATTACAAGTATGCAGCTTGGGAGAATTACGTGATCATTTATAAAGTGGGAGAAGAGTATGTGGAGATTTACCGGGTGGTAAATCGGTACAGGGATATTACGAGAATTTTTGATTAAAGTGCAGCCGTTGCAGCCATAAGGAGGGGAAAGAAGGAGCCGGCGGGGTGTTATGTGTCAGATTTGCCGCTTGCATTTCTGGTTTGATGCCGCTATAATAAAGCAAAAAAGACGCGCGCTTCCAGGCGCGCAGGCCGAAGGGGGCTTCCCGCGAGAGCGGGGAGCCCCCTTTTTTCCCCGGAGACAGGGTTCCCTGCCACAGAGCAGGATAATGGTATACGGAGGTGGGACCATGAGAGCTTTTGAGACGAACGACTGGCTGCTGCTGAACAGCATGATCTACAGGATTTATACCACGGAGGATTTTGAGACCATGCGGCAGCAGTTCCTGGAGCAGTTGAAAATGGTGATTGACTTTGACAGCGCGGATTTTTATCTGGCCAGCCAGGAGGGCGAAGGTCTCTGCGATCCGGTGACCATCAACTGTGACCCGGGCTTAAGCGCCGCCTATGACGAGCTGGATTACAGCAGGGGAATCATGTACAGCGGCAAGACGCTGATTTACAGGGAGACGGATATTATCTCCGATGAGGCCCGGGTGCAGACGGAATATTACCAGAAGGTCTACAGGCCGAACAACTGGCATTTCGCTCTGCAGATGGTGCTTGCGAGAAACAAGAGATTTCTCGGCGTGGTGAGCCTGTACCGGACCATCGGGAAGCAGGATTTCCAGTATGAGGATATCTTTGTGCTGGACATTTTAAAGGAGCATCTGGCCTGGCGCCTGTCCCGCAGCAGGAACCGGGACGAACAGGCGGGTGGAAAGCTTTCGGTATCCCAGGCGGCGGAGCGCTATGAGCTGACCCGGAGGGAGACCGCGATTCTGAAGCTTCTTCTGGAAGGAAAAGACAGCGCCGGAATCTGCGAGGAGGCCTCCATCAGTCCGAACACCCTGAAGAAACATATCTCCAGCATTCACCATAAAATGGGAACCAGAAGCAGGGTACAGCTTTTCAAAATGGTGCGGGAGATGGAATAAAAGCAGGCGGAATGTAACACAAAAGGGCCAGAAATGGTACGAAATACCCGGAAAGATGGTCTGAAAGAGCACTTGAAACGTGGTACGGAAAGGAGTATATTCTCAGATATCAATTAGCAGAAAAACGAAAATCTTATAGCAAGACCTGAAAGCAAGGGAGCTGTCTCAAAAGACAGCTCCCTTTGCCGTATATGGACAGACGGTGAACGGAGGAGCGTTTATGAAAGAAATTATCATTATCGTAAGACCTGAAAAGCTGGAGGACATTAAGCACATTCTGGACGAGGTGAACTGCGGAGGCATGACTCTGTCCACGGTCATGGGCTGCGGAACTCAGAAAGGCATGGTGGAGGAGCAGGGAACCAGAGAGCTGAAGGGCTTTCAGACGACCATCAATCTGCTGCCCAAGATCCGCATTGAGGTGGTGGTCAACGACCAGGATGTGGAGCCGATTATCTCGGCCGTCCGGGAAAGATGTGCCACAGACCATGCGGGAGACGGAAAAATCTTTGTGAGAAACATTGAGGAGGTCGTCCGTATCCGTACAGGAGAGCGGGGATTCAAAGCTCTGTAGCGGACGGCGGACGCGGGCCTGCCCGCTTCAGAAAAAGAGCAGTCGGAAGAGGTGGATATATGAGCGGCATTGTACAGCTGGAAGGTGTAAACAAATATTTCGGAAAAAATCATGTGGTAAAGAATTTGAACCTTTCCGTGGAAGAAGGAGAGTTTCTGACCCTGCTGGGTTCATCAGGCTGCGGCAAGACCACGACGCTGCGGATGATCGCGGGTTTCGAGGAGCCGACTTCGGGCAGCATCCTGGTGGAGGGCCAGGCGGTGGAGGAAAAGGAGCCTTTTGAAAGAAACGTCAATACGGTATTTCAGAGCTATGCTCTGTTTCCCCACAAAACCATTTACGATAACGTCGCCTACGGACTGAAAATGAAGAAGGTGCCGAAGACGGAGATCGCCCGGAGAGTGAAGGAAATCATGGCTCTGGTACAGCTCACAGGCTTTGAGGAGCGGTATCCGTCCCAGCTTTCCGGCGGGCAGAAGCAGAGAGTGGCCATCGCCCGGGCCCTTATAAACCGGCCCCGCGTGCTGCTTCTGGATGAGCCTCTGGGAGCCCTGGATCTGAAGCTGCGCAAGCAGATGCAGCTGGAGCTGAAGCGGCTCCAGAGGAAGCTGAACATTACCTTCATCTATGTGACCCATGACCAGGAGGAAGCGCTGACCATGAGCGACCGGATCGCGGTCATGCACGACGGGATTCTGGATCAGCTTGGGACTCCGGAGGAAATTTACGAGCAGCCCCGGACGAAATTTGTGGCGACTTTCATCGGAGAGACCAATATTTTTGAGGGCAATATCAAGGAGCTTGCCATGGGCAGGGTGGCGGTCCGTATCGAAAACGGCGTGATCCGGGGCTGCGGATATGGTTTTTCCAGAAACGAGTACATCACAGTTTCCGTGCGGCCGGAGAAGATGAAATTTTCTGCAGCTCCGGTCAAGGGCTTCCAGCTGGAGGCTCAGGTGAAGGATTACGTCTACGCGGGTTCTGTGGTGAAATGCATCGCGGTTCTGCAGAACGGCATGGAGATCAAGATGGACCGCCTGGCAGGAGAGGAACTGCCGGAGCCCGGAAGCATCATTCATCCCTGGTGGGAGGAAAAGGACGCGGTGCTGCTCCACAATCCGGAGAATCAGGTGCTGAAAATGATAGACAGTATGCCTTTGATATAGGGAGGTGGCGTAAATTTGGAAAAGACGAAGAAACATTCCCGGCACAGTTTTCGGAGCAATACGCTGCCGGCAGTGGTGATGACAGGCCCGATGACGCTTCTGCTGCTTCTTCTTGTGGCTGCCCCGCTGATTTATGTGGGAGTCATGAGTTTCTGCTCCATTGACGAGTATTATAATGTGGTTTTCCGCTTTACCACTGAGAATTACGCCCGCCTGGCGAGCACAGATTATCTGAAAATCTACGGGCAGTCCCTTCTGATAGCTTTTGTGACCACGGTCATCTGTATCCTGATTGGATATCCCTTTTCCTGGCTGATTGCCCGGACGAAAAGCAAATACAAAAAGATTCTGTATATGCTGGTGATCGTTCCCTTCTGGACCAACTCGCTGATCCGCGTCTATGGGTGGAGAACCTTTCTGGGAACGAACGGCTGGCTGAATACGGCGCTGCAGTTCCTGCATCTGACAGACGGGCCGCTGGATTTCCTGTATAACCGGGGAACGACGATTCTGGGCATGGTCTACTGCCTGCTTCCGTTTATGATTCTGCCGCTGTACACGTCCATCGAAAAGCTGGATCAGAGCCTTCTGGAGGCTTCGGCGGATCTGGGAGCAAAGCGGGCAAAGACTTTTCTGGAGGTAGTCCTGCCGCTGACCTCCGGAGGCATTTTTTCCGGAAGCATTATGATATTTATTCCCTGCCTCGGATACTTTTTCATCTCGGATATCCTGGGCGGCGGCAATTCGGATGTGATCGGAAACCTGATTGAACGGCAGTTCCAGAGCGGAAACAACTGGCCTCTGGGCGCGGCCCTGTCCATCGTGCTGATTGTGATTACGCTGATCCTTGTGAAGCTGTACCAGAGGATGGGCGGCAGCATGGAGAGCCTTGGCGTCTGACGGGGAAGGAGGAGTCTGAATGAAAAGAAAAAAGAGAGAACGGGCCAGAAAACGGCTGGGAGCCCTGTTCTGCGCTCTGGTTTATCTGTTTTTATTTCTTCCCATCAGCGTCATTGTGGTAAATTCCACGAACGCCACCACCTCAAAGCCTTATCTGAGCTGGAAGGGGTTTACGCTGGACTGGTATGTGGAATTGTTTGATAATTCCGCGCTGCTGGAATCCTTCGGGAATACCATGGTGATTGCCCTTGTCAGCACTCTGCTGGCGACGGTCATCGGGACCCTGGGAGCGGTAGGCATGTACCGGTATAAGTTTAAGGGAAAAAATCTTCTGGACGGCCTTCTGTACATACCGGTGGTGATTCCGGAGATCGTACTTGGAATCTCCCTTCTGACGATCTTTGCCCTTGTGGATATTCCCAGAGGCATGCTGACGCTGATTCTGGCTCATGTGACCTTCTGCGTTCCATATGTAATCTTTAATGTAAGAGCCAGGCTTGCGGGCTATGACAGCTCCATCGAGGAAGCAAGCCTTGACCTGGGCGCGAACCGGGTACGGACCTTTTTTGAGATTACCCTTCCGGTGCTGGCGCCGGGAATCGCGGGAGGAGCGCTTCTGGCCTTTACGCTCTCTATCGATGATGTGATTATCAGCTATTTTGTAAATGGCCAGACGAAGACCTTTCCGCTCAAGGTCATGGAGAGCATCAAGAGCGGTGTGGCGCCGGATGTGAACGCACTTTCCACTCTGATTCTGCTGGGTACGATTGTACTGGTGGTTCTGACTCAGAGTGATCTTTTAAAAGTAAAAAGGAAAGTGAAAAAGAGGAAAAAGGAGGAAGTATTATGAAAAAGAGATGGATTTGTTCTGCGCTGACACTGACGCTGGCGGCCGGTCTTCTGACAGGCTGCGGAAGCTCTGAGAGCGGTGCCGGGGATGCCGGAGAGTTGAATGTGTTCGTCTGGACGGAATACGTTCCGGACGCGGTATTTGAAAAATTTGAGGAGGAGACCGGGATCACAGTCAATGTGTCCACCTATTCCTCCAATGAGGATATGCTGGCCAAGGTAAAATCCGAGTCCGAGGGGGCTTATGATGTGGTGCTTCCCAGCGATTATATGATTGAGCAGATGATCGCCCAGGATATGCTGGAGGAGCTGGATCAGGACGCGCTTACGAACCTGTCCAATATCGGGGAGGCCTATCTGGACCCCTCCTATGATCCCGGCAACGTCTATTCCGTGCCTTACCAGGGCGGCGTGGCAGCTATCGCGGTCAACACTTCCATGGTGGATATCGATATCACCTCCTATGCGGATCTCTTTGATTCCGCGCTGGCAGATTCCCTGGTAGTCCTGGACGATTACCGGGCAGTGATCGGCATGACGGCCCGCAGCATGGGTTACAGCATGAATGAGACAGACCCGGAGCTCCTCTCCCAGATCGAAGAGAAACTGCTGACGCTGAAGGATAATATCCGTCTGTATGATTCTGACAGTCCCAAGTCTGCGCTGATTTCCGGGGACTGCGCCGTGGGCTATGTGTGGAGCGCGGAGGCGGCTCTGGCCATGGAGGAGAATCCGGATATTGAGGTGGTATATCCCACAGAGGGAGCCTACCTCTTTATGGATAACTGGGCGATCATGAAAGGAACAGAGCATTACGACGAAGCCATGGAATTTATCAACTTCATGCTGGATTCCGAGACGGCTCAGATGGTATCGGAGGAATTCCCGTACCTGAACGCGAATACGGCGGCCATAGAGGCCATGGGTGAGGAGTTCTCCTCCAATCCGGCGAAAAATCCTCCCGCGGACGTCATCGCGGCAGGGGAGTATGTGCAGAATCTGGACACGGATACTCTGGCCATCTATGACGAGATGTGGACGAGACTGAAAGAGTAAGGACAGGATATTTTACAGCAATCGAGGCGGTAGGAATGAAGATTGATTTTTTATATCTGAGTGAGAAAGATATGATAGAAGCGGGCGTGCTGAACGCCGCCCGCTGCATCGAAGCCATGCGGGAGACCATGTCACTCTTTGGAAAAAAGGATTTCCTGCTGGGAGGCCCGAGGGCCGACGAGCACGGCCTGCAGGTGAATTTCCCGGCGAAATCCGATATTCCCGGCTTTCCGCTGGATGACGGGCCGGACCGGCGTTTCATGGCCATGCCGGCCTACCTGAGCGGAAAATATCATGTGGCCGGGCAGAAATATTATGGTTCCAACAGCCACAATCTGCAGAAGGGGCTGCCCCGTTCCATCCTTCTGGTAACACTTTCCGATGTGGACACCGGGGCGCCTCTGGCGATTATGTCGGCCAATCTTTTAAGCGCCATGCGGACCGGCGCCATGCCGGCCTTGGCGGCGGAGTACCTGGCGAAAAAGAATTCCAGGGTACTCTCCCTGATCGGCCCGGGCGTCATCAACAAATGCGCTCTGCGCTGCTATATGGAAGCGCTTCCCAGCATCGATACGGTGAAGATCAAGGGCAGCACGCCGGAATCCAGATCGGCCAGAGCCATGAAGGAGTACATTGAGGCGGAGTATCCGCAGATTCAGAAGATTATTCTCTGTTCCACCCTGGAGGAGGCCTGCAGGGAGGCGGATGTGGTCAGCGAGGCCGTGTCTGTGACAAAGGCAGAGATGGAGGAATTCAAGCCGGACTGGTTTGACAAAGGGACCGCGGTATTTTCCATGGGCAGCTTTTTTGTGAAGGAATATGAAAAGCTTCTTGGCACGCGGATGGTGGTGGACAATTATGGCATGTATGAAAAGTATATGAGCAATTTTATCGCCAGAGGACCGGTGGATGAGTTTGGAAAGAAGCGGGAATGGTGCATTATGGGCATGCACTTTGTCCATCTGGTGAATAGCGGCCAGGCGGAAAGAAGCCAGGTCGTAAATCTTTCGGATCTGGTAAACGGAAAGGCAAAAGGCCGGACCTCCGACGACGAGGTGGTTATGTGCAGCATCGGAGGCATGCCGCTGGAGGATCTCTCCTGGGGCTGGGAGTGCTGGCAGGAAGCCCGGAGAAAAGGGCTCGGAACGGTTCTGAACCTGTGGGAGGAGCCCTATATGAAATAAGAAAAACAGGACAGAACGGACAGGAGGAGAACCTTATGGAATATCCCGGAATTGAATTTTTGTACTTAAATGAAGAAGATATGATACGGGCCGGTGTAAAAGACATGAAGGGCTGTATCGAGGCCATGGAGGAGGTTGTCAAATGCCTGAACGCGGGAGACTACTGTATGGGAGGGGAAAACCACAACTCTCATGGCTGTCAGGTTTCCTTCCCGAAGACCTCGCCTTTTCCGAACATGCCGAAGGATGAGGGAGACGACCGGAGATTTATGGCGATGCCGGCCTACCTGGGCGGACCCTTTGATCTGATGGGAATGAAATGGTACGGCTCCAATATGGCCAATAAAGCCCTGGGGCTGCCACGTTCCATTCTGGTGGTGATGCTCAATGACAAGAACACGGGAGCGCCGCTGTGCCTGATGAGCGCGAACCTGTTAAGTGCCATGCGGACCGGAGCCATTCCCGGAGTAGGAGCGAAATATCTGGCAAATCCGGATTCAGAGGTCTGCGCCATCTGTGGCCCTGGCGTCATGGGAAGAACGACGCTTGCGGCGCTGACGGCGGCCTGCCCGAACCTCCGCAGGCTGAAGGTGAAGGGACGGGGCAGGGCTTCTCTGGATCGGTTTACTGCTCATGTAAGAGAGACGTATCCCCAGTTCGCAGAAATCGAAGCTGTGGATACGGTGGAGGAACTGGTAAAGGATGCGGATGTGATTGCCTTTACCAACACAGGGGGCACAGATCCTTCCACCTATCCCTTTGTGAAGGGAGAATGGCTGAAGCCGGGCGCGCTGATTCTGGGCTTAAGCGCCTTTGATATGGAGGATGAATTCCTGGCCCGGAAGTGCAGGCTTGTGGTGGATAATATGCGGCTCTATGAGGCATGGGAGGAAGAATTCCCCTACCCTTCTTTTGGAGCAAACAATATCATCGGCTCCAAATTTACCGACATGGCCCACGACGGAAAGCTGGACAAAAGGGAGATATATGATCTGGGTGATATTATCTATGGCCGCCGTCCGGGAAGAGAAAGCCCGGAGCAGATCCTGGTCATGTCCGTGGGCGGCATGCCTGTGGAGGATGTGGCCTGGGGCAAGGTCTGCTATGACAATGCGGTGCGGCTTGGGCTCGGCACAAAGCTGAAGCTCTGGGACCGGCCTGATATGTGCTGAAAAGGCGGGGCCGGAATATGGAACCGGGAGGAGAGAGCGGAAATGAAAGCAAGAATAGATCAGCATCCGATTCTGGGAGAACCGGAGAAAGGAAGGCCGGTGGTCTTTACCTACAATGGGCAGGAGCTTACCGGATACGAGGGCGAGCCTGTGGCTGCCGCCCTGAAGGCGGCGGGAGTCATGGTCCATCGGTATACAAAAAAGGAGCATAAGCCCAGAGGAATCTTCTGCGCCATCGGGCGCTGTACGGACTGCGTCATGATTGTGGACGGAAAACCAAATATCCGCACCTGCATCACGCCTCTTAAGGAGGGGATGAAGGTGCAGACCCAGTACGGCGTGGGCGCAGAGCCTTTCGCGGAGCAGGAAGCGGCGGAAAGGAAGGGAGATTTATGAAACGGTATGATTTGATTGTAATCGGGGCAGGACCCTCCGGTCTCTCCGCGGCAATCGAGGCGGCAAAGAGGGGGCTTCATGTGGCGGTATTTGATGAAAATGGGAAGCCGGGCGGCCAGCTGTTCAAGCAGATTCATAAATTCTTCGGCTCCAGGGAGCATAAGGCAAAGCTCCGGGGCTTTACCATCGGCCGCCAGCTTCTTGCGGAAGCCGACGCGGCAGGCGTGGAAGTCGTGCTGAACGCGGTGGTGATCGGCCTTTACCTGGATAAAGAGGCAGTGGTCCGTCTGGGAGATGAGATCCGCCACTATAAGGCGGACGCCATCATCGCGGCCACCGGCGCTTCAGAAAACATGGTGACCTTTGAGGGCTGGACCCTGCCGGGCGTCATCGGCGCAGGCGCAGCCCAGACCATGATGAATCTTCACGGCGTCCGCCCCGGAAAACGGATTCTGATGCTTGGCAGCGGAAACGTGGGCCTGGTGGTCAGCTTTCAGCTTCTCCAGTGCGGCTGTGAGGTGGCTGCTCTTGTGGACGCGGCGCCCCGCATCGGCGGCTACGGCGTCCACGCGGCCAAGGTGGCCCGGACGGGCGTGCCCTTCTATCTGTCTCATACGATTGTGAAGGCAGAGGGAGAGGATCATGTGACCGGAGTGACGATTGCGCAGGTAGATGAGAAATTCCAGTTCATTCCCGGAACCGAGAAGCATTTTGATGTGGATACCATCTGTCTGGCAGTGGGCCTTTCCCCTATGTCCCAGCTTCTGAAGATGGCGGGCTGCCGGATGGAGGACAATCCGAAAAAGGGCGGCCAGGTGCCTGTCTGCGATTCCTATGGGGAGACCAGTGTGCCGGGAATCTTCGCGGCCGGAGATGTGTCCGGCATTGAGGAGGCCAGCTCGGCCATGATCGAAGGCCGGATCGCCGGGGCGGCAGCGGCCTGCCGTCTTGGTTTTATAACAAAGGAAGAGCTGGAAGAGGCCAGCAGCGCGTACCGGGCTTCCCTGTCTCAGCTCCGCCAGGGAATGTTTGCCCCGGAGAACAGGGGAAAGCTTCTGGAAAAGACAGAGGAGGGCGTGGATATTTCCATGAATCTTCTGCGGAAGGGATATCTCCTGGATGAAGAGGTGGAAAAGTATCCCGGTGTGACGCGCCGCAAAGGGATTCATCCGGTGATTGAGTGTTCTCAGAACATTCCCTGCAATCCCTGCCAGGACGCCTGCGCGAAGGGCTGCATTCAGGTGGGGAAAAAGATTACTTCTCTTCCGGTGGTGGACGGGGAGCATCCCTGTATCGGCTGCGGGATGTGCGTGGCCTCCTGCTCCGGGCAGGCGATTTTTCTGCTGAACGAGGATTATGACGAGACTTCCGCCACAGTGACGCTGCCCTGGGAATTCCTTCCGGCGCCGGAAAAGGGCGCAAAGGGCACGGCTCTGGGAAGAAACGGAGAGCCGGTCTGCGAGGCGGAGGTGCTGGAGGTCAAGACCGCCAAAGCCTTTGACCAGACCCGGCTTCTGACCATGCGGATTCCGAAAGAATATGCCATGAAGGCCCGGTTCTTCCGGGCTGCGGAAAGCGGGGTGGGTGCATGAACCAGGTAAATGACAGATCAAGAGATTTGGGGCCGATGGTTCCTCAGCCGGATGACGACCGGATCATCTGCCGCTGCGAGGAGATTACCAAAGGAGAGATCCGCCAGGCGGTCCATGACGGAATGTTTACGCTGACAGAGATCCGCCGGTATCTGCGGACTGGCATGGGGCTCTGCCAGGGCCAGACCTGCGCGAAGCTGGTGAAGGGAATCGTGGCCCGGGAGCTGGGCGTATCCCCGGCAGAGCTGGAGCCTGCCACATCCCGGGCGCCTGTGCGTCCCATCGAAATGCGGGTATTTGCAAAGGAAGGAAAGGGGGATGGAGCGGATGAGTAACTGCGCGGAAGTGATCATTATAGGCGGCGGAGTCATCGGCTGCGCCACGGCCTATTATCTGGCAAAGGAAGGAACCTCCGTGATTGTGCTGGAGGGCAGCGATCACATCGGAAACGGCGGGTCCAGCCGGAACGGCGGCGGCGTGCGCCAGTCGGGCCGGGACCCGAGGGAGCTTCCTCTGGCCATGTACGGTATCCGGACTCTCTGGCCCCACTTGTCGGAAGAGCTGGAGACGGACTGTGAATACCATCAGGACGGAAACCTGCGTCTCGGGAAGACGGAAAAGCACAGAGAGATACTGGAGGGCCTTGCGGACCGGGCCAGAGCCTGCGGCCTGGATGTGCGCATGATTGACGGCGACGAGGTGCGCCGTATCAATCCCCATCTTTCCCATGAAGTAACCGTGGCAAGCTGGTGTCCCACGGACGGCCACGCCAATCCTCTGACCACGACACTTGGCTTCTACAAGATGGCCCGCAGGCTGGGCGCGCGGTTTATCACCGGGGAGCCTGTGACGGAGCTTCGGACAGTAAAAGGAAAAATCAGAAGGGTGATTACGCCGAATAACGTATATGAGGGAGAACAGGTGCTGGTGGCTGCCGGCCTTCACAGCCGGGAGATTCTCGGAACGGTGGGCATCGACGTGCCTATGGATGGCTCTCTTCTGGAGGCCCTTGTGACTGAGGCAGAAGCCCCCATGTTCGATCAGATGCTTGGCACGGCGGACGCGGACTTTTACGGCCACCAGACGAAGCACGGCTCCTTTGTGTTCGGCGGTTCCTCCGGGCTGGAGCCCTTTTATAAGGACAACGGGACGCCGGTCACCAGCAGCAGGACGGCCCCCTGCATCTGCCGTGGCATTATGAAATATTTTCCTGAACTGGCGGACGCCAAGATCGTCCGGACCTGGGCGGGCTGGAGCGACCGGAGCGCGGACGGGGTGCCGGTGCTGGGCGCCGTGGATGAGATTCCCGGCCTTTACGCAGCCTGCGCTTTTACCGGCCATGGCTTTGGCATCTCGCCGGCGGTGGGCGATCAGCTGGCGAAGCTGATCCGGACCGGCAGCACAGATGTGGATTTAAGTCCTCTGCAGTACGACCGGTTTCACGCGAAGATATAGAAGAATACAGGGCTCCGGCCGCGAAAATAAGAGAAAAAGGAGCGGTTTTCATGAATAATTTCAGATTTTATGCTCCCACGGATATCCGCTTTGGAAAGGGGCAGGCAGACTGCCTGCCGGAGGAGCTTGGGAAATACGGAAAAAGAATTCTGATGGTGTACGGAGGAGGAAGCGTCAAAAGGTCCGGCCTCTATGACAGGCTGCAGGAGCTTCTGAAGGAGTTTGAGATCTTTGAGCTTCCGGGCATCGAGCCGAATCCGAAGGTTACTTCTGTGCGGAAGGGCGTGGAGATCTGCAAAAAAGAGCAGATCGATGTCATACTGGCGGTGGGCGGAGGCAGCTGCATCGACGCCTCCAAAAACATTGCCTGCGGAGCGTATTATGAGGGCGATCCCTGGGATCTGGTGCTGGACCGGACCAAAATCACGAAGGCGCTGCCGCTGGCCGTGGTGCTGACGATCTGTGCCACAGGTTCCGAGATGAATAACTGCGCCGTCATCAGCAATGAGGAGACGAATGAGAAGCTGGAGATGGGAGCCGATGTGCTCTATCCAAAGATTTCTATCTGCGATCCCACATATCTTTACACCCTTCCGCCTGCGCAGACGGCAGCTGGAACTGCCGATATCATGTCCCATGTGCTGGAACAGTATTTCCAGCCCTGCGATACAGCCTGGCTGACGGACCGGCTCAGCGAAGAGGTTCTAAAGACCTGCATCCGCTACTGTCCTGTGGCGCTGGAGGAGCCGGAGAATTACGAGGCCAGGGCGAACCTGATGTGGGCCAGCACTCTGGGGCTTAACCATATTCTGACAGCAGGGAAGGGCGGGGCTTGGTCCTGTCATCCCATGGAGCATCAGCTCAGCGCCTTTTATGATATCACTCACGGAGCAGGACTGGCGATTCTGACGCCCGCCTGGATGCGGTACGTGCTCTGTGACCGGACCGCAGGCCGTTTCGCGCTCTATGCGAGACAGGTCTGGGATGTGGAGGCTGAGGACGATTACCAGGCGGCGGAAGAGGGAATCTGCTGCACGGAAAGCTTTTTCCGTAAGATCGGCCTTCCGTCCACCCTGTCTGAAGTGGGAATCGGCCCAGAGCATTTCCGGGAGATGGCAGAGAAGGCTGTGGAGGTCAGCGGAATCGCTGCGCGCTCCTATTATCATCTTGGCGCGGAGGATATTGTAAAAATCTTTGAGAGCTGTCTGGGCTGAAAAGCCGGGCAGCGCCCGAAATATCCGGGCGCTGCCCGGAATGCCCGGACAGGGACAAAGACCAGGAGGAAACAATATGAGAAAGGTGACGGCGGCAGTGACCCAGATGGGCTGTTCCCAAGACCGGGAAGAGAATCTGCAGAAAGCGGAAGACCTGGTCCGGCAGGCGGCGGAGCAGGGAGCTCAGATCATTCTTCTGCAGGAGCTGTTTGAGACGCAGTATTTCTGTCAGACGCAGAACTTTGCATATATGGATCTGGCCCGGCCGCTCTCCGAGAACCCGGCCGTGAAGCGGCTTTCCGTCCTCGCAAAGGAGACGGAGACTGTGATTCCGGTCAGTTTTTTTGAACGCTACGGAAATACAGCGTTCAACAGTGTGGCTGTCCTGGACGCCGACGGAAGCGTCCTGGGCGTTTACCGAAAGACCCATATACCGGACGGCCTGCCCTATGCGGAAAAATTTTATTTTACGCCCGGGGATACGGGTTTTCGTGTCTGGAATACCAGATACGGGCGGATCGGTGTGGGAATCTGCTGGGACCAGTGGTTTCCGGAGGCAGCCCGGAGCATGGCCCTTCTTGGAGCGGAACTGCTCTGCTATCCCACGGCCATCGGCTCGGAGCCCACACTGGGAATTGACTCAAAGGCTCACTGGCAGCGCTGCATGCAGGGACAGGCGGCAGCCAATCTGGTTCCCGTGCTTGCGTCCAACCGGATCGGCACGGAGACAGAGGGAGAAAGCTCCATGACCTTTTACGGCTCTTCCTTTATAGCAGATGAGACAGGAGGGATTGTGGAAGAGGCGGACAGAACTACAGAGGCGGTGCTCGTCCATACCTTTGACCTGGATCAGGCTGCCCTGCGGCGCAGGGAATGGGGCGTATTCCGGGACAGAAGGCCGGAACTGTACGGAATTCTCATGACCCACGGAGAAGGCTGAGCCGGAAAATAGGAATGGTCAATGACAGATAACAGATAACAGATAACAGGGGCGTCCCGGGCACAGGAACTGTGTTCCGGGACGCTTGCGTCAGAGAAAGAGAGGAAGAAAAAATGGCAAATAGAATCTGGAATTCCACACCGAAAAAGGACGGCTACCGGATGCCGGGGGAATACGAGGATCAGGAACGAATCTGGATGATCTGGCCGGAGAGAGGGGACGTCTGGAGAAACGGAGCCCTGCCTGCCCAGAGAGCCTTTGCGGAGGTGGCAGAGGCCATTTCCCGCTTTGAACCGGTCACCATGCTGGCTTCGGACGGGCAGTATGAGAACTGCCGGGCCATGTGCCCGCCGGAGATCACAGTGCTGGAGCTTTCCTCAGACGACGCATGGGCCAGAGACGTCGGCCCGTCTTTTTTAGTTGACGGAAAAGGCGGCCTCAGGGCCTGCGACTGGACCTTCAATGCCTGGGGAGGCCTGGTGGACGGTCTCTATTTCCCCTGGGATAAGGACGACCGGACGGCAGAGAAGATCTGTGAACTGGCAGGGGCAGACTCCTACCGGACGGAAGGCTTTGTGCTGGAGGGCGGCTCCTTTCATGTGGACGGGGAGGGAACGGCGCTGACGACGGAGATGTGCCTTTTAAGCCCCGGACGCAATCCGTCCCTGACGAAAACGGAGATCGAAGAGAAGCTGAAGGAATATCTGAATCTGGAAAAAGTGCTCTGGCTGCCGGACGGGATTGATCCGGAGGAGACGAACGGCCATGTGGATGACGTGGCCTGCTTCGCGCGGCCCGGCGAGGTGGTCTGCATCTGGACGGAGAATCCTTATCATCCCTTTTATGAAGCGGCGCATAAGGCGTACCGGGCTCTGGAAACCATGACAGACGCCAGGGGACGCAGGCTGAAGGTGCATAAGCTCTGCTGTCCGAAGCGGCCGGTACGCATCGGAGAGAATTTTCAGCTCCAGGTATCCGGAACCGCAAAACCCCGGAAGGCTGGCGAACTCTGCATCGCCTCCTACGCCAATTTCCTTCTGGTAAACGGAGGGGTTATCGTGCCTCAGTATGGGGATGAAAATGACGCGCTGGCTCTTTCCCAGCTTCAGGCCATCTTCCCGGAGCGGAAGGTGGTGGGGGTAGATACCCGGGAAATCGTCTATGGAGGCGGCAATATCCATTGCATCACCCAGCAGCAGCCCAGGCGCGCAGGCGGAACGGCCGCGGAAGCTGCAGCCAGTCCGGAAAGCAGTATATAAAACACAGAAAGCTCATAATCCGGACACAGAAAAATCACAGCTTCAACAAAAAACGAACACAATATTTTTTTATAATTAATTTTAACAATAAATGGAAGGACAAAGCCTGGTCCAAGCCGCAACCCGGCATGGATCAGGCTAAAACCTGTAAAAATAAGGGAATTAAGAGGAGCTGTTTGTGAAACTGTGGGAATCCAGGAAAAAGAACCAGGAAGGTGAGGAACTGAAAGAACTGTTTCAGAAAGAAACGCTGCAGGAAGAAGAGAGTTCGGAGGAACCGTATTCAGACAACGGTGCGCCCAAAAAAGAAAATCCCGTTCTCCGGTTTCTGAAAGCTGTAGGAAGAGGGATAAAGGGTGCGGGAAGACGCATCGGGCGTTTTGCGAAAAAGCACAAAATTCTGACCGTGCTGATTGTCCTGATTCTGATAGCGGCCATCGTGGCGCTGGCTGTCTGGCAGAGCAGGAGCCGCAGGCCTCAGATGCAGCAGACCATGACAGTGGAGACAGACACTGTCGAGAGGATGGATTTGACAAATTCCATCGGTGTGACGGGCACGCTTGCCACGGCAGAAGGAAAGTCAGGAACTATGACACTGGAAAATATTGAAGTGACGGCAGTTTATGTAGAGGTGGGAGACGAGGTACAGGAAGGCGATATCATCTGCACCTTTGATTCCTCGGATATCGAGAGCGCCCTTGCAGACGCGCAGAATAATTACGCAGTCAACCAGCAGATAGATGCGCTCGATAATTATGAGACACAGTATACGGAAACCGTGGAAGAAGCGGAGGAATCTCTGCAGGATGCCAGAGATACAAGAGATGCCTACAGAAACGCTTATGAAGACGCAGTAGAAGCGGAGGAAGCCGCCCTGAGCGCGCTGAACGAGGTACAGAGCCAGTACGACACGGAAGCATTGAAAAGCGCGTATGATAACGCGGCGGCCGCGTTGACGGACGCTCTGGAAGAGGCTATGGCTGCGGAATCCTCAGATACAGGGGCAGACAGTTCTACTGGCTCTGAAGAACAGGGAGAGTCAGGAAATTCAGCTTCCTCAGAAGGAAGTCAGATCATTGATCTGGAAGGCTATCTGAATTCCCTTACCACGATTCCGGAAAGCTGCTCGGATGAGAAGGAGGCTTATGATTCCGCGAAATCTGCCTATGAGACAGCGGAGAAAGCCATAAGCGACGCCCAGACGGCCTATGAGCAGGCCCAGGCGAATTCTTCATCCGCTTACAGCGCTTATGAACAGGCGCAGTCTCAGAAAGAGAGCGTGCAGGAGCAGTATGATACGACGGTAGAGCAGGCCCAGGAGACTTATGAGCGGGCTCAGCTGGAAGAGCAGCTTATCACCGAAGATGACGGGCTGAATCAGATAGAGAGCTATGAGGAGCAGCTGGAAGACTGTACGGTATACGCGTCCATGACCGGCACCATTACAGCGCTGAATGTGGAGGAAGGCGGCGTCTTTACCGGCGGCACTATTTACGAAATTCAGGACGTTCACAACTTTATTGTGGAAGCTACGGTAGATGAATATGATGTGGTGGATATCGAGGAAGGACAGACAGCTTACATTGTGACAGATTCCATCGGAGACGAGGAGCTGGAAGGTGAAGTCACCTATGTGTCTCCGGTGGGAACAAGCGGGCAGACGATGGGTTCTGCCAGCGGCACAGCCTCTTACGAGATCCAGATCACCATAAACGAGCCTCAGGATAAGCTGCGCTCCGGCATGACGGCTTCTGTCAGCATAGCGCTGGAGGAAAGCAGGGATACGCTGGCAGTGCCCTATGACTGCGTGCAGACCAATGAAGCGGGAGAGAGCGTCATCTATGTGGATGACAATGGAGAACGGAAGGAAGTCGTGGTGGAGACCGGCATCGAGACGGATTATTACATCGAAGTCAGCAGCGATGAAATTTCGGAAGGAATGACGGTTTATCTGAGCACGCCTCTTGTACAGAGCGGAACGGGCGCGGGTACAGAAGGCGGAACAGAGGAGGAAGGAATGGGAACCTTTGAAGCCGGCGGCGATATGGGCGGCGGAATGCCTTCCGGAGGCGGCGGAGGCATGGGCGGCGGAATGCCTTCCGGAGGCGGCGGTATGGGCGGCTTTTAGGAGGTGAGGGCATGGCAGGCAGAAATATTATTGAACTGAAAGGAATCGTCAAGCGCTTTTACATCGGGCAGCCCAATGAACTGGAAATCCTCCACGGCATAGACTTAAGCGTAAAGGAAGGGGAATTTGTGTCGATTGTGGGAGCCTCCGGATCCGGGAAAACGACGCTGATGAATATCATCGGCGTCCTGGACCGGCCCACAGAAGGAGAATATATTCTGGACGGCGTGGACGTCGCCAAGGCAAAGGATAAGGAGCTCTCCGGCATCCGGAACCAGAAAATCGGCTTCGTGTTTCAGACCTACAACCTGATCAGCCGGACCAGCGCCCTGCGGAACGTGGAGCTTCCGATGATGTATGCGGGAGTGGGAAAGAAGGAGCGGCAGGAGCGGGCAAAGCATTATCTGGAAATGGTAGGGATGCAGGACCGTATGACTCACAAGCCCGACGAGCTCTCCGGCGGCCAGAAGCAGAGAGTCTCCATCGCCCGCGCCATGACCAACAACCCGTCCATCATCCTGGCGGATGAGCCTACAGGAGCCCTGGACTCCAGAACAGGACGGAAGATCATGGATATCTTCCATCAGCTGAACCAGCAGGAGGGAAAGACAATCGTTCTGATTACCCACTCCAATGAGCTGGCGGAAGAGACCCAGCGCATTATTACGCTGAAGGATGGAGAAATCATCGGAGAAAGGAAGGGCAGCGCCGTATGCTGATTGGTGAAAATATTCTTCTGGCTTTAAGCGGCCTTCTGGCAAATAAGATGCGGGCGCTCCTGACAATGCTGGGAATCATCATCGGCATCGCGTCCGTGATCGCGATCATGAGCGTAGGCAATTCCATCAGCACCTCCGTGACCAGCTCTATGGAGGACATGGGGGTCAACAACATTACGCTGGGAGTTTCCCAGAAAAGTACGGAAGATACGGTGACCTCTGATGGGCGTGTATTTGCAGGCGTATCCAGGGGCAGCGAAATGTCGGACGATGATTATATTACAGATGAAATGCTGGATGCCATGCAGGAAGAGTTCTCGGATTCTGCCGCCAGCATTCTGTTAAGCGAATCCGCCGGAAGCGGAACGGCAGAGGATGGCGATCTCACGGCGAATGTAACCATTACCGGCGTAAATTCCGATTATCTGGAGTACGAGGAGCTGACGCTGCTTGCAGGAAGAACGCTGACAGACCGGGATCAGGAAAACGCGAAAAAGGTAGTGCTGGTGTCCGACAGGGTGGCGGATAATCTTTTCGGCGGTGATTATAACGCGGCGATTGGCAGTGAAATCAATATCTATGTCAGCAACCGCTATTATACCTATGCGGTCGTCGGCGTCTATGAGTATGACGATTCCGGTTTTTCCACAGAATCGGAAGAGGATGTGACTACGACCGTATATCTTCCCCTGGAGGCAGCCAGGGAGCAGAATCACTCCAGCACAGGCTATTCCCAGCTTACGATCGTGACTGCTACCGGTGTGGATTCCACAGCACTGTGTGATGAGCTGGAGACCTGGTTTAATAATAACTATTACCGGTCCAACGACAGCTTTGAAGTGACGGCCAGCAGTATGGAAAGCATGGTATCCTCCATGACGGATATGCTTTCCACCGTGTCCATCGCGATCTCGGTAATTGCGGGAATCTCCCTTCTGGTGGGGGGAATCGGCGTCATGAATATCATGCTGGTATCCATTACCGAACGTACCCGGGAGATTGGAACGCGGAAGGCGCTGGGAGCGACGAATGGCTCTATCCGCCTGCAGTTTATCATGGAGTCTATTGTGATCTGTCTGACTGGGGGCTTTATTGGAATCGCCATGGGACTGCTTCTTGCGGCGGCGGCTACAAACCTGTTGGGCTATGCAGCCAGTCCTTCAGTGGGAGGCATTATCTTTTCTGTAACCTTCTCGATTCTGATTGGCGTATTTTTCGGATATTATCCAGCCAACAAGGCGGCAAAGATGAATCCCATAGAAGCGCTGCGGTATGAGTAAAAATATGCGGACAGCCGGCCGGGGAGGCAGGGCGTCCCGGTGAATATTTAAGAAAAGCAGAGGAGTTCCGCTTGTGTGCGGGGCTCCTTTTCGCTATAATAAAAAGAAAACGGCAAAGGAGAATCATTTCTATGCAGGGCTTTGAGTATTACACACCGACAAAGGTGGTTTTTGGAAAAGACACGGAGAACAGGGCAGGAGAGCTCGTGAAGGAGCAGAAGGGAACCAAGGTGCTCGTCCATTACGGAACCGGCAGCGTAAAGCGCAGCGGCCTTCTGGACCGGGTGCTGGCTTCTCTGGACAAGGAGGGAATCCCTCATGTGGAGCTGGGCGGCGCAGTGCCGAATCCCCGTCTCTCTCTTGTGTATCAGGGGATTGAGCTTTGCAAAAAAGAGGGCGTAGACTTCATTCTGGCAGTGGGAGGCGGCAGCGCCATCGACTCTGCGAAGGCGATTGCCTATGGCGTCAGGGATGACGGGGACGTCTGGGACTTCTACGCGAAAATACGGGTTCCGCAGGACGCGCTTCCGGTGGGAGTCGTGCTGACCCTGGCAGCCACGGGAAGCGAGATGAGCAATTCTTCCGTAATTACAAATGAGGATGGCTGGCTGAAGCGGGGCTGCAACTGTGATCTCTCACGTCCGCGCTTTGCCATTATGAATCCGGAGCTGACCTATACGCTTCCGGAGTATCAGACCATGAGCGGCTGTGTGGATATCATGATGCACACGCTGGAGAGGTGGTTCTCCCATGAGAAGGACACGGAGCTGACGGACTATCTGGCAGAGGGCGTGCTGAAGACCGTGATGCACCAGGCTAAGGTCCTTCTGACGGATCCGGAGAACTACGAGGCGCGTTCTGAGGTGTTCTGGGCGGGCAGCCTTTCCCACAACGGCCTGACCGGCTGCGGACGTGCAGGCGACTGGGCCTGCCATCAGCTGGAGCATGAGCTGGGCGGCATGTTTGATGTGACCCACGGAGCCGGACTGGCAGCCGTATGGGGAAGCTGGGCCCGCTATGTCTATAAGTCCGATGTGGCCCGCTTTGCCAAGCTGGCGGTGGACGTGCTGGGCGTTCCCTATGACTATGCAGATCCGGAAAGGACTGTGCTGGAGGGGATCGAAGCTATGGAAGCCTTTTTCCGTTCCATCCATATGCCGGTGAGCATTTCGGAGCTGGGCGTGGAGCTTACAGATGACCAGATCGAAGAGCTGGCTTACAAGTGCAGCCATATGGACAAGCGCACCATCGGCGGCGTACAGCAGCTGGACAGAAACGACATGGCCGAAATCTACCGGATGGCGAGATAAACGAGAGAGAGCTGGCTATTTCAAAAGCCTTAAAGGCTCTAAGTACTCGAAGTTTGAAAATGAGAATGAAGAGACAGACTGCTTTTCAAATAGAAGAGCGGTCTGTTTTTTTGAGGTATTTTTTTGCACAGGGGCAGTGAAATCGAAGATTTGCAGTGAAAAAGGCTATTTTTTATAATGGGATTATCAAAAATAGATCTGTGAAAAATGAAAGGAGAAGGACAATGAAAAATATACTTCTGGCCTGTGGAGCCGGAGCTTCCAGCGGCTTTATTGCTCAGAAAATGAGAAAGGCCGCACAAAAGCAGGGACTGGATATTTCCATAAAGGCAGTAAGCGATACGGAAATTATGGAGAATATCGAGGACGTAGGTGTATTACTGATTGGGCCGCATCTAAAGCATAAGTTTGAAGAGATCCTGAATGAGGTGGAGCCCTATGGGGTGAAGGCATCTATTATAGACCGTAAATATTATGCGACCCTGGATGGAGAGTCTGTATTGAAGCAGGCACTGGAGCTGGTAAACGAGTGAGTTATAATGAGGGAGAATACAAATGGAAAAATTCATGAACTGGATGAGCGATGTGGTCGCTCCGAAAATGGAAAATCTGACAAATAATGCATGGCTGTCTGCCATGCAGAAAGCAATTATCAAAACTCTGCCTATGGTATTGGTGGGCTCTCTGATTACAGTCTATAACGTAATCCGGAATTTTATTCCGTCCCTTCCGGTGCTTAGCAGCATCAGCAGCTATACCTTCGGCCTGATTTCACTGTTTATGGTGTTTCTGATTCCATACTATGTATTGGAACTGAAAAAGAACAATAAGATGAAAATTATTGCGGGATTTACAGGTATTGCGTTATTTATGATCCTTGTAAATCCGGAGATTACAGACGCGGGGTATATTTATCAGTTTTCCGCCTTTGGAGCAGGTGGGATGTTTGTAGCTATCGTAGCTGGTCTTTTTACGGCTTTTATTATGAATTTATATCAGAAATTTACATTCTTTAAAGAAGATTCTGTTATGCCGGATTTCGTAAAAGAATGGTTTGATTCGATGCTGCCGATAGCCACTGTGGTACTGATTGGATGGCTGCTGGTAATTCAGCTTGGCTTCGACATGTATACGGCTATTGTAAATTTCTTCTCACCGCTGAATGCGATTGCTCAGTCTCCAGTGGGAATGATTCTTCTTTATCTGATTCCAACTATTCTGTATTCCATGGGAATCAGCGGCTGGGTATTTCAGCCTATTATTAATCCGATCGTGCTGGTGGCTATTACAGCGAATGCCGAAGCCGTAGCCAGTGGTCTGGCAGCTACGCAGCCTTTTACGAACGAAGCTACTTATGCATGGCTGAGCCTTGGAGGAAGAGGTGCGACCCTTCCGCTTTCTATTATGCTTCTGTTTGCTGCATCTAAGAGATTGAAAGCACTGGGAAAAGCTGCGATTGTGCCAAGTGTTTTAAATATTAATGAGCCAATTGTATTTGGATGCGTTGCGTGGAATCCGATTCTAATGATTCCTATGTGGATTACCGCCATAGTACTGCCGCTGATTACTTATCTGGCTCAGGTTACCGGCCTTGTAGTTATCCCAACAGAAGTGTTTAATATGTGGTATTGTCCGGTATTTATCAGTTCCTGGCTTGTAAATCATAGCGTATCTGGTCTTGTGCTGACGGCCATTAATCTCGCTGTGGCAGCATTAATCTACTTCCCGTTCTTTAAGGCATATGACAAACAGCAGCTCAAGCTGGAAATGGCGGAAAACGAATAAAAAAGCAATATAGATAAAACAACATAACAGAGTGAATAGAGGTGCATGAGAAAATATGGCTGAGACAAACATAGATTATGAAGAGCAAAGAGAGCAGGTCGCGGAGGTGGCCATGCAGATGATTCTCCATGCGGGGGATGCGCGCGAACTGATTATGAAAGCGCTGGATGCAGTTGGGCAAGGGAGGTATGAAGAGGCCCAGAAAGAATTGATTGAGGCTAAGGAGGAGCTCAGGCAGGCTCATGTGTTTCAGACAAGCGTAATACAGTCAGAAGCGGCAGGAACAAAATATGAGTATTCTCTTTTGTTTACGCATGCGCAGGATACAGTTATGACTATCTTTTCAGAAATGAATCTGGCAAAAAAGATCATTGCATTGTATCAGGATATGGACAGGAGAATGCAGGTACTTGAACAGAGAACAGAGGAGAAGCAGAATGTATCATATACGGCATGAATATCCGGAGGATTTTCTGTGGGGAGGCGCTATTGCTGCCAGCCAGGCCGATGGGGGCTTTGGTGAGGGTGGAAAAGGGATGTCTATCGCAGATTTTCATCCTTATCGGAAAGTGCATAACCGTGATGACAGGAAAGAGGATGCAGCGATTCGAAATGATGAGGATGTACTGAGGCTTGACTCTGAACTGTATTATCCAAAACAGAAAGGGATTGATTTTTACCACAGATATGAAGAAGATTTGGCTATGATGGAAGAAATGGGCCTGAAGGCTTTTCGAACCTCTTTCGACTGGAGCCGCATCTATCCAAACGGAGACGATGACGAGCCTAACGAAGAGGGACTGCAGTACTACGATCGTTTGCTGGCTTCTGTCAAAGCTCATGGGATGGAGCCTTTTATGACAATCTCCCATTATGAGATGCCCATTCACTTGGTAAAAAAATACGGGGGATGGATGAACCGAGACCTGACAGTGTTTTTTGAGAGATACTGCAGAACGCTTTTTAAGCGTTACCATAAAATAGTGAAATATTGGATTGTCTTCAATCAGATTAATTTGTTGACATTTAATTCACTGGGCATACTTGGAAATAAGGCCTCCAATTTTGACGAAGCGGTGTATCAGGGAGTTCATCATCAATTTTTGGCCTGTGCTATGGCAAAAAGAGCATCCGAAGAATATGAAGGGCTTCAGGTGGGAACCATGCTCAGTGATAAATTGGCTTATCCGGCTACATGCAGACCTGAGGATATGCTTTTTAATCATTTGAAAAACCAGATGCAGTATTTCTTTCCGGATGTGCAGCTAAGAGGATTCTATCCACCCTATGCATTCAGGTATTTTGAAGAAAATCAGATTCACCTGACTTTTGGACCGGAAGATGAGGAATTGCTTCGGAAGTATCCGATGGATTTTCTGTCAATGAGCTATTATTATACAAAAATCAATGATGCTTCAAAAAACACCTTTGCACCGATGGATAAAAGCAGAAATCCCTATTTAAAGGTGTCTGAATGGGGATGGGAAATTGATCCGGTGGGACTCCGGATTAACTTAAATAAATATGCAGAACGTTATCCGGGAGTGCCGATATACATTACGGAAAATGGATATGGAGCAGTGGATGTACCGGAACAGGATGGGAGTATACATGACGGATATCGGATTGATTATCTGAGAGAGCATATAATTCAGATGAAAAAAGCGATACAGGACGGAGTTCCATTAAAGGGCTATATGCTTTGGACACCAATTGATATTGTGAGCTGTTCGTCGGCTGAGATGAAAAAGCGTTATGGATTGATTTATGTGGATCAGGATGATGAGGGGCAGGGCAGCGGAGCTCGTTCCAGAAAGGACAGCTTTTATTGGTATCAAAAGGTTATAGCTTCAAACGGCAGAGAACTGAACTAGACAGGTAGAGCCAGGGCGCCGCTGTTTAAAAGCGGCGCCCTGGTCCAGTGGCATGGCCTGCTTTAAACAGATCATGCCACTGGACCAGGAATTGTTTTACGGGGGAGCGTAAAAGGTGAGTATGGATGCAGGAAGGAAAAAAGCGGTCCTTTTAGCAGGAGCCTCAGGCTGTATGTGGGGAACCATTGGCTTGTTTGTACATTTTATGAAAAGATATGGGATCGATTCAGTAGAACTGACAGTGGGGAGATTCCTGATAGCGACGCTTTTTACAGGTGTTTACCTGTTGATTACCAGGAGAGAGCTTTTGAAAATACGGCTTAGGGATTTGCCGGGGCTTCTAGCGGCCGGCCTTCTCTGTTTGCTGCTGTTTAATGTGAGCTATGGAATTGCTATCGAAAAATCTTCTATGTCTGCTGCAGCCGTGATGCTCTATACGTCCCCGGCTTTTGTGACTGTGATTTCGTGCGTCTGTTTTCGAGAAAAAATCACATGGAGAAAAGGAATAGCGGTCGTACTTTCTGTGGTTGGCTGTGCTTTTGTATCTGGAATTATGTCAGGATTTTTGACATATCAGGCATCGGCGTATTTTTGGGGGTTTTGCGCTGCCGCCGGATATGCTTCTTACAGTATCGTAGCGGGAATTCTTCTAAAGCGATATCATGCGGCGACAGTATTGTTTTATGCTTTTCTGTTCGCTGCTTGCGGTGGCTGCCTGTTTGCGGATGTTAGGGGAACGGCAGAAATCGTATGCCAGAATCCAGCGGCTGGGATTGGCATGGTAGGAGCGGCTTTAGTCTGCAATGTGATTTCCTATCTATGTTATAATCTAGCGTTGAAATATGCGGAAGCCAGCCGGGTAGCAGTTATAGCATCCATAGAACCTGCGGCGGCATCTGTTTTGGGCGCCATTTTTCTGAAAGAGCATATAGACAGCTTCGGGATGGCTGGAATCATCTGCATTCTAAGCGCAGTAATCATTTTGAATACTTCAGGAAAGGAGAAGGCCGAATGAGGGGAAAACACCTGGCACTCGTGAAGGTGCTTATGAGTCAGAACGAGTGGATGACGGCAAAGCAGCTCGCAAAACAGTTGCAGGTTTCAGACAGGAGCATAAAAAATTATATTGGTGAGATCAATTATCAGGAAGAAAATCTGATTGAGGCATCAAAAAATGGTTACCGTATTCACAGGGAACAGGCAAAAAAGGTTCTGAGCAGGCAAAATAGCCAGTTGCCGGAGACGCCGGGAGAGAGGGTAGGATTTATTCTCACGGAACTCTTGTCCGGAGATACAGAACAGGGAGTGGATCTGTACGAGCTGGGGGAACGGATTTTCGTAAGCTATGAGACTCTTAGGAAGGATGTAGTAAAAGCACGTAAAAAAGCCAAGGAATACGGGCTTTACATAAGCGTGGCTAATTCGGTTATCAGGCTGGAGGGCAGGGAACTAGATAAAAGAAAGCTTTTGAGCGCCATTTTATATGAGGAATTCAATAAAAATATCGTAAGTTTGGAGCTGGTTCAAAGAGCTTTTCCGGATTATGATCTGGAGAAACTGCGAAATATCATTCTGTCAGAATGCAAGAGATACCACTACTATATTAATGATTATGCAATGGTAAACCTGGTTCTTGATATTTCTATCAGTATGGAGAGGATCAGAAAAAACTGTACTTTCCGTACACATATTGCAGAAAACAGACAGTTTGCCGCGAAAGACATGGAACTGGTGAACTCCATTGCCTGGTGTATAGAAGAGACATTTTCCGTATCCATTACGGGTCTGGAACTTCAGGAACTGGCGGCGCTGATCCTGAGCCATCTGCTCAAGGTAGATGTTAATGCGTTGAATCAGAAGAATATAAGGACCTTTGTTCCATTGGAAAGTATGGAAATCGTGGAGCATGTGCTGGAGTATCTGAATGAAAATTATTATATTGATACGACAGACGAAGAGTTTGTAGTAAAATTTGCGATTCACATTCATAATCTGCTTTTGCGTCTGAGAAATCATTATACAACAAAGAATCCGCTGACAGATCATATTAAAAACAGCTGCCCTTTGATCTTTGAATGTGCGGTAGGAGTAGCCTGCTGCCTGAGCCGGATGACAGGCTTTCGCGTGGATGAAGATGAGATTGCGTATATTGCTCTGCATATCGGAGGAAATCTGGAAAATTATCAAAAACAGAAGGAGCGGCTTATCTGCGTACTGGTATGTCCACAGTATTATGATATGTCAGATGTCATGTCAGAAAAAATTAGCAGAGAATTTTCGGATTCACTTTTAATTCGGTCTATTATTACAAATGTATCGGAGCTGGTAGCAGTGAAGACGGCGGATCTTATTATTTCTACTGTAACTCTTCAGCCCGGCAGATGGGAGCATGTAGTGACAGTGAACCCGTTTCTGCGTTCTAATGATTTGGAAAATATTCGAAGGGAAATATTTGAAATTCACAGAGAACGGAAGAGGGAAAGCCTGAAGAGTATGCTGCTTCAGATGACTTCTCCGGAGTTATTCTGCCGTAATGATTCTCACTTTACCCAGGAGGAAATTCTGAGCTTTATGATTGACAGGATGGAAGGGCTGGGGTATGTGGGACCTTCTTTCAGGGAAGAAGTGAAAGAAAGAGAAAAACACTCTACCACAGCGTTTGGACGCCTTGCAGTTCCCCATGCCCTGGCTCTAAACGCGTTTCGAACAGGGATTTATATTTTACTCAGCGAAAAACCAATAGCCTGGGACGAACATCAGGTGAATTTGATTCTGCTTTTTGCGGTAAACAGAGAGGACAGGACAATGTTTCATGAGGTGTTTGATAATCTGATTGTGCTGCTGTTGGAAAATCATAATTTGGAGCAGGCGCTGAGCTGTCAGAGTTATGAAGAGTTTGTGGATACTCTTACGATGCTTTGAAAAAGGTAAAAGATAGTATTGCATTTTGTCCTCCTCTGTGCTACCTTATATAGTATAGCGAGAAAAAGAACGCCACTATATCTTGTAGTACAGGGGAGGGTATTTTTATGGACGGGACAAAGAGGGTGATTTACCCGGAGATTATCAAGAAACGCAACGGCACGCCGGTGCCCTTCGATGCGGAGAAGATCCGCAATGCCATACGCAAGGCCAACGAGGCGGCTCAGATCGAGGCGATTTCTCCCCTGCAGTTTCAGGAGCTGGTGGACGGGATCATAAGCGCGATTCCGAAGGACAGCATCCCGGAGGTGGAGCAGGTACAGGATATTGTGGAGGAAAAGCTGATCGCGGGAGGCTTTGCAAAGACGGCGAAGGCATACATTCTGTACCGGGCGGAGCATACGAAGGTGCGCAAGTCTGAGGCGGATTTGGTGAAAATCTATCAGGAGCTGACCTTCAGCAGCGCGGCAGACGCCGATATGAAGCGGGAGAACGCAAATATTGATGCGGACACCGCGATGGGAACAATGCTGAAATATGGTTCTGAGGGCGCCAATTATTTCGTGGACAACTATATTCTGCCCAAGGATATCGCGGCGGCCCATATCAACGGAGACATCCATATCCATGACAAGGATTTCTATATGCTGACAGAGACCTGCTGCCAGATCGATCTGATCAAGCTTTTCAAGGACGGCTTCTGCACCGGGCACGGCTATATCCGGGAGCCCAATTCCATCAAAAGCTATGCGGCTCTGGCCTGTATCGCGATTCAGGCGAATCAGAATGAGATGCACGGCGGCCAGTCGGTTCCGAATTTTGATTATGCTATGGCAGACGGAGTGGTCCGGACGTTTTGTAAGGAATATTTTAAGGCCATGGAAAAATATATACGCGTCAGGTTTGACGTGGATGCAGAGACGGCTTCTGAGTTCATACAGAAGATGAAAAACGCGCTGGGAACCGGCGTCCGCATGGGTACGGCTGATGAATACGGAAGGAAGCTGGAGGACTGGGTAAACGGAGGAGACATTCTCTGCGGCGAGAGGGTTCTGCTGGCAGAGGATATGCGGAAGGCCCATGCGGTGGTGGTGGATATGGCTCTGAAGGAGACGGAAGGGGAGACCTATCAGTCTATGGAAGCCCTGATCCACAATCTGAACACAATGAATTCCAGGGCGGGAGCCCAGGTGCCCTTCAGCTCTGTAAACTACGGCACGGACTGCTCGCCGGAAGGGCGTATGGTCATCAAAAATCTGCTGCTGGCTACAGACGCCGGCCTTGGAAACGGAGAGACGCCGATCTTTCCGGTACAGATTTTCAAGGTAAAGGAGGGGGTCAATTACAATCCCGGCGACCCGAACTACGATCTGTTCCGGCTGGCGGTGCGGACCTCCGCGAAGCGTCTGTTTCCCAATTTCAGCTTTCTGGATGCCCCCTTCAATCTCCAGTACTATAAGGAAGGGGATTACAATACAGAGGTGGCCTACATGGGCTGCCGGACCCGCGTGATGGGAAATCACCATGACCCGTCGAGAGAGGTCACCTGCGGCCGCGGGAACTTAAGCTTTGTATCCATCAATCTTCCGAGGCTTGGCATCAAGGCCCATGGCGATATTCAGGCCTTCTATGAAAGCCTGGACAAGATGCTTGATTTGGCCTGCCGCCAGCTTCTGCACCGGTTTGCGATCCAGTGCAAAAAGAAGGTGCGAAATTATCCCTTCCTGATGGGACAGGGCATCTGGCTGGATTCGGATAAGCTGGATGTGGATGATTCGGTGGCGGAGGTGCTGAAGCACGGGACCTTAAGCGTGGGCTTCATCGGGCTTGCGGAGACGCTGGTGGCGCTGACCGGAAAGCATCATGGGGAGAGCCCGGAGAGCCAGAGGCTGGGCCTGGAAATCATCGGCCATATGCGGAAGAGGATGGATGAAAAATCCGAGGAAACGGGGCTGAATTTTACATTGCTTGCCACGCCGGCGGAGGGCCTGTCCGGCAGGTTTGTGCGCATCGATAAAAAGCGCTTTGGCGAGCTGCCCGGAATCACAGATCGGGAATATTATACGAATTCCTTCCATATTCCGGTCTATTATCCGATCCGGGCCTTCGACAAGATCCGCCTGGAGGCGCCCTACCATGCGCTGACCAACGCCGGCCACATCAGCTATGTGGAGCTGGACGGCGATACCTCGAAAAACCCGGCAGCCTTCGAGGCGGTGATCCGCTGCATGAAGGAGGCGGGAGTGGGCTACGGCTCTGTGAACCACCCGGTAGACCGGGATCCGGTCTGCGGCTACACCGGCGTCATCGATGAGGTATGCCCCCGCTGCGGACGGCGCGAGGGAGAGGCGGTTCCGGTGGAAAGGCTGAGGGAGCTGCGCAGAAAATACCCGGATACGCCCGTATATGCGGATCCGACACACTGAATGGAGGCGCGGGAGGAGGCTTCCTGCTTCACATACAGACAGAGACATGAACGAACAGGGGAAATAAGGAGGAAAAGACATGATTGGAAGAGTAATGCCAAACAATGGAATGGTAGGAGAAAATGTGAAGTTTGACCGCATCCGCAGGATTACCGGCTATCTGGTAGGAACCACAGACCGGTTCAACGACGCAAAGCGGGCAGAGGAGCGTGACAGGGTAAAGCATGGATTATAATCAGGAATACAGCCCGGCAGAGAGCGGGCATGCAGAAGGAGCCTCGCCGCAGGCGGAATTTCCTCCGCTTCAGCTGGCGGGAACGGTGGAGGACTCCATTGTGGATGGCCCGGGGATCCGCTACACCATCTTTGTGCAGGGCTGCCCCCACCGCTGTCCGGGCTGCCACAATCCTCAGACCCATGAGTTTTCCGGAGGCTATACGGCGGATACGGAGCAGCTGCTGGAGGCGATCAGAAGCAATCCGCTGCTTGGCGGGGTGACGTTCTCGGGCGGGGAGCCCTTCTGCCAGCCGGAGGCGCTGTGCGCCCTGGGGCGTGAGATTAAGGCGATGGGGAAGCATCTGATGGTGTATTCCGGCTATACCTATGAGCGGCTTCTGGAAATCGGGAGGAAGCGGCCGGCGGTTCTGGAGCTTCTGGAGCTGGCGGATCTGCTGGTGGACGGTCCATACCGGGAGGAGGAGCGGGATTTGACCCTTCTGTACCGGGGCAGCGCGAATCAGCGGGTGATAGACTTGAAAAAGACAAGAGAACATGGTACAGTGGTACTGTATCAGGATGACTACTGTCAGGGACTTTGGTAAGTCCCTGATTTTTATGCGGAAAAGAATGCAGATGGAGAGAGAAGTATGGAGACGCGAATCAGAAAGCTGGATTACAGCAGGATAGATGAGAATATCATTCAGGAGGCCGGCCAGATTATCCGGGAGGGCGGTCTTGTGGCCTTTCCCACAGAGACAGTCTACGGGCTGGGCGGCGACGCCCTGAATCCGGAATCCTCCAGGAAAATCTATGCGGCGAAGGGGCGCCCCTCTGACAATCCGCTGATTGTGCATATTGCAGAGAAAAGTGATCTGTACCGGATTGTGAGGGAGGTTCCCCAAAAGGCGGAAAAGCTGATGGAAGCCTTCTGGCCCGGGCCGCTCACGATGATCTTTTTCAAAAATGAGCTTGTGCCGGAGGCCACCACAGGCGGCCTTGGCACGGTCGCTGTGCGTATGCCCAGCGACCGGATAGCCGCGGCCTTTATCAGAGCCGCAGGCGGCTTTGTAGCCGCTCCCAGCGCCAATGTGTCGGGACGGCCCAGCACGACGACGGCGGGCCATGTGGAGGAGGATCTGTCCGGCCGGATCGAGATGATTCTGGACGGCGGCCAGGCCGTTATAGGGCTGGAATCCACGATTGTGGACATGAGCGTCGAGCCTCCGGTGATTCTCCGTCCCGGAGCAGTCACAAGGGAGATGATGGAGGAGCAGATAGGGCCGCTGGAGGTGGATAAGGCCATCATCGCTCCGGATTCCGGGATAAAGCCGAAGGCTCCGGGCATGAAGTACCGGCATTACGCGCCGCGGGCAGATCTGGCCGTCGTGGAGGGACAGACGGAACAGGTGATTGCGGCGATCAACCGTATGACGGAGGAGAAGGAAGCGGAAGGAAAAAGGGTCGGCATCATAGCCACAGACGAGACGGCTTCCCGCTATCCGAAGGGGCTGGTTTTCAGTCTCGGGGCAAGACGGCATGAGGAGGAGATTGCCATGCATCTGTTTGAGGTTCTGAGAGACTTTGACGAGACGGATGTGGACTGCATCTATTCCGAGTCCTTTGAGGAAGCCTCCATCGGCCCGGCGATTATGAACCGTCTTCTGAAGGCGGCAGGGCATAAGGTGATCCATGTGTAGAGGAGCCGGAGATGTCTGAAGATGAGATTTGACGGCGATAGGGATGGATAGAGATAACAGAACGATTCGGGATACAAAAAAGGGATGCAGCGCATCCCTTTTCAGATGCAGGAGATGGGACTTGAACCCACACAGCCTTGCGACTACAGGCACCTGAAGCCTGCGCGTCTGCCATTCCGCCACTCCTGCGAACAGATAGTATTCTACCGAATTTTTGAACGAATGTCAACACTTTTTTTACATTTTTCAGTGTTAAAGAAACAGCAAAAATTTTGAAAAAATTTTTTGCAGAGATTAAAAAAACCGCTTGACTTTTTAATATGTAAATGATATTATATACAAGCGCGCTGAGGAAGCGCGGTGACAGACAGCTGTCATCTGCGGAAGTGTCGGAACTGGCAGACGAGCAAGACTAAGGATCTTGTGGCATTCGTGCCGTGTGGGTTCAAGTCCCATCTTCCGCATTTGGGTTTCTTCCGGAGAACCGGAGAAGCTCTGAGTTACATAGCTGCAGGAGTGGCGGAATGGCAGACGCGCAGGCTTCAGGTGCCTGTAGTCGCAAGGCTGTGTGGGTTCAAGTCCCATCTCCTGCATGTAAAAAGAACCTGTTTGGCAGGAGCCTCCAGTTGAGAGAGGTTTCCGGCGGAACAGGTTTTTTTGTGTTGAACGGAAGACCTTTCCGACTGAAAATGCTGCTGGCGCCGGGCGCTGTAAGGCGGGCAGAAGGAGGCAGATATGGAACAGAATATGGAACGCCAGGGGGATTTTTCGGCGTTGCCGGTTAGAAAGTATGGGAGCCAGAAGAGGATTGACTGGAAACAGACGGCAGGCTGCAGGATTCCCTTTGTGTATGGCAGCATTTCCGGAGAGCTCGAAATTCTTGAATATCACCCAGGGAATTTTATCACTGTCCGGTATGGAAAGCAGACCAGGAAAATGCGTACCGGCAGGCTGCTGCGGCTTCAGATAGAAGCCTTGGTTGATCAGGCAAGGACCTGCCGCTCTTCCAAATGTCTTAAGAGCCATGAGACCTTCGTGCGGGAAGTGCAGGAGATGTATGGAGGAGAGTACACGGTACTTTCTTCTTATATCAACAGCAAGACGCCGGTGCGTATACGGCATAATTCCGCGGCGTGTAACTGGCATGAATATTTTCCTACGCCCAATAATTTTCTGCGGGGCGCCGGCTGTCCGGCCTGCAGCGGAAGCCCGTCTTTTCCAGAGATGTGCCTGCTGCTGGTTTTACGTGATTTTTTTCCTGACGCCCGAAAACAGAGGATACAGGGCCGGGAGTGTGACATTGTATTTTCTGCCGGAGGGAAGAAAATCGGAATCCAGTATGACGGCGCTTTTTTTCATCAGGATCCTGCTAGAGATGATACCTTTAATGGGCTGTTTCTCTCAGAACCGCAGCATGCTCTCATCCGTATCCGGGAGGCTGGCTGCCCGCAGCTTTTGCCGCGGGAACGGCTGTATGAGCTTTCTGCGCCGGGAAATTACAGTCTTGAAAATCTGCAGGAGCTCCTGCTCCGCCTGTTCCTGCTTCTGAACCGCATGCTGGGAACTGATTACAGGCCGGAAATGACGGAGAAGCTCATGCATCAGGCACGGCGCAGCTCCAAAAAATCCTTTCGGTATGTGATGCTGCTGGAAGAGTATATCGCTTATCTCCATAAACACGGAGACGCGCCTCATCGCGGGGAACAGAATCATTTGCAGGACCGGCTTACGACGGCCGTGAGGGAGCAGCGTTTCAGCGAGGAAGAGCTTGAAAGGCTTGCGTCTGTACGCAGGCAGTACGGGCTGCTGGAGGAGGAACGGCCTTTCGGGCAGATTTATGAGGATATGCAGGCTTTTTTTGAGCGGTACGGCATGCTTCCGAGACAGCAGGCTGGCCCGCCGGAGGAGACGAGGCTGTATCGGGAAATTCAAAGGTGTCTGAAGCGGAAGAGCTTTGGCCGGCAGCAGATGGAGGAATATGAGCGGATCCGCGGGAAGGCTTCCAATTATCCGGTTCTGGCAGAGGAGCTGTATGAGCGGTATATAGCATTTGTGGAGGAAAAACAGAGGCTTCCGGGCATGGATGCCGGAGATGAGGAAGAGAAGGCGCTGGCAGGCAGGGTAAGCCACCGGCTTCAGAGGGGGACCTTCTCCCCGGAGCAGCAGGAAAAGATACAGGAGCTGCAGAGAAAATATTCCCATCGGCGCATAAGGGAACGGATTGTGGAGGAATACCGTGTTTTTATCGCGGAGAATGGCCGGCTGCCATTTTACAGGGCGGAGGGCAGGGAAGGAAAGCTGGAAAGCAATATGCTGCGTTACCTGAGGCTGCACAGCTTTAGTCCGGAGGAATGCAGGCAGATTCTGAAGCTCCGCGCGCCGTATCAGCTGCTGTCGCGGCAGCTGCGGGAGCATGTGGATTATCTTGGCGGTGATGCCTGCAGCTTTGTGCAGGAGCAATACGAGACGTTTTGCAGAGAGCAGGGGCGGCCGCCGGTACGGAGGCGGCGCTGCCGCAGGGAGTATGACCTGTGCAGACTGGCAGAGAAGTATCTTGGAGCGGAAATGACTGCACGCATTTCAGAGAAATATGCAGAGCCGGAGAAATCAGAGCAACAAAAAAGAATGGAAGAGGCGGCAGAGAAAAAGAAGGGGCAGCGCCGCAGGACACCGGATGAAACCTTTGAAGAGGCCATGGCATTTTATGCGGAAAACGGCCGTTTTCCCCTTCATGTGCACAAGGGAAAGCTGCCGCAGCGTCCTTATGAAGGCAGGCTGGCTGCCCGGGTGACCAGTCTGTACCGGATGGGCCGCTTCTCTGCCCGGCAGCTTGAGATTCTCGATCAGCTGCGACTGAAGAATGCGGACAAAGCACAGATGATATATGCCGCCTTTTTGTCTTATATCGAGTCGCATGACGGACAGGCTCCAAGACATTGCGCTCATACGCCTGAGAACCGTCTCCTGAACAGTCTGAAGAGCCATATGCGCAGTGGGAAATATACACGGGAGCAGCTGGATGCGATTCTGAAATACCTGCCTGGGAGAAGGAGAGAGTACCCGGCGCTTGACGATTTGCCAGGCCAAAAGGAAAGCTGTGAGCAGCATGTTGTACCTGGAGTCCTTCCGGCCCGATCTTGCGGAAGCGCAGAGGGCGCAGTATAATAAAAAGCAGAATACCCTGTGCTGTACAGTGCAGGAAGCAGGAATTGACAAGGAGGAAAGGTATGGAACAGTTTCTGATATCACATGATCTGGGAACATCGGGGGATAAGGCGACGCTGTTTACGACAGATGGAAAGCTGGTACGCAGCTATACTGCGTCTTATGATGTGCATTTTTTTAACGGAAACTATGCGGAGCAGGATCCGGAGAATTGGTGGGACGCCGTCTGCGAGGCTACGAAGGCGGTACTGGAAGGTGAGGATGCCAGCAAGGTGGCGGCCATGTCCTTCAGCGCACAGATGCAGGGATGCCTTCCGGTGGACAAAAATGGAAGGCCTCTGCGCAGTTCTATGATCTGGGCTGATCAGCGGGCTGTAAAGGAAGCGAAGCACCTGGAAAAGGAACTGGGCGGGGATCGAATCTATAAGATAACAGGACACCGGGTCAGCGCCAGCTACAGCATTGAAAAGCTGATGTGGCTGAAGAAGCACGAGCCGGACGTGTATAAGAAAACTTATAAGATGCTTCAGGCCAAGGATTATATTATTCAGAGGGCTACGGGAAATTTTGTGACAGACTATTCCGATGCGTCAGGAACGCAGGCGCTGGATTTGAGAAAGCTGGAATGGTCTGAGGAGATTCTGAAGGCTGCGGATATCGACAAGGACAAGCTGCCGAAGCTGAAGAAATCGACGGATGTGGCAGGCTATATTCAGGAGCGTGTGGCGGGCGAGATTGGTCTTCCGGCAGGCACGCCTGTAGTCTGCGGAGGCGGCGACGGGCCGGTGTCAGCGGTGGGCGCGGCCTGCATCCGGGATGGGGAATTCTATCTGACCTTCGGCACATCGGCCTGGATTGGAGGAACCACGACGGAACCTTTCATTGACGAGGACAAGACGGTTTTCTGCTTCGCCCATGTGATTCCGGGAAAATACATGCCCTGCGGCACGATGCAGGCGGCAGGCAGCTCCTATTCCTATATCCGGCATGCGCTGTGTGACGATATGCCTTATGATAAGCTGAACGAGATGATAGAAAAATCACCTGCAGGAGCTCAGAATCTGATATTCCTGCCTTATCTTCTTGGGGAGCGCAGCCCCAGATGGAATCCGGACACCAGCGCGGCTTTTCTGGGAATAAAGCCGGAGCATGAGAAGAAGGACTATGTGCGGGCGGTGATAGAAGGCGTCGCCATGAATATGGAGCTGATTCTGCAGGCTTATCGGAAGCAGGCGAAGATTGAGACGATGAATCTGACAGGAGGCGGCGCGAAGGGGCAGATAGTAGCCCAGATTCTTGCGGATGTGCTCGGTGTCCGTTTCCGGATGCCGGACTGCGTGGAATCGGCCACGGCGATTGGCGCGGCTGTGATCGCAGGCGTTGGAGTAGGAGTGTTTGAGAGCTTCGACGAGATTCACCGTTTTATGAAATTTGAAAAGCAGGTAGAGCCGGACAAAGAGAACCAGGAGGTCTATGAAAAGCTGAAACCAGTGTTTGACGAAGCGTATGCCTGCCTGCTGCCGCTTTATGAGAAAATGTCAAAGCTGTAGGGAAAATGTGAAAATTAAGATCGGGGAAAGCCGGTGAAAGGACAAAAGGGCCTGACAGAGACTATGAGTTCTGTCAGGCCTTTTAGACGGAATTTTCTTTAAAATAATTTTTCAAACGCCAGCTTTCCGCTTCCCTGGAAGACAATGATTCCGCACTGCTCGAAACCGTTCTTTTTTAAAATGTGCTGCATGCGTTCGTTCTGAAAATTAGTGTCCACCCTGATGCTGTGAACCTGACGCCTGGCACATAATTCTTCTGTCAATCGGAAGGTGATATCGGACAGGCCCGTCCCCCTGAAATTTTTACTGAATGCCATACGGTGGACTACGGCATAGGGGCCGTCTGATTTCCATTTGCCCTCTATAGCTTCATAGGCCGGTTCTCCCGAAAAATCAATGCACAGATAGCCCGCGATCTGCCCATCTGCCTTAACGATGTACCCTTTGCCGCTTTCTATGTCGCTTTGAATCGTCTCCTTGCTGGGATAATCGTCCGTCCACTGCACGAAGCCCTGCTCCTTCTGAAATTCTCTGCCCTCTTTGATGATTTCACTGCAGACTTCAAGCTCCTGCTGCAGCGCCAGCTCAAGTGTATGCATATTGTGCCACCTCACATAACATTCTTTCGGATATTATAAACAGAATGCGGGCCGCCCGTCAATGGGCGGCCCGCATGCATGCACAGATTTATCTGTGACGTATGTCTCTTATTTCGCCAGCAGCATCATAATCTCATTACTTCTTGAAATAAACTTAGTCATTGCTTCCGGAGCCAGCGGCTGGTGGCTGATCAGGGCCAGATCATAAAGCTGCTCACAGAACAGGTTTACATTCTCGGCGTCTTTGTGATTCAGAATATACTGAACCAGCTTGTTATTCGCGTTCAGTACCAGGGTCTGTCCGCCGAACATTCCCGCATCGAAGCTGCCGCCCATGCTGTACATCTTCATCATATCCTGCATTCTGCGGCTTTCCTCAGAGAGCGTGATCATGGAAGAAATGTTCTCATTCTTCATTTTTTCGACCTTGACCTCCAGCTTATCGTTGTTCAGAGCCTTGCGGAAGATCTCGGTCAGGGAATCTGTGGTTTCCTTCAGGGCTTCCTCGTCGGTGCTTTCCATGAAGTCTTCTGTCAGATCTGCGTCAATGCGCTGGAATTTGAGCTTCTCGTTCTTCATTTCCAGGTGGGAGATGAAGGGAGTGTCAATGTTGTGCTTCAGGATAACGGCGTCCTTGCCCTCCTCCTTGAACAGATTGATATACTGGCTCTGCTGCACCTCGTCAGTTACGTAGAAGATAGTAGTTTTTTCGGGCTCCTTGTCTTCCGCGTTTTCAGCGGTGTCCTCTGCCTTGTCGTCTGCGGCTGTTTCTTCGGCATTTTCCACGATATCCACGTCGTCGGAGGAAGTCTCCTCTTCGGGAACCAGATCTTTCAGGGTCAGATATTTGCCGTCCAGGTCCTTGAACAGGATATAGTCCATCATCTTGTCGCAGAATTTTTCATCCTTCAGGCAGCCAAATTTAATAAAGGGGCTGATGTCATCCCAGTATTTTTCATAGCTTTCCCGATCGGTCTTGCACATGCCGGTGAGCTTATCCGCTACCTTCTTGGAAATGTAGTCGGAGATCTTCTTTACAAAGCCATCGTTCTGCAGAGCGCTTCTGGATACGTTCAGCGGCAGATCCGGGCAGTCAATGACACCCTTTAAGAGCATCAGGAACTCCGGAATCACCTCTTTGATATTGTCTGCGATGAAAACCTGGTTATTGTACAGCTTGATGGTGCCTTCTATGGAATCGTATTCCGTGTTGATTTTCGGGAAATACAGGATTCCTTTCAGGTTGAACGGATAATCCATGTTCAGATGAATCCAGAACAGGGGCTCCTTATAATCCCGGAATACCTTGCGGTAAAAGGCCTTGTACTCCTCGTCAGTGCAGTCGCCCGGGCGCTTGGTCCACAGCGGTGCAGTGTCGCTTAAGGATACAGGACGCTTGTTGATCTTCACACGGTCTCTTGCCGGAGAAATTTCCTTTGTCTCCTTCGTGCCGTCCTCGTTTTCTATTTCCTCTGTCTTTGCTTCCTCATGAATCCGCTCTACGATGACATCGTCGTCTCTTAAATCAGCCTCGTCGATGGTTTCATATTCCTGCGGGGCGTTTGCCTTCTCCAGGAAAATTTCCACAGGCATGAAGGAACAGTATTTCTCGATGACTTCCCTTGCCCGGTATTCATTTGCAAATTCCAGGCTGTCCTCGTTCAGGAACAGGGTAATCTCGGTACCGGTCTCGGTGCGTGTTCCTTCCGACATGGTGTATTCGGTGCCGCCGTCGCATTCCCAGTGTACAGGTGCGGCGCCCTCCTGATAGGAGAGGGTATCAATGTGTACCTCGTCCGCAACCATAAAGGCGGAATAGAAGCCGAGTCCAAAATGACCGATGATCTGGTCGTCGTTGGCCTTGTCCTTGTATTTCTCCAGGAAGGCTGCAGCGCCGGAAAAGGCGATCTGATTGATATATTCTTCTACCTCGCCGGCAGTCATGCCAAGACCGGTATCGATGAATTTCAGGGTTTTCTCTTCCGGATTTACAATGACGCGGATGCTGTCCTTGTGATCCTCCGGGTAGGTGTATTCGCCGATCAGGGCCAGCTTTTTCAGCTTTGTGATTGCGTCGCAGCCGTTTGAAACCAGCTCGCGGAAGAAAATGTCATGATCGGAATACAGCCATTTTTTGATAATAGGAAAAATATTTTCGCTGTTGATGGAAAGGCTTCCATGCTTTTCTGCCATTGTAATTCACTCCTTCATATGAAAAGGCTGTCCGGGCGCTCTGCCTGCCGCGGCAGCCTGTCGTTGATTCTGTCCCATATTTTAATTCACTCCAGATAAAAAGTCAATAGAAAATCAGCACTCTACACGCTCGAGTGCTAACAAAAATTTATTAATTTTATTAAAAATTTATAAACAGAAGACAGAACAAGACGGATTTTACGGAAAATTGAAGATTTTATTAAGTTTTTGAACAGGGATAGAATTCAAAAAATCCTATGCTATAATGACTTCAGTGAAACTAATTGACAGGCTGGCACGTCTACTAAACAGATAGGTGCAGGCTCGTTGCCTGCAGGGCTTGGGAAACCTGAAAGGGGACTGCTTGGGATGAGGAAAAAAAGGATCCGGATAAGACTTTTGATAATGGCTGCTGCTCTTGCGGTGGTGTGTGCCTGCCAGAGCGGCCTGGCGCAGCAGAACAGGCAGGAGGAATTTCCGGCCCTGGCCTGGATTACGGCCCTGGAACAGAAGGACACAGGGACGATAAAGGCAGAGCTGAACGCCAGGGACGAGGCGGAGAGGCAGCAGGAGGCTCAGGAAGCGCAGGAGGCTGAAAGCCAGGACGGCGCGGCCGGACAGGCCGGAGACGGCGGACAGACAGATGGTCCTGAGGAAAAGCCTACAGACAGAGAAGGGCTGAAAAAAAGGTTTGGGCAGGCCGTGATCGTAGGAGATTCTGTGGCAGAGGGCTTTATTGATTATGAAATTCTGGATCCGTCCTCCATCGTGGCGCAGAAGGGGCTGCGGGCGGATTCGGCCGGGCCGGATATTGAAAAGGCTCTTTCTCTTTCGCCGACGCATCTTTTTCTGTCTATCGGCTTAAATGATCTGGAATACTGTCAGGGAGACAGCAGCCGTTTTGTGAGGGAATATGAAGCGAGGCTTCAGGAAATTCGCGACAGGGCTCCGGATCTTCCGGTCTATGTGAATGCGATCATGCCGGTGCTTCCTGCGGCGGAAGAAAAGAAACCGGTGCTGCAGTATGTGGACGAATTCAACGCGGCCTTAAAGGAGCTCTGCGACAGGTGGGGAATTCCCTTCCTGGACAGCGGGGATATTCTGGAAGGCCATGAAGACTGGTATCAGAAGGATTCCGTGCATCTGACGTCAGAGCCTTATACGCTTTGGCTGGCACGGATGGAGGAGGCGGCAGGCTTATGATAGATATGGTGCTGCGTTTGGCAAAAATACTGCTGCTTGCAATGCTGGCTGTGCTGTTTGTGGGGATCCTGAATGGGAGCCCGAGACAGGTGGATTTTTCTGTCCTTCAGGAAGAGCTGCAGGGAGCAATGGATCTGTCAGGGATGAAGCAGGCGGATGCCCAGCTTCTCCGAAGACTGTATGGGCTGAACGGGGGAGAGCTTAAGAGCTGGGTGCTCTGGACGGCAGAGGATAATATGGCGGTGGAGGAGCTGCTCCTGGCAGAGTGCGCTTCCACGGAGCAGGCGGAGCTGGTCCGCCAGGCCGCCGAGAAGCGTGTTGACACTCAGAAACAAAGCTTTGAAGGATATGGACCGGAGCAGGTGCAGCAATTGAATGACAGTGTCATTCAGGTGGAGGATACCTATGTGCTTTTTGCGGTGACAGACCAGGCCCGGGAGGTAAAGGATGTGTTTTTGAAGGCCCTTTATCCGGGCATCCTTCCATGAGCCGGCAAGGCCTGCAGGCCCGGTCTTTGCTTTTACATTTCAGACAGAAAGGACAGACAGCGTGGTTTTCAGCAGCATTGTTTTTATTTTTACATTTCTTCCGATTGTCATACTGGCGTATTATGTGGCGCCGGTCAGGATCCGTAATTTTATTCTGCTTCTGGCCAGCCTTGTTTTCTATGCATGGGGAGAGCCTGTATATCTTTTTCTGATGCTTTACAGCATTCTTTTTAACTATGTCATGGGGCTGGATATCTACAGGCGGCGGGGGAAAAGAAAAAAGGCCAGAGAGAGCCTGATTCTTGGCGTGGCTGTGAACCTGGCTCTGCTTGGATTTTTTAAGTATTACGGGTTTCTGGCAGAAAATCTGGAGCAGATTTTACCTGTGAATCTGCCGGAGGTTTCTGTGGGGCTTCCCATAGGGCTTTCCTTCTACACGTTTCAGTCCATTTCCTATCTGGCTGATGTGTACAGAGGAAAGGCAGAGGGGCAGAGAAATCTCATTTCATTCGGACTTTATATTTCCATGTTTCCGCAGCTGGTAGCCGGACCGATTGTTCAGTATGCAGATATCGACGCCCAGCTAAAGAAGCGCAGCACCTCCTGGGAAAGGTTCGGGGAGGGGACAAGGTACTTTATCGGCGGCCTTGCGAAGAAGGTGCTGCTGGCCAACAATCTGGGGGCGGCCTTCGAAGCAGTGACCGGCCTTTCGTCGCTTTCTGTGCTTTCGGCATGGGTGGGCGTCCTGGCCTATACCTTTCAGATATATTTTGATTTCAGCGGTTATTCGGATATGGCGGTTGGCCTGGGAAAAATGTTTGGCTTCGATTTCAAGGAAAATTTTCATTATCCATATTGTGCCCGGAGCGTCACAGAGTTCTGGCGCAGATGGCATATTTCCCTGGGGGCCTGGTTTCGTGAATATGTGTATATTCCGCTGGGCGGAAACCGTGTCGGCGTTCTGCGCCATATTCGGAATCTTCTGATTGTCTGGACCCTGACCGGGCTGTGGCATGGGGCAAGCTGGAATTTTGTGGTATGGGGCTTCTATTATGGAGTCCTTCTGATCGTGGAAAAATATTTGTTCCGCAGGGTCACAGAACGGCTTCCTGTGATTGGCACCGCCTGTACGATGCTGCTCGTGATGATTGGATGGGTGTTCTTTTTCAGCCCTTCCCTTGCGGCCGCGGCAGAATATCTCCGGGTGATGTTTGGGTTTACGGGCATCCCGCTTACGGATGACGCCGGGATGTATTACCTGCTGACAAACCTGATTTTATTCTGGATCTCCTGGCTGTGTTCTGTGCGCCTGCCCTTCGCAGTCTGCGACGGGCTGTGGAATAAGGACCGCAGAAAGCCTGCGCTGCTGCTCTTTTATCTGGCGCTTTTCCTGCTGTGCGCTGCCTACCTGATTCATGACACTTATAATCCGTTTTTATATTTTCGGTTTTGAGAGGAGAGCAAAATGAGGCTGGATGACAGAAAACCGGAAAAAAGGACAAAAAGAAATTTCGGGAGAAAACAGAAATATGCAGGGCTGGGCTTCACCTTTGTGCTGATTCTATTGATTTTTGGAGCTTTAAACCTGTTTCATGAGGATCGGGAGTTTTCGGATACGGAGAACCGGATGCTGGAACAGCAGCCGGAGATTCAGCTCACGTCGATTCTGGACGGCCGCTTTATGAAAAGCTTTGAGACCTGGCAGACGGATCAGTTTGTATTCCGGGACGGCTTTGTCCGTCTGCGTACCGTGGCAGACCGTCTTATGGGAAGGAAGGAATCTGGCGGGGTGTTTCTGGGAGAGGATGGAAGCCTGTACGAGAAGCCGGCTGCAGTAGGAACACAGACGTGGGAAAATCTGGACTCCATCCGGAGCTTCTGCAGCCGCCACCCGGAAACGGCCTTCTATATGATGCTTGTGCCTGACGCGGCAGGAGTAAATCCGGAGGGGCTTCCGCCCTTTGCGCCCGTGGAATCTCAGGCGGATCAGCTGGCGCAGATAGGAGAGTATCTGGGAGACAGCCTGAAGCAGATACCGGTGTATGATGCTTTGAGGGAACACCGGGAGGAATATATTTATTATAGAACGGATCACCACTGGACGACACTGGGCGCCTGGTATGCGTACCGGGAGGCGGCAGGGGCAATGGGGCTTACGCTCCCAGCGGAAGAGGCGCCCCTCTATCCGGTATCTGATTCTTTTGAGGGAACGCTGGTCTCCCGGAGCGGGTATTCGGCGAAGGCCGATACGATCTCGGTTTACTGGCCGGAAAACCAGCCGGATCTGCTGGTCAGCTATGTGCAGGAGCAGGAGGAGTCTGCATCTCTTTATGCTTCTGAAAAGCTGAAGACCAGAGATCAGTACGGAATGTTTCTGAACGGAAATCATCCGCTGGTGCGGATCCGGACGATGGCAGAAAGTGAAAGGACGCTGCTTCTGGTAAAGGATTCTTACGCAAACTGCTTTGTGCCCTTTCTGACTTCTCAGTTTCGAGAGATTGTGCTGGTGGATCCCAGGTATTATTATGGAAATCTGGAAAGCCTGATGACGGAAGAGACATTTACAGATGTACTGTTTTTCTATAATCTGAACACATTCCTGGAAGATGATGTTCTTCATCTGGCCCTGGAGCAGCCCTCTACAGCAGAGTGAAGGAAATGTTCTGCTTCAGAAAAAATTTCTGCACCATCCGATCCCAGGCCTGGTCAAGAGATTTCTCCATGGTAAAAAGGTTCAGGGATGTGCCGGTAGTACAGGTAAGCTGTCCGTTTTCAAAGCGGATATTCAGTACAAGGCCGTTTACGTCTGCGGAAGAAAAGACGGAGTCTGACTGAAGAAGCAGCTTTTCTGTGTTTTCAGGGGAAAGCTGAAAGGTAAAGCGAAAATGCAGAGGTGTCCGCTTTCCTTTGATAAGCTCGAGGCAAAACGGGCGGATTTCCTGCCAGCGGCAGAAACGGCGCCCGGAAATTCCGGCGGCCTCCTGCTCTTCCTTCGAATAGTAGCCGGGATGGAGACGGCCGTCTATCTGAAAGGCACTGAACGTGGTGACGCTTCCTTCGACGACAAGAAAGGCGTCAAAAGCGGAAGAGAGCAGCAGCCTGCTCATAAAATCCTTGATATCCTGAATCTGAAGGGCGATCATAATAACCTCCTGTGCTTTGAAGTTCTGAAAACAGTATACATGGAATTGAAACAGAAAGCAATTGATTGTATAATGGCGTAAAGGAGGATACGGAAGAAATGAAGAAAATGGAATGTGCGGAAAAGCTGCTTTCCCTGGTGGAGGAGGGGACCTCTCCCTTCCATGTGGCGGGCAGTGTGGAGCGGCAGCTTCTGAAGGCGGGCTTTCAAAAGCTGGAAATGAGAAAGGACTGGAATCTGGAGAATGGAGGAAGGTACTATCTGGTGCACAATGGATCCAGCCTGGCTGCTTTTACAATAGGAAAGCGATTTACGTTTGGAGATGCGTTCCGGATCGCGGCGGCTCATACGGATTTTCCGGGGCTTCGCGTCAAGCCCAGCCCGGAGATAGAAAAGGATGGCTACCGCCAGCTTAACGTGGAGGTATATGGCGGAGCGATTCTGAATACCTGGCTGGATCGTCCGCTGTCGGCTGCCGGAAGGGTGGCGCTCCGGAGCGATGATATTTTCCATCCGGAGCTTCGGTATGTGGATTTTCAGAAGCCGTTTCTGACGATCCCGAATCTTGCCATACATATCAATAAGGAAGTCAATAAGGGTGTCGAGCTGAACCGCCAGAAGGATCTGCTTCCTGTGCTGGGACTTGGAGCAGGAGAGAAGGAAGAAGGCGGAGGAGATTTTTTCCTGGAATATCTGGCCAGACAGCTCAGGGTAGAAAAAGAGGATATTCTCGATTATGAGCTTGGGCTTTACAATGCGGACGCCGGGGATTTTCTGGGAATGGCGGAGGAGTTTATTTCCTCTCCGCGTCTCGACAATCTGACGAGCGTGCAGGCAGTGGTGACAGGCCTCATAGAGGGAGGCAGGGATCGCGGAGTGAATCTGGCGGCGTTCTTTGACCACGAGGAGATAGGCAGCAGGACGAAGCAGGGGGCAGGCTCGGTATTTCTGTCTTCTGTGGCGGAGCGGATTCTGCTGTCGTTTGGACGGGGCCGGGAAAAATTTCTGGAATCCTTTGCGGACGCGATGCTGCTGTCGGTGGACGTAGGCCACGCTCTTCACCCGAACAATGCGGATAAAAATGATCCGACGAATAAAAACGTGCTGGGAAAAGGAATCTGCATAAAGGAGGCCAGCACCCAGTCTTATGCGACGGACAGCGAAGCGGTGGCAGTCATGCAGCAGATCTGTGAGGCAGAGAAAATACCATACCAGAAATTTGTGAACCGCTCTGACGGGACAAGCGGAAGTACGCTGGGGTCGATTGCGTCCTCCTTCTATCCGGTGAAAACGGTAGACATCGGCGTGCCGCTGCTGGCCATGCATTCCAGCCGTGAGCTGATGGGGACGGCGGATCAGGAAAGCCTGACGAGAGCTGTGACAGCGTTCTACAGCCTGTGACTGGTGCCGAAGCAATAAACGCCATGACAGAGAAGCGAAAGCTTTGTTGTGAAATATGGATATAATTTTTTGAAAGCTCTTGAAAAGATCCTGACAGTATGCTACTATTTTATGTGGTATTAAAAACTACATTAAGCAGCAAATTGTTCGGAGGAGAGCTATGAGTTATAAAATTATCGTAGACAGCTGTGGTGAGCTGCCAGACAGATGCAAAAAGGATCCGCATTTCGAAAGCGTGCCTCTGGTACTGGATATAGATGGATATTCTATTGTAGATGATGAGACCTTTGATCAGGGAGATTTTTTGAAAAGAGTGGCTGCAAGCCCCAACTGCCCGAAGTCTTCCTGCCCTTCGCCGGAACGCTATATGCAGGCGTATGACTGCGATGCGGACAATGTCTATGCGGTGACTCTGTCGGCAGAGCTCAGCGGCTCCTACAACAGCGCCGAGCTTGGAAGAAAGCTTTACGAGGAAGAAAAGGGAGAGAAAAATATTTACGTGTTCAATTCCCGTTCCGCATCCATCGGTGAGACTCTGATTGCCCTGAAGGTAGAGGAATGTGAGAAAGCCGGGCTTGGCTTCCGGGAAGTGATAGAGAAGGTAGAGGCGTATATCGAAGCGCAGCATACGTATTTTGTGCTGGAATCCCTGGAGGCTCTGCGCAAGAACGGCCGTCTCAGCAATCTGAAGGCCTTTGTGGCGAACGCGCTGAATATCAAGCCTGTCATGGGCTCCACGCCGAAGGGGACGATCTGCCAGCTGGATCAGGCCCGCGGAATCAACCGGGCATTGAAAAAAATGGTAGATTATATTGTGGACGGGGTGAAAAGCCCGGAGGAGAAAACCCTGGCGATTTCCCACTGTAACTGTCCGGAGCGGGCGCAGATGGTGAAGGAAGAGATTTTAAAGAGGGTCAGCGTCAAGGACGTCATCGTACTGGATACAGCCGGAATCAGCAGCCTGTATGCCAGCGACGGCGGAGTGATTGTAGTGGTATAGCGCCAGAATGTGGATTGTTTGGGATGCAGAAACGCTTTTTTGCATCCCTTTTTTGATCTGCTTCAAATTTTCTGTGGCATTTTTGTGTTTTTATGGTATAATCAAAAAAGCAGAACCGCGGCCCTTTATGCGCAGGCAAAGGAGCAGTGGAAAAGGTAAGAGAGGAATTTGGCATATGAGTCAGGAAAAGGTAAACCGTTATAAAGAGGAAAAGGCAAACCGGAAGCAGCTTCTGGCGAAGGAAAAGCGCCATAAATTTTTTATGAAAATCTGCGGCGGAGTAATTGCGCTGGCATTGGTGTGCTGGCTGGGCTATTCCGTTTATGATATGGCTACCAGGCCGGATACTTCTGACATTGCAATTAATACGACGGCGCTGGATGATTACCTGGGCGGTCTTGAAGAGCAGCAGTAATGATGATTGGAGAAAAGCAGGAGAACAGTATGAAGCGGGTTTTGTTGAAATTAAGCGGAGAAGCCCTGGCGGGAGAAAAGCATACAGGCTTTGATGAGGCTACGGTTCTTGGCGTGGCGGGACAGGTAAAGGCTCTGGCAGATGACGGGATTCAGGTGGGAATTGTCATTGGAGGAGGAAATTTCTGGAGAGGCCGCACCAGTGAGAATATGGACCGCGTGAAAGCGGATCAGATCGGCATGCTGGCTACGGTTATGAACTGTATTTATGTATCAGAGATTTTCCGTTCGGTGGGGCTTGATACCGAGGTATTTACACCCTTTGTGTGCGGCGGCTTTGCGAAGCTGTTTACAAAGGACGAGGCGCTTGCCTGCCTGAACAGAGGCGGCGTTGCGTTTTTTGCGGGAGGAACCGGGCATCCGTATTTTTCTACGGACACGACGACGACTCTGCGGGCGATCGAGATTGAGGCGGATGTGATTCTGCTTGCGAAGGCTGTGGACGGCGTTTACGACAGTGATCCGAAGGTGAATCCGGCGGCAGTAAAATATGATGAGATTTCTATCGCGGGTGTGATTGACAAGCGTCTGGCAGTCATGGATCTGACGGCTTCTATCATGTGTATGGAGAATCAGATGCCGATGCTGGTCTTCGGCCTGGAGGGGGAGAACAGCATTGTGAACGCAGTGAAGGGAAGGTTTACCGGAACGAAGATTACGGTATAATTCTGATATAAAATTAAGAGAGAAATAAAAGCGGAGGACATAAATATGGACGAGAGATTGAAGGTATATGAAGAAAAGATGACGAAGTCATACGATTCGATGATTCGCGATTTTACATCAATTCGCGCAGGACGGGCAAATCCGCATGTTTTGGACAAAATCAAGGTAGACTATTATGGAGCGCCGACGCCGCTGCAGCAGGTGGGAAATATTTCTGTTCCCGAACCGCGGATGCTTCAGATTCAGCCATGGGAAAAGAGCCTTCTGAAGGCCATTGAGAAGGCGATCCTGGCGTCTGATCTGGGAATCACGCCGACCAATGACGGTTCCGTGATTCGCCTGGTATTTCCGGAGCTGACCGAGGAGCGCAGAAAAGAGCTGGTAAAGGATATTAAGAAGAAGGGCGAGGCTGCCAAGGTAGCAGTAAGAAATATCCGCCGGGACGCCAACGAGACCTTTAAGAAGCAGAATAAGGCGAATGAGATCTCAGAGGACGATCAGAAGGATCTGGAGACAAAGGTACAGAAGATGACGGATAAGTACATTGCGGATATTGATAAGGCTGTGGAAGAGAAGTCGAAGGAGATTCTTACTGTGTAAGACCGGAGACGGCAGGATATTGGTGAGTGAACAGACAATGAGAGGGACGGGTACGGTTTTTTCGCTGCCCGTCTCCTTGTATGAAGGAGAATCTATATGAAGATACCGCAGCACGTAGCGATTATTCTGGATGGCAACGGCCGCTGGGCCAAGGCAAAGGGTATGCCGCGCAATTATGGCCATGCCCAGGGAAGCAAGAATGTGGAAACAATCTGCAGAGAAGCCTGGAATCTGGGGATCAAGTACCTGACAGTCTATGCGTTTTCTACAGAAAACTGGAAACGGCCGGACGACGAGGTGGAAGCCCTGATGAAGCTTCTGCGGAATTATATGAAGACCTGCCTGAAAACTGCGGAGAAGAACCACATGAAGGTTCGGGTGATCGGGGATAAGACAGGACTGGACGAGGATATCCGGACCCGGATCGATGAGCTGGAAAGGGCTTCTGCGGGCAACGATGGACTGAATTTCCAGATTGCCATTAACTATGGAAGCCGGGACGAGATGATCCGTGCGATGAAGCGGATGGCTGCGGATCGGGACGCAGGGAAGCTTGAAATTGATGATATTACCGAGGAGACGTTTTCCTCTTATCTGGATACCGCAGGAATTCCGGATCCGGATCTGTTGATTCGGACCAGCGGGGAGCAGCGCCTGTCTAATTACCTGCTCTGGCAGCTGGCCTACACGGAATTCTATTTTGCGGATGTGCACTGGCCGGACTTCACAAAGGAGGAGCTGGTCAAGGCCATAGAGGCATACAACCGCAGAGACAGAAGGTACGGAGGCGTGAGGGAGGAATAAGATGAAGGCGTTTTTTGTCAGGCTGATCAGCGGAATTGTGCTGCTTGCCATTATCATTGCGGCCGGAATACTGGGAGGGGATGTGCTGTATGCGCTGACTCTTGCCATTTCCCTTATTGGGTATGAAGAATTCTTAAAGGTGTTCCAGCTGCAAAGAAAGGCTCCCGGAGTCTGGGGAATGGTTTTCCTGGCCTTTTACTATGTGGGGCTGAGACAGTGGGATCTGGATGAGTTTGCCCTCTTTTTCCTGATTGCGTATCTGCTGATCCTGATGGCGGTCTATGTATTTACATTTCCAAAGTATAAGACGGAGGAGATCGCGGAAGCCTTTCTGGGCTTTGTCTATGTGCCGGTAATGCTTTCTTTTATCTGGCAGACCAGAATGCTTCCCATAGAGGGAGAAAGCACAAGCCTTATCTATTTCCTGATCTTTATCTGCTCCTGGGGCTGCGATACCTGTGCCTACGCGGTGGGCATGCTGATTGGAAAGCATAAGCTGGCCCCTGTGTTAAGCCCGAAGAAATCGATTGAAGGGGCGGTTGGCGGCGTCGCGGGGGCCGCGCTGATCGGCTTTCTCTACGCAGGATTTTTTTCTCTCGACCAGCCGGAATGCGCCCTGCTCTGCGCCATAGGGGCTGTGGTTTCCCAGGTGGGAGATCTGGCGGCTTCGGCGATTAAAAGAAACCATGGCATCAAGGATTACGGCCGCCTGATTCCGGGGCACGGAGGAATCCTGGACCGGTTTGACAGCGTGATTGTCACAGCGCCGATCATCTATATTCTGGCGGTTATATTTTTGAAATAAAAGGAGATACCAATGAAGAAGATAGCGATATTGGGCTCCACAGGTTCTATCGGAACACAGACCCTGGAGGTGGCCCGGAATAACGGAGACCTGGAGATAGTCTCTCTGGCTGCCGGTTCCAACATAGAAAGGCTGGAGGCGCAGATCCGGGAGTTCCGCCCGAAGACAGCAGCTGTCTGGAGCGAGGAGAAGGCCCGTGCGCTGCGCGCGGCGGTTCAGGATCTGGATGTGCGGATTGTCTCCGGAATGGAAGGGCTCATCGAGGTCTGCACGGCTTCTGAAGCAGAGATTGTGGTGACAGCCATCGTGGGCATGATTGGCATTGTTCCCACGATTGCAGCCATGAAGGCCGGAAAGGATATCGCTCTTGCCAATAAGGAAACTTTGGTCACGGCGGGGCATATAATCATACCATTGGCGGAAGAGACCGGCGTGAAGATCCTGCCGGTAGACAGTGAGCACAGCGCAATCTTCCAGTGCCTGAACGGGGAAAACAGAAAAGAGCTGAAAAAGATTCTTCTGACAGCGTCCGGCGGCCCCTTCCGGGGAAGGAAGCGGGAGGAGCTTGTGGATATTCAGGTAGAGGATGCCCTGAAGCATCCAAACTGGGCCATGGGACGCAAAATTACGATCGATTCCTCCACCCTTGTAAATAAGGGCCTGGAAATGATGGAAGCCCGCTGGCTGTTCGGCGTGGAGCCGAAAGACATCCAGATCGTGGTGCAGCCAAAGAGCATCATTCATTCTATGGTGGAATTTGTGGATGGGGCGGTCATTGCCCAGCTGGGAACGCCGGATATGAAGCTCCCGATTCAGTATGCGCTGTATTACCCTGAGCGCCGGTATCTGCCCGGCGAGCGCCTGGATTTTGAGACGCTGACCCAGATTACCTTTGAAAAACCGGATATGGAGACCTTCACAGGCCTGAAGCTGGCTTTTGATGCAGCTGCAGCCGGGGGCTCCATGCCTACGGTATACAATGCGGCTAACGAGAAAGCCGTCGCGCTCTTCCTTGACAGGAAGATTGGATGGCTGGAGATTCCGGAAATCATAGGAAAGAGCATGGAGGCTCATAAGGTGATTCCGAATCCTACGGTGGATGAGATTCTGGAGACGGAAAAGGCCGTGTACGAATTTATCGAAAGCAGGTGGTAGATTGAGCATTGTAAGCATTATACTTGCGTTGTTGATATTCAGCCTGATTGTCATATTCCATGAGCTGGGGCATTTTCTGCTGGCAAAGCGGGGAGGCATCCGGGTCAATGAGTTTTCTCTCGGCATGGGGCCTACGCTCTTAAGCAAGCAGATTGGCGAGACAAGATACTGTCTCAAGCTGCTGCCCTTTGGCGGCTCCTGCATGATGGAGGGCGAGGACGGAGACTACGAGACGGAGGAAGAGGCCGGCGGAGAGGCCCTGCCGCAGGCAGGCGCCGCTTATGGCGCGGAAAACCGCGCTCCCGGAGAGCCTCCTGCCTATTCTTTTGGGGCGAAATCTGTCTGGACACGGATTTCCGTGGTGGCAGCCGGGCCGATTTTCAATTTTATTCTGGCCTTTTTCCTGGCGCTGTTTATCATCGGCAGCATCGGATACGACGAGCCTGTGCTGGTGGATGTGATGGAAGGCTATGCGGCTGAGGAAGCAGGCATGCAGGCAGGCGACCGGATCGTCCGTATGAATGATAAGAATATTCATGTCTACCGGGAGGTGAGCACCTATGTGCAGTTCCACCAGGGTGAGACAGTTACGGTGACCTATGAGCGGGACGGCGAGCAGCACACGGTGGTGCTGGAGCCCAGGCAGGGCGAGGATGGCTCCTGGCTTCTTGGCTTCCGCGGCTCCGGTATACGGACGAAGGGAAATATCCTGCAGACCATTTACTACAGCGCCTATGAAGTGAAGTTCTGGATCTCTACGACGATCCAGAGCCTTGGCATGCTGATTGGCGGACAGGTGGGAGCCGATGATATTTCCGGCCCGGTCGGTATTGTCAATACCATCGGGGAGACCTATGAAGCCAGCAGGCAGGACGGCGCCTTCTATGTATGGCTGAACATGCTGAACATGTCGATTCTGCTGTCGGCAAGCCTGGGCGTCATGAATCTGCTTCCTCTGCCGGCGCTGGACGGAGGCCGTCTGGTATTTCTGTTTCTGGAGGTCATCCGGCGAGGGAAAAAGGTGGATCCGGAAAAGGAAGGCATGGTGCATTTTGTGGGCCTGATGCTTTTGATGGTGCTGATGGTCTTTGTGATGTTTAATGATTTCAGAAATATATTATAGGAGATTCTGGAGGGAAAACTGGAGATGAAACTGGGAATCGTGGGACTTCCCAATGTGGGAAAAAGTACGTTGTTTAATTCACTGACAAAGGCGGGAGCAGAATCGGCGAACTATCCGTTCTGCACCATTGATCCGAATGTGGGCGTGGTAGCGGTGCCGGACGAGCGGCTGGGGCTGCTGGCGGATATGTATCATTCCGCAAAGGTGACGCCGGCAGTGATTGAATTTGTAGATATCGCAGGACTGGTAAAGGGCGCGTCTAAGGGCGAGGGCCTTGGAAACCAGTTCCTGGCCAATATCCGTGAGGTGGATGCTATCGTTCATGTGGTACGCTGCTTCGAGGATCCGAATGTGATTCACGTAGATGGCAGCATCGATCCCCTGCGCGACATTGAGACCATCAATCTGGAGCTGATTTTCTCTGATCTGGAGATTCTGGAGAGAAGAATTTCAAAGACTGTGCGCGGAGCGCGTAATGATAAGGCGCTTGCCAAGGAGCTGGATCTGCTGAACCGCATCAAGGCATGGCTGGAGGATGGCAAGATGGCTATCAGCTTCGCGACTGACGATGAGGACGAGCAGGAGTGGCTGGCAAGCTACAATCTTCTGACCCGCAAGCCGGTGATTTTCGCGGCGAATGTAAAGGAGGGCGATCTGGCGGATGACGGCGCGTCCAACGCCCATGTGCAGGCAGTGCGTGAGTATGCGGCGGAGTACGGCTGTGAGGTTTTTGTCATCTGTGCGGAGATTGAGCAGGAGATTGCAGAGCTGGATGACGATGAGAAGGCCATGTTCCTGGAGGATCTGGGCCTGAAGGAATCAGGACTGGAAAAGCTGATCAAGGCAAGCTACCGCCTCCTGGGACTTATCAGCTACCTGACGGCAGGTGAGACGGAGACGCGCGCCTGGACGATCAAGGATGGAACGAAAGCGCCCCAGGCTGCCGGAAAAATCCACTCTGATTTTGAGAGAGGCTTTATTCGGGCTGAGGTGGTTAATTATCAGGATCTGCTGGACTGCGGCGCCTATGCGGCGGCAAGGGAGAAGGGCCTGGTAAGACTGGAAGGCAAGGATTATGTGGTTAAGGACGGAGATGTGATTTTGTTCCGTTTCAATGTGTAAGAAAGGAGCGGCGTGAAGTTGGCTGCCGTTTTCTGTATCCAGTGTCCGGCCGTCTGTGAGAAGCCGGACACCAGGATAACAGAAAACGGCAGCCAGTGTCAGCGCCGCTCCTTTTTTAGGGAAGCGGACAGCTTATTTTGGAAAAATATAAGGATTTGATAATACTTTTAAGGCCTGGCCTGTTTTGCCAGAAGCTCAATCTTTTCTCTCAGAAGTACAAGATTGAAGCCGGAGGGATTTAAGGCATAGCCCTTGGCGTTTTGGATAATAGCCGGGACGAGCCCCTGGAAGGGAACGGTCATCAGCTGCAGCTTCCGGGTGCTTTTCCCTCTGAATTTTTCAAATTCCCAGAGGTCAGAAAAGACGGGCTGCAGAATGTCGCCGGCGGGATTTTTCAGATACGGCATTTTCAGATCGGGACTGGGCTTTCTTAAGTCCAGCTTTCCTTTTACATCTGTAATGTCCAGGGCCAGAATGAACCGGGAACGAACCAGGTCCGCCATGAGCTCCTGCTCCAGCTCCCGGATTTTCTTCATGCGTTCCGGATCCTGGCTGCTCTCGCCGGGGCGCCGGAGCTCCTGCAGAAAATAGATTCCGGTAAGCTGGAGAGCGGGATTGGAGACAGGAGGCGTTTTGGCATTCTGCTCCGGAAGCTTCAGGGTGACGATGGATTCCAGGGGGAGATAGGTAAAGCCGGTGCCGTTGTGAAAGGCTACGCGGTTGATTCCGGTCAGGTAAAGGCCGGTGTAAAACTTTTGTATCTCTGCCTTTTCTACTTTTGAAACGATAGAAGGATAATTGGCTCCGTTCAGCTTCCCGCAGAATTCCTCGGCGTCCTGCTCCTGGGAGAAGAGAAAGGCCTGATCGTCGAAGGTAGTCTCATCGCACTGAGCGTAGGTGAGATTGGTGGAACGCGAAGTGATTGTGTAAAACTGCTCCAGCTTCTGGAGATTTTTTATCATTAACCGATTGTCTGTACTCATTTTTCAGCACCTCTTTCTAAGTTTGCTGGTATTATTGTAACAAAAGAAGCGCTGTGAGACAACCATATAAAATAGAAGGAAATCAAAGGAGGGTTTGCCATATGCAGAAAACAGAAAAACAGTTTCATCTTCACTGTACCCCTGAGGATATCGGCCGTTACTGCATTCTGCCGGGAGATCCCGGCCGCGTGCCGTCGATAGCTGCCCTGTTCGACGACGCCCGCCCTGTGGCGCAGAACCGGGAATTCAATATCTGGACAGGCACGCTGCTCGGGGAAAAGGTGACAGCCTGTTCTACCGGAATCGGAGGGCCTTCAGCGGCTATCGCCATGGAAGAGCTTCATGACTGCGGAGCGGATACCTTTATCCGGACAGGAACCTGCGGAGGAATCGCCCTGGATGTAAAGTCCGGAGATATCGTGGTGGCTACAGGCTCTATCCGGTATGAACATACAAGCCTGGAGTATGCGCCGATCGAATTTCCGGCCGTGCCGGATTTTGAGGTGACAGGCTGCCTGGCGGAGGCTGTCCGGGCGTTGAATCTGCCGCTTCATCTGGGAGTAGTCCAGTGCAAGGACAGCTTCTATGGGCAGCATTCGCCGGAGAAGTCGCCGGTTTTCTATGAACTCCAGCAGAAGTGGGAGAGCTGGAAGCGCCTTGGGGTCAAGGCAAGCGAGATGGAGTCTGCTGCCCTGTTTGTAGTGGCGTCGGCGCTGGGCTGCCGGTGCGGAGCCTGCTTCCATGTGATCTGGAATCAGGAACGGGAGGCTGCCGGGCTTGACCAGGATATGAGCGAGGATACCTCTCAGTCTGTGCGCGTAGCTGTGGAGGGACTGAAGCGGCTGATCCGGGCGGACAGGAAGGCAGGAAGGTAAAAGCTGAAGTGCTGCGGACGGGAAGGCTTTCCGGATTCTGAAAGGCCTTCCCGCCCGCAGCTTCAGAGGAATGAAAGGAAGGGCTTTTGCATAGATTGTTTCCAGAACGGGAAAATGCAGGTGATGGCTGGCAGCGGAACAAAAGCGGGGCCGGGCATCAGGCATGGGAATGCAGAAGGATGGAAGCGAGGAGAGAGGATTGCAGGAGCTGATAATTTCCCTGATGGAGCAGTATGGGTACCCGGGCATCTTTTTTCTGATTGCCCTGGAAAATATATTTCCACCGATTCCGTCGGAGGTCATTTTGACCTTCGGCGGTTTTTTGACGACTTATACAAGCCTGGGAGTGCCGGGAGTGGTGCTGGCAGCGACACTTGGTTCGCTGGCAGGCGCTGTGGTGCTTTACGGGGTGGGACTGATTTTGAACATGGAAAGACTGAAAAGGCTGGCAGACGGGCCTGTCGGAAGGCTGATAGGCTTAAGGGCCTCGGATGTGGAAAAGGCGGACGGCTGGTTTCAGAGGACAGGGTGTAAGGCTGTATTTTTCTGCCGCTGCGTGCCTGTGGTGCGGAGCCTGATTTCGATTCCGGCGGGTATGAGCAGGATGAGGCTGCCGCAGTTTTTCCTTTATACTACTGCGGGCTCCCTGATCTGGAATATTCTCCTGGTTTCCCTGGGAGCCTTTGTGGGGGAATCCTGGGGGTATATCGCGTATCTGGCCGGAGAATATTCCCATGTGATGCTGATTGTGCTTGGAATCAGTGGGGTGAGCGGCCTGATCTGGATCATGAGAGACAAAAGGCGGGGTAAAATTTAAGAATTTATGAAGACGTGCCGCAGAGTCTGAGAAGCGTATGTGGAAACTTGTGGTAATTATATAGAAGGACAACAATATCTTGTATCCGATGCGAGCGTGAGAACAAGATGTTGTGGTCCTTCTTTTTTGTGCAATTTTCACAGAAAAATCCCTTGATTTTTAAGAAAAATTAAGATATTATTAACCCATAAGTGGTGAATCGTGGGGAAAGGTGGTTTCAAAGTAAAGAAAAGTGGTGAATCAAAGCTTTGAAACGGCGAAAGTGGGGTGAGAGCCATGTTCCGCGGAGAATACAGTCATACAGTAGACGCCAAGGGCAGGCTGATTATTCCATCGAAGTTTCGGGAGCAGCTCGGAGACGAGTGCATCGTTACACGGGGACTGGACGGCTGCCTCTTCGTATTTCCGCTGAACGAGTGGGAGGCCTATGAGGAGAAGCTGAAGAAGCTTCCGACGACGAACAAGAATGCCCGTTCCTTCGTAAGATTCCTGACTGCGGGCGCCACTTCCTGCGAGTTTGACAAGCAGGGGAGAATTTTACTTCCTGCGACCTTACGTAAGTTTGCAGGGATTGAGAAGGATGTTATCCTTGCAGGACTCCTGAACCGGATTGAGATCTGGAGCGAACAGAAGTGGAACGAGAATAACAATTACGAAGAAATCGATATGGACGAGATTGCAGGACAGCTGACAGAGCTTGGACTGGATATCTAAAGAGCCGGGGGAAGTTTATGGAATTTTCTCATGTATCGGTCTTGCTGGACGAGACCATAGAACAGCTGAATATCCGGCCGGACGGTATCTATGTGGACGGGACCCTGGGCGGGGGCGGACATTCCTATGAGATATGCAGGAGGCTTTCGGAAAAGGGAAGACTGATCGGGATCGACCAGGATGCAGACGCCATTGCCGCAGCAGGAAAACGCCTGGAGGAATTTCAGGACCGGGTGACGATAGTGCGCAGCAATTACTGCAATATGCGTTCTGAGCTTCAGAAGCTTGGCGTCGGGCAGGTAGACGGGATTGTGCTGGATTTGGGCGTTTCCTCCTATCAGCTTGACGCGGCGGACAGAGGCTTCACCTACCGGGTGGACGCGCCCCTGGACATGCGTATGGATCAGCGGCAGACCAAGACGGCAAAGGATATCGTAAATCACTATTCAGAGACAGAGCTCTACAGGGTAATCCGGGATCTGGGAGAGGAACGGTTCGCGGGAAATATAGCGAAGCATATTGTAGAAGCAAGAGAGAAGAAACCCATAGAGACGACAGGGGAATTGAACGATATTATTCGAGGCGCGATTCCGGCGAAGCTGCGTGCTGTGGGAGGTCATCCGTCGAAGAGGACCTTTCAGGCGATCCGGATCGAGCTGAACCAGGAGCTGGAGGTTCTGAAAAATTCCCTGGACGATATGATTGATCTGCTGAATCCGGGAGGAAGGATCTGTGTGATCACCTTCCATTCTCTGGAGGATCGGATTGTAAAGACGATTTTTAAGACAAACGAAAACCCCTGTACCTGCCCTTCAAACTTTCCTGTGTGTGTGTGTGGTAAAAAACCGAAGGGCAGGGCAGCTGTTAAAAAGCCGATTCTTCCGGGAAGGGAAGAGCTTGAGAGAAACAAAAGGGCCAAAAGCGCGAAGCTTCGCGTATTTGAGCGGATTTAGGAAAGTCGGGAAATAGATCATGGCAGAGATTAGAAGCATCTATACGGACAAAAGAAAAAATGAAAGCAGAAGGACAGGCTACGTGGAAGGGACCTCTGTCCGTAAGCTTCAGAGCAGCGAAAATCCAAGAGAAAGACGGGAGAGGCGCCGCCAGCCGGAGGCGCGCCGCAGGACAAAGGCGCAGGCACAGGGGCTGGGACTTGGATACGTTCTTTTCCTGACGGCGGCCTGCGGCCTGACTCTGTGGGTATGCATCGGATATCTTCAGCTTCAGGCGGACAATACCGCGAAGGTGAAGAATATCGCCGCGTTGGAATCACAGCTTTCTGATCTGCAGGAAGAGAATGATGATGAATATAACCGGGTAGTTACGTCCGTAGATCTGGAAGAGATCCGGGATATCGCCATCAACGAGCTTGGTATGGTGTATGCCCAGGAGGATCAGGTAGTCATGTATGACAGCGAGGGGAGCGACTATGTAAGGCAGTATGCGGACATCCCTGAGGAAGAGAGCGGACTGAAGGAATTACTGGGCACAATCACAGGTGAGTAATTTGAGCAGTAAGAGAAAGAAAAGAGTGCGCCGCCAGGCGCTGTTGACAAACAGGGTAAAGAATAAGCTGGCACTGTTATTTGCAATAATAGTGCTTGCTTTAATTGGAGTAAACGTGCGTCTGGCCTATATCAATAAGACCAACGGCGACAAATATACGAAGAGAGTGCTGGCGCAGCAGGATACGAACAGCATTCTGCTGCCTTTCCGCCGGGGTGACATCCTCGACCGAAACGGTACGATTCTGGCTACCAGCGAGAAGGTCTACAACCTGGTTCTGGATGCAAAGGTGCTTGCTGAGAGTGCAGAACAGTATCCTGACAGAGATTATGTGGGGACTACGCTTCAGGCCCTGGCCCAATGCTTTGATCTGGATGAGGCAGAGCTGCGGTCTACCTACAACGAGAATATCAGCAGCAGCTATATAGTGCTGTTGAGAAAGCTGACCAAGGATGAGATCTCGGAGTTTGAGGCGCTTCAGGAGGATGAGGAGACCGGAACGCTGATAAAGGGCGTCTGGTTTGAGCCGGGTTATATCCGGCGTTATCCCTATAATACGCTGGCCTGCCATGTGCTTGGCTATACGGTAACCGGCAATAATGTGACAGGAGACGTAGGCCAGACCGGGATTGAGCAGGAATACAACAGTGTCTTAAATGGGACGAGCGGCAGAAGCTATAAATATCTGAACGAGGATCTGGAGCAGTCCACGATGGTGCGCCAGCCGGAGGATGGGCACACGGTAGTGTCTACGATAGACGCGACGCTTCAGGAGATAGTGGAAAAATATATAGACAAATTTATTGAGGACTATACGGATAAGAATGTGGAAGGTCCGGCGGCTAAGAATATCGGCGTCATTATGATGAATCCCCAGAACGGGGAGATTCTGGCCATGGCCAGCGATGTGGATTTTGATTTAAACAACCCTCATGACCTGGTGGAAAATGGATATCTGGCCCAGGAGCAGGCAGACGCTATGACAGAAGACGAGCTTCTGGACGCCAGAAACCAGATGTGGCGGAACTTTTGTATCAGCGACGGCTATGAGCCGGGGTCTACGGTGAAGCCCCTGACTGTGGCAGCGGCGCTGGAGCTGGGTGTAGTGTCGGATTCCAGCACCTTCCTCTGCGATGGAGGCCAGGTGGTTGTGGAGGGACAGCCGAAGATTAAATGCTCCAAGCGTGCGGGACATGGCATCATCACGCTGGAGGGCGCCCTGATGTTCTCCTGCAACGACGCGCTGATGCAGATCGGCGCAAAGCTTGGGTATGAGAATTATCTGAAATATCAGGAAATCTTTAATTTCGGCCTGAAGACGAATATCGATCTTCCCGGCGAGGCCAACAATGCTTCGACGGTATTCAACGAGGACACGCTGGGAGTGACGGAGCTTGCGACCAGTTCCTTTGGCCAGGGCTACAATACCACCATGATTCAGGTGGCATCTGCCTTTTCATCCGTCATCAACGGCGGCTATTATTATCAGCCGCATGTGGTAAAGAAGATTCTGGACGCGGACGGAGGTACTGTGGAGACAATCAATGCGACGCTGGTCCGCCAGACGGTATCGGAAAAGACTTCCTCTCTTGTACGCCAGTATCTGTACCATACCATGTACGGTGAGGCTGATTCCAACGGAAATAATGCCACAGGCCGGAATGCCCGTGTGGCGGGCTATGCCATGGGCGGCAAGACAGGAACGGCCCAGAAGATTCCGCGTTCCGACAGGAAATATCTGGTTTCCTTCATTGGCTTCGCGCCAGTGGATAATCCTCAGGTAGTCTGCTATGTAGTTGTGGACGAGCCGAATGCGGCGTCTCCGGAAGCACAGGCCAGCAGCAGCTTTGCTCAGGAGATTTTTAAGAATATTATGACAGAGGCTATGCCTTACTTAAATATCTATGCGACCGAAGAGATTCCGGCAGATATGCAGGATGAGGTGGATGCCCAGAAGGCGGCGGAAGAGGAAGCAGAGAGTACAGAGGAAGGCAGTGAGGAGGAGACAGAAGAGGAGCTGCCGGAAGGAACTCTGGTAGATCCCAACACAGGTGAGACGGTCACGATGCCTACGGAAGAGGAGCTGGCTGGAGAGGACGGCGGCGATATCATGGGCGGCATTGAGAGCCCGATTCTTCCGGCTGACGGAGAGGAAGAGGGAGATGCCGGAGGCGGAGACAGCACGGCAGAAGAGACAGGCGGCGGTACAGACGCTTCCCAGGAGTGACCAAAGGATAAAAGCATAAAACATCAGGCCCCATAATAGGTTATAACAAACCGTTTATGGGGTTTTTTCATGAATCCGAAATGCAAAACCTATAACCGGAAGAAAATTGTGCTGGTATTTCTGGTCTGCTTCCTGGCGATGGGCGGACTGGCAGCCCGCCTGGTATATCTTATGATTTTTGAGTCGGAATATTATCAGGAGCTTGCCCAGGATCTACACGAGCGCGAGAGAAGCATTAAGGCGGCACGAGGAAGAATCGTGGATTCGACCGGCACCGTGCTGGCTACGAACCGTACGGTCTGCACCATTTCTGTCGTCCACAGCCAGATCGAGGATCCGGAGCGGGTGATCGAGGTTTTAAGCAGCGAGCTGGGAATTCCGGAAGAGACAGTGCGGGAAAAGGTAGAGAAATACAGCTCTATTGAGCGCATCAGGTCGAATGTGGAAAAAGAGGTGGGAGACCGGATCCGCGCCTATGAGCTGGCCGGAGTTAAGGTAGACGAGGACTTTAAGCGCTATTATCCCTATGGAAGCCTGGCTTCCAAGGTTCTGGGCTTTACGGGAAGCGACAATCAGGGAATTATCGGCCTGGAGGTAGTCTATGACGAATATCTTCAGGGAATCGACGGGACGATTCTGACGGAGACAGACGCAAGAGGCGTGGAGATTGCGGACGCGGGCGAGGAACGGGTAGAGCCTGTCTCCGGCAGCGATCTTTATGTCAGCCTGGATTACAATATTCAACTTTATGCTCAGCAGGCGGCCCTGAAGGCGCTGGAGGAAAAGCAGGCGACTTACGTCTCGATTCTGGTTATGAATCCGAAAAATGGGGAAATCTATGCCTGTGTCAATGTGCCGGAATTTGATTTGAACGATCCCTTTACGCTGAATACCGGAGTGGATACCAGCGGAATGACTTCACAGGAAAAGCAGGATCTTCTGAACCAGATGTGGAGAAACCAGAGTGTGAACGATACCTATGAGCCGGGATCCACCTTCAAGACGGTGACTGCGGCCGCAGCGCTGGAAAAGGGGGTCGTATCCCTTACGGACACTTTCAGCTGCCCTGGCTTCCGCATGGTGGAGGATCGGAGAATCCGCTGTCATAAGGTGGGCGGGCATGGAACGGAGACCTTTGTACAGGCAATCATGAATTCCTGCAACCCGGTCTTTATCGACATCGGTCAGAGGATTGGAGTGGAGGATTTTTACCATTATTTTCAGCAGTTTGGCCTGATGTCAAAGACCGGGATCGATATCCCCGGCGAGGCGGGCACTATTATGCACAAGATGGAAAATATCGGAGCAGTAGAGCTGGCGACGATCTCGTTTGGGCAGTCCTTTCAGATTACGCCCATTCAGCTGGCTACGACGATCAGCTCCATCATCAATGGGGGAACCAGGGTGACGCCTCATTTCGGGGTAGAGATTCGGAGCAGCGAGGGAGAGCTGCTGAAACGGTTCCGCTATGAGACAAAGGAAGGGATCGTCTCGGAGGAGACCTCTGAAACCATGCGTTACCTGCTGGAAAAGGTGGTATCTGAGGGCGGCGGCAATAAAGCGTATATCGAAGGCTACCGGATCGGCGGAAAGACAGCGACGTCTCAGACCCTTCCACGCGGTACCAATAAATATATTTCCTCCTTCGTAGGCTTTGCGCCTGCAGATGATCCGGAGGTGCTGGCGATGTGCATCATCCATAATCCTCAGGGCGTTTATTATGGCGGCACGATAGCGGCTCCGGTGATTCGGGACATTTTTGAGAATATTCTCCCGTATCTGGGAATCGAGAAAACCGAGGTGGTTTCCGATCCCGGGGAGCCCGCAGCCTGAAGCGGCGGAGCGGACTGCCGCTTCTGGGAGCAGCCCGCTGCCTCTCCCGGCGCGGCTGCAGCCCAAAGCTTTGGGAAAAAGGTTGCGCGCCGGGGCCAAAAGGCTTATAATGCTGATGTGCCGGCGGGATGCAGACAAGGCGCCGGAGAAAAGAACCTGAGAGGTAAATGATTATGGATTATACGATGATACTGCCGATACTGATTTCCTTTGCTGTCAGCGCAGCTTTGGGGCCAGTGGTGATTCCGCTGCTGCGCAGGCTGAAATTTGGACAGACAGAGCGGGACGACGGGCCAAAGAGCCATCTGAAGAAGACTGGCACGCCTACGATGGGCGGCCTTATGATCCTGGCGGGAATTACGATTACATCCCTGATTTATGTGAAGGATTACCCGCAGATTATCCCTGTTCTGTTTGTGACTGTAGGCTTTGGAATCATCGGCTTTCTGGATGACTATATCAAGATTATGCTGCACCGTTCGGAAGGGCTGACGCCGCCTCAGAAGATGCTGGGCCAGTTCCTTGTGACAGGAATTTTTGTCTTTTATCTGTACAATCTGAAGGGCGGGGATATGGCAATGCTGATCCCCTTCTGGCCGGGCCATTATCTGCATCTTGGCTGGCTTGCGGTCCCTGTGGCCTTTCTGGCAATCATCGGCACGGTAAACGGAGCGAATTTTACAGACGGCCTGGACGGCCTTGCCTCCAGCGTGACGGTACTGATTGCGACCTTTTTTTCTGTCGTCGCCATTGGCACACAGAGCGGACTTCATCCGATCACCTGTGCGGTGGTGGGAAGCCTGATGGGATTTCTGCTGTTCAACGTCTATCCGGCCAGTGTTTTTATGGGCGATACGGGATCGCTGGCGCTGGGCGGCTTTGTGGCGTCTACCGCCTATATGATGGATATGCCGATCTTTATTCTGATCGTAGCGTTTATTTATTGGGCAGAGATTCTTTCTGTCATGATTCAGGTAACCTATTTTAAGCTCAGCGGCGGGAAAAGAATCTTCCGCATGGCGCCGATCCATCATCATTTTGAGCTGGGCGGCTGGTCTGAGACAAGGGTAGTGGCTGTCTTTTCCATTGTGACGGCAATACTCTGCCTTGTGGGAATCATGGCGCTGTAGCGCAAAAAAAGCAGCAGGAGGAATCAGAACATGATAACAGATAAAAAAATTCTGGTGATAGGAAGCGGCGTGAGCGGCGTGGGAGCAGTGGAGCTTCTGGAACAGGCCGGAGCGTCTCCCGTGCTCTACGACAGCAATGGAAAGCTGAGAGAGGAAGAGGTGCGCAGCCGTCTTCCGGAGGGAAGCCGTGCAAGGATTATTCTCGGAGCGCTTCCCGAGGAGGTAGAGAGAGAGACGGAGCTGGCAGTTTTGAGTCCCGGCGTGCCGGTGGATCTTCCGCTTGTGGAGAAGCTGCGTAAGAACGGGGCAAGGATCTGGGGCGAGGTGGAGCTGGCCTGGCATTTTGGAAAGGGCCGCGTGGCTGCTATTACCGGCACGAACGGAAAGACGACCACCACGACTCTGGTGGGTGAGATCCTGAAAAGCTGGTTTCCTGAGGTGTTTGTGGTGGGCAATATTGGGACAGCCTATACCCGGGAGGCTCTCCATATGACGGAAAAAAGCGTTACGGCGGCGGAGATCAGCAGCTTTCAGCTGGAGACCATAGAGGATTTCCATCCGAGGGTCAGCGCGATTCTCAATATTACCCCCGATCATCTGGACCGGCACCACACGATGGACTGCTATATCCGCGCGAAAGAAAATATCGCAAAAAATCAGGATGAGACGGATACCTGCGTTCTGAATTATGACGACGAAGAGACGAGGCGTTTCGGGGAACAGGTAAAGGCTTCTGTTCTGTATTTCAGCCGGGAGCATATATTGGATCAGGGTGTGTTCCTGGACGGAAGCTCGATTGTCTACTGTGACGACGCTGTCCGCACGAAGATTTGCGACATCAGTGAACTGAAGCTTCTGGGAACTCATAACTATGAAAATGTCATGGCGGCTGTCGCCATTGCGGCGGCTATGGGCGTGCCGCTGCCGAATATCCGTGAGACAGTCATCCATTTTACGGCGGTAGAGCACAGGATTGAGTTTGTGGCCGAGAAAAAGGGCGTGGCCTATTACAACGATTCCAAGGGAACGAACACCGACGCTTCTATCAAGGCAGTCCAGGCCATGAACCGGCCTACGGTTCTCATCGGAGGAGGCTACGATAAGCATGTGTCCTTTGATGACTGGATTGAGTGCTTTGGTGACAAGGTGCAGTGGCTGGTACTTCTGGGTCAGACTGCGGAGCAGATTGCAGAGACAGCCAGAAGGCATGGCTTTTCCAATATTGTCTTTGCAGAGAGCCTGGAGGAAGCTGTGAAGCTCTGTGCGGAGAAGGCCAGGCCGGGAGATGCGGTGCTTTTGTCGCCCGCCTGCGCAAGCTGGGGTATGTTTGACAATTACGAGCAGAGGGGAAGATTATTTAAAAAATACGTCCGAGAGCTTTCAGATTAGTCGAAAAAGAAGAGGCAGAGAGCGGCTTCGGAACGGAGGTTATATGGCAGGTCCGGATTCCACCGGGAGAGAGAAAAAGCAGAGGCGGGAGCCTTTTGATTACAGCTTGCTGCTGGTCGTGCTGATTCTGGTGGGATTCGGACTTGCTCAGCTTTACAGCACCAGCTCCTGGAACGGGCAGGTGAAGTTTGCCGACAGCGCCTATTACCTGAAAAAGCAGTTTTTTGCCACGTCTCTGGGATTGGCGGCCATGTATGCGGTTTCCAGGATCGACTATCACAAATGGGAACGGCTGGCGGTTCTGGGCTATCTGGTATCGCTGGCGCTGTCTACGGCAGTTCTGTTTTTCGGCGACGAGTACAACGGTTCAAAGCGCTGGCTGTCCATCGGCCCTTTGTCCTTCCAGCCTTCCGAATTTGCGAAGCTGGCGGTGATTGTGCTTCTGTCCTCTGTCATCAGCCGCCGTGCGAAAAAGATGACCTCGCTGAAGCAGATGTTTTTTGTGATGGTGCTGATTCTTCCCATCGTAGGACTGGTGGGAACCAACAATCTGAGCACTGCGATTATCATTATGGGGATCGCCGTGATTCTGGTCTTTGTGGCGAGCCCGAAGTACCTGCAGTTTATTGCGATGGGCGGGCTTGGCGTGGGCTTTCTGGCTATTTTTCTAAGCGTGGAGTCTTACCGTCTGGAGCGGCTTGCCATCTGGCGCAACCCGGAGGCTTACGAGAAGGGTTACCAGACGCTGCAGGGGCTTTATGCTATCGGCTCGGGAGGCCTTTTCGGCGTAGGCTATGGGAACAGCATGCAGAAGCTGGGCTTTGTGCCGGAGGCCCAGAATGATATGATTTTTTCGATTGTCTGCGAGGAATTCGGTCTTGTGGGCGCCCTGCTTCTCATGCTTTTGTTTCTGCTTCTGGTCTGGAGGCTTCTGATGATTGCAGTGCATGTGCCGGATCTTCTGGGCAGTCTGATCGCGGCTGGAATTATGGGGCATATTTTGATTCAGGTGCTCCTGAATATCGCAGTGGTGACAAATACGATTCCCAATACAGGAATCACACTTCCCTTTGTAAGCTATGGAGGCACCTCCGTGCTTTTCCTCCTCTCGGAGATGGGGCTTGCCCTGAACGTCTCGCGGAGCGTCAGGCAGGAACCATAACACTCCTGCGGCATATCTTAATGGTATAGTGAAAACCGTGGAGGGAAAGATTTTGGATTATCTGGAAATCGAGGGCGGCAGTCCGCTCTGCGGTGAAGTCCGCATACAGGGATCAAAAAACGCTGTGCTTCCGATTCTCTCCGCAGCCCTGCAGGGTACAGGGATTACTGTGATTGATAACTGCCCGGATATCTCGGACGTGAGTGCCATGCTTGAGATTCTCAAAGGCTACGGCTGCAGTACGCGCCGGGAAGGAAAAAGATTAATAATAGATGCGGGGGACCTGCATTCCGGCCGGGCTCCGGAGGATTATGCCGGTGTCATGCGCTCCTCGATTATGCTGCTGGGGAGCCTGCTGGGGCGGCTTGGAGAGGCCTTTCTCCCTTATCCGGGAGGCTGCGTCATCGGGAAGAGGCCTATCGATCTGCACCTTCAGGCGCTGCGGGAGATGGGAGCGGAGCTCACAGAGGAGCCGGAAGGGCTGAGAGCAGTCTGCGCCCACCCGGCTGGAGCGAGGATCCGGCTGCCATTTCCCAGTGTGGGGGCTACGGAAAATGTGGTTCTGCTTGCGGTGCGGGCAGAAGGGGACACGATCCTTCAGAATGCCGCGAGAGAGCCCGAGATCACAGAGCTTTGCCGGTTTTTAAGCTGCATGGGGGCAAAGATCGAGGGAGCGGGCACGGGGACCATCCGGATTCGTGGCGTAAAGGAGCTTCATGGAACAGAATACAGGATTCAGCCTGACCGCATCGTGGCAGGAACCTATATGCTGCTTGCCGCTGCTGCGGGCGGAAAGGTAGCGCTGCGAGATGCGCCGCTGGAGCAGCTTGCGGCGGTTCGAAAAGTTTTAAGCCAGATGGGAGTCCGGCAGGAGAGCAGCGGAAATCATCTTCTTCTCTGGTGTCCCGGGCGGTGCCGGGGCGGAATCCAGATCCGTACGTCGCCTTACCCCGGTTTTCCCACGGATCTGCAGTCCCAGCTCATGGCGGCGCTCTGCCTGGCGGAAGGGGACAGCGTCATCGACGAACGGATTTTTGAGGAGCGCTTCAAGTCCGCAGAGGAGCTTGTCCGGATGGGGGCCAGGATCCATATTCAGGGATCCAGAGCCTTCATTCACGGAGTAGGGAAGCTCCACGGGGAGCGGCTGGAGGCCAGAGAGCTGCGGGGCGGGGCGGCGCTTTGCATCGCCGCCGCGGCAGCGGAAGGAAAGAGCAGGATTCACCAGTACCATTATATTGCCCGCGGCTATGAAAATATAATCAGGGATTTAAAAGCGCTTGGAGTTATGGTACAATGTCGCTAGACATTGTACCGTGCCGGATGGCATCCCCCGGAGGGCCCATGTCTGAAGGACATGAGGCAATGTCGCTAGACATTGTACCTGTGCCGGATGGCATTCTGGCGTGTTTGGATACAAGAAGGAAGCGGTGTATGAGAATTCGCAGAAGGGAAAAGAAGGAAAGACGAGGCAGAGGATTTCTGGTGGCAGCTGTCCTGGTGCTGGCTCTGCTGCTGGCAGGCGTAATCGTGGTAACCCTGTTTCAGATCCGGGAAGTGGAAGTAACGGGAAACAGCTATTACACCGGGCAGGAGATCCAGGATCGGGTGATCACGGACAGATACTGCACGAATTCCCTGTACCTTTATCTGAAATATAAATATTTTGACACAGAGGACATCCCGTTCGTGGACAAGATAGAAGTGAGCCTTCAGGGGCCCGGAAAGGTAAAAATCCGCGTCTATGAGAAGAGCATTGTGGGCTATGTGGCCTATATGGGCTCAAATTTTTATTTCGACCAGGACGGCGTGGTCGTGGAATGCTCTTCAGAGGTGAAGGAAGGGGTTCCCTGCATTTCAGGGCTGAAGTTTCAGTCGCTTGCTTTGTACCAGAAGCTGGCTGTGGAGGACGACTCGATTTTTGACCGGATTTTGACGATTACCCAGCTGGTGAAGAAATATGAGCTGACTCCGGATCGGATTGAATTTGGAAGCGATCTGTCTTTGACTCTCTATTTTGACCAGGTGCGAGTGGCTCTCGGGAACAGCGGTTCTCTGGAAGAAAAGGTAGGAAGGCTGTATGATCTCTACCCGGATCTGGAAGGACGCTCCGGAGTGTTTCACATGGAAAATTATACGGAGGATTCCAAATTTATCAGCTTTGAGCAGGACAAATAAATCTGCGGCCAGGCGCGTATTTCCGCCTTTTTTGACAATTGTGCGCGGGCTTGAATAGGAAAAATATTTTTTGGAAAACTTATAAATAAAGGTTGATTAATTATGGAAAAAAAGTTATCATATATTGTATGAGAAAATTCCGAAGATAAGATTTCCATAGGTTTATGAGAAATATCAGAATAGAGACAGGATAGGGATAGATAGGAGGGCAAAATCTTGCTTGAGATTATGATGAATGATGCGGAAGCGGCGGCGAGAATTATCGTGATTGGAGTCGGCGGCGCCGGAAATAACGCTGTGAACCGCATGATAGATGAACAGATAGGCGGAGTGGAGTTTATCGGTATCAATACGGACAGGCAGGCTCTGCAGCTTTGTAAGGCAGAACGGACAATCCAGATTGGAGAAAAGCTGACAAAGGGCCTCGGAGCAGGAGCAAAGCCCGAGATTGGAGAAAAAGCGGCGGAGGAAAGCATCGAAGAGATCAAGGAAGCCATTCAGGGAGCAGATATGGTGTTTGTCACCTGTGGCATGGGCGGCGGAACCGGCACAGGCGGCGCTCCGGTGGTGGCGAGGCTGGCCAAGGATATGGGAATTCTTACCGTAGGCGTAGTCACGAAGCCGTTTAAATTTGAAGCCAAGACACGTATGAATAATGCCATGGCGGGTATCCAGAAGCTCAAGGAGAGTGTGGATACTCTGATTGTGATCCCCAATGACAAGCTTCTGGAGATCGTGGACCGCCGGACGACGATGCCGGACGCCCTGAAGAAGGCGGACGAGGTGCTGCAGCAGGCGGTGCAGGGCATCACAGATCTGATCAATCTTCCGGCTCTTATCAATCTGGATTTTGCCGATGTGCAGACTGTCATGACAGACAAGGGCATCGCCCATATCGGAATCGGTTCCGGAAAGGGCGACGACAAGGCGCTGGATGCCGTCAAGCAGGCGGTGGAAAGCCCGCTTCTGGAGACGACGATTATGGGTGCTTCCCATGTCATCATCAATATTTCAGGAGATATCACTCTGATGGATGCCAACGACGCAGCCAGCTATGTGCAGGATCTGGCCGGCGACAATGCGAATATTATCTTCGGTGCGATGTACGACGATACATACACCGACGAAGCCTCGATCACTGTGATTGCCACAGGACTGGACGAAAAGAGTACTACGAAGGTACTGCCTAAGGGAAGCAGCTTCGGCAAATTCCCGAGCCAGGCTCCTAAGGCGGCTTCCTCAGCTGCCCACAGCCAGACGGGAGCGCAGACAGAGACTCCGGTCTTCAAGCCGCTGCCGGGACTGAATACTCCGAAGCGTCCGGAGAGCAAGATCCCGGAGACAGAGATTAAGATTCCGGAGTTCCTGCAGAGAAATAAATAAGAGACACAAGGACGAAAGACAGCGCTGGTATTCCGGAGCCCTATGCTCCGGAATACCAGCGCTGAAGTGATCTGCTGAAAGGCTTGAGAAGTTGTTGACATATCAAAAAAGTACTTGACCTTTTGGAAATTATAGGGCAGTATAAAAAAGAAGTTTTTTATGACAGGAGTATAGAATCATGTTTGTGCTGAGAAAAATATACTGCAGAGTCTTTCAAAAAGCCTTTCGGGCGGCTCTGCCTCTTCTCCCTTACCGGAAGCCGAAGCTTCTGCATTCTGTCAGGGAGATCCCCGGCGTCTGCCGGAAATGGGACGTAGACTCTGTGATGCTTGTCACGGACGCGGGCATCCGCTCCATGGGCCTGACGGAATTTCTGGAGAAAACCCTGGAGGAAAACGGGATTTCCTGCTGCGTCTATGATCGGACGGTAGCCAATCCTACGATTTGGAATGTGGAGGAGGCAAGAGAGCTCTATCTGGAGCATGGGGCCCAGGCTATCATTGCTTTTGGAGGAGGATCCTCCATGGACTGCGCAAAGGCGGCGGGAGCCAGGATTGTGAAGCCGAATCAGAGCATCAGCCAGATGAAGGGGCTTTTGAAGGTACATAAAAGACTGCCTCTGCTGATCGCTGTGCCTACTACAGCGGGAACGGGAAGCGAGACGACGCTGGCGGCTGTGATTACGGATAGCGAGCGCCACTATAAATATCCTATCAACGATTTCAGCCTGATCCCGCTTTATGCAGTGCTGGATTATCACGAAACGACAGGACTTCCCAAGCATATCACAGCCACGACGGGAATGGATGCGCTGACCCATGCGGTGGAGGCCTATATCGGCGGCTCCACGACCAAGGAAACGCGCGCCATGGCTGAAGAGGCTGTGCGCCTGATACACCAGTATTTGAAAACCGCCTATGACGACGGACAGAATAAGGCTGCCCGGAAGGGCATGCTGAAGGCTGCTTACTGCGCTGGCGTAGCCTTTACGAAATCCTATGTGGGGTACGTGCATGCGGTGGCGCATTCCCTGGGCGGGCAGTATGGCACTCCCCATGGCCTTGCAAATGCAGTTCTGCTTCCGATCGTTCTTCGCATGTACGGTTCTTACTGTGAGAAGAAGCTGGCCCGGCTGGCCCGGAACTCCGGCGTAGTGGATGAGGCGCTGGGAGACGCAGAGACTGCGGCCCTCTTTATTGACTGGATCCAGGAGATGAACGATTCCATGGGAATCCCCAGAAGGCTTGCAGGCATCGAACAGAGTGATATCCGGACGATGGCAAAGCATGCGGACAAGGAGGGAAATCCCCTGTATCCGGTGCCGAAGCTGATGAACCGGAAAGAGCTGGAAGAGATTTATTATGCAGTGAAGGAGTAAGACATGGAGACAGAAAAGAAGCTGGAAAGTCTGGTAGAGAAGCAGAGAGCTTATTTTGCGGAAGGAAAGACTCTTCCCATAGAGGGACGCATCAGGGCGCTGAACCGTCTGGAGCAGGCGCTTAAGAACAGAGAGGAAGAGCTCTGCCGTGCGCTGAAGGCGGATCTTGGAAAATCACGCATAGAGAGCTATATGTGTGAGGTGGGATTGACTTTATCAGAGCTTGGCTATGTGAAACGGCACTTACGTTCCTGGAGCCGTGACAAAAGAGTCCGTACGCCTCTGGCTCAGTTTCATGCCAGAAGCTTTACCGTACAGGAGCCTTACGGAGTGGTTCTTGTGATGTCTCCCTGGAATTACCCTGTGCTGCTGACGCTGGAGCCGCTGATCGGCGCTCTGGCCGCAGGAAACTGCTGTGTTGTGAAGCCCTCGGCCTATTCTCCGGAGACATCCGCGGTCATGGCTTCGATTCTGAGGGAGATTTTCCCGGAGGAATACGTGGCAGTGGTAGAAGGAGGGCGGCAGGAGAACCAGGGGCTGCTCGCCCAGAGGTTTGATTATATCTTCTTTACGGGCGGTGTGAACGTGGGAAAGCTGGTGATGGAAAAGGCCAGCGCCCATCTGACGCCTGTGACCCTGGAGCTGGGAGGAAAAAGTCCCTGCGTCATCGACGAGAGCGCAAATCTGAAGCTGGCGGCCAGACGCCTGGCGTTTGGAAAATATCTGAACTGCGGCCAGACCTGCGTAGCGCCTGATTATGTATTGGTACATGAGAAGGTAAAGGAACGGTTTCTGGAATATGTCAAAGAAGAAATTACGCACATGTACGGAAGAAAGCCGCTGGAGAATCCGGATTATGGAAAAATTATAAACCGGAAGCATTTCGACCGCCTGCTTGGCCTGATAGATGAGAGCAAGCTGGTTTTCGGAGGAGAAAGCAGCGAGGAGACTCTGCAGATAGCGCCGTCCGTTCTGGATCGTGTGACGCCGGAGGATGCGGTAATGCAGGAAGAGATTTTCGGGCCGCTGCTGCCGATCCTGACCGTTAGGTCCATGGACGAAGCGCTGGCCTTTGTGAATGCTCGTCCCAAGCCTCTTGCCTTTTATATTTTCACACAGAATAAAAGTGTAGAGCAGATGTTTCTGCGGCGCGCCTCCTTCGGAGGGGGCTGCGTTAATGACACGATCATTCATCTGGCGACCTCTGCCATGGGCTTTGGCGGAGTGGGAAACAGCGGTATGGGCTCTTATCACGGAAAGAAGAGCTTTGAGACCTTCAGCCATGAGAAGAGCATCGTGAAGAAGTATACATGGCTTGACCTGCCGATGCGCTATCAGCCGTATACGAAGCAGAAGGATAAGATGATTCGGACTTTCCTGAAATAGAAGCGCCGATATAAAATTACCCCGCTCCATAGGAGCCGGGGTAATTTTGCTTTATTCATATTTCATAATTTCCTTTTTCAGCCGTCTTATGATTTTCTTTTCCAGCCGGGAGATATAGGACTGGGAAATTCCAAGCAGATCTGCGACCTCCTTCTGGGTCATTTCCTGCCCCATCGGATTCTTCAGCCCGAAGCGGAGCTCTACGATGGTCCGCTCCCGCTCGGAAAGCTTTTGAATGGCTTTGTCCAGGAGCTTACGTTCCATCTCCGTCTCAATGTCACGGTAGATGACGTCCTCGTCCGTCCCCAGGATATCTGAGAGCAGAAGCTCGTTGCCGTCCCAGTCTACATTCAGGGGCTCGTCAATGGAGACCTCCAGGCGTGTTTTGCTGTTCCGGCGCAGATACATCAGAATCTCATTTTCAATGCAGCGGGAGGCGTAGGTAGCCAGCTTGATGTTTTTGCTGCTGTTGAAGGTGTTGATGGCCTTGATGAGTCCGATGGTTCCGATGGAGATGAGATCCTCCACGCCCACGCCGGTGTTGTCAAATTTTTTGGCTATGTAGACGACAAGACGGAGATTGTGTTCAATGAGCAGGGAACGGGCTGCGTTTCCTGTCTCGGTGCCAAGCTCTTTTATGGCCCGGGCTTCCTCGTCTGCCTCCAGAGGGGCCGGAAGAACCTCAGCGCCTCCGATATAGTGAACGTCATTTTGCTTCCCCATGAAGAGGGCAGAAAAATTCGGTACTAATTTCAATTGAATCTGGTTTGGAATTGCCACTTTAATCAGCATTGTCTTGATTTCCTCCTGAAAATTGATCTGCGTGCGCGTATTGCGCTTCGTATGCGTGCTCTGGCTCCGCATTTTTCCGATCTGCCTGTATCGCACTGGGCGCTGGCTCCAGCAGATCAGGGTGCAGCAGGATGCCATATTCCTTTTTGGAAGAAAGTGGTTCTTTTGTAACTCCAAGCAGAGGGCGTTCTACCCGAAGGCATGTGCCACCCTCTGTCTCAATCTGAAGAAAATCTGCGTAAAATGCAGGCAGCAGGCCGCTTCTTTTCCCGATGCTGTGAAAAGGCACCGGATAGAGCAGCACCTTCTCCGTCCCGCATAGCTTAAGCTTCAGATCCTGGGGCAGGATGCTGACCGGCTTCCCGAATACGGGATCCCGCAGGGAATTGCCTGTGTCAATGAGGCCCCTGGTTTTTATCGTGTGTCCGTGAAATCCCAGTGTTACGGGATAAATATGCTGTTCTCTCTGCCGGAAGCGCATCAGCCACCTCATTCCCAGCGTCAAAAGCCAGTAGCTTAAAAGCGAAAGGCCAAGAAAGGGATAGACGGGAAGCTTCACGATATTCTGAAGCCAGCCGAAGATTCCTCCCAGCAGAAAGCTGCAGAGATAAAGCAGAATCAGAGCCTTTCCAAATATCCGGAGACTTTTCGTGCCCAGCCCTGTGTAAATCATGGCTGCAGCGCCAGCACCATGGAGAAGCAGAAAAACCGGCAGAGGACACTGCGGAAGAGCTGCGTAAATCAGGCAGAGAAGCAGGCTTCCGAGAGCGGCGGAAAGAATTCGCCGAAGCCGTCCCGGGGAGAGCTTCAAAAGCCTTGCGGTCACGGTCAGCAGCAGGTAGTCCAGCAGCAGGTTTTCCAGAAACAGCACGTCTATGTACAGCACATAATACACAGTCCACCTTCTTTCTGTCCCTCATTATAGGGAAGAGGTTCTGCGAAATATGTCAAAGGAAGGGAGAAAGAGGAGGAATTTTTCTCCTGTTTTTCGACAGCTTCTGCAAAAGAGTTTGGCAGAAAATAAAAAGCTTCTGAGGCTTGCAACATTTCTGCCCGTATGAGACTCTTATATGATAGAAATGCATTTCACGAAGAAATCCATGGACATGCCCGGGAGGGCAGCATATGCATATGAGGTGTGGGGATGGAAGAGTTTAGAAAATTATATGAAGAGGTGTATCCGGACCTTTACAGGATGGCTTATTACTATCTGGGATCTGCGGCTGACGCGGAGGACGCAGTACAGGACACGGCCCTGGCGGCATGGAAGCATTTTGGCGGCTTGAAAAGGAAAGAGTCCTTCCGTGCCTGGATTTTTCAGATACTGGTCAATATCTGCCGTAAGACTCTGCGCGGAAGGGGAAGACATAGCAGCGTGTCTGCGGCGCCGGCGGAAGAATGGCAGCCGGCTTCGACGCCGGAGACGAACCTGGCTGAAAGGCTGGAAATTCTGGAGCTTTTGTCCATATTAGAGGAGGAAGAGCGGGTGATTGTGCTGCTCAGTGTGTTCGGCGGCTACAAGGGTGTAGAAATAGCCGGGCTTCTGAACCGCAGGCACAGTACCATCCGTTCCCGTTACCGGAGAGCGCTGAAGAAGCTGGAAAGGGAGCTTCAGAAAAAGGAGCTCCAGGAAAAGAGCAGGATTCAGAAGGAGGAGAGCATATGAAAAGGGGCAGAGACTTTTTGGACAGGCTGAGAGCGGACAGCGGGAAGCTTCCGATTCCGGAAAGCCTGAAGCCGGAGTGGATAGAAGAGACAATACGGGAGAGGGAAAAGGAAGCGGAAAGGCAGGAGGGACTAAGACGCAGGCTTTGGAGAGGGCGTGTCCGTACCGCTCTTGTGCCGGCGGCCTGTATCTGCCTGATTGCTGCGGGCCTGCTGGGGCTTTTTGGGGCAGGCCTGCTGTTTCCAGAAGCCGGTACCGGGGCAGGAGGACAGAGCACGGCGGGAGCTCCGCAGCCTGGTTCTTCCGGCGCCGGAGAGGGTACAGAGCCAGGTACAGCTGAAGCAGAGGAACAGGATACGCTGCGCTTTGCAGAAAAAAGCTATGAGGAGATTTATGAAATACTTCAGGCAGGATTCCAGGAGACACAGATACAGAATGAAAATATTGCAGAATACGGAGAAGAGGAATCCATCTCAGGAGCCATGCTGGAGGAAAGCCAGGCTGAGGCGGCTTCGGACAGCGCGGGAAAGGAGTTTGGCGGAACCAATGTGCAGACTGAAGGCGTGGACGAGGCCGATACCGTCAAAAATGACGGGAGGTATCTCTATCAGCTGGCAGAGCGAAGGGATGAGAATGGAAGGACGTATCAGGGAATTCAGGTGGTGGACACAAAAGGAGGCCTTCGGGAAACCGCCTTTGTAGGACGGTTTGAATATGCCCGGGAATTTTATGTGTCAGAGGGGCTTCTGATTGTGCTGGAGGACGGGTACGATACAGCGGATTATATGTCCGGCGCGGAAGACAGCCTGGTGGGAGACAGGACGGCGGAGAGTGCGCAGGTGGCTGTCTGCACAGACGTGCTCTACACCCATAATCAATATACCAGAGTTCACATTTATGATATATCGGACAGGGAAAATCCAGCACTGATAAAGACCTTTTCGCTGGATGGAGCCTACAGTACTTCCAGGCTCTCGGATGGATATTTTTACGGTTTTACCTTTTTCACGCCTGATCCGGGAGAGGGAGAACAGGATTACAGCTCTTATATTCCGGAGATTGACGGAGCGCTGATTCCTGCAAAGAAAATTATCTGTCCGGAGGAGACGGATGGGAACGAATATCTGGTCATGATTTCCATTGATTTAAAGCAGCCGCAGGAGATTCTGGACAGCCGGGCTGTGCTTGCGGACAGCGGTGTGTTTTATGTGAGCCGGGATAATATTTATCTGGCTTCCTGGTATTCTATCTATGAGGACGGAGTACAGATCGTCTATGGCGGGGACGGTCAGAACAGCAGCCAGGCAGGGGATGGCCAGGCCGAGCAGGAGGGGCAGAGCGCAGAGATCTCGTATGAGACGGATACGCTTCAGGATTATACACAGCTTCTGCGGTTTTCCTACGAAAACGGCAGGTTTCTGGCAAAGGCCGAGGGCAGTGTCCCGGGCAGGATTTCAGACAGCTTTCATCTCGATCAGAATGGCGGCTATCTGCGGGCCGTGACTACGGTGACGGAATGCATCCGGCGCCAGCTGGTGGATGACAAAACCGGAGAAACGCTGGGATACGAGTACGTGATCCCGGAAGAGACAGATGGACTGTCAAACGGCCTCTATATCCTCGATGAAAACCTGGAAATCACAGGCCGCCTGGACGGCCTGGCAGAAGGAGAGCAGCTTTATTCCGCCCGTTTTCTGGGAGATACGGCCTATTTCGTGACGTTTCGCCAGACAGATCCGCTCTTTGCGGTGGATATGAGCGATCCGGAGAAGCCGAGGCTTTTGTCGGAGCTGAAGGTCAGCGGATTTTCAGAATATCTGCATTTCTACAGCGGCAGCCTGCTGTTTGGACTGGGCTATGAGGCGGATGAGGAGACCGGGGAGCAGCAGGGGCTGAAGCTTTCCATGTTTGACCTTTCGGATTCGTCAGCACTCTTGGAAGAGGCGAGGCTCTTGCTTCCGAATTACACTTACAGTCCGGCTCTGTATGACCACAAAAGCCTTCTGATTGATCCGGAGCAGAATCTGATCGGATTTGAGGCGCAGGGAATCATAGACGGCTCTTTTGGGCAGGCGTATCTTTTGTTTTCCTACGAAAATGGAGAATTTGTGCAGAGGCTGGAGATTGTGAAAAATAGAGATGCGGGCGTCTATGGCAGCTGCCGGGGAACCTTTATCGGAGACCGTTTTTACCTTCTGATTCAGGATGGAAGGGTGCAGGAATACAGTCTTGAGACGGGAGAATTGACGGGAGAGCTCCCGGAATTGTAAAAATAGATACGTCAGAAGATGAATTACAAGAGAATGGATAAGAGATATTGCCAAAAAGGAAATACCCTCTTGACAGCTTCCTCTCAAGGATTTATAGTGATGACAGAAAAAGAACAGAAAGAGGTGTAAGGATGATTATTATTACCTGCTGATTCAGAAATTGAAAAGGCATGACAGAGTTACGGGAGACTTGGAGCCGGGAAATTTCCGGGTGAAGGGCCTTTGTGCAAAATCCGTGTGTCATGCAGGCAGGAATGATATCTTCTTACATGGATAGAATTTTCTTTCAGACAACGCAAAAAGGCGTGCGTTTGGCTGTGAGCGATGAGAGAATGGGTGCAGGAAGTTTGATTCCTGCACCTTTTTGCGTGCGGAAGCTGCCCGGCGCATCGCGCCGGGCGGGCTGGACGCTTTTATATGGGAGGGATGCATATGTCGTTAATCAGCGTCAATCATCTGACATTTTATTATGAAGGAAGCCCGGATTATATTTTTGAGGACGTGTCCTTTCAGGTTGATACAGACTGGAGGCTGGGCTTTATAGGCAGAAACGGGCGGGGAAAGACTACGTTTCTGAAGCTTTTGATGGGAGAATATGAATACAGGGGCAGTATCGCTTCTGAGGAAAGCTTTGATTATTTTCCGTTTGAGGTGAAAAATATGGAAGGGACAGTTCTGGAGACGGTGGAAGAGCTTTACCCGGATTATGAATTCTGGAAGCTGTGCCGTGAGCTGACGCTGCTCCATGTGGACGCGGATGTGCTGTACCGGGCGTTTTCTACCTTAAGCAACGGCGAGCGGACGAAGGTGATGCTGGCAGTTCTGTTTTCCAGGGACAATCAGTTCCTGCTTATCGACGAGCCGACCAATCATCTGGATCAGGAAGGCCGGGAGAGTGTGCGGGAATATTTGAAAGGGAAAAAGGGATTTATCCTTGTGTCTCATGACCGTGATTTTCTGGATCAGTGTGTCGACCATGTGCTGGTCATTAATAAGACGGATATCGAAGTCTATAAGGGAAATTTCTCTGTCTGGTGGGAGCAGAAGCAGCGTAAGGACGCCTGGGAACAGGCGGAAAACGAGAGGCTGAAGCGGGACATCAAAAGGCTGGAGAGCTCCGCCCGAGTGAAGGAACAGTGGGCAGACGATCTGGAGGCAAGAAAGATAGGAAAAAAGGCGGCGGCCGAGGCGAAGAGAAAAGGGATCACCCTGACCGGCAGAAGGCCGCTGATCGGAGAAAAGTCCAGAAAGATGCAGAGGCGGAGAAAGAATCTGGAGCACCGGCAGGAGCGGGCTCTGGAGGAAAAGGAAGGCCTGCTGAAGAATCTGGAGACAGCAGAGGATCTGAAGCTGTATCCCCTGCGCCATCACAGGGAGGTTCTGGCCAGGCTGTCAGGAGTGCAGGTTTACTATACCCTGCCTGATCAAAGCCTGCCGGCCGCAGACGTCTGCCCTGCGGCGCGCCTGGAAGGAGCTTTGGAGCCGAAAGAGAATCGGAAGGTTCTTCCGGCTGTAGGATTTGAGATAAGAAATGGGGAATGCGTAGTGTTGAGAGGCAGAAACGGCTGCGGAAAGTCCAGTATTCTGAAGGCGGTTCTGCAGGCGGCACAGGAGAAGAATGCGGCGGGAACGGCGGAAGCCGGGGAAAAGACGGACAGGGCTCAGGATGAGCAGAAGCTGTGCTGGGAAGGAACCATAGAGACTGCAGGAGGCCTTCGCATTTCTTACGTACCCCAGGATACCGGACACCTGAAGGGAAGCCTGGCGGACTATGCGGAAGGCTATGGCCTGGAGCTGCCGCTCTTTCTGGCTCTGCTCCGGAAGCTGGATTTCGGGAGAGAGCAGTTCGAGAAAAATATGGAGGATTACAGCGGCGGACAGAAGAAAAAGGTACTGATAGCCAGGAGTCTCTGTGAACAGGCTCATCTGTATATCTGGGACGAGCCGCTGAATTTCATCGACGTATTTTCGAGAATGCAAATAGAGGAGCTGCTGCTGAAATACCGGCCTGCGATGCTGCTCGTGGAACACGATAAGGCGTTCACAGACCGGATTGGGACGAAGATCATAGAAATGGGAGAAAAGACCTGACAGAAGGTGCGGGCCTCTGGCGCTACCCCAGCTTCAGGTAATTCCGCATGCTTTTCAGGGCATTTTTCTCCAGCCGGCTGACCTGAGCCTGGGAGATGCCGATCTCTTCGGCTACCTCCATCTGCGTCTTTCCTTCAAAGAAGCGCAGCGAGATGATGTAGTTTTCCCGCTCAGGCAGCTTTTTCATCGCCTCATTCAGGGACAGCTCCTCAATCCAGAGCTCCTCCCGGTTTTTTCTGTCGCTGATTTGGTCCATGACATAGAGTGTGTCGCCTCCTTCTGTGTAGACAGGCTCGTAAAGGCTGACCGGACTCTGAATGGCGTCCAGGGCAAAGACGATGTCCTCGTCGGGAATGCCGATTTCCTCTGCGATTTCGCTGATGGTAGGCTCTCTGGAATTTTTTCTGGTCAGCCCTTCCTTTGCGTAGATGGCCTTGTAAGCTGTGTCGCGTAAGGAACGGCTGACCCGGATGGCGTTGTTGTCCCGGAGATACCGGCGGATTTCTCCTATGATCATGGGAACGGCGTAGGTGGAAAATTTGACTCCCAGCTTGTCATCAAAGTTGTCGATGGCCTTCATAAGTCCGATGCAGCCGATCTGGAAGAGATCGTCTGCGTTTTCACTGCTGGCGGAGAACCGCTTGATGACGCTTAAGACCAGGCGCAGATTTCCCTTGATGTACAGTTCTCTCGCTTCTTTATCTCCCTGTGTGATCCGTTCCCACAGAGCCTCCTTTTCCTCCGGCTTCAGAAGAGGAAGCTTCGCCGTATTTACCCCGCAGATTTCGACCTTGTTCAGTGCCATGTGAATGAAAACCTCCTGTCCGCTTTGCTGATACTTACAAGATTTCCAGGAGAAATTTTTCTATGCGCGGCTGAAAAAAATAAAAAAAATATTAGTCCTTGACAAATCGGGGAAGGGATGATGGCTTTTTGCTCTGCTGAGTAAATGAGGCGCCGGGGCTGGCGAAAAATGCACAAAACAGGCCGGTGTCATATTGTGCACAATAGATAAAAAAAGAAACTTAGAGTATAATTATCATTGGCAAAAATAAAGGGAAGAGATCGAAACCTCTTCCCAATCATACAGATTTGTCTTATTGTTTAATTGTCCAGAAAAAACATAAGGAG
>NZ_NFLI01000014.1 GCF_002160825.1 Lachnoclostridium sp. An131
ATAGGTTGTATCCCGTTGTTTGTCAATGCGCGGCTTTTTGCATCTCTGCTGTCTATCAAGGCTCCATCAAGGATTACATAGCCCTTTGCAGGCAGGCTGTCATAAACGCTAAGCGCCCCGGATAAAACAACCATCAGCTTCTGCACTCCGGATACGCAAGCTGCTCCTGGCTGGAAGCCGTGGCCCGCGTAAGCTGAAGCACCACTTCACTGAAATATCTGGGACTTACCTGGCCAAGCTTGTATTCATTCTCCTTCTTGATGGTATCATACACATAGCTTCCGCGCTTCACAGTGCCTGCCTTGTAGAAATGCGCGCCGTAGACTGTAACCTCATCGTTTTCATCCCCCACGTAGCTTCCGGAAAATTCCAGCTCCACACCAATTCTTTCATCCTCCCGGTAAAATGTGGTATAGACTCCTCCATCCTGGACGGAGCCCCGGTACCAGCCCATTCCCTGAAGCCTGCCGGACAGGGAGAGCCCGTTCAGCAGCTTTCCGCCAAAACGGGTCAGCTCTGTTTTCTCCTTCTCATCCTCTGTCAGCCTGTACACCGGGCGTTCCAGCTGTTCTATGGGCTGTGTCACCTCATAATCGGAAAGCTGCTCCTTCCATGCGGCCAGCTCTTCCTCTGAAAGCTCAATCGGGTGTACCAGGCCGGCCATTCCTGCCTCCGGGAGCTCGAATTCCTCCTCATCCATGGTATTAAAGCTGCCGTCCTCCATATACCGGAAGGTCGCTTTCAGCGCTCCTTCCTCATAAATTCCCCAAACCAGCCCGATAGCAAACTGATGCATCACGGGATTTTTCACAAACAGCGTCCTCCACTGCTCCAAGCTCCAGAGACGTTCCGCTGTCAGAGCCTGCTCCAGCCGAAGCTTCTGATTCGCCGCCACGGTTTTCAGCTGCTTCTTCAATGCCTTAAATTCTGCATAAGCGTCCGCCGCTTTTTTCTCATCGTCCCGTTTTCCCGGCGCAGGCATGTTCTTCAGCCTTTTTCCCTCACCGTCGAAAATTTCCAGCTCCAGAGCAGGTGTCAGGTAAACGTGAAAGCTCCGCGCGCCATAATCAAAGGTACGCTCCTGCCTCTCTCCAAAGCCAAGCGTAGGCACAATCCGATCCTCGAGCTCTGCCCGGCTGATTCCCAGCGCTCCGGCTGCAGCATCCAGCGCCGCAGCTGCGGCCGCTTTTACCTGGCGGAACTTGAATTTTCTTGAAATCTGATCAACCAGAAGAAGGGCTTCTGAGCTTCCATTCAACGCCAGAGCCTTTACTGCCTCTGCGGCAAGCGCTCCCCGGGCATGCTGGGGCCATTCCTGAATCTGGCGCCAGAACACGGGAACGATCTCCGCCCCTCCGTGGATAGCCGCTGCATAGAGCACCCATTTTTTCTTTGCTTCCGCTCCCGCCTCCATCCATTTATCAAAAAGCTCTGCCATATACCGGCCCAGCTCCTTTTCCTCCAGCTCTGCAGCCAGCCTATTTGCTTCCGTATTGACGCCTGGCACAGTCATGTCCGCATAGGCGGTAAGAAGCGCCTGCAGATAGTCCTCCGCAGCCAGGCTTCCGTCCTTCCTGTGCACGTCGCTGAAGGGCGTCTCACAGGCCCAGGCAGTTTTCCTCTTTCTGCCGCCCTTCAAAATTCCCGCAGCCAGCTCCTGCGCCGTTTGAGGCTGTCCCGCTGCGGACGCCTGTGCCTCATCAGGCACGGAAGCGCCGAGAGTATTCTGAAGCAGCTCCTTTAGCTTCTTGCTTTTTTCCGTCTCCAGAGCCTTCTGAAGCTCTTCCCGGTACTGCTCCGCGCCCCAGGAACGCATCACACGGATCGCAAGCTCCCGTTCCTGCGCCTTTCTGGAAGCCAGAAAAGCCCTGATCTCCGGCTCCCATTCCCGATGCTCCGCGCAGATGAGAATCAGCGTTTCCCTTACCTGCTTGGAGCCGTCCATGGCTCCGGACAAAATCCTGTCCTTTTCCTGCTGCCATTCCTCATCGAGCACCCGGTAGCAGATATCCCGCCCTACTGAAGCACTGGTTTTCAGCGCTGTGTAGAATTCCTCCCGGCGGGATGAAAATCTCCGGGCCAGAGCCTTAACCGCCGCGTCCAGGAGCTGGCTTTTATCCTTCTCCGAATAACAGCTGGAATAAATTCCTTCTATAGCGTCTGCCAGGTACTGAACCGTCAGGCCCTCCTCCAGCAGGAGCTTTACCAGCTTCTCCACTGCATCCTCAAAGACCGAAATGTCCACCGCTTTGCCTCCACTGGTATGCGGCAAATAATGATACACGAAAAAACCGCCCCGCATTTCCAGCGCCTGCAGGACGACCACCCTCCGGTACAGCTGTCCCTCGTCTCTTTCCATCATATCCGCCTTCAGGTATCTGTCGTAATAATAACAGGTATCGCCCCGCCAGAAATCTACAAAAGGCCAGAGCTCATCCAGAGAAGCCTCTCCCAGCAGATAGCGTTTTGTTTCCGTCTTTCCCACAGTCATGCCATCTGTCAGCTCCTCCACCAGCTTATTCCGATATTTATCCTGAATGCACGCGCCCAGCTGCTGATATAAGGAAGAGCTGCCTATTCTGACCTGCTCCAGCAGATACTGATAATCCTCCGTGCTCACAGAGCCCTTTTCTATCTCAGTCCGGATACATTCCGGATACTGCTTCGCCATGCGCCTCAGGCCGCCGTCCACTCTGTTTTTCAGATACCAGTGAGCAAATTCATCCAGCTTCAGGGGAAGCGTCTGCTCCAGCTTAGGCAGCTGGGCCTCAAACCAGGAGGGCTCTGCCGCTCTTTTACAGGCCTCCAGCGTCCATTTTGAGTTCAGAGCGGCCATAATCTGCAGAAAGGTCAGACAGCAGCCAGAATGCTTCCAGGCGAGAAAGGCACAGCTTGAAAGCAGGGTAAGCAGATACTGCTCTGCCTGCTTTCCCTTCAGAATTTCCCGAAGCTCCGGCGGGAATTCCCCATAAGGCCTTCCACGCCTGACATAGGCCTGCAGGCTTTTCTTTTCCTCCTCATTCAATCCTGGAGCAGCGAATACCCCCGGAAGGCTGTCTTCCAGGTTCGACTCCAAAAGCTCCGCTGCCTTCCTGTTTTCCAGGCTGCCGCTTGTCTCAAACATACTCTTTCCAAAGAAGTCCTTTATGCCCTGTGCCGGACTGCCGCTTTCCTTTCCGGCCCTCTTCACATGCAGATAAACCGCCGCCAGAAGTACCCTGACATTATCATACCTGCTGCTGCAAAGCTCCATGGCACGGCAGATAACCTTCAAGTCCTTCTCCGCCAGTCTGCAGAGCTGCTTGATATTCGCCCAGGAAAGGGCGTATTGATTCCAGGCGATTCCCTCCGCCTGAATGGCAGCCTCCTGTTCCGGAGCCAGATACTCCCGGATATTTCTCAGGCTCCAGCTGAATTCATTCAGAATGTAATTCGCCGAAGAGCCTCCCGCAGCAGCCGCGAAACGGACATACCGGCCCAGCTCCTCCGTCCTCTTCCTTTTTACCAGGTGCTCCACATAATCTAAGCTCTTTTTCCTTTTTTCCCTGGACAGCCCGGAAAAATCCTGAAGCTCCGCCTTTTTCAAAAGCTCCGCCCGTTCTCCCGTCCCCAAAGCAAAATACTCCTCCGCCAGCTTCCGGTTCGTCTCCGTCAGCTCCAGCGCCTCCAAAACGTCCAAAAGCTTCTGGTAGCTTCTTTCCTCATTCAGATTCATGCCGTTCCCTCCCTGCATTCTATTGCTGTATTTCATTACTATATTTCATTACTGTATTTCACTGCCTGATTCCCATGCGTTCAATTCATAGTCCAGGATCTGAAAACCAGTTCCATCCCAGTACAGCGCTGTCCTCACCACAGCCAGTGATTTTCCGGATGCGATATCCTCCGGATCGAGAATCGCCTCCGTCATGATCTCATTCCCCTCCAGCTCTACGGTAATCAAAGAAATTGTATCCGCCAGCTCATACTCTCCGGCTGCCGCACTGTCCTGCTCCGGCGCCTCCAGTTCAAGGGATGCATCCAGAAAAGTAAGTCTCCCCTCCGGCAGAATCCGGGTGTTTTCCAAAATCCAGTCCTCATAGGCCTGCAGCGGAAAGGCTGCGTCCTGCCACTCCCCTTCCCTGGCCTGCCCCAGAATGTGCAGCTCCTCCCTGGCCCAGTGGGCGCCTCCGGGCGGACAGAGAACTACAGCCAGCTCTTCCTCTCCATCCTGATCAAAATCCCAGGCTGCTGTCTTCAGCCCGGCTTCCATACCTCTTGCCTCTTCCCACTCTGTCCGGAGCCATTCCTCCTTCCACAGGATATAGAGACCGCTCTGATCCTCACGATTTGCATAGATTCCAGGCTTTGGACCGTTTCCGAAAGCAGCCGCCTCCCCGGCCTCTTCCTCTTCACCAGCCCTGGTCTCCAGGTCCGAAAGCAGGGCCCATTCTGTCTCTCTGGTCCACGCTTCATAGGGACAGAGCTCCTCCGGCAGCCCGTCCGGAACCGGAAGCCTCTCCACTGTCTCCATATCAGCCTCGAACCGCGGAAGCCCGGAAGCTTCTGCCGCATTTTCCGTCTCTCTTCCTGCCGAACATCCATATAAACTACTCCCCAAGAGCATCACCAGAATCCAAAGGCCTCTTTTCACCGCCGTCCCCCCTCTCTGTACCAGCTTGCGCTTTTTCTCTTTCTTTTCCCTGTCTGCTGTTTTCTTCGTTTTTACTTTTCCGCTTCCATGCGAAGCAGCGTCTGGTCAAGAGAGAGCTTCTCCAGACAGATTTTCGTATATTCCATCAGCCAGCCCCAGGCTTCAAGCGCCGACTCCGGATCAAAGCGCATCTGATGGCGTTTTTCTTCCAATGCCTTCCGAAGCGCGCACAGCTTTTCGCTTCCTCCATGGAGCCCCAGCTCTTCCCCTTCTCTCTCAAGCCTTAAAAGCTCGGACAGGCTTTCCTCCTGTACCGAATACAAACCGCTCTGAAATAAATCCGCCAGCGCCTGCCGCATTTCCAGAAGCTGCTGTTCCAGCTCCTCTGCCGTCTCCAAAGGCAGGGCTTTCCCGTTTCCAGAGGAGCTCTGTCCTACAGCTGTCTCTGTCCCGTTTTTCCTGACTGCTCCTGTGTCAGTACACTTTTCCTTTGTCTGCCTGGAATTCTCCTGCAAAGGCAGGAATTTTTCCCATTCAAAATATTCTATCGGATACAGGCAGAGCCTGCCTCCTTCCAGATACAGGGCCCCAAAGAATACCAGCGGAGCTTCCTTTTGCTTCCGCGCTGCCAGCCTGGCACTCAGGCGCTCCAGAACGCGGATCGTCAGCTTTTCCTGCTCTGAATACCTCACAGACACAGAAATTTTTCTTCCCTCCAGGTCAAAAATTTCCATAGAAAACCGCTGCTGTACCGTATCAAAATGTCCTTCTCCGCAGCGGACAGCTCCAGCCAGGACCAGAGACTCACGCACCGCCAGCTCTTGTCCTGGGAGGTTCCCGCCTGCTTCCGGCAAAAGCTTTGCCTCCAGCGCGGCAGGCAGTCTCCGGTAGTCCCAGACCACCATATCCCGGATTTCTCCCCGGGCAAGATTTCTCTGCCCGGCCGCCTCTCCCGTCGTCTCCTTGCTTACCGAAAGCCGTCCGTCCTCCGCAGCCCTGGCCTGGTTCAGGTAGAATTCCAGTTCCATCATTCCGGCGCGGCTGCAGCCCAGTCCCCAGGGCGCCTGCTCCCGCTCATAATTCCCGGCCGGACGGCGGCGGACCCCCTCATAAAAGACAGGACGTGCATCCGTCCAGGTATACCACCGCCTCTGCTCCGTCTCCAGAAAATAGTACCTTTCTCCCGCATAGCCTGTCTTACTCTGAAAGCTCTCTGCACCGATCGCCGTCAGGTGCAGGCGGCCTGCCGGCTGATAAGCGTCCCGGAAGTTTCCCGCCAGAGCCCGCAGCTCTTCTGCTTTCTCCGTATGCTCCAGCTTCAAAGCCCTCCTGTATAATCGCAGAAGCCGGTCAAGCAGGCCTTCCGTGCGGAAGGCCGCCGATCGTTGAAAATACTGCTGGATCTCCGTCTGTGCGCTCCGGAATTCTGCCTCAAAATCCGCCAGCCTCGCGCCATGGCTGATGACAGCCAGGCGCTCCATGCTCTCCGACGCCTCCGGCGACAGGCGGGAAAGTCCGGTCAGAAGCATCAGGCGTATCCCGTCCCGGATAGAACGGGCAGCCTCCAAAAGCTCCTCCCGGTTCCATACCTCCTCCCCTTCATTCTCAGATTTCAGCTGTTCCAGGCTGACAGCTCCCTTCCAAAGCTGAAACGCCAGAACAGCCTGGGCCTTATGGACGCACAGCTCCCGGCTGTGGCAGGTACAGGTGGAATGCTCCAGCGGACTTAACAGCTTCACAGTCCTCTGATTCCAGGGAAAGCGGACGGTGAGAAGCCTTCCCGAAGTCCCTTCCTCTATCTCTGGAAGCTCTCCCGCTTCTGCATGGGCCAAAAATTCCCGGTACCCTCTCGTCCTGCAGGCCTGTTTAAGCTTTCTCAAAGGAACTTTAAAGAGCTCCTGCTCAAATGCAGGCTCCAGCCTCCCGCCGTGCTCCGGCCCGTTCTGAGCCTGCTGCTGTTCCGGCTGCCCATCCACGTTTTCTCCGGTCGCCCCGCCCCTGTCCGGCTTTTCCTTCCCGTCCGGATTTTTCTTCCTGCCCACAGCTTCTGCGGATTTCCTGTTCTCATCCTCGGCTGCCCGCTTCAGATAAAGAATCGCAGCGATCCGATGGCGGCAGACGCTGCGGGAGGGGCAGCTACAGGTACTGTCGCCAAACGGCGCACGAATCCGGCAGACAGCCTCCTTCCAGGCCGCCTCCGCCTCCTCTCCGTCCCAGGTGACAGACGGGGTCTCCTGTTCCAGATCCTTGTAAGCCCGTTTTACCGTTCCTTTATTGGACAGACCGATCAGATATTCCTCGTCTGTCTGCAGCAGCAGCTTTTTCAGCTCTTCCATGTTCCTTTCGCCTCCCTAAAAGAGTGCTGCTCTACCGCATCACGTTTCCCATAAAATCACCCAGAGCCTCCGGCGTCATGGCCCCCACGAAGGCGCCAAGCTCTGCGAGAGCCTCTGCTGTCCTCCGGTCGTAGACCGGATTTGCCTCCATATCGAGGGACGTCAGGCAGATGAGCCTTGCCCCGCTCTCGATAATGCCCCGGCTTACAGACAAAAGCCCGGTCAGACCTCCTCCCTCGCAGAGGTCCGAGACAAGAACGACCATCGTCCGGTACGGATCCTCAATCAGCGTTTCGCAGTACCGCAGGGCTCCTGCAATAAACGTCCCTCCGCCAAGCTGGATGCTCATAAGCGTCTCCACAGGATCGTCAAGCTGCGCGCTCAAATCCACTACCTGCGTATCAAAAATCACAAGCCTCGTATCCAGCATCGGAAGCTTTGCAAAAATCCCGGCCATGACCGCACTGTGTATCACAGAATCCAGCATGGAACCGCTTTCGTCCACTGCGATCACGACACGCCACTGGCTGTACTTCTGTGTACGGCTGCTGAAATAGACCAGCTCCAGCTGGAGCCGCCTCTGTTCTGTATCATAGTGCTGCAGATTCCTCCGAATCGTTTTTTTCACATCCAGATTCCGGATAGATTTTACAGGGCTTGGCCTGTTTCGATCCAGGCTTCCAAGCAGAGAACGCCGGATGTCCTTCGTCAGCCTTTCGGCGATCTCCTCCGCCACCTTCCGGACTATCCGCCGGGCCGTCTCCAGCACCTCTCCCTTCATCAAATGCTTAAGCTGAAGGATCGTCTTTAAAAGCTCCTGATTGGGCTCCAGCCTTTCCAGAATCTCCTTATCGGCAAGCAGCTCTTTCAGCTGATAGCGTTCCAGGGCATGGCGCTCCAGTATTTCCACAGTCTCTTTTGGAAACAGCTTCCGGATTTTTGTGATCCATGCTGCCGCCGTGAGGCAGCTGGCCTCTGTGCCTCCTTCCCGCCGCACATCCCCGCCGGCCTCTCTGGAATAAAGAAAGTCCAGCGCTTCCTCCAAATCAAAGCAGGAAATCCCGTTCTCCAGCGCAGCCCCATCCCCAAAAGACAGCTGCCCTCCGGCGTTCTTTCCCAATATCAGCCTCCAGCGGTTTAAAACCTCCGTGTCTCTCATAGGCTATCAGTTCCTTTCTCCTGATCCCGGTCAGATCGGGCTTCGCTCCATCCGCCTGGCAGCATAGCTGTCCAAAGCTTCTCCGCAGGCATAAGCCTCCAGACTTACACTCCTCCCCCGGAGGATCTCCCTGCCTGTCTTTCCGTGAAGCCCGGCAGCCTGTCCCGCGATCCGATCCGTTTCCAGCGGCGTAAAATATCCGAAGGCCAGCCGCAGCTCCGGAAGAAGGCTCATAAATTCCTCCGCAGACAGGCTTGCCAGAAGTCCGTCAATCAGCTGCAGGAACTCTCTGCTCACCAGCGCGAAATCCCTCGCTGTAAAAAACAGTCCCTGCAAAAACGCTGCGCTTGCCGCCCGTACTTCTTTCGTACCCTGCATATATCCCCGGGCTGCAGCGCTGATCTGGACGCCAAAGCTCCCATCAAAGCCATACAGAAGCCCCAGCGCCGCTCCCTCGATCGCAGGATTTACAGGGCGGCGCTCCAGCATGCGCTCCAGCGCCGCAAGAAACACCGGCTGAAGCTCTGCATAGGCCGGCTTCCCGGAAACCTGGTACAGCGTCCTTAAGCTCTCCATGCATTCCTGCTGCCGCTCCTCCTTTGTCTGTCCCATAAACGGCAGAAGCTGGATGATTTTCTGGAAACAGCTCCCTATCATATCCTCCAGGTTCAGCTTTCCCCGAGCCTGGTACAAATCCTGAAGCTCCGCAAGCATCACAAGCTGGGAAAAGCCTCCGCTTAAGGAAAAGAAATCCCCGTCCTCCGAAACAATCTGGGAAAGCCGGGCTCCCATTTGGTCCTGCTCATCCAGGAGGCCCATCAGAAAGCTTTCCACAAGAAGCTTCGCCGCCTCCCGGCAGCCAGAAGCCGCAGAAAACCTTTTGTGAAGCAGCGTGCGCGCCGCCTCCTCCACCGACGCGCCGGATACCGACGCGTCGATCAGCGCTGCCGTCACCCGGGCAGACCACCGGTAGGACCAGATTTCCCTCATCCTGCTCCTGTCCCTGCGGTTTACCAGATCCGAACCCTTTTTCCTTCTGGCAAAGCCACAGCTTAAAAACTCTGTCTGGTAGAAAAACCGGCTCAGCCGGAGGTGCTTCTCCTTCGCAAAGATCTCGAGCACAGACTCCTGTTCCACCGTAGAGTGAAGCTTCAGCCCGAAAAGAACACACTGCTTTTCAAAATCAGCCAGCAGGGGCGGCCGCATGGCGTCTGCACAGAGCGCGCCCGTCTGCGTCCCCGTCGTAAGCTCCGCAAGAATCCTTAAGGCTCCGTCTGTGGAAATGCTGTACTCCCCCTTTACAAAGGAGGACAGCGCACTGTCCCGAAGCTCGTACAGCCCCGGACACCTCTTTCCCCGGAGCGCCGCCAGACCCTGGGCCATGGAAAAAGCGCAGATCTCGTCGTACGCCGACACGCTCTCCTCCCTTCCCCGCGCTTTCTTTCCAGTCAAAGCCAGAAAATGAAGAATTGTATCCTCCCAGGCCTCCTTTGCCCCAAGGCCTGCTTCCAGACGTTTCCAGACCTGATGATAAAAGCCCGGAGACTGCATGCCGCTGGCATAGCCGTTCAGCGCATCGGCGGCCTCCATGGAGTAGGCCATCGGGTAGACGGACTGAAGCTTCGGATCGATCCGGTGAAGCCGGACCGGCTCTCCCACAAAGCACAGCCCGGCTGCCCCCTTTTTCTTCTCCAGAAGCTTCCCAAGCCCATAGGTGTGAAAGCCGCCGGTCACTACAAGAATCCTCTGATACGTCTCCGAGGCCCTGGCTATCTGCTCCGCCATATACCGCTCCCGCAGCGCACAGCCGTCCTCTTCCAGCTCCTCCCCGGACGTATACAGCCGGGACAGCCCGCAGTAGAGAAGCATCTGATGGACAAATTCCGGGGTTTCCTGGAAAAGCCCCTGAATCTCAAAGTATTTCTCCCAGAATTCTTCAAACTCCCGTACCCCTGTCTTTTCACAGAGCTGCGCAAAATACCGGCTTCTGCTTAAGAGATAGTCGTCGCTGTAATTCTGCTTCTCTCCTTCCTTCCGGATTCCCCTGTTCTCCATAGTCCCGGCCAGGATCTCCACATAGGGAAGATCCATAAATTCCACATGGATTCCCCTCCTGTCCGCTTCTTTCAGCGCCGTCAGCTCCGGGGAGCAGTCCAGAAACGGATAGTAGCATTTATAATCCTCCCTGTCCGGGCTTATCAGCCCCTCCTTATCCTGGTACGCATAATACAGGGCCAGAGGCGGCTTCGTATCCTCATGGACCAGGATCGGAATCAGAGGCTCTGCATTCCCCGGCCCTTCAATCAGAATACAGTCTGGCCTGTACGCCTCAGCTGCTTTTTGAAGATGATAAGAGCAGACAGGGCTGTGGTGCCGAATCGGAAAATACAGAACCGGACCCGACAGGTCATATTCTGTTCCCGGACAGACCGCCTTCTCAATCTCAGACACTTCCGCCTCAGCCTCTCCCGCGCCGGCTTCCTCTATCTCAGATATTTTCTGGCCTCGTAGTAGCTGCTCCATAAGCCGCCCTCTTTTCCTCCCTTATCGCGGATCACAGTCTGAAAATACCCGCGAAGCTTCTCCAGATCCTCTCCATTTTCCTTCTGCACCGCTCCTACCAGGTTCTGCACCAGGCAGCCCATGTCCATTCGGGAATCCCCATAGTAATAGGCTGTCAGCATGGTCTGATAATAGACGGACACTGCCTCTGCCGTACTCATCACCGCTGACGGCCGGTCGATCCGGTGTCCCATGGATGAGACGCCCTCCCGCAGCTCATGGTAGGTGGAGGCGAGAATCTCAGCCACATCCTCGTCCGGCTCCATCTCAATCTGGTTTTCCCGGGCCAGCTCCTGCACCTCATTCAAAATAATCTGCTTTTCCATCGTCACATCCCGGACCGGCATCACCGTCTCGAAGTTAAAGCGCCGCTTCAGAGCGCTGCTCATCTCGTTGACACCCTTGTCCCTTGTGTTGGCTGTGCCGATCACGTTAAAGCCGGCTCTGGCAAAGAGCAGGCCCTCCTCCCCCAGCTCCGGCACGTTTAAAACCTTATCGCTTAAGACGCTGATCAGGCTGTCCTGAATCTCCGCCGGCGTTCTCGTGATCTCCTCAAAACGGGTCAGAATTCCCTGTTCCATGCCTACATAGAGAGGCGAAGGGACAAGCGCTTCCCTGACCGGCCCTTTGGCCAGCAGCAGCGCGTAGTTCCAGCTGTATTTGATCATATCCTCGGTCGTGCCCGCCGTACCCTGAATCGTATTCATGCTTGTACCGCTGATGGCTGCCGAGAGAAGCTCTGAAAGCATGGTCTTCGCAGTTCCAGGCTCTCCCACCAGCATCAGGCCGCGGCTTCCTGCCAGTGTGATAATGCAGCGCTCCACCAGCGCGTCGTTTCCAAAATATTTCTTCCGAATTGTAATCCTCCGCCCGTTCCACTCCAGGGGCTCCCGGCTCCCCAGAATAAATGTACGCACGGCTTTCGGCGAAAGCTTCCAGTTCAAAGGCCTCCGCTCCGTATCCAAGGCTTCCAGAGCCTCCAGCTCTTCTCTGTACCGCACCTCCACCGGCGGCTTTAAATCCATCTTGTAGTCCATTTTGTCCCCCTGCCAAAGGCCTGCTCCTCTACTTCCAGCTCTCCAGCATCTCAATCAGTGACGCCTCATAATCTCCCAGCACTTCCTCCTGCCGCCCTCCATGCTGCAGATTTGTCTCCACGCCTCTCGTTCCTCCCTCGTCAAATTCCCAGATATGATAAGGTACGCCGCGGTAAGAAAAATCAACGCTTCCGCAGCCGTCCTCCTCATGATATTCATACTCCCATCCCTTGCTTTCAAGGTAAGCGCGCACGCGCTGCAGACGTCCTTCCTGTGCCATAGTTTTCTCCTTCTGCAATAAAGAATAATATAGGAAAAGTATATCACACAGCCTGTTTCATAGCAAACCTTCTTGACTGTCCGAAGACTTTCCTGTACAGTTATTTTATAATTTCCGCATGCAGCGCTGCGCGGGACTAAAAAGAGCTGTATTTCCTGGTTTTTTATGCCGCTGTACATGTTCTGACGTTCAAAAAGGGGATAAAAACATGATCGAAATTGTTTTCAGCGAAAGCGCCGGCGGCTGCCTGAAGGCCGCACAGCATTTTGGAAAGGGAGAATACCGTCCGCACTCCGCATTTGCGCTTCTGCGCTCCGACGGCCGCAAGGCTTCTAAGAAAGAGCTGGAGCAGGCCAGGCACGAATTTGAAGAAAAGGAAAAGGCCGCTTGGGAAAGGGCTGTGCCGCTGGGCGGAACGGCTGCAGACGTCTTTTCCTTTGAGCTGGGCTTAAGCATTGGAGATATCTCAGAAAAGCACCCCGGCGTACAGCGCAGAAGGGCTCTGGAGCTCTTGTACCCATTTTCCTGTATTCCCGGGGAAGAGGACTGCCTGAGCGAAATGCTTCAGCACGCCTCAGAAAATCTGAATGACGTTCTGAGACGGGTTCAATCAGGAGAGTCCTTACGCATCTGGTACAGCCACAGTCCGGAGGAATTGTGCGGACTGTACTGGCTTATGGAGCAGTTTGCCCGTTCAGAGGCCTGCCCGGACAGCTTGTCTCTGGTAAAGCTGCCGGACTGGGAGATCCAGGATGACGGCGCTGTCCTTTCGTTGATGTCCTGGGGAGAAATCAGCCCTGAAAAATGGCACCGCTATCTTTGCTTTCAAAGGCAGGCAGACAAAGCTCTTATCCTGTTCTGCGCAGCGCACTGGAACCGTCTGCGCGAAGAAAACGCCCCTTTGCGCGCCATCCTGAACGGGCGCCTGGTCAGCGTGCCGGAAAGCTTCTATGACACCTTTCTGCTGCGTGAAATAGAAAAAGAAGAGACCTTTCTAGAGTCAAGGCTCATCGGGAAAATTCTTACCGAATACCGGCTCGCCATCCCGGACGGCTTGCTGCATGCCCGGATAGACAGTATGCTTGGCGAAGGATCTCTCGAGCTTATAGAAGAGCATCCTGAAATCCATCCATACCAAAGAACCCTCCGAAGGCTCCGCGGCCGCTCCGGCTGCCGTCTCCGGGAATAAAATCATAATAATCAAAAGGAGAGGATCCCTGCCAGTCCGCACGCATGGCCTGGCAGGGATCCCCTCCTTTTCCTCCTCTTTTTCCATTAATATTTAGAAAAGAGTCCTTATTCTCCGCATTTTACCTTATGGTACACCTTCTTGCCCTTCCGGATAATCAGCGCCTCGTCCTCATCCATATCGCTCACCGTAAAGGTCTTGTACACATCCGTAACCTTCTCGTCATTGACCGACACTCCGCCCTGCTGCACGAGGCGTCTCGCCTCAGAACGGGTCGGAGCAAGCTTTGTCTCCACCAGGAGCGACAGGATATCCTTTCCGGCCTCCATATCTGCCTTCGCGATGACAGTAGTCGGCATATCATCCGTCTTTCCTCCGCTTACAAAGAGCGCCTTGGCTGCTCCTTCTGCCTTCTTTGCCTCATCCTCGCCGTGTACGAGAGCAGTCAGCTCATATGCCAGGATCTCCTTGGCGCGGTTCAGCTGGCTTCCCTCCCATCGATCCATCTCGTCAATCTGCTCAAGAGGCAGGAAGGTCAGCATCCGCAGACACTTCAGTACATCTGCATCTGCAATGTTTCTCCAGTACTGATAGAAATCAAAGGGCGAGGTCTTGTCCGGATCCAGCCAGACTGCGCCGGACTGGGTCTTGCCCATCTTCTTGCCCTCAGAATTCAAAAGCAGGGTAATGGTCATCGCGTAAGCATCCTTGCCCAGCTTCCGGCGGATCAGCTCGGTACCGCCCAGCATGTTGCTCCACTGATCGTCACCGCCAAACTGCATATTGCAGCCATATCTCTGGAACAGCTCATAGAAATCATAGCTCTGCATCAGCATATAGTTAAACTCCAGGAAGCTTAAGCCCTTTTCCATTCTCTGCTTGTAGCACTCTGCAGTCAGCATCCGGTTTACAGAGAAATGAGGACCAATCTCGCGGAGGAAATCCACATAATTCAGATCCAGCAGCCAGTCGGCGTTATTCACCATCAGCGCCTTCCCTTCTGAAAAATCGATAAAACGGCTCATCTGCTTCTTAAAGCAGTCGCAGTTATGCTGAATCGTCTCCACTGTCATCATCTGGCGCATATCGGAACGTCCGGACGGGTCTCCCACCATTCCGGTTCCGCCTCCCAGCAGGGCGATGGGCCGGTTTCCCGCCTCCTGCAGGCGCTTCATCAGGCACAAGGCCATGAAATGGCCTACGTGAAGGGAATCTGCGGTCGGATCAAAGCCGATGTAGAAGGTCGCCTTTCCGTTGTCGATCAGCTCCCGGATTTCCTTTTCGTCCGTCACCTGTGCAATCAGGCCGCGGGCTGTCAGTTCGTCATAGATTTTCATTTTCCTTTTCTCTCCTTTGGCTTTTTTCTGTCTTTGTACAGGGCGATGAGCCTGAGAATTTATCCGCAAAAAAACTCCCGCCCTTTCACTGAAAGGACGAGAGTGTACATGCTCCCGTGTTACCACCTTACTTCACAGCTGCCTCACGACAGCTGCCTCTGTCGGTATCCGGATCGCCGAATACCCTGACGCTGTAACGTTCGTCTCTTACGTCGCAGCCTACTTGCCGTCTATGTTCTCCGCGTTCGGTGCGCAGCTCAGAGATGTATTCAAACTCAGGTACTCCGTGCGCCTCTCATCTGCCGGCTGCTTTCTGTACGGCTCTCCCAAAGCTCTACTTGTTCCCGTCAAAGCCTTTGAATATAAGATTTCTGCAAATCTGGGTCCATTATATCGGGTGTAAAATTATTTGTCAAGCCCCGGAGCAGGAAAGGAAAACTTCCATTATGATTCAGCTAGTTCAGGGCAAACGTCCCCAGCATCTCCTCGAGCTTCGCCTGCGCCTTGTCCGGCATTCCCACATAGCCGGAGATTTCCACCAGGAGAGAGCCGTCTCCGTCAGGAACCGCATAAAATACCTGAGCCTGTGTGACACCATCTGTCTCCTTCTCGATATAGACACATTTCGTCTCCAGACCATCCGCGCCAAAATACGTATCCTCTGCCGTCACACCGTCCTCGCCCGACTGCAGGACCAGTCCGTCAGCCAGAGCCGCCGCGTCCATATCCGGATACGCCTGAACGGCTATATAAATCGGACCATCAAGACTTTCAGAAGTGTTGTACGTATAAATATCTGATTCGCCCGTATCATCCAGGGTAAATACCGTCGGATCCCATGTCATGGAATATCCCAGCCTGCTCTCCTGCAGCACAGTGCCGGCATCCTCTGCCGGATATTCATAGTCCGGCGTCTCCGTCTGCGCGTCCTGCTCCTGGCCGCTCTGTTCCGCGGGCTGCTCCTGTGACTGGGCGCTCTGTTCCGCTGACGCCTCTGACTGGCTGCTTTCCTCCTGGCCTGTCTCCATCTGGCTGCCATTCTCCGCCGTGCAGGCAGCAAAAGCGGCAATGCTGGCCGCAGTAAATAAAATAACCGCAAATTTCCTTTTCATATTCGTCCCTGCCTTTCCTGCTTTTTCTGTCTCCATTATACTCCTCTGACTCAAAACGGTTCCTTTAGAAAAAGAGAATATTTTCTTAAAAATTACGCTCTGCCAGGTTCCAAGGCTACAGCCGCAGGAACTAAAAGGCGGGCTGCAGCCAGCCCCAGACCGCTGCCGCCGCCAGAGCCATAATCCCCGGCACCACATATTTTCTTGGATGATGCCACAGATCGCTCTCCGTCTTCCAGCCCCGAATCGGGAAATACCATTCCAGCACTACGGACAATATGGCGCTGAAAAGCGCAAAACAGGCTGCAGTAAAAATCATTCCTGCCGTAACACCTCCCAGCCGAATCTGCCAGCTGCACAAAAAAACTGCGTCTGCCAGCATATAAAAGCAAAAAAGAAAGCCTGCATATGGAATACAGAAGGCTTTTCCCTGCCCGGGGAGAAAACGCACAGCTCTCTCCATAGAGGGATCGCAGGAAAGCAGTATGCACAAAGGCGTATTCAATGACAGGACGGCAAAGCCCAGCGGCATTCCAAGCTGCGCCTCCATCCCGCCAAGCACTGCAGGAAGAAAGCACGCCGCAGCGCACATCCCTGCCGTATTCACCAGATAATTTTTGTGAAGCCAGAGATACCGCAGGAAATAGCGCCAAACCGAATGCCGCTTTCCTCCGCGCAGCAGTCTTTTGGCGCCCCCGCTTTTCCGGCGGCAGAACACATAAGCATCCGCTTTCCGCAGGATCAGCAGCTCTGCCGCGATCTCCGCCAGCCAAAGCAGTACAAGGCTTCCTTTGTGTCCCCCAACATAAAATACCAGAAGAGGCGCAGCTCCCAACAGCCCTTTCCAGATGCCATGCCTTCCGTCAGCATAGACGCAGGCCGCCGTCAGCTCAGCATGAACCGCACAGAGAATCCCGCACAAAAGACTGGCGCTATCCATCACAGCTATAAGCACCGACAAAAGCAGAAAGGTCCTTGTCACCAGGATATAGATGCCCAGAGCTCCCAGATAGGAAAACACCATTTCTGTCCTGCCAAAGGGAAGCATAAACAGATTCTGCATCTTTTCCTCTGTGCTCTCAGCATGCAGCGCCTGCCACATCATCCCTGCCGTAAACGTCCAAATTGTCAGGAAAAAGACAAACGGATGAATCTTCACGCGGATTTCTGCAGTACACAGGCCATAAAAAACCACCGCGCAGACCAGCAGCGGGCGCACCAGCCCTTCCTTTTTTACACCAAAAAGCTTCTTTGCAAAAGCGCAGTACATATTCATGCCTCCTCCCAAGCCTGGTAAAAGGAGCCGCCTGTCTCTTCCCGGCTTACAGCCCCTCCGCCGAGAGCCTTGCGAATCCTGGACGCATCCATCTCCTCTTTTCCAAACTCTCTCCGGATCTGCCCTCCTTCCAATACCAGTACCCGGTCCGCTGTCAGCGTAATGCTCTCCAGGATATGAGAGGTAAAGAGCACAGCTCCCCGTTTTCCATATCCGGCGATCTGCTGGTAAAGAAATTCTGTGCTCTGAAAGTCCAGGCCGTTCGCGGGCTCATCCATCAAAAGCAGCTCCGGCCCCAGCGCAAAGGCTGTAATCAGAAACGCTTTTTTCTGGTTCCCAGTGGAAAGCTCCCCAAGCAGCACATCTGCATATGCTTCGAAATGAAAGCCCTCCACCAGCGCCCGGACCTCCGCATCCTTCAGCCTTTTCCGGTAAGCCGCAGACACATAGGACAGGTACTCCCAAAATGTAAAATATCCAAAGGAATGATCCTCCGCGAACACCGTATAGCGGCTGCGTTTGAAGCCATCGTCCCGGAAATTCACAGAGTGTCCCCGAAACAGTGCCTTCTCCTGGCAGAACTCCCCATGAAGCCCTGACAGGATCTTCAAAAGCGTCGTCTTTCCTGCTCCATTCAGTCCGATCAGCCCTGTGATCTCATGCTCTTCCAGCTCCATAGAAAGCTCCGTCAGGACCGGATGCTCCTTCTGGTACCAGGCAGACAGATTTCTTATATTCAGCAGCGTACCTGTCATGCCTTCGGCCCCTTTCCGTTATTTTCGTCTTCTTCCTTCCTCCAGATACTGTACGCGGAATAGAGAAAAACTCCGCTCAAGATAAGAAACAGGGGATTCAGGCTGATGATTCCCACTGCCATTAACATAACTCCAAGCGCTCCTCTCACATACATATGCCGCCGCATCCTGATTCCTCCTTCGAACTATTTGCTTATCTGATAAGAGCATTATAGTTCGAAAAGGGAGCCCCTGCCAAAATGTCCTCCATCTGCAGACTTTTGACCGCGAAAGGACAGTGTTGCGACTGCCCGGAATACGCCGTTTTCCCAGGAGGTCCGCACCATCCCGTCATACTTCTGCGCAGCAGCCTGGGCGCTTTTTAAGCCCCAGCCATGCAGCCCTTCCTCCGTCTTTGTGGTCTTCATCTCCCTTCCATCCCGTTTCGGCTCCCGGACAAAGCTGTTCTCCACCTTGATCACCAGCATCTGATTCATCCGCCGGATCACAAGAGAGACAAATCTGTCCTCCGGACTGGCTACCTGCCCTGCCGCTTCCAGAGCGTTATCCAAAAGGTTGCCGAGAATCGCGCTTAAGTCAGAGCTTCGCAGATTCGTATGCCTTGGAAATTCCGCCTCAGCCTGAAAACGAATCTGTCGTTCCCCTGCTTCCGCGGCCTTGCTGCTGATCAGAAAGTCTACCGCCTCATCGCCCGTCCATGCCTTCTCTGTGATTTCGCGGACCGGTCCCTGAAGCTCGTCCAGATACGCAAGGGCTTCTTCGTATTTCTGGCGGGAGAGAAGATCCCGGAGCGCTCCCATATGGTTATGAAAATCATGAAACAGTCTGGCATTGAGGCCATAAGACCGGTTCAGAGACTGGTAATCGCGTTCCAAAAGCTCCCGCTGCTCCGTCTGAAGCCGCAAAAGCTCCCGCTCCATCTCATACTGACGCCTCATGCCAAAGGTCAGAACTGCCACAAGCAGAAGCAGAGACATCATCATCCACAGAGACAGCTCCTCCTCCGGGAACGTAATTCTTCTCTGCTCCGACAGGGAAATCACCGCCACAAATCCAATCACTACAAGAAAAGACACTGCACGGACAGCCTGCTTCCCTGCCTTCTCTGCCTTTTCTGTCCTCTCTGCTTCCTCCTTCCATTTCAGGAAGGCTGCTGCCAGAACAGAAAAAAGCAGATAGAATCCCCATAGAACCGCCTGTCCCTGAATGCTTTCCTCATCGAGGCAGGAGGGCGCATCCAGCAGTACGGCAGCTCCCGCCGCCGCGAGAAAGGTCCACAGCGCAAACCCGATTTCATAGAAGACACTGAAAAAGAGACTCATTCTACCGTCTGCCCTCCGCAGCTTTCCCGCACAGAACGCAAGCAGAAGCGTCTCGCCTGCAGTCCCATAAAATTCCGAAGCATTCCAAAGGCCAAACACTCCCGCAAGCACAGCCGCCCCCGCAAATACGGCAATCCCCAGGCCTGCCGCCGAAGCCTTCTTTCCGTCCTTCCTCTGTCCATCCGTCAAACAGCAGATCAGGTAATAACCAAAAAGGGCGCGCAGGCCCGACAGTGCCATATCCGAAAAGAGAAGGAACCCATCTGTCATATATGCTCACCCCAATACCTGTTAATTTCTTCCTTGACCTCCTGCACATGGGACCGGCTCACCGGGAGCACCGTACCGTCCTTCAAAACAACTGTGCCGTCCTTCACCTGCAGGATGTGTATCAAATTCACGATACAGCCCCGATCCGTAAAGATAAACTCTTCCGCTCCCAGCTCCTCCAAGACCTGCTGGAGGCTTTTTCGCACCTTTGCCTCCCCGTCTGCCGTAACCAGCCGGGCATTCTTCCCTTCCCTCTCAATATAAAGAATCCTTCGATAGGGAATTTTTTCGATTCTGCTGTTTGTCTGAATCGTATAGGTCCTGCCGTCCTCCAGCGCCAGCAGCCTTAAGGCCGCCTCCACTGCTCCCGGAAGCCGTGCCTCAAGCTCCGTCTTTGGCACATAACGGAATACCGACAGCTCAAAGGCGTCGATCGCATATTCTATATGGGAGGTGACAAAGATAATTTTTACATCCGGAAGGAAGGGCCGGATCCGTTCCGCCAGCTCCATCCCTGTGACCCCTGGCATCTCGATATCCAGCAGAAGCAGATCAAAATAAAAGCCATCGTCTGTAATATCACAAAGAAGGTTTCTTCCATCCTCATAGAGCTTGATCGTTCCTGTGCATCCGCACTGTTTCAGGCCTTCCCTGACAGCTCTTTCATATATAGAAACCATTCGGCTGTCATCGTCGCAAACCGCTATCTGAAGCATCCCCGCCTCCTGTTCTGCCGGACGTCCAAAGGCTCCGGCTTTTTATCAATCACTTCTCAAGGCTTTCATTTCCTGAAGCTTTCCCGCATAACAAAAAAGGAACCCTTGAAGCTCAAGGATTCCAAAGCAGTCGATAGGGGAATCGAACCCCTGTTTCCGCCGTGAGAGGGCGGCGTCTTAACCGCTTGACCAATCGACCATTTCTGCTGGCTCACTGCCAGCTTGATTACTATATCATAGAATTTCTGAGAATGCAAGTACTTTTTTCATTATTTTTTTACTTATTTTTCGCTATCGCACCTGCTGCTCCTGCAGTTCCTTTTCCGCTCTGATAAACACGTAAACTGCATCGTCTGAATGCCCGCTGTCAAACGTGTAGCCCAGCCGGTCAAAGCGCTTCGCCTCCTCCGGGCTCTCCGCCTGGCGCTCTGCCAGAAAGCGCACCATCTCACCTCTGGCCATCTTGGCGTACGTTCCCTTCTGCACGATTTTTCCACCGGACCATTCTCCGAAGATACAGGTGATAAACTGCTCGTCCGGCTTCAGATACCGCTCCACGCAGCGGGAATATTCCTTTGAGGCCAGATTTAAGATTATTTTATCCGAATTTCCGGCTCTTAAGGCCTCCTCACAGATTCGGCCTCCCCAGAACTCATAAAGATCTCTGCACCCGCATACGGAAAGCCGTGCCTGCATTTCCAGCCGGTAAGGCGTCACGCCATCCATGGGCCTTAAAACTCCGTAAAAGCCAGACAGAATCCGAAGATGCTCCTGCACCCAGGAAAGCATCCTGTCCTCAAAGACGGCCGGCGCCATGTACTGGTATTGAATTCCCTCATAGGAAAGGATCGCCGGCGTCAGGCCTCTGCGCAGATCCATGGACTGAAAACGCTCAAAATTTTGCCGGGCCAGCTTTTCATTGCATCCCCAGAGCTTCTTCGCCTCCTCATAGGACAGCTCCCGCATGCGGGCAAGAAGCTCTTCCGTTTTTTCCAGGAACACCGGCTCCCCGGCGGGAGCCAGCGTATCTGTGTCCACATTCATTTTTTTAGCAGGTGAAATAATCAGTCTCATGAGAGCTCCTCCAGCATCTGAGCCGGATTTTCTGCAGCCTTCACTTTATCGAAGGCCTTCACAATCATACCATTTTCATCGATCAAATAGGTGGTGCGCACTACGCCCATTGATACCCTGCCGTAATTCTTCTTCTCCTTCCAGACGTCATAGGCCTGGATCGCCTGAAGCTCCGGATCGGACAGCAAGGTAAAGGTAAGCTTCTGCTTTTCCTCAAATTTTTTATGGGAAGCTACCGAATCCCTGCTGATCCCCAGAATTACCGCCCCCTTCTCCTCAAACTGCGGGCGAAGCTCTGAAAAGCCGCAGGCCTGCCTCGTGCAGCCCGGCGTATTGTCCTTCGGATAAAAATAAAGAATCACCCTTTTCCCTGCATAATCAGAAAGGCTGTGCATTTCGCCGTTCTGATCCGGCAGTGTAAAATCAGGCGCTTTTGTTCCTGCTTCCAGCATATTGGTTTCCTCCTGTTCCGGTAAAATTTCTGTTTTCCATCCTGCTATTGGCTGACGGTTCCATCGTCTCCAATAGTAATTCCAAAAGAAAGGCTCTCCAGATTCTGATAAAAGGCCGGCCATGCGCTCTCCTCCAGAAGCCGCATCTGGTTCGCCTCGCTGACACAGGGAATCAGACGGATTTCCGTCTCTGTCCCGCCAACCGTCAGCTCCACAAGCATCGTCTCATACGCGCCGTTGCTGAAAATAAAATTCCCAAGGCTGTAGAAAATCGGCTTCCCCTGATAAAATTCTATCCCCTGAAGCACATGGGGATGAGCCCCAATCACAGCGTCCGCCCCGGCGTCAATATACTGTCTGGCCAGAGTCTTCTGATATTCCTCCGGCTGGGTATTCTTTTCGATTCCCCAGTGAACATAGACCACGGTAAAATCACAGCTCTCTTCTGCCTTTTGAATCTGCTCTGCCAGCGCTGCCGCGTCATAGGTCGTAAAGAGGCCCGAGCTTCCCGAAGAGGCGTTCCAGGAATGCTCCGGAATCACCCGGCTGGCTCCCAGAAAGCCTATCGTCCTTCCATCCATTTCAAAGGTCTTCAGCGCCTTTGCTTCGTCGATGTTTTCCCCCGCTCCCACATGAGCGATACCCGCCTGATCCAGCGTGTTCAGCGTCTCTGTCAAAGGACCCCGTCCAAAATCCAGCATATGGTTATTGGCAAGCGTCACGATATCCACGCCAAGCTCTGAGAGCACAGTACTATAGCTCGGATCCACACGAAAGGTATATTCCTTCTCCTCCATGGGCTCGCCAGTGGTGCCGAACGGAAATTCCTCATTCAGCATGAAAATATCCGCTTCCCGCAGAACTGACAAAAGGCTGTCCGAGGCCGCCGCCGAAATTCCCTGCTGGTTATACTTGCTCTGGAGCAGATCCGTCAGAAACAGGTCGCCCGCAAAAAGAAGGGTCGCTTCCTGCTCCTCTGCATCCTGTACAGAGTCCGGACTCTCCTCACCTTCCCCGTCTTGCTCCAGCTCCTGCGGCTCGACCACATATACCTGCGGAACCTCGCTCACCTTCGTTTCCTCCCCTGAGAACTCCACAAGCCCTGCTGCCAGGCAGACAAGGATGCTCAGCACAAGCATCACTGCGCAGAAACCTATGCCTTTCGCCAGAATTTTCAGAACCGTCCGCATCCGCCTCTCCTTTGCTGTCTACCCTATTTTCCCCGCTTTGGAGTGAGAGCAGGCCGCCTGCTCTCACTCGAATGTGCCAGGAAAATCATCAGGAGCATTTGCTCCAGCCACAGTTTTTGCAGATATTGCAGCCACCCTCAAAGCTTAAGGGCTCTCCGCATTCCGGGCATACGACCTTCGCCTTTTTCTCTGCCACCGCTTTGGACTTCGGCACAGGCTTCGCCTCGCCGCCTTCTTTGATCTTCTGCTCCTTCAGCTCTTCCTGAACCTCCAGATACATATCAAGCAGAGCGTTGCCCACTGCCATCGGACAGCAGGAGCCCTTACTGGTATCCCCCTTTGTGGCTCTGCGCACCGTGTAGGACGGGCAGGAGCCTGTGGAATTCAGCTGATCGATGATCGTATAGATATCAATGCCGCCGCGGGCGCTGATGGAGATCATGCGGGACAGGCCGATCATGAAGTTATTGCAGCCTCCCGTGGAGCCCTTGCTCAGGTAAATCTCCAGAAGTGCGCCGGTATGCGGATCAAACAGCGCAATGCAGTGCAGGCTTCCGCAGCCTGTGATCAGCTTTCTCTTCTTGCCGACCACATCATCATTGACCTTGATGATCTCACCGCGTCCGAGGCCGTCTCCTGCAGCCACGCCCTTTTTCTTGTCAGTGCTCAGGATTCCGACCCGCTTGCAGCCGTCCCGGAAGATGGTAATTCCCTTCAGACCTCTCTCATAAGCGTAGAGATACAGCCGCTCCGTCTCTTCCACTGTAAAGGAATTAGGCACATTTACAGTTGAGCTGATGGAGGCATCGATGTGCTCTTGCCATACAGACTGCATATCGATTCTCTGCCGGTAATCCAGCGTCATCGCCGTCACAAAGAAATCCGGCAGATTTCCTTCATCCTTAATCCTGTGCTCCTTCATATACTGTTCTACGATAGGAGTGTATACTTTATAATAAACATCGCTTCCGTGCAGGGATTCCGTCTTTCTCTCATAATAATTGGCATAAATCGGCTCGATGCCGCCGGAGATGCCAAGCATCGTAGACAGAGTCCCCGTCGGCGCAATCGTCAGAAGCTGTGAATTGCGAAGTCCATATTTCTGCACCAGCTCCCTGGTACGCTCTGTAGTATTGTGCAGGAAATACGGCGTCGCCATGATCTCCTCCACATTGCATTTCGGGAACGCGCCCTCCTCCTTCGCCAGCAGAGCCGAGGTCTCAATCGCTGTGTCTGCCATGGCAAAGCCAATCTTATCGCAGATCTCCACAGCCTCCGCCTCTCCGTAGGTCAGCCCCAGCTTCAGCAGCATGTCCGCCAGACCCATGATGCCAAGGCCGATCTGGCGCCAGTCTGCCACGCTCTCCTGCTGCTCCTTCAAGGGATGCAGGGGAAGCCCCTCCTCCAGCACCTCATTGAGCCCCTTCACGCAGATTTTCACGCAGTCCTTAAACAGGGCAAAATCAAAATATGCGTTGTCTTCAAAGGGATTCTGCACAAATTCCGACAGATTCATGCTGCCCAGAAGACAGCTTCCTCCAGCCGGCAGCGGCTCCTCCGCACAGGGATTGACGCCGGCGTACGAAAAGGACTTGGTGCCTGAAAGCAGGCTCCACTCCTGAATCCGGTCCCAAAACAGCGCTCCCGGCTCCGCATAATCCCAGTTCGTCTCAGCCAGGTGATGGAAAAGATCCCGGGCCATAATCTTTTTCTCGATCTTCTGCCCCGTCTCCTTCCGTGTATAATGCAGCACAAAGGGCTTATTCTCCTTCACAGCCTCCATAAACTCGTTGCTGACACGGACAGAGATATTCGCCTTGGTCACCTTGTTCAAATCCGTCTTCAGATCTACAAACTCCTCCACATCCGGATGGGAGCAGTCGATGGAAATCATCAGCGCCCCTCTTCTTCCGTTCTGGCCGATCAGACTGGTCACCAGAGAATACAGCTCCATAAAGGACACAGCTCCGCTGGTCTCCTTCGCTGCATTATTGATCGTAGCTCCTCTGGGGCTTAAGCCTGAAATATCAATGCCGCAGCCTCCGCCATAGCTGTAGGTACGCGCAAGCTTCGTAGCGCAGTCAAAAATACTTTCAATATTGTCATCCGGCGGAGTAATCACATAGCAGTTGGAAAGACTGATTTTTCTCCCATGATTCTGCAGCCCCCGGTTGGACAGAATCCTTCCGCCAAACAGGAATTTCTTCTCCTTTATCAGCCTTGCAATCTCCGGGTTGCCGCCGCTGATACGGGTAATCCATTCCTCGAAGCTCTCATTTTCAAAGCAGTACTTTTTCTTCCAGATATCAGTCCCCAGCTGGTTATGCTCTCCCAGCCATTCCTTTTCATTCATTTCTTTCCCACTCCAATCCATAGATATAGTTGTGCAATTCCTATACTAACACAATATATAGATTTCCTCAAGAGGTATTTTACGACTCCAGCCCTTCATCCTCGATAAGCTCTGTCCCGTCCGCAGCCGAGGTCGCCAGGAAATCGCAGCGCTCGTTCTGCTCATGACCGTCATGCCCCTTGACCCAGATAAACCTGACCTGATGGGGCTCCTTCGCCTTCAGGAGACGCTTCCAGAGATCCACGTTTTTCACCGGGCCCGCGCTTCCCCTCCAGTTCTTCTTCAGCCATCCGTCTACCCAGTGCTTATTGAAGGCGTCTGTCACGTACTTTGAATCCGAATACACCTCCACCTCGCAGGGCCGGTTCAGCGCTTCCAGTCCCACGATCACAGCCATCAGCTCCATCCTGTTATTCGTAGTCCTTCTGTATCCCTGACTGTATTCCCTTTTGTGAAGCTGCCCCTTTGCGTCCTCACAGGTCAGAATCACACCATAGCCTCCGGGCCCATCCGGGTTTCCCCTGGCCGCCCCGTCCGTATAGATCTTTACAAGCATTCTGTGTCCTCCCCGATATTTTTGAACCCTGTTCTCCGAAGCTGCCGCCCCGGGAATATTCTCTTCTGCATAAAAACACGCACGTTTTCCACAGTGTCAAAAAGGGACACACCAGCCGGTGTGTCCCTTTGATGTTCTCTGTTATTTTACCTGATAAAACAGGATATTGCAACCAGTCCTTACAGCAGCGCCAAAAGCACAAAGTTCAGTACGAACAGGAAGGTGCATACCCAGAGAATCGGATGAATCTCCTTTGTCTCCTTCTTGCAGATCTTTACGATGCAGTAGAAGATAAAGCCCGTCGCGATACCATAGGAAATGCTGTAGCACAGAGCCATCACAAAGCCGGCGAAAAATGCCGGAATCGCCTCACTCAGATCTGACCAGTTGATCTCTTTGAAGGAAGAGGTCATCATGATACCTACCGCCACAAGGGCCGGAGCAGTCGCCGCGAAGGGAACCGCGCTTACAAAGGTTGCGAGGAATGCAGAAATCGCGAAGCAGACAGCCACTACTACAGAGGTAAGGCCGGTGCGTCCTCCTACTCCGATACCGGAAGCGCTCTCTACGAAGGTCGTCGTGTTGGAGGTTCCGAACAGAGCTCCGATGGAGGTAGCTGTAGCGTCTGCGAACAGAGCTTTGTCCAGTCTGGACTTGAATCCGCTTCTCTTCTCCATCAGCTCCTCATCCTCAGCGCTGAAGATGCCGCTGCGGCGTCCGGTTCCGATAAAGGTTCCAATGGTATCAAAGGTATCTGTGATGCTGAAGGAGAAAATTGTGATCAGCACCAGCGGAATCTTCGCCGGGTCAGTAAACAGGCTTGTGATGCCGCCTTCTTTGAAAATTGCAAGGAATGTGGTCGGCAGAGCCGCACATGCCTCGGAAAAGCTTGTGGTGTCCTGAGGCGCTGTCACTCCGAAAGGAATACCGATCAGTGTGGTCACGATAATTGCGATCAGGATCGCACCCTTTACATTGCACACCAGCAGTACAACCGTCAGGATCAGGCCGATGATGAACACCCAGAATGCCGGCTGGTTCAAAGTAGACAGCGCAGGAACACCACCGTCAAAATTGATGATGCCTACATTCAGAAGTCCGATATAAGCTACGAAAATACCGATACCGCCGCCGATTGCATTCTGCAGGCCTGCCGGAATCGACTTGATGATGTATTTCCGGATCTTGGTTACGGTGATCAGAATGTTTACCACACCGCAGATAAATACCATGGACAACGCCTGCTGCCAGGTAAATCCAAGACCGAAGCATACGGTATAGACAAAGAACGCGTTCAGGCCCATGCCAGGCGCCTGCGCGTAGGGAACGTTCGCTACCAGACCCATAATCAGGGTTCCAATGATAGAAGCAATGATCGTAGCAAGGAACACTGCTCCCCACTCCATGCCAGACTGGGACAGAATACTGGGATTCACCACAATGATATAGGACATCGCAAAGAATGTGGTAAGTCCAGCCATAATCTCAGTCGAGACAGAGGTGCCGTTCTCTTTGAGTTTGAAGAATTTCTCCATTACATAACCCTCCTAGTTTTCTCGCCCCTTCCGGGGATTTACAGGTTGTCTGATCTGCCAAAGGAGCTTGTACCGTAGATTTCCTGCCTCCATGCGGCATGCCTCTTCTGCTGATCGAAATACTTTTCTATCGTAACATAGAATCCGGGAAAAGTCCATGTAATGGAGTTGATTTTCACTCTTTCAGATTTCCTATAAATACTCATTAGTATTTCTTATAAATCCCGGCGAACCTGCCCGCTTTCTAAATTCCGGCTTTCTCCCTGAACTGTTCCAGGTCATCTGCCTTCGCCGCCAGTCTGAGCCAGATTTTCAGCTTTTCCTTCTGCTTTTCCTTCCTCTTTACTTACTCTTCGGGTTTCCTGCACATCATACGCTTCAAAGCTGTCAAACAGCATCTGGAATTCACCTCCCTTAATCTGATCCGTAAACTGCTCCACCTCATTGCGGGGCACATTCAGACGGTACAGAAAGACGGCTATGATTTTGCTGATCAGCTCCAAAAGGTACTGAGGACTTTTTCCGGACAGCTCATCAAAATATTCGGAAGGAATATTTTTCAGAAGTCTTTCCTCCTTCTCGGGAAATATGAAAAGCGGACCTATTCTGCTGCTTCTATTATAGCAATCCCGGCGGAGAATCACAACGAAAATCCCTTTTCATATTTCGCATTTCACATATTTCATTGTTCTGTTCAGGGAAATTTTGATTTCAGAATCGAAATCCGGAAATTTCAGCTTTTACAGAGTGTCCGCAGCGCATCCCGCGGAACGTTTTATTTAACAAGGAAGAGGCTTCCTGTTAAGTGAAAAACCGCCGGCGGATAACACACTGCTATTATCCTCCGACGATTTTATCATACACGACTTATCTGAAACACGCAAGGATTTTTTCCATTTTCTGTCAAATAATAATGCAGACCAGGCCGCCGCTGCTCTCATTGACAATCTTCTGCATGGTCTCCTGAAGCTTCACCTGGCTTTCGTCACCGATCTGGTAAATCTTGCTGCGGATGCCGTCCTCCACCAGTTCCTCCACTGATTTTCCGAAAATGTTTGTCTTCCAGATGCCTTCTTCCGAGCTGCTGCTGTCTTTCAGAAAACGGATCAGATCCTGCGCCTGCTCCTCGCTGCCTACGATGGGCGCAATCTCTGTCTCGATATTGGCCCGTATCATATGGATGCTGGGCGCCAGAGAACGGATCTTGACGCCGAATTTATTGCCCTGATGGATCATTTCCGGCTCTTCCAGCGTAATCTCAGACTGATCCGGCAGAACCACGCCATAGCCCTTCTGCCGCACGGATGCCACGGCGGCCTCCACCTTCGCGTACTCCTTCTTCATGCGGGACAGCTCCCGAATCAGGGCGATCAGCTCATATTCCCCAAGGATTTCGCTTCCGGTCAGCTCGCTTAACAGCTCATAATAATATTTTTCATCAATCTCCAGCGTGACCCGTCCGCAGCCGCTGTCCATGCGGATCTCGTCAAGCTTCGCCCGCTCGACATACGGGCTTTCCGTCTGAAGATTTTCCGGCTTCAGGTCCCGGATCGTGCTGATCCGGTCTGCAATCTCCCGGATGCTTCCGATGATATCCTGCTTGATCTTATGGTCAAGAGGCAGCATTTCCACCCAGCGCGGCACATAGAATTCCAGCTTTGCCAACGGAAATTCGTAGAGAATCTGCTCCAGGATTTTTGTGATATCTTCTTTTTTCAGCTGTTCACAGTTGACCGGAAGGACAGAGACGCCGTATTTTTCTTCCATCCGGGCCGCCTGGCTGACGACGGACTCACTGTAGGGCTTTTCTGAATTCAGAAGGATAATAAAGGGCTTTCCGAGCTTTTTTAATTCTGCTATGGTCCGCTCTTCCGGTTCTATGTAATTTTCTCTGGGAATCTCCCCAAAGGAGCCGTCGCAGGTCACCACAATCCCGATGGTGGCATGATCGGTGATCACCTTCTGGGTTCCCAACTCCGCCGCCTGGGAAAACGGGATCTCATAGTCAAACCAGGGGGTCTTCACCATGCGCTCTGCGCCATCCTCGATATGTCCCTCGCTTCCCGGCACCATAAAGCCCACACAGTCAATCATGCGCACCCGGACCTCCACATCTTCCGAGATCCGTACTGCCGCAGCCTCCTTCGGAATAAATTTAGGCTCTGTGGTCATAATGGTCTTTCCTGCCGCAGACTGGGGCAGCTCATCCCTGGCCCTGGTCCGCGCGTGTTCATCCTCGATGCCGGGCAGCACGCAGAGATCCATGAACCGCTTGATAAAGGTAGATTTCCCGGTCCGCACCGGCCCTACCACCCCCAGATAAATCTCGCCTCCTGTCCGGGACTGAATATCCCGATACAGGTTATATTCGGAACTTTTGTCCATAAAAATACCCCTTCCATATATACTGCTACAGTATATGCAAGAGGTATTTTTCCTATGTGCCCGAATTTCAGGCCAGGCCGACGCCGCAGGATCCTTCAGAACATTCACAGCGGGCATGCCGGTCTTATTCGATTTCGATGTCCAGCGGCTTGTCAAGCTCCTCTGAGACATACTTGCCGTTCTTCTTCCGCTGGCGCACGCACTCAGTCAGAAGATACTCTATCTGACCGTTGACGGAGCGGAAATCATCCTCCGCCCAGGCGGCTATCTGATTATAAAGCTTTGTGGATACGCGGAGCGGAATCTGTTTTTTCTGGTTCTCTGCCATAGGCCCGTTTCCCATCTTGTCAGTACAGACTGCCGGAATTTACGACCGGCTGGGCGTCGTGGTTTCCGCAGAGAACCACCAGAAGGTTCGAAACCATAGCAGCCTTGCGCTCATCGTCCAGCTCCACCGTATGCTTTTCATCGAGACGCTCCAGCGCCATCTCTACCATGCCTACCGCTCCTTCCACTATCATCTTTCTTGCATCGATAATCGCCGACGCCTGCTGTCTCTGCAGCATCACGGCTGCAATCTCCGGCGCGTAAGCCAGGTAGGTAATCCGTGCTTCCAGAACTTCCAGGCCCGCGTCCGCCACCTTGCTCTGAATTTCGTTCCGGATACGCTCTGCCACCACCTCGCTGGAACCGCGCAGGCTTCCCTCATCTGCAACCCCGTCTCCCGTCGTGTCCACACCGGGTGCCACATCGTAGGGATAGATCCGTACGATATTCCGGAGCGCGCTGTCGCACTGGAGAGAAAGGTATTCCTTATAATTGTCCACCTCAAATACTGCTTTCGCCGTGTCTACGACGCGCCACATCACCGCGATTCCGATCTCCACCGGATTGCCCAGGCAGTCGTTGATCTTCTGCCGGTTATTGTTCAGCGTCATGATTTTCAGAGAGATCCTTTTGCCAATCGCTTCCGCTGTTCCCGCCTGTGCCGCAGCATTTGCCAGCAGCTTATTCGCATCGTTGACGTCGCCGCTCTGGTTCAGCCTGGTCTTCGCCGCCGGGTTTACCGCCGTGCAAAAGGGATTTACATAATAGAACCCTTCTTCCTTCAGCGTTCCCACATACTTGCCGAACAGGGTCAGCACCAGGGCTTCCTGAGGCTTCAGCACCTTCAGGCCGCACAGCGGGAGCCAGCCAAGCGCTGTCCAAAGGCCTCCCAGCACAAGCAGCAGCACCGCCAGAGGCATCAGCGTTCCGGCCTCGGCCATCACTCCACCAGCCACCAGAACCGCGATTCCCACCACATAGAGCAGCAGAATCAAACACAGCATAGCCAGCCCGTTCTTTTTTCCGTTCAGTATTTTTTCCTGCATTGCACAGCCCTCCTCTATTTGATATCAAAATCATATCATATAGATATGCAGCTGTCAACAAAACCTTTACCAGCGAAGCCCGCTGTCATTCCTTCGTCCGCTGAAAGCCAGCACAATGCTGTCTACGCCAAGCAGAATCAGGTAGCATCCGATAATAGCGTCCAGAGAAATCAGGGTAAATACCGGGCTGAACAGCATCAAAACCGCCAGAACCAGGCCCAGGATATTCAGAATCAGCGTCAGATAATAGCTGAGCGAATTGACATACCTCATAATCCGGGGCTGGGAAGCCAGCCTGGAGATGCAGTGGGCCAGGAACCACAGCGGAAACAGAACTGCAGCTGCTACGCTTCCCGCGCCCGGGTATACCAGCAGCATAATTCCGGCCATCACGCTTAAAATTCCCGAAATCAGGGACAGCATAGGCCCAAAGCCTATATACCGTTCCATCTTCACATAAAAGACGATATCCATGATTCCTGTCAGGACTGCCAGAAGTCCGTAAATCATAACCACACCTGTCAGGGCCATACCCGGATGGCCAAGGGTCCATATGCCGAGAATCACCAGCAGAACCCCTATCATAAACTGTCCCCATCTGAAGCCTGAATATCTTTTCATGTTTTACGCCTCCTTACGCTCCAGAATTTCCATAAACTCTTCTCCTGTAATCGTTTCCTTCTCATACAGGCAGGCCGCCAGCTCATCCAGCTTTTCTCTGTTCTGCCGCAGGATTTCCAGAGCCTTTGCGTGCTGCTCCTTTACAACAGCCACAACCCTTTCATCAATCTCCTTCTGGGTCTCAGGCGAGCAGATCAGAGAAGTGTCTCCTCCCAAGTACTGGTTATTCACTGTCTCCATAGCAACCATGTCAAAATCCTCGCTCATACCATACCGGGTGATCATAGCTCTTGCAAGCTTCGTCGCCTGTTCGATATCGTTGGAAGCTCCTGTGGTAATCTCTCCAAACACAAGCTCCTCGGCAGCGCGGCCGCCTGTATACACCGCAATCCTGTTCTCTATCTCCTGCTTTGTCATAAGATATTTATCGCCCTGCTCCACCTGCATGGTATAGCCCAGCGCGCCAGAGGTACGCGGAATAATCGTAATCTTCTGTACCGGAGCTGAATGGGTCTGCATGGCAGCCACAAGCGCGTGTCCTGTCTCATGGTAAGCTACCACTTTCTTCTCCTTGTCGGAAAGCACGGCATTCTTCTTCTGATAGCCCGCGATAACGATCTCGATACTCTCTTCCAGATCCGCCTCGTTTACAAAGGTCCGGCCGGCACGTACCGCGCGGAGAGCTGCCTCATTTACAATATTGGCAAGCTCCGCGCCGGAGGCTCCTGCCGCCATCCGCGCAATCGTATGAAAGTCCACGTCGTCCGCCAGCTTTACCTTCTTCGCGTGCACCTTCAGAATATCCTCTCTTCCCTTCAAATCAGGAAGCTCCACAGGCACACGCCTGTCGAAACGTCCCGGTCTCGTAAGGGCCGGGTCCAGGGATTCCGGCCGGTTGGTGGCCGCCAGAATCATGACGCCGTTGTTTCCCTCGAAGCCATCCATCTCCGTCAGGAGCTGGTTGAGAGTCTGCTCACGCTCATCGTTGCCGCCCATCTGTCCGTCACGTTTCTTTCCGATGGCATCGATCTCATCGATAAATACGATACAGGGGGCCTTTTCCTTGGCCTGACTGAACAAATCGCGCACCTTGGAAGCGCCCATACCTACGAACATCTCCACGAATTCCGAACCGGAAATCGAGAAGAAGGGTACATTCGCTTCTCCGGCTACCGCCTTAGCCAGCATGGTCTTGCCTGTTCCGGGAGGGCCTACAAGAAGAATGCCTTTGGGCATGGAAGCGCCCACATCCGTGTATTTCTTCGGGTTGTGCAGATAATCTACGATCTCAGCCAGACTTTCCTTGGCCTCCTCCTCGCCTGCCACATCACCAAAGCGGATACCCTTTGTGGACTGTACATAGACCTTCGCGTTGCTTTTTCCCATGCCGAAGCTCATGGAGTTCTTTCCGCCCATCTGCTCCATCAGCTTTTTATTCATGTACTGCCCCAGCGCAATAAAGATTATCAACGGAAGAAAGAAGGTCAGCAGGCTCGTCAGAAGCGGGGATGTTCCCTGATCCACATTCCGGTCAAAGACAGCGCCCGCGTCATACAGTCTCTGGGTCAGCGTGGGATCCTCCATGGCTCCTGTTCTGTAAACCTGGGTATTGTCCTTATCCGTAAACAGGATCTGAGAATCCTCCACTTCCACGCTCCCGATATTCTTCTCTTCGATCATGCTCATAAAGGTTCCGTAATCCACATCCGTAACCTGGGCTCTGGCCAGCATCGGCGTCAGAAAAATATTTGCCAGCAGCAGAACCAGCAAAGCAATGCCATAATAGTAATACAATGGCTTTTTCGGCGATTTTACTTCTTTCATGTTGTCTCCTCCATCTTCATCTGTTCAGGCGGCTCTGTGTCCGCCTGTCTTCCAATCGCTTCCAGGGAAATCAAAAGCGCCCGGTCCGCAGCCTGCTTTGCGAAATCCAGGCTGTATTCCGCCAGCAGCAGCCAATCCTCCGAGGAGAGCCTTCCCTGGCCGCTTTCCATCTCTTCCCTGGCCTTTCGGACCGTCTCTTCCACCTTCTCATATATTTTTGAGATCCTTCCTGCCATCTCCGACCGGCTGAACCTCAGCCTTCTGCTTAAGATCTGCTCTTCCTCCTCACATTCACGGCGGACGAGCTGCGTCTCCTGCTTCAGAACACTTCTGTCGAAGGTCTGGCTCCTCTGAATCCTGCCATGGAGCCTTTCAAACTTTTCATCCAGCTCGCACAGCTTGACCGAAAGCAGTTCATAGGCCATATAGCACGCGCTCCTTTCTCAGCAAACACAGCAGCTCCGGTCTTCCGGACTGCTGCCTGAAACATTTTTTCTTCCTGATGCTGAAAGAATTGTAGCAAATCCTTTTCCAGAAAACCATGATCAGTATTTTCTTTCTGTATAGACAGAAGGACCAAAGTGTAAAAAACCTTTACACTCCGGTCCTTCTGTAAAAGCTTATTTTTTTTCACCCATGGGAGCCATCTCTCCCTTCAGCATCAGATATACGCTGTGTACAATGTAATCCAGATCCTGGGTGTCCTTCTCTGTCCATCCCTGCAAAAGCTCCAGAATCGCACCGCAGTGATACCGGATAATCAGTTTTGCGTCCCGGACGCTGTAGTTCTCGTACAGCCCGCCCTCGGCGGCCGCCTGATCAAAGAACGCGTAAAAGGTCTCCCTTGCAATCTGCTCCAGCTCATCCCTGTAATTAGACGTCATGCCCCGGCGCACATAGGGACGGGCATTGAGCAGCATCAGGAACAGATAGCGCAGCATCTCCTCCGGCCCCTCCTGCTCCATACATCCCTTCATCACATGCTCTGCACCCTTCTTTAATACCCACCGAAGCAGGTCCGGGATATCTTCAAAATGGTAATAGAAGGTCTGCCGTGTGATATTGCATTCTTCTACGATATCCTTCACTGTCAGCTTCTTTACCTTTCGCTCCCTGATGAGCCGCCCTGCCGCCTCCGCTATGATTTCCTTCATGTCCACTGCCATGTCCTGTGCCCGTCCTCTCCTGTCGTCTCCTGTTTTCACTTTATCATGGCCGGACATTTTTTTCAAGTCAGGACCTCTTCTCTCCTACTCCGCTGTACTCGCACTCTTCCAGCCGGTCATCAGGCAGATGGCAGATGCGCCGTTCCTGATCTACCAGCTTTTTCACAAACTCTGTGGCCGGATGCCGCAGCACCTCCTGGCTGGAGGCATACTGCTGAATCTCTCCTCTGTCCATGACAAGAACCTTCGTGCCAAGCTTCAGGGCCTCGGAAATGTCGTGGGTCACAAAGAGCACCGTAATCCCCGTCTGCTCATAGATCCGGCCAAGCTCTGTCTGAAGCTGAGCCCTCGTCAGCTCATCCACCGCGCCAAACGGCTCATCCATCAGAAGAATCTCCGGCGATGCGGCCAGGGCCCGGGCGATGCCCACGCGCTGCTGCTGGCCGCCGGAAAGCTCCGACGGATAGCGGCTTTTCAACTCTTCGTCAAGTCCCACAATGCGCATCCATTTGCTGACTGCCTCCTTTGTTCTCTGCCGGTCCCTTTTATTCAGCAGATTGGGAACGTAAGAGATATTCTGCTCCACCGTCATATGCGGAAAGAGCACGCTTCCCTGAATCGCGTAGCCGATATTTCTGCGAAGCATCGTCTGATCCTTTTCCCGGATATTCTCCCCGTTTATCAGAATCTCTCCCTCTGTCGGGGAAAGGAGGCCGTTCACCATCTTCAAGGCTGTGGTCTTACCGCAGCCGGATGAGCCAATGATTGTGACGAACTCTCCCTTTTCGACAGACAGATTAAAATCCTTCAGTATCACCTTATCTCCATACGCCTTTTTTATATGCCGAAATTCAATCACTGCCTGCATCTTCCGATTCCTCCTTCTTCCTTCCTATTTCAAAAGTCCGCGGGCGTCCAAAAAGTCCTCCGCCACATCCCGGGGCTCCCGTCCTTCTGTCTCTACCTGATAATTCATCTGTGCCATGTCGCTGTCTGAAATGATGCCTGTCACCTTTTCAAATACTTCCTCCAGCTCCGGATGCTCCTCCAGAACCTCACTCCGGATGATATTTCCGCAGAGATAGGAGGGATAAAACTGTCTGTCATCTTCCAGCACCACCGCGTCAGAGGCGGAGAGCTGGCCGTCTGTGGTAAACACCACCATCACATCGATCCTTCCCTGGTTCAGCGCCTGATACTTCAGGCCGATATCCAGATCCATGGTCTCTTTAAAGGAAAGCCCATAGGTCTCACAGAGCGCGTCATAGCCATCCTCCCGCTCAAAGAAATCATATTCTGCACCAAAAACAAGCTGATCCGATACCGCCGCCAGATCCGAATAGGTTTTCAAACCATACTGCTCTGCAATCTCGCTGCGCACCACCAGGCCGTAAGTATTGTTAAAGCCGTACATGCCGGCCCACTGCATGGAATAGCGCTCCTCGTATTCCTGTTCCATCTCCTCAAAAAGGTCCTCTGTATACAGCCCCTCTTCCTTCAAAACCATATTCCAGGCCGTGCCTGTATACTCCGGATAGATGTCAAATTCTCCGCTCTCCATGGCCGGCTGGATATTGGAGGTTCCGCCGCCTACCCCTTGAGTCAGCTCCACTTCCAGAGCCGTATCCTGTTCAATCAGAATGTCCAGCATTTCCCCAAGTACATACTGCTCTGTCATGGGCTTCGTGGCAATGTGAATCGTCTCTCCCTGACTGCGGCGGGACAGTGCCGCGAAGACGGCAAGCAGACAGACAAGCAGCGCCGCAAGACCCAGAATCCGGTTGGTCCGTTTTGCCTTTGCACTGCGTTTTGTCATGCGCCGTTCTATAAAACCGAACAGGAAATCCATCAGAAGCGCCAGGAGCGCCGTCAGAAGGCTGCCTGCCATAGTCATTGCTGTCTGGTTCGTGGTAATGCCCCGGTAAATCGCCACGCCCAGCCCGCCGGCTCCAATAAAGGAAGCAATTCCTGCCAAGGCAATCGTCATGGTCACCATGCTGCGGATTCCGGACATAATCACAGGCATAGCCAGGGGCAGGCGGATTCTTAAACAAAATCTGCATCCGTGTGCTTCCCATCCCCTTCGCGGCCTCCAAAATAGCCGGATCCACATTTGTCATTCCCGTATAAGTATTCCGCACCATCGGAAGCAGAGCATACACGGTAAGGGCAATCACCGCCGTAGCGTTCCCGACTCCGGAAAAGGGAATCAGAAAGCCCAGCATGGAGATCGAAGGAATCGTATAGAGAAAATTCACCACTCCCAGTGCCGGCTTTGCTGTTTTCTGAAATTCACTGATGAACAGTCCGAAGATTCCTCCGATTACAATCGCAATGGCAATCGCCAGAAGAGAGATCTGCAGATGCTCCAGAATCAATCCCCCAAAAAATTCCCTTCTCTCCCAAAGAAGCGTTCCTATTTCCTGCAGCATATTCACTCACCTCTCCTTTCCATGGCCTGTACCGGACAGTTCTCCAGACACAGCCCGCAGTGCAGGCAGTTCTCCTGCCGGATTGCGAAAGGACTTCCTTCCTCTATGCACTGCTGGGGACAGTTTCTCTTACATTCGCCGCAGCCAATGCAGGCGTCTGTGATTACAAAGCCTTTCTGCGCCGTCCGCTCCATTCCAAATCCCATGCTCTCCCGGTAAATCGGGCTCTTTCCCAGGTCAAAGAACTCCACCTGTCCATTCTCCAAGCAGAAAGGCTCCAGAATGTACCGGCTCTCTCCCGGATACACGCTCTTCATCGAAGGGTTCTCCTCAAAAATCCGGTCAATCCACGTCTTCTGTTCCGGGAGCTTCCGAACCCTTCCGGCCACTCTCACCATCTGGTACTCCCTGTTCAGGCCCGTTACAGCCACCCGCCCGGAAGAGATAAGCTGCCGGTAAAAATCCTTTCCTCTGGCCGTGCAGAAATAGAGCTTTTCCTCCTCCACCAGCATCACATCAATGATCCGTACCTGTGGAACCCCTTTCTCATCCACTGTGGCAAAAGCCACATCCTTCACATCCCGCAATATCTGCAGACATTCCTGTACTGTCATGTTGCATCCTCCTCATCTTTGTTTTCCTGCGTGACGGCATACAGTAACAGTATGCTCACTGTGCACCGAAACTATCTTTCTGCCTGTATTGTTTGTTGACAACCGCTGTCTTTAATGCTATTGTATGGATGTAAAGTATAATTGTAAAGTAAGCACAATAAAGTGCTATAGTTACCAAAAGGATACTATTGTAGAAAATGGGGGATATACATGAAGAAAGAATTGCCGGCCTGCCCGGTCGAGACCACCCTGATGCTCATCAGCGACCGCTGGAAGGTACTGATCATCCGCGACCTGCTGGGAGGCACCAGGCGGTTCGGTGAATTAAAGAAATCCATCGGAAGCATTTCGCAGAAGGTGCTGACCGCAAACCTGCGCTCCATGGAGGAGAGCGGCCTTCTGACCCGGAAGGTCTACGCCGAGGTGCCTCCACGGGTGGAGTACACCCTGACCGAGACCGGGTACAGCTTAAAGCCTGTTCTGGACGCTATGGTGGCCTGGGGAACGGAATATAAGAAAAAGAATGCCTGAAAAGGGCCCCGAAAAAGACTCCAGTTTGTTTTCTGACAATTAAGAAGGAGACCGTCCTGTGAAATTCATGCTTTTCTAAACCATACAATTTCACGGAACTGTCTCCCTTTTCTTTTACCTGTATTTTTAACTGCATTGATCTGGCGGCGCAGCCGTCCTCTGCAGCCTTATCACTTTTTCTTCACCAGTGTCTCCAGAACCCCAAATACTGCCGCGAACAGCACGCCGGCCACCGGCCAGATCACCCAGGAGCTCTCCCAGTTATTCCGGGTAAAGCTGATATAGAGATAAATGGCTGTAGCCACACACCAGTAAGCCCCCTGGAAGACGCCGAGAATCCGGTTGGCTTTCTTCTTCTCCGGCGTGTAATCTCCTTCCTGAAGAAGCTTCTGATAACTGCCCTGGATGATTCCGCAGCGTACAAACAGCCAGACGCCGCAGGCAACCAGAATCAGAAGAATACATACCGACAGCGCCACAGAAACAGCTTCCGTACTTAAGGCGCCGGCAAGCACCGGCGGCACCGCGGCCAGAATGCACAAAACGACTCCGCCTGTGATGCCGGTACGGAAGGTTCCGGCAAATTCCTCTTTCCTTTTTTCCACAATTCCGGCCACGCCGTATTCCAGCACGATATCTTCCTGTTCCAGGTATTCATATCCGGAAAGGCGGATTCCGTTCAGGACGAAAACCGCCACCGCCCCGGCAACCATCAGCAGCAGAACCAGTACTCCGATTCCCTCGGCCGCCCTCATGGACAGGGGAATTCTCTCTTCCGCCGCAAGCACGCTCAGAAAAATCACAGTAAGCGGGGAGAGAATACATAAGACTACCCCAAAGGCAAACCGGCCGGAAGTATCCCTGCATAAATCCATAAAGGCATTGGCCTCCTGAAGGCTCACCCGGCGCGCCGCTCCTTCCGAAGGCTCATCCGTCTCCGACCAGGCGATTTCCTCCATTTCATCTTTTAATAAGTAATCTGTGCTAACGCCAAACAAGGCGCTCATTTTTACGATGCGGTCCAGGTCCGGAATCGAAGCTCCGCTCTCCCATTTCGATACGGACTGTCTGGAAATCTGAAGCTGTTCCGCCAGATCCTCCTGGGACCAGTTGTTCTGTTTTCTCAATGCCGCAATCTTTTCACCTAAGATCATACTGTCTCCTCCTGCAGTTCTATTACCAGAATTTTTTTGAAAATTTTTGAGATATGAAGCTTCATTTTGAAAGCAGCCGGCAGCCGTCCTTTTAACTGCTGCCCTGACTGCCTCCTGTCAGGTAAAGAATAGCAGGATTCCCGGGCGCAGACAACCAAGAGCGCTTGGAAAATGTGTCAACCGGCAGTTGCGGACCCTGTTTTTTCTTTATTCGTTTCCTTCCTGTTCCAGAATCCGGAAGGTCATCATCACATAGAGCAGCGTATCATAATCATTCAGATCCAGGTCCACGATTTCCCCTATCTTTTCCATCCGGTACAGGAAGGTGCTCCGGTGGATAAAAAGCTGCTTCGCCGTCTGCACGGCATTGAGCTGATGCTGCACATAGCATTTGAGCGTATGATAATAGTCTGTATGATGCTGGGCATCAAAATCCTTAAGCTCCAGAATCCGGCGGGAGCAGACCAGCTCTCCGGGAAATTCTCCTCTTCCATGTTCCAGCATATAGTCAAGGGCCACCTCTTCAAAACGGTGAATCCACTTATAAGGTTCTCTTCTTCCGCCCACCTCCAGGGCTGCCGCCGCCTGACGGTAATAATCCCGGATATGAGCAAAACCGGTGAACTCATTGCTGAAGCCCGCTTTCAGAAAGCTGTCCCGGAGAAAATAGATGATCTTATCCTTCACATCTTCCGCATCACCGCCGAACCGGGTCAGATTTACAAAAATCACAATATGATTCTGATATTGAAAGGCGCAGGACTGGGGCAGCATGTTTTCCATATGGCTGCAGACAAAACGGACCGTCATATTCTCCAGATCCAGAGCCGCCACCTTCAGATTGATGCAGAAATACCGGTGGGAGGCCAGCCAGCCGAACTCTGAAAACCACTGTTCCAGAAGCTCCGGGTCCTGTTCCGGTCCGGACAGTATATCCGAGAAAATCCGGTCCAGCCGGTAGCCCATATCTGCCTGAAGCACCATCTGTTTGGACAGGGCCAGGTTGATGTACTCTGCCAGATGCTCCAGCAGGGCTCCGTCGCAGGCATCGAAACGGCTGGAGCTCTCCACCATGAGCACCCGGTAGGCATAACGTTCATGCTCAAAGATATTGACACAGAGGCTCCGCATTCCCGTAATAAAATCCGGATAAAAGAAAGCTCCTTTCTTCTTTGTCAGGTCGGGCTGCCGCCTGCCGTCCCGGTTCTCCTGATTCCGCTCAAAAATAGCGTCCGGGTCCACCAGCCCGGAAAGCTCCGGCCGGGTATCGATGATGCTGGAATAACCGATTACAAAATAGTCCGCAGTATGTACAATGATGGGATTGTGGAAGACCCGGAAGCTCTCATCCAGCATTTCCTGGATGCTGCCCTCCTGATTCGCCAACTCATAAAGCCTGGTATCCCATTTCTCATAATAATCAAAAATTCTCTGAATCTCATTAAACAGCAAAAACGGAGAGGTATCGTCCACAAGCTGGAATACCTGTCCGTTTTTCCCTGTATTTCTCGTTCTTATTTTTCCAATGCAGAATAAAACCGCCTTCTCGGGCACAATCAGATCCTGCTCCGACACCTGATCCCGGGTACAGATGTAGATCTTGTGATCCTGCATCTCATCCCCGTCACAGTAATAGAGAACACGCTCCAGATGAAGCTCATCCGAAAGAGCCTTTTTGTTCTGAAGCGTGAATTTAGATTTTAACCGGTGCGCCAGAATAGACGTGCTGAGCTTCATTTGTACCTCTCCCTTCCTGTCTCTTCCTACATAGTGTACGAGAAGTTGGGGAGAAAGTCAATGTATGAATTTCCCTGCCGGCTGAAAGTTTGTCCGGTCCGCGGTTTTTTCGTTCTAGCCCGCCTGATGCCGGGCAAAAATTCTCCTTCCAAAGCACAGAGCCACAGGAATCAGAACCACCGACATCAGGGCCGGAATCCAGCTCCAGGACAGCTGCCCTCCCAGAAACTTCGGAAAAGTCAGCGTCCATTCCGACAGAAAGCACCAGAAGGGCGCCAGAGACAGCAGTTTCCTGGAGATATGCAGGCTGGGTCCCAGCATGGGCAGCAGATACAGGGTAAGCGCCATTAGCAGCGTAAGAAAAGAAGTCCGGCAGAGCGCTGACAGTATCAGAACAAGAGCCGTGAGAATCAGCGCTCCGGCCAGCCAGAGCAAGAGACTGCTTCCCGCGGCTTCCAGGCAGGTCATAAAATAGGGCAGAGCATACAGAAGATCGCGGCTATTCAGCTGTATGCTGCTGTCACCTCCCGTAAGTCCGAAGCCTGTAAGGAACAAAAGGATGGTCACAAGAAGGAAGATTCCTGTAATCAGCAGCGTAAAAAGATAGGCTGCGAAAATCTTTGCCAGACCGCAGCGGGTTTTCCCATAGCGGGAGGTCAGAATCAGCGCGTCCGTTCCTCTGGAATATTCTTCTGAAAATACGGGCGACAGCGCGATAATCAGTACAAAGCCCAGGGTGACCATCAGATACATTCCCATCATGATAAACCCTGTATAGCCATCCGTATAGCCCAGAAGCAGCGGTTCTTCCCCCTGGTAATCCGGAAGCGCTTCCTCTACCGTAAGCCCGTTCCAGCTTCCGTCCAGGTTCCCAAAAAAATGCTGGACTATGTTATAGGTGCTGTTGATCGTCCAGAGTCCTCCGTCCGGCGCCTCCGGCGCATACTGCTCCAGAATGCTCCGCGCTTTCTCCTCTGTCAGAACTCCCTCATACTCCGCCGCCACTTTCTTGTCATAAGCAATGGCCTCCGCGCCGCCGATATAGGTGCCGTCCGGCAGCCTGGATATCACCTCCTGGGGACCGTTTCCCATATAGAGCATGATGCCAAATACCACCAGCATTCCAAGCGCCGCAAAGACAATCCTTCTCTTGAATATCTTGCCAAATTCAAACCCAATCAGCCGAATCATCTTTCTTCCTCCTGAAAATAATACAGATACAGGTCTTCCAGCGTGGGCTGCGCGGGAACTGCTTCTTCCTCAGGCTTTTTATCTCCGATGATACGCAGGATAGTCTTGTCGCCCGCGTTTTTCAGGTTGCCCACGTTATACCGGCTGCAGAGCTCCTCCGCTCTGGCCGAATCCACCTGGCACTCCCAGACCTTTCCTTCTATCTCGCGTGTAATCACATCCGGCGCCCCTCTGTGGATCAACCTGCCCTCCTTCATCACCAGAATCTCCCCGGCAATATATTCCACATCCGACACAATATGGGTGGACAGCAGCACGATCCGGTCTCTGGCGCAGGCGCTGATCAGATTACGGAAGCGCACCCTCTCTTTCGGATCAAGACCGGCTGTAGGCTCATCCAGAATCAGAATCTCCGGATCATTCAAGAGGGCCTGGGCAATCCCCAGTCTCTGCTTCATTCCGCCGGAAAAGGTCCGAATCTTATGCTTCCGCTCCTCCGCCAGGCCCACCAGATCCAGAAGCTCCAGCATCTTCTGACCGGCCTGAATCTTTCCCAGTCCTTTCAGCGCCGCAAGATAGAGCAGGAATTTCTCCGCCGTAAATTCCGGGTAATAACCGAAATTCTGGGGCAGATACCCAAGACAGCTCCGGTAATCCTCTCCCAGGGCGCCGATCTCCCGTCCATTGTAACGGATCTCCCCGGATGTGGGCGTCAGAATATCACAGAGCATCCGCATCAGTGTCGTCTTCCCCGCTCCGTTGGCTCCGAGCAGCCCATACACACCCTGGTGAAGCTCCAGATCGACCCGATCCACCGCCAGCTTATGTCCGTACTGCTTTGTCAGCCGGTCTATGCACAGTTCCATAATCCCTGTTCCTCCTTATCTGTCTCATTTAAAAAGCGCGCACAGGCAAATGCCAGCAGACACACGCTTCCTGCCAGCAGCGCCGTCAGCGTCCCAGGAGCCGTATACTCCTCCAGGGTCCCCGGAACATCCTGAAGCCATGAGGCCTGATACATCCAGAAAATCCCCATTCCCAGACCGCCCAGCACAGGCACCAGCCCTCTCGCTCCCTTACGGAAGGCTTTTGCCAGCAGAAGAAAGACACTGTCCGAAACCAGAAGGGGAAACAGGAAAAACAGCAGCAGCAGCTCCGCCGCGTACCCCTCCAGAAAACCCATGACAAACACGGCGGCCACCCCGATGCTGTCCGCGATTCCGAAAACCAGCAGCCGCATACCCTGAATCTGTCTCAAATGATAGCGGCAGGCTTCCTCCAGTTCCCACATGCCGCTCTGCCAGCTGCGGAGAAGCTCCACCAGTCCAATGACTCCCGGCAGAGGCGTACAGGCTGTCACAAGCAGCAGGGTGTCTCTCCGGTTCCAGCCTGTATTTCCAAGCAGAAGGAAGAAAAATACGAGTACCGCCAGCTGTCCGATCCAGGCCCCCGGCGACATCCAAGACGCCTGAGCCAGAAGCCGCTCCGCGAAGCTTTTCCGGGGACGGAATCTCAGCTTTCTCCTCTCCGTCCGCAGAAACGCCAGCGTCTCCTGCTTTCTCTTTTCCTCGGGATGAAGCCATCCTTGCTCTCCCTCAGAAGCACCTGTGGTTCCTGCGGCTCCTTTCAGAAAGTCCCGGATCTCTTTTTCCATTTCTTTGGGGTTTACCCGCCCCTGTTTCATTCTCTTCATCCGTTCTGCTCCTCCTTTCCCGCCGTTTCATTGTTCAGATTTTCTTTTTCCATATAGACCTTCAGCTTCTCCATTCCCTGTCGGAATCTGGATTTCACGGTAGACATTTTTGTATCCGTGATTTCCGCAATCTCCCGCAGCTTAAACCCGTCAAAGAAATAGAGCAGGATGGTTTCCCTCTGCACTTCCGAAAGACAGGCCAGCGCGTGCCGGACCAGCTCTCTCTGCTCAATCTGCTCAAACCGCCTGTCCTCCTCCTGGAGAAGCTCCAGGACTTCCTCCCCGGCAGTTTCCCGGGCAGCTTTCCGGAAATAATCAGTACATACGTTGGAAGCGATCCGGTAAAGCCAGGCTTTGAATTTTTTCTGTTCCGTATAAGCTTCCAGATAACGGAGCAGATGAAGGAAGGTTTCCTGGGTGCAGTCATAGGCCGCTTCCCTGCTTCCCGTCTTACAGCAGCAGAAGCGGAAAATTCCGTCATAATACCGTTCTATCAGCACATCCAGCCACTCTGTCTCTCCTCTCCGGACCCGGGCCGTAAGTTCACTGTCCTTTAATTGTGATCTCGAGCTTGTATCCTTCATTTCCCGTTTCCTCATCATTCCCGGAATACAGAAAGCGCATAAGCCTCCTGCCAGCCGGGGCAGTTTCCTTACATATACTATAACGCCAGTCCCCGAAAAAAGGATTTAAAATATTTTAAAATTCTTTCATTCTTTCCCGCTTCTTGTCTTGCCCCCGTATTCCTATTATAATCATATTGTCACTATCTTCTGCCGGCCCGGAAAACGGCAGAGCGCAGGCTGAATTTCCGGAAAAACTACATTTCAAACGAAAAGGAGAAGAATATGATGCAATACCGTGAGCTTGGCAATACCGGCCTGCTGGTCAGTGAAATCGGCATGGGCTGCGAAGGTTTCTCAGAGGACGAATGCAGAAATACCCGGCGTCTTTTTGACGCGGCGGAAGAACTGGGAATCAATTATTTTGATCTCTACACCTCGGACCCGAAAGTACGAGCCAATGTGGGTGAAGCCCTGAAAGGCCGCCGGGAAAAATTTTACATCCAATCTCATCTGTGCTCCGTCTGGAAGAACGGCCAGTATAAGCGCACCCGCAAGATTGCGGAAGTGAAGGCCGGCATGGAAGAAATGCTGTCCCTGCTGCAGACCGATTACATCGATGTGGGCATGATCCATTACTGCGATTCTCTGCAGGACTGGAAGACCATAGAAGAAGGGCCTGTACTCCAGTATGCCAGAGAACTTAAGGCTGCCGGAGTCATCCGTCACATCGGCTTAAGCAGTCACAACCCGGAAGCCGCCCTGGCCGCCGTAAGAAGCAGAGCCATCGAGGTCCTGATGTTCAGCGTGAATCCCTGCTACGACCTGCAGCCCGCGGGCGAGGACGTGGAAGAGCTCTGGAATGAGAAAAATTACGAGGCTCATCTTGTCAACATGGACCCGGAACGCCAGGAGCTCTACGAGGTCTGTCAGAGAATGGGCGTGGGTGTCACCGTCATGAAGGCCTTCGGCGGCGGCGATCTCCTGGACGCTTCCCTGTCCCCTGCCGGAAAAGCGCTCACCGCCTGTCAGTGTCTCCATTACGCCCTGACACGTCCTGGTGTGGCCTGCGTCCTGGCCGGAGCCCATTCTGTGGAACAGCTCCGGGAAAGCGCCGCCTATGAGGAGGCCTCCGACGAAGAAAAGGATTACGCGGCAGCCTTTGCCGCCTTCCCGAATATCAGCTGGGAAGGGCACTGCATGTACTGCAGCCACTGCGCGCCCTGCCCCAAACAGATCGACGTGGCTTCTGTCACCAAGTTTCTGAACCTGGCAAAGGCCCAGGGAACGATCCCGGAGACCGTGCGGGAACACTATGAGCTGCTGCCCCATCATGCGGGAGAATGTATCGAATGCGGCGCCTGCGAGACACGCTGTCCCTTCCAGGTGCCGATCATAGAAAATATGAAGAAGGCAAAAGAAGTGTTTGGAAAATAATATATGATACTGATATAAGGCAGGATAGAAAATCTGAGCTGTTTTCTTTCCTGCCTTCTTCGTAAAACACTGTCAAACTATTTTATTGGATTCCCTTTTCCTGTACCCTGAGTTGATAAAAGCGTAAACGCCTTATCGACTCAGGGCATTTCTGCATCAAAGATAAAATTCTTTTATATAATCCAGCACATCCTGCCGGGTACCCCGGTATGGACCGGGCGTTTCCATTTTTAAAGACACGAGTGCCGTACAATAAAGGAGCGCTTCCTGTACGCTCTTTCCTTCCTGTCTTGCGGCGATATACCCGGCAAAGACAGTATCTCCCCGTCCGGTCCGTCCGGACAGATTTCTTGCTTTGATTGGACAGGTCAAAATTTCTTTTCCATCATAAACAAGCACTTCCGTATTGTGCGTAATTACAATTTCTTTAGCGCCCCAGGCATACAGCTGTCTTGCCGCTTCTGCGCGGTCAGACAGTCCGGTGATAATCTCAGCCTCCGCGGCATCGGTCTTGAAATAATCCATCAGCGGAAGATATTTTTCCTTATCTTCCCAGTCATGAAATTTCATGGAGCTATCCGCTTCCACATGACGAAGCATACACTGCACATCCAAAGCTACTTTTCCATGCCGCGCGGCTTCTTCAAATAAGGGGCCGTCAAAATCCCCATATACCAGGCCCGCAAAGTGATATACCTTTGTATCTGCCTGAGGAATTTCTTCGAACCGAAACGGATCACAGACGCCCAGAGAAGTACACTGACGCTTTTCTTTATCCGCGGTAAAATACTGATTGCGGATAGAACATGTGGAGGAAGAAGATTTCCAATACAGATCTGCCTGAATTCCTTCAAACCTCTCTTTTATATCCGCATCCTTTTCATTTGATTTGCAGAAAACCGCCGTGCGGACTCCGCTACCGGCAGCGGCAAATCCGGAGGCAACTACCGCTCCTCCGATCTCCCTGCGCTCATTTCCCTGATAATCAATATTGTAATCAATGGACACCGGCCCAATGACCATTACATCATATGTTTTCTCCATGGATACGCCTCCGGTCATGCCTGTACCCTTTCCAGGTTTTCTCCGGTTTCCCGGCTGAACACATGAGCAGTCTTTCCGTTAAATGAAAATCCGACTTTGCTGCCGAGCGAAAACGCCGCAGTCTCATCCAGATCTGTTATTGGTACAATCATAATGGTATCGGTGCCGCATGCTTTCAAATGCAGATGAACCGCGCTTCCCATCATCTCGCTCACTTCCACCATACCGTCAATCTTTGCCTCTGTGCCGTCTGCCAGATGCAGATGTTCCGGTCTGACGCCCAGCGTAACCGGCCCTGCCTCTGCCTGATTTCTGGTCAGATTTTCCTGTTTCTCATCTGAAAGCGTTACACGGACATTTTCCAGTTCCACCGCATATTTTCCATTATTGTCTTTTACCAGTTCCGCGTCGTAGAAGTTCATCTGAGGCACTCCTATAAAGCCTGCCACAAATATATTTGCAGGATGGTTAAAGACTTCCTGAGGTGTGCCGATCTGCTGGATCTCCCCGTCTTTCATGATAACAATGCGGTCTCCCAGAGTCATAGCCTCCGTCTGGTCATGTGTCACATAAATAAATGTAGTATTGATTTTCTGACGAAGCTTAATAATTTCTGCGCGCATCTGGTTGCGCAGCTTCGCATCCAGGTTTGACAGCGGCTCATCCATCAGAAGTACTTTCGGTTCACGCACAATAGCACGCCCGATTGCCACTCTCTGTCTCTGTCCGCCGGACAGCTGTTTCGGCTTCCGTCCCAGATACTGAGTAATCCCCAGAATCTCTGCCGCCTCACGGACACGCTTATCAATCTCGTCTTTGGGAGTTTTTCTCAGTTTCAAAGGGAATGCCATGTTATCATAAATTGTCATGTGGGGATACAGCGCATAACTCTGGAACACCATGGCTATGTCACGATCCTTGGCCGGAACATCATTCACCTGCTCACCGCCGATGTACAAATCGCCTCCGCTGATTTCCTCCAGTCCGGCAACCATTCGAAGCGTCGTCGATTTTCCGCATCCGGAAGGCCCGACCAAAACGATGAATTCTTTATCCTTAATATCAAGAGTAAAGTCCTGAACTGCCAGCACGCCTTCATCTGTCACTTTCAGATTTGTATTTTTCCCCTTTTTCTGATCCAGGTCGGGGTAAACCTTCTTTATATGTTTCAGAATCACTTCTGCCATAGTGATTTTCCTCCTCTTACGATATATATTCTCCGGCCATGGGCTGCTCTCTGGCTACAATAAATCTCAGCGCCCGGTGCGGCGGCACTGTCTCTTTCGCTGTCGGAGGACAGTCTGAAAAATATTGTCTGATCCCTGCCTCTTCCAGCATATGCACCACATCCGGGTGAGCGCTCTCATATCTCCGATCGCTGGATGCGCAGCATACTACTGCCTCCGGAGAAATCATTTCCAGAAGTTTTCTGCTGATACCGTCTTTTTGTCCATGGTGACCGATTTTAAACAAATGTGACTGCAGCTTATTCCGGGGTATGCCCCTATAACCATTGCAGTCCGTATCCCCCGGCAGCAAAACGCAGCGGTCCTGATACACAATCCGAAGAATCATACTGTAATTATTCATACGGCTGTCCAGTCCGGAAAGCTTCTGAAGAAACTTCTTCGAATCCGGTTCCGCATACAGCTCCACCAAAGCTTCTTCCAGTTCTTCCTGTTCTCTTCCGGACGGCGCCAGTATCTCCAGATATCCGTCTTCACCTACAAACATGCTCTGTCCACCCAGTACTTCGCGGATGGTTCCTCCTTGTTTCACAGTCTGAATGCATAATTCTTTATAATCATTCAGCGCATGCAGGAACTTATCCTGAGACAGGTTCTGCGCCGTGGAAGTATCCAGAATTCTCATGTTTTCATAGAAAGAGACAGGAAGGGTCTGCCAGAACTCTCCGGGCGGCAGCAGCTGCGCCGCTTTCCGCATCCCACTGATATGATCCTCGTGAATATGCGTACATATCATCAAATCCAGATGCCCGATATTTTCTTTCCGCAGATATTCCCACACGGGAACACGTCCAGAAGAACGGTCTTCATATTCCTGCATTTCCGCGCTTCCGCCGTCAATCAGCGCCCGGAACATGCCCTCCTGGCGGGAAGCGTCCGGCATTTCCAGCAGAATCGCTTCCCCATAACCTACATTTAAAAACGTCAGTTTAATTTGTTCCATCATCTATTTAATTGCCCGTTTTATATAAAGACTGGACAAGAGCAGCACGATTACCGTCATAACAATGGCTCCGGCGCTTCCAAGGCCAAAATCAAATGTCTTGATTCCATAGTTATACAGATACTGTGTGATGGTAGCTGTACTATTGGCAGGGCCGCCCCCGGTCAGCAGATTCACTTTATCAAAGAGCCGGAAACTGTCAATCGTTCTCAGCAGCGCGCAGAGTGCCAGACTGCTTTTAATATTCGGGATTGTTACATAAAACAGTATTTTCAGTGACCCAGCTCCATCCATGCGGGCAGCTTCGTACTGATCCTGAGGTACCGACTGAAGCGCGGCATATAAGAGCAGAAAAACAAACGGCGCACACTGCCATACGTCAATAAGAACCAGCATGCCAAATGCCGTATGTATATCGGAAAACCAGTTATAAACCGGAAGATGCCATGCTTCCAGTACCTGATTGACAATTCCGTAGTTTGGCGAAAGCATCATTCTCCAGATCAGGGCTACGGTAACTGTCGGAAGCAGATACGGGAGCAGAAGCAGTGTTCTCATGATCTTCTGTCCTTTACGCAGGCTGTTGACAAACAGCGCCAGCGCAAAACCTATCACCATCTCCAGAATCACTGTCAGCAGCGTAAACTTTACCGTATTCCAGACCGACTGCTGAAAATAAGAATCTGTCAGAAGATCCAGATAATTCTTGACCCCTACTACTTCCGGGGCACTGTTCAACGCCCCCAGAAGATTGTAATCCGTGAAACTGTAAACCAGCGTAAAGATCAGCGGATAAGCCGTCATAACTGCCAGTATAATAACTGTAGGCGTGATCATGGCCGCGCTGAAGCGCTTTGTCTGCAGCTCAGCTCCTTTGGCTTTTTTTCTTCCCATCATAATCGCCACCCTGTCATTACTCTGCCATCAGTTCTTCCAATGCCGCCTGCGCATCGTTCAATCCTTCTTCTACAGTCTTGGCGCCATTGATAATGTTGTCCATCTCAGAGCCCAGAGTTGTGTAGAATTCTGTCCACTGGGAAATTACCGGACGATATACACCACTTTCCAGTGCCTGGCAGACTACTTCATACTGAGGATATTCTGCAAGAACTTCTTCATCCTGAAGGCTGGAATAACGGCAGGGAACTCCGCCGGATGCCACTGTGCCATACTGCACTTCCGGATCCATCAGATAAGTAAGCAGCTCTGCCGCAAGCTCTTTGTTCTGACTGTTAGACGGAATCCCCAGGCACCAGATTCCATATACGTTTGCATTATATGCCTGCGCGTCATCCGTTGCTTTTCCGCTGAGCGCGATATAATCTGCCGCAGAATCTGCCGTAGGAGTATACCAGCCCGGCCATGCAATACCCATTGTCGCCGCTCCGGAATCTACAGATGCTACCAGGTCATCCTTCACCTGTGCCTCGCCGGTAGCAATCAGTTCCATATAATAATTCATCGCATTCACAAACGCTTCGCTGTTTACTGTCGGCTGATTATTCTCATCTACCACCCATCCGCCATAGGAAAGAAGAATCGGAAGGAAATCTACCACCAGGTTATTCTGACTGTCTCCGCGGTAGATAAAGCCTTTCTTGCCGCTGGCCTGCGCCTTCTGGCAGATATCCAGAATATCAGCCAAAGAATCCACTGTATCCACAGTATATCCAGCTTCTTCCACATTTGCTTTATTCATCATCAATACCGTTACATTTCCATAGTATGGAGCCAGATATGCATTGTCATCCACGTAGCAAATTGAAGTCGTAGCCTCAATAATATCATCATCCAGTTCATATCCAAGCTCAGACAGATTGGCTAAAACACCGGCGTTTGTAAATTCCGCCATCCAGGAGCCGTCTACCATGCAGAGATCATATGCTCCCTGCGCGCTTGTAGCATTCAACGCTACGGAAGTATGCAGATCTTCCTCCGAAAGTTCCTGAACATCGATTGTTACATTATGCTCTTCTTCGAATGCCGGCAGACACTCTTTAATCACGTCTGCATATACGCCGCCGCGCAGCGCGATGGACATCTGAGTCGTCCCGTCCTCTGCGGATGCATCTGCGCTTTCATTGTTGTTCCCGGAAGTGCTCCCGCCGCATGCTGTCAGAGAACACACAGTTACTCCAGCCAGAAGCAGCGCCAATAATCTTCTTTTCATTATCATTTTCCTCCTAAATATCCAAAATATCTTTTCTGTCACAGCCCATCAGCCCTTAACTGCTCCGCTGGAAAGTCCTGAAATCAAATAATTCTGAGCAAAAATTACAAACAGCGTAATCGGAATTACAGATATGACTCCGCCTGCCGCTACCAGTCCGAAGTTCGTCAGGCTGTCCTCTGTATTCAGCAGCGCCAGCGCCAGCGGCACCGTATTGTTCATGGAACTGCGGGTAAAAATAACAGTGTAAGTATACTCATTCCATGCGTACATAAAAGAGAGCATCGCAACCGCCGCAATACCCGGCGCGACCAGAGGAAGCACGATTTTATAAAACAGCTGCCATTCTGTCGCTCCATCCACCTTTGCGCTCTCTTCCACTTCATCCGGAAGTTCCTGGAAAAAGCTGAGCAGGAACCAGATAATAAGCGGTACGTTGATCAGGACACAGGCCAATAGTACCGGTATTTTCGTGTTTATCAATCCAATCTGGTTAAACATAATGTATAACGGGATGACGAATGCCACCGGAGGCAATACACGTATCAGTAAGACCCAGTAAGTCATTGGCTGTTTCAGTCCAAACTTAAAACGTCTTCGGGCGATTACATATGCCGCACAGATCCCTGCCAGCAGGGAAATAATCAATGAGCCAAAAGTCGTCTGAACACTGTTGAGAATCGCCTGACCAAATCCTTCATTTTGGAACAGGTCAGTAAAATATTCAAAGGTCAGCGACTGAGGAAGCAGAGAAACACTGCCTTCCATCTCGCTCGTCGGACGGATCGCCATAGCGATTAACCAGTAAATCGGAAAAAGAGCCAGGAACAGAAGCACCGCGCATCCAATTCCTTTTCCAATGGTACTGGCTTTCACACCCTTTTTCATTCTTCACAACTCCTCCTTTCAATAGTATGTGCTCACCGCATTCTAATTTAGCACATCGAAAATTAATTTCTCTATCGTACTTCCGTAAACTCTTGTTAAATGGAAGGTAAAATCTGTATCATAATAACGTTTTATGTTAAAATTTTGTAAAAGAAAGAAACAGCTGTTCTTACTTTCTGTCAACAAAACCGGTTGTCTTTTTCGGGTATTTCAACAACGGTTCGCTGACATGTGTCCGGAAAAATTGAATCACCGGTCCATTAAAACAGGCATTGCAGATTGTTCCAAGTCCGATAATTGTCCACAGAGAATTTCCGGCCGCCAAGCAAAAAATAATTCCCACGATTACCACGGTAATATCACTGCAGACTCTGGCGTACTGAAACGGAATCTTTCCATGCGTCAGTTTTTCCAGTAAAACCGCCACACTGTCATACGGAGACATCCCCATTTCAGCGACCATATAAAAGGCCACACCCAGACTAGCAAACAGGCACCCCAGAACCAGCGCTCCGATTCTAAGCGAAAAAGACATTTCCATGTGTGCAAGATCCTGTACCATCCAGCAGAAAAAATCTGCTCCATAACCCACAAATACCATGTTTACGATTGTGCCGGCTCCGATATATTCCCTGCCCTGAAAAAAAAGAATTACCAGAATAACCGCATTCATAATTAACTGCCAGGTTCCAAACTGCATATTCAGATATCCGCTGATCCCCAGATTCATGCAGGTAAAGGCATCTACGCCAAATCCGCTCAATCTGTAAAGCCCTACACTTAGACTGATAAACAAAATCCCAGCCAGCATCATAATGATTCGTCTGACAAACATTTCATCTGATTTTTTCATCATAAACCTCCCCGTTTATCTACAGACCATTGTTAAACGACATCTATACATTTCAACAGCACCGTGCCGCCGCGTTTCAATTTACCATATCTGAAATCCGTTTCTCTATCATGCACCTGTAAATTTTTTGTTAAATTGTTCCAACAATAATTACCGTCAATTTCCGGAACATCTTGAACACGTCTCCTTCCCGCTGTCCATCTGTCGCGTTTACTGCGCATGATTCCGTGTCGCACCCTTGAGAAATGTGCGCTGCCAGACGCACCAACACAAAAAGCGTATCACCATCAATCTCTGATAGCGATACGCTTTCTTTTTTCATCCGTTTACGGCCAGATACGCCGTCCGCAAATACGATTTTTTTTTACGCAAACTTTCTCTTGGCAGCCTCTACCACATGGCCTACCAGAACGGAAGTGGTTACGCTTCCCACGCCGCCCGGCACCGGAGTGATGGCCTCTACAATCGGCTCTACCTCGTCGTAAGCCACATCGCCGCAGAGCTTGCCTTCCTCGTTTACATTGATTCCCACATCGATGACAATCTGTCCCGGAGATACATAATCTTTTCCTACGACTCCTGCCCGGCCCGCAGCTACGATCAGAATCTCAGCCTCACGGGTTACGCTGGGCATGTCCTTCGTTCTCGTATGACACACGGTCACAGTAGCATTCTTCTTAATCAGCATCATGGCAGCCGGCTTTCCAACTACCAGGCTTCTGCCGATGACAACCGCTTTCTTGCCTGTGCAGTCGATTCCGTAATGATCCAGAATCTCCATGCAGGCCTGAGGCGTACAGGGCGGGAAGCCTACCTGCTTTCCGGTAAATACGCCGCCGAGGGACGCGTCGGTCTGGCAGTCTACGTCCTTCTCAGCAGCCAGAGCGTTCTCAACCACATTCTGGTCGATATGCTTCGGCAGCGGACGGAACATCAGAACGCCGTGAATGTTGTCGTCCTTGTTTACCTCGTCGATGACCTTCAGAAGCTCTTCCTGGCTTACATCCTCCGGCAGAAGATATTTCTTGTACTCTACGCCCAGAGTCTCGCAGCGCTTTGTGGCGCCTCTCTCATAAGACAGGTCGTCCGGTCTCTCACCTACGCGGATGATTCCCAGAGTCGGGGTTACGCCTTTTTCCTTCAGAGCAGCCACATCGGCCTTGATGCGCTCGTTCAGAGCAGCTGTTACTTCTTTTCCTAATAACTGTTTTGCCATGGTTTTACGGTTCCTTTCACGATTTACGTTTTTCGCGGCAGCAGAAAGCCTGAGCCTTAGACTGTCACGTTTTGTTTTATTCTATCAGAATTTTTCTTTTCACGCAATCTTCTAACGCAGTCTTGCTTCCACACTTTCAAAAATTTCGTCTGCAATCTTTGTGTATTTCTCAAGCATCGCGTCCGCCTTTGCATTGAGCTCGGCAGCGTACTCCTTGTCTGCCATGGACTTGGTGTTGATAAATACGTTTAAAGACGCTCCCTGAAGAGCTGCCTTGCAGAATACTGCGCCTACGCCGGCGTCGCTGATCGCCAGAGCGGAACCCTTTGCAGCAAACTCCACAATTAAGTCCAGAGCTTCGCAGCATTTCTCCATAATCTCCATCGGAACGGAGCAGGCATCCTTCAGAACAATCGCCATCACACGTGCCTTCTCAGCCTTCTCCTCCTCCGTCTCTCTGGGCATTCCGTAAGCCTTGGACAGGGGCTCAAAAACTTCCGCGTCGCGCTCTACCAGATGCAGAAATTCCTTCTGAAGAGCCGTCGCCTTTTCCTTGAGCTGATACATCTCCTCTTCCACATCTGCATATTTCTTCTTGCCTACAGTCAGGCTGCCTACCATATTTCCAAGAGCCGTACCTACAGCCGCTACCAGAGCGGAAGCTCCGCCGCCTCCGGGAACCGGAGCCTTGGAAGCCAGTACCTCTACAAATTCATCACATCTGCTGGTTGAAAATCCCATTGTTCTATTCCCCTCTCTTTTATTTTTCTTAAGCCAGCTGCCAGCCTTTCCACCCGAATCCGAGAGCCGGGACGGCAGCTGAAATGTTTTGCTTACATGCAGGCAGGAAGGGCCGTCCGGTCCTTCCCGTCTGTGGTGTTATGAAAGTTTATAATGGATAACCTTTTTAATGGCTTAGAACAGTCCGCTGATCTTTCCAGTCTCGTCTACGTCGATTCTCTCTGCAGCCGGTACCTTCGGCAGACCAGGCATGGTCATGATCTCGCCGGTCAGAGCTACGATGAAGCCTGCGCCTGCGGAAATCTTCAGGTTGCGTACGGTTACCTCGAAGTCTGTGGGAGCGCCCAGCTTTGTCTGGTCGTCTGTCAGGCTGTACTGAGTCTTAGCTACGCAGATCGGGCAGTTGCCGAATCCGAGAGCCTCAAGCTCTTTCGCCTGCTTCTGAGCGTTCGCTGTCAGAACAACTCTCTTGCCGCCGTAGATCTTCTGTACGATCTGATTCAGCTTATCCTCGATGCTTCCTTCCAGCTCATAGGAGTATGTGAAGCTGTCATTCGGCTGCTCGCAAAGACGAACTACTTCCTCAGCCAGCTTCACGCCGCCTTCGCCGCCTTTTGCCCATACCTGGGACAGAACTACGTTTACGCCGAGCTCCTTGCACTTCTTCTCTACCAGGTCGATCTCAGCCTGTGTATCGGTCGGGAACTCATTGATAGCTACTACGCAGGGCAGCTTGTATACGTTGGTAATGTTGCTTACATGCTTCAGCAGGTTCGGAAGTCCCTTCTCCAGAGCCTCCAGGTTCTCATTGTTCAGGTCAGCCTTCGGAACTCCGCCATTGTACTTCAGAGCACGAACGGTCGCTACGATAACGACTGCGTTCGGCTTCAGGCCTGCCATACGGCACTTGATATCCAGGAACTTCTCAGCACCCAGGTCTGCGCCGAAGCCTGCCTCGGTAACGGTGTAGTCAGCCAGCTTCAGAGCCATCTTTGTAGCCGTTACGGAGTTACATCCATGAGCAATGTTCGCGAAAGGTCCGCCGTGAACGATAGCCGGTGTATGCTCCAGAGTCTGTACCAGGTTCGGCTTCAGAGCGTCCTTCAGAAGAGCCGCCATAGCGCCCTGTGCGTTCAGATCGCCGGCTGTTACGGGCTTCTGCTCGGAAGCTTTTCCGTATGTATAGCCGATGATGATTCTCGCCAGTCTCTCCTTCAGGTCTGTGATATCGCTTGCCAGACACAGAACCGCCATAATCTCGGAAGCTACGGTGATATCATAGCCGTCCTCTCTGGGCATTCCGTTGGTCTTTCCGCCAAGGCCATCCACGATGTTACGAAGCTGACGGTCATTCATGTCCACACATCTTCTCCAGGTAATCTTTCTCGGGTCGATGTTCAGAGCGTTGCCCTGGAAAATATGGTTGTCAATCATGGCTGCCAGCAGGTTGTTGGCTGCTCCAATTGCATGGAAGTCGCCGGTGAAGTGAAGATTGATGTCCTCCATGGGCACTACCTGTGCGTATCCGCCGCCGGCAGCTCCTCCCTTTACACCGAATACAGGTCCCAGAGACGGCTCACGAAGCGCTACCATAACCTTCTTGCCGATCTTCTGAAGTCCATCTGCCAGTCCTACAGATGTGGTGGTCTTTCCTTCTCCTGCGGGGGTCGGGTTGATCGCCGTTACCAGAATCAGCTTGCCGTCCTCAGCGTTCGTCTCCTTTAACAGATTGTAGTCGATTTTCGCTTTGTACTTTCCGTACTGCTCCAGATACTTGTCATCAATTCCCGCCTTCTCCGCAATCTGCGTAATCGGCAGCATCTCTGTCTCCTGTGCAATTTCAATGTCAGATTTGAATCCCATTTTGAAACTTCTCCTTTCATTGTGCGCGTCCGTGCTTCTCGGACAGCCATCTTTTCTGTAGATAATTTAACAATCCCCTGTGGACTTGTCTCATCTACTATGTGTTCATTATATTGCACAGCCAAACATCCGACAATCATACAAACTGTCGGATGTTTGATATTCTTTTCACAATCTAATTTTACCTTCCTTTTACAGGAAAATAACGGAACCGTTCAGGGAAATGCTTTGGATTTCATCCACATTTATAACGCTTTCCCAGAGAATCCGGCATTTTCCGGACTTTCCATCCCCCATTTCTTCTGTAATTGCCTGTGCTTCTACCTGGCTTCCATTTTCCAGATTCAGAACCGCACTCTCCGGAACCGGGTTTTCATCCGACAAAGTGTCAAATTCGACCATTGCAGACACCGGAGAAATTCCGATTTTTTTCACATGCAGTCCGCCTGCCTGAATTGTCTCATCAAAGGCCCATATTTTCATGGTTTCCTCGTAATTTACCGTGAAATCCAGCTCCCAGATCCCGGAAACGAGCTCCTCCTGCGAACCGGCTCCTCCAAGTGCCAGGACGGCGTTTTTCAGCTGATTTTCGCCGATATTGTTAAAACAGTAACGGCGGGCGGTAACTGTCTCCTGCCCGGGGGCTCCCGAGAGGTCGCTCTGGCCGTCAAGCTCCGGAAACAGATACTGCGCATAATCCTCTCCAATGGATGTTGACTCAGAAGAACCGGAAAGTTCCTGCCCCGTCCGGGCATCCACCAGCATCAGCGGCTTCTGATCCAGCAGGCTGTCTGTCAGCTCCCCGCCGAGTTCCAGATTCAGAAGGAGACTGCCCGTTCCGGAAGCATCCGTCCAAATTCCCAGATTCGAAAGAGCCGCTTCCGGAAACGTATCGGAAAAACGGATCCTTTTGTCTGTCCGGGCTGCGATAAAGCTTTGATGAGAAACCTCATTTCCGTCCTCGTCCGCCTCGACGCTGCTCCCTGTCTCTGCTATGCCGCCCTCCTCCAGCGGTTCAAATTCTGTCATCAGCTCTCCAAGCGTCCTGTCCATGCCCAGATCGACCGCTTCATTCGTTCCCATCAGGAGATTGGAAAGAGAGAGGGATACCTGCTTTCCATTCAAATCTGTGTCACAGGTTTCCGCCAGAAGAAAGACTGCTTTCCCCTGAACGCTTCCGTCATCGATACGCGTAAGCGCGCAGCGCTGCCTCTCCCCTCCTTCCACCTGAAGCCACACCTCTTCAAATGTATAGGATTTAAGGACCCCCTCCTGCTCTTTGCTGAAGGCCGCGCCATCCTCTGTCTCCACATCAACCGCGGCATAGAGAGCGTTTCCATCGCTGACCGTTCCACGTACGGTCAGCTTCAGCCCATTCCCCGAGGTTTCCTCATAAATTGCATTTCCCGCGCTGGCAAGAAACGCGTCGTCTGAGGAAAGGGGGACGGTTTCCTGAGCCTTCCCAGCTTCTGCGGCTTCCCCTTCGCCGGAAACCGCCTGGCGCCGGAAAAATCCCTGAAAGATATCGTTGAGATCAAAATCAGCCGCGGCCGTCACAGAAAGACAGAGTACCATAGCGGCTATGCAGGCTGCCAGAATCCCCGGACGCAGGTTTTTTTTCCCCGGCATCCCCTTCACTGCCGCCCTTTTCATCCACGTTCCCTGCGACGGCGCTCTTTCTCCCGTTCCGCTCCTGTACCCTTCCTCTTTCAAAATCTGTGCAATCAGCGTGTCACGCGTCCTCTGGTCCGGCTCGATTCCTGAAAATGCTTTCTTATATTCTTTTATACTCATGTATGCTCCTCCTGTTTCCTACAGCTTTTGCTGCCATCCGCCGTTTCCTACAGCTTGGCGCAGACCGTCTCCATCCCAGTCAGCGCGTCCCTCAGCTTCGCCCGCGCCCGGTTCAGCCGGGTCGTGACTGTCGTCGCCTTCTCTCCTGTCAGCTCAGCGATTTCCCGGACCGAATAGCCCTCGTAATAGAACAGATGAACCACAGTCCGGTACTTGGTCGGGAGAGCCATGACTGCCGTGAACAGCTCGCTCTGCTCCTGAGGCACATAGACGGCCTCATCTCCCAGCGCATTTTCCTCCAGGGGAGCCGTCCTCCGGAACCAGGAAGAGGTGCAGAGGTTCTTGCAGCAGTTGACGGTTGTCCGGATAAACCAGGCTTTTTCGTGCTCTTCGCCTGCAAACTCCGGCTTATTCCGAAAATAGCGCAGGAAAACCTCCTGGTAGATATCATCGGCGTCCTGCTTATTGCGCAGATAGGAATAAGCCAGCTTGTACACGGTTTTCTCATATTTTTCTATCAGGGCTTCTATCTGCCGCTGTCTTTCATTTGGCATGAATCGTTCCTCCTTACAGGCCTGTACCTATAATACCGGCGAACAGGGAGAAATGTCACAGAAAAATGCAGATTTTTCTCAGAGCCCTTCCGTCCTCCTCATTCTCCGGTAAAAGCCGCCTGCCGCGGCCAGCGACACCGCGTCCACGACCGGCTGCACCCACATGCAGCCATAGAGGCCGAACAGGCCGTTCATCAGAAAGAGAAGGGGGATATCCAGCACGCCCTTTCTGAGCACGGAGCAGATCATGGATTCCCGGAACTTTCCCATAGCCTGGAACTGGATAATCATAGGATAACACACGGACATCATGGGCATGGCTGTCACCATACACCGTAAAAACCCGGCGCCGTACCGGATCGTCAGCGGATCGCTGATGAACAGGGAAGCAAGCTGCGGCGCAAAAAGCTCGTAGGCCGCCAGGCAGAGCAGGGAAAAAGCGAAGGAAACCGTGCACCCCAGCCGGAAGACGGCCCTTCTCCTCTCCTGATTGCCGGAAGAATAATTGTAGGCCAAAAGCGGCAGCAGACCGTTCGACACGCCGATGGAAAAATAGAGAGGGAGCTGGTCGAGCTTTTTCACAATCCCCAGCCCTGCCACCGCTTCTGTCGCGTACCCGGAGACAAATTTAGACTGGGCCGCGATCGCCACCACAGTCAGCGCATACTGCACAGCTGAAGGAAAGCCGCTGACAAGAATGGCTCTGAGATACCGGCCCGCGTACCGCAGCCTGACAGGGTTTACAGTGACTACTGTGTTTTTCCGTTTCCAGGCGATATAAATCAGAAAATACAGCGCCGCTGCCAGATTGGACAGAGCTGTTGCGATTCCTGCTCCGGCTGCCCCCAGCCCCAGGAACTGCGGCAGCACGAAAAACGGATCCAGGACAATATTCAAAAGTCCGCCCATCGACACGCCGGCAGCCGCCGCTGCCGCTTTTCCTTCCGCCCGCACCAGATTGGACAGAAGCGTATTCAGAATGGTTCCCGGGCCTCCTATCACCACGACCCATAAGGCATACCGGCGGGCAGTCTCAAACACATCCGGCGTAGCACCGCAGAGAACCAGTATCGGGCGTGAAAACGCCAGGAACAGAAGAGAAAACAGAACCGCACAGCCAAGACCTCCCCAGAAGGAAAGGGCAGCGATTCCCTTTGCGTCTTCTGTATTTTTCTTTCCGAGCGCCCTGGACAAAGCGCTTGCCCCTCCCACCCCAAACAAATTGGAAATGGCCGTAAGCATCACAAATGAAGAATACGTCACTGTGATCGCTGCTGTCTGGCACGGATCATTGAGCATGCCTACAAAATAAGTATCTGCCAGGTTATAAATCAGGGCTATCATCTGGCTTGCAACCGCAGGGATGATCTGCCGGCTCACTGCCTGTGGAATCGGCATGGTTTCAAATACTGCTGTCCTGTCTGCTGTCTGTCTCAACTTCGGCACTCCTTTTCGCGTCGATGCAGCAGGGAACGATACGATACCTGCACGCCGGCGCCATCGCATTCATTTATAATTAGTTTGCTCTCAGCCGGCAAAAGCTTATACATGTCCGGCATGCCAAACTTCCATATATCCTCCAAAAGAAAACGCTCCGAAAGACAGCACAATATTTCGTCTTTCGAAGCGCTCTTCTCTATTTTATCCTGTTTTTATGCAAATGCAGCTCTTACTCTTTTTACGGGAGATCTACGGGGAATATACACGTTATTAAAATAACTGATGTTCCCCTTCTCCAGCATCTGTTCCAGGGTCTCACTAATCATATTGTCTATCCTATAGCTGTCTGCAATGCTTTCAGGCAGACCCAAATCTTCCAGCTCATCCTTTATCTTTTTGAAAATAAACTGATAAGTAAAATTTTCTTTCTGGCTGACTACTGCCTTGACTATTATCCTCTGTATTTCATTCATGCTTCCCGCTCTGTTTATTTCCTTTAAATAGCACATAGGCACTCTCCTTTATAATATATGCCTTACGACAACTCTTTTATTCTATCATTATTCAGCTTTCATGTCAATCGCCACCGCTTACTGTTTCGTCCTTATTTATCTATTTTTTTACTGTTTTCTCTGGTTGCAGCAAAATCTATCCAACTATCCACACTTTTGCATATTTCATTTCCAATCTCAATTCCTATTTCCTTTCGGAGCTGCGACCTGAACCTTCCATCTAGTTCCCATGCATTTCTGCCCTTCAAATAAATATAAAAAAATGGGAACCCCAGCCTGGCTTCAGATAAAACATCTTTTATATTGGAATATTTGTAATAATCCTCTACTTTTCCATCATAATCACAGACATATGCATTTCCTGTTCCCAGAGAAAATTTAACTTTCTCAATAATATAGGATTCGACAGTTTCTTTATGGCTTTCCATCACCTTTTTTACAGCGTCAGTTACTATCGTTTTTCCTAAAACGGTTTCTATCTCAGGCCAGTCAAACTCATTTAAGGCAGCGTATGCGTCAGCCAGCACACTAAATGCATCTTGCTTTGCTTCCAATTTGCTTTTAGTAGATGCATATATCTTTTTCCCGTTTTTGTCATTCTCCTCAATCCGCTCTTCCATATCACAGATTTGTTTTTGAACAGCTATCAATTCCTTTTCTATCTTTTCAAGGAGATTTGATATATTTTCCATAACCGCTTCGTTTATTTCCATCATTTCTGTCTGTCTTTTAATAAGCGAAACATGATAATGCTCGCCCAAAAACACTTCTCTCAAATACATACAGCAATGCTGAAGCCTCTCATTTCCAGATTCCAGAACGCTCTCTTTTACCATATGGCGATATAAAAGGCCATTCAGCCAGCTGTCATTCCATTGTATCAGATTCAAAACAGAAGCTTCTCTTGAGTAAACATTTTCTATTGCTCTCCATAACCCGCTGATGTCAGAAAAGTATGTCATTTCCTCCGTATCAGGCTCTGGAGACTCCAGATATTCTTCTGCCAGCATTTTTACTGCCCTCTGATACAAGGCTGCAATCTTAGTGCTGCGATGATGATAATTAATCATGGAAAAAATTTTATACCGGCTATTCAGCAATTCGTCCATTTGTTGAATATTCTTGTCCGAAAAGCACACATATATTCCGGGCTCAAGTCCATCCTTCGAAACGATTCCAAATCTAACTGTATTGATCAGCCGTTTATAAGGAACTTCGCCCCATGTCATGCCTGAATTTCTGGAATCGCGCGGAACAAAATCAAGCCGGTCCGTATCTATCGTTCCGTCTATAATATTGTGAAGCCCTATCCAAAATGCATTTTTATTTCTCACAACAGCAAAAACAAATTCAATAATCGTAAAATAATAAAGCACCTGAACGGCAGCCTCTGCACTTCTCGGGCTATTTACTGCGTCTTCCATCACCTCAGGAAACACATAATCGATAATTCTTTTAATTATTTGAAGCCCTATCATTTCATGAAGATGTTCTTTTTCCGCAGTCTTCGTCCTAATTGCCATCTTCTCATCAATCCTCACGATGCTCTCATCATTCACATCCTTATATGAGGATAAAATATTTAAAAATCTTTTTTGCCTTTCATTAAGCTCCTTTTCTGGGCGTTCGCGTAATTCAAAGTCAATTTCACCTAAAATCTTTTCTATCACATGGCTTTGAGGAGGATGACCAATATCATGCAGCAATCCGACAATGCGGAGCGACTGCAGCAAACATAAAAAAAGGAATCTGTTAAACCCTGTATTTAGATCATACGGGGCATAATTTAACAGGCAATTACCACGAAATAGTGTCAAAAACTGCTTGTCTATAACCTCAACGAAATACTCCTGACTTTTACTTTTCAAAAAATCCATTGTCTTTAAGGTTTTCTGATGGAAATCGAACAATCCCTTCCCTTTTCCAGCTTTTATATAAGCAATCACCTCTCCAAAAGCTTCTTTTGCTTTTTTCATCAACAATTCCTTCGCTGACATCCCTGAGGAGTTCATTGCAGCATTATAAAAAATATCTGATGTCAGCTGCATTGTCCCCATTGAGTGTTCAAATCTTTTCGTTCTGTTCGGCGGAAAAGTCAGATATACGGTAGAGCTCTGATTCACATCATGCAGGCGGTTAAAAAATGGGGTATTTATAATCTGCTGCTCCAATTTCGTATAATAAATCGTTCCATGTATTGTATCTACGGTCTGATAAAACTTGATATTCACTTGAGAGCCCCCCTTATCGTTTATTTCCATTATATTACATTATTTTAAATTATTCAACATCTATATACAAAAAATGAGAAGAGCAATTCCTATGAATCACTCTTCTCACTTTTTACAGTATCACTCCTGATAATCCCGTGTATCCTACAGCAGAACTCTCTTCTCTCTTATTCGTCCAGTGCCTCTTTTACCTTGTCAAAAAAGTTCTTTTTCCCCTTTCCGGACCTGCCGCCCTTCGACGTGCCGCTCCCTGTGCCATTCACCGCGTCATCGTAAGCACGCAGAGCTTCCTTTGCCTCACGGCTTAAGTCTGTCGGCACCTGAACCACCAGCGTCACATAATGATCGCCGCGGACATTCTTATTGCGGACAGAGGGAACGCCTTTTCCCTTCAGGCGGACACGGGTGTCTGTCTGAGTTCCCGGCTTCACATCATACTCGACATCTCCATCCACAGTCTTAATGCGCACAGTTCCTCCCAGCGCCGCTGTCACAAAGCTGATGGGCGCGGTAGAATAAATGTTCATATCCTGACGCTGGAAAATCGGATGACGAGCCACGATGACCTCTACCAGCAGATCTCCTCTGGGGCCGCCATTTATGCCGGGCTCACCCTTGCCTCTCAGGCGCACGCTCTGGCCATTGTCCACACCTGCGGGGATAGACACCGAAATCTTCTTCTTATTGGAAATATAACCGGTTCCATAGCAGTCCGGACATTTTTCCTTGATAATTTTACCGGTTCCATTACAGTCCGGACAGGTACGCACATTCTGCACCATGCCGAACAGAGACTGCTGGGTATAGACCACCTGGCCCTTTCCGCCGCACTTCGGACAGGTCACCGGAGAGGTCCCCGGCTTCGCGCCTGTGCCGTGACAGCTGGCACACTCATCCTTCAGGGTCAGCTCCAGCTCCTTCTCACAGCCAAATACAGCCTCTTCAAAGGTAATGCGGACCTGAGTACGGATATTCGCTCCCTGCATGGGACCATTATTCGCCCGTCTGCTGCGGCCGCCTCCAAAGAGATCACCGAAGATATCTCCAAAGATATCTCCCATATCCGCTCCAGTGAAATCAAAGCCGCCAAAGCCGCTGCCTCCCGCTCCTCCTTCAAACGCCGCGTGACCGAACTGATCATACTGGCGGCGCTTTTCCGGATCGCTTAAGACTGCATAGGCCTCGGACGCCTCCTTAAATTTCGCCTCCGCTTCCTTGTCGCCGGGGTTCATGTCCGGATGATATTTTTTTGCCAGCTGGCGGTATGCCTTTTTAATCGCAGCGTCATCTGCATTTTTATCTACGCCCAGAACCTCGTAGTAATCTCTTTTCTGTTCTGCCATTCCTTTATCTTCCTCTTTTTTTCTTTCTATCCGCGCAGCCGTACAGGCTGCTGCTCATGAAAATATGGATTCCACAGCATCAGGCTTGAAAGCCACAGGTCTTTTTATTTCCCACGCTGCAGTTTTCCCCAATAATCCCTGTCGCACAAAACCCAGGGAAAGCCCTCACGGGCTCCCCCTGGACATTATTGCTTCTTATCCCGGCATTTCCATGCCGATGTTTATTTTACACCTCGCGGTAGTCGCCGTCAACCACATCATCAGAAGAAGAGCCTGCTCCTGCGTTCGGATCCGGTCCCGGTCCTGCCTGGCCGGCTGCACCCTGTGCGGCCTGCGCCTGCTCATAAACCTTCGCGAATACCTTCTGCGCTGCGTTCATCAGCTTCTCCTTGCCTGCCTTCAGCTCGTCGATATCTGCATCAGACAGCTCAGGCTGGTCTTTCGTTCTGTCCAGAACAGCCTTCAGAGAAGTAAGCTCTGCTTCTACTGCGGACTTGTCAGCTGCGTCAAGCTGCGCTCCTACCTCCTCCAAAGCCTTCTCAGTCTGGAATACCATGGAGTCTGCGTCGTTTCTTGCATCGATGCCTTCCTTACGCTTCTTATCCTGAGCCTCGAATTCGGCAGCTTCCTTTACCGCCTTCTCGATATCGCTGTCAGACATGTTGGAGCCTGCGGTAATCGTGATGTGCTGCTCCTTGCCGGTTCCCAGATCCTTTGCAGATACATTTACAATACCATTCGCATCGATATCGAAGGTAACCTCAATCTGCGGAACGCCTCTTCTTGCGGGCGGGATTCCATCCAGACGGAACTGGCCCAGAGACTTGTTGTCTCTTGCGAACTGACGCTCACCCTGTACGACGTTGATATCTACGGCTGTCTGATTGTCAGCAGCGGTAGAGAAGATCTGGCTCTTTCTCGTCGGAATCGTCGTGTTACGCTCGATCAGGCGGGTTGCGATACCTCCCTGTGTCTCGATGGACAGGGACAGCGGAGTTACATCCAGCAGAAGGATGTCGCCTGCGCCTGCGTCTCCTGCAAGCTTTCCGCCCTGGATAGAAGCGCCGATAGCTACGCACTCATCCGGGTTCAGGGACTTGCTGGGCTCATGGCCGGTCAGCTGCTTTACCTTATCCTGTACGGCCGGAATACGTGTGGAGCCGCCTACCAGCAGTACCTTGCCAAGCTCGGATGCTGTGATGCCTGCATCCTTCAGCGCTGCCTGTACAGGCTCTGCGGTCTTCTCTACCAGGTCATGGGTCAGCTCATCGAATTTGGCTCTTGTCAGGTTCATATCGAAATGCTTCGGTCCCTCAGAGGTCGCTGTGATGAACGGAAGGTTGATGTTCGTCGTTGTCGCAGAGGACAGCTCCTTCTTTGCCTTCTCTGCAGCCTCTTTGAGTCTCTGCATTGCCATCTTGTCTGTGGACAGGTCCACACCCTCTGTACGCTTGAACTCTGCCAGCATGTAGTCTACGATCTTCTTATCGAAGTCATCGCCGCCCAGACGGTTGTTTCCTGCCGTAGCCAGAACCTCGATAACGCCGTCACCAATCTCGATGATAGATACATCGAAGGTACCGCCGCCCAGGTCATATACCATGATCTTCTGCTCTTTTTCATTATCAAGGCCATAAGCCAGAGCTGCAGCCGTCGGCTCATTGATGATACGCTTTACATCCAGGCCGGCAATCTTTCCTGCGTCCTTGGTTGCCTGTCTCTGTGCGTCGTTGAAGTATGCCGGTACGGTAATAACCGCCTCGGTCACCTTCTCGCCCAGATAGTTCTCTGCGTCACTTTTCAGCTTCTGCAGAATCATTGCGGAAATTTCCTGCGGTGTGTACTGTTTTCCATCGATGGTTACCTTATAGTTTGTTCCCATCTCTCTTTTGATGGAAGAAATGGTCTTCTCGGAGTTTGTAACTGCCTGACGCTTTGCAGGCTCTCCTACCAGTCTTTCTCCTGTCTTCGTGAAGGCCACGATAGACGGTGTGGTTCTTGCACCCTCTGTATTGGCGATAACCACCGGCTTACCGCCTTCCATTACTGCTACGCAGCTGTTTGTTGTTCCCAAGTCGATACCAATTATTTTGCTCATAATAGAGACCTCCTCATTTATTTTCTGTGTAGGTTACTGATTGCTTTAGTTAGTTGGCTACCTTTACCATACTGTGCCGGATTACCGTATCCTTATACATGTAACCCTTCTGGAATTCCTCGGCTACTACATTTTCACCAAGCTCCTCATCCTCCACATGCATCACTGCATTGTGGAAATTCGGGTCGAATTCCTTTCCGACAGCCTCAATCGGCGTCACGCCCAGGTCTGTCAGGACTGTCATCAGCTGGCGGTATATCTTATCCATGCCGTCAATCACCGGATCGGCCTTCTGCTCCTCCGGGACTGCTGCAAGACCTCTTTCAAAGTTATCCACTACCGGAAGGATTTTTTCAATGACATCTCTTGCTCCCACTTCATACATATGGGATTTTTCCTTCTCGGTGCGCTTGCGGAAGTTATCAAATTCTGCCATCTGCCGCTTCACGCGGTCCTCCAGCTCTTCGATTTTCTCTTCCCATTTTTCCTTTTTCTTTTTCTTTCTCATTTTCTCCGGCTCCTCTTTGGCTTCCTCCGGCTGGCCCTCTGCTGCCGTCTCCCTGGATTCCGCCTCGCCTTCGGCGTTTTGCTCTCCGGAAGCCTCCTCCGTCTTCACGGTCTCTTCCTGGTCCGCGCTTTCCTGCGTTTCAAAAGCTTCCTCGCCTTCCGGCTTCTCTTCCCGGATATCTTCCTGCTTCATTTCCTTTTCCACGGGTCGATGCCCCTTTCTGTCTAGTTCTGTTTTTTGTTATAAATTGCATCCAGCTGATCCGTCAGCGTCTTCAGCGTCTTCAATACATTCTCGTAATCCATCCGCTTCGGACCTACGATGCCAATCGTCCCCTGAAGCCCATCGCCCAGCTCATAGGTGGCTGTGACTACGCTGCAGTCTTTCATGGCCTGTATCGGCGACTCCTGTCCGATGTACACCTGAATGCCTTTGTTTTCGCTGTTTTCCAGGGTCTGGTTCACCAAATCGGTGAGCTCCTGTTTTTCCTCAAAGGTGCTGATGATTTCGCTGGCCTTTCCCTTATCGGAAAGCTCCGGATACCGGAAAATGTTCGTGGCTCCCGAGGTATAAATCTTGACCTCGTCCTCTGCGTGAATCACCTCCGCCACCGCATCGATCACGCTCGCCACCAGCTCACTGTGTATGCCCGCCTGCTGCTTCAGGCTCTGAATCATGGCCAGATTAATTTCCTCTATCGAGAGGCCGTTCAGCACGCTGTTCAGCAGGATATTGAGCTTCAGCACCGTCTCCTGATCCAGCTCCTCCGTCACATCGATGATCTTGTTTCTGACAAGGTTTCCATCTATCATAATGACGGCCAGAATCTGTGTGGAGTTCACTTTGGAAAGCTGTATGAATTTCAGCTTATTTCCCTTCAGTGCCGGTGCGGAAACAAGCGTCGCATAATTCGTATTCGCCGCAAGAACCTTCACCACCTGCTGAAGCATCTGTTCCAGCTTGTCGGTACGTTCCAGCATCAGATCCTTGAATTCCTGAACCTCCTGATCCTTACTCTCCAGGATGTGGTCCACGTACAGGCGGTATCCTTTATCAGAAGGAATTCTGCCTGCCGAGGTATGGGGCTGTATAATGTAACCCATTTCCTCCAGATCGGACATCTCATTGCGGATCGTGGCAGAGCTCAGATTCAAATCTGAATATTTGGAAATCGTTCTGGAACCCACAGGCTCGCCTGTCTCCATATAGGTGCGGATGATCGCATACAAAATCTTCTGCTTTCTCTCATCCAGTTCCATGCTGCCACCTCCTTTTGCTTCTCTGTTTCCTATTAGCACTCGGCCCTTCTGAGTGCTAACATTAAAATATCACTACACCCTTTGTTTGTCAACCCCGTTTCGCATTTTTTTTATATTTCATCCTTTGTTTATATTTTTCATTTTATTTTTAGAAAAAAACCTCTTGCATTTTGAAATTAATAGTGATATATGTAAATAGTGAAAAGAACAAGGCCCTGTATCAGATAAGAGAGATGTCTGGTACCGGGTCTTGCTTTTTATATTTCCTGTAAACGGCAGCTGGTATTCGTACCGGGCTGACCAGGCTTCAGGAGAAAAACGCTATATAATATAAGGAAGGAGTCAGATTTATGAATTTTACGAAATTTACGCAGAAGTCTATTCAGGCTGTAAACGATCTGGAAAAGCTGGCCTATGAGTACGGCAACCAGGAAATCGAGCAGGAACACCTTCTGATGAGTCTGCTCCGTCAGGAAGACAGCCTGATTTTGAAGCTGATCGCCAAGATGGGCATCGATCAGAACCTTTTCATGAACGGAGTGGAACAGGCTTTAAATAAGAGGGTCAAGGTATCGGGCGGCCAGCCCTACGTGGGCCAGTACTTAAATAAGGTACTGGTAAACGCTGAGGATGTGGCAAAGCGCATGAGAGATGAATATGTCTCCGTCGAGCATCTGTTTATTTCCATGCTGAACGATCCCAGCCCCTCCATCAAGGAGCTGTTCCGGGAGTACGGAATCACAAAGGACAAATTTCTGCAGGCATTGTCCACGGTCCGCGGCAATCAGCGCGTGACCAGCGATAATCCGGAGGCTACCTACGACACATTAAATAAGTACGGTTCCGATCTGGTAGAGCGTGCCAGAGAGCAGAAGCTTGACCCAGTCATCGGGCGCGATTCGGAAATCCGCAATGTCATCCGGATCCTGTCACGTAAGACCAAAAACAATCCTGTGCTGATCGGTGAGCCCGGCGTCGGCAAAACCGCCGTAGTGGAAGGCCTGGCCCAGCGGATTGTCCGGGGCGATGTGCCCGAAGGCCTGAAGGATAAGAAAATCTTCTCCCTGGATATGGGCGCTCTCGTAGCAGGAGCCAAATATCGGGGCGAATTCGAGGAACGCCTGAAGGCTGTGCTGGAGGAAGTTCGCAAGAGCGAAGGACAGATCATTCTGTTTATCGATGAGCTGCATCTGATTGTGGGCGCAGGCAAAACGGATGGGGCCATGGATGCCGGCAATATGCTCAAGCCCATGCTTGCAAGGGGCGAGCTTCACTGCATCGGCGCCACCACGCTGGATGAGTACCGCCAGTACATTGAAAAGGACGCGGCTCTTGAACGCCGTTTCCAGCCTGTCATGGTTGACGAGCCTACCGTGGAGGATACGATTTCCATTCTCCGTGGACTGAAAGAACGCTACGAGGTGTTCCACGGCGTGAAGATTACGGACGCGGCGCTGGTAGCTGCCGCCACGCTCTCCCACCGCTACATTTCTGACCGGTTCCTGCCGGATAAGGCCATCGACCTGGTGGATGAGGCCTGCGCTCTGATTAAGACGGAGCTGGATTCCATGCCCACCGAGCTGGACGAGCTGAGGCGGAAAATCATGCAGCTGGAGATCGAGGAGGCTGCCCTGAAGAAGGAGACGGACCACTTAAGCCAGGAGCGGCTGGAGCATCTCCAGAGAGAGCTGGCAGAGCTGCGCGACGAATTCAACGCAAAGAAAGCTCAGTGGGACAACGAAAAGACCTCTGTGGAGCGTCTGCAGAAGCTGCGTGAGGAAATCGAGGACATCAACAAGCAGATTCAGACCGCCCAGCAGAATTACGACCTGAACAAGGCCGCCGAGCTGCAGTACGGCCGCCTGCCCCAGCTGCAGAAGGAGCTGGCGCAGGAAGAGGAGGCCATCGGCAAGGAAGACCTTTCCCTGGTTCATGAGGCTGTGACAGAGGATGAGATTGCCCGCATCGTCTCCCGCTGGACCGGTATTCCGGTGGCAAAGCTGACCGAGAGCGAGCGGAACAAGACCCTCCACCTGGACGACGAGCTCCATAAACGGGTCATCGGCCAGGATGAGGCGGTAACTCTTGTTTCCGAGGCCATCATCCGTTCCAAGGCCGGCATCAAGGATCCGACGAAGCCCATTGGTTCTTTCCTGTTCCTGGGACCCACCGGTGTAGGCAAAACCGAGCTTGCGAAGGCGCTGGCTGCCAGCCTGTTCGACGACGAGCAGAATATGGTGCGGATCGATATGAGCGAATACATGGAGAAATATTCCGTATCAAGGCTGATCGGAGCGCCGCCCGGATATGTGGGCTACGAGGAGGGCGGCCAGCTGACCGAGGCTGTCCGCAGAAAGCCTTACTCCGTCGTACTGTTTGATGAGATTGAAAAGGCCCACCCGGACGTATTCAACGTGCTGCTGCAGGTGCTGGACGACGGACGAATCACCGATTCCCAGGGCCGGACCGTGGACTTCAAGAACACGATCCTGATTATGACCTCCAATATCGGTTCCTCCTACCTGCTGGACGGCATCGACGCAGACGGCAATATCACGCCGCAGGCCCAGGAGCTGGTTATGAACGACCTTCGGAACCATTTCCGTCCGGAGTTCCTGAACCGGCTGGATGAGACCATTCTCTTCAAGCCTCTGACCAAGAGCAACATTGCTTCAATCATCGACCTGCTGCTGGCGGAGCTGAACGGCCGTCTGGCAGAGCGTGAGCTGCAGATTGAGCTCACCGCTGACGCCAAGGCCTTTATCGCAGACCACGGCTTCGACCCGGTATACGGAGCGCGGCCGCTGAAGCGGTATATGCAGAAATATGTAGAGACGCTGGCTGCAAGGCTGATTCTGGCCGGAGACATCTCTACCGGCGAAACGATTGTCATCGATGTGAACGGCGATAAGCTGGAGGCAAGGGTGAAATAAATATTTTCGTATGTTATAGAAGGGAGTGTCGCAAAATCATCAATAACGGATGATTGAGTGGCACTCCCTTTCTATTTTTAAGCATAAAAGTGGAGCTGCTGCTCCAGTAGATTATTTATCTACTTTTGCAACAGCCCCCTTTATTTTATTGCCTGACAGTTCCCGTTTTCTCTATTGTTTCTTAATTCGCGGACTGCTCCTGAAGCTGTTTTTTCAGTTCTGCAATCTCGCGGTAGATTTCTTCCAGCCAAGGGTAATCCTGACTAATCTCTCAGCAGACTGGCAAGGTCGGAGGAAGCGTTTTCCTTTTTCCATATGGTTCAGGTTCTTCGGCTACCATTCCTAATGAAGATTGGGGCGTTGTGTACTGATAGTCCACGACCTTGCTTCCTGTAATGGTTTCTGTCGGATTAAGCAGTCCAAAGTATTTTTCAAAAAACGCTTTCAGTTTTTCAATAACTGTCTGTTTCTTTTTGTCACGAGAACCTCCACCGCCAAAGCGGGAAACAGGCGGCATCAATCGGTCAACATCCGTTCCAGTTGTTTTGAGTACGCCATCACGAAAAGCGTTCTCAACAAACTTTCTGGTTTCTTCCGGTTTCAATTTTTCTTCTGTAATCAGTGTCTGAATATCCGTTTCACGCTGTTCTCTGACGAAGCGTTGCCAGTCTGCGTTGACATCGGTGCTTGTGTTAATAGTGGCAATGAAGTTTTTAATCAGTTCCTTTTTAGAACGGAGCTGTAAACTGGACTTAATCGCCTTATCAATCGCAACCAAAATTTCCTTATCTTCGCAGTTTCCGTCATGATATTTTGCAACCAACATCAGGATATAGTCGATGTTTACTTCTACCTGTTTGACCAGTTCCATTTCAAACACAACGTCGTCCATGATGCTGTCCTTGCTTCCTGGCTTCGGCTTAATTTCATCATACACATCATGGTATGTACCCGTGTAATCCTGAAAATCAATCGGGGACAGGATTTCATTTCCGGCGAAACGGTCAAATGCAGACAGAATGTTTCTCAAGCGGAGAATGTTACCGAACAGTACAATAAAATCCTTCTTGTTCTGCTCTCCGATAATGGGCTGTCCCAACGGATATTTTTGCAGTAGTTCCGCTATTCGTTCTTCATAGCCCTTCTGTTCACGCCCCTTATCATCAACGCAGCCATAATAATAGTCCTCGTAGGATTTCAAAAGAACGATGCCGTTTGCATCCTTATCTCCGAACAGGGCAATTGCATCATTGGTGGCCTCTTCAAGATCACGGAAGCAAACGATGTTGCCGAAAGTCTTTACCGAGTTCAGGATGCGGTTTGTTCTGGAAAATGCTTGTATCAGACCGTGCATTTTCAGGTTTTTATCCACCCAAAGGGTGTTCAACGTTGTTGCATCAAAGCCAGTCAGGAACATATTGACTACGATCAGCAAATCGACTTCTCGCTTTTTGACCTTGTCGGACAGGTCTTTGTAGTAGTCTTGAAAGCCCTTACTGGAAGTATCGAAGTTCGTTTTGAAAATTTTATTATAATCGCTGATTGCCATTTCCAGAAAATCACGGGAACTCTGGTCAAGCCCTTCCGTATCAAAACTTTCATCTTCCAGAATACCATCGGCTGTATCTGCTTCATTTGGTGCAAAAGAGAAGATGGTTGCAATGGTCAGCTCTCGATGCTGTTCCGCAATCTGTTTTTTCAACTCCAGATAATACTTTTTGCAGACAGGAATGGAACTGACTGCAAACATGGAGTTGAAACCATTCACACGCTGACCTTTCAGACTGTAATAGGAATTACGCATGGTCTTTTGGTCAAAGTGTTCCAGAATGTACTTCACGACTTCGGAGATACGTTCCTGAGATGCCAATGCTTCTTCGGTGTCAATCGCATTGACTTGTTTATCCTTGTCGCTGTCTTTCTGCTTGATCGTGTTGATATAGTCGATGCGGAACGGCAGGACATTTCCATCGTTGATCGCATCCACGATGGTATAGGTATGGAGCTTCGCACCAAACGCCTGCTCCGTGGTTCGCAGTTCCGGATTGCCGCCAGTTCCGGCATTGACAGCGAAAATCGGCGTTCCAGTAAATCCAAAAATATGGTAGTTCTTAAAGTGCTTGATGATGTTGGTGTGCATCTGCCCAAACTGGCTGCGGTGGCACTCGTCAAACACAAGAACAACGTGCTTGTTATAAATCGGATGGGTTTTGTTCTTCGTAATGAACACATCCAGTTTCTGAATGGTCGTTACGATAATTCGGGAAGTGCTGTCCTCAAGCTGTCTTTGCAGGACTGCGGTGCTCTTGTTGCCGTTGGCAGCACCTTTTTCAAAGCGGTCATATTCCTTGATAGTCTGATAGTCCAAATCTTTACGATCAACTACAAACAGAACCTTGTCGATATACGGCAGTCCTGTGGCAAGCTGCGCTGTCTTAAAGGAAGTCAGGGTCTTGCCGCTTCCTGTGGTGTGCCAGATATATCCTCCTGCTTCAATCGTACCTGTTTTCTTGTAATTGGTGGACACCTCAATCCTGTTCAGGATACGCTCGGTTGCCACAATCTGGTAAGGACGCATGACAAGCAGCAATTCCTCAGATGTGAACACACAGTATTTTGTCAGGATATTCAGAATGGTATGCTTCGCAAAGAACGTCTTTGTGAAGTCCACAAGGTCTGCAATAACCTTGTTGTTGCCGTCTGCCCAATAGGAAGTAAACTCAAAGCTATTGGAAGTTTTCTTGCTGTTCTTCCTGCCAGTTCTATCATTTTCTTTGATATGACTTGCTCTGGTGGTGTTGGAATAATATTTTGTGAATGTGCCGTTGGAGATCACGAAAATCTGCACATACTCATACAGCCCACAACCAGCCCAAAAGCTATCACGCTGGTAGCGGTTGATCTGGTTGAACGCTTCCTTGATTGCAACGCCACGGCGTTTCAATTCCACATGAACCAACGGCAGACCATTGACCAGAATCGTCACATCATATCGGGTATCATGTGTTCCGCCGCTTTCTTCATACTGATTGATTACTTGCAGCCGGTTGTTGTGAATGTTCTTTTTGTCGATCAGGGAGATATTCATGGTAGTGCCATCCTCACGGGTCAGGTTCTGCACATAATCTTCCTGAATTTTTCGGGTCTTTTGCACGATGCCCTCATTGGCATTGGCAATCTTGCTTTTGAAAAAGCTGTCCCATTCCTTATCCGTAAACTGATAGTCGTTCAACAATTCTAACTGTCTGCGGAGATTGGCAATGAGTGCATCGGAATTATGAATGGTCACATACTCATAGCCCTGTTCGCACAGCATCCTAATAAAAGCCTGTTCCAGTGCGGCTTCACTTTGGTAAGCATCCGAACGTTTGGTCTGTGGCTCATACTCTGTCACAACCGTACTTTCATTGGTGGAAAGCACGATATTGTAGGTACTCATAGAAACCTCCTTCTTGTATTACTCTGCCGATTGGAAAGTCAGCAGTTTATCACGATAGTATTCATATTGCTTCTGTCTGGCTTCGATTTCCGCAGGAAGTCCGCTTGTTAAGTCATTACAGATAGCATCAAAGCGATCAAGAATTCCAACAATGCGGTTCTGCAATTCAAGTGGTGGAACGGGAACAACAACACTTTCAATATCTGTGCGAGACAAGCGTGGTACACTCGAACGACGTACTCTTGAACTAATGTATTGTTGTTGGCACAATAGAGCATAATATACATACCGACTATTCAAGTTATCTGGGCATTCCAGATAAAAGCAATCGTCAGCCGCCCAAAATTCGGTTCGACTATAGCCGATTTCGCCAGCAGCACCAGCAGCGATAATGAAAGTGGTGTTTTCTGGACAATTACTTTTTTCATAGTAGCCCAAAGGGGTCATGCTATTTTGATAAACTGGATATAGTCCCTCAGTGTTAAGCTGACTTCTGACAACACGCACACCTCTTGATATGGTTGCAATATCCGACAACCTAACAAAAATAACGCCAAACACATACTGAATGAGCTTAGTTATGCTCTGTCTGTCTGTCTGTCTGTCTGTCTGTCTGTCTGTCTGTCTGTCTGTCTGTCTGTCTGTCTGTCTGTCTGTCTGTCAAGATTGTCTTGCCAGTTGCAGCGTATGTCAAGAGAGCATCACGATAAAACTCGTATTGCTTCTGTCTTGCTTCAATCTCAGCTGGTAAACCGATGTTCAGGTCGGAACAAATTGCATCAAAGTTGTCGAGAACCGCAGCTATTTTAAGCTGCACATCTAGGGGAGGAATAGGAACCTCAAACTGCTCCAATGCTCTCATGCTCAAATTGGGTTGTGAACCGTGGCTTGCTTTTGCTTTTACCTGCTTCTGCACAGAAGTCGATTGAAGCAGATGAAACAAAAACCTTGATGAACAATTCTCGTTCACACGCATTGCTGCTAACGGCGACCAAATGTTAAATCGTTCATCCGTATCAACATACCCCACTTTTCCAGTCGTTGAACCAGACTTAACCATAAAAACATCGTCTTTCTGTGGCTTATATTTTTTACAACACTCAGCATCAAAAGCCTCAGTAATATAGCCTCGCATTTTCTCGAAGTGTATCCTCCCGTCAAAAACTGCCTCAGCAGATAAGAAGGGAACTCCATTATCTACAAGTGCCGGTGTGGTATGCGGCCCATCAGTAATAGGTTGAACAAGCATATCAATAATCTTGCCAGTTCTATATCGTTGTTCAAATATCAATAATTTATCTCGATAGTAGCTATATTGTAGTTTTCTCGCTGTAAGCTCTGCTGTAAGCTCTGCTGTAAGCTCTGCTGTAAGCTCTGTGAAATTGTCCAGAATACGGACAATTTCACTCTGCACTGGCAGAGGGGGAACTGGCATTTTATACTTCTTTACTTCTTTGTCCGAAATAGCTGGATAGCTTGCACCCTTTTGGTTTGCTTCAACATAGTAATGAAACTCAGATGATGAAACAACATGGAACAACCATCTCGGTAAGACAAGACTTTCTTTGGCTCTCAGTACACAAAAGCCTGTACTACATATCTGCCCATCGTGCTCCTCATCAATGAGACAATATCTTTTTAATGTTGGGCGTGTTGTCGCAAACAGAACGTCCCCCACACAAACTATTTGCTGTGCTCTACTTGGAGCATTATCCGCATCAATGGTTTGTGTTTCTGTGATTTTATGTGTATCTCTATCAACGGAAGTCAAATCGATATATAAATAGCTTCCATCAGCAGTAGCCCACTTTATATTACTGGTCTTGTGAACGCAGTCTCCAATAAGCTTATATTCTACGCCGTTCGGACACAGCTCCTGAATCAACTCATCCAATCTGCTCATGCTGCTCACCTGCCTCCAACATCTGCTTGACCGCCTTGTCAAAATCTGATGTGATTTTTTGTGTCTTATTAAATTCTGCATATTCAGCAATGGCTTTCTCTTTTGCCGTTTTACTGGAGATTTTCCCTTTATCACGCAGAATATCATATCTGCGGAATGCGAGAAACTCGTTCACGCTGGCGGCAAATTCCTCCATGGTAAAGGTGTTTTCCCGCTCTATCAGATCTTCGATATAATCAAAATATCCTGTCACAGCTCGTTCCAACTGCCGAATCTGCTTTTCTTCCAGATAATTTTTCGCAACCACTACATCTGATTTTAAAATACGACCGTCCGGTGCATTTTTCCATGTAGTAAGTCCCATGTTTTCTTTGGTTCTGTCTGCTTTGGTGTAAACAATTTCTGCCGCCGTCTGCCCTACAATGGCATAGTGGAATTTATTCTGTACCATTGCGTAGAAGTCATGGGTAATCTGTGCGTTTTCGTCATAGTCGATACTGCATTCCGCAAAAATGTCTGTAATCTGCTGCCAGATACGGCGTTCGCTTGCACGGATAGAGCGAACTCTTTCCAGCAATTCACGGAAGTAGTCCTTGCCAAATGCTGTTTTTCCCTGCTTTAAGCGTTCATCATCCATCGCAAAGCCTTTGAGCATATACTCTTTCAGAACGCTTGTGGCCCAGATTCTAAACTGGGTTGCCCTGCGGGAATTCACACGATAGCCAACGGAAATAATCACATCCAGATTATAGAAAGCAACCGGCTGCTTTACCCCATCAACACGCACTTTTTGCGTGTTGATCTCTCTGTTCAATTCTCCCTCATCAAACACATTGTTGATATGTTTTCTGATGGTAGATTCGCTTTTATCAAACAGGATAGCCATCTGATTGGCGGTTACCCAAATGGTTTCGTCCTGAATAAATGCACTGACCGAAACATCTTCTTCGGCAGATTTGTAAATCAAAAACTGAAAATCGCGACTCATACACCCACCTCGATTTCTGCGATGATCTTCGCTATTTCATCACGGAGAACCTGCTCACGAGCAACGATTTCTTCAATCTCGGCATTGAGTTTCACAATGTCAATGACCTCTCTGGTGTCCTCTGCTTCCACATAGGTTGAAACGGAAAGATTATAGTCATTCTCTGCGATTTCCTTATAAGGAACGCTGCGAGAGAAGTATTCAACATCTGCACGAGAAACAAATTCCTCTACAATGCGGACTATATTTTCCTCGGTCAGCTTGTTGTTGTTCGTAACCTTGACGCACTCATTGGATGCATCAATAAACAACGTGTTGTTATCTGCTTTACTCCGCTTCAGAACCATAATGCAGGTTGCAATGGAAGTTCCAAAGAACAGATTGCTCGGCAGCTGAATGATACAGTCAATGAAGTTGTTGTCAATCAAATACTGACGGATTTTCTTTTCAGCTCCGCCACGGTACATGATGCCGGGAAAACAAACGATCGCCGCAGTTCCATTGGTGGCAAGCCACGCCAGAGAGTGCATGATAAACGCAAGGTCAGCTTTTGACTTCGGCGCAAGCACTCCGGCAGGAGAGAAGCGGGGGTCATTGATCAAAACAGGGTTGTCGTCGCCCTCCCACTTGATAGAATAAGGGGGATTTGAAACGATAACCTCAAACGGTTCATCATCCCAATGCTGGGGATTCAGCAGCGTATCTTCATGGGCAATGTCAAACTTGTCAAAGTCAATGTCATGCAGGAACATATTGATGCGGCAAAGGTTGTATGTAGTCAGATTGATTTCCTGACCATAAAAGCCCTGGCGGACATTCTCTTTGCCGAGAATTTTCGCCGCTTTCAGAAGCAGAGAACCAGAACCACAAGCAGGGTCATATACCTTGTTGACCTCTGTTTTTCCTGCAACTGCAATTCGGGTCAGCAGTTCAGAAACTTCCTGCGGAGTGAAGAACTCGCCGCCGCTTTTCCCGGCATTGGATGCGTACATACTCATTAAGTATTCGTAAGCATCGCCAAATGCATCAATGGAGTTCTCCTTGTAGTTGCCCAATCCCATGTTTGCAATACCCTCAATCAATTTAACAAGGTTTGCGTTACGCTTGGCAACGGTCGCTCCCAGTTTATTGCTGTTGACATCAATATCGTCAAACAAACCCGCGAAGTTATCTTCACTTTCACTGCCTTTCGCAGAATCCTCAATGTGATTAAAGACTCTTTCCAAAGTCATATTCAGGTTTTCATCATTTGCCGCCTGTTTCCTGACATTGCAGAAAAGCTCAGACGGAAGAATGAAGAACCCTTTTGTTTTGACCAAATCCTCACGAGCCTGCTCTGCATCTTCATCAGACAAAAGAGCATAATCAAAGTCATCGTTTCCGGCTTCGATTTCACCCTCATTGATATAGTTGGTCAGGTTTTCAGAGATATAGCGATAGAACATCATGCCCAACACATAAGACTTGAAATCCCATCCATCTACGCTTCCACGCAATTCATCCGCAATCGCCCATATCGCACGATGCAGTTCATCACGCTCCTGCTCTTTTCTTACATCAGCCATTTTTGTTCTCCTTTTCAACTGGTATAAATTCCAGAATATCATCTACTTTGCAGTCCAGAGCAAAACAAATCTTCTCGATACTGTCCAATGACACATACTGGTCACGCCTTAACCGTGTCAGAATGTTCGGGCTGAACCCTGCCTTTTCGGTCAGTTCGGAAGTCTGGATGCCCCGGTCTATCAGCAAGTGAAAAAGTTTTTTATAGGTTACAGCCATATAATCCTCCTTGCCATAATAATCTCTATTTGATAGTTTATCACGAAAGTATGAATATTTCAATCTTGTGGGAATGAATTTATTAAATTTTATCTGTAGATACATCCCGCTCAAGCAGCGGGCTTTTGATGACCCCCATTCTCCGAAATACCAGAAATACAAGGTTGATGAACTCCCTTTGATCACTGATTTCCGTCAGGACTGCACTTATAAGGAACTCATCCCTTACTTTGAAAAACGTTATGACACGAAGCTCCTTTCCATCAATCGACTCTTCATGCATTCCAGGGCTTCCTCTTTTGTCTGCGGCGCACTGTTCCACACCACAGCCTGCAATGAACCATCATAATCATGTTTCATAAGCAGATGTTCCCTTTCTGTTGCAAATAATAATAAACAGGAATGTTCTGGCGAACTGCCAGGAAATATGCACTGATCAGTACAAAGATATCTTATTATACAGACACGTCTTTTACTATGCTTTTTTGCATCTCTCCAAATTTCTTTATTTCCTTTTCCAGACAAGCTTCCACGCTATCACGCCCGTCAGGCAGCCGATGACCGCGCCTCCCATCACATCCGTCGGAAAATGCGCGCCCAGATAAAGCCTGGAAAACGCAATCAGCGCCGCCAGAATCACAGCCGGAATTCCCACCTTCCGGGGCATGCATAGAAACAGTACGCTTGCCACCGCAAACGCACTTCCGGTATGCCCGGAAGGGAACGAATAATCCGAGGGCTCCTTTGTGATCAGCTGAAGTCCTTCCAGCAGCACATAAGGCCGCACGCGGGCTATCACATTTTTCAGAATGAGATTCAGGAAAACATAATCCAGGGCCAGAGAAAGGGATGCCGTAAGCCCCACCTTCCGCCAGCGCGGAACGAGGAGCAGCACCAGGCAGGCTGCAATCGCGAGAAAGCCTCCGTCGCCCAGGGAGGTAATAAACTGCATGATGGTATCCAGAACAGGACCACGCACACTGTTCTGCAGAAACATAAGAAGCTGTTCTTCCCATTCAAAAAATGCTTCCAAATTTCATCCTCCCTGCTGCTGTCTGCCGCTTCCACATCTCTCTGTCTTTCCTGGGCAGCTATCAGATCTCTGTAAACGTATATCTCTGCAGAAGTCCGGAGGTGTTCACATGATAGATCACAGTCCCATCCGCCAAATCCTCCCGCTCATAGCTGAAATCACGTTCTCCCTGATGGCGGCTGACCACATACTGTTCCAGATCCTCGATGGGAACCTCTTCAATGAAGACGTCCCGCATCTGGTTATTGGAGCACTGATTAAAAATCTCATGAACCACTTCATACTCTTTCATCCCAAGCTCTCCTTTTCCCATTTATTTTGCTTTTTCTTTGATTTGTCCCCCTGCCTTTTAATAGGGAGGCTGAATATTCGGAATACAGTACACACCGAAGGAATACAGCGACAGTACCGCCGTCGCACAGATAACGATCTGAAACCATTTCTGCCTCGCCGTCTCCGGCTTCAACACCGCCGCATGTGCCACAAAAATCAGTACCGGCATCATATAGCGTCCCTGGGCCTGAAAATCAACAAACCACGCATTGTAGATTACCAGAGCGTAGGAAATCAGGCCGCAGACAAACAAAAGCGCCAGCTTTATTTTCCTCTCCGCATACCCCTTCTCCCGGATCACCTGCCAGCAGATTCCCAGAAGCAAAATCAGGTAAAGGACTCCCATCAGATGGCAGTACCAGTCGGGACTCGGAAACTGGAGGCTTCCATAGGTTCCCACAAAAGAACGGAACAGCGTCTTATGAAGTCCCTTATGGAACAGAAGGTCCGACAAAGCCACTCCTTTCCCGTACAGGTTGAAGGCCGAGCTCTGCTCAGAGGGCGGGGAAGCCGGATTCAGCTTCGGTATCGCAATCGCCTCCTGCATCTCCCTAAGCACCTGGCTGCGGTGTATGCCATAATGAAGGAACTCCGGAATATAGCGGATCCCCAGGAACAGCAGCGCCGCCCCTGCAAGCCACAGATAGGTCTGAAACCGCCGCTTTCTCTCTTCCTTCGAGACTGCCGGAAGCTCTGCCAGCAGCATAAGAACTGCGTAGATGGCCAGCACATAATAATTCTGCTTGGACATAAAAATATTGGCGAATAAAAAGCCAAGCAGCAAAAGCTTCCAGATATTCCGTCTGTTTACTCCTGTCCGCGCCAGCCTGTGGAGCATACTGCCAGGATTGGCGATCTGGTACAGGGCCAGAACCCCCACCGCAAAATCCAGGGCATCCGATGTACAGTAGGTATACAGATACCACACCTGCGGCGTCAGGTACAGAGTACAGAGCAGAAAGCGGTTCTTCTTCAGATTCCAGAACAGAAAATACATCAGTCCGGCAAACATCAGGACGCTGAAAAGCCGTGCCGCATGCTCAAAGGTAAAGAAACGGGCAATCTGCGCGGCAAAGAAATAAAACAGGTTCAATTCCGTAAGCCTGGCCGTGCCGAAGGCTGAATACGCCTCCAGCTCCAGCTCTCTGGCATCTGGCGCGATCCAGTGGCTGATATAATACTGTACAGAATAAATGCTTTCCGATTCATCCGGATTGAGCTCTGAGGAGCCGGTAAAGGCTCCGATCAGCACCAGCACGATCGCCGCCACGCCCACGAGATACAGGAGCGTATCCACAGCCAGGAAAAGCCGGCCTTCCCTCCGGTTCCAGATTCTCCTCCGGTAAAATTCCAGCACAAAGACTGCCGCGGCAAGAATCGGAATCAGATAGAAAACTCCGGTCCATGCATACCTGCCCGCAATTTCGCTGTAAAAGCTCTGAAAGGCCTCCGTAGGAATCAGCTGAGAATCCTCGCCCTGAATCAAAAGGCCCATAGAACCGGAATCCGTCTCATAGACCTGCAGCTGGTCATTGGGCGAAAATGCCTCCATCAGCTCCTCTCCCTCCAGCTTTCCGGCATAAAAGCCATTGATGAAGAAAGCCATGTCCTTGACGCGGATCTCATTTTCCGAATTGTAATCAATGGGATCCATGCGCTTCAGTGTGCGCCCGTCCCGAAACCGGAGATCCCAGAAAAACACTCTGGCTTCTCCCGGCTTGCTGTAGGTATCTCTGACGCTGTCCAGACCGGCATGCTCTGTAAAAGAGGTCAAAGCCTTCCAATGCTTTCCGGCCGAATAATCCTCCTCTTCGAAATCAATGCGAACCTCTGTAAGCACCAGCGGCGGATACAGAAGAAAGCCTCCCATTATCAAAAGAAGCACCAGGGGCTTCCAATATTTTTTTAACCATTTTCTCATTTCCTGTCACCTGGCCTCCGGCTGATTCTGTATGCTGCCTGCCGGAAGGCCTCTCCCTTTTATGGCGTATCGTCCAGCTGCCTCCGCAGATAGAGTCCTACCACGCTGGAAAAATTCATAATATTGCGGATATACGCAAAGTCACGGCCGAAAATCCGCCGCTCCGCCATCAGATCCTGCTCCTCCCCGGCAAAAACTCCCAGAACCGAGATCCCCTCCGCACGGACCTTCCTGACCTCCGTGGCTGTATCCCGCACGGCATAGTCCCCAAAGTAGGGGGCCGGGTTCCGGCTGTTTGGCCGGTTTACAATGATATCGTTTGGCCGCCCGTCGCTTAAGACAATCAGCACCTTGTTTTCCTCGGGCCGTTCCCGAAGGCTGGCCGCGGCCGCCCGGATCGCCAGGCCGTCCCGGTTGTTTGAGGAGGCATGAAATTCAAATATTTTTTTATTGGCCTCCCGTGGCTCGTCATAGTCCCGGTAGCGCTGCATGACCGTATAGTCCCAGAAGGTGCAAAAGCCCATAACCCTGTGCGGAATTCCCACGATGCTTAAGGCCTCGCTGATGATAAAGCCCTGGAGGGCTACCAGGCTCTGCCGGCTTCTCTGGGAACCGCTGGCATCAATAAGCACATGTACTACGAACTCCGAGCTGTCCTTCTTAATCTCCCTGTCAAACAGCTTCTTATCACGGCTGCGCCCCAGCTTCCAGAGGCGGGAGGGCTCGATCGTTCCATACTCTGAACGCACAGTCTCCCGTTCGCTTCGCAGAGTCAGAGAGCGTCGCAGCGTATCTGCAAGCTGCTCGATATTTCTCCGGGAAACACGCAGATTGTGTCCATAAACCCTCAGATTGTCGGATCTGGCCCGCCTTGCGTATTCTGACTGGTAGTTCCGTTTTACCATGCTGGAAAGAATCCCATCTGTAAAATACAGGCGGCAGTCCGCGTGGGCTCCCCGGCAGAGGCTCCGGTTCAGCCTGTCCTGCTCGCCGGGCGTCAGATAGGAGCGTCCATAATTCAGCTCAATATAAGAATACATCTTCGCCGCGGCTTCCTCATCCACGACGATCCGTTTCATCCGGCGTTCCTTTTTTTCCTGTTCCGTCTCCACCTCAGCCGTCTGCGTCACAGCCTGCTCCACCCGGTTCATGATCTGTACCAGATCATCCTCCATAGCCTCTTCTTCCAGGTAGTCCTTCCAGCTGAACTCCTTCAGCTCCTCCACTGTGACGGAAAGTACCTTTTCCAGACTGCCGTGATTCCGCTCAAAATACGGATCCACCAGCCAGTTATAAAGCCCGTCCACGACCCGGATGATATCCATGACGTCCTCTGTCTCCTCCAGGCTTTTCAGCTGATCCAGAGCCTTCTGCATCCTGGACTGTACCAGCGCCTCTCCGCGGACCGCCTCCTGCATGACCGCGATTCGGATCTGTCCGATATACATGGACGCCAGTCTCGAAAAATCATACTCCAAAACATCAGAAAAAGCCTTTTTGCGAATCTCCAGAACGCCCGGGCGCTCCCTGGCAGCCTTCCGGTACACCGCGCTGTCCACAGCCATCTGGGCCAGATTTGTCAGGGGCTGCTCGTCTGCGCCCATATACAGCTTCTTTACGAGATACAGGCCAAAGGCGTCCCTGTCAAAATACCGGGAAAAGGCCCCCTGCTTCACCGCATCGTACAAAGAGATATAAGGGGACTTCGAAAAAGAAGCCGTATCCAGCTTCAGATTCAGGCTGTAATCTCCGCTTACAGTCCAGCAGAGATTCCGGATCCTGTTCTCTATCTCATAGCTGTAATCCTCAAAGGCTTCCTGTTCCAGCTCTTTTTGTTCCAGTTCCTGTTGTTCCAGTCCTTTTTGTTCCATCTCAAAAAATCTGCTCCGCAGTCCAGTCCTCGGGAATCCTTGTCATGACAATATCCCCGACGATTTCCTTCTCAAAAATATCAAAGCTCTTATTGGTAATCCCCATCGTGACGGCTGTCCGGGGCTTCAGTCCGCAGCGGACGGTCTTCAGCGCCCCAATCAGTCCCCGCAGGTCGAGAGGCTTCGTGGAGATCTCACTGTTGGAGGCCTTCAGCTGCAGATCCAGAAACAGGCCTGCAAAAGCCCTGAGCCCCTCTTCCTTTGCATCCGGAAAGCTGGCGCGCAGGATCAGCATCAGCGTATCCTCCTTAAGAGGCGGCATGTCAATGACCAGGAAACGGGAAACCAGAGCCTCATTCAGCTCTCTCGTACCTGCATAGCCATAGTTCATGGTCCCGATAAAACGGGTAGCCGGATGAAGCTGAATCCTGTCGTAGCCCGGCACGTCGATCAGCCTCCGGTAATCCAGCGTCGCATGAAGCACGGATACTGCGTCATTCTTTGCCATATTGATCTCGTCAAAGACGCCGAAGCCCCCATTTTCCGCACACTGATACACCGGACCCTTCCGGAGCCGGACCTCGTTATCCACAAAGGTATCTGTTCCGATCAGAGAGCTGCTGTCTGTATTCACATTAAAAGAAATGTTGTAGGAGGGGCGGTTAAAAATCCAAGCCAGATTCTCCGCCAGAATATTTTTTCCGGTGGCCTTGGAACCGCTCAGCAGTACATTCTCCCCCTGCAGCAGGGCCGCAATCGCCATCTCCAGAATTTCCTTCCCGTAAAACGGCACCGGCGGCTTCACGACCCGGTTCTTTACTTCCTCCGGAACCGGATACTCCTTCCGAAACGCCTCTATCTCACGAAGCAGCGCCGGATTCACCTGCTGCTCCTCCAAAAATCTCAATTCTTCCATTTTCTGCTCCTCGTCCTGTCTAAGCCAGTGATTTAATATAGGGCACCAGCTCGTCAAAATGCCTGATTTCCTGATAGCTCCTTCCCGCCAAATCTGCGTCCTCCGGCAGCGCCCTTTCCTTTGCGTTATACCAGACCGCATGCATTCCCGCGTTCATGGCGCCAATCACATCCTTCTTGAAGGTATCTCCCACAAAGACGCATTCCTCCGGCGCACAGCCGGCCTTGCGGATACAGAGAGCCATAAATTCCGGATGAGGCTTTTCTACCCCTGCCTCCTGGCTCGTCACAATATGCCGGACATAGGGGGCAAAGCCGAAATACTCCAGCTTCTCGTACTGCATCCTTGTCGTCATATCTGTCCCGATTCCGATGGAAAGCCCCATGTCTGCCAGCTGTCTCACAGCCTCCAGGCTTCCAGGCTCCGGCCTGCTTACCTCCAGCAGCGTATCCCAGTAAAGATGGTAAAGCCTCTTCAGATGAGGAAACAAGGGCTGTCCCCACTGTTCCAGCAGATTCTGAATCCGGATGCTTCTGCTGTGAATCGCCGCGTTGTCACGCCCCAGGCGCTCTGCCGTCTCCCTGTTCATCCTCTGATAGGCCTTTTCAAATTCTCCGGGGGCTATCCCGAACTCCTTCTCCACATACTCCCCCATCCTCTTAAGGCCGCTGGCATGTCCAGGGTCATAATCATACAGGGTGCTGTCAATATCAAAGATTACTTCTTTTATCATCCTTCGTTCCTCTCTTTTCCTTCTGTACCCAAACCGCAGCCTGCCATTTCTTCATCCAGCAAAAACTCTGATAACACATAATTGCTGACGTCTATCCCCCTGTCCGTCAGAAATATCCGGCCTCTGTCCTGCGCCAGGACGCCTTCCCTCTCAAGCTTTCCAAGAAGCTCTCCGTAGATCTCCCGAAGCTGCGCCGTCAGGGCTACCCCTTCCATCTTCCGGAGCCCCAGAAACATGGTCTCCTCCAGCTCATCCTTTCTGCTTAGAGGGAGCACACTCTCATATGAAAAATCCTCCTTCAGATAAGCCGCCAGCTCCGTACTGTTCTTATAGCGCACGCCGTCCAGCAGGGACGCCGCTCCGATTCCAAAGCCTTTATAGTCTGTCCTGTCCCAATAGGAAAGATTATGGCGGCAGGCAAAGCCAGCCCGGGCATAGTTTGAAATCTCATATCTTGTATATCCCCTCTCCCCGAGAAACCGTTTGGTATCCTCATACATCAGGCGGTCCGTATCCTCGTCCGGGAGCTCGGAATATCCAGGCGCCCCTTCCCGGTATCTTCCGTAAAAGGGCGTTCCCTCCTCGATAATCAGGCTGTAGGCTGAGATATGCTCCGGCTCCAGGCCTGCAGTCCTTTCAAGCGTCCGAAGCCAGCCTTCCCTGGTCTGGCCGGGAAGCGCCGACATCAGATCAATATTCAGATTGCCGAAGCCCTTTTTCCGCGCAAGCTCATAATTCTCCAGGAATTCTTCAAAGGTATGAATTCTCCCAAGCAGCTTAAGCTCCCTGTCATCCGCCGACTGAAGCCCGATGCTCAGGCGGTTCACTCCCGCCGCCCTGTATGAGTCAAGCTTTTCTTCTGTCAGCGTCCCCGGATTGCACTCCACCGTAATCTCCACGTCCGGCTCCGCCGGCAGGAGACAGAGCAGCTCCTCCAGAATCCCGGCCAGCGTCCTCCCAGGGAGAATCGACGGGGTTCCTCCCCCGAAAAACACGGTAGACACCGTATACTTCTCCGCCAGCTCCCGGCACTCTCTGATCTCCTGCTTCAGGCTGGCAGCATACTGCTCCATCACCTCCGCTGACGCCGGCGCCGACAGGAAATCGCAGTAGGCGCACTTGCACACACAGAAGGGAATATGAATGTAGATGCCAAGCTTCTTTTTTCCGGCAGCCGAAGCCCCCGGCGCACGTTCCGCCGCTCCGGCCGCATTTCGTTGTATTCCGCTCATGGATTTTTCTGTTTCCTATTTATCATCCAGCTTCAGCACGCTCATAAAGGCCTTCTGCGGAATCTCTACATTTCCAATCTGGCGCATCCGCTTCTTGCCCTCCTTCTGCTTCTCCAGAAGCTTCTTCTTTCGGGTAATATCGCCGCCGTAGCATTTTGCCAGCACGTCCTTGCGCACAGCCTTCACAGTCTCCCGGGCGATAATCTTGCTTCCGATAGCCGCCTGAATCGGAATCTCAAACAGATGGCGCGGAATCTCCTCTTTAAGCTTCTCGCACATCTTCCGGCCGCGCTCGTAGGCCGTGCTGCTGTGCACGATAAAGGAAAGCGCATCCACCTCTTCCTTATTGATCAGGATATCAAGCTTCACCAGATCCGCCGGCTCATAGCCCTTCATCTCGTAATCAAAGGACGCATATCCGCGGGATCTGGACTTCAGCGCGTCAAAAAAGTCGTAAATAATCTCGTTTAGCGGAAGCTCATACTTCAGAAGCGCCCTGGTCTCCTCCATATATTCCATCCCTAAGTAGACGCCCCGCCTCTCCTGGCAGAGCTCCATGATCGGCCCGATAAATTCCGTCGTCACCATAATCTCAGCGCTTACAAAGGGCTCCTCCATGTGCTCGATTTCAGCCGGGTCCGGAAGATTGGAAGGATTCGTGAGCTCGATAACCTCACCGTTTGTCTTGTATACCTTATAGATAACTCCCGGGGCAGTGGTCACCAGATCCAGGTTATATTCCCGCTCCAGGCGCTCCTGTATGATCTCCAGATGCAGAAGTCCCAGGAAGCCGCAGCGGAAGCCAAAGCCCAGGGCAATCGAGGTCTCCGGCTCAAACTGCAGGGACGCATCGTTCAGCTGAAGCTTTTCCAGCGCATCCCGCAGATCCGGGTACTTTGCCCCATCTGCCGGATACATGCCGCAGTATACCATCGGCAGTACCTTTTTATAGCCCGGAAGAGCCTCCTCGCAGGGTCTCTCTCTGTCTGTAATCGTATCGCCCACACGCGTATCACGCACATTTTTGATACTGGCCGTAATATATCCTACCATGCCGGCAGACAGCTCCTCAGCAGGAATAAACTGTCCCGCTCCGAAATAGCCCACCTCCACCACATCGGCCTCTGCTCCGGTCGCCATCATACGGATCGGGGTTCCCTTGCGCACGGTTCCTTCCATAATACGGCAGAATACAATAACCCCCTTATAAGAATCATACAGGGAATCAAAAATCAGAGCCTGAAGAGGCGCCTCCGGATCCCCGCCCGGAGCCGGGATCTTCTGTACAATCGCCTCCAGCACCTGGTCTACATTCAGGCCTGTCTTGGCAGAAATCTGAGGCGCGTCCTGGGCCTCCAGGCCAATCACATCCTCAATCTCGTCGATCACACGCTGGGGTTCGGCGCTGGGAAGATCAATCTTGTTGATCACCGGAATCACATCCAGATCATGATCCAGGGCCAGGTATACATTTGCCAGCGTCTGCGCCTCGATTCCCTGGGCTGCATCTACTACCAGAACTGCTCCGTCGCAGGCTGCCAGGCTTCGGGACACCTCATAATTAAAGTCCACATGGCCCGGCGTGTCAATCAGGTTGAAGATATACTCCTCTCCATCCTTTGCCTTATAAATTGTGCGTACCGCCTGCGCCTTTATGGTGATGCCGCGCTCTCTTTCCAAATCCATATTGTCAAGGACCTGAGCCTGCATCTCCCGGCTGGTCAGCAGTCCTGTCATCTCTATGATACGATCTGCCAGAGTAGATTTTCCATGGTCAATATGCGCAATAATACAGAAATTGCGAATTCTGCTCTGTTCTGTCTTCGTCATTCAAATACTCCTCCGTAAAAAGTTCTTTCCCTCTATCTTACCTTTAAATAGGCCGGCGATCAAGCCCGCCCGAAAGATTTTAACACAAAACAGCTGCAAAGCAAATACCCCGCTGCAGACAGCGGGGTATTTTCCTATGCTTTTATAATACAGGATTCATACTCTTCAGACTGATCACCAGCGTGGAGGTGTTGTGAAGCAGGGCCGAAGCGGATGGCTGCAGGATTCCGGCTACACCCAGCACAATCAGCCCGGTATTGAAGCCTACTATTGTCCGGTAATTCCTGTGTATTCTCCGCATCAAGCCGGTGCTGATGCTTTTCAGGGCCACCAGCTGCCAGAGATCCTCTGCCCCTATCGTCACATCCGCAATCTCCCGGGCCAGCTCAGCTCCGTCACTGATGGCGATTCCCACATCCGAGGCAGACAGTGCCGGGGAATCATTAACGCCGTCTCCCACCATCATCACCCTTCTGCCCTTTGCCTTTTCTTCCTCCACAAAGCGCGCCTTGTCCTCAGGCAGTACCTCGGAATAGTACTCATCTACTCCCACCTTCTCCGCCACAGCCCGGGCCGTCCTCTCACTGTCTCCCGTCATCATGACCACCTTGGAAATACCGGCCCTCTTCAGAGCCTGCACCACCTGAGCTGCTTCCTGCCGCAATGGATCCTCGATACAGATGACGCCCCTCAGCACGCCTTCCACGGCCAGGTAGAGATGGGAATATTCCGGCGGCAGGGCATCGAATTTTTCCTGCGTTCCTTCCGGAAGCACACATTTTTCATCCTCGAACACAAAATGGTAGCTTCCGATCACTGCCCTCTTTCCCTCTATCGTCGTGGAAATGCCATGAGCTACCAGGTACTCCACCTTTGTATGCTTCTCCTCATGCTGCAGATTTTTCGCTTTGGCCGCATCCACCACAGCCTTTGCCATAGAATGTGGGAAATGCTCCTCCATACAGGCCGCAAGCCGCAGAAGCTCATCGGGATCCTCCCCGCCAAAGGAGACCACGTCCGCTACCGTAGGGCAGGCCTTTGTAAGCGTGCCGGTTTTATCAAACACGATGGTATCTGCCTCTGCCACGGCCTCCAGGTATTTTCCACCCTTCACTGTGATGTGAAAGCTGCCGGCCTCCCGAATCGCAGAAAGCACCGAAATAGGAATCGCAAGCTTCAGCGCGCAGGAGAAATCCACCATAAGCACCGCCAGCATCTTTGTCACATTTCCTGTGAACAGCCAGGTCAGCGCTGCCCCTGCAAGCGTATAGGGCACCAGCCTGTCTGCCAGGTGCTCCGCCTTTCCCTCCACCGAGGACTTCAGCTTCTCAGACTCCTCAATCATAGCCGCAATCCGCTCATATTTGCTGTCTCCAGTTCCTACCCGCACGCGTATGGTCAGCTCGCCTTCCTCCACAACCGTACCTGCATAGACGGAAGTTCCCGGCTTCCGCTCTACAGGTAAAGACTCCCCGGTCAGGGAAGCCTGGTTCACCATCGCTTCTCCCGCTTCCACGGTCCCGTCAAAGGGAATGACATTTCCCATATGCACGACAACCAGATCCTGCTCCTGCACCTTCTCGGAGTCCACCAGGATCTCATGCCCATCGCACAGCAGCCAGACCTTTTCAATATTCAGCGACATGCTGCGCGCCAGATCGCCTACAGACTTCTTATGAGTCCATTCCTCCAGGATCTCCCCGATTCCCAGCAGGAACATCACAGAGCCCGCCGTATCAAAATCCCCGCGGAACACGGATACGCCGATAGCCGTCGCGTCCAGCACCGGCACCTCCAGCTTCCGCCTGGCGAGCGTCTTCAGTCCGTCCCACAGATACCTGCACGAACGGACGGCAGTAATTCCTGCCCGGACCGGGTAAGGCAGAAACAGCTTGCTGCCTGCGCGCAGCACCACCCGGCCTACAAGCTTTTCCCAGTATTCCTCATTCATCTTTCTTCCAGAGCTCTGCAAAACGGCCTCCGGAACCTTTACATCCTCATAATGAAACGCTTTCAGAAGCCGGATCACCTCTTCCCGGGGCCCCCGGTAACAGACTGCTACGCCCGAGGTCCTGCGCTGTACCTTGGCCGAAATCACATTTTCCTGACTGCACAGATAGTACTGCAGGATGTCTGCCTGTTCAAAGGTCATCTCCCTCTGAACTGCCTGTACACGGATCCTTCCTTCTATCTCATGTCGGATTACAAATTTCACCTTTCTTCTCTCCTCCGCAAAAGAGGATGCCCAAAAGCCCTGTCGCAGACCCTTGGACATCCTCATATGTTCTGGCTGCCGCAGTCTTACTCTCCGGCCTCTGTCTCCTTTTCATCCTCCACAGCTGCCTCTGCTGCCGCGCGTTCTTCGTTGATCTGCTGAGCCTCCGCGTAGATATCCTCCGCGTTCTCCTGAATCACAGCCGCCGTCTTCATCACACAGTCTCTGGCGCGCAGAGCCGCCGCTGTGCAGTTCGTATATACCTTTTTGGCGTCCTTGCTTGACAGCACCTTGATTCCCGCTGTGCCAAACAGCACTCCTGCCGCAAAAATTCCTGTCTTCTTCCAGTCAATACATTTCAAACAATTCAGCATCTTATATTCCCCTTTCTTTCGTGGCTTTTCTTCTTCCTGCATGCTTCTTTTCTGTCCCCGGCATCTTCCGGAGCTTCGGGCACGTTTATTTGTGCTTATACCCTGTATAAAGAGTCATACACAGGCACACCACCATTGCCCATGCCCAGAATCTGTGGTTCTTCATAGCGCCAGACCTCCCTTCCATCAGCGGATTCCTCCGGTCCGTCTCTTTATCTGTTTTTGTCTCTGTCAGCTCAGACAGCGCCCCTGTCCGCCTCCTGTCTTTGTCAGCTCAAACAGCATCTCTATTCGCCTTCTGCCTTTGTCAGCTCAAACGAAGTCAGTCTGTAGCCTGCCTGCCGGATAACCCGCTCAAGCTCCTCCTCGGAATACATCCTTTTCGTCCGTATTACTGCGGATTTCTCCTTCAAATCTACCTGTGCCCAGACACCTTCTTCCCTGTTCAAAGCGTTTTCTACACGTTCTCTGCACCGGGTACAGGTCATACCCTCCACACCTATCTTCGCACAATAAGGATAATTTTCTTTCTTTTTATCCTTTACGCGGACCTTCCTTTCTCCACCCCCGCCTGTGCCGCAGCAGCCCTGTGTCAGCCTTTCTGCATAACTTTTGATCCCAAAGATGCACACGACAATGATGATTAATAGAATCACTGCATTTTCCATCAGCCTGTACCTCCTCTTTCCTTTGCCAGCTGCTATCATTATAGCACCTCAGTGCTGAAAAAGGAGTTCTTAAAATCGATAATCTTTATCAATAACTGCTCTTTTATGTTCCCATACTGCAAAATTTCAAACGTGACTAAGGATTTTTCAACACCTGATTAAGCACGTAAGCCAGAGGCTCCATGGCATTCATCATCTCCTCTACCGTATTTGTCTGGGCGCCTGCCTCCACCAGAAGCGACTTCGGGCGCAGATGCAGGTTATAGCGCAGGCTTTTCAGATAAACCTTTCTGGTAAAGCCGGGATAATATTTCTCGCAGTTCAGCTTCATCTGCAGGGAAAGTGCCAGATTCTCTCCAATATAGGGATTCTGCAGATAGTCTATCGGGCCGTTCCGCTTGCTGAAGCTTAAGCCGTTGAAAAACATAATCTGTGCCGTCGGCTTCCCGTTTACCTCCGTCACCAGATGGGTATCCTCCTGTACGCCGTCCCGGTGCAGATCGATGATCACCTCTATCGACGGGTTTTCCGCCAGGATCTGCTCCACATCCTCCGCCGCCAGCGTGTAAGCCTGGTTCCTGTCCAGCTCTCCGTCAATAAAATCATAAACGTTCGTGTTATGTATGACATTGTATCCGTAAGTATCGCGGAGAAGCTCAGTCAGGTATTCTCCCACGCCCACGATCGTTGTGCTGTTGTCTCCTGGCACGGAATCCACAAAGCCCTCCTGGGAATGCGTATGGTAAATCAGAATCTGGGGCGCCGAATTGTCCTGCTTCATCGTCATATCCATCCCCAGAAGCTTCTCCGCGTTCAGAAGATCGCTGCTGATATCCGTATTGCTCTCAACGATATAAAAATTATTTTTCAGGAAATCAAAGTCTGACAGCTGCTCCAGCGTATACTCGGTTCCCAGTATCTCTCCGCTCTGGACGGCAGCCTGCCCATCCCGGGTTTCCTGGAGCCCGGCCTGAGCCGCAGCCTCCTGCTCCCGCCTTGCCTGCTCCAGAGCCTCCTGCTCCTCCTGCGCGGCCCTTAAGTTTTCTTCCTCCACCTTCTCCGCGATGTCGAAAGCCTCCCCTGTCTGGACGTTAATTTCGTTTTCATCGTGAGCGCCACCCTGAATCAGGATTTCATAGGTGACTGCGCTTTCTGTCTCTGTCTCATACAGCTCCTGACTGTCCATAAAGGAAAACAGCGGGAAGATTCCCATGGCCTTTCTTATCAGCGTCTCGTCGAAGCCTGAGGAGGCTTCAGGCTCCCCCGCCGCGAAGGCAAGTCCCGGGTAAAGGCACTTTGCCGCCGCGTTCTGGAGGCTCCCTTCCGCGTTTGTCAGAATTTTCACACAGGCATAGCCGGCCCGGGAGAGAGTGCGGCCCCGGATTCCATAGCCCAGGATGTAGAGGCCTAAGACTCCGATAATCAGCCACACGATTCCGTTTATTATTTTATGCAGTCGGTTCATTTTTTCACCCCATACCGCATCTTTGCCCGGGACAGTCCGGACATCAATGCTATCTTCAGTATATTCTCCCTGTCTTTTTTCTATGACAGAGCAATATTAAGCGCCTCAGAGATCGTAAAGCTTAAATGGCGTATCGTCTCGTCGATATCCTTTGGCGTGACAAACATTGTATTCAGCCCCGGAGGCACCGCATTTCTGTCTCTGACCGCATCATAGACAATGGTGGCGGCGTCCACCACCGTGGGAACGCCTATGGCAATGACCGGTACCCCTATCGTCTCTCTCGTCAGGCTGTGCCTGTGATTCCCGACGCCAGAACCGGGGTGAATCCCCGCGTCGGAAATCTGAATCGTCCTGTTCAGCCGCTTGCTGCTGCGGGCCGCCAGCGCATCGACAGCCACTACGACGTCAGGCCGGGTCTCCTCCACAACGCCTCTTATAATTTCAAGCGTCTCCATTCCTGTCTGGGCCATGACGCCAGGCACAATCCCGCTGACCATATGAACCCTTTCCTTTTCAAAGGCTGCTTTTCCGTATTCCTTTACCACATGCCGGGTAATCCGCAGGTTTCCCACCACCTCCGGGCCCAGCGCGTCAGGCGTCACCTCACGGTTGCCAAGCCCTACAATCAGTACCGACCTCTCCTGATCAGTCCCCAGCAGCTCCTGGAGATAGACAGCCAGCGTCTCCGAAACCTCTCTGTGGTAATCCTTATCCGGATCCGAAAGCTTCGGAGCTTCCAGTGTAATATAGATCCCCACAGGCTTTCCCATGGCCTTTGCCCCATTTTCGGATTCGATGCAAACCTTCGTAATCCGGATATCATGCTTTTCATCGTATTTTTCCTCCACAGAGACCCCGCGGATCTCCACATCCTCTTCAAAACGCTCCCTCGCCTCGAGCGCCAGATCTGTGCGCACCTGAAACTGCTCCATTTTTTCTCCTCGCTTTTTTGTCATTGGACCTTTGCAGGCGCAATCCTCTTTTGCTTTCAGCCGTATAAACGCGATCCTGACAGGTCCATCTTAATACCCAGTTTTCACGTTTTTTTGCAAATTATGTATTGACAGAAAAGCTTTCCTGGCCTACAATAAATGAGTATGTTTTGTAAAGACGTCCGTGTCCGGCTTTTACGGAACATGTACAGATAAAATCAGTGTGAATGATAAGTTGGAGGTGTACAGATTGGCTAACATCAAATCCGCAAAGAAAAGAGTTCTGATTGCCGAGACAAGAACAGCGAGAAACAAGGCAATCAAATCTGAGGTTAAGACTGCGATTAAGAAAGTAGATGCTGCAGTTGCCGCAAAGGATGCTGAGACCGCAAAGGCCTGCCTGAAGGCTGCGATCTCCGTTATGAGTAAGGCGACTTCCAAGGGCGTGTACCACAAGAATACCACATCCCGGAAGATCTCCCGCCTGACCAAGGCCGTAAACAGCATCGCTTAATTACTTCATAAAAAAAGACGCCCAATACCGTCAGTTGGGCGTCTTTTTTATACAGCGGGACAGAAAGTTCTGCCACAGGAAACGGCAGAGCCTTCGCAAAGCAGGATTTTCTATGGACCCGTACGTTTCCGTTCTTGGAGGTAAGCTATTATGAAAATGCTGGCAGAGGATATTAAAAACGGCAGCTTCAAGACCTCCTACCTTCTCTACGGAGAGGAGGCCTATCTGCGCAATCAGTATAAAAACAAACTGAAAAACGCCCTGGTGAATCCGGACGATACAATGAACTTTTCCCGTTTTGAAGGAAAGAACATCGACCCGGCCGAGATCATCAGTCTGGCAGACACGCTGCCTTTTTTTGCAGAGCGCCGGCTGATTCTGATCGAAGACAGCGGCTTCTTCAAAAACAAATGCGATGAGCTGGCCGACTATCTTCCGGGTCTGCCGGAGACTACCTGCCTTCTGTTCGCAGAGACAGAGGTGGATAAGCGCAGCCGGCTCTACAAAGCCGTCCAGAAATACGGCCGGGTGACAGAATTTCAGTCTCAGGATGAGCGGACCCTGATGAGATGGATTCTGGGCACTCTCAAAAAGGAAAACAAAAAAATTACAGAGGATACGCTCCGGCATTTTCTGGAACGCACCGGCTCCGATATGGAAAATATCCATATGGAGCTGGAAAAGCTTTTAAGCTATACGGAAGGGCGGGATGTGATCACCTCAGAAGATGTGGAAGAAATCTGCACCATGCAGACGACCGGCCAGATTTTTGAGATGATCCGGGCCATCGCGGAAAAGAAGCAGCGCCTGGCCCTCGACCTCTACTACGATCTGCTGGCCCTGAAGGAGCCTCCCATGCGGATTCTCTTTCTCATCGCCCGCCAGTTCAATCAGCTCCTGCTCGTCAAAAGTCTGGCAGCCAAAGGCATGGACCGCTCTTCCATCGCTACGAAGGCCCAGGTGGCTCCGTTTATCGCAGGCCGGCTGATGACCCAGGCCAGAAGCTTTACGCTGGAACAGCTGAAAAATGCGGTAAAGGACTGTGTGGACGCTGAAGAGGCCGTAAAGACCGGACGGATGACAGATATCTTAAGCGTCGAGCTTCTGATTGTAAAATACAGCGCCGGCATTCTGAAAAAATGAGCGCTGCCTTCACTTTTCATATCTCTCGCTTTCCGTAAAGCCTTCCACCTGGAACCGCTCTCCGTCGCTTCTCACCGTCAGCGCCCCGCAGTCTGTAGTCACCAGAACCCGGCTTCCAGCCGCCTGGAGCCGCATAAGCGTCTCCTGATGGGGATGCCCATAGGAATTATCCTTTCCGCAGGAAATCAGCGTCAGCACCGGGGAGGCAGCCTGCAGCCAGGCTTCGGAGCTGGAGGTGCTGGAACCGTGATGACCGGCCTTCAGCACGTCACAGTCTGTCTCCACTCCCATTCGCAGTATTTCTTCCTCGCCCTCCTCCCCCAGATCTCCTGTGAGCAGCATGGAAAACTTTCCGCAGGTGACCCGAAGCGTCACGGAGGCCGCATTCGTGTCCGCATATTCTACGCCGGCACAGGGATAGAGGCAGTCGAGCCTCGCCGAGCTGTCCTCCAATATCATGCCCTCTCCAATCGTGCCGATCCTGACGCCGGAGCCTCTGGCAAGCACAGCCAGCTCCTTTCCCTTTTCTTCCTTCCAGGAGGCCTCTGAGAGAAGCAGTGTACCGATCTTCAGATTTCCCGGGCGTGCGCTCTGAAGCAGAAGTTCCTCTATGCCTGAGACATGGTCCTTGTCAAGATGCGTGGCGACGACATAATCCAGCCTGCCCACGCCCTCCGCCTTCAAAAACGGCAGAATCCGGTAGGTTCCCACCTTCGACACGCTGGTGCTTCCTCCGTCCACCAGGATCGCCGTGCCTGCCGCCGTGCGCAGAAAAAGCGCCTCCCCCTGTCCCACATCCAGCATGGTAAACTGAAATCCGCCCGAAAACCGGACAAGCAGCAGAAGATTCAGAAGCAGCAGGCCCCCCGCGCTGCAAAGCCTTTTCCTTTTCAGCTGCGGTTCCGGACGCTTTTCTGCTTCCTCCGCCTCCTCTTCACCGCAGACGGCAGCTTCAGCTATCTGCTTTTTTCGGTTTTCTCTTACCTGGAACCGCCACAGAAGAAAGGCTGCCAGGCAGAAATAATAGAGGAACAGCTGCCAGTCTGCAGGCCTTCCGCAATGTATCACAGAACCAGGAAGCCGTAAGGACAGGCTTCCCAGCCTCTCATAAAGCTCCATAATGGCAGAACACAATACCGCCGGTATTCTGGCTGCTCCGATTGAAAAAAAGCTTAAACCCACAGCCAAGATACCGGAAAACATCAAGGCTGTCATCAGAGGGATCACCACCAGGTTCAGCGGCACAGAATACAGAGGGATCTCGTAATAACAGCTTTCTACCATCGGAAGCGTCACAAGCTGCACGGAAAGGCTTAAGACTACAGCCTGAAACCGCTTTTTCCGCACCGGAAACAGCTCCAGCAGCACCGGGTAGACAAGACCGATTCCCAGCACAGCTCCAAACGAAAGAAGAAAGGAAGCACTTTTGGCATAGAGCGGCTGCTGTACCAGAAGAACCAGGGCGGCAAAGGCAAGAGAGGTGAGCATATCATAGCTCTTTCCAAGCAAATCTGCCGTAACTGACAGAAGGAACATCAGCACTGCCCTGGCTGTAGACGTGCTCATCCCTGTCAAAACCCCATAGGAGAGCACCAGCAGCATCGATGGAATTCCCGAAAGCCAGAAGGGAAGCCCAGCCCTTCTCAGGAGCCGGTACAGCGTCATTCCGAAGACGGACACATGGAGGCCCGTCAAGACTTTCTTTACTTATTATAATGTAGCAAAAGGGACTTAATATAAACAGGGGGTAAAGCAAAGAGACTATTTCACCCCCTGTTACCCCCGTAAAGATCATAATGTTATCCTTATAAATGTCTTTTTGTCACTCTATATTAATCGATTGTGGCTTTTATACGATTGGCCAACTTTTCGATAATATCATTTTCATCTTTCCACATAATAGTATTCTTCTGAGCAACATCAAAATGTAATCTTACATCGTTCCGGCAAATTTGAATAACATCTTTTCCAAGCCCCATAGCATAGCCCTCTTCAAAATATGCACCATTGTTTTTGTCAGTAAGATCCACTACCACAAACCGGCTGTTTTTTATGTACTTAAGTAATTCTGGTGTTATATAATCATTGTGTTGCACTTCATCAATAAAAATGGCTATATATCCTGCTTTTTGAATTCCTTCACGAATAGCTTCGCGCACAGGCTTAGTTTCATCTCCAAACTGCATTGCCACAAAAGCATTTCTTCCATTTGCAGAATTTTTTTGTAAAATGTCTACACGACTATAACCTTCTGGAGTTAATGAAAGCTTTAGAAGACCGTCTTTATCAAACCATTGATCTCCTTTCCCCTGTTCAATATAGCCTTTCTGTTCTAAACACGATAACATATAATGAGATTGTGCGCTGATTAGTTGTGCATCTCTATTTATACGTTTACCAGTACTGTAATCAAATCTGTCTACGAAAAGCGCACTATATAGTTCTTCTTTTCCAAGTGCAACTTTCTCTCCTACATGCTTAATTCGGTCGTCTAAAAACAGAATAATTTTATCTATCTTTTCAGCAAAAGTACTAGGATACCAATTTTCCACAATTTCCTTTGATAAATGGACAGGACGACCATGCGTCCTATCCCCTTCATCATATTTTCGTTTCCACTTATCACACCATTCCTTATCGCGATTTGTATAATATCTAGGTTCCAATATATTATCGGGAAATTTATTATACAGCAAATAAGAACCCAAATGATTAAAGTCAAAGTCTACCTCTGGCGCATCCAGTGGAAGTTGTATTTCAAAGCGACCACAAACCGGACATGCATAAAACACTGTAACAGTAGCCGGATCTGTCTGCTTTTGAGCCTCTGAGCCGCATAATATACATTTACAATTTTCAGGTGCACTAGCCATATATTTCTACTTCCTTTCCAATTTATTTCTTTATATTAGTATCTCAAATTCATAATATTTCAGCAAGTTTTTCTTTAGATATAGAAATTATCCCTTCCCACAAGACAAAGTACGCTTTTCAAATTTTATTTGTTGAAAAAAGGTATCCATAATCATACATTTTCATGCTGAGATATTTTCCTATATCCAGAAGATTATTTATGATAATTTCTACGTCCCTGTCCTCTTGATCTGACTTCCCAAGGCGGGTGCAGATCCTGTCATAGGCATCTCTCATTTCTGAATACAGGTTACTACACAGTTTTCCTTCCTCATACTCATTTTCCACATATTTGCTTTCTGCCACAGGAAAATGCGCCAAATCCAGAGACCCGTTTGCAAGGTCATAAATCAGGTTCTTAAATTCTTGACTCTTCTTATCCATCACTATACCTCATTCTTCGTAATTTATTATTCTCTGGCGCACAGAAAGCTACATTAGCACTTCTCTCTTTTGTATCTTAACGAAAAAGGGAAACAGTTCTTCGAATTTCACATAGAACTGCTTCCCTACTTGTTCTTCAGACTGCGGACAAATTGAATAAGAATTCTTCGTTCATCTCTTCCCAATTCATCCCACGTTTCAATAATCTCTCTTTGCTCTTTTGATAGATCGGGCCTCCTACCTTCTCCGGCAAAGAACTGCGCCAGTGTGATTCCAAATGCATCACATATCTTTTCCAGCGTTGGTATCGTAGGTATACTCTCCATTTTCATGATATTGCCTACAGCCGTCTGGGACATCCCTGTTAACTGAGCAAGTCGATATTTTGAAACATGATATTTCTCACACAATTCTTTTACCCTATCTGCAATGTACTCTTCTATATGCAAGTAAACTACACCTCTCTTCTGTTTTACATACGCTTATTGTAACTGTAATTCAGAAGTTTTATTAGAACTGTATTACTTGACTATTTTACTAAAGTGTAATGGAGTATTCGGGTAAAAAAATAAGAACTATGAGTTCCACATTCCGTCTATGTATTTTTTTAATCTCTTATTCCTTTGTATGCCGTTTTCTAAACAATTTCACCTTTTTTCCTTGCACAAGCATACCATTGATCTATGGTTTCTTCAATAAAAATCAATCGACAAATTCCTACATATTCCGGTGTTTTTTCGCCTCCAAAATTACTCCACTGCTCTTACATAATATACCTAATCAAACTTGCCCTTTTCATCTATCGTAAAAGAGACGGATTTCATCGTCAGAAAGGAAGGTATATGTATGATGAACGTAAATTTCAAACTCATCGGAAAAAGGATTCAAGAAGTGAGAAAACAGCAGGAAATGACCCAAGCTGAACTGGCTGCGTTAACTGATATGTCGGATTCCTATATCAGTTATATTGAAACTGCCAAGAAACAGGCAAGCCTCGAATCCCTTGTCCGGATCTCCAATGCTCTGGGAATTACTGTGGATGAATTGCTCAGCGGTAATCAACTTCATAATCCCACGGATTATCAGACCGATATTGATCTGCTGATGGAAGATTGTTCTCTTCTAGAGCGCCGTTTTATTTATGAATTGATCTCCGTAGCAAAATATATCATTCGCAACAACGGCTGGGAGTTAATTGAAACGGGGCATAATTCCTGACGCTATGACCAGAGGTTAAGCACTTGACCTCTGGTCTATTTTCTTTTCTTACAAAGAAAATATAATGATACGTAACAATACATGAAAGGCGTGAAAAAATGAACCAATCGGAAGAACACTCCATCAGCATACAGGAACAAAAATCCAAGATCCGTGAACGATATCGAGGCGTAGACCCGGACACACTGGAATGCCTCCCTGCTAGGCCACCTGAAAATATCTATGATGAAGACCGTGAATTACGTGTGGCTGTATATGCCAGAGTATCCACTGATGACCCTAGACAAACATCTTCTTATGAACTGCAGAAAAATCATTATACGGATTTCGTCAACCGCCATCCCAACTGGAAACTGGTGGAGATCTATGCCGATGAAGGAATTAGTGGCACATCCTTAAATCACCGTGAATCGTTCCTTCGTATGATTGAAGATTGTTATAGGGGAAAGATCGATATGATCATCACTAAAAGCGTTTCCCGATTCGCCAGAAATATTATGGACTGTATTGGCTATGTCCGGCAGCTGAAAGAACTCAAGCCGCCTATAGGGATTCGCTTTGAAGCGGAGGGGATTTTTACTCTTGATGCGAACAGCGAAATGACCCTCTCCTTTATGGCTGCAATGGCGCAGGAAGAAAGTCATAACAAAAGTGAAATTATGAATGCCTCCATTGAAATGCGCTTCAAACGTGGCATTTTCCTAAAGCCGCCCCTTCTGGGCTATGACGTGAATGAAGATGGCGAATTGGTTATCAATGAAGAAGAAGCAAAAACAGTGCGCCTCATTTTTTTCATGTACCTGTACGGATATACTTGCCAGCAGATCGCCGATCAGCTGACCGCTTTGAAGCGGCCCACGAAGAAAGGCAATCTGGTCTGGAACCCCGGAAGTATTTTGCAGATTTTGCAAAACGAAAGGCATTGTGGTGACATTATCGCTCGGAAGACTTGGACTCCCAACTACCTTAACCATAAATCCAAAAAGAATAAGCAGGATCGAAACCAATATCGTAGATATGGAGACCACGAAGCAATCATCTCCAAGGACGATTTTGTCGCTGTCCAGCATCTGATCCTGAATGCCAAATATGGCGCAAAGGGGTTACTCCCGGAACTTCATGTCATTTCAGATGGCGTCCTGAAAGGCTTTGTGGCGGTGAATCCCCGGTGGGCCGGTTTTAAGGCTCCTGACTACAACGCAGCGTGTAGAAGTGTTTATGAAGGCAATGACTCTATCGATTCTGCTCTCATGCCTGATGTCGCTCCCGGAGATTTTGATTTGAGAGGATTTGAAATCACAAGAGCGCAATTTTTAAATCCCCGTGATAAACCTTACATATTGATCACACACAAACTACTAAAATTCAACCTAATTGCGCTCCAAAAATTCCAGAACATTGATTATATAGAACTTTTAATACACACGGTGGAAGGGTTATTGGCTATCCGGCCCAGCACAAAAGAGAAACGCAATTGCATGAAGTGGTCTAGACTCTCGGATATAAAGAAAGTCCCTAAAGGAATCGGGAGCGCCGCCTTTATTCCCACGCTATACGAACTCTGTGGTTGGAATCCCAAGTATACATACCGTTGCCTCGGCCAGTTCCATCAAAAAGGCGAAGAAATGGTGTTGGTTTTCAACTTAAAAGAACCGGAAGTTTTTATTCCTACTTCTGAAGATAGAAATTCAAATGATACACACCCCAGATCCGATTACTTTGGATCTTCTTCAAAGAGTTTACTGGCCTATCCTGCAGATTGGCGGCACACCTTTGGCAATAATTTTTATCACCAATCTCAAGCTGCAGAAATGGCTGCGTTTTCACAAAGCCAAGAATGGAATACGCAGAATGAGGGAGTCCCCTACCACACAGAACATCTTAACGTGACGCCACCTGATAAGGCCCGTGAAGAAATCCACCAAATTATTCAAGACATAACACAGGAGGAACCATATGAACGAGTTACTGATCGTTGATAAGCAGCTTACCCCAGAGGAAAAGCCTTCCATAAAAAGAGAAATAGAAATTATAGAGGATGATTCCTTTAATTATGACGGCTACCAAGTCGTCCGTGGAGAATTTTTCTCACATCTCTACGAACCCTGTATCACTTTTAACAATTTCAAAGTTTATATGAATACAGCATGTATCAAAAAACTTCCCGAAACCGATTATGTGCAGATTCTTGTCAATCAGGAGAAAAAGAAGCTGGCTGTACGCCCTTGTTCCGAAGAATCCAAGGACTCCTTCCGTTGGTGCAGCGCCACTGCGAAGCGCACACCTAAGCAGGTTACTTGCCGTGTCTTTTATGGAAAGATCACGGAGTTGATGGGATGGAACCCCAGCTACCGGTATAAGCTGGTGGGGAAGCTGATCCAATCCAACGGGCAGCTCTTATTTATTTTTGATTTGACAGCGCCGGAAATATTCACCAGAACATCAAAGGACGGTGAAAAAGCACGAACCTCTCGGAAGCCCGTATACCCCTCCGAATGGGAACATCAATTCGGCGTTCCCGTAGAGGAACATCAAAAATCCCTCCAAATTGATATATTTGACGGGTATGCCTTATTTGGCATGAACGATAAAAGCACAAAAAATAATATGGAAAGCGAGGATATGACCCATGAGTAACTGTACTGATTCCTTACCAATTATCTGCATTGACTTCAAAAAGAGTCGTTTTCGCATTCATAAAAACACACTCCGAATGCTTGGAAATCCCGATTATATCCAACTGTTAGTCAATCCACACGAAAACATTCTGGCTATCAAACGCTCCATCCGTGAGGATCGATTAGCGCATTTTGTGCAGTTAGAACGTTTCCCTGCCAAGAATAGCTACGAACTGTATAGCAACAGCCTCGCCTCTACCCTTCTTCAAAACAACCAGCATTTGCATCACGGCAGTTCGTATCGCTTCTACGGATCACTAAACACAACGCATGGGATCGCACTGTTTTGCCTGAACAACGCTGTTCCCATTTCTCCAAATGAGTGTGAAGAGGTGGCTATATGAAAGTAGGTTATAGTCCCGTCTTAAAGATCGATCCAGAATTTAAAAGCCTCATGCACCCGCTCTCTGAGAAAGAATTTCTTTCACTTCGAGAGAATATTTTAGATGGCGGAACCACCTATTCCATTGCGGCGTGGAATGAATATCTAATTGATGGATATGAACGATACATGATATGCCGTCAGGAAAATATACCCTACCACGTACACCGCATAGGTTTTAGCTGCCGTGAACATGCGATCACTTGGATCTGTCGTGAGCAATTAAAAAAAGGAAATCTCACCAATGAGCGATACCGATACCTCATCGGGAAACGATATGAAACAGAACGTATTGTACGCAACGATTCCGGCACGGAACCCAGCCAGCAAACCAGTCATAGCAAGTTGCAGAATACAAACAGCTATCGCACAGCGCTCAAATTAGGAGAAGAATATTCGCTTTCACATAATACAGTTTATAAATATGGAGTATATTCCAGAATGGTAGATATCATTATGGAAAAAGATGCGGATCTGGCACAGAAAATTCTATCTGGTAAATTGCGTGTTTCACACGACAATATTATAGAATTATCCAGATTGCCGCAGGAGAATATTAAAAGGTTAAACAAGACCCTCTCCAAAGAAGGGATTGACCATATTGTCATCTCCGATATCCTCCGTGGATTTCAATGGAAGCGGGTTGTGGAACCTCGCACCAAAACCATCCCTCAAGAGGAGATCCCAATAAAACAAATGCCGCAATTCGACCCTAACGCAGCTCCTTCCAGCTTGGCATATACGATGCCATCATGGGAAGGAACAATAAAAAGAATCCGCAATGAGACGGATTTCCAAATTGTCAGCGAAGACGTAAAAAACAAATTGGCTTTCCAGATCCGACAGCTACAGAATACACTTGATACACTATCAAAGAAGATGGAGGATAACAGCAATGAATGACCTTTCAAAATATGTGCCAAACGTATTTTTTGAACAGATTCCTATTAATAACCTTGTTTCCAGTCAGGAATATCAGCGCAACCTTTCAATTAAACACGTTCAAAAGGCAGCAGCGAATTTCGATCTCTATCAGATCAATCCCGTAAAAGTCAGCCGGAGGGATAATATCAATTACGTTTTCAACGGCCAGCATACGATTGAGATTGTCGCTCTAGTGTCCGGTTCCCGTGAGACTCCTGTTTGGTGCATGGTTTATGATGATCTGGAATATCAGCATGAAGCGGATATTTTTGCAAACCAGATGAAGTATGTAAAGCCCCTGCTTCCCTACGAAATCTTCATGGCAAGCATAGAGGCTGGAAGCGACAAACATATCCTGATAAAAGATTTAGTGGAATCCTTCGGCCTGGAAATCGGTTCAAATTCATCTCCTGGGAGCATCTGTGCGATTTCCACTTTGGTGGAACTCTATGATAAATACGGCTATGATCTTCTCCAACACACCCTTGCATTGTGTATTGGCACATGGGAAGGAAGCCAGCATTCATTCAGTTCCAATATGCTCAAAGCTGTTGCCCGACTTCTCTACGTTTACGGGGATTCCTTAAAAGATGATGTATTCAAAGATAAAGTCGGACGAATCTCTGTGAAGGAGATAATCCGCTCCGCAAAAGACCGCAGGGCAGGCTCCCTCGGCTATGCGGAAGCACTCCTGCTCTACTACAATAAAAAAATGAAATTCCCATTGAAACTGGAATATTTGTATAGCAGAAAGCCTCCCCAGAATATTTCCCTAACCTCGGAAGTTCCTATGGAAGACTATGAAAATGAAGAAAGCGAAGATGATCCAGAATCCAGTCAATTAGAATTGTTCCAATCGTAAAAGCCTTCGGTGCCCTGCCCATTTTAGGCAGGGTACCACTCTATACGCATACCGTTTCCCGGCTGCCATCCATAAATGTAAATTCATATTTTTTTATCCCTTTTATAATAACCATCTGTATCACCAGCTGGGCTAATTCCGGTACATAACATTCTAATTCCGGTTGCTCAGATAAATCTAAGAACTGTTTCGCACGTAATCTTTCCAGCGCATTCCCAGTTTCTATGGTATCCTTCCACCGAGGGATGAGGATTTCTTTATGCTTCATCAGCATGTTGTATGCCTTCACAAATCCCAATTCCAAATCACTCTGGCTTACAAATCCATTGACACAGGTTACCTTCCCATTCGTCATATGGTTTTTGCACTGCCACTGCATAATCCCCCTGCTTCTCCATGTATGTCTGGTATACGGTGATCCGCACTCCCCACAGAAAATCCTAGAGGTAAAGGGATTGCACTCACGGCCGTACCCGTATCCTTTCAACCCGTGTTCTTTTACGAATTCCTCTCGGCGGGCAAATTCCAGCTGGACGGCATTCCATGTTTCTTTATCAATAATACCGATATGGCTGCCTTTCACATAAACCTGCGTAACCTCTCCATGATTTTTCACTTGCTTTTTGGTAAGGAAATCGGCGGTATAGGATTTCTGCAACAAGGCATCCCCCATATGCTTTTCGTTTTTCAAGATGTTAATTACTGTAGAAGGATACCATTTCTTCGCTCCCATGCACCCTTCGATCCCTTCATCTTCCAGTCCTTTTGCAATCTCCTGTGGGCTATGGCCCCAAAGGAATTCCCGGTAAATCCGCCGTACGATTTTTGCCTCTCGCTCATTGATGACCAGTTTGCCATCCACCTTATCATAGCCCAAGAACTTATGCGTATTTACGTGCATCTCACCCTTTTTGAATTTGGATCGTATACCCCATTTGCAGTTCTCAGAAATGTTCCTCGACTCATCCTGTGCTAAAGAACTTAATATCGTAAACAATAACTCTCCGGAAGAATCCAGTGTATTGATATGCTCTTTTTCAAATAGTATCCCAATCCCCAGATTTTTCAGCATCCTCGAATATTGTAAGCAATCCTGCGTGTTTCTGGCGAATCGGCTAATGGATTTGGTGATCACCATATCAATCTTTCCAGTTTCGCAATCAGAAATCATCCGTCTAAACTGCTCTCTTTTCTTTATATTTGTTCCGCTAATCCCCTCATCGGCGTATATACCTGCCATTTCATAATTAGGATGGTCGCTAATGTAGCGGGTGTAGTATTCCACCTGTGCCTCAAAACTATGAAGCTGATCTTCCTGATCCGTAGATACCCTGCAGTAAGCAGCCACCTTAAGTTTCTTCTCAGCCCTGTTCTTTCCTTTTAGCTCGTTCCGGCTTTTTGCAGGAATAACTGTAATGTTTCGTGCCATTTCTGCCCTTCCTTTCCTTGATGTAAATCGCTTTCCGTATTGGCATGAAAGCCTGCACTACTCGATCAGGAATCCTAACTCCTTCACAGTAAGCTACGCCTTTCCGCTTTCTGCCATTACACTCCCATACAATGTCCCCATGCTTTTTAATGTGCCGCACCAGCCTGCTTCCGCACTCGGCGCAGAAAATGCTGCGGTAATAAGGATAATTTTCTTCCGTAAGTTCCGGAACCTCCCGGACAAATTCTTTCTTCTTATGCCGCCGACTCCATGAAGACTCTTTGGTATAGGAAAATTCTTTTATGGATTTGCGGCTATCCTTTATGCTGATGTAAATATTTCCATCAAATTTCCATTGCCGAACCGCCGTATCCGGAACGTGGATGCCGGTACAAAAGTCTTTCCCATGACGTCTTCTTCCTGAGCAATCCCAACTCATGCGGTTCCCATTACTGTAAATGCGGTGCGTAAGAGGACTTCCGCATTTCGCACAGAAAAGATGGCCTTTATATGGATAATTTTCTTCCGTCACCTCCCGAATCTGGCAATCCATATCCAAATAGTCTCGCTTCTTCTTTCTGGCCTCCTGCGCCTTATCCCAAAGCTGCCTTGACACGATAGGCGGATGGTCGTCTTCAATATACCAAGCGTCCACCTCTCCCCGGTTCCTTACCAGTTTGCGTTCCTCATTCACATAATTTTTGTGCATGATATAATCGCCTTTATAAATCTCATTTTCCAGAATCCGTTTCACCGTGCTTTCCACCCATCCAGCGCCTTTATCCGTTTTTACGCCTGCAGCGTTCATTTCATCCGCTATTTTGGAAAGCGAATACCCTTCTGCAGCCATCTCGTAGATTTTTACGATCCACTTGGCTTGCTCTGTATCCGGAACGAACTCGCCTTTTTCATTTTTGGTATACCCAAAACAACGCTCTAGATACTGAACAGGAATCCCCTGTTCATATTTTCGCTGATATACCATCTTCGCCCCAATACTGCCGCTCTCGCTTTCTGCCTGTGCAAAGGCCGCCAGAATGGTGAGCATCAGCTCTCCCTGCGAAGACAAGGTATTGATGTTCTGAAGTTCAAAAAAAATACCGACATTGAGTTCCTTAAGCTCTCTGGAAACCTTTAGGACAATGGCGGTATTTCTTGCAAACCGTGATACGGATTTTGTGTATATCAGATCAATCTTTCCGTTTCTGGCATCCATAAGCATCTTCTGAAGGCCGGGACGCTTTTCTTTATAACCGGAAATGGCGAAATCATAATAGACACCTGCGTATTCATACTCTGGATTCGATTGGATCAGATTTTCATAGTATGCGATCTGGTTTTCCAATGAGTTCTCCTGCTCCAGCGCATCTGTGGAAACACGGCAGTATGCACATACTTTTTTTCGATAGCCTTTCGATGATCTGGCTTCCAATACTTGAATTTCCATAAGCTGCTCCTTTCCTTTTGGTAGTCTATCTATCACTCTAAACGCCAAGAATAGCAAGTAAAATATCGTACCGTCCACCTTTCAGTTATTGGCATTACCGCACAAAAAATTGCCCACGGAAGCCGAAGCCTCCGTGGGGATCGTTACTCATACTCTCTTCGCATAATCAAGGGAAATCCACCCAGCACCGCTCTTGAGTTTACCCCAGCCTGCGGTGGAACCCGTACCGGATTTGACCTCGGTAATCGTGAATACGCCTTTCCCCGTATATTTTCCGGTCTTGGCATAATTCGTTCCGGGGCCTTTACGAATATTCAGATCCGTTGCGCTGACCTTTACCAGAAATGGCGTTCCTGCCCCGCCAGATGCAGTCTGCTTTCCGGTGTAAACTACCTTCCCGCTCTCATCATATACGGAATATCCCGCATTGGAATCCGCACATCTCTTGGCGTTATCCAGATTGTTGAAAGCCCCCTTCTGGCTCTTAGCATCCGACCAGCTTTTGCGGACACGATATAAAACAGAAGTTCCAGAACCAGAAGAAGATCCTCCCAGTGCTGCCGTTACCTTAGAGGCCAGATCCCCAAGGCGGGAATACAGCCAATCTCCCGGACAGGATTTATTGGCAAACCAGCGATGGACAGTCAGCACCATCTCATCGGACTTCGGAGAATAATTCAGCGTCGTATTCTTATCTCCCAGCCAGAGAAGTTTCTTCTTCCCATTTCGTTTGCAGATATCCGTACACAGCTTCACGAGGGAACTGTAAACAGCAGTGGTCATTGCGTAGGGATCTTTTAAATCACTGGCGCACTCAATGGTGACGGCCCTCTGGTCATTTTCTCTGCTGGAAGAACACCATGAGCGGTTCTTTTCCTCCACGCAAAGGGCGATCTTTCCGTCTTTTCCAATGCCATAGTTACAGCTTGCCTCCACAGACGGGCTGGTAAAGCATCCGCAGATACTCTCTGCTGTCAGCTGGCCGACCACACAGTGGGGCGTGATCCGGTCAATGGAATGTGTTCTCTGCCCGGAATGATTCGGACTAAGTTTGGTGTAAGATACCAGTGAACTGTTTGTGTAAGCCATAATTATTCCTCCTCTTTCTCTGCTCTGTCATGGAGCTGCTCTAATACCGTTTTGATCTTTTCCGGGATAGGAAGTCCCAGATGTCCCGCATTCTCCAGCAGGCTCACGCCTTCATTGGAGATGTAGAAAAAGATGACCGCTGTCCGTAAGACTGCTCCCGTGCCGATCACCTGCACATCGATGATGTTCGCAATCCCGACCAGCAAGAAGATCAGCACTTTACGGAAGATTCCCTTAAAGCCGACTGCGCTGGATAACTTTCTGTCGATGATGGCGCACATCACACCTGTGATGTAGTCAATTACCACAAATGCAATGAGCGCATACAACAGCCCGTCACAGCCGCCGAGAAAATATCCTAGCCAGCCGCCCACAGCGGTAAAAATGAGTTGAATAGTGTTCCAAAATTCTTTCATTACAAATACCTCTCTTTCGTTCCATAAGAAAAGACGCCCTTCTCTGAGCGCCCGCCTGTAGGTTCTATATGAAGTGTCTAAGCTGCACAATCTCCATTGATGAGATTTGTGCGGTTTATGGCACAGAATCAGGTTGCTATTCCTGCCGAATAGAGTGATAAATACAATCACCAAAAGCCATTGGCAGGAAGGAGGAAAAAATGTTTACTCAAAAGGAATTGAACGCCATTGATCCTATCTATTTCTCAATCATTGCTTTGCATGGAAGCGCCGTGACGCTCCAGTCAAACAACACCGGCCACTGCTGGCATATCCTTCTGGAGGAATACCCACGTTTCAGAAGCTGCCGGATCTATCACACTCATCACAGAGGAACCCCTTACCATAAACACGGACATGGAGCTACGCTTCCCTACTGTCTCCGGCAGATCCGATCCCATGACACCTATTGGCTTGGCAGGAAAAAGGCTTGTCGGAAGCGCCCCAGGAAACACCACAAAACAGACGAACAGGAGGTACACTCATGAACAAGAAACATATCAAAGTCGCATATACCAGCCGCCTTTCCGGTGGTTCCTACACCCAGGTCCCGAAAATTCAGATGGAGGGGCGCTGGCTGGAAGAACTTGGCTTTTCCATCGGAAATACCATTGTGGTCGAATATGGGGAAGGTTCCCTGTGTATCCGCCCAATGACCGAAACGGAACTGGCTGAAAAACAGCGCAGGGAGGCCCAGAAGGAGTTGGACAGCAAATCCGCTGAAATCCGAAGTCTCCAATTCCGGCTGAAAAAAAGAAGCCAGGAACTCCAGCGTGTAGCAGAGCCACAGCAGGAATACATTCTCATTTCCGGGGACTCCCCAAAGCGCCGCCGCTAATCCCCCTTACTCCTCCGTCAGCGTGTAGGTAATCTTCATGGTCTTATCCACCGTCTTCACCACCGCTGAGGAAAGGTTATTGATGGACGCCAGGTACGGTGTCAGCAGATAAGCCGTCCGGTACTCATTCCCATAGCTGCCGCCCCATCCAAACAGGAAATTCTTGTACTGGAACAGGGGCGTTGCAGCGTTATTGAGCCGGAAACTTCCCTGGGTCTGGATCACTGTGTCCTCCGCCGTGATCTGGAAATCCCCGCCAATAATCAGATCCCCGACCAGTGTCAGATACAGTTCACAGGAACCGGTCTCGCAAAGGGGCTTCCACTTGGAGGTAAAACCGAAATTGATCAGCGTTACATCTGTGGAATTGGACAGACTAATCTTATAGATTCCCGTCTTGTCATAAGCTGGTACAAACAGATATCCGCCCCGGACACAGCATTTCACTACTCGCTCTGCAAAGGTGCCATTCTCCCGGTTCCCCACATCCATCAGCTTGGCATTAGACAGTATCCACTGGCCCTCGGTAAAAGAATAATCCGTTTTTGAAATCTTGATCCAGAGCATTGTTGCATCCCCGGAGGAATTCCCCTCATTGGAAAACCCATACCAGTATCCGTCCTGCCCGTCCATAAATTCCCCATACTTGGTATAACTTCCCAGAAATTCAAAGATCTCCGGTGTCAGCACCTCATCATCTAGGACGGTATAAGTGGAATCGTCCAGTTTCTCATTCAGCCCAATGGAAAACACCGGGATCCGCAGCTTTCGGATCCGAACACCCGCATTCTCAAAGGTAATTGAATACAGCAGGCTGTTCTCGAAATCCATCTCCACCGCCTCAAACAGCACCATCTTGTTGGTGTCTGGGATTGCCCCGATATCTGCCACCTTTAGCTGCAGGAATGTGCTTGCGTCCCCGGTCAGGCTGCCGAAGCCGTTCTCTCCGCCGAAGGAGCTGGTCAGCGCCACCGCCGCAATCGTGCCGTTTCCCTGGTTCGGGGTAAATTCCCAGACAAACTTATATCCATTGGAAATCGCCATGCTCTCCGTCAGGTTCAGGCTTCCCCTAGCCAGGTTCGCCGTAGAATTCACGTCATTGGAGGCATAGGCCACCGGCAGATTGTCGGAACTCTCATACAGCAGTTCCTCATCTTCCGCCAAAGTTTTGGAAAAAAGCAGGATGCCCCCGATCATATTGGGGCAGATTGGGAGCAGGTTCCCGTTCCAGAGCAGGGCAGCGTCGTACTCCCCGGTAGCCGCGTAAAAAATCCCCATGGGATTTAAGCCCAGAATGTTGTTCACCGCCTCGGTGATCATGTTTTCTTCCGTGACGGTTTCCACAGCCCCGGTATTTTCATCTGTCAGTTCCAGCGTCATCACGCCTTTTAAAACCATATCCATTCTCCTCCCGTATTCATTCTGTGCCGCTGGATCCTGCCAGCGTCACCGGACGGCAAAACGCTCCGATTCCCGGCTTCACGCTCAGGGTATCCGAATAGTTTTTCTGCACCAGTTCCATCGTTTCCACTGCCATCACATCTGTAAAGCCCTTACCTTGCAGGCCGCCGCCCACAGAAAACAGAGCCACCGTTTCCTCAATATCAATCCTGCCGTCCCATGCCGCAGCCGCCGCCATAGCCTGGCCGCTGATAGAAGCAATGCAGGCCCCGATCCCCACACTTCCAGAGCCGTCCTCCATCCGAAGGTACACGTTGAAAGTATTTGTAATATTCGGCACGATATTTTCAATTGGATAATACAAAGACAGTATGTGCTTCCCGCTGTACCAAGTCTCCACCGGATGATGGAGCAGGATCTCCGCATTGTTCAATTCAAAGGTGACATAGCAGACTGCCTTCCCATCTTCCGTCCAGGTGACCGGCAGGCTCACATCTACAGAAATATCTGTGGTTTCTTCCCCGTCAACACCATCTCCAGAATTATTTTCTGTACCCGCCGCTCCGCCACTGTCTTCTGTATTCCCAAAGGGAAACGGAATCTCAATCGTGCCGCTGGCATTGGCTGACCTTGCAGTTGGAGCAGCCGCCACATCCACCACCACCTGCCCGAAGAATTGGGCATGGTTTTCCTCTTTGGAAGCAAACTCAATGCTGATGATCCGAACATCCGTCTCCCCGATGGTATATTCCGAAGCGTTGGTAAAAGTATGGATGCCGATCTTCCCCGCCTCAATCTGGTTTAAGAGTCCAGAGATGTTTTTATCATTCTTGGACTTTGCCTGGGAAAGCCTGGGATTCTTCCCCACGCATTTCAGGCTCTGTCGCCCACCGATCTTAACCGTAAAAGACGTCACACAGGTGATCTGCTGGGCGTCTGCCTGCCCGCCGGAGAAGGTCAGCACATCCCCCAGATCAAGGGCTGGATTCCCAATCGTATCGGAATCAAAGGGTACATAGTTCACTTTCGAGAGAGCATTTAGGATGTTTCCACACAGCTCCGCCCTTGTCTCTTCCAGGCCGAACTGCAGCAAGGGATTAACTCCCAGGTTCATGGTCAGCCCATCGTCTGTTTCCAAAGCGTAATACTCGGAAGTCTGCGTACGCAGGTTGGTGGAGCTGACCGCCGTGTACCGGGTCACAAAATCGGAAAAACTACTGGAAAACCGGTGCTTCTGCAGGATTTCCATCACCGGCGTATCCCCGTACTGCCGGAACTCCAGCTTTCCTTCCCGGTTGATGCAGAAGAATCCGCCCAGCACCTGCGCTATAAAATACAGCACATCCCGGTAGGTCTCAATGTCATTCTCCGGATAAATGGAAAGCAATTCTGAACCATTCGGGAACGCCTCGATCTCCGACTGAATCTGCGCCAGTTCCACCCCGCAGGCAGTACTGCACAGCGCCATCATCCCGTAGGCGGTGCCAATGGTTTCAAAACCATTGAAAGCTCGGTCAAAGCGGAGCATCCGGTCATAAGCCTTCAGTTCCAGCACATGCACCGTCCGGTTGGCCTCACTCACTTCAAAGATCCCCATAGAGACAGCTTCGTAAGTCCCGTCCGCCAGCCGCAGGTGGTAGGACAGTTCCACTTTTGCGTCCTCCAAAGTATACCGGTCGATATCCAGGAACAGGCTGATCCCCATCTCCGCCGCGTACACCGCACCAAGCTCAATTTCTGAATTACCGCAGCATTGCGCCGTAATATAACCACTGCCTTTCACGATATCTTCCTGCGTGAACGGATATACCACGCCTCCTGCTGTGGTAATCTTCCCCGTCCAGTAATATTTCCGGGTGTTCCCCTGCACCGCTTGCAGGAACGCCTCGCTCACCGGATACATAGGGCATCACCTCCACTCTAAAACTCCCTCAATGTAAAACTTACTGTCCACAACCCCTTCAGGGATGTATCCTTAACAAGAGAAGCCTTGTACCCCTCCACATACATCTCCGCTGTCTTCACCGTCAGCGTCTCCGCATCAAAATACTCTACTGTGATCTTTTCCTGCTGTTTAAATTCTGTCAGGATCTTCAGCCACTTAGCCGAAACAGAGAACGTCACCGGGATGCTCACTACGCCAGCGCGCACCACATCCCGCTGCACCGTTCCGGCCTCCGTCTCCCCGCCGGAATCCGCCTCCACATCATCCATCTGTACTTCATAGGAATCCGGCAGAGGGAGGGCTGTACCGTCAAAAGTCAGATACTGTATAAATGCCATCGGTTACCTCCCTCCTGACCGCAGATTCTGCCTCGCCTGCGCCGTCACTACCAGTTCATCTAAAAGCGTGCCGCCCACATACACCGGGATCACGATATTCCCCTGCGGACCAGAGAATCCCGCCAGTGCTTCCGATACCGCGGAAGAGATCCCGGAAATCAGGTCAGACATATTCCCGCCGGAGAAAGCGTCTCCCGCATATCCATACTCTGCCCCGCTTACTTTCGGCGAAAGTACCATATCGGAAGCCACATCCTTCACAGCTTTCTCCACCAGATCCCGGTTCTTCTCAATACCGCTCGCCAGCCCTTTCATGAAGTCCGGCATCCATGTCTCATAATCCGCCAGCGGCCCCTCATCCGGAGCCGAGAAGTGCAGGAAAGAACGGATCCGGTCAGCCAGCCCGGAAACTGTGTTGATCACACTCTGGATCATGCTGGAAATTCCGTTGATCAGCCCCTGGATAAAATCCTTCCCCCACTGGAACGCCTGCCCCGGCAGCCCGGTGATAAACCGGATGGCAGAAGAAAATCCATTGCTCACAACCGAATACAGACCGGAAAGGGCAGAACCGATCCCAGAGATCATTCGCTGGAAAGCTGACACCGCCGCTTCACGCAGCGCGGAGGCGATATTTACCACCGTGGTCTTGATTCCGTTCCAGACAGAAGACGCCGTCTGCTTCATGGCGGACCAGATCTGGGAGGCAAACTGGGACAAAGCCGAAAGTACAGTCTCCACCCCCTGCTTCAGTCCCGAAGCCGCAGAAGTCACCACCTGCCGGATTCCCGACCAGATCTGGGAGGCGGCATTTTTGATATTGTTCCAGATATTGGCTGCATCGGATGCAAGCTGGGAGAAATTCCCCGTTACCAAATCGATCAGCAGAAGCACCGGAGCCAGGATCACATTTTTCAGCAGTTCAAAAGCGCCGGAGGCAATCTGGCAAATCCCCGACCAGATCCCCTGCAGGGTATTCTTTGCGTTTTCCCACAGAGATGTGATGGTTGTAACCACCAGCTGGACAATAGGATTCTGCAGGATTGTGTTCCAGGTATCTGTAAAAAACGTGGATACCTGCGACCACAGGCCGCTCCACCAGTCCGGGATGGCAGAAAAAAAGCCGATGAAGGTCTGGAACGCCGCCGGTATGGTCTCCGTAAAGAAAACCACCAGCCCGTTCCATAACTCCATCAGCTTCTGGGATACCGTCTGCCACAAATTCCCGAACCACTCTGTAATCGCTCCCCAGTTTTTCACAATGGCGATGATTCCGGCAATAGCCGCCGCCACTCCGGCGATGATTCCGATCACCGGAAGCAGGGAAATGTTCAGCGCCCCAAAGGACACCGCCAAGGCCGCGATCACCGGCGTCAATGCGGTAAATGCCACCAGCAATGCGCCCAGGATGATGACAAAGTTCTGCACCGGCTCCGGCAGCATCCCGAATACCTCGCTCACTGCTGTAATAATGGCCACCAGAGGCGGCATAACCACATTGGCCAACTCCACGATCTTTTCCCCAAGGGGAACCAGCGCCTGCTGCAGCTTCCGGGTATTCGCCTCCATCTCCTGCATGGGCGTCTGGGTCTGGCTGAATGAAAAGCCTAATCCCCCAGCTATGCTGGGGAGAATGGAGTAAGCAGGAGCGTGTAAGATATCAATAAAAAGCCTCCTATGCTAAAATGAGAATGGTGTCGCAA
>NZ_NFLI01000015.1 GCF_002160825.1 Lachnoclostridium sp. An131
AAATTACCCCAGCCCTTTGCGAGTTGGAGTAATTCACTATAATTCACATGCGATTTTTGATAGATTGGAGTTTTTCACTCCAAGGTGCCAGCTCTGCCAGCTGTTCATCGGTCATATCCTCACTTGGCCGGTGTTCCAGCAGAAATTTAAAATATCCATAAATATTCAGCCCATGTGCTTTTGCCATCTCAACCATTGTATATACCACTGCGCTGGCATTCGCTCCGTCAACGGAACTGCTGAACAGCCAGTTCTTCCGCCCTACTGCGAATGGACGAATTGCATTCTCACTGAGATTATTGGTAAAGCTGCACCGCCCGTCTTCCAGATAGGTCTCTGCTGTATCACGCCGGTTGAGAACATAATTAATGGCTTTGTCCATCCGCGTATTCCGGACAGGCTTCTGCTGATCGAGCCACGACCAGAAAGCCTCCAGAACAGGTTTTTCCTTCTCGAGACGCAGCTGCTTTCGCTTTTCATAATCACCGGGACACTTTTTGTTAATGGAGTCCTCAATGGCGAATAACCGGTTGCAGTACTGGACTCCCTGTACTGCCGGCTGGCTGTAGTCATACTGTTTTCCTTTGGGAACGGCATCGATAAAGTATCGGCGGATATGCGCCCAACAAGAGCAGCGTTTGATCCCTGGCAGATTGTTGTATCCCTGATATCCATCCGTTTCCAGGTATCCGCTGTAGCCTTCCAGGAACTTCCCCGCATGGCTGCCGCTCCTGGTCGGGGAATAGCCATACAGGATGATCGCCGGAAGCCCGTCCTCGCCGCTTCGGAACAGCCACATGAATGATTGGGTCTGGGATCGGCGTCCTTCCTCGTTCAATACCTGAACCCGGGTTTCATCTGCCATTGCAAAGCTCCGTTTCAGCAGCTCACGGTGGAAGTAATCATACATTGGCCGGAAATAGTTCTGTGAACAGTAGATGATCCAGTTGGCAAGTGTAGTGCGGCTGATCTGAGCCCCATACTGTTTCCAGTCCTTCTCCTGCCGGTAAAGGGGAAGCCCGTTGGCATACTTCTGATACATAGTCCATGCAACAGTGGATGCTGAGGCAGGACCTTTCCCAACCAGAGCCGCCGGCACCTGAGACTTTACGATCACAGGCTTTTCCGTATCGCCGAGTCCTTCCTTGCAGGATGGGCATCCGTAACTCTGGCTGTAGTATTCGATCACTTTACAGGTGGCAGGAATGAATTCCAGTTCCCGGCGGACATACTCCTCGCCGATCAGGACCATCTGCGTACCGCAGACCGGGCAGAGCTGGTCTTCTTCCGGAAGAGGGAACACTACTTTTTCAACCTTCAGGCCTTTGAAAAGTTCCTCATGGGTTGCCTTCTTTTTACGGGCATGCTCCCGGATCACGGTTTCTTCTTCCAGCAAAGAGGGATCCTGTTCCATTTCCGCTTCATCAAAGAGATTCTGTTGTCCCGGAATGTCATCGGATCTTCTTTCACTGGATGAGCCGAAAAGCTTTTTGGTCAGATATTCTACCTGTTCCTGAAGTGCTTTCTCGTGACTGGATTTTTCGTCAATAATAAGACGGAGAGATTTGATCAGCTCAGTCTGTTCAGATATCATTGTTTTCAGTTGTGATACTGTATCTTTCAGCTCTCGAAGCTGGATATCTTTTGCACTGGAAGCCATCGTTTCTCTCCTCAGATTTGCTACCTTTATTATACCAGAAACGGGGCTTTTACTAAAGGGAAATGGCTCCTGAAAAATGCCGAATCTACAGGGGATTTTCGGATTTTTCTGTGCAGGATTTCTGCTGAGATCCAGATGATTTTTACTCTGCTTTGAGGGCTTTGGGCTGGTCAATATCAATCCCAGACATCAGCCAGTCAAACTCCCGCCAGGAAAGGTTCCGGACCTCCGACTGTTTCCTGGGCCATTGATAGCCACCGCGGACAGACAAGCGCTTATAGATCAGAACGAAGCCGTCCGGTTCACGGAACAAGGCTTTGATCCTGTCCCGTCTTCTTCCACAGAAAAGGAAGAGCGCACTGGACGAAGGATCCATCTTAAGCTGGTCCTCGATAACGGCACAGAGTCCGTCAATGGATTTCCGCATATCGGTGTAGCCACAGACAATGTAGATCTTCTCAAGTCCGGAGATGTCACCTAACATGAGAACTCCTGAAGCAGACGGAAAGTCCTGGTGAGCAGGATTGGGTCTGCGTCATTGCTGATGCGGACCGTGATATCCTTCATAGCAACTTCAATCGTATGTGAATTGTCAAGGTGCGAGTTTAGCATCTGTGATGCTGTATGCTGTTCCGGAATGTGATCCGGAACAATGCCAATGGGGACCACATCCTGTTTCAGGCTGGGAACCTCAAGATGACCGTAATTCGGTGGTGGGATCTGATCCGCTGCCGCTTTCCGACAGCGGCTGACCCAGTTGTAAAAGGTGCTTACTGCAATGTCGTTCTCACGACACCAATCAGCATCTGTCATGCCGCTTTGGCGGCATTCATTGATAAGCCTGATCTGTTCTGCCATCGGAACGCGGGCTTTGCGGGTACCTGCCATAACCTATCCTCCATAATTGTAGTGAAATAGTCTAAATATCTATCGACTACAATTATAGGCAAAACTTGGGGATCAGGAAATCCGCAGGAATATTTGGCGCTTACCCCTGTTTTATTCAGCACTGTTCACCTCGTATTAAAAAATCCAGACGAGTCCTTGACATAGCCGAACGGCTATATTTATAATAGAAACAGAAAAATAAGCCGAACGGCTATATTTATCCTGGAGGGTTTATGAAGATTACAGATACGTCGTCGTTGGGAAAAGCGATTCGTCAGAGAAGAAAGGAATTAAATTATACACAGGCATATCTGGCGGAGTTTACTGGTTTCAGTACCAGTTTTATATCGGATCTGGAACGGGGGAAGGCTACTGCGGAGATAGGAAAGATCCTGTTTTTGATTCAGACGCTGGGAATGGATTTATGCCTGGAGAAACGAGGATAAAGCAATGAGAAGATTATCAGTATATATTGAAATAAAGGGGACGCAGGTATGTGTCGGAGAGATTTGTGGAAATACTCCGGAAGACGCGGTCTTTTCCTATGCAAAAGAGTATATGGAAAAGCAGGGAGCAGTGCCGATATCACTCAGTCTCCCGTTTTCGGACAGCGCTTTTTCGCCTGCCAGAACGAAAAATTTTTTTGAGGGTCTGCTTCCGGAAGGATTTACCAGAAGATGTGTGGCGGAATGGATGCATGTGAACGAAGATGATTATTTGTCTATTCTGGCAGGGCTTGGCTGTGAATGCCTTGGCGCAGTCAAAATAATAGAAGGAGAGAATCCGCCTATTCTGCCAGATTATAGAAAACTGACTTCTGAAGACGTCCGAAATCTGGCAAAGGAGGGAGCGACGGAATCTGCGCAGCTTATGACGAAATCACACTTGTCACTGACCGGAGCTTCTGGAAAGGCAGGGCTTTACTATGATGAAAAGGAAAATCAGTGGTATTTGCCGATTGGAGATGCGCCCAGCACCCATATTGTGAAGCAAAGCCATATCCGCCTTGAGGGAATTGTCACCAATGAACAGCTTTGTCTGCTGACAGCCTCATATCTGGGGATTGATACGCCGGACAGCTTTGTGGTAGACACAGGAGAAGCAGGAGACGGGGATGTTTTGTTTGCAACAAAAAGATACGATCGGATTATGAATGCGGAACCTAAGCTTATCAATCAGCTCCCTGTCCCCTCCAGGCTGCACCAGGAAGATTTTGCGCAGGCACTGGGGATTTCGTCCTTTCATAAGTACGAGCATAATCAGGAAGGGTATCTGAAGAAAATGTTTTCTTTGCTGAGAGCCTTTTCTTCTGAGCCTTTGACCGATCAGTTAAAACTATGGGATATTTGTCTTTTCAACTATCTGATTGGAAATACGGATAATCATATAAAGAATCTTTCGCTGCTGTACAGTCAGGATTTGAAAGGAGTACGGCTGGCTCCTGCCTATGATATGGTAAGTACCGCCATTTATGAGAGCAGCACGAAGGAAATGGCATTGAGCGTAGGAGGAGTGTATCTGCTGGACAGAATAGAGCGGAGACACTTTGAAAAGGAAGCGCAGAATGCCGGACTTGGTGTGAAGCTGGCGATGAAAAGATTCGATGATATGGCGTCCGGATTTGAGAAAGCGCTTTCCAGAGCGGCAGCCTTCCTGACAGAACAGGGGTTTGCAAGCGCAGAAGAGATTCAGAAAAGAATTCTTCAAAAAGGGGGCATCCGTTACCTGCGCTCAGAAACAGGATAAAGCTCCCTTTTTTTCACCAGATAAAATCCGATTCCCAGCGCGTCCGCCAGAAACCACCCGATCGGCACAGACCACCAGATTCCCACGACGCCGAAAGCAGGAACCGCAGAGAGCGCATAGGCCAGGGCCACGCGGGTGCCCAGCGAGACGACGGTGAGAACCACCGACATACCGGGACGCCCGAGCGCCCGGTAAAGGCCGTAAAGCAGAAATAAGATGCCGATCAGGAAGTAAAAGGCTCCTTCAATCCGAAGATAACGGGCGCCTTCTGTGATGACGGCAGCTTCTGACACATCAATAAAAAGTGACATCAGAGGCCGCGCGAAAAGGCAGACGCATAAAGAGATCAGAAGACTAAAGGATACGGAAGCAATCACCGCGCCCTGGATTCCTTTCTTAATTCGATCTTCCTTCTTTGCGCCGTAGTTCTGTGCGATAAAGATAGAGAAGGCGTTTCCGAAATCCTGGACGGGCAGATAGGCGAAGGCGTCGATTTTTACTGCAGCTGCAAAGGCGGCCATGATCGTTGTGCCAAAGCTGTTGACCAGACTCTGGACGGCCAGAATTCCAAGATTCATGATGGACTGCTGCATACAGGTCAGAGCGGAAAAGCTGAATATTTCTTTTACGCGGCTTTTGCGGAGGCGGACATCTTCACTTTTCCGCAGAAGATGGGGAAATTTTGCATAAGTATAGACCGCGATCCCGATGCCGGACACGTACTGGGCGATCACGGTAGCCTCTGCGGCCCCGGCTACGCCCCGGTGAAGAATGGCCACAAACCAGAGATCGAGGGCAATGTTCAGACCCGCAGATACAGCAAGGAATGCGAGCGGAATTATGGAATTCCCAAGAGAGCGCAGCACAGACGCAAAAAAGTTATAGAGAAAAATCCCTGCAAGCCCGGCGAATATGACGGTCAGATAGTCCTTCATCAGTTTCACGAGCTCTGCGGGCGTGCGTAAGAACCAGATGATCCAGTCAGTGCCTGCAAAGACAAGAATATTTAAAAGAATGGTAACAAGGCCCAGGAGCGTGAAGGAAGCAAGAATGCCTTCTTTCAGTCCATGCTCGTCCTTCTGCCCGAAGCGGATGGAAAACACGGTGCCGCTTCCCATAGCAAGGCCGAGAATAATGGAGGTCAGAAAGGTCATCAGGGAAAAGGCCGAGCCTACGGCGGCAAGGGCGTCTGCGCCCAGATAGCGGCCTACAATCAGGGTATCTGCGATATTATAGCACTGCTGCAGAAGGTCTCCGAGAATCATCGGGACGGCGAAGCGCAGCATGGTTTTCATGACAGGGCCGTGTGTCAGTTCATTTTCCATTTTATCTATCCACAGCTTTCTTTTTGAAATATTATAATTAACATTTGTAATATATTATAGAGGATATATTTACGATTGTCAATTATAAGCCCTTCTTGACTTTCCTTTTTGCCACATTATATAATGTCCATAGTGCAGCGCCGGAATAAATGCGCGGACAATCCTGCGCCCGGCAGACACATGAAATGGGAAAAGGAGACAGGGTATGTTTTTAGACGGGCTGGATGAGCTGGATCAGAAAATAGTCAATCTGCTGATTCAGAATGCAAGAATGTCCTATTCCGAGATCGGCCAGCAGACAGGCATTTCCCGTGTGGCAGTAAAGATGCGGGTGCAGGCGCTGGAGCAAAAAGGCGTGATTGAGGAATACACAACGATCGTCAATCCACAGAAAATCAGCGGAGCGGTTTCCTGCTATTTTGAAATTGAAACCAGGCCGGATACGCTGATGGAGGTGGCGGATATTCTGTGTCAAAATGACACGATCACGCAGATTTACCGCGTCACAGGAAAGAGCAGGCTTCATGTACATGCTGTGGCATCTTCCAACGAGGAGATGGAAGCTCTGCTGTACGATACGATCGACAAGCTGCCCGGCGTACTGGAATGTACGAATAACGTGATTCTTTCCCGGATCAAAGACATCAAGGGACTGCGGCTCTGACGTCAGAATTTCGGACAGAAGAAAAATCTCGAAAAGAAGAAAATTTTCAGACAGAGGAAAGTCTGATGGGAAGCCTGCAGCAGGACAAAGGAGATTACAGACATGAACAGGAAAAAATATTTGGCGACGGTTTTATCTGGCCTCCTTCTTCTATCGGCTGCCGGGTGCGGCGGCACACAGGCGCAGGAGGAGACGGGCGGCACACAGGCGGAAAGCGCACAGTCCGGAACAGATGCCGCGCAGACAGAAAAAACACAGGACAGCGGAGAGCAGACAGAGGACATACAGGGAGAGTCTGCACAGGGAGCTGCCACAGCAGATGGGGAACTGCCTGCAGAAGCAGAAGAAGCCATCAGCAGTCTCTCTGAAGAGGCAAGGAGCGCTTACCACTCCGTGCTCTACGATATTTATTTTAATCATTTGTTTCCAGATGAAAAAAGCTATGGATTTCTGGCAGGTGCAGATATCTCTGAGAATGAATTTGCCATATATGATGTGGATCAGGATGGTTCTCAGGAGCTGCTGATTGCCTACACGACTACGGATGAGGCCGGAAAGACAGCGTTTATCTATGATTTTGTGAGCGCTCTTGACATGGTTCGGGAGGAGTTTATCGAGTATCCCATGCTGACCTTCTATGACAATGGATATATAGAAGCAGGATTGTCCCATAATCAGGGCCTGGGTGGAGAAAGCTTCTGGCCATATACACTGTATCAGTACGATTCAGAAAGCGATACTTACGTGGCGGCTTCCCATGTGGACGCCTGGGACCGCAGCGTTTCCGGGACGGATGCAGAAGGCAATGAATTCCCGGAGGAGATTGATGTGAGCGGCGCAGGAACCGTGTATTACATTACGCCGGACGGAGAGGATACAGGAGAGCCTGTGGATCAGGCAGAGTATGATGCATGGGTGGATTCCTGGAAGGATGGAGCGCAGGAGCTGGAAATACCCTGGCTGAAGCTGACGGATGGAAATATAAACCGTGTGAAGCAGCAGCCGGCTGGATAGGGCTTACAAGGCAGAAGGGCATCTCCAGGATTGGCTGAGAAAGAGGAAAATTTCCGGGGACGGGGAAGGACTGTTATGTATCGGATTTTTATTATTGAGGATGATTTTTCACTGGCGCAGGCTATGAAGAAGCAAATAGAAGCCTGGGGCCATGAGGTGCGCTGCGCGGAAGATTTCCAGAATGTGATTCCGGCGTTCGTGGAGTACGATCCCCACATGGTTCTCGTAGATATTATGCTTCCGTTTTTCAACGGCTACCACTGGTGCAGTGAGATCCGGAAGATTTCGGAGGTTCCTGTCATCTTCATTTCCTCAGCCTCCGATAACATGAATATCGTCATGGCCATGAATATGGGCGGCGACGATTTTATCGCCAAACCCGTTGATCTGAACGTGATGACAGCCAAAATGCAGGCTTTGCTGCGCCGGACCTACTATGACAAAGCTCTGGCAGATGGACTCCTATGTGGAGGAGAATACGCTGACGGTCAATGTGAACCGTCTCCGCAGAAAGCTGGAGGCGGCAGGGCTTCACGGCTTTATTACCACAAAGGTAGGGAGCGGCTATCTGATTGAGTAAGGATGGAACGAGGAGGATAAGCATGGACAGGGAAGGCAGAAAGCGGGAAAGCTGGCATTCGGTTTTGAGGCGTTATCTTATCAGGCGCCGGACGGCGCTGCTTCTTTTTCTGGCATGCGCCGGTATCTTCGCGCTGGTGTTCTCCCTGTACGATCTGGAGCTGGAAGCGGTTCTGTATGCAGGGGCCTTGTGCCTTCTGCTTCTTCTGGCTGTTCTGGCGGCAGACTTTTTCCGCACTCTTGCGCGCCGCCGCAGATATGAGGAAGCGTTTCGGAACCTTCCCCTGCTTCCGGATGAGCTGCCGCCGGCGCGGACAGTGGAGGAGGCAGACCTGCAGGAGCTTTTGAAAGAGCTTGGACGGCTGATGGAAGCAGCGCTGACAGAATGGGAAAACCGGAGGCAGGAGAGCCTGGACTATTACACGACCTGGGTTCACCAGATCAAAACACCGATTTCCGTTATGCGGATGACGCTTGAGGGGGAAGACACGGAGGAGCACCGGGAGCTGTCCGCAGAGCTTTTCCGCATCGAACAGTATGTGGAAATGGTCTTAAGCTATCTGCGGCTTGACAGCGATTCCTCCGATTATGTGTTTCAGGAATATGAGCTGGACGGCATCATCCGGCAGGCCATCCACAAATATGCTCCGCTGTTTGTCCGTAAGAAATTGAAGCTTTCCTACGAACCCACAAAGATTCGGGTGCTTACGGATGAGAAATGGCTGCTCTTTATCCTGGAGCAGATTCTGTCCAACAGCATCAAATATACCCGGGAAGGAACCATTTCCATCACCGTGACGCCGGAGAAGGTCCTGAAAATATCGGACACCGGAATCGGCATCGCGCCGGAGGATCTGCCGCGCATATTTGAAAAGGGATTTACGGGCTATAATGGCCGTTCCGATAAGAAATCCACAGGCCTTGGCCTGTATCTCTGCAAAAAAGCCGCCGGGCGGCTGTCCCACGGACTGAAGGCTGAGTCTGAGCCGGGAGCTGGGACCACCGTTTTTATCGATCTCCATACAGAGAGGGTAGAGGCGGAATAAGAGCTGCCGCCAAAGGAGCTGAATGAAGCTGCCTGTAATCAAGCTTACAAAAATGTCACATCAAAGGGCCGGAATGTCACCTGCTTCCATGGCGGCGTCCCGGCCGTTTCTGCTATTTTTATAGTACAGACATACGAAACGGCGCCGGTCATAGAACAGAACGCATCTGTAAGTCTCCGGCAGGGACCTATGGCGCCGGTGTATGTCTCCATGAAAAGCAGGAGGTATGAAACATTATGGCAATTCTAGAGGCGAGATGCCTGAAAAAGATTTACACGACCCGTTTCGGCGGAAATCAGGTACAGGCGCTGACGAACGTGTCCTTTTCCGTGGAAGAGGGCGAATATGTGGCAATTATGGGAGAGTCGGGCTCCGGAAAGACGACGCTCTTAAATATCCTGGCGGCCCTTGACAGGCCCACAGGCGGCGAGGTGATCCTGGACGGAAGAAATCTTTCTTCTGTGAAGGAGAAGGAGATCTCGGCGTTCCGCCGGGACAATCTGGGCTTTGTGTTCCAGGAGTTCAATCTTCTGGACACCTTTTCCATCCAGGACAATATTTTTCTTCCGCTGGTTCTGGCGGGAAAGAGCTATCCCGAAATGGTAAGCCGCTTGAAGCTCCTGGCGCGGAAGCTGCAGATCACGGATATTTTAAAGAAATATCCTTATGAGGTGTCGGGCGGACAGAAGCAGCGGGCAGCTGTGGCGCGGGCGCTGATCACACAGCCAAAGCTTCTGCTGGCGGATGAGCCTACAGGCGCGCTGGATTCCAGAGCCACCGATAATCTGCTTCGAATTTTCAGCGAGGTCAACCGGGACGGCCAGACGATCCTGATGGTGACGCACTCCACGAAAGCGGCCAGTCATGCGGGGCGCGTGCTCTTTATCCGGGACGGTCAGGTATTCCATCAGCTTTACCGCGGAGACGCGACGGAAGAACAGCAGTTTCAGAAGATTTCCAATACGCTGACGCTGCTTGCGACAGGCGGTGAGCGCCATGCGTAGGGGATTTTTTGCAAGGCTGGCCGCCGGAAATATCAAAAAGAACGGGAGCACCTATTTTCCCTATATTCTGACCTGTGTTGTAACGGTCATGCTCTATTATATTGTAAAGTCGCTGTCCCTGAATCCGGGGCTGGAGGAGATGGCGGGAGATCAGACCCTGATTTCGCTGATGGAAATGGGGACAAGAATCATTGGCCTGTTTGCGCTGATCTTTCTGTTTTATACAAACAGCTTTCTTCTGAAACGGAGAAAGAAGGAATTTGGTGTCTTTCATATTCTGGGACTGGGAAAACGCCATCTGGCAAAGACTCTGGCCTGGGAATCTCTGTACGCATTTTTCATCAGTATGGCGGGCGGCCTGCTGTTTGGAATGGCGCTGGATAAGCTAATGTTTCTGCTGATTGCAAAAATTGTGCGGGCGGAGGTTTCTCTCGGCTTTTTTGTATCTGCGGAAGCAATCTGGAGTACAGTCCGGCTCTTTGCCGTGATTTTTCTGTTGATTTTTCTGAACGCAGTGCGCCAGATTCAGGTGGCGACGCCTGTGAGCCTGCTGCAGGACAGTCAGGCGGGAGAACGGGAGCCGAAGACGAAATGGCTCTCGGCACTTTTGGGATTTCTCTGTGTGGGAACCGGATATTATCTGGCGATCACGACGAAAAACCCGATTTCTTCCATCTATATCTTTTTCATAGCTGCCACGCTGGTGGTTGTGGGGACCTATCTTTTGTTTACGGCGGGAAGTATCGCTTTTCTGAAGCTTTTGAGAAGCAGCAAGTCCTATTACTACAGGACAGGCCATTTTATCAGCGTCTCCGGCATGATTTACCGGATGAAGCAGAACGCGGTCGGCCTGGCGAATATCTGTATCCTGTCCACGATGGTGCTGGTGATGATTTCAGCCACAAGCTCGCTGATGATCGGAATTGATGATGTGGTAAATTCCCGGTATCCCTATGACTTTGTGGTCTATTCCCGGGAGGACACAGAGGAAAGGAGCGAGGCGCTGTATGCCCGCGTGCGGGAGCTTCAGCAGGAGCAGGGGCTTTCCGTGACGGACGAGGTGGAGTATTCCTATCTGGTATTTTCTGCCATGCAGGAGGGAAATTCCTTCCGGGTATCACGGGAGAACGTCCTTTTGGACGCGGATAAGATTGTAAATCTGTACGTTATCACTCTGGACGAGTACAACGGGGCTGCCGGGGCCAATGCTTCGCTCTCAGATGGAGAGATTCTTCTCTATGACAGCCAGGGAGGGTACAACGCCCCGTCACTGAAGCTGTTCGATCGGGAATATCAGGTGAAAGCCGTGCTGGATGATTTCCCGGGAAAAGGCCTTATGGCCGCCAATATCGCAAGCAGCTATTTTCTGGTCGTTCCCGGGCAGCAGGAGATGGATGCGATCTATGCGAAGCAGAAGGAGGCTCTGACGAATATCGCAAGTGAGCCGGACAGCTTTTATGCCTTTGACACGGACGCGGCCCAGGAAGAGCAGCGCGCCTTTGCGGCGGCTCTGCTGGACCTGATGCAGAATGGAGAGCTGAAAGGCTCTCCGGATTCCAAGGTAGACGCAGACGCCATCTACCTGAAGCTGTACGGCGGCTTCTTCTTCCTGGGACTGTTCCTGGGCGTGCTTTTCCTCATGGCGGCAGTGCTCATCATCTATTACAAGCAGATTTCCGAGGGCTTTGAGGACAGGGAACGCTTTTCGATTATGCGCAAGGTAGGCTTGAGCCGCCGGGAGGTCCGGGCCGCCATCCGCTCCCAGGTCCTGACCGTGTTTTTCCTGCCTCTGCTTGTGGCGGGCGTCCATGTGGCTGCGGCCTTTCCACTCATGTCCCGGCTGCTGGCGCTTCTTTATCTGTCCAATACGAGGCTTTATATGGCCTGCACGGCGGTCAGCTTCCTGGTGTTCGCGGCATTCTATGTGATTGTGTATCTGTTGACGGCCAGAACCTATTACCGGATTGTGAGCAGATAGAGGAAAGGATCAGGGCGAAGGACTATCTGCCGGATGACACTCTTGATAGCGGAGCTGGAAAATGATAAAATTTGATTATAGCCAATCTGATGCCAGGGCACTGTGCCGCAGGCGATTACCGCATTTCTGGAAAGCACAGACTTTGAGGACGCCATCCGCAACGCCATTTCCCTTGGCGGCGACAGCGATACCCTGGCTGCCATCACCGGCAGCATAGCCGGGGCTGCCTACGGGATTCCCGAATGGATAAAAGAGAAAGCGTATTCCTATTTGGATGAACCGTTAAAGGATGTACTCAGACGGTGGGAGAAAAAATGAAGAATATTTACGACGGCGTTTTACAGTTTCAGGGAAAATGGAGAACCTATCAGGAGAGAGTTCTGGAAAATGCGCAGAAATATCTGCAGGATAAACGGCTGCATATTGTGGCCGCGCCTGGCTCGGGAAAGACGACGCTTGGAATCGAGCTGATCCGGCGTCTGGGCGAGCCGTGCCTGATCCTGTCTCCAAGCATTACGATCCGGCAGCAGTGGCTGGAACGTATTGCAAGCGGTTTTCTTACCGCAGAGTACAGGCCGGAGGAAATCCTGTCAAACGATCTGAAGGACATGAAAGCAGTCACTGCTGTGACCTACCAGGCTTTGTACAGTGCGATGAAGCATGATCGGGGAGAGCTTTCGGCCGGAGATGAGGAGGAGGCGGAAGAAAAAGAGACGGAGGAAAAGGAAGACAGGGACACAGAAAAGGTAGATTTCCGGGATTTTGATATTTTTAAGGCAGTTCAGGCTGCGGGAGTGAGGACCATCTGCCTGGATGAGGCGCATCATCTGAGAAGCGAGTGGTGGAAGGCGCTGGAAGCCTTTATGAAGGAAATGAAGGAAGTGACGGTGATTTCCCTTACTGCGACGCCGCCCTATGACAGCACTCCGGGACAATGGAAGCGTTACATTGATCTGTGCGGTCCAATCGATGAAGAGATTTTTACGCCGGAGCTGGTAAAGGAAGGAAGCCTCTGTCCCCATGAAGATTATGTGTATTTTAACTGGCCTGTAAAGGAAGAGCTGGCGGAGATCAAAAAATACCAGGATGAGACGGAAAAAATCAGAAATGCGATCCTGACAGGAGATTCCTTTACCCGGATGATCGCCTCTCACAAAGGACTTGCAAATCCGGAGGAGTACGGGGAACGGTTCCTGGACAATCCGAAATATTTTTCGGCGCTTCTCATTTTCTGTCAGGCCCAGGGGATCCCATTTTCGCCCTATTTCATGGAGCTGATCGGGACGAAGGGGAGGCTGCCGGGGCTTAATGACAGCTGGCTGGAGGCCCTGCTGCAGGGCTTTCTGTATGATGACGCGGAGTCCTACCAGGTATCCGGGGAGGAAAAAGAGGGACTGCTCCGGGAGCTGAAGGAGGCAGGCTGCATATACAGGGGAAAGGTATCCCTGACACATAAGGATGCGATGCAGAAGCTGCTCGTCAAAAGCCGCGGAAAGATGGACAGCATCCGTAGGATCGCAGAGGCAGAGTATCAGGCTCAGGGAGAAGAGCTCCGCCTGCTGGTTCTGTGCGATTACATCAAAAAAGAGAAGCTGTCCCTTGTGGGAACGGATCAGGACATGACCTCTGAAATCGGCGCGGTCCCCATTTTTGAGCATTTGAGAAGAATGCAGAAGGAGGGCCTCCGCCTGGGCTGCCTGAGCGGTACGGTTGTCATCGTTCCGATGGAGACAAAAGAGAAGCTGGAGCGCTTTCTGGCGGAAAAGGGCTGCGAGGGGACGCTGTCGCCGCTTCGGGATTCCGGTTACGGACGGCTTCAGGTGAAAGGGAAAAATACCCATGTGGTGGCTGCCGTGACAGAGCTTTTTCAGCAGGGAGACATCAACGCCCTTGTGGGGACGAAATCCCTTCTGGGAGAGGGCTGGGACGCGCCCTGCGTCAATTCTCTGATTCTTGCGACCTATGTGGGCTCGTTTATGCTGAGCAACCAGATGCGCGGCCGGACGATCCGGACGGATCGGGAGCATCCGGAAAAGACGGGGAACATCTGGCACCTGGCCTGCATTTTTCCGCAGAAGGACGGGAAGACGAGGCATGCCGATTTTTCCGGCGACTATGAGACGCTGGTCAGAAGGTTTGATTCCTTCCTGGGCGTGTCCTGGAAGGAGCCTGTGATAGAGAGCGGGATCGCCCGTCTGAACATACCGGAATTTGATTCCCGTGAGAAGATGGAAGAGATCAACCAGATGATGCTTAGCAGGTCCGCAGACAGAGACGGCCTGCGCAGGCGGTGGCAGGAGTCGTTGACAGAAATCCGGGGCGGCATGGAAGTGGAGCAGGTGGAGGAGATTCCTGCGGAAGAGCTTAAGACCAGCTATCTTTTTATTCATGCTCTGGGAATCGAGATCATAAACATTATCCTGACGATCCTGATACAGCTGGCACGTTCTTTTCTGCGTGTCAGCGGACAGAACGCCCTGCAGGTGAATCTTCTGGGAGTTCTCATGGTCCTGATGGCAGTTCTCATTGCCAGGTATGGAATCCTGCTTTTCCGGTTCAGTACGCCGGAGCGGAGGATGAAGCATATCAGCCGGGGTGTGTCCAGGGCGCTGATAGAGATCGGGGAGCTGGAAGATCCGGAGCATTGCAGGGCAGAGGTGGAATCTGCGGAAGGAATGCTGATCCGTACTTACCTGAAGGGCGGAACCATGAGGGATAAGACTACGTTCGCCTGCTGCATGGAAGAGCTTTGGGGCGTCATTGACAATCCCAGATATCTTCTGTCACGGGACAGAAGACTCGGGAAGAATGGCGAATACTATGCGGTGCCGGAGATTTTCGGAAAGCAGAAGGAGCGTGCAGCCGTATTTGAAAAGCATATGCGCGGCGCACTTGGAAGATTCCGGCTTATCTACACACGGACGCCAGAGGGGCGCAAAATTCTTTTGCGGGCGAGAACCAGATCGTTTGTCAATAAAAACCAGAGCGCGCTGCGGGGAAAGAAAGTGGCAAAAGGCCGATATGAGTGAGAAAAGAAAGCAGACAAGAGGCTGCTTTACTGGAACGCCGGAATGTAAACAGGTTTTACATTCCGGTGGTTTTGTCTATATGCAGAAAAGCGGAGACTCTATATAATAAAGGCAGACAGAGGGACTGGACTGTACAGATATGAAATGTTAAATTACAGGGCGAGGTGCATAATATGAGATTTTTGCTTTCTATGGCATATATCAGGGAACTGCTTTACACAATTCCCGCAATTTTAATTGCAATTACGGCGCATGAGTTTGCGCATGGGTATGTTTCCTACCGGCTGGGGGATCCGACGCCAAAGAGAGAAGGGCGCCTGACGCTCAATCCATTCGCGCATTTGGATTTCTGGGGAACCATCTGCCTGCTCCTGTTCCGGATGGGCTGGGCGAAGCCGGTCCGCATCAACACGGCGTATTATAAGAACCGGAAAAAGGGGATTATCCTCGTTTCCCTGGCAGGTCCCTGCATGAATTACCTGGTCGGCTTCCTGGGGATGCTGCTCTACGGAGTTTTCTATCAGAACGGAAGCAGTATCATGCTCTGGTTTTACTATCTGGCCGTGATCAATATCGGGCTTGGCACCTTCAATCTGATCCCGCTTCCGCCTCTGGACGGCTCCAAAGTGCTGCAGGAGCTTATTCCGGGAGCCGGGCGCTTTTTTGCGAAAATCCGGAGATATGCGCCTCTGATCCTTGTGCTTTGTCTTGTAACTGGCCTTCTGTGGACCCCGATCAACTATGTCAATACCGGAATTTTAAATGGAATGTGGTCGCTGGTAAAGAAGATTCTGCGCATCGGGATCTTTCCGTACAGAGCCGGCAGTTCCTATCTGTGAGGAAAACGGTAACGAATAAAACACTGCCTTTCACAAAAAAGAACTTGACAGAGCCCATATGCCGTGATATGTTTATATCGTAAGTAGTAAGTAATAAGAAATAAGCGGCGAGAACAGGGCTTCTCGGTTTCAAATAAGCAGGAGCCGGCTGGAAGAGCCTGCCGCATTGGAATAAGGAGGAAACCTATATGCAAAATCTGTCGCTCACCCAGGAATATCTGCTCTGTGTACTGCGCAACAAAGGGAAAATTTCGACCTTCGACATTGAAAAGGGCATGTGTCTGACAGGAGCCTGCGTGCTGGAGCTTCTGATGGACGGAGTGATTGCCCGGGAGGAAAAAGACAAGCTGTCCATAAGAACCCAGCTTCCGGACAGCAGGAGCTATCTGCGGCCGGTCTATTCCTATATCGAGCAGAAGCAGCCAGTCAAATTCAAAAAGATCATGGAACGCAATTCCGTCACCTTTACGGATCAGAATATTAACGAAATAATTGACTCGGTCGGCAAATCCCTGGTAGAAGCTGGCTGCGCCACAGAAGAGAGGGGCGGGCTTTTCGGCGGAAAGACCATTTATGTTCCGGACGAAAGGGAGCTTGACCGTGTGATTCAGAATATCCGCGCGGAGCTTCTGGAGGATGGCGAGCTGTCCGAGGATATCATAGCACTGACAGCCCTTCTTGATAAAAGCGGTGAATTGTCCCGGTATTTTTCTGCTTACGAAAAGAAGGCGCTGAAGGCCAGGCTGAAAGAAATTAAGGAGAATCCCCAGGTAAAAGCGCTTCAGAAGGTGCTGGAAGACATTGATAACCTGTTTGTTCTGTTGATTGTCGCAGCTACCTGACAAGGAGGCGCGGTTATGTCAAGACAAAGAAGTATGGAAGCGATTCTGGCTTCCGAATACGTGACCATCGGAGAGCTCACGCGGCTGACAGGAGTGCGCTACAGCACTCTGAAATTCTATACGGAGGAAGGCTTTCTCCCCTTTGAGCAGGAGGAAGAGAAGCTGACCAGGCGTTATCCCAGGGAAAAGACCATAGAGCGTATTGCCCGTATCAAGGCTCTCCGGGAGGAAGGGAAAACGATCCCTCAGATTCATGAGATTCTGGGCCTATAAAATTCCGGATATGGATTTTATGGAATCTGATTCAAAAGAACTCAACAGACACATGAAAAAGGAGAGATAAGGCTATGAGTATTTTATTTTTACAGTATCCACCCTGCTCCACCTGCCAGAAAGCGAAGAAATGGCTGGACAGCCACGGGGTATCCTATGAGGCGCGCCACATCAAAGAACAGAATCCGACAGCGCAGGAGCTTAAGGAATGGCATCAGAAAAGCGGCCTGCCCTTAAAGAAATTTTTCAATACCAGCGGCCTGCTTTATAAAAATATGAACCTGAAGGAGAAGCTCCCCAATATGAGCGAGGAAGAGCAGTACGCTCTTCTTGCCACAGACGGCATGCTGGTGAAGCGTCCGATTGTCGTGACGGATGCACAGGTGCTGGTGGGATTTAAGGAAGCTGAATGGGAAAAGCTGCTGTAAAGCAGCCTTTTGCCTGCATCAGACGGCATTGCATAAGAGAGAAGGAGAAGCTGCCCATGCGTAAACCGGAAAAGGGAGAATGGGGCTATACGGACTCCCATAAAAAATCCCAGATTTTAAAGACTCTTTTGTTTTTTCTGATACCCATAGCCATTTTTGTGCTGGGCTATGTGTCGACAGGCACAAAGCGGAATTATTTTACGATTCTGGCTATCGTCGGCTGCCTTCCGGCCTGCAAGGAGATGGTAAATGTTCTGATGTTCCTGAAGCGGCGCTCCATGCCAAAGGAATTGTATGAGGAAATCGAAAGCCACGCAGGAAAGCTGACCAGAGCCTATGAGCTGGTTCTGACTACATACGAGAAGAATTATCCCGTTCACAGTCTGGTTATCTGCGGAAATGAGGTGGCAGGCTATACGACTATGAAAAACACAGATTTAAGGCCTGTGCAGGATCATATTGTAAAAATGCTGAAGGAAAACGGCATTTCCGGGATTCACGCGCATATTTTTCCGGATTTGAAGGTTTATCTTGACCGGGTGGATGCCCTGGCAAAGCGGGATCCGGAGGAGATTCCGTTTACGCCGGACGAGAGGTTCCCGGGGATGAACCGGGAGCAGTGTATCCGGCAGCTGGTTTTATCACTGTCGCTGTAAAGGAGAAGAAAGCGGATGCGCCTTTTAACAGTTGGAGAAAACGAAGCCGGGCAGCGCCTTTTGCGCCTGCTGGAAAAGTATATGGACAAAGCTCCGAAAAGCTTCTTTTATAAAATGCTGCGCAAAAAAAATATTACACTGAACGGGAAAAAGGCCCAGGGAAACGAGTATCTGAGCCTGGGAGACGAGATCCGCCTGTTTCTCGCGGATGAGACCATAGACGGTTTTTCTTCTGTTGCGGGAAAAGGCATATCAGGAAGTAGATCTGCAGCAGACGGTGATGGCCTGCGCGGCGAAGCCTTACGCGGAGGAAAGAGCTCACCGCGGAAGAAATCCACGCAGAGGCTTACAGAAAAGCTTCCGGAAAACCTGCGTCCGGAAATCATCTATGAAGATAAAAATGTGATCCTTTTTTATAAGCCTGCGGGCCTTCTCTCTCAGAAGGCCTGCCCTGCGGACATTTCGCTCGTGGAATATCTGACAGAGTATCTGCTGGAGTCCGGCCAGCTTACAGAAGAGAGCCTTCGGAGCTTCCGCCCGGGCATCTGCAGCCGTCTTGACCGGAATACCAGCGGACTTGTGGCCGCCGGGAAAAGCCTTAAGGGCCTGCAGGAGTTAAATGAGCTGTTCCGGACACGGAGCCTGCACAAATTTTACCGCACAATTGCCGCCGGGACGATCGCGAAGAATACAAGGGCAGAAGGCTGGCTTTTTAAAAATGAGCGCACAAATCAGGTGCAGGTTTTGAAGGAAGAGCGGGAAGGAACCCTGCCGATCTGTACCGAGTATTATCCGCTTCAGACCTTCCGGCTTTTTGGGAAGCCGTTTACTTATCTGGAAATCAATCTGCTGACCGGACGTTCCCATCAGATCCGGGCCCATCTGGCCGCTCTTGGCCATCCGCTGATCGGGGACGCCAAATATGGAAAGCCGGAAATCAACCGGCTGTTTTCGAGGGAATTCGGGCTGAAATATCAGCTTCTCCATGCGTACCGCCTGGAATTTCCGGAGCTTTCCGGCGCGCTGGCGGAGGTGTCGGGGAAGGTATTCACAGCGCCGCTTCCGGGGATATTTGATGCAATTCTGCGTGAAAAGGCTTCAGGCAGGTGAGAAAAACAGGTGTTGACGGCGCTTATGCAGCCGCAGATAAAAGGAGAAAAAATGAAGCTGAAAAACATTTTGCTGGTAGTAAATGATATAGAACGCTCCAAACGGTTTTACCATGAGCTGTTCGGACTGGATGTGATTCTCGATCTGGATGGAAATGTGATTCTGACAGAAGGATTGACGCTGCAGGAAGCCTGCGTCTGGGAACGGCTGATCGGAAAGTCCTTTACCTGGGGCGACAGCGACGCAGAGCTGTATTTTGAAGAGAATGATATGGACAGCTTCCTGGAAAAGCTTGCGGCATATCCGGAGGAGGTGCGTTTTCTGCATTCCCTGAAGGAGCATGATTGGGGACAGAGAGTCGCCCGCCTCTATGATCCGGACGGGCATCTGATTGAAGTGGGCGAGTCCATGGAATACGTGGCGAGGCGGCTTTATAAAAGCGGCCTGTCTCTGGAGGAGACGGCTGCCAGGACCCAGTATCCGCTGGAGTATTTAAAAGAAATCTGCGAAGAGCTTTAGAAACCGGTCAGGCAGGGGAAGCTTCCACTGTCTGACCGGTTTTTCACAGACGGAGGAGGTAAAACAATCTGGCAATACCAAAGTCTGGTGGAATATGATACAATATAGAAAATGACTGCTTCCTGCTGTCAGTTTAAGAGAAGGAGGAATTTTCAATGTCAAATCAGAAACCAGTTCCGGGAACCGGAGGAGATCATTACATTCCTTACGAGGAGAGAAGCGGGGCACAATCCGTGGTATATTTTACGAGAGATTTGTCTGCAGAGGGGCTGCAGAGGATTTATGAACGTATCCATGGCGGCCTGACCGGAAGAGTGGGAATCAAGCTGCATACCGGAGAGCCTCATGGCCCCAACATCATTCCGCGTTCCTGGGTGCAGGAATTGATTCAAAAGGAGCTTCCGGACGCTGCAATCGTGGAGACGAATACCTATTACGACGGCGGCCGCTATACAACAGAGAACCACAGAGAGACGCTCAAGGTGAACGGATGGACATTTTGCCCGGTGGACATCATGGATGAGGATGGAACGACGGCGCTTCCGGTAAAGGGTGGTAAATGGTTCACAGAAATGCATATGGGAAAAAACATTCTGAATTATGATTCCCTGTTTGTGCTGACCCATTTTAAGGGGCACAGTAAGGGTGGCTTTGGCGGTTCAAATAAGAATATCGGAATCGGCTGCGCGGATGGCCGTATCGGGAAGGCCATGATTCACACGACGCCAGGATCCGATGACATGTGGGATATTTCCAATGAGGAATTTATGGAAAGGATGACGGAATCAGCCAAGGCGGTTGTAGATCATTTCGGAGAGCATATCAGCTATATCAATGTGATGCGGAATATGTCCGTATCCTGCGACTGCGAGGGCACGGCGGCAGAGCCGGTGGTGACGCCCAATGTAGGAATCTTGGCGTCCCTCGATATCCTGGCAGTGGATCAGGCCTGCGTGGATCTGGTGTACGCCATGAAGGAGGAAGAGCATCACGCCCTGGTGGAGCGGATTGAGTCCCGACACGGCCTGCGCCAGCTCAGCTACATGAAGGAGCTTCATATGGGAAATGACAGATACCGCCTGATTGATATTGATAATGGCGATCAGAAAATTTCACTTCAGGACGCAGTGAAGGATCTGGCTCCCTTCCAGGCAGAGTAGTATGGCAACCTGGAATTCACGGGGCCTCCGCGGTTCCACGCTGGAGGATCTGATCAACCGGACCAATGAAAAATACAGAGAGCAGGGGCTCGCGCTGATTCAGAAGGTTCCTACGCCTATTACGCCGATCAAAATTGATAAGGAGCACCGCCATATTACGCTGGCATATTTCGATCAGAAAAGTACGGTGGATTACATCGGGGCAGTTCAGGGCATCCCTGTCTGCTTCGATGCCAAGGAGTGTGACAGCGACACCTTTCCGCTTCAGAACATTCATGAGCATCAGGTGAAATTTATGGAGGATTTTGAGCGGCAGGAGGGAGTTGCCTTTCTGATTATTTTCTTTTCCCACCGGAATGAGCTCTACTATCTGTCTTATCAGAGGATGCGGGAGTTCTGGGACCGCGCGGCGGCCGGAGGGCGCAAAAGCTTCCGGCACGAGGAGCTTTCACCGGAATTTGTGCTGAACCCCCACGGAGGATATCTGGTGCCTTATCTGGATGGAATTCAGAAAATGATGGATGCATAGCGTGAGTTTTCACAGCCTTTTGCGTTTACAGGAATTATTGTATATGCTATAATTATTATGACATATACATTTCTGATTTTTCCTGATAAGAGGGGGATTGCGTATGGGGTTTGCGTATATATCAATCATTTTAAACAGTATCAAATTCCTTCTGGAAATGGCGGCATCCATTCTAATCATTATGTGTGCGGTAAAATATTTGAGAAAACAGTGAATGTATCCGTCTTTGATACGGAAACAAGGGCAGACAGTTATCTTCGGTGTCTGAAGAGCCAAATGACCATGGAACCCTGATTTACGGGGATTTGTGGTCATTTTTTGTGTTTTGGAACATGTATCTGATACGCAGACAGGCTGGTGAAAAGTCACTGAAGCGGGTAAGACGCGCCGTCGGCCCCCTTTTGCACGTTGCACATTTCCGGCAGAATATGTTACAATACAGGATAGATTTCAGCTAAAGGAGCGGTCACCGATATGAAAAACCAGAATCCGATCTTACATACGCCGGAGGGTGTGAGGGACATTTACGGCAGCGAGTTTGTGCAGAAGTTTGAGCTGCAGCAGCTTCTCTACCGTGTCCTCGCGGAGCGCGGCTACCAGGGCATTGAGACGCCCACCTTTGAGTTCTTCGATGTATTTTCCAGGGAAGTGGGAACCGTCCCCTCCCGGGAGCTTTATAAATTTTTCGACAAGGAAGGCAATACGCTGGCGCTGCGTCCGGATATGACGCCGTCCATCGCCCGTGCCGTGTCGAAATATTTCCATGACGAGACGCCGATTCGTCTCTGCTATATGGGAAATACTTTTATCAACTACGACAAATATCAGGGCCGCCTCAAGGAGACGACGCAGCTGGGCGCGGAGCTCATGGGGGAGGAAAGCGTCTCTGCGGACGTGGAGCTTCTGTCGGTGCTCGTGGAAGCCCTGAAGGCGGCAGGCCTGGAAGAATTTCAGGTAAGCGTGGGGCAGGTGGAATTTTTCAAGGCACTTCTGAAGGAAGCAGGCATCGGGAGCGAAGCGGAAGAGAGCCTGCGCCGTCTGATCTCCGACAAGAACCGGTTCGCGGCGGAGGAGCTGCTTGCAGACTATGAGCTTTCCCCGAAGCTGCGGGAGACCTTCCTGGAAATGGCTACTCTTTCCGGCTCTGCGGAGGCCCTTGAGAAGGCCAGAGCGCTTACGGACAACCCGGAAGCGCTGCAGGCTCTTTCCCGCCTGGAGGATATCTACAGAGGCCTGAAGGAGAAAGGCTTTGAAAAATATATCAGTTTCGATCTGAGTATGCTGAGCAAATACAATTACTATACCGGAATTGTGTTCCGGGCGTATTCCTACGGCTATGGCGAGCCGGTGGCCAAGGGAGGCCGCTACGACAGCCTCCTTTCCCATTTCGGGCGGGAGCTGCCAGCTGTCGGCTTTGCCATTGTAGTGGATCAGCTCCAGAGAGCGTTGAACAGCAGCGAGACCCGGAAAGAGGCGACAGGACCAGAGGGGACGCGGTATCTGACCTTTGCGCTTACCAAGGGGCGCCTTGCGAAGAAGACGCTGGAGCTTCTGGAGAAGGTGGGAATCACCTGCGAGGAAATGAAGGATCCGGACAGCCGGAAGCTGATTTTTGTCAACGACGAGCTGAAGCTGAAGTTTTTCCTTGCGAAAGGGCCGGACGTGCCGACCTATGTGGAGTACGGCGCGGCGGATATTGGCGTGGTCGGAAAGGATACGCTGGTGGAGGAAGGCCGGAAGATGTACGAGGTGCTGGATCTGGGCTTTGGCAAGTGCCGGATGTGTGTCTGCGGACCGGCTTCCGCCCGGGAAAAGCTGGCGCACCAGGAGCAGATCCGGGTGGCGACCAAGTACCCGGATATCGCCAAGGATTATTTTTACAATCAAAAGCACCAGACCGTGGAGATCATCAAGCTGAACGGTTCCATCGAGCTGGCCCCTCTGGTGGGACTTTCCGAGGTTATCGTAGATATTGTGGAGACAGGCTCCACCTTAAGAGAGAATGGCCTGGAGGTGCTGGAAGAGATCATGCCGCTTTCTGCGCGCATGGTGGTAAATCAGGTGAGCATGAAGATGGAAGCGGAGCGGATCACAGGGCTGATCCGGGAGCTGAAGGCAGCGCTCTCCTGACAGGCGCGCGCTTGGGCAGGCCTGTATTTTGGATGACGGATTCGGAAACGACTGACAGGAGGATTTCATGCCGCAGAAACGACTGACTTATCTGGATATGGCAAAGGGCGTCGGGATTTTTCTCGTCGTCCTGGGCCATATTGAATATATTCAGGAGGATACCCTGAAATGGATCTCTTCCTTTCACATGCCGCTTTTTTTCGTGATAGGGGGGATTCTGGCTTATGTAAAACGGGACGAAGGGCGTCCATTTTTTTCGGCCCTTGCAGGAAAAGCGAGGGGAACGCTGATTCCCTACGCTTCCTTTACGGTTATGCTGCTGACTATGAATACCCTGGGGTATCTGCTGGATTCGGGAAGCCTGACGTCTTCTCAGCTGGCAAGGCAGTATGTAGACGCGGTTACCGGTTATGGAATCCATATTCTGTGGTTCCTGCCAGCCTATTTTATCGCGGGAGCCCTGTTCCTTCTGCTGGAAAGATGCTTAAGGCCCGCTTTCCGCAATGCAGCGGTGCTTATTCTGACGGTGGCCGCGTCTGCGGTGACGGTTGGCTTCCGTCTTGACAGCTACGTGGCTATGGATTTAAGCCTTGCGGGCTATGCGGGCCTGGATTTGGTGATTACGCTGCTCCGGGGAATTCTGGCTATGCCTTTCCTGCTGATGGGCTGGTATCTGGGCGCGCTGGAGCAAAGGTGCTTCCAAAGCGGCGGGGCAGACGGCCGGGAGGCTCCGGGAAAGAAAAGAAAGGGCCGGCTTGCCTGCCTTGGGCTTTCACTCCTTCTGGCGCCGGGGGCCCTGCTGGCTCTGCTGTTCCCGTTTTTTGATCTCCATTATCTTTATGTAGAGCCGCTGCACTATCTGGCTGCGTTTTTATCCTGCACGGGATTGCTCGGCCTGCTCCGGGCCCTTCCGCCGTGCCGGTTCCTGGCCTGGCTGGGAAAAAACTCGCTTGTGATTATGTGTACACATGCCACGTTTTTCGTGGTATACTATGTATCGTTAGGAATGTTTTTTATCGACAACCGGATCCCGCTGCCTCAGGCCGTCTTTAACCTGGGCGTAGCCGTATTGGTCTGTGTGGCGGAGATTCCGATTGTCTGGATTTTTAACCGATATTTCGGATATCTGCTTGGGAGGAAGTCATGAGAGTTATCACACTGGATGAGAACAGCCGGAAAAATCTTCTGGACGAGCTGTTGAAAAGAAGCCCCAACCACTACGGGGAGTATGCGGATCGGGTGAACGCGATCATTGAGGATGTGAAAAGGGACGGGGACAAGGCGCTGTTTTCCTATACGGAGCGCTTTGACGGCGTGCATATGGACGCCGGAAGCATCCGCGTCACAAAGGAAGAGATCGAAGAGGCGTACCGTCTCGTGGCCCCGGAGCTTCTGGAGGTCATCCGGAAGGCTCTTGTCAATATCCGCAGCTACCATGAGAAGCAGAAGCGGTACAGCTGGTTTGACAGCAAGCCGGATGGCACGCTTCTGGGCCAGAAGATCAGCGCCCTTGCATCCTGCGGCGTCTATGTCCCGGGCGGAAAGGCGGTCTACCCGTCTTCCGTGCTGATGAACATTGTGCCGGCCAAGGTGGCGGGAGTGGAGCGGATCATCATGACGACCCCGCCCGGAAAGGACGGAAAGGTCTGCGCCAATACGCTGGTGGCAGCCTGCGAGGCCGGAGCGGATGAGATCTACAAGGTGGGCGGCGCCCAGGCGATCGCGGCTCTGGCATACGGAACGAAAAGCGTGCCGAAGGTAGACAAGATTGTGGGCCCTGGAAACATCTACGTGGCTCTGGCGAAAAAGGCGGTCTATGGCTTTGTGAGCATCGATTCCATCGCCGGTCCCAGTGAGATCCTGGTACTGGCTGATGAGACAGCCAATCCCCGCTATGTGGCGGCGGATCTCTTAAGCCAGGCGGAGCACGACGAGATGGCCTCCGCGATTCTTGTGACGACCAGCAGGGAGCTGGCAGAGAAGGTGCAGGAAGAGATAAACGGTTTTCTGGAGCAGCTGACCAGAAAAGAGATTCTGGAAAAATCCCTGGAGAATTACGGATACATCCTGATTGCGGAGAATCTGGAGGAAGCCATCAGAGCGGCAAATGAGATCGCGTCCGAGCATCTGGAGATCGTCACAAAAGATCCCTTCCAGGTGATGACGAAGATCCGGAACGCGGGCGCTATCTTCATCGGAGAATATGCCAGCGAGCCCCTGGGAGACTATTTCGCGGGACCGAACCATGTGCTTCCTACGAACGGAACGGCGAAGTTCTTCTCGCCCTTAAGTGTGGACGACTTCATCAAGAAATCAAGCATTGTATATTATTCCAGAGAAGCGCTGGAGGCTGTGCATGAGGATATCGAAACCTTCGCGAAGGCGGAAGGGCTGACGGCCCATGCCAACTCGGTCGCAGTCAGGTTTGAGAAAAAGGAGGTATGATATGGAGCGTACCGCATCGATCACAAGGACCACAAAAGAGACAGATATCGCAGTCCGGTTGAATCTGGACGGCAGCGGAAAGGCGGATATTTCCACGGGAATCGGCTTTTTCGACCATATGCTGAACGGGTTTGCCCGCCACGGGCTCTTTGATCTGGAATGCCATGTGAAGGGCGATCTGGAGGTGGACTGCCATCATACCATAGAAGATACGGGAATTGTACTGGGCCAGGCCATCCGGGAGGCAGTGGGAGACAAGAAGGGAATCGTGCGCTACGGAACCTGTATTCTTCCTATGGACGAGTCTCTGGTGCTCTGCTCGCTGGACCTGTCAGGGCGTCCGTACTATGTCTCCGACGCGGAATTTCCCACAGAAAGGGTGGGAGAGATGGATACCCAGATGGTAAAGGAATTTTTCTATGCCATTTCCTACAGCGCAGGCATGAACCTGCATTTTAAGATGCTTTCAGGCGGGAACAGCCATCATATGATCGAGGGAATGTTCAAGGCCTTCGCCAAGGCTCTCGATATGGCTGTGGCCCATGACCCGAGGATAACAGATGTATTGTCAACGAAAGGAAGTCTTTGATATGAGTGAACGAAACACAGCTGTCATCCGGCTGATGGCCGGAAAGGTAAAGGGAGAAGAGCGGGAACCGTCCGTCCTTGCCAGATATTACAGCGACAATGGCGCTGATGAGATTCTGGTCTTTGATCTGTCTGACATGGATGGGGATCACGAGCTTTCCATCGGAGCGTTAAAGGAGATCTGCCGTGCGGCAGAGGTTCCCGTGAAGGCCGGCGGCCGCATCCGCAGGCTGGAGGATGTGAAGAAATATCTTTATGCCGGCTGTGAGAAGGTGATTCTGAATTATGCGCGGCAGGATAACATTGACCTGACGGAGGAAGCCTCCAAACGGTTCGGAAAAGAGAAGATCGCAGCCTCCGTGGACAGCTCTGATGTAGTCAGCGCTCCTGCTGCCCTTGTGGAGGAGTATGTCAGCGAGCTGATCTATATCAATGAGCTGAAGCCCTTTGAGGAGCGTTTAAATCCGCTGAACTGCAATATGGAATGGTCTGAGTTCAAGCTGGGCCCGGATGGCCTGGTTCCTGTGGTGGTTCAGGACTACCGGACGGACGAGGTTCTGATGGTAGCCTACATGAATGAGGAAGCCTTCAACAGGACCATTGAGACAGGAAAGATGACGTATTTCAGCCGGAGCCGTCAGGAGCTCTGGGTCAAAGGCCTCACCAGCGGCCATTTCCAATATGTGAAGGAGCTGGTTGTGGACTGTGATCTGGACACGATTCTGGCAAAGGTGTCCCAGACTGGCGCGGCCTGCCACACCGGAAATAAGTCCTGCTTCTTCCATGAGATTGCGAAGACGGAATACAAGGATACGAATCCGCTGAAGGTCTTTGAAAATGTCTATAAGGTCATTGCGGACCGGAAGGCACATCCGAAGGAAGGGTCCTATACGAATTACCTGTTTGAAAAGGGCATCGACAAAATCCTGAAGAAGGTGGGAGAAGAGGCTACTGAGCTTGTGATTGCGGCCAAAAATCCTGACCCGGAGGAAATCAAGTATGAAATGTCCGATCTGCTTTACCATGCCATGGTGCTGATGGTGGAGCGGGGCGTGACCTGGGAGGACATCACGGCGGAGCTTGCCAACCGCTGACGCTGCACAGGGGCCTTAAAAAGGCCCCTGCTGTGAAAACTTCCTTTTCATATGTTTTCCGCCTGTCTCATAGGATAGAGTAAACGAAGACAGGAATAAGGAAGTGCGGCTATGGCAAAAAATGAAAGACGGGGCGGCCAGTACCGGAAGCTGCTGCTGGAGCAGCGCGGTCAGGCGCCTGAAGCGGAGGAGCCGTCCGGCGGCGCCTTTTTCCGTATCCGCTTTTATGTCAGCCTCTGTCTTTTCGTGGCCTATGTGATTCTGGACTACACGAAGGCTTCTGTGGGAACCGTGGACAGCAGCCGGATTTATGCAGAGATAGAGCGCGATATGACAGATGAAGTGGAATTGCAGGAGGCATGGTCAAATGCCATCAATTCTGTCTGGGTGTCCGGTTCGGAGCAAGACGAAAGCACTCAGACGAAAGAAGACTCCCGGGAGGGAGATGAGGAGAGCGGGGAATCGATAGGCCCCGCGCAGGAGACGGGCGAAGAGGAGAAAGAGGGTTCCGGAGAGGAGCTTCCCGTCACCTGAGCTTATGAAAAAATACAAGGATAAAGTGAGAGTTGCCCAAGATGAAAGAGACAGTCAGATTTGCGTTTTTGAAAACCATCCCGGTGATGCTGGGATATCTTTTTCTGGGGCTTGCGTTTGGACTTTTGCTGCAGGAAGCGGGCTACAGCTTCTGGTGGGCGCTGCTTGCCAGCACAATCGTCTATGCAGGCTCCATTCAGTTTGTTCTGGTCAGCTTCCTTGGCGGAGGGACAAGCCTTCCGGCCGTGGCGGTGATGACCCTTCTGATCAACAGCCGCCATGCCTTTTACGGCTTGAGCTTTGTGGAAAAATTCCGGAAGATGAAGACCTATCCCTACATGGTCTTTTCCCTGACCGACGAGACCTATTCCCTGCTCTGTTCCTTAAAGACGCCTGCGGGGGTGGATGAGAAAAAAGCGATGTTTCTGATCTCCCTGTTTGATCAGATGTACTGGATCGCAGGCTCTGTGGCAGGAGCCGCTCTGGGGCAGGTTCTGCCCTTCGACATGACGGGAATCGATTTTGCCATGACGGCCCTTTTTGTTACCATCTTTGTGGATCAGTGGCGTGAGGCTAAGTCTCATCTGCCTGCCGTCGCCGGCCTTATTTCTGCCATCGTCTGCCTCCTGATCTTTGGCGGAAACAATTTCATCCTGCCGTCCCTGATTATTACGGTAGGCGTCCTGATGGGGCTGCGGGGAAGACTTGAGCAGGAGGTGAAGGAAGCATGATAAAGGAACGGGCGCTGCTCATCATTCTGCTTGTGGCAGTCTGCACCCTGATTACCAGACTGATTCCCTTTGTGCTGTTTGGCGGAAAGCGCCAGGTGCCCAAAGCAGTGGAGTATCTGGGGCAGATTCTTCCGCCTGCGATTATGGCTACTCTGGTGGTCTACTGTCTGAAGGGAGCAGATCTTTTTTCTGCTTCCCACGGAATTCCGGAATTCGTGTCTGTGGCAGTCACAGCCCTGCTGCATGTCTGGAAGCGGAATGTGCTCTTAAGCATTGCGGCGGGAACCGCCTGCTATATGTCCCTGGTGCAGGTGGTATTTTAAACGGTAAAAACAGATTTGGAGAAATGAAATGATGCTGAAATCGATAAGAAACCGAAAATGGGTGCTGGCGGGAGCCGCTGCTTTGCTCTGGCTTCTCATCTGCCTTGTGGTAACTCCTGTATATACGACGGTTACGCTGACTTACGCGGAGGATCCGTCCGGAGAGGTGATCACGACCGTTTTTGCCGGTCCCGGAGAAAATGTGTCCGCTTCCGACGCCAAAAGCCGCGTGGTCAACAGCGGCGTAGCCCGGATTTCCTGGCTGGACTTAAAGTATGGAAACCACTGTTCCTTAAAGCGGATCGATCCGGTGGATCAGGCTTACAGTGAAGGGGAACTGACAGTAGACAGCCTGACTGTGCGGAAAAACGGAATCGTGGTAATTTCTCTGGAAGGAGAAGAACTGAAGGAATATTTCTCCGGAAATGAGCAGGTTTCCTTCTCTGACACGGATACCTTTACCTTTTCTGTCACAGGAGAAGATCCGCAGCTTCTTCCCACGGCAGAATTCCAGAAGCTTTATACACAGGGAAGCCTCCCGGTATTCCTTCTGGGCTGGCTTGTGTCCGGCCTTTTGATTCTGCTTCTGGCGCTTCTGGTACGCTGGGTGCTGATTCAGGTGCGGGACAGCTCCCGGCTTGTGAAAATTAGCTGTCTTCTGTTTCTAGCCGGCGTGCTGGGCGCTGTGCTGATGGTCGTTTACACGGCTCTTCGCAGTCCCTTCTGGCTGAATCCGGACGAGTATGACGTAAAAGCGGCGGTCCTTTATTACTTTACGCATTTTATGCCGCCGGATATCCGCAGCGATATCATCAACGACAGCTATCCGGTGTACGGCACATCCCGTCATTTCGAATTCAATATGTTTTATTTTTACGCAGGGAAGATCGGACAGTTCTTTTCAGACGCGGCAGTGCAGATCCGTCTGTTCAGCCTGATTATTTTCGGCATGATGGCAGGGCTCGTCATAAAAAACATACGGAAAAATTACGCGCTTCTGTTCGTATTTCTGCTGACGCCCCAGGTGTGGTACATCTTCAGTTATTCGACCTCAGACGCCCTGGACTTTTTCATGGGTTTCCTGTGCCTCTATGAGCTGATTGAGAAGGACAGTATGCTGAACCGGGTCTTAAGAGAAAGCTTCCGGAGGCGGCACATCCTGTATTATGCCCTGCTTTCGATTTTATTCCTGCACATATTCTGGGCCAAGGCTACCTTCTATACGGTGCTGATGTTCTTGTTCTTTATTCTGCTGATCCGGATGCTGTTTCAGGAGAAGAAGGAAAGAGGACCTCTGTTCCGCAAATATCTGATTCTGGCAGGCATTACCCTGGGACTGTTTGCCATCCGCTATATGATTACAGACTTTCCGTATTATGGCTTCGATAAGCTTGGCGTAATTCTGGATGTGACGGAGCAGAAGGCCGAGTATGGCTATAAACCATCCACACCGGCCATGGAAGCCGCCTATTCCATGCGGTTCTTTGAGAAGGGTATTTCTCTTGGAGAGCTGCTGACCCAGTACGATTTCCATACGAACCTGTTCCGCACCTTCGCAGGCTTCTTCGGAAGCTATGCCTTTGGGGAAGCAGACTGGTATTATCTGGTTATGGGTATTCTTTACCTTGTGCTGCTGGGACGCACGATTCAGCGCCTCTGGAAGCAGAAAAAAGCCATTTACCGCTGGGAAATTGCGGCTGTGGCTTTCACCTGCTTTATCCAGTACGTGCTGATCGTGGGCAACTCCTGGTTCGTGGACTTCCAGCCTCAGGGGCGGTACCTGCTGCCGATCCTGTTCTTTATCGCCTACCTGATATCCCGGGTTGAGCGGGTATGGGAGGATAAGGTATTGCGGACAGTGCTTGTATGTACCTGCGTCCTTTCCCTGTACTGCTTCTGGCATGTGGGAATTCCGAACCTGGTGCCGGATACGGTGGTGCTGCCATAGGAGGCTGCCGTAAGCCGCCTGCTGCGCTACAGGGACTGTAAGTGGCAGTTGATGCCGGAAAGGAAGGACAGACATATGAATGCTCAGAATCAAAGCAGCGGTCGTACATCCAATTATGAAATCATGAAGCGGCAGATGCAGAAGGAGTTTCTGAAATATAATCAGGAGAAGATGATACAGAAATTTCATCTGGGGAGTGATACAGATTCGATATTTATCCGTTTTGTCAGCAAAGATTACCGGATAGACCGGAAAGATGGCACTGTCAGCGGTTCCGGCGATCATTTGAGGACATTTCAGGAAGCAGGCTATAATGAAGCCATGACGATCTATGATGTGCTTTGCTATTCCAGGGATGACTGCTGCCTGTCCGGGGAATTTGTGAACATGCAGAGTCTTTCTTCTGTCATGGCAGGAAGCGCCAGTTCCGTGGGAGACGGCCTGTTTTCCGGGAAGGTTTTCCAGTTTGACCACAGAGAACGTGCGCTTTCTGCCGCCTGCGAGAGCCTGGGCGGCGTGAAGGCCGGACGGGGCGATGTGGCTTATCAGATCCCGCTTTTTGACTTCCTTCCGGTAATATTCCAGTTCTGGAACTCGGACGAAGAATTTCCGCCGAGCCTGCAGTTCTTCACCGATAAAAATATGCTGGAATATATGCATTATGAGACTGTGTGGTTTGCCATGTCGCATCTTCTGGAAAGAATAGAGGAAAACATGTGAGCGGAAAAGAAAGGAACGGGATTTTTATGCGGAATTCCTTGACTGTAAACCGGGTTTATACCCTATAATGAAGCCAGAAAGAGGGAGAAAACCCGAAACGTCAGGAGGCGGCGCATATGACAATCGCAGAAGTAGAAGAGAGGACAGGGCTGACCCGCTCAAACATCCGGTTTTATGAAAAGGAAGGCCTGCTTAAGCCTTCCCGGGAGAAAAGCAGCGGATACCGGAATTATTCCGAAGAGGATGTGGACTGCATTCAGAAAATTGCGTTCTTAAGAACGCTTGGAATCTCTGTGGAGGATATCGGGAAAATCATATCCGGGAAGCTGCCCCTGTATCAGACAGTGGAGCGGCAGAGCAAAAAACTGAAGGAAAATCTGAAGGCGGCGGAAGCGTCCGCGCTTGCCTGTGAGAAGCTGCTGAAATCCGGTCCGGTCAGCTTCGAGGAGCTGGATGTGGAGCAGTATACCACAGAGACGGAGGATTACTGGGAGCGCGGCAGAGAGCTTCTTCGTTATGATTTTGCGGGTCTTCTGCACCGTCTGGGAAGCTTTAAGACATGGCGCATCCTGTTTTTCTTAAGTCTTTTGGTCAGTATTCTTGTTTATCCAGGTCTTCCTGCAGAGATTCCAATTCAGTGGAATCAGGGCGCTGCCGTTACCATGGGAATCAGAGAAAGTATTTTTGTGTACCCGGCCGTTACAATCGTATGGCGCATGATTTTGATTCCCTATCTCTATGTGACGCTTGGAAACAGTCTCCACGGAGGACTTATCGCGGAATACGCGGTGAACGGGATCTGCTTTGCGGGGCTGACTGTGGAAATATTTACTGTCTTTTATTCCCATGGATATATTACAATCGGCGTCTTTCCGATACTTGCGGTGGATGCAGGAGTTCTCCTGATACTTTTGGCGCTGGGACTTAAAGAGCTGAATCAGAACATCCGTCAGACCAGTGCGTATCGGGAATGACGCTCTGGTAAAAAGACCCTAAAAAGAATTAAGAAAGTATAAAATCTGTTGACACTCCATTTCAGACTGCTATGATAAACTATAATTGCTGAATGCAGGAAGAATGCGGCTGTGGACCATACTGCCGCCAGCGGAAATAAATTTATCTTAGATACAGGAGTGACAAAAAGATGGGCAAGGTAATTGGTATTGATCTGGGTACGACGAACAGCTGCGTCTCCGTGGTGGAGAACAATGAGCCGGTGATTATCCCGGCCTCTTCCGGCGGAACGACGACGCCGAGCGTGGTAGCCTTTACCAGGAACGGAGAACGGCTGGTAGGAGAAGCCGCCCGCCGGCAGGCAGTGACGAATACGGAGCGCACCATCAGTTCGATAAAACGGCATATGGGAACGAAGTGGAGCATCCGCATTGACGGAACGGAATACAATCCCCAGACTATCAGCGCCATGATTCTGATGCAGCTTAAGAAAGACGCGGAGGATTTCCTGGGAGAGCCGGTGACAGAAGCGGTGATTACCGTGCCCGCGTATTTTAATGATATACAGAGGCAGGCCACAAAGGACGCCGGCAGGATCGCAGGTCTGGAAGTAAAACGAATCATCAACGAGCCCACAAGCGCGGCTCTTTCTTATGGACTCAACCACGGCGAGCCCCAGAAGGTTATGGTATATGATCTGGGCGGCGGCACTTTCGACGTGTCTGTGTTCGAGATTGGAGAGGGCGTCATCGAAGTGCTGGCTACAGCCGGAAACAATCATCTGGGCGGCGATGATTTTGACCAGAGAATCATCGACTGGATGGTAAAAGAATTCAAGGCACAGCAGCATGTGGACCTGACCGGAGACTTTGCGGCCATGCAACGCCTCCGGGACGCGGCGGAGCAGGTGAAAAAAGAGCTGTCTTCCACAGAAAGCTCCCAGATTCTTCTGCCATATCTGACCCAGTACAAAGGCACGCCTCTTCATCTGGACATGACGCTGACGCGGCCAAAATTTGAAGAACTGATCTGGGATCTGATCGAGAAAACAGCGGAGCCTGTAAAAAACGCCCTAAACGACGCGGGACTTGCCGCTTCGGAACTGAACCGCGTTCTGCTGGTGGGCGGTTCCACGAGAATCCCGGCCGTACAGAGAAAGGTGCGGGAGCTGACCGGAAAAGAGCCCTCCAAAAATATCAATCCAGATGAATGTGTAGCCAAAGGCGCCGCGATTCTGGGAAGCACCCTGCAGGGAAATGCCCTGACAGCGGCCGGACAGGAGATCCTTCTTCTGGATGTGACACCCATGAGCTTTTCCATCGAGACGGTCGGCGGCGTCGCCACCCGCGTCATCGAGCGCAATACCACGCTTCCGATCCGCTATTCCCAGATTTTTTCCACAGCAGCGCCCTACCAACGCAGCGTAGAGATCAACGTTCTGCAGGGCGAGCGGACCATGGCCCGGGACAATAAGAGCATTGGAAAATTCAAGCTGAAGGGCATCAAGGCCGCGCCGGCCGGCGTGCCGCAGATAGAGGTGACCTTTGACATCGATACAAACGGCATCCTGAAAGTGTCTGCAAAAGACATGGATACCGGAAAGGAGCAGTCCATTGTCATCACTGCGGACGACCGGATGTCAGACGCGGAGATCGAACAGGCCATCCGGGACGCCCAGAGTTATGCCGGCCAGGATCAGATACGCCGGGATGCTATCGAGCTTCTTGATGAATCGAGAAAGCTGTGCAACGAGACGGAATTAAGCCTGAAAAATGCCGGAAAGACGCTGGACAGGGCTGCGAAAAAGCAGATCAAGGCTGACAGCGCAAGGCTTCAGAAGCTGATCGGAAGGTGCCGTCTGGAAAAGGTGACGGAAGCCGAGCTTGCCGAGATCCGGGAGGCAAAGCAGATCCTCCAGAACAGCGTGGACACCTTGATGCGCAGGTAAGCAGACAGGCTGTTATTTCGGAAACTGGTGTCTGTTTTATAAGATCAAAGGGTTTTGGCGAATTTTTCTATCAACGTATTCACTTCTTCAGGCGCATCAGTATTGGAATTATGCCCTGCATTTTTTATCCACGCGATTGGAATTCCGGTATTTTTATGCCATGCTTTATTATAACGGATACAAGAACCCGCATGGTCCTTTTCTCCGCATATCAGCTGTGCCGGACATTTTATCTTGTATGGGAGGCCGGCTTCCATTGCTTCTGCCAATATTTTAAAACCGTGTCCTGCTATCCGGGCGTATCTTTTCTGGCTGCCATCGTAGGTCATCATAATTTCATGCATCAGCTTCCTTCCATACGAAGATGTGGCGACGCCCTTTGTTCCGGTTTTCAGCAAGGACTTCCATGGATAATATCGATATACCGGTTCCATTCTTTTAAGAAGCCATAATTCGATTTTTGTCACATAGTTTCTTTGCAGGGGTGCTGAATCAATAGAAACAAATCCCTTCAATTTGTCAGGAAACAGCTCCGAATATGCCTGCCCAACGTAGCCGCCCATGGACTGTCCTATTATAACCGGAGAATGAATATTTTCCAGACACAAAATGTCATCCAGCCATTTGGCTTTATCCATCAATGAAAAATCAAATTTGAATGGCCACGATTTTGCATGACCAGGCGCATCCCATACAAGCACATTGCATTTTCCCTCGAAATATTCGATCTGCTTATCAAACAGTCGATGATCTGCGGTTAATCCTGGCAGAAAAATCAAGGTGATATGTTCAAAGCCCTGTTCCATATTTATCCAATAATGAATATTCCCGCAAGGAGTCTTATATATCCTTTCGTTCATTGCAATTACTCCGTTTCGTGAAGTTCCAATTTGCCGCTGGCACTATTATACTATGGCCGGTCATTTTTAGGAATAGATGCGTTGAAACTTGTGGAAATAAAGCTATTGCCAATGCTTTAACTGTGAAAGATACAAGTCAAACTGGCGGCGTCTGCCGAGTGGCAAAAAAAGTTTCAGTAAACAGAGAAAATTGCGTCACAGCTACTTGAAAAAACTCAGTTTTTGTGATAAGTCATATATGTGTAACTTGTATATGGAAATGAGGTATTGACAATGACAGAGAGATGTAGGACGGATTTTGCGGACATTCAAAATAAAAAAGAATGTGGAGGTAACAGACAATGGCAAAATCATTATTTGAGGAACTGGGCGGCAAATACGAAAGGCAAGGGGATTATTTGATACCGTGCTTAACTGTACCCGCCGAAGAAGAACAGGCAATAGGCATCTGGGGGCAACGGCATTTAGATTATCTAAAACAGTACCGTAAAGTTACATACACCAATCTTCTTACAAGCGGCAGGCTAAACGCCTACCTTGCCGACATCAACAGACAGGCACAGGAACGCTTTGAAAGGCTCATAGAGGGTATGAAACAGGCACAGGGCATAACGGAACAGCTAAAGGCAGAAAACGCCTTAGAATGGACAGGATGCCTCAATAACATAAGGGCTTGTGCGAGGGAGATTGTGGAAAAGGAAATTATTTTTGCATAAACAGATGATTAGTGGCAGGGGGAAATCCTGCCGCTTTTTCTGCTTTAGTTTGTCAGCTTGACAAATAAAGGGTTAAGGAATATAATTAGATTCAGTATTATACAAGGAGTTAATAAATATGCGGCAAGGTATTCTTAAATAAACTGTCAATTTGATAGTGGGAACAAAAAGTAGCAGTCCCGTTTCACTTTTAATATGGGGCTTAGTTTTTTGTACCCAGTTTAAGAATACTTTTATCATGTAATTTTATATGCCCGAAAACATATAAGTGTTTTGGGGCTATTGGAGTTATTTACCCAGTGATAGGAGTATTTATCACTGGGTATTTTTATGCCCTTTTTTGGGTGTTGATAGGAGGAAAATCACATGAAAATAATTAACTTAGGCATTCTGGCTCACGTTGACGCAGGAAAGACAACATTAACGGAAAGTTTATTGTATACCAGTGGTGCAATTGCAGAACTAGGGAGCGTAGATGAAGGCACAACAAGGACAGATACAATGAATTTGGAGCGTCAAAGGGGAATCACTATCCAGACAGCAGTGACATCTTTTCAGTGGGAGGATGTAAAAGTCAACATTATAGATACGCCAGGCCATATGGATTTTTTGGCGGAAGTATACCGTTCTTTATCCGTATTAGACGGAGCAGTATTATTAGTTTCTGCAAAGGATGGCATACAGGCACAGACCCGTATACTGTTTCATGCACTACAGATAATGAAGATTCCGACAATTTTTTTCATCAATAAAATTGACCAAGAGGGGATTGATTTGCCAATGGTATATCGGGAAATGAAAGCAAAGCTTTCTTCGGAAATTATAGTGAAGCAAAAGGTTGGGCAGCATCCCCATATAAATGTAACGGACAATGACGATATGGAACAGTGGGATGCGGTAATTATGGGAAACGATGAACTATTAGAGAAATATATGTCAGGGAAACCGTTTAAAATGTCAGAACTGGAACAGGAAGAAAACAGGAGATTCCAAAACGGAACGTTATTTCCCGTTTATCACGGAAGCGCTAAAAACAATCTGGGGATTCGGCAGCTTATAGAAGTAATTGCCAGTAAATTTTATTCATCAACGCCTGAAGGTCAATCTGAACTATGCGGGCAGGTTTTTAAGATTGAATATTCAGAGAAAAGGCGGCGTTTTGTTTATGTGCGTATATATAGCGGAACATTGCATTTGAGGGATGTTATTAGAATATCTGAAAAAGAGAAAATAAAAATCACAGAGATGTGTGTTCCGACAAACGGTGAATTATATTCATCCGATACAGCCTGCTCTGGTGATATTGTAATTTTACCAAATGATGTTTTGCAGCTAAACAGTATTTTGGGGAACGAAATACTGTTGCCGCAGAGAAAATTTATTGAAAATCCTCTCCCTATGCTCCAAACAACGATTGCAGTAAAGAAATCTGAACAGCGGGAAATATTGCTTGGGGCACTTACAGAAATTTCAGATGGCGACCCTCTTTTAAAATATTATGTGGATACTACAACGCATGAGATTATACTTTCTTTTTTGGGGAATGTGCAGATGGAAGTCATTTGTGCCATCCTTGAGGAAAAATATCATGTGGAGGCAGAAATAAAAGAGCCTACTGTTATATATATGGAAAGACCGCTTAGAAAAGCAGAATATACCATCCACATAGAAGTCCCGCCAAATCCTTTCTGGGCTTCTGTCGGGTTGTCCATAGAGCCGCTCCCTATTGGAAGCGGAGTGCAGTATGAAAGCAGAGTTTCACTTGGATATTTAAATCAATCGTTCCAAAATGCGGTTATGGAGGGGGTTCTTTATGGCTGCGAGCAGGGGCTGTATGGATGGAAAGTGACAGACTGTAAAATCTGTTTTGAATATGGATTGTATTATAGTCCTGTAAGTACCCCCGCAGACTTTCGGCTGCTTTCCCCTATCGTATTGGAGCAGGCTTTAAAAAAAGCAGGGACAGAACTATTAGAGCCATATCTCCACTTTGAAATTTATGCACCGCAGGAATATCTCTCACGGGCGTATCATGATGCTCCAAGGTATTGTGCAGATATTGTAAGTACTCAGATAAAGAATGACGAGGTCATTCTGAAAGGAGAAATCCCTGCTAGATGTATTCAAGAATACAGGAACGATTTAACTTATTTCACAAATGGGCAGGGAGTCTGCTTGACAGAGTTAAAAGGATACCAGCCAGCTATTGGTAAATTTATTTGCCAACCCCGCCGCCCGAATAGCCGTATAGATAAGGTTCGGCATATGTTCCACAAGTTAGCTTAACAGCTTGCAAAAGTCATATAAAATGAGATTTGAAAGGATTAGAGACTAATTATGATGAAATGCGAATGGATATTGTGTCCTGTTTGTGGGAGCAAAACCCGTAATAAAATTAGGAAGGACACTGTTTTGGAGAATTATCCCCTTTATTGTCCAAAATGCAGACAAGAAAGATTGATTAAAGTTGACAACTTGAAGATAACTGTCATCAAAGAGCCAGACGCTTAAGACGCAGAGCCGATGAAATTGTGGAACAATTCACGAATCATCGGCTCTTTTTGTTTCGTATTTGAAAGAACAAACTCACCAAATAAAAAAAACGATATTCGGGTGGGTTATTTTGTTATACCCTAAATTACCCTCTGAATTTGTTTTTAAATTTGGAGGGATTTTTTTATGTCCTTTTTTCGGGCAGTTATCTATCTGCTCATACGAAGCAAAATTTATCAATACATAGCATATCAGAGAACGGCAGGAAACCAGTTAAAAAAATTTCTGCCAGTGCAACGGTACTTCTCACCTTGAAAGTAGAAGTACAATCTCCATACAATAGAATTACTATTTCCTATAACCGTAAAGGTCACAGAGCCTTTGCGGTTTTTCTTTTGTCGATTTTTGTTGGAAAGTGCCGTAGGGCTGTTTCTGATATGCGGTGTCGTTCTCCGCCTCTCCATCTGGATTTTTTACATTTCAAAAATTCAGATGGGAGGTATTTATGGTGAAATATGCACCAAGAAAGGTATATATCAGAGAAAGTGGCGGCTATGTGGAATTATCCTACACGGAGTTCTGCCGTTGCAGGGAATCCGACCAGACCTATATGGACAAGCTGTTTATCCCCATTCAAGGCTGTCTGCTTGAAGTCGTGAGGGAGCAATACACAGACTTCTACCGTGACAAGGAACGGTGGCGTTATCTGCAAAAATTAGATACAAAGAATAGACTGCTATCTCTCGACGGATTTACGGACAGCGAGGGGAATCCTCTGGACTTTATCACTGATGAAGCGGTGGACATTGCAGAAACCGTTGTCAATGCGGTCATGGTGGACAGGCTGAAAGCCGCCCTGCCTTTGCTGTCGGATAGTGAACAGGAGCTGATACAGGCAATCTTTTTTGACGGACTTTCCGAGCGTGAAGTCGGGGCGAGGTTGGGCATAACCCAGAGCGTTGTAAACAAACGCAAAGCCAGAATCCTAATAAAACTAAGAAAGATAATAGAAAATTAAAATTTAAGGCGTTCAGCCCCCTTGTTTTTTCCTTTGGGAAGATGAGGGGGCTTTTCTCTGCCCTCTCAATCAATTCTGATTGGAGGAAGTAAGAATGGCATACAACCACGGACGGGAGGACAGGAAATGGCGTATCTGGAAAGAAGCGGAGGAAAAGCTGCTGCGTGAGTGCGGCGTTGATGAAGCGACCATTGAGCAGATACGCATGGCGGACAGGGCAGACTTCAATTCCAACAGGCGGTTTTACCGATGGACGAATGACGTTGCGGAATATCTTGAGGACATGGCAGGCAGGGAGCGGCAGGCGGAAGTGGGTACGGTTGCGGAGTTACTGGAAGAGATTGAGAGCGAAAATCTCTATCAAGTATTAGTCACGGTGGACGGGCGTACCTTGAAAATCGTCCTGCTGAAAATGCAGGGGTATTCCACAAAGGAGATTGCCCCGCTTGTGCATTTGACGACTGGTGCCATCTATGCGAGGTTAGACCATCTGCGGAAGAAGCTGCGGAAAATTTTATAGCTTCTAAAACAGCCTGCCATCCTGCGGGCTACTGGGTGAGGGATGGAAATCCCCTCACTCATTTTTTGCAGGAGGACAACAGGATGGCATACAGGGTTAAGGCATACACGCTTCGGGAGGAATCCACGGAAAGCGGCACAAGGTATTTTATCAGCTTTAAGGACGGGCAGGGCAAATCCCACGAGTTGGAAGTGTCGGAACAGTTCTTTATGGAGTTTCGGCAGATGGAGCGCAGGAACAGGAATCTTTTCTAATGGGACGAGCGGCACAGGGAGTTTAACGAGGTATGGGACGAAACCCTTTACAGACGGGCGTTGCGTGTGCCTAAGAGCCTTGATGAACGCATGGTTGAGGAAGAACGGAATGAAACGCTCTATAAGGCGGTTGGGAGCCTTCCAGAGATACAAAGGCGGCGTTTCCTGCTCTACTACGAGTATGAGTTCAATTTTTACCAAATCGCCGCTATGGAGCATTGCACCGCTTCGGCAATACAGAAATCTGTTGCGATTGCAAAGGAGAAAGTAAAGGCGGAAATTGAAGAAATATCTCCAACCGTGACCGACACCGCCCGAAAAAGAAATCTGTTTTTTATTTGTGTGGGATTGGCGGCATTACATACTCTCACTTTTTTCCGTGGGAGTAAATCTATTTTTAAGGAGGTCAACGCCTATGTGCAACGAAAACAAAGACACCGCCCGAAAGGAGGAAAGCCATGCAGAAGTTACAGACAGTCAACGCCGAAACGCTCCTTTATGAACCGCTTGAGAAACCATCCTTTGTGGTGGACAGCCTTATCCCGACAGGCTTATCGCTGTTCTGCGGCTCACAGAAGATAGGCAAAAGCTGGCTCATGCTGAAGCTATGCTTATGCGTGTCGCAGGGAATCCCTTTATGGGATATGCCGACAATGGAGGGCGATGTGCTTTACCTCTGCCTTGAGGACACGTTCTGCCGCATACAGGACAGGTTATTTCGTTTGACGGACGAAGCAAGCGGGCGGCTCCACTTTGCCGTGGCAAGCTGCAAGCTGTCAGACGGTCTTATCGTGCAGCTTGAAGATTATCTGAAAGATTACCCAGACAGCAGGCTCATTGTCATTGATACCTTGCAGAAAGTCCGTACAGCTTCAAAAGACAATGCCTATGCAAGCGACTATGGGGACATCTCCCTCATCAAAGACTTTGCCGACAGGCACTCTCTGGCGGTCATTGTCGTACACCACATCCGAAAGCAGAATGACAGCGACGTGTTCAACAAGGTGTCTGGGACGACAGGATTAACGGGGAGTGCGGACGCTACCTTTGTTCTGGAAAAGGAGAAACGTGCGTCTGACACCGCCAAGCTGTATGTGACGGGCAGGGACACGCCTTATCAGGAATACACGCTGCGTTTCCGTGATTGCCGTTGGGAGCTTGTGGAGCGGAAAACGCAGGAGCAGCTTGCGAAAGAAACGATACCAGATGTCCTTTTTCGGTTGGTGGATTTTATGAGGGATAAGGAAGAATGGATAGGCACGGCAACGGAACTGTTAGCCGCTATGGGGGAAACGGAAACCATACCCACGGTGATTACGAAATGGCTGAATGAATACCGCACCACATTTTTAAGCGAGAACCGTATCTGCTACCAGTACAGCCGCAGGAAAGACGGCAGGCGGATTGCCCTTGCAAGGAGGGCGGGTGACAGCGGTGATGGTGGTGACAGCGATATTAGGATACCCCCCTGTTACTGTCATTGACGCTTAAAGCCATGTAAAGCTGGCGGCTCTGCCCTGCGGGTGACAGCAGTGACGGTGGTGACAGTGATTTTAGGATACCCTGCCGCTGTCATCCCTACGGGAGAACACCCCGTAAACGCAAAATGCAGGCGTGAGATTTACTCGCCCTTTTCGGTCGTGTAAAACCACCCCTGCGGTCAGAAAAATCATTCCGATTTTTCCGACTGCGTTTACAGGGTGTAACACACTACACTTTGCCCTGCAAAGTCGTGTGCCAGACGTTCCCTCTGGACTCCCTTAAGGCAGGGCTGTGCCCTGCTATCCTACGCCTTACGGCTTCGGATAAAAGAATGGCGGCATGACGGTGACGGCTCTTGCGAGGGGGGTATCCCAAAAACACCGTCATCATCGACATGACCGTCATGCAGGGGGTGAGGGTGACAGTTGCGGCAGTCGGCAGGGGGTATCCCAAAACTGCTGTCACCACCGTCACCGCTGTCACCCCAAAGGACGGTCACCCGCCGAAAGAAAGGAGGAATCCGCCTATGCCTTATGCAATCCTGCGTTTCCAGAAACGAAAAGCGGGCGGCGTTGCGGCTTGTGAACGCCACAACGAGCGGAAGAAAGAAGCCTACAAAAGCAACCCAGATATAGATATGGAACGCTCTAAAAACAATTACCATCTCATAGCACCACCAAAGTACACCTACAAGAAAGAGATTAACCGCATGGTAGCCGAAGCGGGGTGCAGGACAAGGAAAGACAGCGTGATGATGGTGGAAACGCTCATCACAGCTTCACCAGAATTTATGAACCAGTTACCGCCCGAAGAACAAAAAGCGTATTTCCAGACGGCTCTTGACTTCATTTCGGAGCGTGTTGGAAAGCAGAATATCCTCTCCGCTGTCGTCCATATGGACGAGAGAACGCCCCATATGCACCTCTGCTTTGTGCCGATTACGCCAGACAATAAGCTGTCAGCGAAAGCTATCTTAGGCAACCAGAAATCATTATCCGAGTGGCAGACCGCCTACCATGAGCGGATGTCCTCACGGTGGAATCAGCTTGAACGGGGGCAGTCCTCAATGGAAACCAAGCGGAAACACGTCCCCACATGGCTCTATAAATTAGGCGGCAGGCTTGATAAACAGTATGAAGAAATCGTGTCTGCCCTATCCGACATCAACGCCTTTAACGCAGGGAAGAAAAGGGATAAAGCGTTAGATTTACTCTCTGCATGGCTGCCAGACGTGGAGAAATTCTCTAAGGAAATCGGGAAACAGCAGGCGTATATCGACAGTTTGAAAGAGAGAATTGGGCAGGAATCAGACTATGCGGGGCGTATGCGTGATGAAAAGTACGAGCAGGAACTAAAGGTGCAGAAAGCGAATCAGAAGATATTTGAATTGCAGAGAACCAACGAGCAGATGGGGCGGCTGCTGTCAAAAATACCGCCCGAAGTGTTGGAAGAATTGCAGAAAAATCATAGAAGCAGAGCGAAAGAAAGGTAGATATGTGAATGAAGAAACAGGATTTTAAGGTGTTAAAGACCAAAGACTTGTACCCGTTCCCCGACAATCCGTTTCATGTGGCAGAAGATGAAACACTGTCAGAGTTAGCGGAAAGCATCAAGGAATTTGGCATTGTCACGCCGATAATCACACGCCCGAAAGAGGACGGGGACGGTTATGAAGTGATTGCAGGACAGCGGCGTGTCCGTGCTTCTGAACTTGCAGGGATAAATACCGTGCCTGCGTTTGTCCTGCCCTTAGACCGTGACCGAGCCATCATCACCCTTGTAGACAGCAATTTGCAGCGTGAGAATATCCTGCCATCGGAGCGGGCGTTTGCTTACAAGATGAAATCCGAAGCCATGAAGCGGCAGGGTTTCCGCACAGACTTAACCTCGTCACAAGTTGTGACGAAGTTGCGGACGGACGACAAGGTGGCACAGGGCTTCGGCGTGGGCAGGATGACCGTGCAGCGTTTTATCCGCCTGACGGAACTGATACCGCCGATTTTGCAGATGGTGGACGAGGGGAAAATCGCCCTCACGCCTGCGGTGGAACTGTCCTTCTTGAAGAAAGACGAGCAGGAAAACCTCTTTGCCACGATGGAGAGCGAAGAAGCAACGCCCTCACTCTCACAGGCACAGCGGATGAAACAGTTAAGCCAGAGCGGGCGGCTTGACATGGATACGATATTTGCGATTATGACGGAGGAAAAGGGCAACCAGAAAGAAACCTTGAAAATCAACACAAGCAAGCTGAAAAAATACTTTCCGAAGAACACAACGCCGAAGCAGATGGAGGAAACCATCATCAAACTTTTGGAGCGTGAGTTGCAGAGGAAACGCAACCGTGACAGCCGCTAATCTTCTTTTTTCGGGAAGTAAATACAGAGAGTTGAGGTATGGAGAATGAGAGAAATCCAGTATGAAATCGTAAAGGAAATCGCAGTATTGTCTACGGGCGACAGTGGCTACACAAAGGAAATCAATCTCATTTCATGGAATGGGAAAGAGCCGAAGTATGACATCCGCAGCTTTTCCCCGAACCGTGAAAAGTGCGGCAAGGGAATCACGCTGAACGCTGATGAAGCGGCGGCACTCCTTAAAGCATTACAGAAAGAATTAAACAGCGAGGATTAATGGTATCTGATTGGCAGGGCGGGGACATTTCCAAACTCTTCCCTGCCCTGTCTGGAAAGGAAGATTTAAGTATGGGCGAGGATAAGAAAGCAGATAAAAAGAGAAAGCGTATCGTGCCAAAAGCACCAGTGCAGATGATAATCAGCCGTGAATATGTCGGCACACAGACCGTTACAGAAGCGTTTGTCCCGATTATCTCCGAGGATATTCGGAAGAAGATTGCCGAGGGCGACACCTTCGACAATGAGGGGCTGTCCGCTTAGAATGTACGCAATGGGACATGAAAACAGATAGGACAGATACGGAGGTTTTACAGTATGGCAGGAATCAAAGAAGAAAAGAAAATCTATTTAGTCGGCATTTATTGCCGCTTATCTAAAGACGATGGTACGGATAACGAGAGTGCGAGCATTGCGACACAGAAATCCATCCTCACGGATTATGTGAAAAAGCAGGGATGGCACATAGCAAAAACGTATGTGGACGATGGTTATTCTGGTACAAATTTCCAAAGACCAAGTTTCCAGAATATGATAAAAGACATTGAAAGCGGTCTGATAAACTGCGTGATTACGAAAGATTTATCCCGTCTGGGGAGAAACTATCTTGATTGTGGGTTATATCTGGAAGTTTTCTTCCCAGAGCATAACGTGAGGTATATAGCGGTCAATGACGGCGTAGATACCTTGAATAAATCTGCTATGGACATCACGCCTTTCCGCAACATTTTAAACGAAATGTATGCCGCTGACATATCTGTTAAGATAAAATCGGCATATCGGGCGAGGTTTCAACAGGGGAAATTCATGGGAACTACCGCCCCTTATGGCTATATCAAAGACCCTGCCGACCACAACCATCTGCTGATAGATGATAAAGTGGCACATGTTGTAAAAGAGATATTCGACCTTGCATTAAAAGGGAATGGAGTTGCCAAAATTTGCAGACATCTTAATAAACAGCATATCCTACGCCCTGCCGCTTATGCGGCGGAGCGTGGCGAAACAGGCTTTGAACGTCATTTTGAGGGGAACGAGGACAAACGCTATATTTGGAGTGGGAACAGCGTGAGGAGCATTTTAAGAAGCCCGATATATGCGGGAAATCTTGTAGGCTACAAACGGATTGCCGCCAATATGAAAAGCAAGAAACGCCCCTCTAAGCTGCCCGAAGAATGGGAAGTGATACCCAATACCCATGAGGGAATAGTCACGCAGGAGGAATTTGATATTGTCCAACAGCTTATTACAAGTCGTAGGCTTCCACAGAACAAGGGAGGATTTGTAAATATTTTTGCAGGCGTTATCAAGTGTGTGGACTGCGGATGTGCTCTGCGGGCAATGAACGTACACAGGAGGAAACGCCCAGAGATTATCGACTGTGTACAGTATTCATGTAATAATTATGCAAGAAACGGAAGAAGCGAGTGTAGTGCCCACAATATAGAAGCAAGGGATTTATTCAATGCCGTTCTTGCCGACATCAACTGTTTTGCGGATATGGCAGTGAATGATGAAAAGGCGGTCAGGGCCATAGAAAAGCGGCTCACGGAAACAGACCAGAGCAGGGCGAAAGCATTAGAGAAAGAACGTAAGAAGCTGAACAAACGCCTTGCGGAACTGGACAGGCTGTTTTCCTCTCTCTACGAGGATAAGGTCATGGAGCGTATTACCGAGCGGAATTTTGAGATGATGTCGGGGAAATACCAGAAAGAGCAGCTTGAAATTGAAGCAAGGCTGAAAGAGGTGACGGAAACTCTTAATGAAAGCTACGAGAAATCACGGGGAATCCGTGACTTCCTCGCCCTTATCCGAAATTATCAAGGCTTAAAAGAACTGGATGCAACAGTTATAAACGCACTCATAGACAAGATACTTGTTTCGGAGCGTGAGAAGATGGCAGACGGAACAGTGAAGCAGGAAATCAAGATTTACTATAAATTCATCGGCTTTGTCGATGAATTACATATCATACCTACAAAACGGTGGGCAGCAATGCCCGCTAAAAATTGTACGGTGTGCGGCGTTGAATATGTCCCGGGCTCTGGTGCATCAAGGTATTGTCCTGCTTGTGCCAAGAAGATACGGAGGGAGAAATCAAACGAGAGCAAACGCAGGAGCAGAGAACAGAAAAGGATAGCATGTATGAACTGTCCGCAAAAAATGACCGACTGAAGGAGAACAATGCTGACAGCACAGCACAGCACAGCACAGCACAGCACAGCACAGCACAGCACAGCACAGAACAGCACAGCACAGCATAACTGCGTCCTTTTCTCCTGACAAGAGCAAAACCGCATATTTTTTTCAGGCGTATTCCGCCCGTTTTGATACGGGTGGGGTACGCCTTTTTGCGTTCTTCAACACGACGGGTATGACGGGGAGGCGTGGAAACTGCCGGCGGTTCTTCCCCCAAAAAGGAGGAGGGGTAATCCATCTAAAACAGTAATTTTTTTGGACATATATTCACTGTCCGGTCAATTAAGTCATAGAGGGAGGGAGCTTATGGCAGACGAGAAAGGAAGTTCAGATAGGCGCGCCGCTCTTTTGGAAACCTGCTTTGAGGTGTTCTGCAAAAACGGGCTGGAAAATACCGGCCTGAAAATGCTGGCGGAGGCGTGTGGAGTTACGAACGGGGCGCTGCTCTACTATTTTGAAACCAAGGACAACATCGTGATCGAATCGACCGCCCACTGTATGGCAAAGGTGTAGGACGATTTCATGGCGCGGGCTCCTCGCAGCTTTGAGGACGTCGAGCGGTTTTTACGGGAGATGCCCTATATTACGGCAAAGCTCCACGGCGAGAAATACCGCTTTATGTACCAGGTGTATGCCAGCCCCAAGTATCGGGAACACGGCAAAGCGTTCTTCCAGGGCGTGAATGTCCGCTACCACCAGTACGCCGTACTGCTCTCCGGCAAGCTGGGAATGCCGGTATATTTTATTCAGGGCATGATCTATATCTTTGTCCGGGCCTGCGTCCACTATGCGTTGTTTGAGGACGAGGAATATCTGAAATTACAGCTTGGCGCGATCCGCACTTCGCTGCGGGCGTTTATGGGCGCACAGCAGCGGGAACCTACAAAACCCCCAACGGGAAAGCAGGAGGAAACGACGATGATGACAAACGAGACCCGTGCGGCGGCGCTCTGCCGCTGGGGAGGTTGAGAAATGGATAAAACGGTACGCTTTGATATTGAGGGGACGATAATTGAACTTCCCATGAAATTTGATGAACGCTCTCAAAAATATTTGGAGGATTACAGAGAAGTTATCGAAAATCCTGTCCGTACCCCGGCGGGGCGACCAATCCTTTTTACATTCGATGATGCCTGCGCCTATGCCGAGATGGTGGACAACGAGCCGACAAGCGTGGAATGCAGCACCTGTCGGTATTTCCGGCATACTTCCGGCTCACTGCTGGGTGTGTGCCACAACGAAAAAATGCGCTCCGGTGCAAAAATACAGGACATAAAATTCGGAGCAGAGGAGGAATGAAGATGAAAAAACGACTGACGACACTGTTCTTGTGTCTGTGCCTGGTCTTTACCATGCTTCCGGCGCAGCCCTGACCGGCGCTGCCTTTTACAGGGTGAAGAAAAAATCCGGCAGATAGTCCTGCGGTATGCGCTGAATCGGCTTAGGACAGAAAGAAACGGCGGGAAGTCTTGGATTTCCTGCCGTTTCTTTCTCTGCAGACGCATAGTTTCTGAATTGACGGGCGGCAGGCGCCATGATACAATCAGTCTGTATCACGGTGGTACGTCCCAATCCCCAGGGCTCCCCGTTTTGGAGCTGGAGATACGATACCGGTGAAAACAGAAGCACGGAGAAAAGACAAGAAAAAACAAGACAGGAGGAATCAGGGATGGCAAAGATTTTGATCAGCCCGGGACGCTATGTGCAGGGCGCAGGAGAGATGAAGAAGCTGGGAACTTATGCGGCAATGTATGGGAAAAAAGCTTTGGTTTTGATTACAGAATCCGGATATAAAAGGAGCAGCGCTGTCATTGAAGAAGGATTCCAGAACGCGGAATGCAGTATGACAGTAGACTATTTCCAGGGAGAATGCTCTAAAAAGGAAATCAGCCGGATCTGCGCGCTGATGGAAGAAAAGGGCTGTGATCTGATGATCGGAATCGGGGGCGGCAAGACGCTGGATACCGCGAAGGCGGCAGCTTATTACAGAAAGGTCCCGGTAATTATCTGCCCGACGATTGCTTCGACAGATGCGCCCTGCAGCGCTCTTTCGGTTATTTACAGTGAGGAAGGCGTATTCGAGGAGTATCTGTTCCTTCCGGCCAATCCCAATATGGTCCTGATGGATACAGAGATTATCGCAAAATCACCGGTTCGTCTGACAGTCGCCGGCATGGGAGACGCCCTTGCCACATATTTTGAAGCGCGGGCCTGCCGGGACAGCGGAGCAGCCACCTGTGCTGGCGGAAAGGTGACAGGAGCCGCAATGGCTCTGGCGGAGCTCTGCTTTGACACACTGATGGAGGAAGGCGTCAAGGCCAAGCTGGCGCTGGAGGCAGGGGCCTGCACGGAAGCAGTCGAAAGGATCATCGAAGCCAACACCCTTTTGAGCGGAATCGGTTTTGAAAGCGGCGGTCTGGCCGGCGCTCACGCGATTCACAACGGCTTTACAGTGCTGGAGGAATGCCATTCCATGTATCACGGAGAGAAGGTAGCCTTCGGAACCATTACGCAGCTGGTGCTGGAAAATGTGCCGGCAGATGAGCTGGAGGATATCATAGATTTCTGCATTGAGCTTGGACTTCCCGTAACCTTAAAGGAGCTGGGAATCACAGATCCCACGCCGGAAAAAATTATGGCCGTGGCGGAAGCAGCCTGCGCTCCCACCGATACCATTCACAACATGCCCTTTGAGGTGACGCCTGAAAGCGTGGCGGCAGCGATCCTGGCAGCAGACCGTTACGGCAGGTATTTTCTGGGCGAGTAGAAGTGAATAAAAGAGAGTGAAAAGAGCAAAAAAGGGCTGTGAGAGGGGCATTATGAAAAAATTATTGAAAAAACTGGTTTTGCTTTTGGTTCTGGCGCTGGCTGCGTTTCTATATTATTACGTGGCTCTGCCCGCCTTTAATATCCATTCCATCGAAACCTGGTTCTTTCTGATCGTTGGATGGCTTGTGCTGGTACTCCTTTTTTCGTTTCGGAAATTTGATTTTTCCCGAAAAGGAACGGTTCAATATCATGATAAAAAGGGCTTTAGCTTTACGAAGGCAGGCCTGGCGGTATTGGGGATAATGATTCTGGTACTGGCTGTGGGAACGCTGCTTTCTTCGCCCATCATCAATGCCAGGAGGTATCAGGGGCTTTTAAAGGTGGAGGAGCGGGAGTTTTCTGAAGACATTCCCCAGCTGGATTACGACCAGATTCCGCTTCTGGATAAGGATTCTGCGGAGCTTTTGGGAAACAGAAAGATGGGAAGCATGGTGGAATATGTATCCCAGTTTGAGGTCAGCAGTCTCTACACCCAGATCAATTATAAGGAAAAGCCGGTGCGCGTGACGCCTCTGGTATATGCCAGCCCGATCAAATGGCTCACGAATCAGAGCGGAGGAATTCCGGCCTACATCAGGATTGATATGACGACCCAGGAGACGGAGTGCGTGAAGCTGGAGAAGCCGATCCGCTATTCGGAATCCGAGTATTTCAACCGGAACATCTACCGTCATCTGCGGTTCCGGTATCCTACCTATATTTTCGACAGCATCAGCTTTGAGATCGATGATGAGGGTACGCCTTACTGGATCTGTCCGGTGAAAAAATTTAATATTGGTCTCTGGGGCGGACAGACCATCGGAAAGGTGGTGCTGTGTAATGCCCAGACAGGAGAATGCACCAGCATGGACGTGCAGGATGTGCCGGAATGGGTAGACCGGGTGTATTCCGCGGATCTCCTGATTCAGCTCTATGACTATTATGGGAGCCTGCGGCATGGCTATTTCAACAGCATTCTGGGGCAGAAGGACTGTCTGAGAACCACAGAAGGATATAATTACATCGCTATGGACGACGACGTCTGGGTATATACGGGCGTGACCTCTGTATCCGGCGATCAGTCTAACGTGGGCTTTGTGCTGATGAATCAGCGTACCATGGAAACCCGTTATTATGCCTGCGCGGGAGCGGAAGAGTTTTCCGCCATGTCGTCAGCAGAGGGCCAGGTACAGCATCTGGGCTATAAGGCCGCTTTCCCGCTGCTCCTGAATATAGCTGATGAGCCTACCTATTTCCTGGCGCTCAAGGATGAAGCGGGACTGGTGAAGAAATATGCCATGGTTAATGTGCAGCGCTATCAGATCGTAGCCATCGGGGATACAGTGCCTGAATGTGAGGAGGCCTATATTTCTCTTCTGAACGACAATAACATTATCGCGGAGGAGAGCGCCGAGACGCAGAAGCGCAGCGGCGTGATTGCCAGAATTGTGGAAGGCGTCATCGACGGGAATACCCATTATTACATTTTCCTGGAAGGCTCCGAAAGCATTTTTGATGTGGCCCTTTCTGATTTTGTCGAAATTGTAAGGTATCAGGCGGGAGACCGGATTACCTTAGAGTATCTGGAGGGAGAAAAAACCTGCCGTGTGACAGGAATATCCTGAGCCCTTTCCCGGAAGGCTATGGGATGAAATAAGGATTTTTAAAATTGCAGAAGGAGAGTCTGCCCTGTCCGGGCGGACTCTCCTCAACTCTCTTCAACGCTTCTCAAAAAATTGCAGTTTTGCTTTTCGAGCCTATTCAGATATCTCTGCGGACGATGATTCAGGCTGCGCTTCTTCCTCTGGCACTGTCTCTGTTCCCGGAAGATAATAGCAGATTACCGGAGTGCCCTTCTCCACATAGCTATAGAGCTCCTGCGCCACGGAAACCGGAAGATTGATACAGCCGTGCGAACCGTTTGTTTTGTAGATGTCTCCGCCAAAAGAGCTTCTCCATCCGGCGTCGTGCATGCCGATATTGCCGTTAAAGGGCATCCAATAGGATACCGGAGTCTCGTAGTTTTCCCCTGTCAGAGTCGCGTCGCGTTGTTTATAGGTAATACTGTACACCCCGTCCGGTGTGTCGTACCCGCGGGAGGCGTTGCCGGACACAAAATCTGACTCCAGGATCAATGTGCCGTCCTGGTAGAAGAACAGATGCTGCGCGGTCAGATTAATTTCTACATAAGTATTTCCATAATCGGGTGTTTCGTAGGAGGCGGCTGTCTGGTAATAGACCGGAGTACGTTCTCCGCTTTCCCCGTTTTCGATCATTTCGGCCAGCTCTATGGCCTCCTGGGTATAATTCATCCACCAGCCGTAATCTCCGGAATCAATCGTAATTTCCTGTCCATAGCTGGTTTTAAAGGTCCGGGAGCGGAAAATGGTATCGTATTTTTTGCGGAGCGTGGCTACATATTCCTCCACCTTTTCCTGATCCAGTCCGGTCTCGAAGCCGTCGATGGTTACCCACGTGCTAATGGTGGCGCCGTCAAGGACCTCCTTATTTTCCCCAAAGGTATAGGTGATGGTAACGGCTGTGTATTTCTGCGCTTTTTCCAGGGCAGCCTGAAGCCGTTCGTCATCGGAAGTGACCTGCGGCTCATGATAGCAGCCCTCCTGTTCCAGATCTATCTGCTCTGTCAGGCTTTCGACTGCAGCGCTGACAGCCTCCAGCGTCTGTTCGTAATCCAGTTCATTTCCCCGTGTCTCCGCAATAATCTGGAAGCCATTTTCCGGTGTGTATTCAGAAATACTGGCGTCAACGGGAGAAACGGCAGAGTCATCCTGAAGCCCATTAAGCTGACAGACCTGGGTCTCCAACGCTGTGTTATCGTATGTCAGCAGCTCTTCCGTCTCATGAGTCTCTCCGGCGGCCAGAAACCAGAGCCATTTATTCTGCTGCCTCAGGATCTCGTCCAACGGTTCCGCAGAGCTGTATTCTAATGAAATGTCTTTCCCTGCAATCGTTTCCGCCAATGGAGCTCCGTCAGACTGACGCTCCGTAATCTGCAGGGAATAATTCTGCACCTGCTCCGTCAGCTCCTGCACCGTCATGTTCGACACGTCAATCTGGTCAATCACAGTCCCCCTTAAAAAATGGCTGTGGTAATAAAATACGCCGCCCACGTAAACAGCAGCGGCTGCAAGGAGCAGAAATAATAAAACGTTCCGCCGTGCAGTTTTCATCTTTTGCTTTTTTCTTTTCGGCATATTCGTCTTCGGTCCTTTCTGTACCGCCTACCCTTCATATAGTGAATGAGGAAAGCGATTCCTTTATTACTATTGTAATTATACAAACGGCTTCCCCGGGGGACAATATCTTTTTTCTTAAATTTTTTTAAATCCGGGTTGAAAGGAGAAGGGAATATGATACACTGAAGTTACGAAAAGATCTCAGAAATACGGAAATGTGCCCTGCGCAGGCTGAAGCAGTTGCAGCCTTATGCATTCTGGCATTGACTTTTTCGCGGGAACGATTTATATTCAAAGACAGCTTGTGTCAGAATGCAGGACCCGGAAGTTCTGTTTTTAAGTAAAATCATGTAAAAGGAGAAAAGTTGTAATTGTGTGCTCATACACAATATCATAAGTGCCAAAAATGAAAAAATTAGCTTTAAGTGATGAAATCTTATTGAAAATAGACAAGCCTGCCCGGTATCTGGGAAATGAGATCAACGCCGTTTTAAAGGATCCGGAGAAGGTGAACGTACGTTTCTGCATGTGCTTCCCTGACGTATACGAGATCGGCATGTCCCATCTTGGCATCCAGCTCCTTTATGACATGTTTAATCAGAGAGAGGATGTCTGGTGCGAGCGCGTCTATTCCCCCTGGGTAGACCTGGATCAGATTCTGAGAGAAAGGAACATCCCGCTGTTTGCGCTGGAATCCCAGGACCCGGTGCGGGAATTTGATTTTCTGGGAATTACGCTTCAGTATGAAATGTGCTATACGAATATTCTTCAGATTCTGGATTTGAGCGGAATCCCCTTAAGTGCCGCAGACCGAACCTGGGCGGATCCGATTGTGATCGGCGGCGGTCCCTGCGCCACAAACCCGGAGCCGCTGGCGGAGTTTTTTGACCTCTTCTATATCGGAGAGGGCGAGACCTCTTACTTTGCCCTGCTGGATGCTTATAAGGAAGTGCGGCAGGAAGGCGGAAGCCGGCAGGAGTTTCTGGAGCGGGCGGCACAGATCCCTGGAATCTACGTTCCCTCTTTCTATGAAATTACCTGTCATGAGGATGGCACGATCGCTTCCATGGAGCCTGTAAATTCCCATGCGCCCAGAAAGGTGGAAAAGCAGGTAGTGACCGACCTTACTCATACGTATTATCCGAAGAAACCGCTGGTACCCTTCATCAAGGTCACCCAGGACCGTGTGGTTCTGGAGATCCAGAGAGGCTGTATCCGCGGCTGCCGTTTTTGTCAGGCGGGTATGCTGTACCGGCCTACACGGGAGCGTTCCCTGGAAATGCTGGAACAGGCGGCCCTTGATATGCTGGAAAGCACCGGACACGAGGAGATCTCCTTAAGCTCTCTTAGCTCCAGCGATTATTCGCAGCTTCCGGAGCTGGTGACATTTCTTATTGATACTTTTGGAAACAGGGGGGTCAATATCTCCCTGCCTTCCCTGCGCATTGACGCCTTCTCTCTGGATGTCATGAGCAAGGTGCAGGATATCCGCAAGAGCAGCCTGACCTTTGCGCCGGAGGCCGGTTCCCAGCGTCTGCGCGACGTGATCAACAAGGGCCTGACCGAGGAAGTGATTCTGGAAGGAGCAGGACAGGCTTTTGAGGGCGGCTGGAACAAGGTAAAGCTCTATTTTATGCTGGGTCTGCCCACGGAGACAGAGGAGGACCAGAAAAGCATCGCCTGGCTTGCGGAGCGGATCGCCCGCCGCTATTACGAGATCCCAAAAGATCAGCGGAACGGAAAATGTCAGATCACCGTCAGCACCTCCTTCTTTGTGCCGAAGCCCTTTACGCCCTTCCAGTGGGCCCGCATGTGCACACGGGAGGAATTTCTGGAAAAGGCCCATACGGTAAACACGGAAATAAAAGCCCAGCTGAACCGCAAGAGCATCAAATACAACTGGCACGAGGCGGACGTCACAGTGCTGGAGGGAATCTTCGCCCGCGGAGACCGGAAGGTATCGAAGGCGCTTCGTCTTGCTTACGAGAAGGGCTGCCTTTTCGATTCCTGGTCCGAGCATTTCCATAATGAGCTCTGGCTGGAAGCCTTTGACGAGGCGGGCATCGACACCTCCTTCTACACGACACGCCAGAGAAAAACGGACGAGATCTTCCCATGGGACTTTATTGACGTCGGTGTGACAAAGAGGTTCCTGCTGCGGGAATGGGAGAGAGCCCATGAGGAAAGCGTTACGCCCAACTGCCTGATGCAGTGCCAGGGCTGCGGCGCGGGCCGTTACCATACCGGCGTATGCCCCGGCGCGTCCGCGTCCGGCACGGCACAGGAAAAGGCCCCGGAAGGAGGCACACTGGTTTCTTCTGAAACCGCACAGGAGAGAAAGAAAGGAGAAAATCAGGCATGAAAATCCGCATCAAATTCCGTAAATACGGCATCATGAAATTTATCGGCCATCTGGATATCATGCGCTATTTCCAGAAGGCTATGCGCAGGGCTGACATTGACATCTGCTATTCCAGCGGCTTCAGTCCCCATATGATTATGTCCTTTGCATCCCCGCTTGGAGTGGGGCTGACCAGTGACGGCGAATATCTGGATATAGAGATTGGAAACGAACAGTCCTCTGCTTCTGCGGTGAAGCGTCTGAACGCAGTGATGGCAGAAGGCGTCGAGGTCCTTTCGTTCCGCAGGATCCCGGATGAAAAATCCTCCAATGCCATGTCTCTTGTAGCGGCCGCTGACTACGAAGTGCGTTTCCGGGAGGAAAGCATCCTTCCAGAAAGCATCATGGAAGCCTGGACCTCCTTTTGCAGCCAGAATTCCATCTGTATCGTTAAGAAAACAAAAAAAGGCGAACGGGAACTTGATCTGAAGCCGTTAATCTATGAATCCCGCTGCGAAAAGGACGGCTCCGGACGTATCTGCATTTCTCTGCGTCTGTCAGCCGGAAGTGCCGACAATATCAAGCCAGAGCTGGTAATGGATGCATTTGCGTCATACGCAGGCTTTGCTGTTCCGGATTTCGGCCTTCTGATTCACCGGAGGGAGCTTTACGCCGATACAGGCCTGGAAGGAGCGGAGCGCTTTGTAAGCCTGGAGGATCTGGGAGAGGAGTTCTAGAAATGGAGGAACAGGGAAATTTTCTCGTGACCCGGCTTTCTGTCCACGGAAAAGAAAGGGTTGTCAGCGCATATTATGAAAACGGCCACGCTGCAGAGCTTTCCTGCCTGTCCTCCGGCGCAGGCTCCCTGCTGGGCAATATTTATGTGGGAAAGGTAAAAAATATCCTGTCAAATATCAATGCGGCTTTTATAGAGATCGCAGACGGCGTCCTCTGCTATTATTCCCTTGCAGACGGGGAAGCGCCGCTATATGCCTCGCCCGGAAGGCATGCGAGGCTTGCCGCTGGCGATGAGCTTCTTGTGCAGGTAAGCCGGGAAGCTGTCAAGACAAAGGCTCCGACTGTCAGCTGCAATCTGAACTTTGCCGGAAAATATCTGGTGCTTACCACAGGGAAAAGGAAGCTCGGTATTTCTTCCAGGCTGGACCAGGCAGAACGCCAGCGGCTGCGCCAGCTTGCAGAGCCCTTTCTCCAGGAAGACCTCGGCATCATTGTCCGGACCAATGCGGCTGGAGCCGGAGAGGCGGAGCTGAAGGAGGAGCTGAGCCGTCTGACTGCCCTTGCCCGGCAGACCATAGAGACCGGACGAAATCAGGTATGCTTTTCCCTTATATACCGGGAGCCTCCCGTCTATGCGGCCAGAATCCGGAGCCTGCCTCAGAGCCGGCTTTCCAAAATTATAACGGATGATCGTATCATTTATGAGGAGCTTTCCTCATACCTTTCGGAATACCAGCCGGAGGACTTGAATAAGCTGCAGCTTTATGAGCAGGAAGCGCCTTCCCTGAACAGTCTTTACGGAATTGCAGGAGCGCTGGAAGAGGCTCTGCGGGAGCGGGTATGGCTGAAATCCGGCGGCTATCTGGTGATTCAGCCTACCGAAGCCCTTACGGTGATTGACGTGAATACCGGGAAATACCAGGGGCGGAAAAAGCAGCAGGATACGTTCTTTAAAATCAATAAGGAAGCAGCCGCCGAGATTGCCAGGCAGCTCCGCCTGCGGAATCTGTCCGGCATTATCATCGCGGATTTTATTGATATGGAGGCACAGGAGGATCAGAAGGAGCTTATGGATTATCTGGCTTCTGAGCTGAAGCACGATCCGGTAAAGACGACGCTGGTGGATATGACGGCGCTGGGGCTGGTGGAGATTACACGGAAGAAAACGCAGAAGTCGCTTTTTGAGCAGGTATACAGTGACTGAGCACGGACGCCCCGCCGCCCCGGTTTCCTTCCAGAACCCGCTTGCGCTCCTGTCAAGCGTAGCGGTACTAAGGCTTCCCGGGCCAAAGAGCGGCCCGGGAAGCTTTAGTTTCGACGCTCTCCAAGGGTTCTTTCAGGAAACCGGGGCGGCGGGGCTGTTCGTGACAGGCCCTGTACACCTCCTGAAAAAGCCGCACAGGAAAGGAAGGCAGTATATGAAGTACGATTTTACGACAATTATGGACCGGCTTGGGAAGGATGCCATTGCTGTGGATATTCCCAGCTCCGGCAGCGGAAACGGTTTTTTCGCAGATGCAAAAATAAAGGACGGCTTTTCTGTGATCCCCATGTGGGTGGCAGACATGAATTTTCCCACACTTCCGGCGGTCTCTGAGGCGATTGTGGAGAGGGCGTCACATCCGGCTTATGGATATTTTCAGCCCACAAAAGCCTATTTTGATGGAATTATCCGGTGGCATGAGGAGCGCTATGGTACCACGGGCCTTGCGAAGGAATGTATCGGATATGAGAATGGTGTGCTGGGCGGAGTGGTGAGTGCTCTGAAGATCTTGTGCCAGCCAGGGGATTCCATTGTGGTCCAGTCCCCTACCTATATCGGTTTTACACACTGCGCAGAAGACAATGGCTGGAATCTGGTCCTGAATCCGCTCCTACAGGATGAGCAGGGAGTGTGGCGGATCGACTATGAGGATCTGGAAAAAAAGATTGCGGATGGAAAGATTCATACGGCCATTTTCTGTTCTCCCCATAATCCGGCAGGCCGTGTATGGGAAGAGTGGGAAATCCGAAGGCTGATGGAGCTCTATCAGAAATATGATGTGCATGTGATCTCGGATGAGATATGGGCTGACCTGACAATGCCCGGATACCGCCATATTCCCACACAGATGATCTCGGATGACGCCAGGATGCGCACCATAGCCTTCTATGCGCCTTCCAAGACGTTTAATCTGGCCGGCCTTGTGGGCTCTTATCATGTGATTTACAATTCCCTGCTGAGGGATCGGATCACAAAAGCAGGAGCCTCCACCCATTACAATTCCATGAATGTACTTTCCATGCATGCTCTGATTGCTGCTTACAGCCCCGAAGGACAGGAATGGCTGGATGAGCTTCGCCAGGTCCTGAAGAGCAATCTGGAGTATGCGGTTTCCTTTATCCATGACAATTTTGCGGGAATCCGGACGGTCATGCCTCAGGGGACCTATATGCTGTTTCTGGACTGTACAGACTGGTGCCGGGAACACCATACGACGATTGATGATTTGCAGAAGGCAGGCATTGAGGTGGGGGTGATTTGGCAGGACGGCCGGCCCTTCCACGGAGACTGCCATATCCGCATGAATCTAGCGCTGCCTCACAGTCTTGTCACAGAAGCCTTCGACCGCCTGAAGAAATATGTCTTTGTATAAATAATTTCCTGAAAACTCTTGACCCTGACGCTGCGTCATGGCTTACAATGGCCTTACACGGGAGGGATAGTTATGCGGACAGTAAAAGAAGTAAGCAGGCTCACAGGGGTAAGTGTGCGCACCCTGCATTATTACGATGCAATCGGTCTTCTGAAACCTGCAGAAGTAACGGAAGCGGGTTATCGGCTGTATGACGATACGGCACTTGGCCGTCTGCAGAATATTTTACTGTTTCGGGAACTGCAGTTTCCACTGAAGGAGATCAAAGCAATTCTCGACAGCCGGGATTTTGATCCATCGGAAGCTCTGGCACAGCAGATCAAACTGCTGGAACTGCAGTATCAGCATATCGGGGAGCTTATCTCTTTTGCCCGTGAAATCCAGAAAAAAGGAGTAAGAAATATGGATTTTCAGGTTTTTGACACGAAAAGGATGGAAGACTATAAGTCAGAAGTAAAGGAAAGATGGGGCGGCACCAGAGAATATCAGGAATATGAGCAGAAACAGGAAAAAGCCGGTGATTCCGCTGAAGCAGGACGGCGGATGATGAATATATTTGCTGAGCTTGGAGCGCTGAGGCAGCTTTCGCCATCCGACAGATCAGTACAGGAAAAAATCATTGCGCTGCAGAACTTTATTACAGATAATTACTATACCTGTACTGACAAAATTCTTGGTGAGATGGGAAAAATGTATGTGGACGACGAGCGCTTTAAGCGCAATATCGACAAAGCCGGCGGCGAAGGAACAGCCGAGTTTGTAAAAAGAGCCATTGAAATTCACTGCGCCAGATAAGCAGCTCGTGATTTCCATTGGCTTTTCCAATACCCTGCCCGTGCTGTTTTACGCACAGTGAAGACATTTTTATTTGTGTCTTTCTGACGGGCTATATCGGACAGAGCATGAAGCGGAAGCGCCTGCCGGCTGAGATATTCCCGGAAGAACCCTTGGAGAGCGTCGGCACTTGGCATGCCGGGCCGCTTTTTGGCCCGGCATGCCTTAGTACCGTTACGCTCGACAGGAGCGGAAGCGAGTTCTGGAGGGAATACTCAGCCGGCAGGCGGGCACCACGTATCTCTGTCCAATACAGCACATCATCCCAGGCACAAAGCAAAAATTTCTGAACCTCCTCTTGACAGCCCGGTACACCTATGCTATTATATTACGGATGCCGCACAACGAGGTATAAGTATGCGCATTTTTATCTGTTCCAGTTTTATCTAGCCGGCTTTTCAGACGGAAGACAAGAGAAAAAACGGATGGAGAGAAGAGGCGCATCACCAAAATTGGCGAGTAAATAATCAGGAGGTGCCACAGAATGTACGCAATCATTGCAACAGGTGGTAAACAGTACAAAGTATCCGAAGGCGATGTCATCAGAGTAGAGAAGCTTGGCGTAGAGGCAGGCGAGACCTACAATTTTGACCAGGTTCTGGCAGTCGGCGGAGACACTCTGACCGTAGGAACCCCGACAGTAGCCGGCGTTACGGTAACTGCATCTGTAATCGGTGACGGCAAGGGCAAGAAGGTCATCGTTTACAAGTACAAGAGAAAATCTGGATATCACAAGAAAAACGGCCACAGACAGCAGTACACGGCAGTTAAGATCGAGAAGATCTCTGTTCAGTAATCGTCATGACAGCCGTTACCATATATAAGAGATCCGGACAGTACGCAGGCTTTGTCATAGAAGGACATGCCGGATATGGCGAGGAAGGCGAGGATATTGTGTGCGCAGCAGTCAGCGTTTTGTCGCTGAATACGCTGAATTCCATAGAAGCCTTTACCGAAGACAGGTTTTCAGGAGAAGAGAAGGACGGCTATTTGAGCTGCAGCTTTCCGGAAGCGCTGTCGGAGAAAGCCGTATTGCTGCTGGATTCCATGGTACTTGGACTGACAGACATTCAACGAAGCTATGGAAAATCATACATCAGGATTGTATTCAAGGAGGTGTAAGATCATGTTACAGATGAACCTTCAGTTGTTCGCTCATAAAAAGGGAGTAGGTTCCACAAAGAACGGCCGTGATTCCGAGTCCAAGAGACTGGGAGCCAAGAGAGCTGACGGACAGTTTGTAAAGGCTGGAAACATTCTTTACAGACAGCGCGGAACCAAGATTCACCCGGGTGTGAACGTAGGACGCGGCGGAGATGACACCCTGTTCGCTCTGACTGACGGAGTTGTCAGATTCGAGAGAAAGGGAAGAGATAAGAAGCAGGTTTCTATCGTCCCGGTAGCAGCAGAATAAGTTGGTTTGAGGCTTCAAGTCGGTAGATTTGAAGCCTCTTTTACTCAGAAATAAGTCTTCCGGCTGGCAGGGGCGGTAAGGTCCTTCTCCGGAAGCAGACAGCTTTTTGCAGGAGATTAAAAATGTTTGCAGACAGAGCAAAAATATATATCCGTTCAGGCAAGGGCGGCGACGGACATGTGAGCTTCCGCAGGGAGCTGTACGTGCCGAACGGCGGGCCCGACGGCGGTGACGGCGGCCGGGGCGGCGATGTGATTTTTGAAGTAGACGAGGGACTGAATACCCTCTACGATTACCGTCACAGGCGTAAGTTTAAGGCGCAGGACGGAGAAGAAGGCGGAAAACGGCGCTGCCATGGAAAGGATGGCGGCGATATCATATTAAAGGTTCCGGAGGGAACGATCATTCGGGACGCAGAAAGCGGCAGGATAATCGCTGATATGTCGGGAGAGAACCGCCGCCAGACCATTTTGAAGGGCGGCCGGGGCGGAGCCGGCAACCAGCATTTTGCCACTTCTACCATGCAGGTTCCCAAGTATGCCCAGCCGGGGCAGCCGGCTCAGGAGCTGGAGGTGGTGCTGGAGCTGAAGGTCATCGCGGACGTAGGCCTGGTAGGCTTCCCGAACGTAGGAAAGTCCACGCTTCTTTCCAGAGTGACGAACGCGCAGCCCAAGATTGCCAATTATCATTTCACGACGCTGACGCCGAATCTGGGTGTTGTGGATCTGGAAGGCGGCGGAGGCTTTGTGATTGCGGATATTCCGGGACTGATCGAGGGAGCTTCCGAGGGCGTGGGACTGGGCCATGAGTTCCTGCGCCATATTGAGCGCACCCGTGTGCTGATCCATATGGTGGACGCAGCCTCCACGGAGGGCCGCGATCCAATCGAGGATATTTATGCGATTAACAAGGAGCTGAAGGCCTATAACGAAGAGATTGCGGCCCGTCCTCAGGTAATCGCAGCCAACAAGGTGGACGTATTGGGCGGAGACGAAGAGCCCATAGAACGGCTGAAAAAGGAATTTGAGCCCCAGGGAATCCGGGTATTTCCCATATCGGCAGTAGCAGGACAGGGACTGAAGGAGCTCCTTTACCATGTGAAAGAGCTTCTGGATGCGGCGCCGCAGGAGGCCGTCATCTTTGAGCCGGAATTCTTCCCGAGTGAAGAGCTGGTTTATGTAAATCTGCCTTATACTGTGGAGAAATCCGAGGAAGAGGAGGGCGTCTATATTGTGGAAGGTCCCCGTATCGAAAAGATGCTGGGCTACACAAATCTGGATTCCGAGAAGGGATTTGCGTTCTTCCAGAAATTCCTGAAGGATACAGGCATCCTGGACGAGCTGGAGGAAGCGGGGATCCAGGAGGGAGATACCGTGCGGATGTACGGACTCGCCTTTGATTATTATCGATAGGAAACAAAAGGACAGGCGGAATCATCCGCCTGTTTAGATAAAGGAGAAATTATGACAAGCAAGCAGCGGGCATATCTGAAAAGCCTGGCGATGACGATGGATCCGATTTTTCAGGTGGGAAAATCCTCCGTTACGCCGGAGCTTACGAAGGCCATTGAAGAGGCACTTGCAGCCAGGGAGCTGATCAAGCTCAGTGTGCTGCAGAACTGCGCCGATGATCCCCGGGAAATTGCGGAGCTGATCGCGGACAGAACACGTGCCCAGGTCGTGCAGGTAATTGGAAAGAAGATCGTTCTTTACCGCGAAAACAAGGACGAAAAAAATGGGAAGAAGAAAATTGTGCTTCCCGTATAATCGGGAAGGAATTTGGAGCGAAGGCGGCTTATGGGGAAGGAAAGACGAAAGAAAGTAGGGATTCTCGGGGGAACCTTTGATCCCATTCATACGGGGCATCTGATCCTGGCGGAGGAGGCCTGCGAGGCTTTTTCTCTGGACTATGTGCTGATCATGCCGAACGGCAATCCGCCCCACAAGGCAGGGCAGGTTCACGCATCCATGGCTCAGCGCACACGGATGGCGGAGCTTGCGGTGGCGGATAATCCGCACCTTCGTGTCTCTGATTTTGAAAAAACCCCCCAGGATTATCATTATACCTACGAGACGCTCGAGTTTCTCGCAGAGCAGAATCCGGATACAGAGTATTATTTTATTCTGGGGGCGGATTCCCTGATGCTCTTTCATACCTGGAAGGAGCCCCAGAGAATCTGTGATCAGTGTGCGATTCTGGCTGCTGTCCGGGATGGCATGAGGCCTCTGGAGCTTGAAAGCTGGATAGAGGCGCTTACGAAAAAATACGGGGCAAGGATCTATCCGCTTTCGACCACGAATATTGATATATCCTCGAATATGATTCGGGAAAAAGTGCAGAGCCGCCGCAGTATCCGCTATTATGTGCCTGCTCCGGTGGAAGCGTATATTTATGCAGAGGGACTGTATCTGCCGGGGAGGGAAAGCTGAATGAAAAATTATGATATGAAGGCCTATCAGAAGAAGCTTAAGCATGAAATGGACGACGGCAGGTACCAGCATACGCTGGGAGTCATGTATACCTGCGCCGCCCTGGCCATGCGTTATGAGTATGACATTCAGAAGGCGCAGCTGGCAGGTCTTCTCCATGACTGCGCAAAGTGTATTCCAAATGGAAAAAAGCTGAAGCTTTGTGAAAAGCACAATATTCAGATTACAGAAGTGGAACGCCGGAATCCGTTTCTGCTTCACGCGAAGCTGGGGGCGTTTCTGGCGATGCATCAGTATGGCGTAAATGACAGAGAGATCGTCAGCGCCATCTTAAATCATACAACAGGAAAGCCTAACATGTCGCTTTTGGATAAGATTGTCTATGTGGCAGATTATATCGAACCGCGCCGCAATAAGGCTCCGAATCTTCCGGAAGTGCGAAAGCTGGCGTTTCTCGACCTGGACGAGGCGCTCTACAAGATACTTTCAGATACCCTGAATTATCTGGATAAGGGCTCCGGAGAGATCGATGAGATGACGCTGAAAGCCTATGAATATTATAAGGCGGAGAGAGAAGAGGCGTTGGAAGGTAAATCGGATAAGGAGGAAAAGGAATGACACAGACACAGTCGAAGCAGATGGCCCGGCTGGCCTACGAGGCGCTGGAAGACAAAAAGGCAAAGGATATCCGTATTCTGGATATTTCAGAGATTTCGGTCCTGGCAGATTATTTTCTGATTGCCAGTGGTTCCAATAAAAACCAGGTTCAGGCTATGGTCGATAATGTGCAGGAGGAGCTTCACAAAGCGGGCTTCTCACCGCGGCAGGTGGAAGGCTATCAGACGGCCAGCTGGATCCTTTTGGATTACGGCGATATTATCGTCCATATTTTTGATGAGGAAAACAGGCTGTTTTATGATCTGGAGCGTATCTGGAGAGACGGTGCCTTCATCTCCCCGGAGGCTCTGAAGGAGGCGTAGGCTTCCATGATATTGACAGGGGTCATTATCAATTTTACGGCGATTATTCTCGGCAGCGCAGCCGGACTTCTGCTTAAAAAGGGGATTCCGGAGAGCATGGGAGAGTCTGTGATGAAGGCCATAGCACTCTGCGTGATATATATCGGCATCAGCGGTTCTCTGGACGGAGAAAATGTGCTGATTGTGATTATTTCCATGGCTGCCGGCACTGTGATTGGAGAAGCGCTGTCGCTGCAGGAACGCCTGGAGCGCTTGGGCGCCTGGGTGCAGTCAAAATGCCGCCCCTCAGAAAATGGTGTCTCGGTGGCGGAAGGCTTTGTCAATGCCAGCCTCTTGTTCTGTATCGGAGCTATGGCGATTGTAGGCTCTCTTCAGAGCGGTCTGTCGCTGGATCACAGCACCCTGATAGCCAAATCCCTGATTGATGGCATAACAGCTGTCATACTCGCATCCAGCATGGGAATCGGAGTAATGTTTTCCAGTATTCTCTGCTTTCTCTATGAAGGCTGCATTGTTGTGTGCGCAGGTTTTCTCGAGCCATATCTCACAGCCTCCGTGATCAATGAAATGACCTGCGTAGGCTCGCTGCTGATCATTGGCATCGGTATTAATATGATGTTTAAAAACAGGATTCGTGTTATGAATTCCATACCTGCCGTTTTACTGCCAATTCTGCTGTGCAGACTGATGTAAAGTAAAGGCTGCCGCGGCAGGCATTCGATAAAAAACAGTTAACGGGCAGAGATCGGATTGGGGGAAGAAAAAGACATGAGCAGTATTCAAAAGATTACGCAGATTACACAGAACCGCTTTCTGAATATGTATGATCTGGATGTCGTGCACCGGACGGGGAAAAAGGGCCTCTACCATGTGGCTTCCCGGGCCTGCAGCGTTGCGGAGCTGAAGCTCTCGACAAGGGTCAATAAGGCGGACGGCGTGATCATATATGCCCTTTACGGGCAGGCGAGGGAGCGGGTGGTTCTGATCCGGCAGTACCGATACAGCATTGCAGATTATATCTATGAGTTTCCGGCTGGTCTTGTAGATGAAGGGGAAGATTTTCATGAGGCAGGTATTCGGGAGCTGAAAGAGGAGACAGGACTGACCTTCCATCCCCTGGAGGTCGATCCCATGTACTCGAGGCCCTATTTTACCACCATTGGAATGACCGATGAATCCTGCGCGGCCGTATATGGCACGGCAGACGGCCGGATTTCCAGGGAAGGGCTGGAGGACAGTGAGGAGATCGAAGTGGTTCTTGCGGACAGGACAGAGATCCGGAGAATTTTGAAGGAAGAAAATGTATCTCTGATGTGCGCATATATGATGATGCATTTTCTCCATTCAGATCCCGCCGATCCGTTTGCGTTTCTGGAGGTAGAAGCATGACACTGGAAGAACAGCTGGAAATCTGGCATCAGAATAACGAATATCAGAAAATCATTGACGAGCTGGAAAGGATTCCGGATGCAGAGCGCGGTCATGAGCTGACCGGACTTCTGGCGCGGGCCTATGAAAACGCGGCAGGCGGCACAGAACATCCGGAGTATCATCTTCATGCAATCGAGCTGCTGGAAAGCGCGGTGGAAGAGGAGGATCCCAACTGGAATTTCCGTATGGGCTTTGCGCTTTACTGGCTGGACAGAGAGGAAGAGGCGATTCCTTATTTCGAAAAGATCTTTCTGCTGATTTCATCCGATCCCGAGACCCAGAAATTCTGGGAGGATGCGCGGGAGCTTCTGGATTATTGCCGGATGCAGGCGGCCAGAAAACGGAGCCGTCAGAAAAATGTGCCTTATCTTTCCATGTCGAAGAGAGTCTGGTAAAAAAACCTTCTGATGCGTCCTTTCTGCAAAGGGCTGTTTATCAGAAGGTTTTTCATAGCGCTTTAAAGGCTTGCAATTCTTTTTATGTTACCGGAAGAACCGAAATACGCCGAATACCTTTCCAAGAATCTGACAGTCTGGCACAATAATCGGCTCCATCGTATCATTTTCAGGCTGAAGGCGGATGTGATCCGCTTCGCGGTAAAAGGTCTTTACTGTCGCTGAGTCATCCACAAGAGCTACTACCATATCCCCGTTCCGGGCGGTCTGGCTCTGCTCTACAATAATGGTATCTCCGTCGAAAATCCCCGCGTTGATCATGGAATCTCCCTTTACCTTCAGCATAAAGCACTGTTCATTCGGCATAAATTCCATCGGAACGGGGAAATAGGAATCTATGTTCTCCACAGCCAGGATCGGTTCACCGGCTGCCACTTTTCCAACGATAGGAACATTTACAACCTCTCTGCGCGCCAGATTGAAATTGTCATCGATAATCTCAATCGCCCTGGGCTTTGTAGGATCGCGGCGGATATAACCGTTCTTTTCCAGGGTCTCCAAATGGGAGTGGACGGAGGAGGTGGATTTCAGATCCACGGCTTCACAGATATCACGAACCGAAGGGGGATAGCCCTTGTTGATAATCTGGGATTTTATATATTCAAGTATTTCTGACTGCTTTTTTGAAATTTTTCCGTAGGGCATGCTGTATATTCCTCCTTCATTATATACTTCAGTATAGCACATGTATCCGGCAGATGCAAACAAATGTTTAGAAAATTTGTTCTGGTCTGGCAGGTTTACGTAAATAAATTATGTCTACTATATGAACGTTGTATAACAAATACGCTGTAAATGTAAACGATCCATGAACTTTAAAGGAATCCATAATTTTATCTGGTATCCCGTAATGATTTATGATATAATTATTACTAAATTATTACACTCTCAGCGTTTGATTGCAGAGAATGTTTTTGCATGCTGGGGGAAAACACACAGGAAGGAACCAGAAGATGAAAAAACATGCAGCATGGCTTCTGCTGGCGTTAAGCCTTGTATGTCTTACAGGCGCTGCAGGCTGCGGAAGCAGGGAAGAGGAAGAGGTTTCAACTGCAGATACCTTTTCTACGGAGGATGAAGTTATCCCTGAAGAGACAGAAGAGGAAGAGGAGGTAGAGGAAGAGGTAGCTCCGGAGGGAATGTACCGCAGTGAGCTGACGAACGAGTGGATCAGCGAGGATCTGAAGGACCAGCGGCCGATTGCCGTGATGGTGGACAACGAAAAAACAGCGCTTCCTCATTACGGGCTGACTCAGGCCGACGTCATTTATGAGATGATGAACAGCACACAGAATGGACAGATCACGCGTTTTATGGTTTTGGTAAAGGATTACGACAGCATTGATCAGCTCGGCAGCGTCCGCAGCGTACGTCCGACCAACTTTATGATTGCTCCTGAGTGGAACGCTATCGTATGCCACGACGGAGGACCTTTCTATATCAACAGCTTCCTGGAAAATGATTACGTAGATCATTTCAGCGGTACCTTTTCCCGCGTAGACAATGGAAAGCCCCGGGAATTCACTGAGTACATACTGCCGGGTGATATGGACAAGAATTTCAATAATTCTGACGTAGATCGTAATTACAATGAATATGCTCCCACAGAGCCTCATTTTGAATTCGCTTCTGAGAGCAATCCGGTAGATTTGACGGATGAGATCGGAAGCAAGGCCTGCACACTGGTGGATCTTCCGTTCCCGCACAACGGCTCAGAGCTTAATTACGACGAGGCCTCCGGAACCTATCTGTATTCCGAATATGGCTCCGCACACCTGGATCCGGGCAATGGAAACCAGCAGCTGGCATTCAAGAATGTCATTCTTCAGAAAATGAGCTACAATCAGCTTGACGATCATGGTTATATGGTCTGGAACTGCCTGGCGACTGGAATGGAAGGCTATTACATTACAAACGGTCAGGCGATACCGATTACCTGGAGCAAGATTTCCGATACGGACCGCACGATCTATTATGATATGACAGGCGATGAAATCACCGTCAATACTGGAAAGACTTATATCGCTTTTGTGGCTGATGAAGTGTGGGATCAGCTGGTAATTGAGTAATCGATAGATACATAGATGTTATATCAGAAAAAGCGCAGACAAACGTTCAGTCTTGTCTGCGCTTTTGCATGAATTTTATTTTGCATGGATGGGGTTTGGGAACGAGGATGATATTCCATTCAATCCAAGGTTTCACGGAGCCTGACGGCCTTTGCGGCCCTTCTCCGCCGGTTTTCATCCTGCGCCGCATAATGCTTTCTTGTGGTATTTACATCCTTATGTCCGAGGACGTCTGCTACCAGGTAAATATCGCCTGTTTCCTGATAGAGACTTGTACCGTAGGTGCTCCGAAGCTTGTGAGGCGTGATTTTTTTCAGCGGCGTCACCTGGCGTGAATATTTTTTTACCAGGTTTTCTACCGCGCTTACGCTGATACGCCGGTTTTGCGTGGAATAGAAGAGGGCCCGCTCGTGACCGGTCTGAGGGATCACCAGCTTCCGGCTGCCTTCGATATAGCCTCTGAGTGCCTGCTCCACTTCCTCTCCAAAATAGACGATCATCTCAGAGCCGCCTTTTCGCGTCACCTTAATGCCGTTATTGTTGAAATCAATGTCTGTGATATCCAGTCCAACACATTCTGACACGCGGATTCCCGTACCCAGAAGAAGCGTGACAATCGCCAGATCGCGCTCCTTTGTTTTTTCATAATATACCTTTCGCTGACCGGTCAGGCTGTCTCCGCCGTGCTCGATAAAATCGAGCAGGCGTGCGGTCTCATCAGCGTCCAGACGGATGATGGCTTTTTCGTGGAGCTTCGGCATGTCCACAAAGACGGTAGGGTTCGTCTGGATCATTTGACGTTTGTAATAGTAGGCATAGAAGCTTCGCAGGGCCGACATTTTCCGTTTCAGTCCGCGTTCTCCGTTTGTCACAGAGACGGTAGAGCCGTCCGTTTCATCCCTCTGGTATAATTTCAGGTATTCTTCATATTCTTCGATATCCACAGCCTCCAGCCTGTCCAGATCAGTCACCTTAAAATCTGTGATCTGGTAATTTTTGTAGTATGGATTTTCCTCCATCAAAAAGCGGAAGAAGACTCTGATATCGTATGCATAGGAAATTCGTGTACGGGTGGATGTAGTAGGCTCCACAGCTCGGAAATAGTCTTTGGCAAATGGAGGAAGCGTCTTTAAGATTTCCCTCAGCTTTTGAATATTTGTCATGTCTGTCTGTTCGTGGTAGCTTCTGTATTCCATGATTTCGGTAATTTCTCCTTTCAGTTGTGTAAAAGCCTATAGGATAAGTATAGCATCCGGTGCTTTTTATGTCAATCTATGAGAAAAACATGGATTTGTCGTATAGATCTCTGAGCCTATCTTCCTGCGTGAACAGGCATGCCAATCAGCGATCACTCGAAGGAACCGCAAAACAGATTAAAAAAGAAAGCTGCAATCTCTCGATTACAGCTTATATTCTGTCGAATAATATGGAAGAATTAAATATTGTCCGGAAACGATGGAATCCGTATCTGCCAGGGAATTTAATTCCTGTACCTCACGAATGTAAGCCTCGCGGGATTCATAATGCTGTTCATCCATATAATCATCTGCCAGCTCCCAGATGGTATCTCCGGGCTGAATCTCTACATTGGCATAATATTTGTAATATGTGACCTCTGGTTCCTTTGCCTCGGCTTCTGACAGAAAGCTGCCGAAAAGAATCGCCAGGGCCAAAGCAAGGCAAAGGGATGAGATCAGGATCATCAGGTTCTTTTGTCTTCTGTATTGCCTTCTTCTCGCGTAAGCATTCTTTCTTTCGTACATAAGATGTGCCTCCCCAAAACATGTTCTCCAGACATGTCCTCAAATAATCTGACTCAATAGAAACGAACAACTGTTCTTATGAATGTATTATAAAACACGAACATTCGTTTGTCAATACATATGTTCGGAAAATGTGTTCGATTTTCGAAGAGCTTTGTTTTGAGAACACAACATAGAATAGGGAGACCGCAAGCGCGCACGCGGTCCCTGGCAATAAAGGGATTTATTCGGCAGTAAACAGCGGCGTGGAATAATACCGGTCGCCGGAGTCAGGGAGAAGAGCCACGATGGTCTTCCCCTTATTTTCGGACCGTTTGGCCAATTCCAGGGCCGCCCAAAGCGCGGCGCCTGATGTGATCCCTGCCAGGATTCCTTCTTTCCTGGCAAGAAGACGGCCTGCGGCGAAAGCGTCTTCACTCTTTACAGGGATGACTTCGTCATAAATTTCTGTATTCAGTACAGCCGGGATGAAGCCCGCGCCGATTCCCTGAAGCTTGTGAGGACCGCTTTTGCCCTGGGATAATACCGGGGAATCTGACGGCTCTACAGCTACGATTTTAACGTCCGGCTTCTGGGCCTTCAGGTACTCTCCCACTCCTGTCAATGTGCCGCCTGTCCCTACGCCTGCCACAAAGATGTCCACCTGTCCGTCTGTATCCTTCCAGATTTCCGGACCTGTCGCGGCTCTATGAGCTGCCGCGTTGGCAGGATTGTCAAACTGTCCGGGAATGAAGCTGCCAGGAATCTCTGCAGACAGCTCCTTCGCTTTACGGATAGCGCCAGCCATTCCTTCAGAGCCAGGAGTCAGCACGATTTCTGCACCGTATGCCTTTAAAATATTTCTGCGCTCTGCGCTCATCGTGTCTGGCATCGTCAATATCATGCGGTAGCCTTTGACTGCGGCAATGGCGGCCAGACCAATGCCTGTATTTCCAGAGGTGGGCTCTATGATCACGGCCCCCTCTTTTAAAAGTCCTTTATCTTCTGCATCCTCGATCATGGACCTTGCTGCACGATCCTTGACGCTGCCTGATGGATTCAGATACTCCAGCTTAACCAGAACGGAGGCAGAAAGTCCAAGCTCCTTCTCGATGTTTTCCACTTCTGCCAGAGGCGTATTTCCGATAAGCTCCATGATATTATGATAAATAACTGCCATATTCTGATAATCTCCTTTTCTCCAATTTTATTTAAGGGTATCTTACCGCTCCAGAACAAAAAAGTCAACGGCTCATCTTTTTCTTGCCAGCCCCTCCTCATGCAGGTATAATGGAAAAGGTGTACCTTAAGCTGACAAGGATACAGGATTTTCAGAATCAGAAAAGGGAGGAATCATATGAAGCTGCAGCAGCTTTTAAGCTATACGAGACGTGCCGTAGATGATTTTCACATGATAGAGCCTGGGGATAAAATCGCTGTGGGCATCTCTGGGGGAAAGGACAGCCTTACGATGCTTTATGCCCTTCACGGATTACGCCGTTTCTATCCCGCGCCCTTTGAGATCGAGGCGATTACGGTGGATCTGGGCTTTCCGGACTTTGATTTAAGCCAGATTCAGGCTCTCTGCAGAGAGCTGAATGTTCACTATACAATCGTAAAAACAGATATTTATGAGGTTGTATTTCATGTCCGAAAAGAAAGCAGCCCCTGTGCTCTCTGCGCAAAAATGCGAAAGGGCGCGCTTAATCAGGCAATCAAGGAAACCGGCTGCAATAAGGTGGCCTATGCCCACCATAAGGATGATGTGGTGGAAACCATGCTGCTTTCCCTGATCTTCGAGGGACGTTTTCATTCCTTTGCCCCGGTCACTTATCTGGACCGTATGGATTTGACTGTAATCCGGCCTTTGATGTACGTGGACGAAGCGGATGTCATCGGATTTCAGCATAAATACCAGCTTCCCGTCTGCAAAAGCCCCTGTCCTGCGGACGGACATACCAAGCGGGAATATGCAAAAGAGCTTCTGCAGAAGCTCTGCCGTGAAAATCCCGGCGCCAAGGAACGGATGTTCCGGGCTGTTGTGGATGGAATTTACAGTCCCTACCGAGAGCTGGAATATATCCAGAGCCTTCGGAATCCATTTCATTCCAAACCATAATATTCATATAAGAAGGGAGCATTCTCCGCTGATTTTGGAGAACGCTCCCTTCTTATATCCAGGAAATTCTTTTTGCATGTGCTTCAGCCCTGCGGCCCTGGCTCTCAGGCCTCTTCTATCTCGCTGTGGAATTCCTGCAGAGATTTTACTTCCAGCTTGCCGCCCTTTTCCCTTACCTTGCGGATGCCTTCTGTCGTAGCGATGGCCGCCGCCATGGTGGTCATATAAGGAATCTTACCCTTTACGGCAGCCTTGCGGATATAGCTGTCATCGAAACGGCTTTCCTTACCGGAAGGCGTATTGACGATCAGCTGGATCTGGCCGTTGGCAATGACATCATATACATTCGGATGGCCTTCCTGCAGCTTCTTGATCTTTTCGGCAGGAATCCCTGCTTCCCGGATCATATCACAGGTGCGGCCTGTCGCAAGAATCTTGAAGCCGTCCTCGTAGAAGCCCCGGGCAACCTGCACCACCTCAGGCTTATCGCGGTCGCTTACGCTGATCAGAACCGTTCCTTCAAGGGGCAGAGGCGTCTGAGTGGCTTCCTGAGCCTTGTAGAAGGCTTCTCCGAAGTTGGAGGCCAGTCCCAGCACCTCGCCTGTAGAACGCATTTCCGGTCCAAGCAGCGGATCTACCTCCTGGAACATGTTGAACGGGAAGACTGCTTCCTTTACGCCGTAATGATGGAATTTCTTTTCCTTCAGCTGCGGTACGGGGGACGGAGTTCCGGTCAGCTCTTCTGTGATAACCTGAGTAGCCAGCTGCACCATCTGGATATCACAAACCTTCGATACCAGCGGCACAGTACGGGAGGCTCTCGGATTTGCCTCCAGCACGAATACCTTGCCGTCCTCAATGGCATACTGCATATTCATCAGGCCGCAGACATGCATCTCTTCCGCAATCTTCTTTGTATATTCTTTGATAGTCCTTACATTTTCCTCAGAAATATTCAGGGAAGGCAGAATGCAGGCGGAATCTCCGGAATGTACGCCGGCCAGCTCAATATGCTCCATGACGGCCGGCACAAAGGCATGGGTTCCGTCGCAGATGGCATCGGCTTCGCATTCCATCGCGTGATGAAGGAAGCGGTCAATCAGAATCGGACGGTCCGGAGTCACGCCGACAGCGGCCCGCATATATTCCTTCATGCTTTCCGGATCGTGAACGACCTCCATACCCCGGCCGCCCAGCACGTAGGAAGGACGCACCATAACAGGATAACCGATCTTCTCAGCGATCTCCAGAGCTTCTTCCACATCGACTGCCATGCCGGCTTCCGGCATGGGAATTCCCAGCTTTTCCATGATAGCCCGGAAATGATCCCGGTCCTCCGCAAGATCGATAATCTCCGGACTGGTTCCCAGAATGCGCACACCGTTTTTCTCCAGATCCGCCGCGAGGTTCAGGGGAGTCTGGCCGCCGAACTGTGCAATCACACCCACAGGCTTTTCCTTTTCGTGAATGCTTAATACATCCTCCAGCGTCAGGGGCTCAAAATACAGCTTGTCTGAGGTGTCATAATCTGTAGACACAGTCTCCGGATTACAGTTTACAATGATCGTCTCAAAGCCCAGCTTTTTCAGAGCAATGGCCGCGTGTACGCAGCAGTAGTCAAATTCAATTCCCTGGCCGATTCGGTTGGGGCCTCCGCCCAGAATCATAATCTTGGGCCGGTCTGTATTGACGGTACTTCTGTCCGGCGCGTTGTAGGTGGAATAATAATAAGCGCTGTCCTTTGTGCCGCTTACATGTACGCCCTCCCAGGCCTCAGTCACACCGATCTCTGTCCGGGCCTTCCGGATTTCATCCTCGGAAACCTCCAGAATCTGAGCCAGATAACGGTCGGAGAATCCGTCCTGCTTTGCTTTTTTCAGAGCTTCCGGAGACGGAACGCTTCCCTTTGACTTCAGAAGCTCCTCCTCCTCTTCCACCAGCTCTCTCATCTGATCGATGAAGTAAGGCTTGATCCTGGTGAGCTCATAAAGCTCCTCTGTGGTGGCTCCCTTGCGGATAGCTTCATACATGATAAACTGACGCTCGCTTGTAGCTACATCCAGCATCTTCAGGAGCTCTTTCTTTGTCTTATCATGGAAGTTTTTCGCAAAGCCAAGGCCGTAGCGGCCAATCTCCAGGCTTCGGATAGCCTTCTGGAAGGCTTCCTTATAGGTCTTTCCGATGCTCATGACCTCACCTACGGCGCGCATCTGCGTGCCCAGCTTGTCTTCCACGCCTTTAAATTTCTCAAAGGCCCAGCGGGCAAACTTGATTACCACATAATCTCCGTCCGGCACATACTTATCCAGTGTTCCGTATTTGCCGCAGGGAATTTCATCCAGTGTCAAACCAGAGGCCAGCATCGCGGAAACCAGTGCGATCGGGAAGCCAGTTGCTTTGGATGCCAGAGCAGAGGAACGGGAGGTACGGGGATTGATCTCGATGACGATGTCTCTGTCTGTCACCGGGTCGTGGGCCCACTGTACATTGGTTCCGCCGATGACCTGAATTGCTTCCACAATCTTGTAGGATTTTTCCTGGAGACGCTTCTGGACGTTTTCCGGAATCGTAAGCATGGGCGCGGAACAGAAGGAATCGCCCGTGTGTACGCCAAGAGGATCGATATTTTCAATAAAGCATACGGTAATGATATTGTTCTTGCTGTCGCGGACTACCTCCAGCTCCAGCTCCTCCCAGCCCAAGATAGACTCTTCTACGAGTACCTGGCCCACAAGGCTGGCCTGCAGGCCTCTTGCAACGACTGTTTTCAGCTCTTCTACGTTATATACAAGGCCGCCGCCTGCGCCGCCCATGGTATATGCGGGACGCAGCACTACCGGATAACCCAGCTTTTCTGCGATAGCCACTGCCTCATCTACACTGTAGGCCACCTCACTGCGTGCCATTTCAATGCCAAGGCTGTCCATCGTATGCTTAAATTCAATCCGATCCTCGCCGCGTTCAATAGCGTCTACCTGAACGCCAATAACCTTTACGCCATATTTGTCCAGTACACCGGCTTTTGAAAGCTCAGAACAGAGATTAAGACCGGACTGGCCTCCCAGATTCGGAAGGAGCGCGTCTGGCCTTTCCTTTTCAATGATTTGTGTCAGCCGTTCCACATTCAGCGGCTCAATATAGGTGACATCGGCCGTTCCCGGATCTGTCATGATCGTGGCCGGATTGGAATTTACGAGTACAATCTCATAACCCAGCTTTTTCAAAGCCTTGCAGGCCTGGGTGCCGGAATAATCGAATTCGCAGGCCTGACCAATGATAATGGGGCCTGAACCGATAATCAATACCTTGTGGATGTCCTGTCTTTTACTCATTTTTTCTTCTCCCTGTACATTTCTGAATCCAATATTATGGTAAAGGGGCCGTCATTGACCAGCTCTACCTGCATTTTGGCGCCAAACTCTCCCTGCTCAACCACAGGAATCTCCCGGCGGCAGGATGCTATCATATATTCGTACAGCTCTCTGGCTGCTTCCGGATCGCCCGCGTCTGTAAATCCGGGCCGGTTGCCGTGTCTGCAGTCTGCGTACAGCGTAAACTGCGATATCATCAGCAGCTGGCCGTCCACATCCTTCAGCGATTTATTGATCCTCCCGTTTTCGTCCGAAAAAATACGCAGGCCGATCATTTTGCGAACCAGACGGTCTGCGTCCTCTCTTGTGTCTCCCTGACCGATGCCCACCAGAACAAGATAGCCCTGGCTGATGCGGCCTATCACGTTCCCGCGCACCGTCACCGATGCGCGGGAAACTCTTTGTATTACAAGCTTCATCTGCGATTCCTTTGCTGTCTGTCAGATTTTTTCGTGATCCCTTTCTTTGTAAGCCACGAATTCCCGGATCATGTGAATGGTTCCGTCAATACCGAGACTGGCTGTATTCAGGCAGAGATCGTAGCCTGTCGCTTCGCCCCATTTCTTATTCGTATAATAATTGTAGTAGCTGGCACGGCTTTTGTCCGTCTTTTGAATCAGATCCTTTGCCTTGGAATCTGTCACATCATGACGGCGGGCAATCCGGGCGATACGGGACTGCATATCCGCATACAGATAGACATTGACTACATTCGGGAAATCTGCCAGCGCATAATCTGCACACCGTCCTACGATTACGCAGGGGCCTTCCTTGGCAATATCCTTAATTGCATTAAACTGTGCCAGGAAAATCTTGTGATTCAAAGGCATCTCCGCAAAGGCGGCTGTCGAATATCCCATGGAATAGGTATCCATAACAAGAGAATACAGGAAGCTGTTTGTCGGCTTCTCGTCGTAATTCTCGAATATCTCCTGGCAGAATCCGCTGTCCTTTGCGGCCCGCTCCAGAAGCTCTTTGTCATAGAAAGGAATCTTCAGCTCCTCCGAAAGCTTTTTCCCGATATCATGTCCACCGCTTCCATACTGGCGGGCAATTGTGATGATTGTATTATTTGCCATATACCTCCGTCTCCTTTCCAGTATTTCTTGTATATATTATACAACATATCTAACCAAAAGAAAACCGGAAGTTCGCAAAATTCTTCCTGTTCTTTCCTGATTTCTTCGAAAAACAGCCGAAATTATCTGGCATAATACACGTAAGAAGCCTTCCGCTCAGCCTCTTTTCTTGGCTCTCCTTCCGGATAGCCGAGGATACAGTGGCCGATTCCTTCATAATCTCCTTCAATTCCCAGAGACTTCAGAAGCTCCTTCCCTTCTGCGCTTTCAAATTCTTCCTTTGCCCGGTGAATCCAGCAGCTTCCGATCCCCTGATCCTGAGCTGCCAGCATCAGGTTTGCCATCACGAGAGAACCATCATATACGTGTGTGGGCACGCGCTTATCCGCCAGTACAATCAGCACAACAGGCGCACCGTAAAAGGGATCGATGCTGGTCCCCATAATTTCGGCATTCATGCGGGAAAGCCTGTCCCGCAATTCCTTATTGGTGACAGCCACGATGATTGCGGACTGTCTCCCCATTCCGCTGGGAGCCCAGGTTCCGGCTTCTACGATCTTCTGAACAATCTCTTCCGGAACCATATCCGGCTTATAGCTTTTTACGCTTCTTCTCTCCCTGATAGTTTTCAATGTCTCGCCCATAAAAGCCTCCTTATCCTCTATGCCAGCATTTCATTCTTTTTGGATAGAATCGCTTCCACAGCTCTGCAGGCGTCACAAAAGCAGTTCTTCGCTCCGGCAGCCTTTGCCTTGCGTCCCTCCTCAGCCACGTTCTTTGCGTTGTCACCAAAGATTTTAGCGCCCATCTCAGATTCTGCAAGTCCGATCAGCGCATCGATAGAAACCAGATCCTCCTCGAGCTCTGCAATATATTTTTTTGTCTCTTCCGTTTCCTTTTCTGTGCCCACAGCTGCAAGCCAGCTCTGAGCTGCCTCCTTTGCCTCCTTGCAGCAGCTGGGAGCTGCGATCAGGGCGTGAGTCTGCTCTGTTACAAAATCAAGTACCTGCTTATCCATGCAAAACCGCTCCTTTTCTTTGATATTCTGACAGAAATTTCCGAAGAAAAATGTCTGGAAGAATCCCAGCGGGCTTTTCTTCAGCTTTTCCTCAGCCTGGCTCCATTATAGCATAATCCAGACGGATTTGGAAATGAAAATCTATTTGTTGAGTCATACTCCAAGCTGGTAAAGGTATCTTATCTTCCAGCAGCTTTGGTGCTCTGTTCTGACTGTGTATAATAATTTTTCTTCAAAATTAAACCGGTTTTGAAACTGTAAAATTTTTCAGTTTCAAAACCGGTTTAATGCTGTTACTTCACTTCTTTTTTCACACGTCTGTTTCTTATGATAATACATCCTGCAATAGTGGCTGCAGTAAAAGCTGTAACAACAAGAGCCAGCACAGGTGATGAATCGCCGGTGGCCGCATTTCCAGCCTTTGTTGTATCGGATCCAGAGGACGAGCTGACTGACGAACTGCTGCTTCCGTTCGAAGTACCAGAATCGGAGCCTTCTTCGCTGGAAGGTCTATCCGTGTCAGAGGGATTTTCGTCCGGCAGATTATCTGGATGCTCCCCGGTATTTGCAATTTGAATATCCGGATTTTCCATCCCATCTGCAGATATAGAAATTGTACCATCTTCTGTTATTTCTTCTGTCCAGACAGCATTCTCCGCAAGATTTTCTTCTGTTCCATAAGAAACCTTCACTGTTCCGCTTCCTGCGCCATCTATTTTTGTCTTGTTGCTGTCCGGATCATAGGTTAGAATTACGCTTCCACCATCCACCTTTGGTGTTCCTGTAAATCCTACAGTAACGAGACGATCCGTGCCGTCTGGCCTGGTTATAATAATCTGGTGTGAAAGAGTAATCTTCTCTCCCTTTGCAGAAATATTCTGGATTTCATTCTCCTTCATGGCGATAGCGCCTTTCTCACCTCTGGTGATGACAAAGATTCCATCGTCATCGGCCACCGATACGTCATCAGAAATATTATTAAACTCCATTGCACCAGTTCCCGAAATCCAGGAAAGCACCACGCCGGTGTTGAAAAGTTCTGTACCTTCTGAATCATTGGCTATATGCATAATATTGACTCTGTCTATACCAAAGGAGCCAGCAATGTAATTTTTTTGAGTGCTTAGAAGAGGATGCTGCTGCCCGTCGTTTTTTACACCACTGGCTGAAACCCAGCTGAAAGTATCGGATTCCCCGTGGTATACTGAATTGTTCGTATACATCCAGCTGGCATTATCTGAATCAGTATAGTCTATAATCCTGAGTTCAGCTATTCTTCCCGTAATGTTAATTTCCTGAGCATTTATGTAAAGAATAGTTCCATCAATGTTGTAGTCAAATGCAGGCAGACAGTGCTGAACACCTTTAGGATCTGTAATGTAAATAAGCGGCATGGCGTTTTTTCCTTGTTTAAATCCCTGAATTTCATCTATAAGACCGGTATAATTACCTTTATTATCCGCCAATTCTTTTTGAATAGATTCCATGAACTGCAGCAAATGGGCTTCCATAATCAGAGTCCCAAAGTTTTCCGTAGAAGTTTTGGACATAGTTGTATTAAGACGAGCCTGATCCAAAACTGCACAGCCATCCAGCAGATCGACACTCAAGGAGCCGCCCTCGTTCATAAGAGAAGATACAAGAGAGACACCAAAGCACTGTCCAGTGGAGCCTATTGGATTCTTTACCTTTTTTCTCAGTTCTCTGCTTCTTTCTTTTCCGAACATGTCATCAATCATGTCTTTGGGAATTTCTTCATCGGGGTTCCCCACAGTCGTCATTTGATAACGGGCAGAATGAACTTTATATTCACCTAATACAGTATCTTCCGGATAACAAATTTGCAGTGTGTAGGTTTGGTTTGGCAGTATGGGCTGCTGTAAATCGCCAGGTGTCATATTAAAGGAAATAAACTGCCTTTCATCAAAGCTGTCAGGATACAGTTCCTGTTGTGGCGTATATCGCGGCTTGATATAGCGATACACCTCTGATCCATCTTCTGCCAAAATCTTAACTGCTACATGTAAATATTCTTCTCCTGTCTGCCCCCTGATTAAGTCACTGTTATCTGTGAACCAGGAGCCGCTCGGATATATTTTTACAGTCGGCGATGAATACAAGGGAAGCGCTTCTGATTCAGGATTCACTATCGTATGAAAAAACACCATATCGATCGTTCCCGGCTGCCTGTCCGGAATATCCACCCCGTAATACCCATCTGCACAGTAAATCAGGGCATTTTCGAGCTCACTGTTGCTCGTCCCATTTATTTCAACCGCATCCCATTCTGCGCAAAGACCGCCGTAATAGACGCGTGTAAGACTGCGGCAATTTGCAAAAGCATAGGCTTCAACGGTTTTCAGGCCTTTGGGAAGAGAAATGTTCTCCAGATCATAACAGTTTTGAAAAACAGCTTCCTTCAATACAGTAACCTGTTCCGGTATTTCTATTTCTGTAAGGAAGCCGCACTCCGTAAAAGCCCATTCTCCCAGCTCTGTAAGATTAGCAGGCATATGTATTTCTTTCATTCGAATACAACCGGCAAACGCTCTATCTCCGATGCTCGTAATCCCATCTGGGAGATCTACAGACGGGAGATAGTCACAGTTCATAAATGCACCTTCCCCGATTGATGTAACACTGTCTGGAATATTAATATCTGTCAAGGAAGAACAGTTTATAAAAGTACGTCTTTTGATTTCTGTCAGCTGGTCAGACAGCTGAACGCTTTTCAGCTGGTTACAGCCGGCAAATGCCAGGTCTCCCAGGTCCGTTACATAGCTTAAATCAATGTTCTCAATTGCTGTACTGCCAAACGCATCGTATTCTATGATTTTTACGCTGCTAGGCAAATTTACATAAAAAAGATTTTCACAATCCCGAAAGGCTTCGCGTTCGATTAGGGTAACGCCTTCAGGAATTTCAATCGTTCTAAGCGCTATACATTTGTAGAAAGCTCCATCTCCTATCACTGTTAAATTTGCTGAAAGATGAATGTCTGCCAGGCTGGTGCACTCGGCAAATGCATGAAAGCCTATTTCCTGAACACTGTCTGGCAGAGTGACTGTATTCAGGCTACTGCATTTCCAGAAGGTTTCATTTCCTAAAGTGATCAATCCGTGTGGCAGAATCACCTGCTCTAAATTCTCACAGTTAGTAAATGTACGTTTCAGGGCAGTGATATTTTGAGGAATTTCGATTTGTATAAGACCAGTAGAAGCAAAAGCCCATTCTCCGATGTTTTCCAGATCTTCAGGCAGAAAAACTTCTTTCATTTGTAAGCAATCATAAAATGCATATTCCCCTATCGTTTTTACGGATTCCGGAACTTTAAATTGTGTAAATCCACAGTATTCGAATGCCTTTGCTCCAATTTCAGTGATTGTACCAGGAAGCGAAATATCAGAAAGCGCTTCATTAGCTTCAAAAATTCCTTCCGGAATACTCGTGATTTTTGAGGGAATCTCTACAAAATTCAGCTGATAGCATCCCGAAAATGCATATTCTCCTAATTTCATTAATGATTCCGGAAGAAGAATGCTTTCCAGAGCAGTACATTCATAAAAAGCGTAACTTCCCAGAGAAGTGACACCTTCTTCCAGAATAACTGTGAAAATATCTTCCTTGAGAACTTCCCAGGGAGGTAAATATTCATCTTTCTCATCCTCTTCTCCAGTATTTTCATCCTGTTCATTCTCAGAAGAAGTTTCATCCGCTAAAAGGAATACAGGATCTGGATCTTTATAGGGGGCTGTATAATTATCCATTTCCCCTGTTCCGCTGATAGTAAGCGTTCCAGTCGCTTCATCAAAAACCCAGGTCAGATTCGCATGATCCTCGTCTGCTCCGCAGACTCCGGAAAATGGGGGAGTTTCAGGCTCATCCTCATTACCTGATCCGGTTTCAGTTCCTTCAGTTTCTTCCGCAGACTCTGTTACATCTTCTTCCACATTTTGCACAGGGAACTGATCACTGTTTTCATCTTCCAGAACAACAGTTTCGGGTATAACAGGTGCGTTGTCCTTTTCTGACTTTTCGGAAGTCTCGGAATCAGAAATCGTTTCTGATTCTTCTGAAGACGAACCAGTATTTTCTCCTGATTCTTCTGTATTTGAGGAATCTGACGGTTCTGTTTCGGTAAGATTTTCAGAATCCGATGTTTCTGTTATCTCCTGAAGAGAAACTGCTTCCTGCGCGTTTGCCGGAGCACTCATTCCCAAAACAAGGGAACATACCAGACAGACGCTAAAAATTCTTCTTTTCATTTCTTACTCCCTCTTTCTTCAGCAGCCAGTCTATCGGCTGTTGCTTTTAAAAAATCAGCTGTTTCCTCAGTACTTAGGACTTTTTCCCCTCCGGGCAGATGTATCAGCCAGTCATGAAATGCCTGGCATAATCCGGGTTCCCGTATCTGCACGGAACAAAGGCCTTCTGTCAATGGAAACTGCTCTGTTGTAAAAAATCCCACGCCGGATTCTCTGGATGTGCACATGCTCAGATAATCTGGAAATACTCCGTGTTCCAAAAGGCGTCCCGTCACTTCACCGGAGCGAATCCCTTCTGCCATTTTCCTCAGCAGCTGAATACGCCATTCCAGCGGAAAAGGGCTGACTACAGCTACCGGGTAATCGTCCAGTGTACCTGTCTCGGCAAAACGCTGAATACCGGATGCGGAAAACAGAGTATAAAACTTTTCAACCGATCGCAGAAGCCTGAAACGCCTTTGCGCAGCTTCTACAATTTGTTCGTAAAACGGAAGTTCCTCCCGGCAGAATTGATTAACAGCTTCTTCCGTATAAAAACGGCCAAAACAAGGTTGGTCCATGATCATATAAAACCCGTCTGAATCTGTACATGTCTGATAAGCATTCAGAATTTCCAGAGGATTTGAGGTATATTGGATCAGACTTCGGCATCGGGACAGAAGCATCTGAAAATGCCTGTGATACTGGGAAACCTGATCTTCTTTTCTCAGCAGCATGGCCTGGGTACAGTCTTCTGAGAGACAGACAACGCAGGTATGTGTAAGCAGGAAATATGGGAATGGATCCATATATTTGGTACGATCTGTTTCCTCATAGTAATAATAAGGATGATATTTCTGTGCTGAAAGCAGACAGACAGGAAGTATTTTCTGAAAACAGCCCAGATTATGAATACTGATCTCATCGGGCATGCCAACAGAAGCAAACATGGTAATCTGTGTGATTGCCGGTGTCTTCCCGTTCAGGTATAAGCGCAGAATTTCATCGTTGATAAATGCCGCGGACGGCGGCACCGTTAATTCTACTCTGGCGTCTGTACGTGCAATCTCTTCTGCCAGTACGCCTCTTAACAAAGGCTGAACGTTAGTATTTCCTGAAAAAATACTTCGTCCGCCAGCATAGGCGTTCAGCGACATAAGCAGTCGTGTTTCCTCAAAGGCTGGAGCAGAAAAATTCAGATTTGCCAAATCGGCGAACAGCTCGGATATCATTTCCCTGGCTCTGAGATTTTCTCCTTTTTCGAACTGCATATCGTAATATTGCCGGAACCGTTCTTCTTCGTTCAGAGTCAGACGCAGGTGATATGCGAGCAGTTCCAAACTATCATATGGAAGCACTCGCTGTCCTGTCAGAACTTTTGATAAAGTTGTACGTTCCACACCAGAAAGCCGCGACAAAGACGAAACTGTCATCCCCTTTTTCTTGATCAGCTCTTTAAGATATTCGCTGAATAACTGCAAAAGCATCCCCCCCATTTCAGAACTCTCATGTAGTGCCAAGTATATCATAATTTTTCCATAAAAAGTGTGAATACAAATGATTTTTTTGTGTCACACATCTGGCACATGCCAGCTTTCAGCAAGCGCGCAAAAAGCAGGAGCCCGGAAGAGTAAGGCAGCTGCTTTACTCTTCCGGGCTCCTGCTTCATATTTATGAGGATTCAATCAGCCGTTCCGCACGGTCTGTGCCTCCCATTACTCAATCGTAATATATTTTGACTCTTCCACTTCCGGCTTTGCTTCCTTTTTCGGAATCGTCAGCTTCAGGATACCATGCTTAAATTCGCCCTTGATATCCTCCTGCTTTACCGCGTCGCCCACATAGAAGCTTCTCTGGCAGGCTCCAGCATAACGCTCCCGGCGGATATATTTTGAAGTGTCCTTATCCTGTTCGTCCTTGTTGAGGCCCTTTGCGGCGCTGATGGTCAGATATCCGTTCTCCAGAGCTACCTTTACTTCATCCTTCTGGAATCCCGGCAGATCCATCTCCAGCTCATAGCCGGTGTCGCTCTCCTTGATGTCTGTCTTCATCAGGTTCTTGCCTCTGCGGCCGTAAAGCTTCTTTTCCAGCCTCTTCATATCGCGATCGTCCCAGAACGGGAAATCAAAAAGGTCATCAAAATCATCAAGGAAATCTTTTCCAAATACGCTCGGTGTCAACATATATATCGCTCCTTTTCTTTAACCATAAACATTATGTTTTGTCTTAAGGTTCCGGATCAGAGCTCCCTTTCTTTCGGTTCTCTTTTCCTTTCCTCTTGACAATAAGTATCATAGTCCTTTTTGTTAGCACTGTCAATTAACGAGTGCTAATATTTATAAAGAAACCATAAATTAAATATAAAAGAAAAATTAAATATGCAATATATAATATTCACACAACGATATCTGACAATTTTCTTCCAATATCCGCTTTCTGCGGATGAAACAGGTGTTTTACAAAATCAAATCCTCCAGCTTCCGTTTCGGCACGTAATGGACGTCGTTTTCATCGCGGTAATATGTGGTATCTCCATCTGCGCTTACTTCTGTCAGCACGATTTTTTCTGCCGGTTTTCCCAGAGCAAGCACCAGGTTTGGCTCTATCTCCTCAGGCAGTGACAGAAGCTCTTTTAATTCAGGCTTTCGAAAGCTTCCGATCATACAGCCTCCCAGCCCCTTTTCCACAGCTCCCAGCAGAATGGTCTGAGCCGCGATTCCGATATCCCTCAAAAACCGGGTAGTGCCGGAGCCAATGCTCATATCCTGGCAGATGACGATAAATGCCGAGGGCCCCATGCCGGGATGCGGCAGCTGCACGTCCTTTAGGGCCTTTGCCCACAAGGTCAGAGAAAGAATTTTCTCTACCTCTTCCCTTTCACAGGCGATATAATATTTCAGCGGCTGTGCATTGACGGTAGACGCTGTGTAACGTGTCAGATCCACCAGCTCCAGTAATTCCCCACGGCTCAGCTGGAAGCTTCCGTCATATCCGCGGAAGCTTCTGTTTTTTAAAACAAGCTCCTTCAGCATACTGCTTACCTCCTGTCCAGGCTTGCTATGATTCCATAAGCAATTCCTTTTGCCACATCATTTTGATAGCTGTCATCTGCCAGGCTGGAAGCATCCGATTCGTTGCTGAGATATCCCGGCTGAATCAGAACTGCCGGCATCTCTGTGTCGTTCAGGATGGAATAGCTGCCGGCTGCAGTTCCGTGATCCGAAGCTCCGCTCTCCGATATCAGATGGGACTGGATGTTTTCTGCCAGAGCCTGGCTCTGGCTGCTGCCCTCCTGGTAACAGCTTACTGCTCCGGAGAGGCTGTCATCGCTTTCAGAATAGTTGCAGTGTACGCTGACCAGCAGATCCGCGTCTGACTCGTTGGCAAGAGAAACCCTCTCCTCTTTGGAAAGGCGGGTATCGTCCTCTCTGGTAAGGACAACCTGATAGCCTTGGCTTTCCAGCATGATTTTGAGCTTGGAACAAATCTTAAGGTCTATTTCCTTTTCTACGGCTTCGCCGTTTGTCATGCCTGTATCCTCGCCGCCATGTCCCGGATCGAGAGCAATCACAAAGGTCTCACCCTTAGCGGCAATCTCATGAGAGCCGCCGCCCAGAAGCGTTATGATCAGGTAGATGGCAAGCGCCAGAACCAATACGCCTGCCGCAATTCCCACTCCGATCAGGATTTTCTTTTTTCTTTTTCTGCGCTTAAGCTCCCTCTGCTTTCTTTTCTTGATTTCCATTTTCCGGCGGCGCTGCTCCGGAGTCAGGCGCTGCTTTTCATTTGTATCCATGTCTTTTATTCTCCCCTCATTATTTTTCCCATTTATCACAAAGTGCCTGAATCTGATCTGCGAATTTCGCCAGATCCTTATTGGCTAAGCCTTTGCTCTTTTCTATCAGGCTCATCAGGCGCTTTCCGCATTCCACGAGCCGGTCGTATACTGTAGAAGCCTGTCTTGCCTTTGTTTTCTTCAGGACGCGCTCCCGGCTGCCTTCTGCGATGCGGACGTTGGAGGCCAGATCCCAGCTCTCTCCGCTGTAAGGAGCCACTGTGCTGTAGCCGTATTCGCTGCGCAGGCAGTCCGCGAAGGAATCGCAGACATGGTCCTCTCCATGTACAATAAACACACGCCGGGGCTTTGTGCGGAGCCCTTCCAGCCAGTCTATCAGGCCCTGCTTGTCTGCATGGCCGCTGATTCCTGCCAGCGTCTTCACCCGGGCCTGTACCTCCACCGGCTCTCCGAAAAGCTTTACCTCCTTTGCGCCCTCCACAAGCGCCCTGCCGAGCGTTCCGACGGCCTGATATCCTACAAAAAGAACCGTGCATTCCGGACGCCACAGATTGTGCTTCAGGTGATGGCGGATACGGCCCGCTTCACACATGCCCGAAGCGGAAATAATGACCTTTGGCTCTTCGTCAAAATTGATAGCCTTGGATTCGTCGCTTGTAATAGAGAGCCTCAGTCCCGGAAAGCTGATAGGATTGACGCCTGCGTTTACCATCGCAAGAGTCTCCTCGTCAAAGCACTCATACATATTTTTGTTAAACACGGTCGTAGCCTGAACTGCCAGCGGGCTGTCCACATAGACCTTGAAGCTTCCATGCCCGCTTATCAGCCCCTTGCTTTTGATTTCCCGCAGAAAATAGAGCATTTCCTGCGTGCGCCCTACGGCAAAAGAGGGAATGACCACATTGCCGCCCCGGTCAAAGGTCTCCTGAAGAATTTGAGTTAAGGCTGCAATATAGTCCGGGCGTTCCCCGTGGCTTCTGTCTCCGTAAGTGGATTCCATAATTACATAGTCCGCCATGTCCACAGTATGGGGATCCTTCAGAATAGGCTGGTGGACATTGCCGACGTCGCCGGAAAACAGCAGCTTGACCTCCTCCCTGCCCTCCTTCAGCCAGATTTCAATACAGGATGAGCCCAGCAGATGGCCCACATCTGTAAAACGGATATTGATTTCCTCCGTGATCTGAATCCGTTCTCCGTAAGGACAGCCGCAGAAAAGCTTTACGGCGCCGTCGGCGTCCTCTATCGTATAGAGGGGAACATACTCCGGCTTCCCGGCTCTTTTGGCTTTCCGGTTTCTCCATTCTGCCTCAAACATCTGAATGTGCGCGCTGTCGCGAAGCATGATATCGCAGAGATCCCAGGTAGCATAGGTCGTAAAAATGGTGCCGCGGAATCCCCGCTTGTAGAGCAGCGGCAGAAGCCCCGAATGATCAATATGGGCGTGGGTCAGAAACACATAGTCGATCTGTGCTGCATCCACAGGAATTTCCTGATTCTCATAGATATCCGGTCCCTGTTCCATACCACAGTCCACCAGCATCACTCTGCCGCAGGCCTCCAGCATGTGACAGCTTCCCGTAACCTCATGAGCCGCACCGAGAAATGTCAGCTTCATTGTCTCATCTCCTTATGATTTTTATTTCAAGACTCACTTTCTTTTTATTATACCGTTAGGTAATATAAAAAACAACAAATTCAGGAAAAATTAAAAATTTCTTGAGCGGAAGTCAGATTTGTGTTAGAATGGAAAGCGTTATATATTTCTATTTTATTTTTAGGAGGTTTTATTTCTATGGATCCTGACCCTGACAATTTATGGCTGCAGTTACTTTTGCTTGTATTTCTGACGGCATTGAACGCGTTTTTTGCCGGAGCGGAGATGGCGCTTGTATCCGCCAGCCCGAGCAAGTTGTCGCAAAAAGCTGAGGAGGGCAATAAGAAAGCCGCCCTCGTTCTGGAGCTTTTGAAGGAACCCTCACGTTTTCTCTCGACGATCCAGATCGTAATCACACTGGCAGGATTTTTCAACAGTGCTTCTGCCGCTACCGGTATTTCCAAACGGCTTGAGGCTGTGCTGGTGAATCTACATATCCCGAACAGTGATACGATATCTGTAGTCATCATCACGTTGATTCTGTCTTATTTTACCCTGGTGCTGGGAGAGCTGGTGCCCAAGCGCATCGCTCAGCAGAAAGCTGAATCCTTCAGTATGTTTGTAGTCGGCCCGATTCGGGTGTTTTCCAAAATCACGGCGCCGATTGTCAAGCTGCTTTCCGTGTCCACAGGGCTGGTGCTCCGTCTGGTGGGAATGCACGATGAAGTATCAGAGGAAAAAGTATCGGAAGCTGAGATCCGCGCTCTGATCGAAAACGGTGTGGAATCCGGTCTGTTTGACGAATATGAATCTGAAATGCTGGATTCGGTTTTTGAATTTGATGATATTCTCGCAAGAGAGGTCATGACCTCACGCACCGACGTCTATGCAATCGACGTGGACGAACCGCTCTCCTCTTATCTGGATGAGATGCTGGCGACCCGCCATTCCAGGATTCCGGTTTACGAGGAGGACATCGACAATATCATCGGTATCCTCTATATGAAGGATTTCATTTTGGAAGCGCGCCGCTGCGGCTTTGAGCATGTGGATATCCGTTCGCTGCTGCACAAGCCATATTTTGTACTGGAAAGCAAGAATATCGATGAGCTCTTTAAGGAGCTTCAGGAATCGCATCAGTATATTGCCGTACTGATTGACGAGTATGGCGGCTTCTCAGGCATCGTTACCATCGAGGATTTGGTTGAGGAAGTGATGGGACCTATTGATGATACCGGGGATGATGATGATGAGCCTAAGATTGAGGCGATTGACGATCATACCTGGCTGCTGAAGGGCCTTGTCAGCATCAACGATCTGAATGATGAGCTGGATACCGAGCTGGAATCCGAAAGCCATGATACCATATCCGGGCTTCTGCTGGATGAGCTTGGATATATTCCGGAGGAAAATGATCTTCAGACGGTGGAGGTAGACGGCCTCCGCTTTGAGATTCAGAAAATTCAGGACAAGCGGATTGAACAGGTGCTTGTCACAAAGCTTCCGGAGGACGAGGCCTCTTCTGAGGAGGAACAGAAGGAAGAAAAATAATAAATTTAAATCATTGCAATGCATGAGAAGGGGCGCCGGCAGGCTGTGAAACAAAAGATTTACAGCCTGCCGGCGCCCCTTCTCATATTAAATATGGACGAACGTTTATTTTCAACGTTTCCATGCATTCCGGCAACCGGGGCTAATCCCTGTATGCCCTGCGGAGCATGGCAATCTCCTTTGTCCAGCCCGCATCGTCATTTGGCGTTTCCAGAATAAAAGGAAGATCCCTGAGAGCCGGATGGTTGATGATGCGTACAAAGGCCTCCCAGCCTATCTGCCCCTCTCCTATCCGGGCATGGCGGTCCTTATGGCTGCCGAGGCCGTTCATGCTGTCATTGATGTGGACAGCCTTCAGGCGGCCAAGGCCAATGATTCGGTCAAATTTTTCCAGCACGCCGTCCAGATCATTTACGATATCATAGCCGCCGTCCCAGACATGACAGGTATCCAGGCAGACTCCCACCTTCTCTGAAAGCACAACCTTATCGAGGATGGCGCGCAGCTCTTCAAAGCTTCTTCCGATCTCGCTGCCCTTTCCGGCCATTGTCTCCAGAAGTACTGTTGTAGTCAGCTCATCATACAGGCATTCGTTTAAGAGCTCTGCAATCAGGCGGATGCCTTCCTCTGTGCCCTGCCCTACATGGCTTCCCGGATGAAAATTATAGTAATTTCCCGGCGTATATTCCATGCGTTTCAGGTCTTCAGCAAACGCCTCCCTGGCAAACCGGCGAACCTCCGCCTTGTCCGAGCAGGCATTCAGCGTATAGGGTGCGTGCGCGACGATTTTTCCGTATCCCTTTTCTCTCCAGAGCGCCAGAAATCCTTCCACATCCTCCTGTACGATCGCTTTGGCGCTTCCTCCCCGGGGATTCCGGGTAAAGAAGGCAAAGGTGGAGGCCCCAAGCTTCAGGGCCTGCTTTCCCATGGCCTCATATCCTTTGGCTGACGAGATATGGCTTCCTATCTTCATGCTCATAAGGCCAGATCCTTCAGGGTGACGGTGACCCAGCCGCCGCCATATTCCTCGCTGTCGTAATTAAAGCCTGCCTCCAGTCCTACCGGAGAATAGAAAAAGATATTCTGGTCCGGATCCTGCAGAAGCGCAAGAAGCTCTTCATCGCTTGCATTGTCTATAAACTCTATGCTGCCGTTCTGTGTTTCGTTCTGTGAACGGAAACGCATTACAAGCTCATCATCAATCTCTGTCATCTGGTCCGGGGTGATCTCCTGCCCTGTCTCCAGATCAAAGGTCAGAGCGCTTACGCGCGGAATAGTCTGAGTTTCCTCATAAATGCTGTGCTGGAAGACGACACTGATTCTGGTCTCATCCATATATGTGACATATCCGTAGGTGGTACAGCCGCCTGAATAATCGCTGTAGGTATCCTTGTATTCCAGCGCTTTCTCTGCAATGGTATCATTGACTGCGTCATAGGCGCCGTCGCCGCCTGTCAGCAGAGGATAGGTGGAATAGTAGGTGCAGTAATCCTCAACGTCGTCCGGGGTAATCGAATCCACGATCCAGGAGATTCCATAATCCAGATCCGTTCTTGTGGAATCTACAATCTCCCGGTAGTAGGGATCGTCCTCGCTGGGCTCATAATACTCGTAATCATCATAGTAATCATCGTAATAGCCGTCGTCATAATAGTCGTCATAGCTGTCATTGGAGCTTTCCTGTTCCAAAGAGACTGCTCTTCCCACTGCCTGGCCAAAGAATACAATCGCCAGGATAAGGCCGATCAACAGGAGCACTCCAGCGATAACGCCAAGTGCAATAAAGAGCCCCTTTTTACTTTTTTTGCGCTCCTGAGCCTGCACATAGGGTGTTCCCTGCATATAGGGCTGGCCGGCTGTTCCATAAGGCTGCTGACCGGGATTTCCCTGGGCGGCTTGTCCCTGTCCGGCGCCGCCAGGCACATTCGGCTGGGCCGAAGGCCGGCTGGTATAGCCGCAGCTGCTGCATACACCGTCCCGCATCAGAGCTCCGCAGCGGGGGCAGAAGCCATAATCTCTGTTCTCACTCATTTCTCTCCTCCTGTAAGTTCATCCAGATTTTTTCCGTAAGCGTCTATAAAATATTCCAAAAACAGCTCTGTTTCGGGAAGCTTCATGCGTTGGATATGGTTCAGCGCCATCTCCTTCGCACTTGTAAATTCCCGGTTTCCCGCCTGCTCCTCTTCGATGCATTTGATATAGGCGGAAAGCTTGTCGGCGGCCTTCACAAGCTTCCAGAGGTAGGCGTCCTCCTCCTGCTTTTCAAAAATCTCCAGATATGCCTCCCGCATCGGCTCCGGCAGCATGGAAAGCAGGCTCTGCGCTGCCTGATGTTCGATATCCTTATAGGTGTCCTTGATCTGCGAATTATAATATTTTACCGGTGTCGGCATGTCGCCCGTGATGATTTCCGTGGCGTCATGGTACATGCCAAGCACAGCCGCCTTCTGCGCATCCAGGCTTTTCCCAAGACAGGAATTTCCAATCACCGCCAGAGCATGAGAGATCATGGAGACCTCCAGGCTGTGCTCGCTTAAGTTTTCCTGCCTGGAATTGCGCATCAGCGCCCAGCGGTCAATATATTTCATACGGGACATCATTGCAAAAAAGCTGTTCATCATACCCTTCTTTCTTTGACAGAATCAACTGAAAACGTCATCTGTGCCGGCGCCGGAGCCCTTCTTTTTCCGCTTCTTGCTTCCGGAAGCCTCCTTCGCAGATATCAGGCAGATGTTGCTCACCAGAAAGCTGCTGTATTTCTTTGCATATTTCTGGTATTCCTGCCAGGAAATATAATATTCCTTTCCCCAGGAGGATACCTGAAAATACCCGTTTTCCAGTCCGGTCACAACCACGAAATGAGCCTTTACCTCCGTGGCCGGAAGATATTCCCCGTTCTCCTGGCGGTACAGTACAAGCTTATGCCGGCTCCAAAACGGTATGTTCTGTCCGATAGCGAGAAGTACAGGAAGATCATGGGCCAGGCTGTTCTCTACCCGTTCGTACAGCTTTCCCTGGCTGATGCACCATTTGGCGCGAAATTCCATCTTATAATGGCGGAAATAGCGGTTCATGGCATGCGGGATCAGAAAACCCGGAACGCCAAGACCAGGAATAATACCCAGATATTTTCTACGGATCCTGCGCAGATAGCGCTCATACCGAGGATAAGACAGGTCTCCGTCCTCCCTCTGGATTCCATACTGCAGATCAGTGCTGCAGGAAGGACGGTGGAGCCCCATGTAAAGTAAGATATCTCCCATTCCTACGACCCCGCAGCCGGATCTGCGCATAATGCGGGAGCTGCACCAGGTCTGGCTTCCGCCGAAAGAAGGTCCGTTCTGCGTCTTTACCGTGAGATATGGGTACCGCAGGCAGCAGCGCTTCATTTCCATACATGTTTCCTCGCTTCTCTTCTGCATTCTAATAAAAAGTATAGCACAATTTCACGTCGCTGTCATTAAAAAAGCCCCCGGCTGATGACCGGATAAAATATGGTTTTATTCTATTACCTTTCCCATATAATAGAAGCCCTTGCATTCCTCCAGGCGTACGTTCAGATACGCTCCTATCTGTGTCTCATCTCCGGGAAAATGTACCAGAAGATTGTTGCTCATTCTGCCGGTCAGGAAGCCAGGCCTGTGATCGTTCACCTCTTCTGCCAGCACCTCCTGAACCGTCCCGGCGAAGCGGGCGGTCTGAGACTTTGCAGATTCCTGTACCAGCGCAAGCAGGCGGTCAAAGCGGTCCTTTGTGATCTCCGGCGGCACCTGGTCCTCCATGACAGCCGCAGGCGTGCCTGTCCGCTTTGAGTATATAAAGGTATAGGCATTGTCATAACGAACCTGGCGCACCACATCCAGAGTCTCCAGAAAATCCTCCTCCGTCTCGCCCGGGAAGCCCACAATGATATCCGTCGTCAGCGAGATATCCGGAATTTCCCTGCGGATTTTCCCTGCCAGCTCCAGATACTGCTCCTTCGTATAGCGGCGGTTCATGGCTTTCAGGATCCGGCTGCTTCCGGACTGCAGGGGAAGATGCAGATGGCGGCAGATTTTCCTGGAATCCCGCATCACCGCAATCAGCTCGTCAGAAAGATCCTTTGGATGAGAGGTCATAAAACGGATCCGGCGGATTCCCTCAATTTCCTCCACTCTCCTTAAGAGCTCCGCAAAGGACAAAGGCTCCTCCAGGGTCTTCCCGTAGGAATTTACATTCTGTCCAAGCAGCATGATCTCCGTCACGCCGTCTGCTGCCAGAGAACGGATTTCCTTCAGGATATCCTCCGGCTTCCGGCTTCTCTCCCGGCCGCGCACATAGGGAACGATGCAGTAGCTGCAGAAATTGTTGCAGCCAAACATGATGTTCACGCCGGATTTGAAGGAATATTTCCGCTCAATGGGCAGATCCTCCACGATCTGGTCTGTCCCCTGCCAGATATCGATCACCTGGCCGCCGCACTCCAGGCTTTCGGCCAGAAGCTCTGCAAACTTAAAAATATTGTGAGTACCGAAGATCAGATCTACGAAACGGTAGCTTTTTTTCAGCCTTTCTATCACATCCGGTTCCTGCATCATGCAGCCGCAGAGGGCGATCCGCATCTGGGGCCGCTCCTTTTTCCGGTGCTTTAAAAGTCCCAGGTGGCCGTACACCTTCAGGTTGGCGTTTTCCCGGACTGTGCAGGTGTTGTAAATCACAAAATCGGCATCCTCCTCCTGTACAGGCTGATAGCCGACCTGTTCCAGGATCCCGGCCAGCTTTTCCGAATCCCGGGCGTTCATCTGGCAGCCAAAGGTGGTTACACAGAAGGTCAGGGGACGGCCCAGCCTTTTGCTTTCCTCCTGAACCTTCTGGCGGCATACCTCTATGAAATAGTACTGGCGTTCAGGCTCCGCAGCAGGGGCCTGCGCCTGAATTTCCGCATAATTGCTCATGACATTCTTCCTCGCTTATTGTATTTTGCCTGCTTTGCAGACAGCCTTCAGACAAGACACCGGAACGGCTGGAGAATAAATCCAAACACCGCCCAGGCGATCCGCTTTGAAACCGGTGCAGTCTGCACCTCCAGCCCCTCAGGGAGCTCATAGGTGTCTGCGTCAATGACCTTCCTGGAGCTTTCCTGCATCGCTGTCAGATAGCCTTCCAGCTCCTGGTTCAGCTCCTCACTCTGTACCACCAGCATCAGCTCCGTATCCAGGTAGGTGCTCCGCAGATCGAGATTATAGGATCCGACGACAGACAAATCCTGATCAATCAGCACGCTTTTTCCGTGATTGGAGGTTCCTCCATCGTATTCGTAGAGCTGGATTCCCGTAGCGACCACCTCATCTTTATGGCGGAGGTAATCGCTGGAGGCCACAAAATTATCCCCATTTTCCACAGAGTTCAGAAGGATCCGGGTATCCGGAACCTTTTTTGCAAGGCCTGCAAGCTCCTCATACATCCAGGAATTGCAGACTACATAGGGCGACTGAAAAATCACCCGTTCCTCCGCCTGGCTCATAAGCTGGATCAGCTCATAAAAAAGCACAGGCTCCTTGCCGTAGATGTGCGTGGGGTTTGAGAGAAGGCTGATCCTTCCAGCCTCATAGGCATGTGCCTCGTAGTCCCAGGAGCCGTCGAAAAGCTCGGGATATTCGGCCTTCAGATTATGATAGCGCTCTGTAAGAAGCTCTCTTTCTTCCTTTACCTTTTTCTTATCAGCCAGCTTTTCATTGTCATGGAAGGGCTTGCATACGTCCAGATTCCAGACGCCCTCGAAGTATGCCTCAAGCTCCTTTAAAGAGGTGTCCGGATTTCCAGGCTCTGTATTATAGACGAGAACCTCCCGGTCATAGCTTACATTTTCCTCTGTATAATTTCCAATAAAATAGTCGAAGGTATTCCGCCCGCCCAGAAGGTAGGCCTTTTCGTCTACGATCACATATTTGTCATGCATTCTCCCCATGAGCTTCCACGGGGTCAGCAGATTCAGAGGATTATAAATCCGGATTTCCACGTTTGGATGAGAAGAAAGCGCATAGAAAAGCTCCCGCCCCTGCATACGCACCGCACCGCTGACGCCGTCTACAAGAATCCGAATCTCCACGCCCTCCTCCGCCTTCGCCAGAAGGACGGACAGAATGTCCCGGGTGCTTTCCCCCTCCCGCATGTCAAAGGTAGAAAGAATGATCCGCTCCTCGGCCTGCTCCAGAAGGCGCATGCGCTCCTCCCAGGCGCTCATGTTAGTTTCCAGAAGCGCGACCCGCTCAGGGCCTGCGCCCTCCATCCGGAAGGCTGCCGGATCAAACTGGTTTACCGTGTTCTCCTCTATCTTTTTATACGACAAAAAGGGAGCCGTGGCCCCCATGATAAGATAGGCAAGTATGAACAGCAGCAGGCAGAGAATTTTATGCCGCCTGAAAAATCGTATCATTCGCTGCTCCTTTCAGATTTCGCTTTTGTCCGTAAAAATGGAGAGGAGCTGACGTGTCGGTTCCTCTCCAGACCTTATTGTATTATCAAATCAAAAGGATTGCAACTGTTTTTTCATACCTCCTGCGTTCTTCCTTTCTTCCGCGTTTTCAGGAGCCGGCCAGCTCTCCGGCAGTAAAGCCGGAGGGCCTCCTTCATATTCTTTCATATATCCGGCAAAAAGCCTGCTGTCACAGTTATCAAACATTACGACGATCTGTGTATGAAAACCGCCGATCAGAAGCAGGCTTCCGAAGATCATTCCGAAAATACGAAGAGGAAAATGTCCCGAAGCTTTGTGATATAGAATTGATGCGCCGTACCCATACTTACAGATTAAGGATTCCAGATGCACAGAATGCCGCTCCGCAGGCCGCCTCCTCCTGAAAGGCCGCCATCTGCAGCGGCATCCCGAATATTTCTTCCGCCAGCTGCTGCATCAGCGCATTCCGGCGCAGGCCATTTCCGGATCCGGCCATTCTTTTTGCGCGCTGTCCGCTGATTTGGCACATCCTTTCATAATATCCGTAAAGCTCCTCCAGAATGCCGGCGATCATGCCGACAGTCATCGCCCCTGGATGAAAGTTTTCCACGCGGATCCCTTCCATTCTCCCGCATGCCTCCGGATTTGTTCTGGTACCTGAAAAGGTTGTAAAAATCCTCCAGGCGCGGTCTCTTCCATATTTTTCGAGAAACTGTTCGCCCTGCCGGAGCATTTGATCGTACATCTGTCCGGACAGTACGCCTGATACCTCCCTGTAAAACTGCTCCAGCATGGCATATGCCCTGCCTCCGCAGAGGCCCGCTCCCACCATGAGGTAACTCTCGGGAGGGAAGGGACGAAGCTCTATGCCGCTTGTGCCGCAGTCCAGATAAGCGGAGGTAAGCATGGATACCTGGCTTCCTGTCCCTATGTTGAGCACAAGCGTATCCTGCAGATCCTGCAGGGTTCCTGCCACGCTGGCCTGATTATCCCCCATGGAGCAAACCACGGGAATCCCTTCCGCAGTCCGCCCTATGACACAGTGGGAGGCACAGACGGGCGGAAGATACGAGACATCTGCTCCCACTGCCCGCAGCCTGTCCAGGGAGAAGGTACCTCGTTCCAGATCAAAGCAGCCCCAGCTCGCCGCCATGTCCGCCGCGATCACAGGCTCCCTGTTCCCGGTTAGCTTCATTGCGATATAATCGCTGATCGTCGTCATTTTTACAGCTTCTCTGGGAATCCGTCCGGTCTGCTGCAGATAATAATGGGTAGTGAGCCCATAGCCGGAGGCGGCGGTTCCCACCTGCTCCTTTAAAAGCTCTGCACAGGTCTGCCCATTTTTCAGCAGCCGGTTTCCGCTGCCGTCCTCCCAGGTGTAGAGCGGGCTTACCGCTTCTCCCGCAGCGTTCACGTAGAGCATGCCGTGCATCTGCCCTGTCAGGCCGATTACATCCGGTTTTCCGTACTCCGCGAAAAGCTCCCGAAGGGCGCCGCGGGTTATGCTCCAGATTTGTTCCGGATCCTGAAGCCTGCTGTCTGCGGCATCTCCTTCACAAAAAGAATTATGCTCCATTGTCCTGCGCCCGATCAGGGTCTTTTTGTCCGGATCTAACAGCAGAATACTGATCGTAGTGGTTCCGATATCAATTCCAGCAGCATACATCGTTTATTCCTCCGTCCGGCAGGGCTTTTTTGTCCCGCCGCTTCCAATCCTTATACAACCGTATTTCCTTTGACCCGGCAGGTCTTCGGCGCCCATCCGCTGTCCTGGCTGTTCTGCTGTGCCAGACGCCGGAAAATCTGATCCGCCATTGCCGGAAAATCCTGCTCTATCACATGGATCCCAAGCTCTCCCGCTCCCTGCATCATTCCAATCATGGCAGCCGGCCGGGAGCTTCCCCTGTCATGCAGAATCCCTTCACAGACCATTCCCAGCTCTCCTACTGCGTAGAGGATGCTGTCGCACGCTTCGATCTGCTCCAGTGCATCCCGCAGAAGCTCCTGCGGAATCCGCTCTGTTCTGTTGTGGTATTCATAGGGAATAGGAATCACCTTTCCGTCAGGCGCATACTTCCGAAAGGTGTCCTCCCGGAGCTTCAGGCTGCCAATCTGCAGATTGTCCCAGCTGACATAGGCTGTATTTTTACAGCCCTTGCGCCTCATATAGGTGAGCAGCCTGCGTACTGTCCCGGCATTGTCCAGGCAGACGGCATCCACATATGGGCCTCCGTCTACCGCGTCAAATAAAACGATGTTCATACCCAGGCCCTTCAGCTTCCGGACCGCGTCTTCCGAAAGCGCCATGTCCTCCTTCCAGAGAATCAGGTTTCTCAATCCCTTGCTGTAAATCCGGTAGAGGCAGCTTTCCAGAGGCACAGCGGCCGGCTTCTGCTGAAACAGGACGAGGGAATCCTGCGCATCGGCCCTGGTCTGCACTGCGTCAATCATTCTGGAAAAGAATTCATTCTGTGCAGGAGCTACTACAGTCACAATATCCATCTGTCCGTCTCTTGGCCCATAATACAGGGAGACTCTTGTTCCGCTCCCCTGTACGCGGGAAATAATGCGTTCCTGCTCCAGAAGATCCAGCGCCCTCCGTACAGTCACCCTGCTGACCCCCAGCTCTTCCGCCAGTTTCCGCTCCGGAGGAAGCAGCTCTCCATCTTCATATTGTCCCTTGTAGATTGCCTTGCATAGATATCCCCTGACATCTCCATAAAGGTTCTCTGATTTCTGCCGCATCTCTTTTGCCCTGAAGAGGGCCGGTACTTCCGGTCCTCTCTTCCTTTCTGCAAATCCGTGGAAGCTGCTCTTAAGCGCTCATTGCGGTAGAAGCAGGATCCAGCCTCTTGATAATATCCTCCTGAATTTCAGGTGAAAGATCCAGGAAATTGACGAAGGTTCCGTGAATACGGACGATATATACGCCGCTGGGCGCATGTTTCTTTGGATCCTTCAAGACCTTTCGAAGCATTTCCGGCGTCGTGACATTTACATACAGGTAGAACGGCGAAACCCTTCCTTCGTCGTACTCGTTGAAAAACAGCGGACGGAAAATCTTGTCCCGGAATTCCAGCCCTTTCTCCTCCAGGGTTTTTCCCTTAAAATAACCAGGATTGATTCCGAAATGGGACGCGCAGCCTCCGCTCATCGTCTCAAACGGAAGGTATCTGTTGGAAAGCATCCGCATGCCCAGGCCGCCGGAAGCATCTCCAAACAGAGGATCTACGCCGTAGTTCAGCATTTCTCTTGCCTTTCTTCCATCCGGCGTTGCTCCCACCCAGTATCCGTACATCAGATGTGTGGAGGGAGAAGAGAAATCCGGCCGGAATGGGTTCCCAAGGTAATTTTTCTGGGAAGCTACGATTGCTGCTGTCCTTTCTACGATCTGAGCGGCTTCTTCATCCACCTTCCGGATATTGTTTCCAAACTTGTCGCAGGCCAGCAGGTACTGGCGCATCTCTTCATCCTGTTCAAAGTTCGTGCGCAGGGCCTCCAGCATCCGGTCTGCATCCTGAGGACGCTCCGCAAGCAAAGTATCGATGGCGATAAAGGAATCTGCCAGCACGCTTGTTCCGTGAATCAGGCAGCCGCTTCCGTTATATTTCGTGCCCTGCCGCTTGGTGTCCCTCATATCGATGCCGGTTTCGATTCCGCCCATCATCGAGGAGAGGAACGGCACCTGATACAGAGAAACCGCCTGAGAGGCCCCGTTCGCTGCACTGGCCATTTCTCCCGTATAGCGTTCCAGCTCCTTATAATAGATTTCGCGGATATTTTTCAGCACGTCAAGGCTATTGTCATAGCCCAGCTCCTTCCAGGTCTTTCCCAGCTGCTTTCCGGATATCTCTGATTTTCCATCCTGCAGAACCAGCTCCAGAACCTTCGGGAGATTCAGCCAGGAATTTGTCGTGTTTCCGTTGTCCTTTCCCATAATCAGCGGCTCCTGGCAGCCTGCGACGGAGTAGTTTTCCAGATCCTCCTCATCCACGCCCCTGCGCCGCAACACCTCAAAGAGGGCGTCATCGTTGAACAGGGAGGGGGTCAGCACGCCCGGCGTAAAGAAGAATTTTCCCATCTCCTCGTACAGCTTCTCCGGCGTGTTTTTGTGCAGCTTTACGGACAGGATGGGCTGGGGCAGGTTCATGTCAAAATAGGCGTCAAAGAGCGCATAGGAGGTGGCGTTTGTCAGGTCATTTCCTGCGCGGTCCTTTCCTCCGACCAGCAGGCTCTGTGAAATCGCCCAGCTCCGGTCTGCTACGTTGAAGAATACCAGCAGATGCTTCAAAAGGGCGGCTGTCATATCCCGGCCTGTGTCTTCTGCGGCCCGGTATGGCTCAAAGATCCGGTCTGCATTTCCCACAGAAAGGGCAAAGGGATTCGGCGTCTGCTCTACGGTCATATTCTGCCAGATCAGGATAAAGGACTGTATGGCCTCATAGAGATCTCCCGCTCCATAAGCAGGCACTTTCTGCAGGGTATCTGCCATCAGCTGGTAACGCTCCTTTGTCTTTCCTTCGCTGGCGTCCGCCTTTTCCTGCGCCATTTGCTGATAGCGTCCTGCGAGGACAAGAAGCGCATCGATGCTGTACTTCATCGCTTCATAATATTGCTTTTTCTGCGCGTCGTCCGTCTCATCCTGCTTCTTTTCGATATCCCTGCGGACTGCCAGGGCTCCTCTTTTCAGATAGTCTCTCACATCCGGAACTACATGTCCGGTCACCTGCTCCATAAAGAAAATCACTTCTTCTGTATAGGTTTCTGCGGAAGCATAGGCTGCCGTCAGTGTCTTTGCAAAATCGTTCTTTGAATAGTAATCCTTTACATGCTCGATCCGTTCTGCCGTGATATCACCGATCGGGCTGATATCCCCGAATACCTGAACCGGATCACAGTATCCCTCAAAGGACTTCACCTCGAAGGAAGGATTGATCAGCGCGTAGGAACGGGCAAAGGCATCATCCTGGCTGCCTGCAAACAGGTGATAATCTCCCAGCGTCAGCGGAATACGTGTCATCACCTCCACCAGCGTACGTCCTATGCGGATACAGTCCGGCTCAGACGCAAAGGTTCTGTCGCATTCCATGGCAATCTCCCTGGCAAGGAACCAGCCTTCCAGGTGATTCAGGGCTCTCTCCTCCTTAAAACGCGCTTTTGCGAGTTCCGTAATTTCCTCTGCAGAATAAACAGTTTCAATTCTCATGACTAGCTCCTTTCCCCAATACGGATTTTGTGGTAATAAAGGTTACGAAACAGCAGCCCTTCAGGTCCGGATGCAGGAAATTCCCTTTTCCTGAAGCGCCCTTTCAAAATATTCTACGGTCCCCGGCGCTATGCGGCCCGGCGGCATCCGGTATTCCTCTCCGCACTGCTCCCACTTGGCCTTTCCAAATTCATGGTAGACGAGAAATTCCACTTTGGTATGCGGTCCCCGGATTTTTTCCTCAAACAGGGCCGCAAAGCCTGCAGCGTCCCTCGGAGAATCATTGAAGCCCGGAATCAGCGGCACCCGGATCAGCACATGGGGATGCACAGCCGTCACCTTCTCCAGGTTTTCCAGGGTCTGCCTGCCGGAGGCGCCAATCCACTGCTTATGTATCTCCTCATCGTAATGCTTTACGTCCATGATCCATTCGTCCACGAGAGAAATCAGCTCCGGCATTCGCGGATGGCTGCCATTGCACTCGATGGCGCGGTGAATTCCGGCTCTTCCCAGCTCCTGCAGCAGCTCCTTTACTGCATCGAACTGCATGCTGATCTCGCCTCCGGTGAGAGTTACTCCTCCTCCGTCAAAAAACATCGGCCTGGCACGGACGGCTTCTTCTACTATCTCTTCCACACGGAAGGTCTGGCAGGAAAAGCGGAGGCCCTTCTGTCTTTTGCTCCGGATGCAGGCATAGTCGCTGCAGCCTTCACAGACGGTTCTGTCAAGCCGCCCGTTTTGCACGGCGCCCCTGGGGCAGCATTCCTCTGTCAGCCACTCCCTTTCTGTCAGAAGTACGCCCTTTCTATCCATGCCTTCCGGGTTGGAGCACCAGGGGCATTTCATATTACAGCCCTGCAGATGGTAGACCAGCCGGTTTCCTGCGCCGTCCTGAGAATAGTTGAAGCCCTTCTGAAAAATTTTCAGCGTTTGCTTCTTTTCTTCTGCTCCTGTTTCAGGAATGATTTCTTCCATAACTCACCATATCGTTTCTCCGGCAGCTTCCTGCCTGTGTTGTTCTGTTCAGCAGCTTCGCAAATTGGTATTACAGCACAATACCAATTGTTTAATATTATTATATCGGTCCTCTGAAAATTCGTCAATGAGAACCAGAAGAAAAACAGGAGCTTTCATAGGCCTGGTAAGCCCAGGCATCTGTGAAGGCTCCTGTTTCTGTATCTCGAGGAAGGAATGCGGCGGGGCCAGCGTTTCACACCGCCCGGCCAAGTGCTCTGGCCTGCTCGATCTCCGGCTTTCCCTGGATATCACCGACATCTCCATTTCCACCGGCCAGCACATGGCCCAGATTTTTCCATCTCAGGTGTTCCATCAGATGATCGAAATACTGAACCACATCTTCAAATCCGTTTCCTTCTGCTGCCATCAGAAGCGCGCAGGACCGGTCATGACCTCTCAGAAGATTGCCATCACCTTCCTCCAGTGCAAAAAGCCGGTCCACGGCGGTGCGGAGCTGTCCGCTCATATTCCAGTAATAAAGCGGAGATGCCATGACAATCACATCGCATTCCCGTACTGCCGCATAGATTTGTATCATATCATCCTTCTGTACACAGGGACATTCCCGGCTGCTGCGGCCTCCGAAGCAGCCCTTACAGCCATGAATTTCCATACGGTCCAGGAAGAATTCTGTCACCGTATGGCCCGCGCTCCCGGCTCCTTCCGTAAAAGCCTTTACAAGGGTTGAGGTGTTTCCGTTTCTGCGGGGGCTTCCATTTAAAATCACAATTTTCTTACTCATACATTCATTCCTCCATAATCTCTGATTGACTGTCTCCAGTTCTCATATTATAATCATAATCAGAATGAAACAAAAAACAAGTACGCACATAAAAGTGCGATACTAACATATACTTTATATACTTACCTGAAAGAGAGTATAAAATGGGAAAACGCTGTATCTCAAACGAATCCTTAGAGACTACCGGCTTCAACTATACCCTGTCTCTGATTAACGGAAAATATAAAATGACGATCCTTTATACCCTGATGGAATTCGGTGTCGTCCGCTTTAATGAGATGAAAAAATATATCGGAGGCATCTCCTACAAAACGCTCAGCTCCAGCTTAAAGGAGCTGGAAGCCGATCAGCTCGTTCACAGAGAGGAATATCCCCAGATTCCGCCCAAAGTCGAATACAGTCTGACAGAACGGGGAAAATCTCTGATTCCGATTCTGGACGGAATGTGCGAATGGGGTGATAAAAACAGGGAGGGATAACTTATGATTCAATCTGTGATTTTTGATCTGGACGGACTTTTGATCGACAGCGAAGCCGTCTCCTATAAGATCTATCAGGAATGGATGAAAAAATATGGCTGTGGTTTTCCGATCGACTATTATGCGCAGAATCTGTGCGGCAGATCCTCCGTACATAACATGAACCTTGTCATACAGGATTTTCATCTGCCCCTCTCCCTGGAAGAGGGACTGGCCATTTCGACGGCTCTGGAAGAAAAATATGTCCAGACAGGATTCGATTTGAAAGAAGGCGTCAAAGAGCTCCTTGAATTTCTGAAAACACACAAATATAAAATCTCTCTCGCTTCCTCAAGCGTAAGGGAAAGAGCGCTTACCATATTAAAACATCACGATGTAGACCACTATTTTGACACGCTGACCTTTGGATATGAAGTTCCCAATGGGAAGCCTGCCCCGGATATTTTTCTTGCAGCCTGCGGGAAAACCGGGATTGCGCCCGAACATTCCCTGGTGCTGGAAGACAGCGAAGCAGGCATACAGGCTGCGTTTTCAGCCGACATCCCGGTGATCTGCGTGCCCGATATGAAAAGACCAGGAAAAGAATTTCTGGAAAAGTCGCTGGCTGTCGTCGATTCTCTGTCACAGGTAATTAATTATCTGCAAACAGAAAAAGCGTCGCCATAGCTCCTGACGCGTATTCTATGTATCGCTGTTTGTGAAGGAAAGACGGTGCACCCGCTTCTGCTCCACAGTCCTTTGCGTCCCCCTCGCATAAGGGATTTGCGGATATCCAAATCCTATCATCATCCCGATATAATGTTCTTCCGGTATTTCCAGCATCGCCTTAATCTCCGGCATCAGGTTCAGAACACTGAGCGGGAATGTCATCATCACGGCCCCGAGTCCTCTGGAGGCGCACAGAAGCTCAAAATAGGTGCCCGCAATCACGACATCCTGAACAGGCTCTCCCCGTCCAAGCGGTGCGTGCGGAATCAGGATATGAGGCGCTCCGCAAAAAAGCATGTCCGGCCTCACTGTTTTTTCCCAGCGCTTCATATCTTCATACGCTTCTTTCCCAAAGCCTTCCGGATAGAGCCCCTGAGCCGCCAGGCGCTCCATTTCTCTGTAAGCGATATTCCGGAAATAGTCTATCTGCTCCATGTCATCTATCAGAGTATATTCTACAAGCTACTTATTTCCGCCGTTCGGAGCATTGGCAAGCCTAGATATCATATCCTCGATCACGTCCCGCGGCACATTGCGCTTCTGATATCTGCGGCAGGAGCGGCGGCTGGCTGTGAGTGCATCCATGACAGGGGTCGCTGTATCCGGTTCCGGCACTGGAAGACTGTCCTCCGGCCGGTGATGCAGGATACTTACCGCAGCTTCCGGACAGACAGCCAGGCAGTGTTCACACTGCCAGCAGCCATTCCAGCCAAACTCTTCAAATTCTTTTATCCGCGGTCTTCTGTCCTCTCCCATATAAAGAATGCCTCCGGGACATACCCGGATGCATTTACCACAGCCAATGCACTTATCATTAACCATAAACTCTGCTGGATTCATGCGTCCACCTGCTTTCTCTCGTTTTCTTTTTTCTTATTGATATTTTATAAAAACCGCAGGATCTTAGCAAGCAGGCACTTTTCTGTCAGATGGTTACCTTTGGGTAACCTATGTATTTCCGGTAAATTTTGTTTTGCAGTATTCTTACGAGTATCAAAAGCTTATCCTATGAGAAGCTTTGTCTATTCAGGAGTGATTTCCACCACAACCAATTCCGGACGATTAAACACCCTTGGCAGCTCATTTCGGCATAGTCCCCGGCTGACAATCATCGTTGTATGCTCTCCCAGCTCATATCTTCCTCCTGCATATTCAGGAAACCATCCCTGATTGGGCGCATACAGTCCGTTTAATATCCACGGAATTCGGATTTGGCCTCCATGCGCATGTCCGGAAATCACCAGATCGAATCCGCTGTCCTTATAATCCTGTACCAATTCCGGTCGATGAGACAACAGGATCGAATAGACACCCTCTTCCCTCTGGTATTTACAGGAGGCAAGCTGTGCCTGCCATTCTTCCGACGTTCCGTCGGTTAAGCGGGCACCATTTCCAAAGCAGTCGGGATCGTCCACGCCAAAGATCTGGAGCTTTTGTCCCTGTACTTCCAGTAACCTGCCTTCTCCCTCCAAAACTTCCACACCGTATGTTTCCATTTCCTGCTTCACTTCTTCCGCTCTGCCGCTCCAGAATTCATGATTTCCTGACACATAAAAACACGGATATTTCCCACCAAGCTTCGAAACCAGCATCCAGACGCCGTCGCCTGGCACTTCATCATCTGCGATATCTCCGGCCAGTAAAACAGCATCTGGCTCTTGTCTGGATATCGCATCTAATAAATCATTCTGTCCCTCCCCGTAGATGCCAGCATGCAGATCTGTGATCACCGTCAGACGTACAGGCTCCCGCAGAAAAGGCGTTGTCTCCTGGTATGTCCGCACTGTCAGCCTTTTATCCAGTGCAATAAAAATAAACAGGCACAGTACAGCCGCCAGGCAGAATATTTTCCCTGCTGTCGACCATTGAGATTTGCTTTTCATTTGGTCAAGGAATCCTTTTATCGCATCTGCATCAAACATATTTTCTGCAGCTCCGTTCAACTATTACATTCTTTAAATGCTAACCGGTACACAAAATTTACATCAATAATGGAAAACACCTTCAGCAGATTTCCATACACACCGTGAAGAAGTTCTGCCATTTCCTATAAAATCTTTCTTAACTTTTCATCCTTATATCCATTCCTTTCGCTTTGCTCAGGCACAAAACGTTATGAAAATGTTTTTCCTGAGCTTAGTTTTTCTTTATAATTCTTCTTGTAGGGAGCTCGGTATACTACAA
>NZ_NFLI01000016.1 GCF_002160825.1 Lachnoclostridium sp. An131
ATTATACCAGAAAAGGGAGGTCAATGCTCTTTTTATTTGCAAACCTCCGAAAAATCAAGGTAAAGCGTAACTTTTACAATAAAAAAAGAAGGTAGTTTTGACACTACCAAAAGAAAGACAGAGGGTGTAAAAATGGAAAACTTGAAACTGACACGTATCGATTTCCGCCTGATCCACGGGCAGGTCATGACAAGGTGGTGCAAGGAGTATGAGACTGACGCGATTGTTGTAGTGGACGACCGCTCAGCTTCCAGCTCGCTGCTGAAGAAAATACTTCTTGGAGCGGCTCCGGCCGGAGTCGCGGTGACTGTGGAATCTGTGGAGAGCGCGGCAGAAAAATGGAAGGCTGACGAGCTTCCGAAATCCAACAGCGTTATGATTCTGTTTAAAAACACAGATACGGCTCTGCGCGCCTGGAAGGCTGGCGTAAAGTTCCCCTCCCTGCAGGTAGGAGGAATCGAGGGCGCTGGCAATAAAAAGAACATTTACAAGAATGTTGTAATGTCGGAGGAAGAGGCGGCACAGCTGAAGGAGCTTGGAGATGGCGGAGTAGATGTATATTTCCAGCCGATCCCTGAGGATGCGCATTATCCTCTTTCGGAGGCGCTGAAGAAATTTTAATCTGCTTGAATCATAGAGGAAGGAGGTGCTTGGAGACATTTACCTGTAGCTTACCATAACAGAAGAAAAAGTTTGAAGGAGGGAAAGTATTATTATGGTACAAGCGTTATTAATGGCACTGGTTGCACTCCTGAATGGTATTCAGGGGCCGTATATGTGGTATATGTTCCGTGAGCCGGTTATGGCTGGTTTCTGGGTAGGATTGATTTATGGAGATCCTGTCATGGGAACCGTTATCGGCGCTACAATCAATGTTTCTTATCTGGGCTGGATCAGCGCAGGCGGAGCGAATGCTTCTGACCTTTATTGGGCAGGACTTCTGGGAACCTTCGTAGCTATCCAGGGCGGCATGTCTTTGGATACGGCAGTTGCGTTTGCAGTTCCTATCGGTCTTCTGGGCAACTACGTGCATGTAGCTTATATGACTCTGGCTTCTGTATGGCCGACCCGTATGGATATCCTGGCCTCCAGAGGAGACTGGAAGGGGATCCGCAGGCTGCAGATCCTGGGAGGCCCTGCGTTCGTGCTGATTTTAAGAGCTCTTCCGGTATTCCTGATTGCTCTGTACGGCGGCGGCCTGATTCAGCAGATGATCGACGCTCTTCCCGTATGGGCGATGAACGGCTTAAGCGCGGTTGGAAAGATGCTTCCGGCCCTTGGAATGAGCATGCTGTTCAAGTTTATGTATAAGAAAGAGCTGCTTCCATTCTTTGTTCTCGGTTTTGTAATCGCGGCCTACACAGGACTTTCGGATCTTCTGATGTTCGCGGCTGTTGGAGTCTGCCTGGCTCTGCTTATGATTAAGCTTGGCTTTGGCAAAGAGAAAGGAGTGGAATAAGCATGGCAAATAAGGTATTAACACAGAAAGACGTCAGAAAAGCCGCTTTGTACTGGCATGCGACTTCTCATATGACTTACAACTACCAGAGACTGCAGGCAGGCTGTATGGCCTCTATGATGGGCCCCATCTTTGATAAGCTGTATCCGGACAATCCGGAGAAGATCAAAGAAGGACTGGAGCGTGAGATGCTGTATTTCAACACAGAGCCCCGCTGGGGAGCTATCATTCCCGGTATGACTGTGGCTCTCGAGGAAGCTTACGCGGTAGATCCGGACAGCGGAATTGACGGCAACACGATCACCGAGATTAAGACGGCCCTGATGGGACCGCTGGCAGGTATCGGCGATACGGTATGGGCAGGCCTGATGAAGCCCATCTTCTTAAGCATTACCCTGGCATGGGCGATGGACGGCCATGTATGGGGCGCCTGGGCTTACTGGCTGTTAGCCTTTGGCTTTGACCTTGGCATTACATATTACATGTTCATGCGCGGCTATAAGCTGGGTACCGATTCTATCGAGCGTTTCCTGGAAGGCGGCTTTGTAAAGACCGTTACGACAGCCCTTGGAATTATCGGCCTGTTCTGTCTGGGTGCGATGATAGTGAAATATGTAACCGTCGATGCGGTTCTGGTGTGGGAGACTACCTCGTCAACCCTGGACTTCGGCGCATTGATTAACCAGATCATTCCGTCCTTCCTGCCGCTGGTATTCACGATGTTTGCGTACTGGCTCCAGGTGAAAGGAAAGAAGGTTACGACAGTTCTGCTGGCTCTGTTTATAATCGGATTTGTCGGCGGCGCGGTTGGATTCTTAGGTTAAACTGTTCATATAGCAATAGAACTGCTGGGGCTGTCACAGAATTTCTGCGGCAGTCCCTTGCTGAAAAGATGAAAGGAGGACGGATATGGTTCACATTTTAATCGTGACTCATGGTCCGCTGGCGCAGGCCCTGAAGGAAAGCTCAGCAATGTTTTTTGGATCTGCGACGGACGATCTGGAAACTCTGGGCCTGTTTCCGACAGACAGTCCGGAGGCGCTTAAGGATAAGATTTCGGATAAGGTAAATGCGATAGATGATGGGGACGGCGTGCTGATCCTTGTGGATATTTTCGCAGGCTCTCCATTTAACATGTCAGCGATGGCAATAGATGAATTGAAGGAAAATCATAAGGTTGAGTGCTTTACGGGAGTCAATATGCCGATTCTCATGGAGGCGCTTGGCAGCTGCGGCTCCATGAGCCTGGAGGAGCTGAAGGAGGACATCGTCTCCGTGGCGGCAGAGTCGGTGGTGGACGTAAGAAAGGCACTGGATATCTAGCAGGTAAAATAGAAGCTTTCAGGAGTGCCTGTGTGTTCCGGAAAGTACAAAAGGGATGAAAAAAAACAGGGGGACACCGTGATGAACGGAGATGACAAGAAAAACCGGTATTATGCAGCAGCATTCATTGTAGTGGGAATCGGTCTGCTTCTGTGTATTCCGCTTGGCCAGGCAGAGGACAGCTGGGACAGGACTCTGGCGATTGCGGGAGGGATCTGTTCGCTCTGCTTTGGCGTGTACTCTTTTCTGAAGAGCAGAAAGAGTTAGGTCTGAAGGAGGAGAAAAAATGGAAAAATCAAAGGCTCTGGTTGTGAAGGAAAAGAATGTGCTGGAGTTCGTGGATCTGGAAAAACCGGAAGCCAGGGACTACGAGGTGCTGGTAAAGGTAAAGGCATGCTCCCTGTGTACCCTTGACAGACGTGTCTATCTGGGAACGAGAAGCAGGCAGTTCCCGTTCCTCGGTGGACACGAGGTGTCTGGAATCGCGGAGAAATGCGGCTACGGCGTCGTCGATATCAAGGAGGGGGATAAGGTCATTCTGACATCCGCCTACTGTAACCAGTGTGAGCTGGATCGGACAGGCCGCGGAACCCAGTGCATGAATAAAGCAAAGGAGCCCCAGCGGATCAAGTTCGACGGCTTTATCCAGGGAGGAGGCTTAAGCGAGTACATCAGTGTGCCGGCCTGGCAGCTGATTCGCATGGATGAGAAGGCGGATCTGGATCATGCGGCCCTGACAGAGCCTCTGGCCTGCTGTGTGCACAGCATCAGCAAGGCCCGGATCAAGTTTGGGGATACGGTGGTAATCATCGGCATGGGCATCATGGGATATTTCCATCTGAAGCTTGCCTTAATGCAGGGAGCCAGGGTCATCGTCAGCGAGATGGATGAGACGAGAAAGCAGAAGGCCCTGGAAAGCGGCGCCCATGTTGTCATCGATCCGGGAAAGCAGGATCTGGCGGAAGAGGTGAGGAAGCTCACGAATGGCCTTGGCGCAGACGTGGTGGTGAATACCATCCCAAGCCTTAGCGTGTGGAACAGCGCGATCGATACGCTGGCGCCCTATGGACGGCTGATCGCCTATTCATCTCAGGACAGTAAGGAACCGGTGGGCGTGGACTTTGGAAAGGTACACAGCCGGGAGATTGAGTTTATAGGAACCCTGAATCCGACGATTGAGGACAATGAGCGCGCAGTCCGGCTTATTACCTACGGAATGATTGACATGGAAGAGGTGATCGACGCACGCTTCCCCTTTGAACAGGGAAAGGAAGCCTTCGAAGCTGCGCTGAAGCCAGGCGCATACCGTGTCATCATCAATTACTAGAAGGGAGGAAGATAAAATGCTGGTGACATTGAACGACCTCCTGATAAAAGCGAAGGCGGAGAACTACGCAGTTCCTGCCACAAACATTGACAATGAACACAATCTGCGGGCGGCTGTGGAGGCGGCGGAGGAGATGAATTCCCCGCTGATCCTGAATGTGACGCCCCAGGCCAATCCGGATTTGGAGTTTTTCGGGCCGATTGCAGCTAAGATGGCCCGCCGTTCGTCTGCAAAGCTCTGTTTGAACCTGGATCACGGCAGAGATTTTAAAAGCTGCCTGCTGGGGATCCGCTCCGGTTTTACAAATATCATGATCGACCGCTCCACGCTTCCCTATGCGGACAATGTACGGGAGGTAAAGGAGATGGTCCGCATCTGCCATGAGCTTGGCCTGACCGTGGAGGCGGAGCTGGGCCATGTGGGCATGGGGGTTCAGTATGATGTGGACGGGGATCAGGCCCTTACAGATGTAGAGGAGGCGAAAGCCTTTATTGAAGAGACAGGAGCGGATGCGCTGGCAGTCGCTATCGGCACGGCGCATGGGGCTTACAAGGGAACGCCCAGGATCCGCTTCGAACTTCTGCATAAGCTTCGGGATGCAGTTCCGGTGCCTCTGGTGCTGCACGGCGGTTCCGGTACCGGAGAGGAAAACCTGCGCCGCTGTACGAGGGAGGGCATCAATAAGCTGAACCTTTCCAATGATTTGAAGAAAGCAGCAATAGAAAACCTGACGAACCGGGATCTGAGCGGCAATACCGTGTATCAGCTTTACCCGCTGCTTGCGGAAGGATTCAAAAATAAGATTAAATATTATATTGAGCTTTGCGGCTGCCAGGGGAAATGAGACGATGGAGAGATTGAAGTACCTGTTTTTTGATCTGGATATGACGCTTTTGCGGGATGACAAAAGCATTTCTGATGAGGCGCTTGCCTACCTGCGGGATTTGAAGAAGAGAAAGGACGTAAGGTATGGAATCGCCACAGGACGCGCCTGGACGGCCATCGAGCCTCTGATCGAAAGGTTTGGCCTGGATACGCTCTTTGATGTGATTGTGATGGACAACGGATCTGAGATTTACGACCTGGCAGAAGGCAGGCGGGAACGTCTTGGAATTATTCAGACAGAGCAGATGAAGCAGCTTCTTGACGCTTTCGGAGGCTACGATTTCCTGGCGGTAGCATTCCATAATCCCAAGGGATTTTTCACCACAAAGATCTCCTACCGGACGGAGCGTGTGCTGATCAACAACCGCCTGAGCGGATACCACGATCCTTATAAGGAAGAGTTTGAGGCTACAGCCAGAGTGATGCTGCTGTTCCTGATCGAGGATCAGGAAAGAGTGCTGGAGGCGGTAAGGCTGCATCCGGTACCGGGGATCCACGGCATGCTTTCTGAGCCGGAGGTCTACGATTTCCTCTGTGAGGGCGTGTCCAAGGCTGAGGGGATCCGGCACTACGTGACTGCAAACGGCGACAGGATCGAGCAGACGGTCGTTTTTGGAGACAGTGAAAACGATTTGGAGATGATTCAGAAATGCGGGGTGTCGGTCTCCATGAAAAACGGCACGGAAGCGGTCCGGGCGGCTGCGGATTATGTAACGGGATATACAAATAACGAGGATGGAGTGTTCCGGTTTTTGAAGGAGCATGAGGACTGGTTCCAGGAGGGATAGGCTTATGGAAAATTTTATCTACCATGTTCCGACAAAGATTTATTTTGGAAAGGGACAGATCGCCAGCCTGAAGGAAGAGCTCCCCAGATATGGGAAAAAGGCGCTCCTTGTGTACGGCGGCGGAAGCATTAAGCGAAACGGAATCTATGACGCCATCCGCAGGCTCTCAGAGGAGGCCGGGATAGAGCTTCTGGAGCTGCCAGGCGTGGAGGCAAACCCGCGGATCACGACGGTCTACAGGGGCGTGGAGCTGTGCAGAAGGGAAGGGATCGACATGGTCCTGCCCGCCGGCGGCGGAAGCGTCATAGACTGCGCCAAGCTGGTGGCGGCGGGAGCCTGCTATGAGGGCGATGCCTGGGAGCTGGTCAAACATCCCGGGCTGATTGAGAAGGCTCTGCCGGTGATCTGCGTGCTGACTGTTGCGGCTACGGGAAGCGAGATGGATCATATTGCCGTTATCAGCAACGATGAGACGCAGGAGAAGATCGGAACCAGGAATCCGCTGCTCCGCCCAAAGGCCAGCATTCTGGATCCGTCTTACACCTTCAGTGTAAGTCCCTATCAGACGGCGGCCGGCGTGGCAGATATCATGTCCCACGCGATGGAATCCTACTTTTCCAGGGAGCCGGCGGATCTGCAGAACTATTTTGCAGAAGCGATTTTAAGGGTCTGCGTGGAAAATGGAAAACGGCTGCTTGACGAGCCGGATAACTATGAGGCCAGAGCCAATGTGATGTGGGCAGCCAGCTGGGCGATCAATGATACGCTGAAAATGGGGCATATGGTGCAGTGGAGCGTCCATCCCATCGAGCATCAGCTAAGCGCGGTCTATGACGTCACCCACGGAGAGGGACTTGCGATCCTGACGCCTCACTGGATGCGGCGTGTGCTGGACGAGGAGTCGGTCGGCCAGTTCGAGGAGCTGGCGGTCCATATATGGAAGGTAAAGCCCTCCGGAGACCGTTTCCGGACGGCACAGGAGGGAATTGCGTGCCTGGAACGCTTTTTTGAAGGTCTGGGACTGAAAAGCCGGCTGTCACAGCTTGGTATCGACGAGAGCCATTTTGAGGAGATGGCTGCGAAGGCGGCGGCGCAGGTGAAGGGGGCTTACCGGGAGCTTACGAAGGAGGATATCATTCAGATCTACCGGGACAGCCTGTAGGTTCCATGTGCCAAGAGCTATATTGCCCCTTGCGCACTGTCCCTGCAACATTTCAGGACATAAAAAAATTACATAAAACAAGCAAAAAAACGAGCCGGAGGGGGAGAAATCCTGATTTCCGCCGGCGCAGCAGGTAAAAGGAGGAAGAAGCATGAACAAGGCAGAAACAGTATTGAGAATGAGAGACACCGGTATCATGGCGGTAGTCCGCGTGGAGACCATCGAGAGAGGGCTGGAAATCGCCCAGGGCTGCGTGGACGGCGGCGTAGACGTGATGGAAATCAGCTACACCAACGCAAACGCGGGCGATGTGATCCGTGCTATCAAGGATAAGTTTGGGGATAAAATCTGTGTGGGAGCCGGCACGGTTCTGGATGCGACCACGGCCCGCCTGGCTATCATGAACGGCGCAGAGTTCTTCGTGGCTCCGAACTTCGATATGGACGTACAGGTTATGGCAAATCTGTATCAGATTCCCTACGGCCCCGGATGCAGCACCTATACAGAGATGCTGAATGCGCTGAAGGCCGGCGCATCTTATATTAAGGCCTTCCCGATCTCCAATTACTATGGGCCAGATCTTGCGAAGGTATTCAAGGTTCCCTGCCCGCAGATTCCGATCCTGGCAAGCGGCGGCGTGAACAAGGATAATATCGCGGACTGGGTTAAGAACGGCGCAGAGGTGCTGGGCGTAGGCGGACTGTTGACCAAGGGAAGCGCAGCTGATATCACGGCGAACGCGAAGATGCTTAAAACTGCTCTGGAAGAGGCAAGGAAAGGACTGAAGAAAGCATGAAGACAATTTTAGTGACGCCCAGAGGCTATGCCAGATATGGCGGCGAGGCACGTAAGAGGCTGGAGGCCCTGGGATATACCATGGATATCAACGACACCGGAAAGCCGGTGCCCAGAGAGGTGTTTGTAGAAAAGGCAAAGGAAGCGACGGGAATCATCGTAGGCGTTGATGAGCTGGACGCGGATCTGTTAAAGGAGTGCAAAAACCTGAAGGCTGTCGTAAAATTCGGCGTGGGCGTAGACAATATCGATCTGCCCACCTGCGACGCGATGGGAATCAAGGTGGGACGCTGTGTCGGCAGCAATTCCAACGCAGTAGCGGAGCTGACCATGGGAATGATGTTCGCGGCGGCCAGGGATCTGGTGAGCAACGCGATGGAGGTCAAAAACGGAGGCTGGTCCAAGCCCACCGGCTTTGAGCTGTATCAGAAGAAGCTGGGAATCTTCGGCTTTGGCAACATCGGAAAGCATGTAGCCCGCATGGCCCATGGAATCGGCATGGAAGTCATGGTGTACGATGTGTTTGACATTCCAAAGGCAGACCTGGAGCCCTACGGAGCGGTACAGACAGATAAGGAGGCGATCCTGAAGGAGTGTGATTTTGTGACCCTGCACATTCCGCTTCTGGATTCCACCCGCGACTTCATCTCCACAGAGGAATTTAAAATGATGAAGCCCACGGCAGTCATCATCAATGCGGCCCGCGGCGGGATCATCAACGAGCATGCACTGTATGAAGCTCTGAAGAATAAGGAGATTAAGGCCTGCGCGTCCGATGTGTGGACCAGCGAGCCGCCTCTGGCTTCCGGCGAGGAGTGGGTGGCAGAGCTTTTGAAGATGGATAATTTCATCCTGACGGCTCACATTGCTTCCCGGTCCCAGGAGGCGGAGATCAATACTGTGAATATGTCCACAGACACGATGATTCAATTACTGACAGAATAAACAGGAGAACATTCATAATGAAAGCGATTATTTTAGGAGCCGGCCGAATTGGAAGGGGCTTTGTGACTGAGCTGATGACGTTAAACAATATCCAGGTGACCTTTTTTGACGCGATGCCTGCGATGGTAGAAAGCCTGAACAGAGAGAAGGAGTACACGATCCACGTGCTGGGCAATCCGGATCTGGATCTGCGGAAGACAGATGTGGTGGCGTACGAAACCTCCGATACCGATAAGCTGGCCCAGTGCTGGCAGGAGGCAGATTTCGTATTTACAGCCTGCGGAGGAAAAAATCTGAAGAGTGTGGGAGCTACGCTGGCTTCTGCCTTTAAAAAGATGGCCGCGGCAGGAAAGCTTCATGTGTCCAATATCGTGACCTGTGAGAACTGGATTGATCCGGCGAAGGATCTGAAGGAAGGAATCCTGGAAAATTTAAGCGCCCAGGAAGCGGAGGAATTCGAGAAGTATACCGGCGTCAGTGAGGCTGTCATCCTGTGTACCGGAACGGGCGCTCCCGATCCGTCCAAGGTGACGAATCCGATGGATACCTGGGTGCAGAATCTGCGGTACCTGCCGATCGACCGGGACCGCATCAAGGGAGAAATTCCCAAGCTTGAGTATGTGGAGTTCGTGCCGGCATTCGGAGATCTGCTGAAGCAGAAGATCTATACAAATAATACGAGTGTGGCGACAGTCGCTTATCTGGGAAGACTGCTTGGCAAGACTTACGTGGCTGAAAGCGCCAACGATCCGCAGATCGAGCCGATTCTGGACGGAGTGTACGCGGAGATCAACCAGGCGCTGGTAAAGGGGCTTGGCATCAACGAGGAGAGCCAGCTGGCTTTCTCCAAGCGCGCGAAAGCCAAATACACCGATCCGGATATCATCGACGTCGTGACCCGGATCGGCCGTGACCCGATCCGCAAGCTCGGGCCGGAGGACCGCTTTATCGGTCCAATGACCATCGCGATAAACGCAGGCGTAGAGCCGAAGAATATTGCGCTTGGATGCGCTGCGGCCCTGTATTTTGAAAATCCGGAGGACGAGTCTGCCGTAGAGCTGGCAAAGATGCGCAGGGAGAAGGGCATTGATTACATTCTGGAGAACGTATCAAAGCTTGACTTAAACGGGCCGGTAGCGAAGGAGATCAAGGCGGCCGTGGAGACATTGAAGCAGAAAGGATGGATCAGGGAATAATGGCGAAAAAAGCAGTCGTAATCGGAGCCGGCCAGTCAGGCCGCGGCTACACAGCCAGATATTTGTTTGAGAAGGGATATGAGATTACCTTTATCGACGAGAAAAAGGAACTGGTGGATCTGCTGAATGAGGATCGTGCGTTCTGCATTCATTTCTATCATATGGACCGCACTCCGCTGTATATCCATGGATTTCATGCCTGCATGGCCTATTCCGCGGAGGCGGATCAGGCTATCGCGGAGGCGGACTTTGTATTTACCGCCGTGGGAGAGCAGAATCTGGGCGACGTGGCGAAGCAGCTGAAGCAGGGGATGAAGGGTAAAGCAAAGAGAACGGTCGTCATCACCTGTGAGAATGGCGTCAATCCCGGCCGGGTGATGCGGGAGCATATGCAGGCGGAGAAGATAGAGGCGCCTTATGTAGTGTCACAGACGGCGATCTTCTGCTCGACTGTTGTGATTCGGGGGACGAGACTGGACATATTATCCCAGAATGAGACGTATTTCCCCTATGACTGCGATGAGTTCACGGATGAGTTTGACTTTGACGGAGCAGTGCCGATCCATGATTTCGAGAAATTCTTCAAGCGCAAGATTTATACCTATAACTGTCTGGCGGGCCTGATCTCCTACTGCGGCTACATCAAGGGCTTTGAGGTGTACGGAGAGGCAGCTGTGGATCCGGATATTTCCGAGCTGATGGACCGTCTCCTTGCGGAACTGAATCCCTGCCTGGAGGATTACTTTGGAATCTCGAAGGAGGAGCAGGCAGCTTTCGCGCAGAAGGCTCTGGATAAATTCAAGGATCAGTATATTCTGGACTATAATGTGAAAAACGGACGGGCGCCGAAGCGTAAGCTTGGCCCCACCGAGCGCATCATGACCCCGATGCATATTCTGATCGATCATCACAAGGATCCGCGTATCATGCAGTTCGTGGCAGCCGCGGCCCTTGTTTACTGGAATGAGCTGCAGGGGAAAAATGGAGAGCCTGTGCTTGAAAAGCCGCTGATGGAGACCTTCTGCGAAATTAATTCTCTGTCTCTGGAGGATCCGATTGCACAGGGCGTTGAAAAATACCTGAAGGAAATCCAGAAGAACCGGAAGGATGTCCATATTATTGACATTCTGTACGGAAGCGGCAGATAACCTGCTTTGCGCCGCGTAAAGAAACGGGAACAGGAGGGGCGGACGTGTATAAGATCATTATGATTACTCTGACGGCAGTGATTGTGGCCTTGTATCTGATTCGTTTTCTGGGAAACCGGTATTATCAGAAACGGCTTCTGAACTGCGTGCAGCGCTGCGATCTGGATGGCTTTTTGAAGCTGGAGAACAAACGGGCGGTGCGCGCTCTGATTCCTGCCTTCAACCTTCACTATATGAAGCTGAATATCTTTTTGATGAGGAAGGATGAACAGAGGACGGATGAGGAATTTGACGTTCTGCTGGATATGAAGGTTGGAAAAACCATGCGCCGGGACGCCGTCCTGAAGGCCTTTTACTATTATGTCAAGCGCCGGGACGGAGGGCGGACTAGAAAGCTCATAGCGGAAATCCGCGGCTTTCAGGATGCAGAGGATACGATCCGGGAGTGTGCGATGCTGTTTGATATCTATATTCTCGGGCGAAGCAATCATATGGAAGAGCTTTTGAAGGATCTGGACACGCTGCCTCCGCAGCAGAGGGCGGTTCATGAATATCTTCTGTCCCTGCAGTATGAGAACCGGGGCGAGAAGGAACGTGCCAGGGAATATGAGGATCGTTCCGTAAAAACCCTGAAGGATGCCCTGGAAGCAGAGAAAAAGCGGCGGGAGGAGAAACAGAAGGAGACTGTGGAAAAGTAAATAGGGATGAGTAAATAAGGATGAGCCGGTCCGGGCCATGGGGCCCGGACGAATGCAAGGCATCCTGAAAGCCGCCAGGCGGCTTTCGGGATGCCTTGTTTTTCGTGAAAAAGCATATTATAATGGAGACAATGGCGGTATTTCTGACAAAAGGGGAGATGGAATGAATGAAAAGGGAAATAATGGGAATTCCGAGGGGGGGGTGGAAGCGTTGCCTACAATTAAGGATGTAGCCAAAAGAGCGAATGTTTCTATTTCTACAGTTTCCCATGTGATTAATCAGACCAAGCATGTTAATCCGGACACGGCTCTTCGTGTAAGGGAAGCTGTTAAAGAGCTGAATTATAAGACAAACATTTTTGCAAAGAATCTGAAAAGCCAGAGTACCCGGCAGATTGGCGTCGTAGTGACGGATATCTGTGGCCTGTTTTTTCCGTATGTTATTAAGGAGATCTGCAGGGAAGCGAATAAGAACGGATATACAGTTACGCTGGTGGATTCAGGAGCTGATATTACGCTGGAGCGGCAGGGAGTTTCCGCACTGGCAGAAAGCTGTGTGGATGGGATCATTTTAAGCTCTGCAGTCGCTACGGATCAAAAGGAAGAGTATGCTGCCGAGCTTACGGAGCTTTTATCGGCAGGGACGAAAAAAATCCCTCTTGTTATGATGGAGCGTGATTTTACTGCCTATGGAATCGATTCAATCTGCACAGATACCTATACGGGCGGCTTGAAGGCCATGGAGCATCTGGTAGAGCTTGGATGCAGTTATATTGCACATATTACTACACCGTACGTTCAGGAAGGACGGTATTTTGCATACAGGACTGTTTTGGAAAAGTATCAGATTCCTTACAGGAAGGATTATGTGGAAACGGGAGATTTCACTCATGAAAGCGGATACCGGTGCATGAAGGAGATTTTAAGTAAAAAGCTGCCTCTGGACGGGGTATTTGTCTCAAATGATCAGATGGCGGTCGGAGCAGTGGCAGCACTCAAGGAAGCAGGGAAGAGGATTCCTGAGGATGTCAGGGTAATTGGTTTCGACGATGTATTTATCTGTGAATCTATGGAGCCATCCTTGTCTTCGGTTCATATCGATAAGGTTCTCCTTGGACAGAAGAGCATTTCTCTGCTTCTGGACCGGATTCAGGGGAAGAATGTACAGCTTCCCTACAAAGAGACTGTGGAAAACAGTCTGGTGGTGCGTCATTCTACAGATGAGACTGCAGCTGCCGCAAGCAGCTGGGAGCACAGATGAACCGCAGCTTCTGCTGGATAAGGGCAGTACATCTCAGGGCCCATTCTTACTGGGCGATAACGACAGGGATGTACTGCTCCAGATCCTTTTTGATGTCTGCTGGTATGTCTTCGTCAGTGATCAGAAGATCCAGGGAAGACCAGGGCGCTACTTCTATCAGAGAGGTGGTTTGAAACTTGCTGCTGTCTGCCAGGACGATCTTTTTCTTGCTTCTCTGAATCAGCTGATTTTTAATAAAGCTTTCCTGAAAGCCCTTTGTGCAGACGCCTCCTCTGCCCTTGACTCCACTGGTTCCCATAAAATACAGGTCCAGCGTCAGATTTTTTACCAGCGAAGGAATTTCATCGCTGTAATAAGCCATTTCTTCTTTATTATATTCGCCTCCGAGAGAGAGGGTACGGTTCTCTGTAGTGACAAGAGTCTGCAGGACCCGGTGGGAATTGGTAATCACCAGGAGATCCCTGCGGCGGCTCAGATAAGTCCCCAGGAGAGCTACAGTGCTTCCCATGTCCATTCCTATGATACATTCTCCCTCCGGAAGGTATTTCGCCGCAGTCCGCGCAATCTTATCCTTTGTCAGAAAATTTACTGTTTCGCGAATAGGAAGGGATTCGATTCTGTCGTTTTTGCACAGAACGGCTCCGCCATATACCTTTTTGATAATTCCCTCGTGGGAAAGGTAGAGAAGATCCTGGCGGATTGTTTCTTTAGACACGCCGAACATGGCTGCGGCTTCCTCAGTATTGATTTTTCCTGCGGAACGAATAATGGTTACGATCTGCTCTCTTCGATTTAGAATTTCTGCGTTTTTCATAATAGTTACCCCTTTTATATCTTAGCTGGAAACGGGAAAATATGCAAGTAAAAACATGAATTTAGTTAAAAAACTTGGTATTTAATCAAAAAATCTGGTGTTTAATTGGAATTATACTTGGAGTCCAATTGCTTTTATACAGAAGTATTTTATAATAATAAGTAGAAACAGGTGAGAACCAATCCCGGCAGGGCATGCCGGGAAAAGAAAACTATAGGAGGGATTGGATGAGCAAGCTGAAGCTGTGCATCGATGTGGGCGGGACGAAGACAGCCTATGGCCTTCTGGATGACGAAAACCATATAGTATACCGTTTTCAGACACCGACGCCGCTTGAGATCATGCCGGATGAATTTACCGAGAAAATTTATACGGAGACAGATGAGGTGCTGAAAAATTTCGGATGCGCCAGGGAGGAGCTGTCGGGAGTGGCGGTCGGAATGCCATCCTATGTGGATTATGAAAATGGGATTGTCGTGACTTCGGGAAGTATTCACAATATTAAGAATTATCCGGCCAGAGCGGTGCTTGAGAAAAAATTTCCCGGCATTCCGGTCTTGATTGACGGGGATACCAACATGGCGGCGCTGGCAGAGCATTATCTGGGCTCAGGGCAGGGCTTTCCGCATATGGTTTATGTTGCGTTGAGTACGGGACTCGGAACAGGCTTTATCATAGACGGAAGGCTTTTCCGGGGAAGCTACGGCGGCGCCGGAGAATCCGGACATATGATTATTACGCCCGGCGAGGGATTGACAGACGGCTGCGGAAATCCCGGGTGCTTTATGAGCTATGCCTGTGGCTCTTATATTGTAAAGCATGCAGTAAACGCGATAGAAAGCGGCATTCCAAGCAGTCTGAAGGATATGGTTTCTGATCTGTCCGATCTTACGGCAAAGCACATTGCGGAGGCTTACAAGCAGGGGGATTCTCTGGCAGAAAAACTGATGAAGCAGCTTATCAGCTATTCAGCCCTGCATATCTACAATCTATTTATTGCGTTCAATATCAATTGTTATGTATGCGGCGGCGGCCTGACCAATATGGGAGACTTTTTCCTGGAAAGGATCCAGGAGGAGGCTGACCGGCTGAACAAGCAGGAGAATCAGAAGATTTACATAAAGAAAGCAGCCCTTGGCGGTGATAACGGTCTGCTTGGCTGCGGAATTGCCCTGGATCTGGCACTGAAGCAGTAAGAGGGGCCAGGGAGACTGCGCCGGGAGTTGGCGCAAGAGAAACGTAAACAAAAGAAGCATGCAGAAATCATGTGACAGGAAAGGAAGAGGAGTATATGGAAAATTATTTTGGAACACCGAGTCCCCGCATCGCGAAGATGAGGGAGGAGCTTCTGGATACGAAGCCGCAGGTGTGCGTAGAGCGGGCGATTTATACGACGGAAGCCTATAAGCAGCACAAGGATAAGATGAAAATTCTCCAGAGAGCCTATGCGGTAGAGAATACGCTGAAAAAGATGACGATCTTCATCGAAGACGGAGGGCTGCTGGCGGGAAATCAGGCCAGTGTAAACCGCGCCGCTCCGATTTTTCCGGAATATGCAATCGACTGGGTCGTGGAGGAGCTGGATCTCTGGGAAAAAAGGGATGGGGACGCCTTCTATATTTCAGAGGAAAACAAGCAGGTAATCCGTGATATCGCTCCGTTCTGGGAAGGACGCACGCTGAAGGATAAGGGCCTTGCCCTGATGCCTCCGCTGGCGAGAAAATGCTATGACCTGGGAATCATTAAGGTAGAGGGAAATATCACGGCAGGCGACGGACATCTGGCGGTCAATTATGAAAAGCTTTTGAAGGAGGGCCTTGGCGGCATCAGAAAAGAGACGGAAGAGGCAAAGGCAAAGCTTCATTACAGCGATTATAATGATCTGAAAAAGGTCTATTTTTACGATGCTGTTCTGATTCTGATCGATGCGTCCATAGCGTTTGCGCACAGATATGCGGCTCTGGCCAGAGAGCAGGCGGCGTCCTGCACGGATCCGAAGCGGAAGGAAGAGCTTCTGCGCCTGGCTGAAGTCTGCATGCGGGTGCCGGAATATCCGGCGGAGAGCTTCTACGAGGCGGTTCAGAGCGTATGGTTCCTGCAGCTGATCCTGCAGATCGAGTCCAATGGGCATTCCCTCTCCTTTGGGCGCTTTGATCAGTTCATGTATCCGTATTATAAAAAGGATATTGAGTCTGGCGCTATGACAGAGGACGAGGCTCTGGAGCTTTTGGAGAATCTGTGGCTGAAGACCTTTACCATCAATAAGATAAGAAGTAATTCCCATACGAAGTTTTCAGCAGGCAGCCCCCTTTATCAGAATGTATGTATCGGCGGCCAGCTGGCAGGAGGCGTGGACGCGGTAAACCCGCTGTCCTTCCTGGTGCTGAAATCCATCGGACAGCTGAAGCTGACCCAGCCGAACCTTTCTGTGCGTTACCACAAGGGAATTTCGGATGAATTTATGTATGACTGCATCCAGATGATTAAGCTGGGCTTCGGCATGCCGTCGTTTAACAGTGATGAGATCATCATCGATCAGTTTATCGATAAGGGTGTGGCGCCGGAGGATGCAGTAAATTACAGCTCCATTGGGTGCATCGAGGTATCGATTCCCGGAAAATTCGGACTGCGCTGCTCCGGCATGAACTTCCTGAATTTCCCGCGGATTCTGATGATCACGCTGAACCAGGGCGTGGATGTGACGTCGGGGGAAAAGATTTACGATGTGCCGATGCATTTCCGGGATATGACAAGCTTTGAACAGGTATGGCAGGCCTGGGTAGATACGGTGAAATTCTTTACGCCCATCAGCGTGACTCTGGATAACTGCGCTGATTACGCGCTGGAGATGGAGACACCGGACTCTCTCTGCTCTGCTCTGGTGGATGACTGTATCAAGAGAGGAAAGCATCTGAAGGAGGGCGGAGCTATCTATGATTTTATAGGGCCTCTTCAGGTCGGCATCGCCAATCTTGGAGACTCTCTGGCTGCGATCAAGAAGCTGGTGTTTGAGGAAAAAAGGATCACGCCGGGAGAGCTCTGGGACGCCCTGATGAGCAATTTTGAGAATGAGGGCGGCTGGAGAATCCAGCAGATGCTGCTTCATGACGCGCCGAAATACGGAAATGACGATGATTATGTAGATAAGCTGACGGCAGACGCATACCAAGTGTTTATTGACGAGATTGCGAAGTACCACAATACCCGTTACGGAAGAGGGCCCATTGGCGGCGGGTACTTCCCGGGAACCTCTTCCATATCGGCTAACGTGCCTCAGGGAGCGAATCTCTGCGCGACGCCGGATGGAAGAAAGAAGGGCGAGCCGCTGGCGGAGGGCTGCTCTCCGACCCACAGCGTGGATACCCACGGGCCGACGGCTGTATTTAAATCTGTATCCAAGCTGCCGACTCTGAAGCTGAATGGAGGCGTTCTGCTGAACCAGAAGCTGAATCCGTCCTCTTTGCAGCAGGAGCGCGATATCCGGAAGCTGATTCTGATGCTGCGTACCTTCTTTGATGACCTGAAGGGCTATCATGTACAGTACAATGTAGTAGACAAGGAGACTCTTTTGGATGCTCAGAAGCATCCGGAGGCTCACCGGGATCTGATTGTGCGTGTGGCGGGCTACAGCGCCTTCTTTAATGTCCTTTCTACAGAGACGCAGAACGATATCATTGCGCGGACGGAACATGTATTATGACAAAAGGACTGGTTTTTAATATTCAGCGTTTTTCGATTCATGACGGACCGGGAATCCGCACCACGGTATTCTTAAAGGGCTGCCCTTTAAGATGCCGCTGGTGCGCCAATCCGGAGTCAAATCAGGCGGAGATGGAGATTCTTCATACGCCGGCGGAATGCGTCTCCTGCAGAAGCTGTGAGGCGGTATGCCGGTACGGAGCGATTCGGTTTCAGAACGGAAGCTTCCATTATGACGCTTCTCTGTGTACCCACTGCTTTTCCTGCGTGGGGGCCTGCCCCACCCATGCGCTGGCAGTGGAAGGCAGCTGGTATACGGTTTCGGAGCTGATGGAGGAAATCCGCAAGGATGATCCTTTTTATAAAAAGACGGGAGGAGGCGTCACGCTTTCAGGCGGCGAGCCTCTGTTTCAGGAGGAATTTACCAAGGAGCTTCTGGAAGAGCTGAAAAAACAGGGATATCATACGAATATTGAGACTACGGGGTACACATCCAGAGAATATCTGGAGAGTGTCGTACCCTTTCTCGATCTGATTTATATGGATTTGAAGCATCCGGACTCCGGAGAGCATTTGAAAAAGACAGGAGTGCCGAATGACCGGATTATCAGCAATATGGAGTGGCTCCTGAAGCAGAAGGTTCCGCTTGTAGTGAGGATTCCTGTGATTCCAAGGTTTAACCATTCTCGGGAGACCGCGCGGAGCTATGGAGAGCTTTTGACGAAAATTCATGCCCGAGAGGTCCATCTTCTGCCCTTTCACCAGTTCGGTATGGGGAAATGGAAGGCTCTGGGCCTGAAATATGATTATGAAAATGATAAGACCATGCACGAGGAGGACGTCCGCGAGATGGCGGATATTCTGAAGGGGTATGGGCTGAAGGTACAGATTAACGGGTGACAGCTTCCTGGTATTGTGTCAGCTGTCCTTCTGTGTACAGGCGTATGACGTGACGGATGTGTAAGTCCGGGTCATACGCCTGTGTATGGAAGGGGCAGCTGCATGGATATCAGGAAGCATTTTTTATGGGCGGGGATATGAATGCAGCGCTCTTCCAGAGAGCAGAGCAAATGAAAGAGTTTTGGGTTGACAATTATTTACATGTTTGATATTCTGTAGATGTCCAATATCTGTAGTTCAAGGAGAATTTCTCTCCAGGATTTCCAGACAGAGCAGTTGAAAATGAAAGCCAACACCTTATACGTGACGATGAGCGGATAATTCTGACTGATATGTGCGGTTATTCGAAGCGGCAAAGGATGAGCTCCTGAAAGCAGGAGGGTTGCAACAGGATGAGAATCCATGTAAAATAAAGGAGGAGGACGATTGGGAAAGAAAGAAAATCCGCTGCTCACATATTATAATCGGGAAGAGCGCTTCGCCCAGCTGATGAATGGTTGGCTGTTCAGAGGAAAGCCATATCTGAAGGCAGAAGATATAGGGGAAGCGGACCGGAGAATGGAAGGAAAGAGCAGGAAAAGCAGAGAGTACCGCGGCAGATACCGGGATTTGTTTAAAAGGCTGAAGCATGTGATGATACGGCTTTATATTGGAACAGAGCTTATGGAGTATGTGGATTATGCGATGCCTCTGCGGATTATGGACAGCGACACGCTGTCGTATTTACATCAGAAAAAGGCGGTCAGCAAGAGACATCTGGAACAAAAGGATCTGGAGAAGGACGAATACCTGTCCCGGTTTTCGAAGAAGGACAAGCTGCTTCCTGTAATCACTCTGGTTTTGTACTGTGGGGAAAAGCCCTGGGATGGAGCTGTGCATCTTCATGAAATGCTGGATCTGCAGGGGGTTCCTGAGGAACTGAGGGAATATGTAGAGGATTACTCAATACATATTCTGGATATCCGCCGCACAGCGGATGAAAGGCTCAGAGAGTTTCCGCCGGAGGTCTGTTTCCTGCTGATGTGCATAAAGTACGCAGAGGATGAAGAGGCGCTGCTGCGCTTAAGAGAGTTGAGCGGCTGTTCCGATATTTCAGAGGATACGATGGAAACAATCAAGGAATATCTGGAAACGCCGGAATTTCTGGAGTACAGAGACACAGTGGAAGGAGGAAAAATCAACATGGCAAGTGGGTTTCGGAGGCTGCTGGAGGAAAAGCGGAGAGAAGGAAGAGAAGAAGGGATAGAATGGGCGAAACAGGTTTTTAAGATGAGCAGAGAGGGAGTGCCCGGAAAACAGATAGCTGAGAAGCTGGATGTTTCTGAAGAACAGGTGAGGAAGATATTGGAATAAAAAATAAGAGGGAGCTGTCAGGAAACAGGCGGCCCAGAGGGATTTCCTGCTGGGTATCAGGATGATGAAGCCGCCGTTTCCTGACAGCTCCTTTTAAATTTTACTTAACAGAAAAACGTTTATCCATATAGCACAAAAAGATGCGGCAAATTTTGTTGAAAATCAATATATTGACTGAAATTTGTGATTGTGATATGCTTTTGTTTGATAGAAAAACGTTTTTCTAAAGATGAAGCAAACAGCAGTAGCAGCTTAAAATTGGTGTAAGCAGACTACAGGATAAAAAAGCGGGAAAAATTCAGAAAGGAGTTCAGATGTCACAGATCAGAGACACATTCGAAAAGGGAGAGGGAATCCTTCAGCTGACGCCCACCTGGGTGCCGAGACCGTTTAACCGGCCGGGAAGAAGGCTGCGTCTTCACCCGGATGATTATTTTGCGATGGGAATGGAGCGTGGAGCCATCGTAGAACGCTGGTTCAGTTCAATTACGCACGTAGAAACAAAAGGAGCTGGAAAATATGAGGGCATGAGCTTTGTCAATGTGGATGATAATCCGGAGCATGTGATCCTGTTTAAGGATTTTATTGATGAGCTGGGGGCCGAGTTGATCGGGCAGGAGTTAATGGAAGAATACGGAACCTGGCCCATGTATTCGAAATTTTATGATTATGAGATGCCGTTGTTTCATCATATTCATCATGCAGAGGATGCCTGCAGAAAGGTAGGGGTTAAGCCGAAGCATGAGCATTATTTCTTTCCAAAGCAGTATAACCAGCATCTGGGGAAAATGCCGGTCAGCTATTTTGGTTTTGATCCGTCGGTGACAAAGGAAGAGGTGATAGAGAGGCTTCGGGATTATACGACGCGGGATACTAGAATTACGGAGCTTTCACGGGCATGGAGAATCGAGCTGGATACCGGCTGGTATACGCCTGCGGGGGTTGTGCACGCTCCGGGTTCCCTGTGCACCTATGAACCCCAGTGGAACAGTGACGTGATGGCAATCTGGGAAAATGTGGTCAATGGTGAAGTATTCCACTATGATGACCTGAGCGCCTATCTGCCGGAGGAAGACAAGAAAAGCATAGAAAGGATCTTTGAGGTGGCCGACTGGGAGAAAAATACGTGTGCGGATTACAGAAAAAGGTACTTCCGAAGGCCGGTTACAGAAAAGACGGGCGAAGGCTTTGAGCAGAAATGGATTGTTTATGGCAACGACTATGTAGGAGGAAAAGAACTGATTGTAGAACCTGGAGCCTCTGTGGTGATTGAAGATCCCTGTGCTTATGGCTGTGTGGTGATACAGGGAAGAGGAAAGCTGGGAGGATTTGACTGCGAGTCTCCGACATTGATACGGTACGGACAGCTGACGGCAGATGAATTCTTTGTCAGCCGGCCTGCAGCCGTGAAGGGTGTGAGAATTGTCAACCAGTCTAAGTATGAGCCGCTGGTGATGCTGAAGCATTTTGGACCTGACGGACATATCCTGCCTGCCCAGGCTTAAGTGGAAAGGTGGAATAGGATGAGGAAGGGCGGAAAAGGAATCGCTGTGGCAGGTTCACTGCTGGCAGATTTGTCGTATTTTATTGACACCTATCCGGAGCCGGGGCTGCTTACAAAGATCCGGAAAAGCGTCTGTGATGCAGGCGGAAGCGGGAACCTGATTCTGGATCTGGCCAGGCTGGATGGAGAGCTTCCGGTAAAGGTCAGCGCCGTCATAGGGGAAGATGAGCATGGGTGGATGCTTGCAGAGGCTCTTTCCAGGTATCCGAATATTGATCTGGGAAATATCACAAGGCAGGGAGAAAGCTCGGTAACCATTGTAATGAATGCGGTGGACACCAGGCAGAGGACCTTTTTCTTTCGGCCTGCCGGAAGTGATATTTATGATGAGACGTATATAGACTGGGATAAGATAGAGGCAGATATTTTTCACCTGGAATATCTTCTTCTGATGGAACGGGTGGATTCAGAGGATGATGAATATGGGACACACGGAGCCAGGATCCTGCACGAAGCACAGAGAAGAGGAATGAAAACCTCTATTGACGTTGTATCAGAACAGGGCACAAGGGCAGAAAGAATCGTATCAGCATCGCTGAAATATACGGATTACTGCTCGTTGAATGAGATAGAGGCGCAGGCAGTTACAGGAGTAAGCTTTCTGAAGGACGGACAGGTTCAGGAGCGGCAAATCAGGGAAGCCTTTCGCCGTCTGGCTGAAAAAGGAGTTGCTGTCTGGGCGGTTATACATGCGCCGGAGTGGAGCTATGGATATGACTGCCGGCAGGAGCAAATGGTTTATCTGCCCAGCCTGAGGCTGCCAGATGGGTACATAAAGGGCACTACAGGAGCAGGTGATGCATACTGCAGCGGGATACTGTACGGAGCATATCAGGGGTGGGGACTGGAACAGGCTATGAAGCTTGGAACAGCCTGTGCAGCCTGCTCCCTCTCAGAAGCCAATGGAACCGACGGCATGCGCTCTTATGAAGAGGTGATGGAGGTCTGGGAAAAATACAGGAGGACAGAAAAGTGAAGGCAGAAGAGACAGTACGGAAGGCACGGGAGCAGGAAGCCTGTATTCCGGCATTTAATGTTCCATATCTCTCTATGGTAAAGCCAGTGATTCAGGCGGTGGTGGATGAAAACAGCATAGCTATGGTTCAGATTGCGCGGGTCGAGTGGGAAAAGTTCGAGGCGGAAAGCCTGGAGCGGGTCGCGGAGGAATATGAAAAATATAAAAAGGAAGGATATACACTTCTTCATTTAGACCATATTCCGGTAATTGACGAGGATTATCAGCAGGTTGATTATATGGCGTTTCTTGAGCGTGCCGTCAGAGCAGGCTATCAGTCTCTGATGGTAGACGGATCGCGGCTTCCTTTGGAAGAGAATATCCGCGTGACAAAGGAGGCTGTCAGACTGGCCCATGAGGCTGGGATCGCCTGCGAGGCAGAGCTGGGAGCTGTAATGGGCCACGAAAACAGGGAAATGCCTCCTTACGAGGAAATTTTTGCTTCCAGAACAGGCTTTACGAAAACGGAGGAAGCCGAAAGGTTTGTGAAGGAAAGCGGATGCAGCTGGCTTTCTGTAGCGGTGGGAAATGTTCACGGGCAGATTGCAGAAGCATTTCGTGATAGAAAGAAGCCCCAGGCACGTCTGGATGTGGAGCATATCAGAGAACTGCATCAAGCTGTGCAGATTCCCCTTGTACTGCATGGCGGATCCGGAGTGAGGCAGCAGGATATTCTGGAAGGAATTGCAGCCGGGATTGCCAAAATCAATGTGGGCACAGAGCTGCGGCAGACATATGAGGCGGCGCTTAAGGAAGGTGACGGCGATGTTTCCTGCGCTCAGGACAGGCTTTATCACAGAGTCAGAGCTTATATTGCAGACTATCTGCATAATACAGATTTGAAGGACAGACTCTCACAATAACAGGATATTTTCCGTCTGTTATGACCAATAAATCTGTTATTGTAAAAAACGTTTCTCTAATTTTCACAAAATTATGGGTGGATTTTTGTACAATATGGATGTATTGACGGTAGTGAAAGGATATGCTAATATTGATTTTGTAGAAAAACGTTTTACCAAAGTAAATATATTATCCAAAGAATGGAGGAAGAATACATGAAACGTTCAGAGGCTAACAGAATTATCCAGTATACGATTGATGTGGCAAAGAAGGCGGGCTTCCCGTTGCCGGAATTTGCTTACTACTCACCGGACGACTGGAAGAACCTGAAAGAGGATGAGATCGAGCTGGTAGAGAATATGCTGGGCTGGGATATTTCTGATTTCGGAAGCGGCGATTTTGAAAAAATCGGACTTACCATTTTTACATTCCGAAATGGCAACTTCTATGCGAAGGATAAGTACCCGAAGCCTTATGCGGAGAAGCTTCTTCTGGTAAATGACGGACAGATCCTGCCGTTCCACTATCACTGGAGCAAGATGGAGGACATCATCAACAGAGGCGGCGGCGACCTGGAGGTGACTCTGTACAATTCCACGGAAGAGGATTTTAAGGACGTGGAAGGCGGAAGAGCCGGAAAGATCGGACAGTTCGCAGATACAGATGTCACAGTCACCATGGATGGAAAGAAGGTTACGGTTCCTGCCGGCGGCAAGGTAGTATGCCATCCGGGAAGCAGCATTACGCTGATGCCGGGCCAGTATCATTCCTGGCAGGGCGTTCCGGGAACAGGCGACGTGATTTTGTTTGAGGTATCTACAACGAATGATGATACCATTGACAACCGGTTCCATACCGCGGGAGACAGAATTCCGACCATGGAAGAGGACGAGCCGGCAAAATATCTGATGTTTGCAGATTATCCGAAGTACACGCCGTTCGGCTTCCTGAAAAAATAGGAATCCGGGAAAGGACAGCAGAAGATGAAGACATTATCCAGAAGAGAAGCGGAAAGCTGGTGCGGGGATCTCTCACAGCTGTATTACATAAGGGAATGCCGTCTGGAAGAGGGAAAATCCAAAGGGACCAGAGCGTATCAGGTCAGGAACGGCCGGGGTCTGGAGCTTCTGACACTGCCGGATAAATGCTTTGCGGTTCCGGAGCTGACCTTTCAGGGGATGAATATGGGCTTTATCTCGAAGACAGGCATCTGCGCGCCGGAGTTTTATCAGGAAGAGGGAACGAGAGGCTTCTTGAGGAACTTTGAAGCCGGCTTCCTTACCACCTGCGGACTGACCTATATGGGGACGCCGGGAGTGGAGGATGGACAGGCAAACGGTCTGCACGGGGTGATTTCCAACACGCCTGCGGAGCATATCTTTTCCGGAATCAGCTGGGATGACGGGGAAGCAGTCATTACCTTTGGAGGCGAAGCCAGGGAAGGTTATCTGTTTGGACCGAATATGAGAATATTCCGGAAATTCCGGATCAGCACAGCGGAGAATAAAATCACAATCTGTGACCGGGTGGAAAATCAGGGGTTTGAGAAGACCCCGCTGATGCTTCTCTACCACTTCAATTTCGGCTATCCGATGCTGGATGAGAGCTGCAGGCTGTATACGAACTTTACGGAGATTGAGACGAGAGATCCATTGAAGGAGGAACAGATTTCCAGGGCCTGCGAGTTTCAGAAGCCGGAGGAAGGCTTTGAGGAAGAAGTCTATTTCCGCAGAGCAGCGAAAGAAGTAAAGGAAGGTCTTGCGGTTCTGTATAACCCGAAGATGGAAAAGGCGGCAGTCCTGAAAATCAATCCGGATCAGCTGCCGGTGCTGAACCAGTGGAAGAGCATGCGGGCCGGAGATTATGCTCTTGGATTGGAGCCTGGAACAGCTCATGTGGGCGGAAGGATCCGTGCGGCGGAGGATGGAAGTCTTCAGTATCTGGAAGGCGGTGAAAGCCGGGAGTTTGAACTGGAAATAGAATTTCTGGATACGGCAAAGGAGAATGATAAGCTGGAAGCTTTCATTAATAAATTAAATCGGGAGGTTTAAGATGAAGAAAAAAGTTTTAGCGGTATTACTGACAGCAGCTATGGTTATGAGCATGGCGGCATGCGGCGGAGGAGGAGAGCCGGCAGAGGAGGCCACGACAGAGACCACGGAAGACGCGGCGGCAGAGGATGACGCAGCGGCAGAAGAGGACACAACAGAGGCCGCGGACACGGCGGATGGGGACATTACGATCGGCGTTCTGCTGAAACCTGAATCCAATGAGTACTGGGCTTCCATGAAGGCTGGTATCGAGGAGTGGGCAGCAGGACAGGAAGGCGTCACCGTAGATATTCTGTGCGCTGAGTCTGAGGACAACATCATCGGACAGCTGGAGCAGTTGGAAAACATGATTTCCAAGGATTATGACGCAATCTGTGCGGCTCCTCTTTCTGCTTCCAACCTGGTAGAGGGAGTAATTGCTGCCTGCGAAGCAGGGATTCCGGTTGTAAACGTGGATGAGGCCATTGACGCGGCAGCTGTACAGGAAGGCGGCGGAAACATGGTTGGCATGTACACCACCGATAACGTACTGGTAGGCCAGAAGGCAGCTGAGTACATTATGGGACTGGGACTTACCAAGGTTGCCATCATCGAGGGAACGGCAGGAAATGTGACCTCCAACGACAGAACCAAGGGAGCTACCGATTACATCAATGAGAATGGCGGAGAAGTAGTAGCGAGCCAGCCGGGCGACTGGGATCGTCTGACCTCCATCGACGTAGCTACGAACATCATGCAGGCAAATCCGGACGTGGAAGCCTTCTACTGCGCGAATGACACCATGGCCCTTGGCGTATACGAGGCCGTTGTGAATGCAGGAAAGCAGGACAGCGTGATCGTAGTGGGTACTGACGCTGTACAGAACGCAAAAGAGTCTGTAAAGAATGGCGAGATGTCCGCGACTGTAGGACAGGATAATGTAGGAATCGGCGTGGCCTGCTGCGAGTTGGCAGTACAGGCTGTAAAGGATGGCTGGACAGCAGATCCGTCTGCAGAGATGCCCATCTACTACATCGACTCCTTCCTGGTAACTCAGGAGAATGCAGACGAATATCTGAACTAGTCTGTAAAACAGTAACTGAAAATGGATGAGAGGGCCGGGAATGCTGCGGAAGGTTGGCGGCATTCCCGACTGTTTAAAGAGGAAATGCATATGGAATATTTAGTGGAAATGAAAAATATGACTATGAAATTTCCCGGCGTCATCGCGCTTAACAACGTATCCTTCGCTCTGAAGCCCGGCGAAGTCCATGTTCTTCTGGGAGAGAACGGCGCCGGGAAATCTACGCTGGTCAAGATGCTCAGCGGAATCAACAGGCCGACGCAGGGAGAGATCATAATCGGCGGAAAAAGCTATGCATACCTTACGCCAAAAAAATCGGCGGAAAATAAAATAGCGCTGATTTATCAGGAGCTCAGCGTAATCAATGAATTATCGATCGCTGAGAATCTGTATGTAGGAAAGCTTCCTCATAAGAAGGTAGCGGGAATCAGTCTGGTAGATTATAAGACTATTAACGAGAATGCCAAAAAGTATATGGACGCCATAGGATTGAAAAGGAATCCGTCTACCCTGGTTCAGGATATTTCCATTTCTGAGAAGCAGCAGGTGGAGATTGCGAAGGCGCTGGCGTCAGAGGCGAAGATCATTGTCATGGATGAGCCGACGTCGTCCCTGTCTATTGAGGAGACGGAGGAGCTGTTTCGGATCATCCGGAATCTGAAGAAGCAGGGCATCGGAATTATTTACATTTCCCATAAGCTGAAGGAAATCAAAGAGATTGGCGACCGGGTAACCGTTCTCAAGGACGGCTGCTATGTGGGAACCAGAGAGGTAGCGGAGCTTGAAGTAGACGATCTGATTCCGATGATGGTAGGACGTAAGATTACAGGAAATCATTTGGGAAACAGAGAGCAGATCGAGAAGGATAATGAGGTTATTTTTAAGGTTGAGAATTTAACCCGAAAGGACGGAACCGCAAGAAACATCAGTTTTGAAGTCAGAAAAGGTGAGATTGTAGGTTTCGGAGGACTGATTGGCGCAGGACGCTCTGAGTGTATGGAAGGAATTTTCGGAGCGAAGCCGATCTCCAGCGGGAAGATATATCTGCGCGGAAAAGAGCTGAAGATTAAGGACACCTATGAGGCGCTGAAGCAGGGAATCGCCATGGTGACAGAGAACCGCCGTGAGACGGGATTCTTCCAGAACTTTAATATCTGGCAGGAGACCTCTGTGACGACGAATCTGAAAAAATCAAAGCTGGGAGGCGTTACAGGTCTCTTAAATGAAAAGGCTGAGCGTGCGAAGGCCGAGGAAGAGGTAGAGGCTCTGAACACCAAATGTTCCAGCGTGGATCAGATGACGGTGAACCTGTCCGGAGGGAACCAGCAGAAGGTGATTATCGGAAAATGGCTGGCTATCGACGCCGACGTATTTATCTTTGACGAGCCGACGAAGGGAATCGACGTGGGCGCGAAGTCTGAAATATACGCGATTATGAGAAAGATGGCAGAGGCAGGAAAGGCAATCATCATGGTTTCATCCGATATGCCGGAGCTTTTGCAGACCTGCGACCGGATTATCGTATTTAAAAACGGCGAGATTTCCGGAGTATTAAACAGTGAAGAGGCTACTGAGGAAAAGATTATGTACGCCGCGGTAACTGTAGATTAAGAGGTGGAAGAACATGACAAAAACAAAATTTAAATCCTTTTGGGACAAATTTGGTACCTTGAGTATTCTGATTTTAATTATGATTTGTTTATCCATTGCTTCTCCCAAATATTTTATGACGCTGGATAATATCAAGCAGATCGGTCTTCAGAGTACGGTATATATTCTTCTTGCGTTTGGCGAGTTTTTTGCCATTCTTCTGGCAGGTATCGACCTGTCGGTAGGCTCGGTGGCGGCTCTGGTAGGAACGTTTATCGCGATGATGCTGAAAGCCGGTGTCCCGGTTCCGGCAGCAATTCTGGCAGGCCTGCTGATTGCGCTGGTTCTGGGAGTGATCAATGGTCTTCTGATCAACGCCCTGGATCTGCATCCCTTCGTGGTAACTCTGGGTACCAATACGGTATTCCGTGGACTGACCCTGCTGATCTCAAACGGTTCCCCCATTTTTGGGCTTCCGAAATCCTTTAAGGATATTTCCGGATATGTGTTTGGTTTTCCGATTCCGTTTCTTTTTGCGCTGGTGATGGCGGTAGTTCTGATCTGGTTTACCAACCGGACGGTTCTGGCCAGAAATCTTTACGCTTTGGGCGGAAATAAGCAGTCTGCCTGGTATTCCGGAATTAATACCAAAAGATTTACATTGTACGCTCATATGCTGGCCTCCTTCCTGGCAGGTATCGCAGGCGTGATTATGACTTCTCGTGTAGGCGCGGCGGAGCCGACTGCAGGCGATGGCTATGAGACGTATGCGATCGCGGCATGTATCATCGGCGGAACCTCCTTCTTCGGAGGCAAGGGAAAGATTTTCGGTGTTCTGCTTGGCGGTCTGACGATTGGCACGATTACCAACGGTCTGAACATTCTGAACGTATCCAGCTATTGGCAGAAGGTTGTAATGGGAGCGCTGATCATTGCCTCGGTAGCCCTTGAGAAGCTGGTAGGAAGCACAGTAAAGAATAAATAAGCTCTGCGGGGCTGGAAGGAGCGTAATAAAGAAATGAAATTCTCACCATCACTGATGTGCATGGATTTTCTGGAAATCCGTGAGCAGATGGAAGCCATGAATTCCCATATGGATCTCTATCATGTGGATATCATGGATGGCCATTACTGCAAAAATATTACGCTGTCTCCGGATCTGGTAAAGACATTTCATAAGGTGGCGTCCATTCCCATGGACTGCCACCTGATGACTACCAATCCCGGAGACTGGGTGGAGCTTCTGGCAGAGGCAGGAGCTTCGTATATCTCTCCCCATGCGGAGACGATCAATTCTGACGCATTCCGCATTCTGAATCTGATAGAACAGTGCGGCTGTAAAAAGGGAATTGTACTGAACCCGGCCACGCCGCTTTCCTATGCGGAGGCATATCTGAACAGGATTGATATTCTGACCCTGATGACTGTGGATGTAGGCTTTGCAGGCCAGCCCTTTATCGAAGAGGTTCTGGATAAGATTGCTCTTGCCAAAAAATGGCGGGAGGAGAGAGGCTACCACTATGAGATCCAGATCGACGGCTCCTGCAATACAAAAACCTTTAAGAGGCTGACGGACGCGGGAGCGGATATTCTGATTGTGGGCTCCTCAGGACTTTTCAATCTGGACGAGGACATTAACAGAGCCATCGATAAGATGTATGAAAATTATGCGGCCTGTATAGGCGCCTAAAGGGATGGGAAAGCATGGATAAATATGTATTGGGTATGGATGTAGGCGGTACACATACGCGTCTGGGTCTCGTAGCTTTGGACTGCAGCCTTACGGATTTTGAAATTGTGAAGACGGAGGAGCTGCAGAAGAGCGAAGATACCGTAGGCAGCTTTATCCGCGTCATCCGGGAATATCTGCAAAGGCATGCGGCTGGAAAAGAAATTTCAGCGGTAAGCGCGGGCTTTCCCTCGACGCTGGATCGGGACAGGAGAACCGTGCTGTCCACGCCGAATATCCGGGGGTTCAATAATATTGCCATCGTGGACAGACTGGAGGAAGAGTTTGGAATTCCTGCCTTTATTGAGACAGATGTAGATATGCTCCTGCTGTATGACATGTTTGAGCATCAGATTCCGGCGGAGGGCATCACCTGTGGATTTTATTTCGGAACGGGTCTCGGAAACGCTGTGGTGATAGACGGGAGGCTTCTGATCGGAAAGACGGGAGCGGCCGCGGAGCTTGGCCATATTCCGGTGCGCGGGCTTCACGGAGCCTGCGGCTGCGGCAATACAAGCTGCATCGAGATGATTGCCTCGGGCTATCATCTGAAGGATCTGTGCGTGGAAAAATTTCCCGGCGTGGAGATCGGAGAGGTCTTTGCTAAATGCAGAGATCAGGAAGAAATCCATGGCTTTATCGACGATCTGGCTCTGGCGGCGGCGACAGAGATCAATATCCTGGATCCGGATCACATTGTGATTGGCGGTGGCCTTGTCTATATGGAAGGGTTTCCGCGGCATGAGCTGGAAGAGGACATTTACAAATATGCAAGAAAGCCGTATCCGGCCCGGGAGCTTCAGTATATCTACTCCCGCCAGGGACAGGAAAACGGAGTGATAGGGGCAGGAATTCTGGCTTATAAAAGGCTGGAGGAGCTCAGGAAAGAGGGACGATAGAGATGAGGATAGGATTTGGAAGCGATCACACGGCTGTAGCGCTGAAGCTGGAGTTGATCCGCCATCTGGAGGAGCAGGGACATGAATGTATCGATTACGGAACGCATGATCCGAATGTACGCATGGATTATCCGGTTCCCGGAAAAGCAGTAGCTGAGGCCGTAAGGAAGGGTGAGGTAGAGAAGGGGGTGCTGATCTGCGGAACAGGAGTCGGCATTTCTCTGGCAGCAAACAAGGTACCCGGAATCCGGGCGGCGGTGTGCAGCGAGCCCTACACGGCACGGCTGACGGTTCAGCATAACAATGCCAATATCATTGCTATGGGAGCCAGAGTCGTGGGAACGGAGCTGGCAAAGATGATTGTAGATGAGTTTTTCAAGGCGCAGTATGAAGGCGGCCGCCATGAAGCACGCATCCGGATGCTTGCGGATATCGAAAGAGAATATGGGGCCAGCTGGGAGAAAGGAGCGGGAAAAGCGTGAAAAAGGTACTGATTGTGGGGGAGTCCTGGACAGTCCAGGAAACGCATATCAAAGGATTTGACACCGTGGATTTGGGACGCCTGGAGAAGACAAGCGCAGATCCACTGCTTGGAGCGCTCCGTGCGGCGGGAATCGAGGCAGAATATATGCCAAGCCACATCGCCCAGTATCAGTTTCCTGATACCCAGGAGGCGCTGAATGAGTATTCTGTAATCGCCTTAAGTGATATCGGGAGTAATACGCTGATGATGGATCCGGTTATGCAGTTCCAGGGAGTTCGTAAGCCAAACCGGTTTTACGAGCTGGACAAATATGTGAAAAACGGCGGCGGCCTGGTAATGTTCGGCGGTTACTTAAGCTTCGCCGGCATTGAGAACAAGGCCCGTTATGCCATGACGCCTCTTGCCAGGCTGCTTCCGGTAGAGATGCTGAACTGGGACGACAGGATGGAGCATCCGGAGGGGATCTGCCCGGAAATCAGGCTTGCGGATCATCCGGTGCTGAATGGCGTGGAGGGAGCATGGCCCTGGTTCCTCGGTTATAACAGGATTAAGGCGAAGAAGGAAGCCCAGGAGATTGCAGTTATAGACGGAGAGGATACCTTTATGGCCTCCATGGAATATGGGGAGGGAAGGACATTTGCTTTCGCCTCCGATTGTGCAATGCACTGGGGTTCAAAGGAGTTCCTGGAATGGGATAGCTATCAGAAGCTGATCCCGAATATTTTCCGGTGGCTCGCAAAGGAATTATAGGTTTCCACTAATATTTTCTATATACCCTGATGTATGACAGGAGAGCCGGCCCGGGATGTATCCCAGGCCGGCTTTCCTGTCTGTCCGCCTGCGTGCACTCTTTCCATACCCTTGTCTGTCCGCTGCGGGGTATCAGGCTTCCGGTGTTCTTAAACGCTGGAAAGGATTGACAGCATATGGCGGATTTATTATAATAAAACTGTCACAGAAATCATCTATGTGCGTGCCGCACATTCTGGCAGTTCTGCCATGATTTCCCAATTATTATTTTATTATGGCAGAGGCCCGAAGGCTTTTCTTGGAGAGCCCTTTGCCGGAAAGGAAGGCAGCATGAGAGCAGCTTTACGAAAAGAGGATGGATTGATGTCTGATCAGGAAAAAAGAGAGTATACTACAGATGATATTTTGGCCCTGCCGGAAGGCGTGAGGGCAGAGCTTATCGACGGAAGGATGTATTATATGGCGTCGCCGACCATGACGCACCAGCGCCTGCTTGTGGGACTTACCGTACAGATTTATAATTACATCAGGGAGCATGGAGGCGGCTGCCAGGTGTTCGCAGCTCCATTCGCAGTGTTTATCATGAATGATAAGCGGAACTATTTTGAGCCGGATATTCTGGTGGTTTGTGATCCGGACAAGCTGGACGAGGCAGGCTGCCACGGCGCGCCGGACTGGGTGATTGAGATTGTGTCGCCCTCCAGCAGGACCATGGACTATTATAAAAAGGCCGGAAAGTATGCGGAAGCCGGAGTGCGGGAATACTGGATTGTCGATCCTGCGCGGGAGGCAGTGGTGATCTGCCGGCTGGAGAAGGGAGAGGAGCCTGTGATTTATCCTTTTACAGATAAACTGGCTTCCGGCGTGATGGAAGGCCTGGAGCTGGATATTCAGGCAGTTTAAGAGGGGGATCTTATCAAAGAAGACGATGATCATACAAAAGAAAAATACAACAGAAAATAAATGTACAAAAGAAAAGGAGCGCCGGGGGTTGGAAAAGACAGGTTGATTTTCCAAAATCCCGGCGTTTCCGTCTATATCTCTTCAATATCCCCGCTTCCCATCGTCCGGCGCCAGACGCCCTCCAGCAGAACCATATGCCCCGCTTTCAGGGATTTGGGCACGTCAATGATATTCTGGTTGGATGAGCCGCGGAAAATAAGCCCTGCATCCTTTAATTCCTCTACAAATTTCCCATCTACCAGCACGTCAATGAGCGACAGAAGCTCACGGAGTGTATTTGGGTTTCCCACAGAGCCGCTCATCAGATCGGTCTCGAAGGTAAATCCTGTATAGCACCAGAGCGTTTTTCCCGGGCAGCGTTCCCTGAACTGGCGGGCAAGCGAAAGAAGAGGAGCCTGGTTTTCGGGCTCAAGGGGTTCGCCGCCCAGAAAGGAGAGGCCGGCTACATAGGATGGGGCGAGGGCCTCCAGAATTTCGTCAGCTGTTTCCTGGGTAAAGGGCCTGCCATAGGCAAAATCCCAGGCCTCCCGGTTAAAGCAGCTTCGGCAGTGGTGGCGGCAGCCGCTCACAAAGAGGGAGACGCGCACACCGGGACCGTTGGCAATGTCATTTTTTTTGATGGCAGCATAGTTCATAAAAATCTCCATTCAGCCGCTTTTTTGCTGGCGGCATAACAGCGTCCTGTACGGGTAGAAAATGGCAGGCCGCTATAAGGGACACTGCCATTTTCTGGTGTCTTATTGGCTTTACAGGTGCAGCACACGCTCCCGGATTTCCTGGGTTCTTCCCTGGTTCCAAAACTGGGTTCCGATATAGCCGCAGGTTCGTCTGGCCACGTTCATCTTGTTCTGATCGGTGTTGCCGCAGTTCGGGCACTGCCAGATGAGCTTTCCGTGCTCATCCTCCTTGATCTCGATTTCGCCGTCGTAGCCGCATACCTGGCAGTAGTCGCTCTTGGTATTCAGCTCTGCGTACATGATGTGATCGTAGATAAATTTCATGACAGCCAGCACAGCCTCCAGATTGTTCTGCATGTTCGGAACCTCCACATAGGAGATGGCTCCGCCCGGTGAGAGCGCCTGGAATTTGGCCTCCAGCGCCAGCTTGTCAAAGGCGTCGATCTCCTCGGTTACGTGGACATGGTAGCTGTTTGTAATATAGTTGCGGTCAGTTACGCCCTTTACGATGCCAAAACGCTTCTGCAGGCATTTGGCGAACTTATAGGTCGTGCTTTCCAGAGGCGTGCCGTACAGAGAATAATCAATATTTTCTGCGGCCTTCCATTTTGCCGTATATTCGTTCAGCTTCTTCATAATCTCCAGCCCCAGAGCCTCGCCCTCCGGCTCTGTCAGCTTTTTGCCGTTCAGGCTGTAGACGCACTCCCAGAGGCCTGCGTAGCCAAGGGACAGAGTCGAATAGCCGCCGTGGAGATATTTATCGATTTTCTCACCCTTTTTCAGCCGCAGAAGCGCGCCATGCTGCCAGAGGATCGGAGCGGCGTCGGAAAGCGTTCCGGTCAGGCGCTCATGACGGCATTGAAGGGCCCGGTGGCACAGCTCCATACGCTCATCAAAGATTTCCCAGAATTTATCCATATCGCCTTCGGCGGACAGTCCGATATCTACAAGGTTTACCGTCACGACGCCCTGGTTAAAGCGGCCGTAGTATTTGGGCTTTCCGTTTTCATCCACGTAGGGAGTCAGGAAGCTCCGGCAGCCCATGCAGGTATAGCAGTGGCCCTCGCCGTTTTTGTCAATCTTGTTCTGGAGCATGATTTTTTCGGAGATATAATCCGGTACCAGGCGCTTGGCGGTACATTTGGCGGCCAGCTTTGTCAGATAGTAGTACCTGCTGTCCTCATGAATGTTGTCTTCCTCCAGCACGTAGATAAGCTTCGGGAAGGCAGGGGTGATCCAGACGCCCTTTTCGTTCTTTACACCCTGATAACGCTGGCGCAGGGTCTCTTCGATAATCAAAGCCAGATCCTGCTTCTCCTGCTCGTTTTTCGCCTCATTCAGATACATGAAGACGGTGACGAAGGGAGCCTGTCCGTTGGTTGTCATCAGGGTTACGACCTGATACTGGATCATCTGGACGCCATTTTTTACCTCTTCGCGCAGCCGTTTTTCCGTGATGGCAGAAATCTCATCCTCTGTCACAGCCTCCCGGATAGAATGAAGCTCTTCCGCCACCTGGCGGCGGATTTTCTGACGGCTTACATCCACGAAGGGCGCCAGATGCGTAAGAGAGATGCTCTGGCCTCCGTACTGGCAGGAAGCCACCTGGGCAATGATCTGAGTTGCGATGTTGCAGGCTGTGGAAAAGCTGTGGGGCTTTTCGATCAGGGTTCCGCTGATGACGGTACCGTTCTGCAGCATGTCCTCCAGGTTGACCAGATCACAGTTGTGCATGTGCTGGGCAAAATAGTCCGCGTCGTGAAAGTGGATAATGCCCTGCTCGTGAGCGTTCACAATATCTGCCGGAAGCAGAAGCCGCTTCGTGATATCCTTGCTGACCTCTCCAGCCATATAATCCCGCTGCACGCTGTTGACGGTAGGGTTTTTATTGGAATTTTCCTGCTTGACCTCCTCGTTGTTGCACTCGATCAGGCTTAAGATTTGTTCGTCCGTGGTGTTGGACTTGCGCACCAGCGCGCGGCGGTAACGATAGGTGATGTAACGTCTCGCCACATCGAAGGCCCGCTGGTTCATGATCTGGTCTTCCACCATATCCTGTATTTCTTCTACGCTTAAGGAGCGGTTCATATTCTGAGCGGCGCTCTCCACATCCTCCGCAATCCGCTTGATCTGGATGGCGGACATGCGGGCACTGGGAACGACGCTTTCATTGGCCTTGGTCACGGCAGTCACGATTTTCTGCGGATCAAAGGCCACCTCGGATCCGCTGCGCTTGATGATTTTCATAAAACGTTCTCCCTCTCAAATAATTTTTCTGTTCATGTACTAAGACACCTTCAGCTGGCAGGGACTGTGTATGCTCTTGTCAGCTGAGGATAGTATCTGATTAATCAACAGGAATTATTTTAACAATATATAGTGGTGTTGTCAATGAAAAATAGCTAGATATTGTTGGATGAAAATATGTACAAAATGCCGGCTAAGCTCGTTGCAGAATATCGCTCAATGATATACAATGAATTCAAAAGCTGTATAAGAGCTATGCACTGCCGCTGGAAACAAGGAACAATTCGGGGGGATTCTATGCTAAGAAAATGGATGCCATGCCTTGCAGCAGGGGCACTGATTCTTCTCTTTGCACTCTCATTAAAAGAAGCAGAAAAGAATGGAGCCGGAGGCCGGCTTACTTCCAGTCTTCCGATTCAGATAACAGCATCCAAAGCTGATACCCGGGAACTTACCCGGTTAGTTGAGCAGCTCTTGTATACGAACGTGCCGGAACTGAAAGCGTATGAAGCCTGGATCCATGAAAAGAGCCGGGGGCAGGCCTTTTTGATCGCAGAGGCATGGAGCAGTCCGGAAGAAATCTGTATGGACGGAAACGTCGCCGGAAGGTACTATAAGGTCTATGTCGGGGAGAAATGGGAGGATCACAGAGTAAACTGGGACTGGTTTCTGGTCAGTGAAAATATGGACGAGGTCTTGTGGTATGATATAATAGAGGAAAAATATCTGACGCTGGACGAATGGAGGGCATCTGACAGCTACAGGGACTGGCTTTAGGAGAAAAGGATTCCGTAGAAAATTTCGTTCAAAATGACAGGATAGAAAAAATTCGGAGGAGAAGCGTGAAACTTGTTTATGAAATAAAGGAGGGCGGGGCTGTCGTCTGGCGCTGCTATGATTATGGAACGGAAGCTGGGATTCCAGAGACGATAGAGGAATGTCCGGTGACAGAGCTTGCGCCCTATGCGTTTTCGGCTCATATGGAGGAAAGGCTTCTGGAGAGGGGAATTCGGGAGGGACGGCTGAGGCTGTGGGATTCTGATGGCGGGTTTCCTTATGACAGCGCCTGCTTTTCTGATTCCGCAAAGGCGGACGCAGATACAGGCGCTTTGATATCTTTTGAAGACGTGGAACTCCCGCCGGCCCTTACGGGTGCAGTCCTGACAGCAGTCAGCCTGCCCTCTCTGCTTCGAAAAATCGGCGCTTACGCCTTTTATAACTGCAGCAGGCTTCAGACGATCAGCTTTTACGGCGGGCTTATCGATTTGGGCGCAGGCCTTTTCACCGGCTGTCATGCTATAAAGGAGCTGGTTCTGCGCCTGGACGGGACAGGCGTCTCCTGCCTCAGGGAAATCCTGATTGAGGTGCCGGAAAAGCTGACGGTGTCTCTGGAAGGAAGCGTAAATGCAAAGCTGATCTTTCCGGAATTTTTTGAGGAGAGCGTGGAAAATACGCCGGCGCGGATTCTTGTGATTCATACTCATGGGAGCGGCATGAATTTTCGGAACTGCTTTTATGACCGGAAATTTGACTTCCGGGCTTATGATGCCTGCTTTTATCATGCGAAAGCAGAGGAGGACTTTGATACGGTACTGGAGATGACTATGGCAAGGCTGATGTACCCAGCCGGGCTTCTGCCGGAAAACAGGGCGGCCTATGAAGCGTGGCTGCAGGCTCATGCCGGGCAGGCTGTGGAAAAGGCCGTGTCCGGCCGGGATATGGAGGCTCTGGAATATCTGGCAGAATATTTCCTGAAGAAAAAGAAGACGGGGGACGCTATGCAAGGACAGCCGGAGGATATACTGGAGCATGCGGTGTCTCTGGCAGCGGAGCGCGGCTTTCCCGAGGGCGTGTCCTTTTTGATGGATATGCTGTACCGGTGCAGGGCGGAAACGGACGGGGACACAGAAGGCTTGAAAAGCGCAGACGCGGCCGCAGAGGCGGGCTGCACGGAGACAAAAGCAAAGAGATTTGAGCTGTAGGAGGAAAAAAGATGTGGAACAGTCCGATTCTGGAACAGCAGAAAACGGAGTTGGAAAAGGAGAAGCTGGGCCGGCGGATTCTGGCCAGCGCCAGAAATGAGCTGTACCTGAAGCTTAAGCTTCTCGATCTGGCCCTTGGAAGTCTGCCGTTTTCGGCGGGGCAGGCGGAGCCGGCAGGTACGGACGGGGAGGCGCTTTATTTTACGCCGGACAGTCTGATGCGTCTCTATCAGAAAAACCGGTCCTATGTGATCCGGATCTATCTTCATATCCTCCTGCACTGCCTGTTCTGCCACCCGTTTGACCGGAAGGGAAGGCAGGAGGAGCTGTGGAACCTGGCCTGTGATGTAGCGGTGGAGGCATTGATAGACAGCCTGTATCTGAAGTGCGCCCATATTCCTTCCGGAGCGTTTCGAAAAAGCTGCATCGCCAGGCTGGAGAAGGGACTTTCTGTTCTGACGGCGGAGGGAATCTGCCGGGAGCTGGAAAAGTATGCTCTTTCTGATGCGGAAAGGAATCGCTGGGAGAAGGAGTTTCATCTGGACGATCACCGGCTTTGGACACAGGGAAGAAGACCCGGGGTCCAGAATCCGAACCGGCAGCGCTGGGAGGATATCCGGGAGCGGATGCAGACAGAGATCGCCCTCTTTTCCAGGGAGGCCTCAGAAGGGGAGGGGGATCTGCTGGAGCAGCTTCGCATCAGCAGCCGTCCCCGCTATGATTACAGGGAATTTTTGAGGAAGTTCACGGCGCTTCGGGAGGAAATGCAGGTGGATCCCGACAGCTTTGATTATATTTTCTATCATTACGGCATGGAGCTTTATGGAAATATGCCCCTCATCGAGCCGCAGGAGACCAGAGAGGTTCGCCGCATTGAGGAATTTGTAATCGTGATCGATACCTCCATGTCCTGCCGCGGAGAGCTGGTGAGAAGATTTCTGGAAGAAACTTATCAGGTACTTTCCGAGACAGAGAGCTTTTTTAAAAATGCGAGAATACACATTCTTCAGTGCGATGAGAGGGTACAGTCGGATGTGATGCTTACGAACGCCGGAGAGCTGAAGAGATATATGGAGCATTTTACCCTGAAAGGCGGAGGGGGCACAGATTTCCGTCCGGCCTTTGCCTATGTGGAGGATCAGATGGCCCGGAAACGTTACGGACGCCTGCGGGGACTTCTGTATTTTACGGATGGATACGGCGTTTTTCCGGTGAAAATGCCGCCCTTTGAGACCGCGTTTGTCTTTCTGCAGAACCAGTACCGGGATGTGGACGTGCCGCCCTGGGCGATCAAGCTGATTCTGGGAGAGCAGGAGCTTGGATCAGGGGATGATTCCCGCAGGGGATTTGACTTGACAGAGGAGGAGAAAGCATTATGAATATCAAGCGGGCAAAGCAGGAGATTAAGGATGCGGTAGAAGCCTATCTTCTGAAGGATGAATATGGCGCCTACGAGATTCCGGTCATCCGGCAGCGGCCGGTTCTGCTGCTGGGCGCGCCGGGAATCGGTAAGACTCAGATTATGGAGCAGATAGCCAGAGAGTGTGGGATCGGCCTGGCGGCGTACACGATCACGCATCATACAAGACAGAGCGCTATCGGGCTGCCTTTTATCTCGGAAATGGAATTCGACGGCCAGAAAAAGGCAGTCACAGAGTACACCATGAGCGAGATTGTAGCTTCTATTTACGAGAAGATGAAGAAAACCGGCCTTCGCGAAGGAATCCTTTTTATAGATGAAATCAACTGCGTGTCTGAGACGCTGGCTCCGGCCATGCTGCAGTTCCTGCAGTGTAAAACCTTTGGAAACCATCCGATCCCGGAGGGCTGGATTATCGTGGCGGCAGGAAATCCGCCGGAGTACAATAAGTCTGTCCGCGATTTTGATGTAGTGACGCTGGACCGTGTAAAAAGAATCGAGGTGGAGCCGGATTACGAAGCGTTCCGGGAGTATGCGGTTCAGGCACGGATTCATCCGGCGGTTATCTCTTACCTTGATGCGCGGCCGGGAAATTTTTATCAGATGGAGACGACGGTAGATGGCAGAAGATTTGCGACGCCCAGAGGCTGGGAGGACCTGTCGCGCCTTTTGGAGGTCTATGAAAAGCTTGGAAAACCGGTGGACAAAGAGGTTGTGCGCCAGTATATCCAGCATGACCGCATCGCGGGAGAATTCGCAAATTATCTGGAGCTGTATCGAAAATACGAGAGCGATTACGGGATGGATGAGATTTTGAAGGGTGTGATCCGGGAGGGGACGCTGAAGAAGCTTTCTCATGCGTCCTTCGACGAGCGTCTGAGCGTTGTCAGCCTTCTGTTGTCCGGCTGTATGGCAGGCTTTCACAGAGTGCGTGTGCAGGAGCTGTTTACAGAGCTTTTGTACGGAAAAATGAAAGAGGCTGGAAGGATTCTGAATGGAGAAAAATTATCTCCTGCAGAGATTCCCGGCGTGCTGGAAACGCTCCGGAAGGAGGTTCTGGAAGAACGGGAAAGAAAGAAACAGGCAGAGCTTTTGGGCCGTGAGGAGGAGAGAAGACTGCTCCGGCTGGAGGAGGCTCTTGAGCGTTACAGGATGGAGCTGGAAAAGCTCCGCCCGGAAGACGGGCGCGCAGCCTTTGAGATTCTCCGGGCGCTTTTTGCAAAGGAGCGGGAGCGCTACGAAGAGCTTCAGGCCGCCGGAAGTGAAATGCTGGAGCATGCCTTTGATTTTCTGGAGGCGGCCTTTGGAGACAGCCAGGAAATGGTCGTATTTCTGACCGGACTCAACAGCTCCGGAGATGCGGCTGCGTTTCTGAAATCCTGCTTCTGCGAGCGGTATCACAGATACAACCGGAGCCTGCTGTTTCAGGAGAGCGACCGGGAGCTCCGAAAGGAAATCGAGCATTTGATTGCAGGAAAGTGACCGGATTCTGTGAAAACAGCCGTATTCCTACAGAAGAGTGATGGTGCGCCGGGAAATCCGGATCAGCCCCTCCTTCTTCATTTTCCCCAGCTCACGGATCATGGCGCTGCGGTTGACAGAAAGAAAATCGGCGAAGTCGATCATGGTAAAGGGCAGCTCGAAGGTCGTATTTTTAGTTTCGGCCGCCAGCTGCATGAAATAGCACATAAGCTTTTCCCGGATGCTGCGCTGGCTTAAGACCTCTACCCGCTCGCTCAAGGCCCGTGTTTTGTCAGACAGGAGCTGCAGCAGGTTCCGGATTAACTGAGTATGGCATGCGCAGGCGTTCTGGCAGGTCCGGGTCAGGCTTTGATAGTCGATGAACAGAACCTGGCAGTCAGTCTGACAGACTACCGCGATACAGGAATCATCGCTTGGCACAAAGGAAAGATGCTCTCCGAAAATTCCTTTGGGCGACAGGTTTTCCAGGATGCTCCGGGTTCCGTTGTATTCATAGCGGATGACGGAAGCCTGGCCGTTCAGCAGAATTCCTACGATTTTGCGGGGAGTGTCAAAGGAGTAGATCTCTTCTCCGGCAAAAAAGCTGCGTTTCTGCGCTTTCATGCAGCTCAGCATCCGCTGGCAGTCCTTTTCGCAGATGTCTTGAAATAATAAGGTTTCCGAGTAATCCATGCCTGGTATGTTTCCTCTCTTGTGTATTTTCCGGCGCTTTGACAGGCTGGAAGAGGACTGCTTTTATCCGATGGATAGAGGCTGTGCTTCAGCAGTCCGATTTTCTTAAGTATTGCATAAAAATGTTGCAAAAGCAACAGAATATATGAAAAACTTTTGATATAAACTAGGTATACGAGAGATATAGCTGACTCTCTTCAAAAAAGGAAAACAGAGAAACAGATTAGGAGGAAAAATCATGAAAAAATATGTTTGTGTTCCCTGTGGATATGTATATGATCCGGAAGTAGGCGATCCGGACAGCGGAATCGCTCCCGGTACTGCATTCGAGGATCTTCCCGATGACTGGACATGCCCGATCTGCGGTGTAGGCAAGGATGATTTCGAGCCGGAAGAGTAAGGAAGCAGCCGGAAAAGCAGTTTTCTGATGATAGAGGGTATCTCAAAGACCAGGCAATGATCTTTGGGATACCCTCTTTTGACGGCTTCAAAGCCTTTTGAATAGTCAGTTCTTTGCTGTGAAGCTTAAAATAGATTCTATGATTTTACTTTGCATTCCCTTTAGCGACCCCTGCGCCATCTCGGGCTTTCCGCCGCCCTTCCCCTGAAATGCCTCGTTGAGATGCCTGCACAGGGGCCGGACATCTTCTGTATGACTGCCAAGAATATAGCGCCAGCCGTTTATGTCACTTCCGGAAAAAACGCAGACAATCCCTTTGCAGCGCGCGGTCAGCAGATTAACAAGCTCCCGGCAGGCATCCATGTCGAGATTTTCCTCGAAAAAAACGGGATTGGCAGTTCCTTCGGAAACAGAAGCAGCCTTCTCCTGTATTCTGGTGAGATTTTGCTGCATAAGCTGTCCTTTCAGTTCATAAGCCTCCTGTCTGAGGCGTTCGACAGCCTCAGTCACCCGGTTTTCCTTGGCGGAGAGAAGTACCGAGATGGATTTGACGCTGCCTTCCTTTTCCCTGTAGTCCAAAAGAGCGCGGCTGCCTGCCAGCAGATTCACCCGGACGCCGCCCCGATGGCTCTGCACGCTGGTCAGCTTGACCAGGCCGATTTCACCGGTACGCTCCACATGAGGCGCACAGCAGGCGCAGACATCAATGCCGGGAATTGTGACAATCCGGACCTGGCCTTCGATTTCGATCTTGCTTCTGTATTTCAGATGATTCAGCTCTTCCCTGGAAGGATAGGAAATCTGTACGGGAATATTGGCAAAAACCGCTTCGTTGGCTGCAGTCTCGAGCTCTGCCAGCTCCTCCCTTGTGATGACGCCGTTAAAATCCAGCGTTACCTCCTGCTCTCCAAGGTGAAAGCCTACATTGTCATAACCGAAACGGGCGTGCACCAGCCCGGAGACAATATGCTCTCCTGAATGCTGCTGCATACGGGAAAAGCGTTTTTGCCAGTCGAGCTGACCTGTGACCCGGGAGCCCGGCTCCAGTGGAGTCCTCGCGTAGTGCCAGATGCCGTTCTTGTCTTCCCGGGTATCGAATATTTCTACCGTATTTAAGAAGCCGGAATCACCGGATTGTCCGCCGCCTTCGGGAAAGAAGGCTGTCCTGTCGAGGCTGATACGCCAGAAATCTTCAAATTTCTCACAGGCTGTTACGGTTGCCTGGAACTCTTTCAGATGGCTGTTTTCATAGTAGAGCCGTTTTGTCATTTGGTCTGTCCTCCCTGTATCTGAATGAAGCTTTGCATTCTTGGTTTTTAGTATAGCATGTTGTCAGAGGATATGCACGGAAAAATGAGAGGACAGGTACAGGCTTCGGGGTTCAGCAGCATTCCCGGAGAAGGTAATCGCAGAAGATGGCAATCAGATCTCTGGGATAGGGAACCTTATGTGACCAGGCGGAGCTTCCGGTCATCTGAATGAGAAGCTGTTCTCCGCCATTTTTCATCATGACGTCACGAATGGTTCGGATGTCACGTTCTACGCTTGTGATGGTAGTCCTGAATTCTGATGCGACGATGATATAGATTTCTTTTTGGATGCTCTGCAGACGATCTGGGTCCTGGACGGCTAATTCCACGGAACGGATGAAGTATTGGTAGCCGCAATAGTAGTTGAACACCCCGGCCCTATGGAGCAGCAGCTGAATCTTTTGCCTCATAATACAAATTCTCCCTCTTTTGTGAAAATAGCAAATACGGAGAGCCGTTTGCCTGTGGAAATTATATCTTGAAAAGGATAATATTAACAGGCAATGAAGCGGAATAGACAGTAATCGACAAAAAAAGCCCCTATTTATTCAGATACTTATAGGTTCTATAAGTACTGTTCTCTGTTTTAATTGATATAATCCGAAAATTACAATTGGATGAACAAAAAGTGGATTTACAGAGGCATAAAAGAGGATAAACAGAGTATTTTAAGGGAACAGAATGTCGGAATACTATAAAATACAGAAATATAGAAAATTGTGTATTTATCTCTTGTAATACCGCAGACTTCATGATACGATACGCAAAGAAGAATTATTTCAGAGATAAAAGGAATGTATCATGATAGAGGTGCGGATTTCATCAGTACTCTGCGGCAAAAGGCTCGGGAGCCGCCGGAGGGAAAAGGGGAAGCCGCCGAAGGAATCCATCAGCGTCCCGGAGCAAGGATTCCTGGGCTGCTGCAGAAGATGCAGCAGACTGTCACAGGGCTGTGGAGAGCTATCATTGGCATAGAAAGACAGAGACCATGAACGCGCAGTCAGATTTGTGTTCATGGCTTTTTTATTGTTATGGTCAGCGGAGGCCAGGCAAAAGCGTGTGCGTCCATTTGGCTTAAATTTCATTTGAGCTCATCTGCAGCGTTCTTTGGGCGGCAGATGTCAGATAAATTCTTAAGAAAAGAGGGTAAGAGGTTATGTATGTAACTGGAAAACGAAAAGGGATTGCAGCGCTGTTTCTGCTGGTAATTCTGACTGCGGGTATGGCTTTTCCAGCCCTGGCGGCTGAGACAGAGGCGGCGGAATACGTGCCTTCCATGTATGCCACCTTTTGGGCTTTGGTGCCGCCTATTGTGGCTATCGGGCTTGCGCTGATCACCAAAGAGGTGTATTCCTCTCTGTTCCTGGGAATTTTGGTGGGAGGACTCTTCTACTCGAATTTCAGCTTTGAGGGGACGGTGCTGCACGTTCTGGAGGATGGGATTGTGTCAGTGCTTTCTGATTCCTACAACGTAGGAATTCTGGTATTTTTGGTGATCCTGGGCGCCATGGTATCTTTGATGAACCGGGCCGGAGGCTCCGCGGCCTTTGGCCGATGGGCCGGGGAGCGCATCAAGAGCCGGGTGGGAGCCCAGCTCGCTACGATTGCTCTGGGTGTGCTGATTTTTATAGACGACTATTTCAACTGCCTGACTGTGGGAAGTGTTATGCGACCTGTGACAGACAAAAATCAGATCTCGCGGGCCAAGCTTGCCTACCTTATCGATGCAACAGCGGCGCCTGTCTGTATCATTGCACCCATTTCTTCCTGGGCGGCGGCTGTGACAGGCTTTGTGGAGGGAGAGGACGGGCTGTCCCTTTTTATCCGGGCTATCCCCTATAACTTTTATGCGCTTTTGACCATTGTAATGATGATTGCCATCGCTGTGATGAACTTTGATTACGGTCCTATGAAGCTTCATGAGGATAACGCCAGAAAAGGCGATCTTTATACGACGCCGGATCGTCCCTATGCTAGTGCGGAGGCTTTGGATTCTGCAGGGGCCGGGAGTGTCAAGGATCTTCTGATTCCCATCGTGTCTCTGATCATCTGCTGCGTCGCGGGAATGCTTTATACGGGCGGATTTTTCAGCGGTACGGATTTTGTGACTGCCTTCTCCAACAGTGATGCGTCTGTGGGCCTGGCGCTTGGAAGCATGTTTGCCATGGTCATTACGGTATTTCTTTATGTGGTCCGCAAGGTGCTGTCCTTCGGGGACTGCATGGACTGCATTCCTGAGGGCTTTAAGGCCATGGTTCCTGCTATTCTGATTCTGACCTTCGCCTGGACGCTGAAGGCTATGACAGACAGTCTGGGAGCGTCGGAATATGTGGCGGCGCTGATCAAGAGCAGCTCTGAGGGAATTGTGAATCTGCTGCCGGCTATTATTTTTGTAGTGGGATGCCTGCTGGCCTTTGCAACGGGAACCTCCTGGGGAACCTTCGGTATCCTGATTCCGATAGTAGTGGATGCCTTTTCGCAGACAAATCCGACGTTGATGACCATCGCAATCTCTGCATGTATGGCAGGAGCCGTATGCGGGGATCACTGCTCACCGATTTCAGATACGACGATTATGGCTTCGGCAGGGGCTCAGTGTAATCATGTCAACCATGTCTCTACGCAGCTTCCTTATGCCATCAGTGTGGCTGCTATTTCCTTCCTGGCCTATATCGTGGCAGGCTTCGTGCAGACGGCATGGATTGCTCTTCCGGTGGGAATTATTCTGATGCTGGCATTTCTTGTAGTGGTAAAGAGGGGTTATGGAGAGAAGAGCTCCTGATATTTCTGTAAACGGCTTTCTTTGCTGGCGGTTCCGATAAAATTGGAAAAAACAAAGGGCGCGCAGAATCATTTGGTCTAACGATTCTGCACGCCCTTTGTTTTAAAAAAGAAAAAGATGGCTGACAACGACCATCTTTTGAAAGAACGGCTTTAAATGCCGTGTTCTATAATACAGCATTTCTTCAAATCCTGTTTGACTACATTTTGACTACATGGATATAAATAACAATCAGAAAGGAGAAATCGTTCAGCATGGTATCGGTCTTAAACACTTCTGCTATTCATCAGAAAACATTATCGTCTGGATAATGCGTCATAATATCTTCAACGTTACAATTCAAAATATTACACAATTTACCTATGGTGTTTACTTCTACATTCTTATTATGTCTTAGTCTGTTTAGTTGGGAATGATTCATATGATAACGAGTATACAAATCATATTGAGTAATTCCCTTAGACTTCATTGTTTCCCACAACTTGTCATATTTTATCATTTCACGCTTTTCCGCTTTCTTACAGTATTTGTATTCATTACCATTGTTGTTAGTTTGCTTTACTTACAATACGGACGTGACGTTAAAGTGGAAACAGGTAGTTTAAATTGCTCCAGTGAATTTTATGAGCAAAAATTGAATGTTATAGCGAATAAGCTCTTTGTTTCAAATAAAGAAAAGTTTGCTGAAAAAATGATAGAACGATGTATAGATAACACTTTTCATGAGGTGCGTTTTTCGTATGACATAACAGGATATCCAAATAGAATATATATTTCTGTTTATCCAAATGAATTAAGTCGAAAGCTTGGTGTTAATCATTTTACAATTTTATATCGAGCAGGCACAGAAAGTGATTACGTCTACAATGTCAAAGACCACCCGGAAATGTTCAAAATCAAGATTGAAACCGAATGACAGTATTATATTAGAGTGATATAATGTTGTAGGAAAAAGTTGATAAAATTGGAAGTTGTGGTGGAAAAGAAATAAACAAGGGGAATGAATAATGTCAGTACAAATAGATTTTGAAAAAGAATTTGAAGCAGAAGAATATGAAATGCTTATTTTAGTACAATCATCATGTAAAGGGGCAGTAATCATAAAAGATATGTTGAAACCATCTGTTGATTTTTTTGCGTCCATAGATTTGCGTACAGGTCAGTTCTCTCATGAGAAAGGTCGTCTTGAATGGCTTATAAAAAATGACAATGCTCGTAAGGGATGGGGGTATGAATTTGAACAATTCGGTATTTATCGTGTCACTGTCAGAAAATGTATACCACAAGATCAGACACAATATATGAACAATAGATATATGCTTATCAATGTGCTTGAAGAAAATGCTTCAAATGAAAAATTGGAGACTTTGAAAGAATATTATTCTAAACCAATTTCTATAGAAAATGAATTAGGTTCTTTTGCCTTAGATAGAGAATTTTCATGGTTTGAAGGAATTGTCAATTGGAATGGAGTAGAAGCACATGTCTATTTAGAAACCGATGAGGAGGATGGAGATACAGCCAAACAGGCAATGAAGGTATTAAAAAGGGTAGTAGATAATATTGTGGAGAATGATATAAAGTACCGTGAATTTGCGGCAGAAGAACTCACAGAACTGGCAAATGAATGGATGGACGCATCAGATGAAATTGATACAGAAGAAATCACAAAAGAGATATTTATGAAGCGTATGGAAATGAGTGAAATAATGGTTAGCTCAAATGGAAGTTTATCTTTGTTTTACGATGATGATGATATGTTCTGGGGACATGTTATTGAAATAGAGGTTGATCCAAGTGGAGAGATTATAAGTGCTCAGATAGCAGGATGACTTGATTCTTCCGGTGGTTCTGTTGAAATTGACGAATATGTTGAGGATTGTGCAAAAAGGGAGCTATTTGAGGAAATAGGTATCATAGCGGAAGAATTGGAGGTTGTGGGAGAGAATATGATATGAATTTAACATATAAGAGAGCAACGAAAAATAAAGAAAAGCAGATTGAAAATGTTATCTCATTTTAGGAATGATTCCTGTTTGACTACATACTTGACTACATAGGATTTTTTCAAAAAATGAAAAGTGCCGGAAGCCTTGAAAAATCAAGGCTTCCGGCACTTTCTGAAGCAGGGGATGAGAGAATCGAACTCCCACTAAGGGTTTTGGAGACCCCTGTCATGCCATTTGACCAATCCCCTGTGTGAAACGTACCTATTATTTATAGCATAGACCCTTCTCAATGTCAAGCAAATCTTTTGAAAGAATTTAATCCCTGTACTATTTTTAATTGAATAGTATTTATATATTTTTAGTACTTGACAATACATAGTAGTTGGTATAATCTAATATCAGAGAAGAGCATAAACCTATGAGGCGGCAGGCGGGGAGGGATTGTATGAACCCACAGTTTAAAAAAGGAGTGCTGGAGCTCATTGTGCTGGAATGTGTAAGGCGGAAGGACAGATATGGCTATGAGCTTGTGGAGGAGGTTTCCAAGGTCATAGATGTAAATGAAGGAACCATTTATCCGCTTTTGAAGCGTCTGACGAATGAACATTATTTCGAGACGTACCTGAGAGAATCATCAGAGGGACCGCCCAGAAAATATTATCATCTGACAGCGGCAGGGATCCTGTATCGGGATTCGCTGGAGGCCGAATGGGAAGAGTTCCAGCAGCAGGTCAGCAGATTTTTAGAGGAGGGCAGGACATATGAATAAAGAAACATTTCTGGAAGAGCTTCGGGGGTGCCTGGAGGTCCTGGAGGACCAGGAGCAGCAGGATATTTTGGAAGAATACGCGCAGCATATCGACATCAAAATACAGAATGGACAGAGTGAGGAGGACGCGATCCGCGATTTTGGACCGTTAAAGGAGCTGGCGGCAGAGATCCTGGAGGCTTATCATGTGAAACCGGAATTTGGGGAGGGCAGAGGAAGAAAAGGGCTCCCGGGAATCGGAAGCGTGAATCTGAAAGCAGGAGAGAAAAAGCTCCGTGGCTTTGGGACAGCTTTAAGGAACGGACTGGCGGCGGCCGGGAATGGAATCGGAAGAGCTTTCCGAAGCGTGGGGCGTGCAGGAAAGAGATTTTTTTGCTGGATTGCAAGTCCTTTTCGCAAAAGAAGAGAGGCGGGAGAGGGCAGGCAGGATGGCGCGGCGGAAATTCCGGAGATAAACCGGACGGAAAGGGCCGAAGCCGGGAAGGCAGCGCCTTACGGTTTTCTGAAAAAGCTGGGGCATGGAATCGGAAGCCTGATTTGCTGGTTTCTGAGGCTGTGCTGGAATATTTTCTGGCTGTTTTTTGCTCTGTGTACAGGCTGCTTTGCACTGGCTGCCCTGTTTGGGTTCGGGATGATGCTGATCCTGCTGTTCCAGGAATATCCGCTTGGTGGAGCGACGCTGGTATGCCTGGGCTGCTTTCTGGCAGGAGGAAGCATGGCAGGTATCTGTATGAGCCTGATCCGCCGGAAGGAGCAGAAGAAGGAAGCGGATAAAGGACCAGGCAAGGAACCGGCAGAAGGGCAGGCAGGTGTCAGCTCGGGAGCTGGAGCAGAGCTGGAGACAAAGGAAGCGCCTGAAGAATCAGAACCGGAAAATGATGGGGACAGAGAGCCGGAGGAAGAATGGCAGGAGGTGCAGAAATGAGAAGATGTCATAAAATACTGCTTGGGGTGCTCTGCGGCGGCGTGCTGCTGTGCGGGATTGGAACAGGAGCCGCCCTTGTGGAATTTTCATCCCTTGCATATGCGGGGGAGCGTACGATAGGCGAAGTCAGAATGGAAACAGTTACGCTGGAGGAAGAGATTGATCCGGAGGCAGGAACGTGGCACCTGGCTGACAGCTTTCCCTGGTCTGCAGAAATAGGGCTTGAGACAGATGAAACAGTGCCGGAGAATACCGTCCGTTTTCAGGTGACCTACAATGCGGCCCGGGTTACGCCGCAGGTACAGGCTTCTGTCTACACAAATGAGTATTGGGATGAAAATGATGAATATGTGACAGAGGAGTACCCGGTATTGGAGCTGTATTGCCTTTGGGAGCATCAGGATGACATGAAGCTTTTTATGGAGCTTAAGGATCAGTTTCTTGCGGATTTGAAGGAGGGGAAGATAGCGTCCTATCAGGAGCCGGTATATGTGGAGCGTGTAGAAATCCGGATCAATCCGGCCAACGAAGACGACGTCGATTTCTCCTGACAGGCAGCCGTAAGAATTTTGTAAGAAATCCCACGGAGCTTTTGTAAGAAATTTGGTTTATTCTGTGACCATACCTGAAAGCGCGCAAAATATATGTTCGGTCCGAGTGCAGATTCCGGGCTGAAAAGCAGGTATGGAGACAGAAAAAGGAGACGGAACGAGATGAACGAATGTGTGCTGGTGGTGGATGATGACCGGGAGATCGTAAAAGCGATAGCGCTGCTGCTGGAAAAGGAGGGCTATCAGGTACTGAAGGCCTACGACGGCCTGGAGGCGCAGGAGCTTGCGGCAGAGAAGCCGGTCCGGCTGATTATCATGGATGTGATGATGCCGCGCCTGGATGGATTGTCGGCGGTCATGAAAATCAGGGAACGAAAAAATATCCCGATTATTGTTCTGAGCGCAAAGAGCGAGGAGACGGATAAGATCCTCGGGCTTTCCATGGGAGCGGACGATTATGTGGCGAAGCCTTTTTCTCCCCAGGAGCTTGCGGCCAGAGTAAAGAGCCATCTTCGGCGCTATACGATGCTTGGCGATATTCATGCGGAATCCATGGAAGACAGCATTCAAAACGGACGCCTCTGCTACCGGCTTTCTGAGCGGACGCTTTACGCGGACGGAGAGCCGGTGAGGCTGACAGCCACAGAGACAAGGATTGTGGAGCTGCTGATGAGAAATCTGGGCCGGATCTTTCCGGCAGAGGAGATCTACAGCCGTGTCTGGGAGGAAGAGGCTTTTTCCGCAGAGAATACGGTCATGGTCCATATCCGGCGCATTCGGGAAAAGATCGAGCTTAATCCGAAAAAACCAGAATATTTGAAGGTGGTGTGGGGAATTGGATACAAAATGGAAAAAATGCAGGATTATCGTTAGCTTTACAGCCTTCTTCCTGGGCATGACGCTGCTCCTCGTGAATTTCTTTTCGATGCTGCGTCTGCTGGCAGAGACGGATTATCAGGCGGGGAGCGATTACCAGAGGACAGAAGAATTTGCGGACTATATGTCGGGGTGTCTGGAGACACTGATAAGCGCGGCAGCCGGAGGCGAGAACTGGGACGGCGGCAGCTACAGCTCTGATACGGCAGCAGGTTACGTCTATGAAGAGGCAGTGAGCTCAGAGGCCGGAGGCTTTGACTTCTCAGACTGGATGCGGAGTACCTTTGGTGTGTCAGTGGGAAGCACAGAAGTGACCGGAGAGACAACAGCAGAGGAGACGTCTGGCGTCCAGAACAGCAGGGAAAACTACCGGGATTCTTATATGGAAGAGCTGTCTGAAGACAGAAATATTCTATTTGCGGTGATGTACCAGGGAGAGCTCCTTTATACAAATCTGGATGGCCTGACTGCGCAGGAGACGGAAGAAGAGGGAACGCCGGATTTTGCATCCTATCTTCCGGAAGAGGAGTACAACTTTACTCTCTGCTACAATGCGGCCGGGGACGGCAAGGTTGAGATTGTCAAGGACGGCGAGCCTGTGGATGTCTATGGCGATGGAATATACAGGCAGGACAGCCGCTGGCAGGTACCGGGCTATGCCAATTTTGAGGCGGAGGGAAATGCAAGAGAAGCGGTAGTCTTTCTGGCGGCGGCCAGGGAACCCAGGCTTTATATGGAAACCACTGCGCAGGGAACGATACAGAGAGGCGGAACGCTGTACTATATACAGGAGAATCTGCGGAACCAGAGGTGGCTGTCCAGAGTAGAGGCAGTCCGTGTGGGAGCGGCTCTCCTTCTTTTGCTGCTGGCCTTTTGCCTGCGTGCCTCTCTTCGGGAAGCGCGGAAACAGATTGGCAGCTGGCTCGGAAAGCTCTGGATCGAAGGGAAGCTGCTTGTATTCTGGGGGATTCCTTTCCTCTTCCTGTTTGTGGGCTTCCTGACAGGCTCCCTCGGACTTATGCTTTCTCAGGGAACAGGGCTGGCGCTGCTCTTCTGGCTGCTTTATTTTGGATTTCTTGACAGAAGGTACAATAAGGGCAGGCAGAGAAGCCTTCTGCGTCCATTCCGGGAAAGCCTGCGGACCAGGGATTTGGAACGGCCGCTGCAGAAAAGGCTTGTGAGAAGGCAATGGCTGGCTTTCGCGCCGTGCCTGCTTCTTTTGGCAGTTCTGGCATGGTTTTTCCTGCTTTTGTGGGATGTGATGTACTGGAAAGCAGTGGTTCTGCTCCTTTTGATTCTGCTCATCTGCGGAGTGCTGGTCCTGGGATGCAGCCTGGTCTATCTGAAGAAAAACAGAAGGCTGGCTGAGGACATCGGAGCCTTGGCAGACCGGATAGCCAGGGTGCGTGCAGGAGAGCTTTCGGAGCAGCTGGAGCTTCCGGAGGATACCGATCTGAGAGAGGCGGCAGAAAACCTGAATGAGATTTCTCAGGGGATGGAAAAGGCTCTGGAGGAACGGACAAAGAGTGAGCGGATGAAGGTAGAGCTGGTGGCGAATGTCTCCCATGATCTGAAGACGCCGCTGACCTCTATTGTAAGCTATATTGAGCTGCTGCAGCAGGAGGAAGAGCTCACAGAGCATGTCAGGGATTATATCCGGATTCTCGGAGAAAAATCGGAGCGTCTGAAAAATATGGTGCAGGATGTGTTTGAGGTGAGCAAGGCGGCCTCCGGGCAGCTGCCTGTCCATCTGGAGGAGCTGGATTTCGGAAAGCTTCTGCGGCAGACCCTGGCAGATATGAATGTCCAGATAGAAAAAAGCGGGCTCTTCTTTCGCGTGGCGGTTCCGGATGAGCCTGTGCTGATCCGGGCAGACGGGCAGCGGCTGTACCGGGTGTTTCAGAATCTGATTCAGAACGCGCTTCAGTATTCTCTGAAGGGCTCCAGGGTTTACCTGACGCTCTCGGAGGAGAATGGCACAGCCTGTGCGTCGGTCAAAAACACCTCGGCAGCAGAGCTGGACGGAGGTGTGGATTTTACAGAACGCTTTGTGCGGGGAGATTTAAGCCGCAGCGACGGCGGAAGCGGTCTTGGCCTTTCTATCGCCAGAAGCTTTACGGAGGCCTGCGGCGGGAAATTCCAGGTGAAGGTGGAAGCGGATCTTTTTGTGGCCTCTGTGACCTTTCCGGTAAAACCTGCATAAATCATAATAGAAAAGAATAGGGAGAGAGGATGTTCCGGGCTGTGAATCGCTTAACGCTGCAGGGAGCATCCTTTTTTCAGCGGCGCTGCGAAAGCAGGACAGGAACGAAAACGGGGGCGGTTCATGTGGAAGAAGTATTTCTGGACCGGGCGAGGCAGATACATAAGGAAAATCCGGTAGCTGACGCACATTTTGATCTGGCTGCGGAGGTGTATGAAAGGAGGCTTGCCGGAGAACGGAACGTGGTGGAGCGAAGGTATCTGCCGCATTTCCGTGAGGCCAGCCTGAACGTACTGGTGTCGTCCGTGTACGTGTCAGGGAGGGATTTGCCGGAGCTGGGGCTCAGAAAAGCGCTGGGGCAGATCACGGCGCTTCGTGAGGATCTGGAGGCTGCCAGTGATCAGATCTGTGTGGTGACCAGAAAAGAGGAGCTGGATAAGGCCCTCTGGGCAAAGAAAATTGCGGTAATTCTGTCTCTGGAGGGGCTGGATCCTCTGGGCAGTGATCTGATGCTTCTTAGGACCTTTTATGATCTGGGCGTGCGGGGGGCCAGCCTTACCTGGAGCAGAAGAAATGCTTTTGCCACAGGCTGCTGCAAGGCGGGAGAGTACAGGGAGATTCCGGGCGGTCTGACGGAGCTTGGCCGCGAGGCGGTAAGCGAGCTAGAAGCGCTCGGCATGTACCTGGATGTGAGCCATTTGAATAACGAGGGCTTTGCTGAGGTGTGCGCCTGTGCGAAGAAGCCGTTTACTGCCAGCCATTCTAATGCCTGGAGCGTTCATAAGAGCTATCGGAACCTGAAAGACGATCAGATAGAAGCGATTGCAGCGCGCGGGGGCGTCATAGGGCTCAACGCCTGCGCGCTGCTGACAGGCGCAGGTCCGGAGGCTGCAGGGCACAAGGCAGGAGAATTGTCTCCTGCCCTGCAGTCCCCCGGAGTCCCAGGTGGAGCTTTGGGTTCTGCCCGCGAGGCGGCAATGACTCAGCTCTGCCGCCATGCGGAATATCTGGTTTCAAAGGCGGGAGACGCACATGTAGGCTGCGGCTTTGATCTCTGCCGCGGGCTCTCTGAGGCCACTCCCAGGATTTATTTTGAGACGGAGGATGACGATATCCTGGCTCATCACGGGGAGATGGTGAAGCTTACGGCAATGCTTCTGGCGCGGGGAATGCGGGAGGACACCGTAATTGGGCTGATTGGAGAAAATTTCCTGCGTTTTTTCCGTGAGAGGCTTGGGTAAGCTGCCTGCAGAAGCCTGAAAGGGCGCCGGCAGAAGGCTGAGGCGGAGAAGCCGGCAGAAGCAGGCAGTGGACGCTCCTTCTGCCGGAATCCTTCTCAGAGCTGGGAAATAAAATATTTCAGCAGAAGGGACCCGTCTGCGGCGTCTCTCCGGGCGTGTGCAAAGCATAGGCGCTCTGGATGCCATTGAACCCCGAAGACGGGAAAGCGCTCATGATACAGGGCTTCTACAACAAAGTCCTGAGCGTACTGGGCCGCGCGCAGCCCTGTGCCGAAAGAGGCTATGGCCTGATGATGGGCGCTGTTGACTACAGAGCAGGCTCCGTACAGCTGGAACAGGAAGGTCCCTCTGGCAGCCTTTGTAGTGTGAATTCTGTCTCCTCCGTTCCAGGCATGGATAGATAAGGAGGCGGGATTCAGATCCTGGCGGATGGTTCCGCCGAACCCGGCGTTGATGAGCTGAAGCCCCTTGCAGATGCCAAGGACAGGCTTTCCGGCCTGGATAAACGCATGCAGCAGGGAAAACTGAATCCTGTCCAGCGCCTCATCGATATTCCGCGATCCCTGGTTCTCGGAATGGAGCAGAGACGGGGAGATATCACCTCCGCCGGGCAGCACAAGCCCGTCGCAGAGGCAGGCGAGGGAGTTTACATTTCGAAAATGTTCCGGGACAAGCTGTTCCGGAGAGGGGCAGAGCACAGAAACGGACGTGCCGAGCATGGAAAACGCGTTCCGGTAATGGACGGTCTGGGCTTCATAGCCGGCGATCAGAATATGTTTCATATTTAAGACAGCCTTTTTGTATAAATATATGGCAAAAATGAAGAAAAAGACGCGGCTGCTTCGTTATGAATATGTAAATACCTGCGGCTGGTGCAAAAGCAGGAAGTTTTAAACTTTTTTTAAGATTTTATGAAGATGCTTGATCTTAAAATGCAATGTGTTATTGTATTAAGGGATTAATACAATAACACAAAAAGGAAAAGACAGAATGGAGACAAGGAGAATAGGATGAGCGCATTGGTGGAGGTGAAAGACATCTGCAAGGTCTATAACCCTGGCGAGAATGAGGTGAGGGCGTTGGATCATGTAAGCCTTTCTATAGAAAAGGGAGAGTTCGTGGCGATTATCGGCCAGTCGGGCTCCGGAAAATCCACGCTGATGAACATGCTGGGCTGTCTGGATGTGCCTACGTCCGGAAAGTATTATCTGAATGGCCGGGATGTGTCTACGCTGACAGACGACGAGCAGTCGGATATCCGCAACCGGGAGATAGGCTTTATCTTTCAGGGCTTTAATCTGATCAGCAATCTGACAGCGCAGGAAAATGTGGAGCTTCCGTTGATTTACCGGGGAGTGCCCAAGAGGGAACGGGAGCGTCTGGCGGTGGAGTCCCTGAAAATCGTAGGGCTTTCGCACCGGATGGATCACAAGCCGAATGAGATGTCCGGCGGACAGCAGCAAAGGGTGGCGATCGCAAGAGCGATTGCGGCGAAGCCCCCGGTGATTCTGGCTGATGAGCCTACCGGAAACCTGGATTCGGCCTCCAGTAAGGAGATTCTTCAGATCCTGAAGGAGCTGTACAAAGGCGGGAGAACGGTGATCCTGATTACTCACGATAATGGTATTGCAGCCCAGGCAAAGAGAGTGATCCGCATCCTGGACGGCAGGATTGAATCGGATACGATCAATCCCGATGTGACCTTCTGATAGAAAATACGCATAAGGCGATGAATGCAGACGAGGAGAATAAGTAATGTTTGGAAGAAAGAAAAAATTTGACGAATCCGAAGACATGGAGCTTTTGAGCGGGGAGGCCGGAAGTACAGAGCCTTCGGAAAGAAGCCTTCTGGATGAATGGGAGGATGACCAGGAGGCGCAGGAAGAGGAGGAGCGGAAATCCAGCTTCTTCGGAAGGCGGAAGAAGAAGGAGAAGGCGGAAAAGCCGAAAAAGGAGAAGCTTCCGCTTACGCCTGCGCAGAAGAAAAAGCGCAGGAAACGTATCATTATCGGAGGAATCGTTGCCGCCCTGCTGGCTGTCATGGTGCTTCCGAACCTGTTTGCGCCTGATGTGCTCCCGGTGGTTACGGTAGCGGAAGCCTCCCTTGGAAGCGTCCAGCAGGTTGTGGAAGGCAGTGGAACCGTACAGTCCGAGGAGGTTAAGACCTATTTCTCTCCGGTGGCGGCTACGGTAGACAGCTTCAGCCTGAAGGTGGGAGATACCGTAGAGGCAGGAGAGACTCTGCTGACCTATGACGCGGCTGAGCTGGATGAGCTTTATAAGCAGGCTGAGCTGACCGGAAGCGCGGCCAATTACAGCTACCAGGATTCCATTGCCAGGGACAATGAAAACGTGGCGGAATACAACCGTTCCACAGCAGCCCTGGAAATTATCAACCGCCAGCTGGATGAGGAGGATGACAACCTGGATCATCTGAACGACAGAGTGCGGGAATATACAGGATATCAGGGGGATTCCGCAAACAAGCTGTCTTCCCTGAAGGAGCAGCAGGCGCAGGCGCAGGCGGCTGTAGCAGCGCTGCAGGAGAAGCAGGCGGCTCTGGATGCGGCAAATACCGCGCTTAAATCATCCACCCTGGATCCGAATTCGGAAGATTACAAGAAGCTTCAGGATGCGGTGACTGTAGCGCAGGCAGAGGTAGAGGCAGCCACGCCCGCCGCCCAGGAAGCCCAGGCAAAGCTTCCGGAGCTGGAAAAGAGCATCCAGGAGGAGCAGGATCACTACAACAGCATCGTGATCAAGCTCGACGAATACCAGGGACGTCTGGAGGCTTCCCAGGAAAACAAGCAGAAGCTGGAGAGCAGCAAGGCGGAAGAGGAGGGAATCCAGGATTCCACCGACGCGTCGATTCTGTCCTCGGCGGCAAGGAGCGAGCTGGCGGCAAACAAGAATCTGAGCGACCTGAACGCACAGATGACAAAGGATGACATTACAGAGGGCAGGGAAGGAATTAAGGCCGAGTTTTCAGGAGTCGTGACAAGCGTATCTGCGGTGCCCGGCGGCCCTGCAGCTAAGGGCGGAGAGCTTTTTACGGTAGCCAGCAACGAAGATGTAGTCGTAGAGATGAGCATTACCAAATACGATCTGGAGAAAATGGCGGAGGGGCAGACGGCAGTTGTCACGCTGGCAGGCCATGAGTACACAGGAACTGTTACGGGCTTAAGCCGTATCGCGGAGGCAAACGCCCAAGGAACCCCGGTCGTAACCGCACAGATCAAGATTGAGAACCCGGACGAGAATATTTATCTGGGGCTGGAGGCTACGGTCACTGTGAACGGACAGGAAGCTAAGGATGTGCTGATTGTTCCCACAGAGTGCATCAATTCCGGACAGGACGGAAGCTTCTGCTATGTGGTGCAGGAGGACGGCACGCTGGTGAGAAAGAATGTAGAAACGGGACTGGCGGCTGACGATTATACGGAAATCAAATCCGGTCTGGAATTTGGCGACAGGGTGGTATCCGGCGGCATTACGGCCAGCATCCAGGAGGGAATGCGCGTAACGGCAGTGGAGGGATAAGGAATGGCACAGCTGTATGAATATATAAAAATGGCCATTGATAATATCCGGGCCAACAAGGGCCGTTCCCTGCTGACGATGCTTGGCATTATTATCGGTATTTCCTCGGTTATCATGATCATGTCTGTAGGCGGCGGAGCAAGGACGGAGATGAGCGATGCTCTGAACGCCATCGCCGGAGGCCAGCTTTATATCTCTGTCAATGACAGCGGAGACGGGGCGGCCGAATACATTACGCCGGAGGACATGGAGGCGGTAAAGGAGAAGGTTCCCCATGTAAAAGGGGTGACCCCTTCTGACAGCATGGTGGGCACTCTGCTGTCGCCCAAAGGAAATTTTGATCTGATTGCCAATACCGGCACGGCAGATCTGGAATATACCCATAACCCGGAGATGAAATATGGTCGTTATTTTACAGACTCTGACGTGGAGGCCATGAACCTTGTCGCAGTGATAGGGCAGAGCGACGCGATTAAAATGTTTGGAACCGACGATGTGGTAGGCATGACGGTGGAAGCGACGATCTACAATGTCACCCATGACATTACCATCTGCGGCGTGATTCAGGAAGAGCAGTCGGACAGCGCCCTGATGGATTCCATGATGTATTCCTCCAGCTATATCACGATGTATATGCCCTATACGGCAAATTTCGCCTTCGGCTATGAGCTGGATGAGTTTTATTCTATTTATATCATTTCAGAGGGCAGTGAATATTCCAATGCTGTCGGAAATGAATCTATGCGTCTTTTGGAGAACCGGCATCATGCCCAGGGCGAGGATGCGTTTTTCCTGCAGGATGCAGACGCGCAGATTGCCCAGATCACGAGCGTCATCGATATGATTACGGCCTTTATCGCTCTGGTGGCCGCCATTGCCCTGCTGGTTGGCGGAATCGGCGTTATGAATATCATGCTGGTATCCGTTACGGAGCGGACTCGTGAAATCGGAATCCGCAAGGCTCTCGGAGCGAGAACGGGCTCGATTATGATGCAGTTTTTGGCAGAGTCTGCGATTATTACCTGTATCGGCGGAGTCATAGGCATTATTTTGGGACTTCTGGGAGCCTATGGCATCTGTTCCCTTCCGATGCTGGGTATATCGCCCGACGTCAATGTGGGAACGATTATCGCTGCCACGCTGTTCTCCTCAGGCGTTGGAATCTTTTTTGGCATTTATCCGGCCAGAAAGGCTGCGCGTTTAAGCCCCATCGAGGCGTTGAGAAGAAACTAGAGGAAGATAAAAAGAAAGGGCCTGAAAGCAGCGCCGGCGTACAAGGTGTCATATATAACGGCATCCTTGTACGCCGGCGCTGTCGATTTCCAAATATTAAAAAAGGATAAATTTGTAATTTACTATTGAAAAATGTAAAAATTTGTAGTACGATAAATCCATCAATGAATCTGGCAGTTCGGCCAGAGAGAATTTCAACCGGGCGGATTTCTCCGCTGAAAATCCAAGGACAAAAGATAATATAGTCAGGCATGTGATATCGGTCGGCTATCGGTCTGCTGTTACCCCGCTTATTGCTGCAAAGGCTGGAAATACAAAATCGGAAGAAGGGAAAAGAATGTGCTGAAAATCGGATCCGTCATTGACGGAAAATATAAGATTCTGAACGTCATAGGAATAGGCGGCATGAGCGTCGTGTATCTGGCGATGAACGAAAGAGCGAATAAATTCTGGGCGGTCAAGGAGATTTTGAAATACGGCTGCGGGAGCCTGGAACTGGACAGAAAAGAGCTTGAGATGATGAAGCGGCTGAAGCATCCGAACATTCCCAGCATCGTGGACGTCATTGACGGGCAAAGCTCGCTTTTGATTGTGATGGATTACGTGGAGGGGCTGTCGCTGGAAGCTCTGCTTCAGGAGCAGGGGGCACAGTCCCAGGAAAAGGTTCTGGAGTGGGCCAGGCAGCTCTGCCGGGCCCTGCTGTATCTGCACAGCCGGAAGCCTCCGGTGATTTACCGGGATTTGAAGCCGGCGAATGTAATTGAGAGGCCGGATGGAACAGTGGCGCTGATTGATTTTGGCGCGGCAAGGGAATATAAGCCGGGAGGAACGAAGGATACCGTCTCTCTGGGGACGCAGGGCTATGCGGCTCCGGAACAGTATGAGGAGACGGAACAGAGCGATGCCAGAACAGATATTTACTGCCTGGGAGTCATGATGTTCCAGCTCCTGACCGGGGAAAGCCCCTACAGGCTCAGGCCGCTTGGAGAATGCGCTCCGTCTCTTTCTTCCGGCCTGGAGGCGATTGTTCAGAAATGCACGCAGGTCAGAAAGGAGGACCGGTACCAGTCCTGCGCGGAGCTTTTATATGCGCTGGAGCATTACCAGGAGCAGGACAGGACGTATCGGAAGGAGCAGAAGGGCAGAGTGATCCGCTTTGCCGCATGGATATCAGGAGCCTTTCTTTTCCTTGGGGCAGCCGGCCTTTTTCTTGGCCTGGAGACGCAGGCGAGGAGAAGCAGCTATGAAGCGTACCTGCTTGCCGCCAGGAATTCAGTCAGCAAGGGGGAAGAGCTTGACAATTATGAAAAAGCCATTTGCCTGCACCCGTACCGTGAGGAAGCGTGGCTTGGGCTTCTTCGGGAAGGATTTCTGGACGACAGTCTGCTGACGGCGGAAGAGAGCGGCAGGCTCCGCTCTGTGCTGATTCAGTATGCCGATGACGGACAGACCTATGAGGCGGTATTCCGGGAAAATCAGGCGGGCTATGCCAGGTTTGCTTACGAGGCAGGAATTGCTTATTTTTATAAATTTGAGGAGAAGGAGAATAAGAAAAGCGCCCGGAGCTATTTTGAGATTGCCGCAGCGTCAGGAGAATTGAACGAAAATCAGACGGAACGGGCCAGACGTCTCTGCCTGATCGCCGGCTACTACTCAGAAATCGGGCTGGCGGATGCGGCGGGGGATGCCTATGTGAGCTTTCGGGATTACTGGGATGATCTGAGGGAGCTGACGAAGGGCAGCCTGGTGGAGGAGGATAATGAGCGGACAGCCCTTGTGATGTACGGAGAACTGACGGGACAGATTGCGTCGCGGGCGTATGAATTCCGGGATGCGGGAGTGAAGGAGGAAGAGATGCTGGAACAGCTGAATCAGGTGGAAGCACACCTGAACACAGACTTTCAGGCTGCGGGCAGGGAAATGCAGCCGGGGCTGCAGGATGAGGTAAACGGACTTAAGCAGGCGGTGGAGCAGGCCAGGCGTGCCGTTTCCTCCGCCTTTGCAGGCAGAGGAGGAGCCTATGAATGAAGCATTGTCAAAGATCGGCTTTTATCATGGATTATTTTTGGTGTGTCTTGCGGGCGCTCTGATTCTTTTTGCGGTTTCTCTGGTTTTGTTTATCCGGAGGGACATCCGGTCTGCGATTGCATTTCTGGCGGGACACAGGGCCAAAAGGGAAATTCGGCGGCTGGAAGCGGAGAATGGATGGGCGCGGGAAGAAAAGGATGCCGGGAAGAAGCGGCCTATAGGGCACGCCCAGGAAGAGGACGGGGCTACAGAGGTTTTGACAGAGAAGGAGCTGCGCAGGAGATCAGGCAGCAGTAGTTTGGAGAAAAGCAAGCTGGCATGGAGCCGGACAGGGGGAAAGAAAAGGTGAAAAGAAGGGTACTGCTGTTTTTGTTTCTGCTGATGCTGATTCAGAGCAGCATAAAACTGGAAAGTTTTGCACAGTCCGTGCAGACAGGAGAAGAAGCGGAGCAATCTGCGGAGGAAGAAGAGGAAGGACAGAAAAAATTTCCTTCATTTTCCAAAGAGAATATTGTTCTCAGCCAGGAAGCAAATGAACATGGCTGGATAAACCAGGATACGGTATTTACGGTATCTCTGCCGGAAGGCGGAGACTATGCAGAAGGAACGCTTTTTGTGGAATATAAAAAGCAGGAGGACGCGACATGGACTGCCATGAGCTGCGATTCGGAGCAGCCGTTCCAATATGCATTTATGGAGAGCGACTCTTTTTATGACGGTGCTTATCAGTTCCGCCTGTGCAGCGATATGGGGAATAGTGCGCCGGAAGAGGAGTGGGTGACAATTCCCTTTCGAAAAGACAGCCTGGCTCCGATGCTCCTTTCCTTTGCAGCAGAAGAAAGCTGCGTTCAGTTTGTCCCCTGGGAGGGGGGAACGATCCCTCTTTATAAAAATAAGGAGGGGGCAGATATTACGTTTGAGCTTGTGATTGACGATGGGGAAAAGGAATGGCAGGAGCAGGCGGTTCATATTCAGATCGTCGATGTGGCTGAGGACAGGATCGCGGCAGAATTCAGAGGAGGCGACAGCGCTCTTGCATGGACGCATGAGGGGAGGCTCCACAGGGCTGTGTTCGGATTCGACGGAGAGGCAGGAAAAGAATCTGTTTATCAGATCCGGTTCAGCTACAGTGACAAAGCGGACAATTACATGTGTGACGGACGTGAAGAAAGCACGGAGACAGGAAAAGAATTTCCGGCAGAGGTACAGGAGCAGGGAGTCTGCGTCAGCGGGCTGTTTGTTCTGGATCATGCAGCCCCCGGGCTTTGGGTGGATTGCACGGAGGCTGTCAGGATGATAAAGGACGGAAAGGATTGTACTGCTTCCGAGGTGTCTGCGGCAGACTGTACTTCTTATTATAATGCGGATATTATGGTGAAATTCGTAATTCAGGACGAGCATATGAAATTCGCGGATTTGGAAGGAGAGAATGGAGAAGTGCCTGCACCGGAGAATTTCAGGCTGGAGCTTGTAAAAAGGGAAGGCGGCGCGGAGGATGCAGGAAGCGTGGAGGAGGTGACTGCTGCGGTAAAGTGGAACGGGCAGGAGACAGAAGGAATGGGCTATGAGGGCAGCTTTCAGATTTCTGAGGAAGGAGATTACCGGCTTCGTGCTTTTTATGCGGATGCAGCAGGCAATCCGGTACAGGTCGGTGAAGCTGGAGAGCCTTTGATTCAGGGGATGCCAGAAGCCGGCTGCTGGGAGAGCCCGCTTCTGGTGCTTGACAGAACTGCGCCCATTCTGTCCATCCACTGTACAGAGATTCCGAGGGCGGAGTACTGCGGCAGAAGGTATTTTAATACAGATGTCATGATCCAGCTGGCAGTGGAAGATGAGAATTTCCGGGTACAGGAGCTGAAGAAGGTTCTTCTTGGGTTTGAAGCGGTGGATGGCAGTGGTGAAAGCCTGAAGGAGGATACAGATCTTATGAGGTTCCTGAGCAGCCTGGAGGATACGGAGGTCAGCCGTGCAGTCTGGACTGTGGAGCTTCCCTTTAGCACGGACGCCAATTACAGCGTTCCGATTGCGCTCTGTGATCTTGCGGGAAACCAGGCAGTGTGGAAGGAAGACAGCCAGGAGAGAGGCGGAGTAGAAAACCCGGAAGATGGGGAGGAAGAGCCTGCGGAAAAGGAGCCTGTGGAAAAAGAGCCTGTGGAAGAAGAGTCTGTGGAGGAAGAAGCCGTACATATGGAGTACCTCACAATAGATAAGGACACGCCAAAAGAATCAGCTTTTGAGTATTCCAAGGGACAGGCGGTCAATTATCTTCCCGGTGGCTGGCTGTTTTCCGGGGAAAAGACAGATATAAAGATAACCGCGGAGGACGGAATCTCCGGAATCAGGGAAATTCATTTTGAGTTTACGGATCTGGATGGAGAGAAAACGATCCGGACACAAAAATTCCAGCCCTCTGTGCAGGGGGCGTTTACAGCGTCGCTTCCCCTGGAGGACAGGGAGGATTTTAAAGGAACAGTGACCATCCGGATTTATGACTGGGCGGGGAACTGTCTGGAGAAAAGCAGAGGCTGTGCGGTGGAGAGTGGCAAACGGCATCAGAGCTCCGGAACCGCGCGGATCGATACCTTGACGGAGCCTTCCCGAACGGTAGATGGAGTGCACTATTACAATACGGATGTAACCTTCCGGCTGACGCTGGCAGATGAATTTTCCGGTCTTGGAAGCTTCCGGTATTCCGGCGGAAATACGCTGGCCGGCGGAAGAAATTATGCGGAGGAGGCCGGAGAGGACTTAGGCACAGCTTCCGAACAGGAGATCACATATGAATTTTCCCGGGAGCTGACGCTGGAGGCTTCCGTGAATAATGAAAATGATATTCTGGCGGAAGCCTCCTATGTGGATAATGCGGGCTATACCGGCGCCGTGGAATGCCGCTATCATATTGATGTGGCCACTCCGGAGATTTCCGTGGAATATGATCTGAATGAACCGGCGGGAGGCCGCTATTACCACCAGCCCCGTACAGCTACGGTTACGATCAGAGAAAGAAATTTTGACGAGCGTGATGTGGATTTCCAGATTACAAGCACAGAAGGGCATATGCCGGAGATCAGCGGGTGGACTTCGACAGGCAGCGGAGACGATACGCTTCATGTCTGCAGGCTTGTTTTTTCAGAGGATGGAGATTATACGTTTACGCTGGCCTTTCAGGATTTGGCAGGAAATCGTGCGGTTTACGGAAAAACAGATGAATTCACGATTGACCGGACTGCGCCGGAGCTGACCGTATCCTGGGATAATACGGACAGCAGGAATGGGATTTATTATGCGGACAGCCGGACGGCAGTGATTACAGTGCAGGAGCATAATTTTGACGAGGCGCTGCTGGATATTGCCGTGACGGCAGAAAAGGATCCTAAGGCGGGGAGGATGGAAGAAGCTGCTGCAGGAGAAGGCGAAGAAAAAGATATAGCGGCTGTCCCCTCCGTATCTGCATGGAGCCACAGCGGCGATCGGCATACAGCCAGGATTACCTTTGCACGGGATGGAATCTATACGCTGGCGATTGAAGGGGAGGATCTGGCTGGAAACAGGCTGACAGCATATGAAACGGAAGCCTTTGTCATCGACTGTACTCCTCCGGAGGCTCTGATTTTTGATGTCACGGATCGGTCAGCAAACAGAGGAGAGGTAAGCCCGGGAATCCGGCTTTCGGATACGAACCTGGATCCGGACAGCGTAAGGATCCTTCTGGCGGGCAGCCAGAAGGGGGAAATTTCCTGGGAAGGGACGCAGACGCCTGTTCAAAATGGTATGGAATTGAAAATGAAGGACTTTGCCTATGTGCCGGAGATGGACGATATGTATATTCTGCGGGCAGCTGTCCGGGATTTGGCCGGCAATCAAAGCGAAGCCCAGGTACGCTTTTCTGTGAACCGTTTTGGCTCAGTCTACAGCTTTGACGCGAAGACGGAAGCGCTTGTGGGAAAGAACGGAAAATATTACACGAATCAGGAGCAGGATCTCGTGATCACAGAGACGAACGTGGATACATTGGAATTTCGTGAAATCATCTGTAATCAGGATGGAAAGCTTCGTACGCTGCTGGAAGGAGCAGATTATACGGTAAAGGAAAGCGGGGATTCTTCCGGGTGGAAGCAGTATACTTATACGATAGGCAGGGAGAATTTTAAAGAAGAGGGAACGTATCTTCTGGTGATTTATTCAGAAGACAGGGCCGAAAATGTCTCAGATACCGGTTCAAAAGGGAAGAAGATAGAATTTGCCGTGGATAAGACAAAACCCGACATACGGATATCAGGCGCAGAGAACAGAGGGCAGTACCGGGAAGGCGAACGGGAAGTGACGCTGGATATCTATGATAATCTGCGGCTGCAGGAGGTGTCTGTGAGCCTGAATGGGGAAGAGACAGTTTACAGCGCTTCAGAGCTGGAGGAGAACGGCGGAAGAATTGTTCTGCAGATAAAAGGACAGAATTACTGGCAGGAGCTTGCGGCAGAAGCCAGGGACGCTGCGGGGAATACTGTTCGGACAGAGACGCTGCGCCTGCTGGTTACGCCAAACCTTCTGGTACAGCTTCTTATGAATAAGGCTGCGTGCGGGGCTGCGGCAGCGGTACTGCTGATTCTGATCGCCGGAAGCGTCTGCCTGTTTCGTACAAGGGCAGAAAAGGAAATGGAAAAAGACGGTGAAAAAAGAATATAAAAATCAGTTGACACTGCAGAAGGTATGTGCTATGATAACTCAGTGACAGCAAGCAGAGTATCCACTCTCACCTTAGCGCAGAAGGCGACTCGGGTTTATCATTATCGGCATAACAGGTATATTTTATACCTTGTGTTTTGATATTTCAAGTGGATAGTCTGACTATCCACTTTTTCTTTCTTAATAAGGAGGGTACTACAATTAGCGATTTAATGATTAACGAACAGATCCGGGATAAGGAGGTCCGCCTCATTGGAGTGAACGGAGAGCAGCTGGGAATCATGTCTGCAAGAGACGCGATGCGGATTGCCCGGGAAGCAGAACTTGATCTGGTAAAGATTGCGCCGACGGCGAAGCCGCCTGTATGCAAGATCATCGATTATGGTAAGTTCAAGTACGAGCAGGCCAGAAAAGAGAAGGAAGCCCGCAAGAAGCAGAAAACGATTGAGATTAAGGAAGTTCGTTTGTCACCGAATATCGAGGAGAATGACCTGAACACGAAGGTAAGCGCGGCCAGGAAGTTCATTCAGAAGGGCGATAAGGTCAAGGTGACCTTGCGTTTCCGCGGAAGAGAGATGGCGCATGTGCAGAAGACGAAGCAGATTCTGGATGTGTTTGCCGAGAAGCTGTCAGACATTGCGGTAGTGGAGAAGGCTCCGAAGCTGGAAGGCCGGCAGATGATGATGTTTCTTACAGAGAAGCGTCAGTAGTTTTTGAGAATCAGCCACAGAGGTGGAATGATTTTAATAGAAATTGAAAAAGCAGATGTAACTATTCGGTACTGAACGGTTACAGGCAGACTAGAATAGGAGGAGTATATAAAATGCCTAAAATTAAGACAAGCAGAGCTGCTGCAAAGCGTTTCAAAGTGACAGGAACCGGCAAACTCAAGAGAATGAAAGCTTATAAGAGCCATATCTTAACCAAGAAATCTCAGAAGAGAAAGAGAAATCTCAGAAAAGCAACGATTACAGATGCTACCAATGTAAAGAGCATGAAGAAGATTCTTCCGTATCTGTAAGCCAATTGTTGCAGAGGAATGTCGTAGAATCGGGAAATTTCAAGGAGGAAAAGAGAAATGGCAAGAATTAAAGGCGGTTTAGGCGCTAAGAAGAGACATAACAGAGTTTTGAAGCTCGCAAAGGGCTATAGAGGAGCAAGAAGCAAGCAGTACCGCGTAGCAAAGCAGTCCGTGATGAGAGCGCTGGCTACTTCCTACGCAGGAAGAAAAGAGAGAAAGCGTCAGTTCCGTCAGCTCTGGATCGCACGTATCAACGCTGCGGCCCGTCTGAATGGACTGTCCTACAGCAAATTCATGTACGGCCTGAAGCTGGCTGAGGTTCAGCTGAACCGCAAGGTGCTGGCTGATATGGCAGTGAATGATCCGGCTGGCTTCGCAACTCTGGCTGAGGTTGCCAAGAGCAAGATTGCATAAAAAGACATTTTCAAGCTGAATTCAGAGAGCCATTGTGTAACGGGAATGACCTGTTTCACAATGGCTTCTTTCGTGCAGATATTCTGGCCTGCTGCGTTGAGACAGGAAAATGAGAAAGCCCACGTTTGACAAATAAAAGAAGCGTGCTATAATTAGCAGTGTGCAGAAGCGAGTGCTAACAGAAAAACTGATATTCAGGAGGCCGAAGCCTCTATAAAGTGAGAAAGAAGGAAGAAAAATGACAGAGATTACCATTATCTCCGGCTTTCTGGGAGCCGGAAAGACAACATTGATTAAAAAGCTTCTGGAAGAGGCTTTTCAGGGTGAGAAAATTGTACTGATTGAAAATGAATTCGGAGAGATCGGTATCGACGGCGGTTTCCTGAAGGATGCCGGCATCCAGGTGAATGAGATGAACTCCGGATGCATCTGCTGCTCCCTGGTGGGCGACTTTGGAACCGCACTGAAGGAGGTTCTGGATACCTACGCACCGGATCGGATCCTGATTGAGCCCTCCGGCGTGGGCAAGCTTTCCGATGTGGTGAAGGCGGTGGAGAATGTGGCCGGGACCATGGATGTCCATATCGACAGCTCGATTGTTGTGGTAGATGGAAAGAAATGCAAAATGTATATGAAGAATTTTGGCGAATTCTTCAACAACCAGGTAGAGCATGCGGGAACGATCGTCTTAAGCCGCACTCAGAGCATGACTGAGGAGAAGCTTCAGGAAGCGGTTGCCCTGCTTCGTGAGCATAATGAGGCAGCTACGATGATTACAACGCCGTGGGACGATCTGAATGGAAAGCAGATTCTGGACGCCATGCATCATGCTGAGCTGGATATGGACGCTCCTCATGAGCATCACCACCATGACGGACACGATCATGACCACCATGAACATGGGGAAGAGTGCTGCTGCGGACATGATCATGGTCATGAGGAGCATGATCATCATCACGCCCATGAAGACCATGACCATGCGCATGAAGGGCATGATCACCACCATGACCATGAGCACGGAGAGGGCTGCACCTGCGGCTGCCATGATCATGACCATGATCACGAGGGCCACCACCATCATCACGATCATGACGGACATCATCATGCGGACGAGGTGTTTACAAGCTGGGGTGTAGAGACGCCGCGGCGGTTTGGCACGGAAGAGCTGCAGCAGATGCTGGAGGAGCTTGGCGGCTCAGAGAAGTATGGTGTTATTCTGCGCGCCAAGGGAATTCTTCAGAATACAGACGGCAGCTGGATGCAGTTTGATTTTGTGCCGGAAGAGTATGAGGTAAGAGGCGGAGAGCCGGATTATACAGGACGTCTCTGCGTGATAGGCTCCGGTCTCAAGGAGGACGCGCTGAAGGAACTGTTTCAGGTATAGGAGAGGAAGGTATGAGTCTGATAAATAAAGTACCTGTGTATCTGGTAAATGGTTTTCTGGAAAGCGGAAAGACGACCTTTATCCAGGAGACGCTGTCGGATCCCTATTTCTCAGACGGCGGGAAGACGCTTCTGATCGCCTGCGAGGAAGGGGAGGAAGAGTATGATCTGCATATCCTAGAGTCCTATGATACGGAATTGGTACAGGTAGAGGAAAAGGCGGCATTTACGCCTGAGTTTTTGGAGGAGTGCAAAAAGAAATACAAGCCCACCCAGGTCATGATTGAATACAATGGCATGTGGGGCATGCAGTTGTTCCGGGAAATGCAGCTTCCGAGAGGCTGGTTCCCGGCCCAGGGAATTACGCTGGTGGATGCAGGAACCTTTGATCTGTATATGCAGAATATGAAGTCGCTTTTCATGGATATGGTGCAGGATTCCGATCTGGTGATTTTCAACCGCTGCCAGGAGGGCACGAAGGCAGCCTCCTACAAGCGCAATATCCGCGCGGTGAATCCGAGAGCGCAGGTGGAATTTGAGAAGGAGGGCGGAGAGCTTTTTGAATACGAGGACGAGCTGCCGTTTGATTTAAATGCGGAAATCGTGGATATCGGAGATATCGACTATGGTATCTGGTATGTGGACGCCATGGATCATCCGGAGCATTATGACGGAAAGACGATCCGCTTTAAAGCGCGGGTTATGAAGCCCAGAGGAATTACGCCGGGGTATTTTGTGCCGGGGCGGCGGGCTATGACCTGCTGTGCGGATGATACGGTGTTTCTTGGCTTTCTCTGCCGCAGCCAGAATGTGGATAAGCTGAAGAATGGCCAGTGGCTGACGGTGACAGCCAAGGTGTCTGTACAGAAGAGAGAGGAATATTCCGGCGAGGAGGGGCCTGTGCTTTATACAAAAGCGCTGAAATCAGCGCCGGCTCCGGAAGAGGAGCTGGTATATTTCTGATTTTCCGGGGAGCGCCTGAGAAGAAGCCGGCGGACCTTGGCTGTCCCGGAGAGCTCCGGGCAGGAGTGCCGGGAGCGCCCCGCTGTTTTCAGTATGAGCGAATCGGAATCGGAATTTCGGGCTTCTGATATTGGCTCAGCAGCTCTCTGAGGAGCTGGATGGATTCCGAGATAAATTTATCCTTGTGATAGACCAGCTTAAAGGTACGATCCCATATGTTTTCAGGATCCTGAAGCATATGGATCGTGCCTTTTCTGATCTCCTCTTCGATCAGGCGTACAGAGATCACGGCAAGGCAGCTGTTGAAAAGGATAGCGTGCTTCATGGCTTCCGGGAAGGGCGCTTCGATCCGGCGGCGGATGGAGATTTGATTTTCGCGCAGGTAGCTTTCAAACAGGGCGCGTGTTCCGCTTCCGTTTTCCCGCATGACAAAATCAAGCCCTTCCAGGTCGGAAGGCGAGAAGGTGCTGCGGCAGGCAAAGGGATGGCCGGCGCCGCAGGCCAGGACCAGATAGTCCTCAACCAGTGGCAGGCTGATGAGATCCGGGCTCTTAACGACGCCCTCCACGATTCCAACGTCCAGATCGGAACGCAGCAGCTTGTCCTCCACAGCCTGCGTGTTTCCGATAAAGGAAAAGGTGTCGACCTGCGGCCGCAGCCTCTGAAAATCGCTCAGCAGCGCGGGAAGCATACAGGAGCCGATGGTGACTGTGACTCCGATGCGGAAATGCTCTGTCTTTGTCTCGCTCTGCATCTGACGTTCGAGCTCATCGAAGGAATGGACGGCAGCCTTTGCCATTTTCAGAAGGTGCTGCCCTGGCTCGGTGATGTAAAGCCGTCTGGAGAGGCGGTCGAAAAGCCTGGTTTCATAGTGCTCCTCGAGTTCGCGGATAGCCTGGCTGACCGTAGGCTGGGTCAGATAAAGCTTTTTTGCGGCCAGGCTCATTTTTCCGTTCTCAGCAACTGCGATAAAGATTTTCAGATGGCGAATCGTCATAATGTTCTCCTCTGCTTTCCGGGGCCTGCCGCAATCCCGGACTGTCCGAAAAGAGACAGGCTTCCTGTAGTTAAAGTATAGATATTTCCTATGTTTTTGATAAAATAATATCATTTTTATTATTGATGTACAAGTGCTATAATAAAAAAACAAGAGCGCCGCTGAAGCAGGCGGGAAACTGGTAATGGAGCTACGATACACCGTACATGGAGAGATCAGGGTACGCAAAAAGAAAGGAGATTTTTACCGATGAAAGTATTGATTATCGGGGGAGTTGCAGCGGGAACGAAGGTCGCGGCTAAGCTGAAACGGGAAGACCGCAGCTGTGAAGTCACAATTCTGACGAAGGGAAAGGATATTTCCTATGCAGGCTGCGGGCTTCCTTATTATGTTGGAGGATTGATTTCCACCAGAGAACAGCTGATCGTCAACACCCCGGAGTCCTTTTCCAGACTGACGGGAGCGAAAGTGCAGACGGAGACAGGGGTGACAGCCGTAGATACCGGGGCGAAGACGGTTACGGCAGTACATAAGGGGGAGACGAAGACCTGGTCCTATGACAAGCTGGTTATCGCGTCAGGTGCCTCTCCGTTCCGTCCGCAGATTGAGGGCCTTGATCTGGAAAATGTATTTTTTATGAGAACGCCGGACGATGCGATTGCTCTCCGGGCGGCTGTGGAGGCCGGCGGAATCAAGCGCGCAGTGGTAGCCGGAGGCGGCTTTATCGGTCTTGAGGTGGCAGAGAATCTGGCGGAAAAGGGCGTGCGTGTGAATGTGATTGATTTTGCGCCTCATGTGCTCCCGAATTTCCTCGACCCGGAGATGAGTGAATATGTAGAGAACAGGATGTCAGAGGCGGGGGTCAATCCCATGACCGGAGTCGCTCTGGAAGCCATCCTTGGAGACGGCAGGGTGGAGAAGGTACAGACCAGCAGGCGTGCCATAAAAGCAGATGCGGTGGTGATTGCCATTGGTATCCGTCCCAACACCGCGTTCCTGGAGGGAACCGGAATCGAGATGTTCAAAGGTACAATTCTGACGGACAAATATATGCGCACGAATATGGAGGATGTCTATGCGGTAGGTGACTGCGCAATGGTGACAAACCGGGAGACAGGAGAGCCGGCCTGGTCTCCGATGGGGTCTACGGCAAACATAGCAGGCCGTGTGCTGGCTGCCGATATCTGCGGAAAGAACAAGGAATATGCAGGCGTGCTGGGCACCGGTGTGGCGAAGCTCCCGGGCGGAATCAATGCAGGACGTACCGGACTTACTGAGACTGCGGCAAGGGCGGCGGGCTATGATGTCATCACAGCTCTTTCCGTAGTGGATGATAAGGCTCATTACTATCCGGGAGCAGGGAACTTCATTATCAAGCTGGTGGCAGACAGGACGACACGTAAGCTTCTGGGACTGCAGGTGCTGGGAGGCGGTGCAGTGGATAAGATTACAGATATCGCAGTGACAGCCATTTCTCTGAACGCGACGGTGGATCAGCTTGAAAATCTGGACTTTGCGTATGCTCCGCCCTTCTCCACAGCGATTCATCCGTTTGCACATGCACTGAACGTTCTGCTGAATAAGATGAGCGGAGCATTCGAGACATTTACGCCGGCAGAGTATGAGGCAGGAGCGGCGGAAGGCTACCGCCTGGTAGACGCGTCTCCCAAGCCTTCTATCGCAGGAGCTCCTTATCTGGATTTGACAAAAATAGACGGAGAGGTGGAAGGCTTTGGGAAGGACGAGAAGCTGCTGATCGTCTGCGCGAAAGGGAAACGTGCTTATATGACCCAGAACCGCCTGAAATATTACGGGTACACGAATACCCGGGTTCTGGAAGGCGGCACGACCTTCAATGAGATCGGAGAAGAGGAATAGACAGAGGAAAAGCCACAGGTGAGACGTCATGGGTCAGCACGTCAGAAAATGGCGCGCGGATCCTGTGATACAGGATAATGATAAGGAGGATTTTAAGCATGGCAACACTGACCATCAGCGCGGCAGACGAGAAAAAGGTAAAGGCCCGCGGATTTTTGAGCAACAAAGGAACAGATAACTTTTCTGCCCGCATCATCACAGTGAACGGCAAGGTTACGGCTGAGCAGCAGAGGGTGATCGCGGAGGCGGCGGAGAAATATGGAAATGGCACGGTGACCTACACGACGCGTCTGACAGTGGAGGTTCCGGGAGTACCCTATGACAAGATTGACGAATTCTGTGAGTTTATCGGAAAAGCAGGACTTGTGACCGGAGGAACCGGCTCAAAGGTGCGTCCGGTGGTTTCCTGTAAGGGAACGACCTGCCAGTACGGACTTCTGGATTCCTTTGGGCTGTCAGAGGAGATTCATCACAGGTTTTATGAGGGATACCGTCAGGTGCAGCTTCCCCATAAGTTTAAAATCGCTGTAGGCGGATGCCCCAACAACTGTGTTAAGCCAGACCTGAACGACCTGGGAATCATCGGCCAGAGAATCCCGAACTATGACGAGGACGAGTGCAACGGCTGCAAGAAGTGCGCGGTGGAAAAGGTATGTCCTGTCCATGCAGCGAAGCTTGTAGACGGCGTGATGGAGATTGACAAGGATGTCTGCAATAACTGCGGACGCTGTATCGGACGCTGTCCGTTCGACTGCATCGAGGATGGAACCTATGGCTACAAGATTTATATCGGCGGACGCTGGGGCAAGAGCGTAGCCCAGGGAAGGGCCCTTTCCAAAGTGTTTACAGATAAAGAGGAAGCTCTGTCTGTAATCGAAAAAGCGATTCTGCTGTACCGGGAGCAGGGACATACGGGAGAGCGTTTTGCCACGACGATCGAACGCCTGGGCTTTGAAAATGTAGAGGCTCAGCTTCTTTCAGACGATATTCTGGCGAGAAAGCAGGAAATTCTGGACGCCCAGCTTCACCTGACCGGAGGGGCTACCTGCTAGGATTCTCTGAAGCTTTGCTGACTGGGAACAAAAAATTGTGCAATTTTGTTCTGGACAAAAAATATTTTATCTGCTATGATACATTCCATAGTGAACAAAGGCAGTTTGCGAAAGCAGGCTGCCTTTTCGCATTTTTAAAGCTGTTGATTCCGGCAGGGGCTTTCGCGGCCCCGCAGGCGGAGCGGTAAGATTGGGAGGTATCAAGGTATGGACTGTATTGATCTGAGTATTTTGAAATGTCTGAAGGAAAATTCGAGGCAGACAGCTTCGATGATCAGCCAGACCATTAACCTGTCTGTATCGGCCGTGATTGAGCGGATACGGAAGCTGGAGGCCAGAGGGCTGATTCAGCAGTACACGGTAGTGCTGGATGAAAAGCAGCTGGGGAATGATCTGACGGTCTTTGTGTCTGTACGCCTGGAGAATCCACGGTTTGGGGAGGAGTTTGCAAAGGAGGCGTCTGCACATGTAAATATCTCCGAATGCTATTATATTGCGGGTGATGTGGACTATCTTCTGAAGATTGTGACGGATTCCTCCCGCAGCCTGGAGCTGATTCATGACGATATCAATGGGATGGCAGGCGTCTCCTGGACGAAGACGCTGTATGTCCTTTCTACTATTAAAAATGACGTTTCCATACTGCCGGAGGAAATTGCGTAAGAGGCCGGCAGAGGGGATTGGCGGAAGAAAGGCTGCCCGGAAGCTGGGTGTTTTCAGATTCACAGCTTCCGGGCAGCCTTTCCTATTGCGCCAAATATTTCCCGGCAGGCACTTGACACTTTCCGGCAGGTGGATTATGCTCACTACAGAGAGTATTTTTCAGAGAAAGATGGGCCTGTTTTCCGGCGGCATAGAGGAGTGAGCACATGAATTTGAACCGGGAAAATATGAAAAAGCTGATGTTTCTTATTACCTTTACGGTAATCCTTCTGGTGGGAGTCCAGCGCCTGGATGTGGTGCTTGGCACGCTGGATGTGCTGGTGGCGATTTTTTTCCCGTTTGTGTTTGGCGGTGCCGTTGCGTTTTTTCTGAATGTTCCGATGGCCTTTCTGGAGAGACTGCTGTTTGGGACAGAGAGGAAAGAGAAATGGAAGAGAAAGCTGGCCAGGCCCTTGAGCCTGCTGCTTACGGTTGTACTGGTGATCGCGGTGATTGTGCTGGTGATCTTTGTAGTGGTTCCGGAGCTGAGCTCCACGGTTACGAATCTGGCGCTGCAGATCGAGGCGGCGATCCCGAAGGCTCAGGAATGGCTGAATGATATTTTTCAGAATAATGAGCAGGTGACTGCCTGGCTGGAAAGCCAGGAGGTAAACTGGGAGACAATGATCCGGACAGGGCTGAACATGGTTCAGAGCGGAGCGGAGAGCGTGCTGGTGTCCATGGTGCTTGCGGCCCGCGGACTTATCAATGCGGTATATACCTTTGTGATTGCGGTGGCTTTTTCCTGTTATGTCCTGATTCAAAAGGAAAAGCTGTGTGTACAGGCCAGGATGCTTCTCAGAGCGCTTCTGCCGCAGAAGCATGCCGACCGGGTTTTGTATATTTTTTCTCTGAGCTATCGTACGTTCACGAATTTTATCACGGGCCAGTGCCTGGAGGCTATGATTCTTGGGACCATGTTTTTTGTGGTCATGAGTATTCTGCGTTTTCCTTATGCGCTGCTGGTGGGAATTCTGGTGGCAGTTACGGCGCTGATCCCTATTTTCGGAGCATTTATCGGATGTGCCATAGGAGCCTTTCTGATTCTGGTGGTAAATCCCATGCAGGCGCTGGCGTTCGTCGCTCTGTTTCTTGTGCTGCAGCAGGTGGAAGGCAACCTGATTTATCCCCATGTGGTGGGAAATTCGGTAGGCCTTCCCTCCATCTGGGTTCTGGTAGCAGTTACGGTAGGCGGCAATCTGATGGGGCTGGTGGGGATGCTGATTTTTATTCCGCTTGTCTCTGTGCTGTATACGCTGCTGCGTGAGTGGGTATACCGGAGACTGAGGGAGAAAAAGCTCCGGGAGGAAGACGTTTAGCATTGGCGAGACGGGCGGGGCAGGCACAGAAAATATAGAATTAGCTGGAAGGAAGGTTTTGATTGTGAGAGAAATAAAGGCAGGAGAGTACTACCGCCATTTTAAGGGCGGTCTTTATCATGTAACCGGAATCGCGAAGGATGCGGACACAGAGAGGCTGGTGGTAGTCTACCAGGCTTTGTATGGAGACGAAGAGCTCTGGGTACGGGACTACGAGGAATTCGCGGGCGAGGTGGATCGGAAGAAATATCCGGATGTGGAACAGAGGTACAGATTTGAAAAAGTCGAGGAGCCGAAGGAGACGAATCCGCTGCTGCTCCGGTTCCTGGATGCGGAGTCCTATGAGGAAAAGCTGGAGCTGCTCCAGTCCTGGGAGGCCTGTGCGGACGATACGCTGCTGGAGAGCATTGCGGTATCCCTGGATATTGTGCTGGGACATGGAACGGTGAAAGAAAAATACAGGCAGGTGCTGAACTGCCTGAAGACCATGGAGCACTTTGAGACAAATCGTTTTCGGTAAGAAGCTGGGAGGAAGACAAATTGGACATTGTTATCATCGGAGACGGAAAAGTAGGGCATAAGCTGGCTATGCAGCTGTCTGAGGAGAAGAACAGCGTGACGCTGATTGATCAGTGTGAAAAGAAACTGGCAGACACAGTAAACGAGATGGACGTATCCTGTGTGGCCGGCGATGGCGGCAGCGCTGAAGTACAGAAAAGGGCGGATGTGCCGGGCGCAGATTTGGTCATTGCCTGTACCTCTACAGATGAGATGAATCTGTTCTGCTGCCTGCTGGCGAGAAGGCTGGGAGCAAAGCAGACGATTGCAAGAGTGAGAAATCCTGTATATGCGGATCAGATGCATCTTTTAAAGGAGGATCTGAAGCTGAGCATGGCAGTAAATCCGGAGCGTGCCCTGGCGGGAGAGATTTCCCGCGTACTGCTGTTTCCTTCAGCCGCAAAAATAGAAACCTTTGCAAAGGGCAGGGTAGAGCTGGTGGAGGTGGCTCTGAGCGATAAAAGCGTGATTGCAGGGCTTCCCTTAAGCAGCCTTTATACAAAATACCAGATTAAGATGCTGATCTGCGCGGTGCAGAGGGGAGCCCGGGTATTTATCCCGGATGGAAGCTTTGTGCTTCAGCCTGGCGATAAGATCAATATTGCAGCTTCTCATAAGGAGATTGAGAAATTTTTCCGTCTGATTAAATCCATGCGGAACAGGGCCAGGAACGTCATGATCTGCGGCGGAGGGCGGGTGGCCTATTATCTGGCCCGCCAGCTGCTTGGCGCGGGCATGCAGGTGAAGATTGTGGAGCAGAATGAGGCGCGCTGCCTGGAGCTCTGTGAACTGCTGCCGAAGGCGACGATCATCCATGGCAATGCGACAGAGCATGAGATTCTGGAGGAGGAAGAGATTGAAAAAGCCGACGCTTTTGTGACGCTGACTGGCATGGACGAGGAAAATATCATTATGTCCATGTATGCGAAAATGCGGGGCGTTCCAAAGATTGTGACAAAGGTGAATGATGAAGGGCTGGAGAACATGGTAGAGCAGCTGGGCATGGAAAGCGTGGTCTCCGCGAAAAATGTAACGGCCAATCTGATTACCAGCTACGTGCGCGCTATGAAAAATTCCATGGGCAGCGCCAATGTGGAGACGGTTTATAAGCTGGTGGGCGGCAAGATAGAGGCTTTGGGCTTTGTAATACGTGAAAAAACCAGATATACCGGAATCCCACTGAAGGATCTGACGCTGAAGGAAAACCATCTGGTAGCCTGCATTGTGAGAAAAAACCACATTATTATACCTGGCGGCAACGATACACTGGAAGTGGGAGATAATGTCATTGTGGTATCTATGGCGCAGGGCCTTGAGGATTTGAAGGACATTCTGCGCTGACGGCTGCCGGAGGCGGAAACGCCTTCCTGTATTTTACTGCTTAGAGGGATAAATATGAATTACGGGATGATTAAATACATTGTGGGAAGGATGCTGCTCATGGAAGGAGTCCTGCTGCTGATTCCTGCCTTTGTGTCGCTGCTTTATCAGGAAAGCAGCGGAGTAAGCTTTTTGATTGTAATAGCAGTTCTGGCGCTCTTATCGCTGCTGCTGTCCAAAAAGCCGGAGGATACGTCTCTTTACGCAAAGGAGGGCTTTGTGATTGTGGCGCTGGCCTGGGTGCTCTGGTCCGCTTTCGGGGCTCTTCCGTTTGTGATTTCAGGATGCATCCCCCAATATTACGACGCTTTTTTTGAGATTGTTTCGGGCTTTACTACCACAGGCTCCACGGTATTGACGGATATTGAGGCTCTGCCCATGGGCATGAATTTCTGGAGGTGCTTCACCCACTGGATCGGGGGTATGGGCGTGCTGGTCTTTGTAATGACGATCCTGCCCCTGAGCTCAAAAAACTCCATGTTCCTGATGAAGGCTGAAATGCCGGGGCCTACCTGTGACAAGCTGGTTCCAAAGGCCCGTTCTACGGCGCGTATTCTGTACGGAATGTATATTGCCTTATCCTTGATGGAGGTGATTTTTCTTCTGGCAGGAGGCATGAACCTCTATGACGCTCTGGTGCACACCTTCAGTACGGCCGGAACAGGAGGCTTTGATAACAGGAACGCAAATGTGGCCTTTTATGACAGCGCTTACATTGACGGCGTGATTACAGTTTTCATGCTGCTGTTCGGTGTCAATTTCAGCCTGTATTACCTGCTGCTTCTGAAGGAATTCAAATCGGTATTCAAAAGCGAAGAGCTGCGGACCTATCTGGGGATTGTGGCGGCTTCCATCGCCTTGATTACGGTTAATATCATGCATATTTATGGAACGGCGCTGAAGGCCTTCCGCTATGCAGCCTTTCAGGTGGCCTCAGTGATTACGACGACAGGCTTTGTGACAGCGAATTTTGACGCCTGGCCGGAATTTTCAAAGACGATTCTTCTGATTATAATGGCCATAGGGGCCTGTGCGGGAAGTACAGGAGGTGGAATTAAGGTTTCACGGATCATAATTCTGGCGCAGACTGTAACGAAAGAGGTTCGCCAGGTTCTGCATCCCAAGTCGGTCAATGTAGTGAAGCTGGACGGAAAGCGTCTGACGGAAGAAAACACCCGGGGCGTCTATGTGTATATGATCTGCTATGTCGCGATTCTGGCTTTTTCTGTGCTGCTGATTTCTGTGGATAATTTTGATTTTACCACGAACTTTACAGCAGTGTTAACGACGCTGAACAATGTGGGGCCAGGGCTTGGAGGCGTAGGGCCGGTACAGAATTTTTCCCTGTATTCCTGCTTCTCAAAGCTGGTCCTCAGTATGGATATGCTGCTTGGGCGGCTTGAGATTCTGCCGCTTTTGATGCTGCTTGCGCCCCAGACATGGAGAAAGCGCTTTTGATTCAGAAATATTTTTGCGGGAGCAGCCGGCTTTTTCTGAAAACCGGTCAGGAAGATTCCCCGCAGCCTGCTGCGGGATCAGAACTGCGGCATGACGGGCGGTCATGACAGACAGCCTGCCGCAGGATAATAAATAAAAAAGAGATGAGGTAAAAAAGATGAGTGAGAGAGAATGCAGCAGCACAAGCTGCGATAAGAAAAGCTGCGAGGGATGTCCCAGCCGGGAGAAAAAGCCAGCAAGCTTCCAGGTGGACGCCAACGAATACAGCTGTATCCGCCGCGTTATTGGCGTAGTCAGCGGAAAGGGCGGCGTAGGCAAGTCCATGGTGACGGCCTCCATCGCCAATGAGCTGGCCGCAAAAGGCTATCAGGTGGGAATCCTGGATGCAGACATTACCGGACCGTCCATTCCCCGGATGTACGGAATCCATGGACCGGCAGAGGCCAGCGATATGGGGATCGAACCCCGTGTCACGAAGAACGGGATTAAGCTCATGTCCATGAATCTTCTGCTCCCAGCAGAGGATACGCCTGTCATCTGGCGCGGACCGATCATTGCCAATATCGTAAAGCAGTTCTGGACTGATGTTATCTGGGGCGATCTGGACTACCTGGTGGTAGATATGCCGCCGGGAACCGGCGATGTGCCGCTGACTGTGTTCCAGTCTCTTCCGGTGAATGAGATCGTGGTGGTGACTTCCCCGCAGGATCTGGTACAGATGATTGTGAAGAAGGCGCTGAGCATGGCAGAGCAGATGAAGATTCCGGTCAAGGGCGTCGTGGAGAATTATTCTTATCTCCAGTGTCCGGACTGCGGAAAGAAGCTCTATCCCTTCGGCCAGAGCCATCTGGACGAGATTGCGGAGAAAGAGAATCTGAAGATTCTCGGCAGGATCCCGATGGATCCGGCCTATGCCGAGGCAGCGGACGCCGGAGAGTTTGACAAGGTAAGAAATCCGTGGATCGAGGCGGAGTTTTAAACAAAAACTGAACAGGGAGGGCCGGGTATGAAAAAAGGGAAGATGGTCTTAATAGCTGCGGGAGCGCTCCTTCTGGGAGCCTGCCAGGAAAAGAATGCAGAGATACAGGATTCCCGGGTCATGCCCGGCCCTGTTCTGTCTGAAGAGACACGGGCCGTCATGAGTGGAGACGCGGCCGGGAATGCAGACGCTTCTGATCAGGAATCTGCTCAGGAAAAGAGCTGGCAGCAGATTTATCTGGAATACTTTGAGAAGAAGCAGAAAGAGATGGAGGAGAGCCGCAGAGAAAGAGGGCTGGAAAGCGCGGATTTTCTGGATCTCTATACCTACAGCCTGATTTATGTAAATGATGATGAAATACCGGAGCTTGTGATGGACAGCGGTGTTTCAGCGGGCGGCGCTGTGATTCTGACCTGCGGAAACGGGCAGGTGGATGAGTGGATGGCTCTGCGGTGTAACTTCGATTATATAGAAAGAGGAAATCAGATCCATAACCCGGGCGGGCTTATGGGAACTTATTATGACCGTATTGCCGCGATAGAGAACGGCGTCTGGACAGACGTTGCAGAGGGAAATTACGGGGATCCGCCGGAAGGCGTCGTGCAGGATGAAGAAGGGAACTTCGTGTACGAATATTTCTGGGAAGAGGAGCCTGTGACAGAACAGGGGTATGCGGAAAGGCTGAATGCGGTCTATGATACCAAAAAGGCGGTCGATCCGGAGCGCTGGTATATCGGAGAGGAACTGGTATCGATTCTCAGGACAGGAGACACGCTCTCCGCAGATCACAGGTATGAACTGGCTGTGGAGGATGGAAGCTGGTCTCAGGCGGAGGAAAGGTGCAGGGAAAAGGGCGGCAGCCTGGCAGCAGTCACCTGCTTCGAGGAGCTGGAGCGGATACAGGCTCAGATAGAGGCGGAGAATAAAACGGATTTTGTCTTTCAGGTCGGTGCAAGAAGACAGGGATGGTTTAATTTATACTGGAACGGCTACTATGCGGATGGCAGTGATCATGTAGCAGTGAATTTTGGCCGGGCATTTGATGATTTCTGGGCTGAAGATGAGCCCAGCCATGGCATTCAGACTGAGACGGGAGAAGAGATAGACGAGGATTGTGTCTATCTCTATTACGACAGCGGTGAAGAGCGATGCTTTATTTTTGACGGCCCGGACGATATTCTGGAGGTGTATCCGTCTCTGGAGGGCCGGCTCGGGTATATCTGCGAGTATGAGAATTAGGGAAAGCGTGTGAGGGTGAGACGGCGGAAAAGGGGAAACTGGAGACTGCCGTGAGGGGAAAGGTGAGAATGTCAGGGAGAAAGGTTTTCAGAATCGCGGTACAGGTATTACGGATAGTGATTTTGAGCATAGCTCTTATTATTCTGGTTCTGGTTGGGCCTCTTGTTTTATACAGAACGGTCAAAAATATTCAGGTAAAAAGGCTGGCAAGGGAATATCTGACGGATACCTATGATTTTCAATGGAAATTTGGAAAGGTAGAGTATTATACTCCGCTGGGTACGATGTTTGTCGAGGTTTTTCCTGAGGACGCGCGTGGAATGGAGAAATTTGAGATCTATGTCTATAAAGAAGTGATAGCAGATACCTTCATTAAGGAATACACTCAAATCCGCCTGGAAGAATTGATGGAAGGTGATTTCAAGGAGATTTGGGGAGAGGAGAGCGAAATAAATGTGGCAATCCATGGTTTCGCTGAACTGGATCATACCCCTCTGCGCTATTCCGTCGATACGCCATTGAAGGAGATCCTGAGAACAGAGGAGCAACCGGCTACAAGCCGTTATCATATTAACGTAGATCTGGAACAGGAGGAAGAAGCAGAGGCTGTCAAGGAGAGAATGTGGAATACAATTCTTTTTCTGAAAGAAGCAGATGTATTTCCAGATGACAGACAGATGAGCTTTTCTGTGATGGTTTACAGCGGAGACGAAAGTGAAAAGCGCTATTCCGTTGAAAATATCTGGGAGATAGATGGTGAGACCGACCTGGACTGGAAGTGTGAGGAATACACGTATGAGACAGAAGAATAGCTGCCGGCGCCAGCCGGCAGGGATTGGAGTATAGGGTATGGAGTATGGAGTATGCTTTTGGCGTGCTCCGTCTTTTTTTGTTCCTGTGAAGGATAATTTCCAAAAATCCTGGGTTGACAATAGGCCTACATAATGTTAATATAAAATTAGCCTACAAAGTGTTAATATAAAACAAAGGTGTCTCTGCGGACGCCTGGAAGAAGGGAGGGAAAAGGATGCAGCAGATTTCGGAATCGGAGCTGGTATTGATGAAGATCATCTGGGGAAACGGCGGGACGGCCCTCTATTCCTTTATCATGGAGAAGCTGGAAAAGGAGCGGAATGACTGGAAGAAGAATACGGTGCTGACGCTTCTTTCGCGTCTCGTGGAAAAAGGGTATCTGAGGACAAACAAGATCGGCAGGCGCAATGAGTACGAGGCTCTTGTCACGGAGCAGGAGTATCAGGCTATGCAGACGAACAGCTTTCTGGACAGGATTTTCGGGGGAAACGTGCGCGGCTTGGTGTCCACGCTTCTGCAGGAGGACAGGCTTTCGCCGGAGGAGCTGAAGGAGATCGAGAAATTCTGGGAGGAGCAAAATGAGTGAATTTATGAAAACGCTTTTATCGCTTTCCCTTTCCGGCACGCTGATCTTCCTTCTTTTGAAGCTTTTAAAGCCGTTGTACCGGGAAAGATTCAGCAGGCGCTGGCAGTATTATGTCTGGCTGGTTGTAGCTTTGCGTTTCCTGATTCCGCTTTCGCCGGAGACGGCTCTGATGAACCGTGTTTTTACAGGAACGGAGGCGGTGGTTCAGGAATATGCGGTGCGGGAGCAGACGCCTGGGACGCCGGATGCAGGCCGGGAGGAAGTGGGCCAGGCCGCAGCTCAGGATATGCCTGAAACGGCGCCAGGCGGCGGGAGCGCGCCCGGGCAGGAGGCAGAGGAGACAGAGGAGGCAGACAGCGCTGAGAGACGGGTAGAAGGGGCGGCCGGAACAGAAAATGCGCAGCCGTTCTGGGGATTCCTTTTTCTTATATGGAGCTTCACCGCACTCCTGTTTCTGCTTTTCAGGATCAGGGCTTACCGGAGATTTGCGCGCAGCCTGACGTCGGAAAACGGGCTGGTTCTGGAAGGAAGGCCTTTGGAGCTTCTGGACGCCTGCGAGAGGGAACTGCGTTTGAAAAGGAAGATAAGGCTGTACCGCGGCGGGAAAATCGCTTCGCCGGTACTGCTGGGGGTCTGGAGGCCGGCCCTGATCCTGCCTGAGAAGGATATCCCGGAGGAGACGCTGCTCTATGTGTTCCGGCATGAGCTGACGCACTGCAGGCGGAGGGACGGACTGTATAAATGGCTGATTCAGCTGGTGATCTGTGCGCACTGGTTTAATCCCTTTGTGTACCGTCTGGAAAAGGAGATCGGCCAGGCGTGCGAGCTGTCCTGCGACGAGGCGGTTATCGCTCCGCTGGACAGGGAAGAGAGGCGGAAATATGGCAGCCTGCTGCTTGCCTTTGCCGGGGCGGGGGACTGCTGCCGGGGGTCTCACATTTCTGCGGCTATGTCGGAGGGCGGAGAGCATCTGAAAGAAAGGCTGGGTGCGATTATGAAATTCAGGAAGGAGACGAAGTGGGCTGTGGCTGCCTCGGCTGCAGCGCTGCTGGCGCTGATTGCGGGAGCTGTGTGGATCGGTTCCTATATAGGGCCGGCGGGAGGAAGAGGGGCGGAAGGTACAGGACAGCAAGAGACAGCAGTGGAGGATGTACTGTTCCGACCGGGAGAAGGATTGCAGACAGGCACAGACCTTGGGAATGGGGCAGGAGCAGCCTTCCCGGAAGGGACGGAGACGGTTCCGGCAGAGGAAGCCCAGAAGGGGGCGCGCCTGGAGCTGGCAGGAAGAAAGGATGCCTGCCCGTATGTAGAGCTGAGCTTTCAGCTCATAGAGGAAAGCGGAGAAACGCGGATTTTCCCGTCCGATCCTGCCGATATTCCATTGTATGCGGAGTTTGAGCCAGGAGAACCGGCCAGGTGGGACTATTCTGTGACTGCAGCAGAAAAAGAAAACGATACGGTCTCTCTGTCTTTCTGGAGCGCGGAATCAGGCTCCGTCACAGTAACGATAGATGGCTTATCCTACACGGCGGAGTTCCAGAGGGAAGAGCCGGAGGAAATCACACTGAATCAGGAGATAGCTGTCTATGGCGGGACTGCCATGATGGGTTCCGTTCTGGTGTATCCGGACGCGGTTACAGTCAATCTGTCAGGGCTTTCTTCTGAGGCATATCAGAATACGGCGCTTATCCTGGCGGAGGAAGGAACCGTCTACGGGGATGGAAATGATCTGGATGGTTATACGGGAACGCACAGCTACAGTGCAGAAGACGAGACGTACACAGGCACCTATGCCTTCCCTGACGGCCTTCCGGAGGACAGGGATCTGGTGTTCCGGGTCATTAATCTGCGGGAGAGCGATGAACAGGGCGTCAGGCTTTGTGAGGATTATCCTCTGGGAGCCGTCTGAAAAGGGGCAGCCGGGACAGGCTGCCCCTTTGCCGCGCAGAGCAGAGTGCGGTGTGAGCTGTAATGTTTTGCAGAAAATTCTGACTGCTGTTTTGTATTTGGCCTTGCAATCGGGGGTATGCTGTGTTATACTGAAAACAAACATATGTTCGATAAAATGAAAGGAACCTTCATGCAGCATACAAGGATTCCGGAACAGCTTCCGGTGATGGAAAAACTGAAAATTCTGTCAGATGCGGCCAAGTACGACGTGGCCTGCACCTCAAGCGGGACGGCCCGCGGAAATAACGGAAAGGGGATCGGAAACTGTTTTGACGCGGGAATCTGCCACAGCTTCGCGGCAGACGGCCGCTGCATCTCCCTGCTGAAGATCCTGCTTACCAACGAATGTATCTTCAACTGCCGTTACTGCCTGAACCGTTCTTCCAATGATGTGCCGCGGGCCACGTTTACTCCGGATGAGATTTGCGATCTGGTGATTGGCTTTTACCGGAGGAATTATATCGAGGGGCTTTTTTTAAGCTCCGGGATCCTGAACAGCCCGGACTATACGATGGAGCTTCTTTACCAGACCCTGTACAAGCTGAGGAGTCAGTATCATTTCGGCGGGTATATTCATGTGAAGGCGATCCCCGGAGCAGATCCGTTCCTGATAGAGAAGACAGGCTTTCTGGCTGACCGCATGAGTGTGAATCTGGAGCTGCCTACGGCGGAGGGATTAAGGAGGCTGGCTCCTGCAAAGAGCCGGGAGAAAATATTGAAACCCATGCGGCAGGTGCAGAACCGGATGGAAGAGAATCGGGAGGAGCTGGCTCTTTACCGCAGCGCGCCCCGGTTCGTTCCGGCAGGACAGTCCACGCAGATGATCATAGGCGCCACGCCGGAGAATGATTTTCAGATTATGTCCGTAGCAGAGTCTCTCTATAAAAAATTTGATTTGAAGAGGGTGTTTTACTCGGCCTTTGTTCGTGTCAATGATGACAGCGCTCTCCCGGCGCTGCCGGGAGGGCCGCCGCTTCTGCGGGAGCACCGGCTTTACCAGGCAGACTGGCTGCTGCGTTTTTATGGCTTTGAGGCCGGAGAGCTGCTTTCGGAGGACAGGCCGAATTTCAACATACTGTTTGATCCGAAGTGTGACTGGGCGCTCCGCCACCTGGAGCTGTTTCCGGTGGAGATCAACAGGGCTTCCTACCAGACTCTGCTTCGGGTGCCGGGAATCGGTGTGAAATCCGCCCAGCGGATTGTGAAGGCGAGACGGCTTGGAAGCCTTGATTTCCAGGATTTAAAGCGGATGGGCGTAGTATTGAAGCGTGCGCTGTATTTCATCACCTGCAGAGGCAGAACCCTGTATCCGATTAAAATAGAGGAGGATTATATTACCAGGAATCTTCTGTATGTGAAGGAGAAGCTGCCGCCGGAGCTGCGGGATGACGTGACCTACCGGCAGCTTTCCCTTTTTGACGACGGGATGCCGCTGTCTGTGGAAGAGCAGTCAGTTCTGCTGGATGTGTCTGCCGGGAGCGCAGCGGCTTTTGCCGGAGGGGGAGCCATATGACAACGGTATTTGTATGCGAGGACAGCCTGGACGGGATTCTGACGGGCGTATATGAGGCATGGGACAGCCGGCTGGGGCACGGAAATGTGAAGCTTCAGACGGAAGGGATGGATACGATGGAGCTGTTCTGCGAGTACCAGACAGTCCGGACAGATCTGGAGAAGGCAGAAAAGGTGCTTCGGACGGTCAAAAGAAGAATGGGGGAGAAGGCCCGGGAGGCGGTCTGCTATGCGTCCGCCTGTCCGGATTCCGGAAAAGCAGACGCCATTTACCGGCTGATTGTACTGGGGCTTTCGCTCCCGGATGGGCGCCAGGCAGTGAACCGGCTGCAGGATCCGGCGGTTCTGCTGGTGGAGAAGCTGCGGTATAAGGCCTGGCACGAGGCGGAGCGGATGCTGGGCTTTCTGCGTTTTGAGGAGCTGGCTGGCGGAGTGCTCTACGCCCGCATGAATCCGCCCTATGCCATACTGCCTCTGATTGCGCCTCATTTCGCAGACCGTCTTCTGCAGGAGAACTGGATTATCCAGGATACAGGCAGGAACCAGGCAGCTGTGCACAGGGCAGGAGGAAGCTGGTTTCTGACGGATGCGGACCTTCCGGATCTGCGGAAGATCGCGGGATACGCAGAGACGGAGAAAGAATTCCAGACACTGTGGAGGGCCTTCTGCAAAAGCATCGCCATCGAAGAGCGGCGTAATCCCCGGTGCCAGCAGACTCTGCTGCCGCTCCGGTTCCGTCCGGATATGACAGAATTTCAGCCGGATTCCGGACAGCCAGGTGCTTTTTGGCAGGATTCGCGGTTTGACAGTCTCAGGAAATCATAGTACACTGGAATAGTGGAACAGGCAGGCGTGGACAGGCAGAATGGCTCATGTCTGCTGCAGAATCAGTTGAGACAGGCAGGAGAAAAGAAAATGAACAGAGTTCCGGTGATAAAGGCCGCGCTTCTTGGCGCAGGGACGGTAGGAGGCGGCGTCTGCCAGATTCTGGAGTGGCAGAAGGAGGAGATGCCGAAAAAGCTGGGCGTCTCTGTAGAATTGAAAAAGATACTGGTGCGTGATACGGCGAAAAAGAGAGAAGGCATCGACAGCGGGCTTTTGACAGACAGCTGGCAGGAGATCCTTGAGGATCCGGAGATCCAGATTGTGATAGAGGTTATGGGCGGCATCGAACCTGCCAGATCCTATATTCTGGAAGCGCTCCGGGCAGGCAAACATGTGGTAACGGCAAATAAGGATCTGCTGGCGGAGTATGGGCATGAGCTTCTTGATACTGCTGAGGAGCAGGGCTGCGATCTGATGTTTGAGGCAGCTGTGGCAGGCGGCATCCCGATCATCCGTCCGCTGAAGCAGTGCCTGGCGGCAAACCATATTACGGAGGTCATGGGGATCGTTAATGGAACGACCAACTATATTCTGACCCGAATGACGGCAGAGCACATGGAGTTTTCAGAGGCTCTTGCGAAGGCGGCGGAGCTTGGCTATGCAGAGGCCGATCCGACAGCGGACATAGAAGGCTATGACGCAGCCAGAAAGGTGGCGATTCTGGCATCTATCGCATTCAATTCCCGGGTAACCTTTCCGGATGTCTATACGGAAGGCATTACGAGGATTACAGCCGCTGATATCCGTTACGCGGAGGAGCTTGATATGGTGATTAAGCTTCTGGGTGTGGCGAGGAATACGGGAGACGGCATCGAGGCAGGCGTCTATCCCATGCTGATTCCATCCAGCCATCCGCTGGCTACAGTCAATGACGCCTTCAACGCAGTCTTTGTGCATGGCGATGCGGTGGACGACGCAATGTTCCTGGGAAGAGGGGCGGGAAAGCTTCCGACAGGCAGCGCCGTAGCAGGAGACGTTTTTGAGATAGCGAGAAATATTCAGGCAGGCTGTACCGGGAAGATCAGCTGCACCTGCTACAAAAATATTCCTGTAAAGCCGGCGGAGGAGATGCGGAGCCGTTATTTCCTGCGCCTGGAGGTGGAGGATCGTCCGGGCGTTCTGGCGGGGATTGCTTCTGTGTTTGGAAATAATAATGTAAGCATCTCCCAGGTGATTCAGAAAAATGCGGACAGGGGACTGGCTGAGCTGGTGGTCATTACCGATCAGGTGGTGGAACGCCATTTCCGGGATTCCCTGCTGGTGATAAAAGAGATGTCCATGGTAAAAGAAATTCCTTCCGTACTGCGGGTTTACGGGTAGTCAGGCAGGAAGGGCGGCAGACTGCCCGCAGAGTGCCTTTTGAAGGGCCAGGCCGGAGAGCGGGCAAAAAGGAGACAAATGGAAGAAAAAGAACTGACATTACTGGACCATGCGATCATATTTGCTACAAAGGCACATTCCGGGACTACCCGCAAGGGTACGAACGTCCCCTATATTGTACATCCTATAGAGGCCGCCGCTATTGTTTCGGCCATGACGGATGATGAAGAGATCATTGCAGCGGCGGTGCTGCATGACGTACTGGAGGATACTGAAGCCACGAGGGAGGATCTGCTGGTCCGGTTCGGGCGGCGAATTACGGAGCTTGTGGAGAATGAGAGTGAGGACAAAAGAAAAAATCTGCCTGCGGCCCTGACCTGGAAGACGCGGAAGCAGGAGACGATCACCTTTCTGGAAACCAGGGCCAGCACAGAGGCGAAGATGCTTGCACTGGCAGATAAGCTGGCCAATCTGCGGGCGATACACCGGGATCAGTGCATTATCGGGGACCGGGTCTGGGAGCGTTTTAACGAAAAGGATAAGAGGATGCATGCCTGGATGTACCGGTCTATCGCCAAGGCTCTCGGTGAGCTTTCAAACCATCCGACCTGGCAGGAATATAACCGTCTTGTAAAAGAAGTGTTTGGCGAGGAAGCAAATGAATCTTGACAAACGCCGGAAAACAGGATAATCTGCTTAGAAGAACAAAAGGATAAAGAGGAGGAAGATTATGAAAGCGTACCGTGACATGAGTAAGGAAGAGCTGCTGGCGCTGAAAGCAGAGCTGGACGCGAAATACCGTGAGGCACAGGCAAAGGATTTGCATCTGGATATGTCCCGTGGAAAGCCCAGCGCAGAGCAGCTGGATCTGTCCATGGGAATGATGGATGTGCTGAACAGCAGTACGGATTTGAAGGATTCTGAAGGAGTAGACTGCCGTAATTATGGTGTCCTGGACGGCGTTAAGGAAGCGAAGGAGCTCCTGGGAGAGATGTCTGAGGTTTCCCCGGATAAAATTATCATCTATGGAAACTCCAGCCTGAACGTGATGTTCGATACTGTAGCAAGATCCATGACCCATGGCGTTATGGGCAGCACTCCGTGGTGCAAGCTGGACAAGGTAAAGTTTCTCTGCCCTGTTCCGGGCTATGACCGTCATTTTGCCATTACCGAATATTTTGGAATCGAGATGATCAATATTCCGATGACGCCGACCGGGCCGGACATGGATATGGTAGAGGAGCTGGTAAGCTCTGACCCGGCTGTCAAAGGAATCTGGTGCGTGCCGAAGTATTCCAATCCTCAGGGCATTACTTATTCAGATGAGACGGTACGCCGTTTCGCAAGGCTGAAGCCGGCGGCGGAGGATTTCCGTATATACTGGGATAACGCATACTGTGTACATCATCTCTACGATGACGATCAGGATTTCCTGATTGAGATTCTCGGAGAGTGCGAGAAGGCCGGAAATCCGGATATCGTTTACAAATTCTGCTCCACCTCCAAGATCAGCTTCCCTGGCTCCGGCGTGGCCTGCATCGCGGCTTCCCCGAATAACCTGAAGGACATTCGCAGGCAGCTTACGATTCAGACTATCGGTCATGATAAGGTAAATCAGCTTCGCCATGTGCGTTTCTTCAAAAATCTGGATGGCATTCACGAGCATATGCGCAAGCATGCGGCGATTATGCGTCCGAAATTTGAGGCGGTGCTGGATACTTTGGAGAAAGAGCTGGGCGGTCTGGAGATTGGAAGCTGGATTCGTCCCAAGGGCGGATACTTCATTTCCTTTGATTCCATGGAAGGCTGTGCAAAGTCCATTGTGGCGAAGTGCAAGGATGCCGGCGTAGTGCTGACGGGAGCCGGGGCCACCTATCCCTACGGGAAGGATCCCAAGGACAGCAACATCCGTATTGCGCCTTCCTACCCGACAAAGGAAGAACTGGCACAGGCTACAGACCTCTTTGTACTCTGCGTAAAGCTGGCAAGCGTAGAGAAGCTTCTGGAGACGAAATAATCGGAAGAAAAGCAGCTGAAATTAAGAAAATAAAAAGCAGCGGGATGCCATCCATAAGATTTTGGTGTGCTACCCGTCAAGAGGACAATGAAAAACAATAAATTTTTCTCCGTCAGCCGATACACGGCTGGCGGTATTTTTATGCTGCCTGTAATGTAAATTCATGAAATG